>NZ_VOBQ01000021.1 GCF_007833165.1 Caenimonas sedimenti | reverse complement strand
GAAGATCGACGAATTCGTCACCAGGTACAACGAGTCCTGCAAGCCCTTCACCTGGACTGCGACAGCCGACTCGATCCTAGAAAAGATCGTGCGACTGTGTTCGCGAATTAACGGGACAGGACACTAGCCTGGCGCTGATTCAGGTGCCGGCGCAGGCCCGTTTCTCTGCCGCCCAGTCTCCTAGCGGAGGGCCTGCCGGAGTTGCGCGGCGCACAGCTGCACCGCGGTGTTCGCTTCGTCGATCACGGCGCCCATCAGGATGAAGCCGTGCATCTGGCGCGCGAAATTCACCAGCGTGGCCGGGGACCCGGCCGCGCTGAGTGCGTGGGCGTATTGCACGCCTTCGTCATGCAGCGGGTCGTATTCGGCCACCAGGACCAGCGCCGGCGGCAGGCGCGAGAGGTCCGGATGGAGCAGGGGCGATGCGCGCCAATCCGTCACCAGCCCGGCTTCGCCTTCGCCGAGGTAGTGCGTGCAGAAGTACGCCATGCTGTCCGCGCCCAAGGTGTAGCCCGTGGCCCGCGCCCGATAGGAATCGCTGCCGCGCCGCAGGTCGGTGACGGGATAGATCAGAAGCTGGAAGCGCAGCTGCGGGCCGCCGCTGTCGCGAGCGGCCAGTGCCGCCACCGCCGCGAGGTTGCCGCCCGCGCTGTCACCACCGACGGCCATGCGTGACGCGTCGAGCGACAGCGCCGCGGCGTTTGACGCCACCCAGCCCAGCGCCGCGATGGCATCCTCGGCCGCCGCCGGGAAGCGATGCTCCGGCGCCAGGCGGTAGTCGACCGAGAGGACGGCACATCCCGCGCCATTGGCGAGTTCGCGGCACAACGTGTCGTGGGTGTCCAGGTCGCCGATCACCCATCCGCCGCCATGGAAGAAGACGAGGACGGGCAGGCGCTCGTCGTTCCCGCTGCCTGGCGGCCGGATCAGGCGGGCCGGGATCGGGCCACCGGTGCCGGGAATCGCCAGGTCTTGCGACAGCGCCACCACCGGCGGCGGCGGCTGCGTGTAGCCGGCGCGTTCGCGATAGAGCCGCCGGTTCTCCTCCGGCGTCAGGACGTGGGCGGGCGCGACGCCTTTTTCCTGCAGCAGGCGCAGCAGGGCTTGGGCTTGGGGGTGCAGCATGGGGAAAAGGTCCTCGCGGCGAGTGTCGCACGAGGCGCGATTTGGCCGCCACCTACAATTTCCCCATGCAAGCCCTGCGCATCTACGCCGGCCCCGGTGCCCGGCGCCACATCGAGAAGCATGGCCTGCAGCCGCGTGACGTGGGGGTGGTGCCGGCGGCCGCTGGCGGGCCGAAGGGCCTCATCCTCGGGCCGCTGGATCGTTTCCTGTTCGGTGAATGGCTGCCCAAATCGGACCACGCGATCGACCTGGTGGGCGCGTCCATCGGCGCCTGGCGCATGGCCACGGCGTGCCTCAACGATTCGGTCGCCGCCTTCGAGCGGCTGGAGCGCGACTACATCGCGCAGGACTACGAGCTGCGGCCCGGCCGCAAGACGCCGACCGCCGACCACATCTCGGAGCGCTTCGCGCACAACCTGCAGCTGTTCTACGGCGGCCGGGTGGGCGAGGTGCTCGCGCATCCGCGCTTTCGGCTGCACATCGTGACCTCGCGCGGGCGGCACGTGCTCGGACGCGAGCACCGGCTGGGCACCCCCATGGGCTACCTCGGTGCGTTCCTCAGCAACACCCTCCATCGCAAGGCGATGGGCGCCTGGCTGGAGCGGGTGGTCTTCTCCAGCCCGCACCAGGAAGCTCCCGCTGCCTTGCCGTTCGGCACGGGCGATTACCGCACCCGCCAGGTCGGCCTCTCCGAAGCGAATTTCTTTCCGGCGTTGCAGGCCAGTTGTTCGATTCCGTTCGTGCTGAAGGCGATCCACGACATTCCGGGGGCGCCGCGCGGCGCCTACTGGGATGGCGGGATCACGGATTACCACCTGCACCTGCACTATCGCGAGAAGGACAACGCAGGGATCGTGCTGTACCCGCACTTCCAGCGGGCCGTCGTGCCGGGCTGGCTGGACAAGGGCTTCAAATGGCGGCACCGTGCCACGGCGTTCCTGGACCACATGGTGGTGCTGGCCCCCGACCCCGACTGGGTGCGCACGCTGCCCAACGGCAAGCTGCCGGACCGCACGGATTTCCCGCGCTACGGCACCGAGCTGCAGGCACGGGTCACGGCCTGGACCGCGGCGACCTCCGCCAGCGCCCAGCTGGCGGATGAATTCGCGCAATGGCTTCATCAGCCCGATGTCGCGCGGGTGGAAGCCCTGTAGCAGGCCGCGCCGCACCAGCTTGCGCAGCTGGGGTCGGGTGAGGGTCCGTCAGAGCGAGGTGGCGAGCATCTCTTCGTAGTCGCGCGCGCTGGCCTCGCGCGGGTTGGTCTTGTGGCAGTGGTCCGCGAGCGCGCCATGGATGATGCGGTCGAACCAGTCGCGCTGCACACCCATCTCGGCGAGGCCGGCGGGCAGGCCCAGGCGGGCATTCATGTCGCGGATGGCGTCGGGGATGTCGCCCGCCGAGGCCAGGCCCATGGCATGCGCCATGCGCTCAAGCCGGCGGTCCTTCTGCACCGACGCTGTTTCCGCGTTGAAGCGCACCACGGCCGGCAGGAACATCGCATTCAGGGTGCCATGGTGCAGACGCGGGTCGACACCGCCCAGGCTGTGGCTGAGCGAATGCACGCAGCCGAGGCCCTTCTGGAACGCCATGGCGCCTTGCATGGAGGCGCTCATCAGGTTGAAGCGCGCCTGGCGGTCCGAACCGTCCCGCGTGGCGCGTTCGATGTTGGCCCAGCCGCGCTCGAGCCCGTCCAGCGCGATGCCGTCGGCCGGTGGATTGATGGCCGCCGACATGAAGGTTTCCATGCAGTGCGCGATGGCGTCCATGCCGGTGGCCGCGGTCAGCTTGGCCGGCAGGCCGAACGTGAGCTCCGGGTCGCAGATGGCCGCCTTGGGCACCAGGTGCCAGGAATGGAAGCCCAGCTTGCGGTGGTCGTCCACGATGATGATGGCGCCGCGCGCCACTTCGCTGCCGGTGCCGCTGGTGGTCGGCACGGCGATCAGTGGCGCCGCGCGGTCGGTGATGCGGGGCGAGCCGCCTTCGATGGTGGCGTAGTGGGTCAGGGGACCTTCGTGGGTGGCCGCGATGGCGACCCCCTTGGCACAGTCGATCGCCGAGCCGCCGCCCACCGCGATGAGACCGTCACAGCCTTGCGCCCTGTACACGTCGGCGGCTGCGCGCACGGCCGCCTCGGTCGGGTTGGAGGGCGTCTGGTCAAAGACGGCGTAGGCCATGCCGGGCAGGGCGTCCAGCGCCTTCTGCAGCACGCCGGCGGCCTTGACGCCCGGGTCGGTGACGATCAGCGGCTTGCTGATGCCGACCCGCTCGCACTCCTGCTTGAGCAGCTTGATGGCGCCGAAATCGAACTGGATCTGGGTGACGTAGAAGATGAATGCCATGGTGGGACGCGCTGTACGATGTCGAAAAGAAGACCTTCACTGTAAGCGAGGAGACCCCCCATGCCTACCCCGACTTTCCTTTGCGGCGTCGCGCTCGCGATAGCCGCTGCCAGCACGGCCCAGGCCGCCTGCATGACCGATGCGCAGGTCCAGGAGCTGGTGGCCCAGATGATGGCGCGCACGCCGGCTGCCAACCCCGAAGGCCTCTCGGAGGCCGACGGCGCCTGCAGCCGCGCCAAGGTCAACGCTCTGCTCGAGCAACGGCTCGGCAAGGTGATCGGCTACAAGGCCGGGCTCACCAACCCGGCCGTTCAGAAGCGCTTCAACCACGACAAGCCCGTGTGGGGCAAGCTCTACCAGGGCATGGTGCTCGCCAACGGCGCCTCGGTGGATGCGGCGTTCGGCGCACGCCCGCTGTTCGAGGCCGACATGCTGGTGCGCGTCAAGGACGCGTCCATCAACCAGGCCAGGACGCCGATGGACGTGCTGCTGGCGATCGACCAGATCATCCCCTTCATCGAGTTGCCCGACCTGGTGGTGCAGGCGCCCCCCAGGCTGAACGGCCCCGCCATCGACGCGATCAATGTCGGCGCGCGGCTGGGCGTCGCGGGGACGCCGATGGCCGTGCCGGCGACCCGTGCGGAACGCTACGCCATGCTGGACGCGCTGCGCGACATGAACGTGGTGCTGGCCGACGGCGCCGGGGCCGAGCTGGGCAAGGGCAAGGGCAGCGACATCCTGGAGCATCCGCTGAACGCGGTCGTCTGGCTGGCCGAAGCGCTGGCCAAGGAAGGCCTGGCGATGAAGCCCGGCGAGTTGATCAGCCTGGGCTCGTTCTCGCCCTTGCTGCCGCCCAAAGCCGGCTTGAAGGCCACGGCGACCTATGGGGGTTTGCCTGGCGCCGCGCCGGTGTGGGTGCAGTTCAAGTAGCGGTGTTGGCGTTTCTCCCGCAATACCCGGAACTGACCCCCGCCATGCGTTCCGTGCTCGAACGGATGGCGCGGGCCGGCCACACTCCACTGCATGCGCTGCCGCCCGCCGAGGCCCGGGCGGCGTACGCGGCCGGCGCTGGTGTGCTGGAGATTCCCGCTGCCGTCCTGCCGCGCGTGGAAGACTTGGTCATCCCGGCGCGAGACGGCACACCTCTGCATGCGCGCCTCTACGCGCCGCGGACCGATCCATTGCCCGTGCTGGTCTACTTCCACGGCGGCGGCTTCACCATCGGCAGCGTCACGACGCACGACGCCCTGTGCCGCACCCTGAGCCGCCAAGCCGGTTGCGCCGTCGTTTCCGTCGACTACCGGCTGGCCCCGGAGCATCGGTTCCCGACGGCGGTGGAAGACGCCTGGGAAGCGGTGCGGCACGTCACCCGGCATGCCCCGGAACTGGGTCTGGATACCCACCGCCTCGCGCTGGGCGGCGACAGTGCGGGCGGCACACTGGCCACCGTCTGTGCCTTGCTCGCGCGCGACGCCGGGATTCGCGTGGCCCTGCAGCTCCTGTTCTACCCGGGGTGTGCCGGCCGGCAGGAAACCCTCTCGCACCAGCGATACGGCGCGGGGCTGGTGCTGGAACAGGCGCACATCGAGTACTTTTTCGGGCACTACATCGCCGGGACCGAGCGCGACGACTGGCGCTTCTCACCTTTGAATGCGCCCGACGTGGAAGGCGTGGCGCCGGCCTGGTTCGGCCTGGCGGAGTGCGATCCCCTGTTCGACGACTGCCTGCTGTACACGGATAAACTCCGGGCAGCGGGCGTGCCCGTGGCGCTCGAGATCTACCGTGGCGTCACGCACGAATTCATCAAGATGGGGCGCATCCTGCCCGAGGCGAAACAGGCGCATGCCGACGCCGCGGCCGCGTTGCGAGAGGCGTTTGCAGCATGAAGCGAGAAGATTTCCGGTTTTTCCATCGCCTGCGGGTGCGCTGGGCCGAAGTGGACATGCAGAAGATCGTGTTCAACGCGCACTACCTGATGTACTTCGACACTGCCGTCGCGGACTATTGGCGCGCGCTCGCGATGCCGTACGAGGAAGCGATGCACCAGCTCGACGGCGACTTGTACGTGAAGAAAGCCGGCATCGAGTTCCACGCATCCGCACGCATGGACGACCGGCTCGACGTGGGCATGAAATGCGCGCGCATCGGCAATTCCTCGATGACCTTCCTGGGCGCCATCTATCGCGGTGACCAGTTGTTGATCACCTGCGAGCTGATCTACGTGTTCGCCAACCCGGCCACGCAGACCTCCCGCCCCGTGCCCCAGGCCTTGCGTGACATCCTGATTGGCTATGAAGCCGGCGAAGCCATGCTGCGCGTGGAGACCGGGCCCTGGAGCCGGCTGGGCGCGGACGCCCGCGCCATCCGCACGGCGGTCTTCGTCGAAGAGCAGCGCATTCCGGCCGACCTGGAATGGGACGTGGCGGACGAGGACGCCATCCATGCAGTCGCCTACAACCGCCTGGGCCAGCCGGTGGCCACCGGGCGCCTGCTGGCCGCGGGGCCGGGGGTTGCGAAGATCGGCCGGATGGCGGTGCACCAGGTGCTGCGCGGCACGCGCGTGGGCGAGCAGGTCCTGCGCGCGCTGGCGCAGGCGGCATCGACGCGCGGCGACACGCGCGTGGAGCTGCATGCCCAACGCAGCGCGGAGACTTTCTACGCACGCCTGGGTTTCGCTGCCGTGGGCGAGCCGTTCGACGAAGCCGGGATCGCCCATGTGGCGATGGCGCGCCCGCTGCCGTTCGCGGCTTAGTTCCGGTGCCGAAACGTCCGACCCAGGCCGCCGCGACGGCCGCGCCAGCGCCGCTGCCCGGCGAGGTCGTGCGGGATGATTGGACCGTGGTGATCCTGGCCGTCATGATGTTCCTGGCACCCGCGCTGGGCGTCCCGACCGAGCTCATGCTGCAGGACACGCTGAAGTCCATCATCGTCGCCATGGCCGTTCTGAGCGCGGCCCTCCTGTTCTTCCTGCAGATGCGTGGGCGCCGCGAGCCGCTGCGCTGGCATGGCTTGTTGTGGCTGCCACTGGCACTGCTGCTTTATGCGCTGGGCAGCATGGCCTGGTCGCACGCTTACCTCGGCGGCGTCGAGGCGGTGCGATGGTTCGTCTTCACCCTGTTGCTCTGGCTCGGCCTGAACACCCTGGCACGCGATCGGCTGGCCTGGCTGGCCTGGGGCGTGCACGCGGGCGCCGTCGGGGCCGCGCTCTGGGCAGCGCTGCAATTCTGGGTGGACTTCGACCTGTTCCCGCAGGGGCCCAATCCGGCCTCCACGTTCGTCAACCGCAATTTCTTCGCCGAGTTCGTGGTCTGCACCTTGCCGTTCTCCATGCTGCTGCTGGGACGCGCACGGGCCAGCGGGAGCGTGGTGGCGCTCGCGGTCAGCAATGGGCTGATCATCACCACGATCCTCATGACGGGGACCCGGGCGGCATTGATCGCGCTGTGGCTGCAGCTCCTGGTGGTCTGGCCGCTGATCGCATGGCGCTGCCGCCGGCAGTTCGCCTGGCCGGGCTGGACGCTCCCGGTGCGGGTGGCTGCGCCGCTGGTGCTGGCGCTGACCGTCCTGGTGTTGGGCCTGGTCCCCAGTGCCAACCCCAAGATCCTGGTGGAGGAGCGAGGCGCCCATGCGCTGGCTCGCGCCTTCACGCGCACCCAGTCGATCGGGCCCAGGGACTACTCGCTCGGCGTGCGCATGGAGATGTGGCGCGCCACGCTGAACATCATCCAGGCCCGGCCGTTCACCGGGGTGGGTGCGGGCGCCTGGGAGAGCGAAGTGCCGCTCTACCAGGCCGAGGGCTCGCAGCTCGAGACCGACTACTACGTCCACAACGAATTCCTCCAGCTGCTCGCCGAGTACGGGCTGGTCGGCTGGACCTTCCTGGTGCTGCTCTTCACCTATCTCATCGTTTCCGCGGGGCGGACCTGGAAGGCGGCGACCGAGACGGAGGATGCGGAAGCGTTGTGGCGCGCGACGCTGCTGTGCAGTCTCCTCGCGCTGATGGTGGTGAGCTGCATCGGCTTTCCCTGGCGCATGGCCGCCACGGGTGCCCTGTTCGCGCTCTGCCTGGCCGGGCTCGCGGCTTCGGATGCACGCCTGGGCCATGCGAGTCCCGCATTGGCGCAGGCGTTGCGCTGGACGCCGGCGCTTCGACAGGCGGCGATCGCGGTGACTTGCGCGTGCATCGCCCTGGCGCTTTTCATCACGCAGCGCGCCGCCGAAAGCGAACGCAAGATCGTGTCCGCCGCGAAGATCGCCCTGGCCATGAGCGCCTCGGGCCGGCCCGACGACCCGCGCTGGCGTGCGAGCCGCGAAGAGATGCTGCGCCTGGTGCGAGAGGGCGTCGCCATCAATCCGCACTATCGCAAGATCACGCCGATGGTGGCGGACGAACTGGCGAAGTGGGGCGATTGGGCGAACGCCACCTGGATCTGGGAAAGCGTGCTCAGTTCGCGGCCGAACGTCGTGGCGATCATCAGCAACGCCGCGCGCGGCTATTCGTCGACCGGCCAGCCGGACAAGGCGCTGGCCATGCTGGAACGCGCCAAGCGCATCCAGCCACGCGCGCCATCGGTGCGGTCCCTGGAGGTCGTGCTGCTCGGCCGCGCCGGCAAGGAGGCCGAAGCGCTGCGCCTCGCCAAGGCGGCGCTGGCCGCCGGGGTGTACGACTATGACCTGGTCAATGCGCTCTTCGTCCTGGCGTCGCGCGCGAAGGAGTTCGCGCTGGCGGAGCAGGCGATGGCGCTCCGCGTCAAGGACTGGCCCGAGAGCCAAAGTTCGGGCCAGGTGCGGCTGGGCTTGATGTATGCCACCGGGATGAACGATGCGGCCAAGGCCCGCGCGGCGTTCCGCGCAGGGCTGGCGGCGGCGGCGGACCCAGCCGAGCGCGACAAGCTGCTCGCGCAGATCCCACCACCTTTCCGGCAGGAATTCACGCCGACCGCCTCACTGTCCCCCCAGGCTTCCTACACGTCTTCCAGCAGCAGATAGGGCAGGGGCTGCAGCTCCAGAGGGACCCCGTCGACCGCACCTGCCGCCAGGCCGCCTCGCTCCGCAGCGGCCAGTTGCAGCGAGACGATGGCGTCGAATCCACCGCCAGGCGCCGCGGCCGACTGGACCACGACGCCCGCGGGCTGCTCGGCATCACCCGCCGCAAAGACCTCTTGCCCGGACGCCACCGCCTGCGGGGCATGCGCGATGAAAGCACGCCGCTTCAGGGTGCCGCGGAACTGGCTGCGCGCCACGACTTCCTGGCCCGGATAGCAACCCTTCTTGAAGTTCACGCCGCCGACCGACTCGAAATTCAGCATCTGCGGGACGAAGGCTTCGACGACCGGTGCGCTCAAGGTCGCGATACCGCTTCGGACTTCGCCCCACAACCAGTCCCCGGTGACCATCGACTCGCCGGGCGGGGGCGCGGCGTTGGCGGGCGCGATCCACAAGGCGCGCGGCTGGCCGTCGGCCGGGTAGAGATGGACGACGTCGGCATCGCCCAGGGAGCCCCGGCTCCACGGCGCCGCCGGTGCGATGCCCGCGCCTTGCAACACCGTGCCGGCCAGCCCGTACAGAGCGAAATCCCCGCTGGCATCCGTCAACTTGGCCTTGGCGCGCAGCACGAACATCGACAGCCGCTTCAACGTGGGCGCGAGGAGATCGCGGCTGCAGACCAGCAGGATCTCTTCCGGTCCGCGCTTGAAGCCGATGAAGCTGGCCAGCATGCGCCCCTTGGCCGTGCAGAACGCGGCCAGCCGGGCCTGGTCGGGGCCGAGCAGGGCGAAGTCGTTGGTCAGTTGTCCATTGAGGAAGCTCGCCGCGTCGGGCCCCGCCGCACGGATCACGCCGAGGTGGGGCAATGCGGCCACGCCGTTCAGGGGGTGGGTCATGCCCTGAATTATCATGGCCGGTCCATTCCATTGAAGAAGTAAGGGCGGCGGTCCGGTGCTCCGATTCCTGAAGACGGTGTTCCTGCTGGGCTTGCTCGCCGCGCTGGCCGGCGCGGGCGGCGCGTGGTGGTGGCTGCAGCGGCCGATGGGCATGCCTGGCACGACGGTCGACCTCTCCATCGAGCCGGGGATGTTGCCGCGCGCGGTGGCGCAGGCGGTGGCGGACGCCGGTGTGCAGGTCCACCCCGAGCTGCTTTACGCCTGGTTCCGCGTTTCGGGGCAGGGGCGCGCCATCAAGGCGGGCAGCTACGAACTGGAGCGGGGCATCACGCCGCGCCGCCTGCTCGACAAGCTCGCGCGCGGCGAGGAGGCACTCCGCGCCGTGACGCTGGTGGAAGGTTTCAACTTCCGCCAGTTCCGGGCCGTCATGGCCAAGGGGGAGCAGCTCAAGCCGGACACGGGCCAGCTTACGGACGCCGAAATCATGAAGTTGCTGGGCCGCGAAGGCCAGCACCCGGAGGGGCGATTCTTTCCGGACACCTACACCTATGCCAAGGGCTCGAGCGACGTCGCCGTGCTGCGCCGGGCCCTGCGGGCCATGGACAAGCGGCTGGCCGCGGCCTGGGCCCAGCGGTCGCCGCAATCCGTCCTGAAGACACCGGACGACGCCCTGGTGATGGCGAGCATCGTCGAGAAGGAAACGGGGAAGGCCGGTGACCGCACGCTGATCTCGGCCGTCTTCCACAACCGGCTGCGGGTGGGCATGCCGCTGCAGACGGACCCCACCGTCATCTACGGCATGGGGGCGGCCTTCGACGGCAACCTGCGCAAGGCCGACCTGCAGCGCGACACGCCCTGGAACACCTACCTGCGCGGCGGCCTGCCGCCGACGCCGATCGCCATGCCAGGCAAGGCGGCGTTGCTGGCCGCGGTGCAGCCCGCGCCCGTGAAGTCACTCTACTTCGTCGCCAAGGGCGACGGCACCAGCCAGTTCAGCGACTCGCTCGACGAGCACAATCGGGCCGTCAACAAGTACCAGCGCGGCCAATGAGCCCATCTTCCAGGCCCGGCCTGTTCATCAGCTTCGAGGGCATCGATGGCGCCGGCAAGTCGACCCACATCGAGGCGCTCGCGCAGGCGTTCCGCGACGCCGGCCGCGTGGTGGTTCTGACGCGCGAGCCGGGCGGCACGCCGCTGGCCGAGCGGCTGCGGGGGCTGGCGCTCAACGAGGCGATGGACCCGCTGACCGAGGCACTCGTCATGTTCGCGGCGCGCCGGGATCACCTGCTGCTCGTCATCGAACCGGCCCTGGCGCGCGGCGACGTCGTGCTGTGTGACCGTTTCACCGACGCCACGTTTGCCTACCAGGGCGGTGGCCGCGGCTTCGACATCGATGTGCTGGCCACCCTGGAACGCTGGGTCCAGACCGTCCCGGCGAAGGCGCCACCGGCGTTGCGCCAGCCCGACCTGACCTTGTGGTTCGACCTCGCGCCCGCCATCGCGGCGGAGCGGCTCGCCGGGGCCCGCCTGCCGGACAAGTTCGAGTCGCAGCCCCAGGCCTTCTTCGAGAACGTGGCCGGCGGCTATGCGGCGCGCATGGCGGCGGACCCCGGGCGCTTCGCGCGGATCGATGCGGCGCTGGAGCGAGACGCCGTCCGGGCCGCCGTCGTCGCCGCGGTGCGGGCGAAAGGGCATCTGGGATGAGCGCGCCCTGGATCGACAGACAACGCCGTGCCTTGCTGGCACAGCGGGGTCACGCGTGGTTGCTGCACGGCGCATCGGGTCTCGGGCAGTACGACCTGGCTTTGGGCCTGGCCCGGGCATGGCTGTGCGACCGGCCGACGGAGCAGGGTGCCTGCGGCGAATGCGGCAGCTGCCACCAGATCGAGGTGCGTGCCCATACGGATCTGTGCGTGCTGATGCCGGAAACGGTGCTGCTGGCCCTGGGCTGGCCGTTGGGCGAAAAGGCGCAGGCGGACATCGACGACAAGAAGCGCAAGCCCAGCCGGGAGATTCGCGTGGACGCAATGCGCGACGCCGTGGAGTTCGCGCAGCGCACCAGCGGGCGCGGACGCGGCAAGGCCGTGCTGGTCTATCCGGCCGAACGGATGAACAACGTGACCGCGAACGCCCTGCTGAAAACGCTGGAGGAACCGCCGGGGGACGTGCGCTTCGTCCTGGCCACCGAAGCCGCGCACCTGCTGCTGCCCACCATCCGCAGCCGGTGCCTGGGACACGTCATGCATTGGCCGGACCAGGCGGCTGCGCTGGCCTGGTTGCAGGAGCAGGGCGTCGCCGGCGCCGCCGCGGGCACCTTGTTGCGGGCGTCGGGGGGCCGGCCGGAAGGTGCGCTGCGGATGCACGAGGCTGGCCTGGATGGCCCGACGTGGTCGGCACTGCCGCAAACGTGGCGCCGGGGCGACGTCGCGCCGGTCGCTGGTTGGGCACCGCCCCAGGTGATCGACGCGATGCAGAAACTCTGCCACGACCTCCTCGCGCGCGACGCGGGTGCGCAGCCGCGCTTCTTCGAGAACAACGATTTGCCGCCGGTGCGCTCGGCCGCCGCCCTGCACCGCTGGTCGCGTGGTCTGGCCCGCGCTGCGCGGACGGCCGAACACCCCTTCAATGCCGGGCTGATGCTGGAAGCGCTTGTGAGCGAGGCCCGCTCGGCCCTAAACTCGGGGACCTGAGCCCCCCATGAGCACCGCACCCACCACGCCCGCCTCGCCGCCGACCCCGCGTCCCAGCGTCATCCAGCTGGCGATCAAGGAGAAGGCGGCGCTGTACGCCGCGTACATCCCGCTGTTTTCAGACGGCGGCGTGTTCATCCCCACCTCGCGCGACTACAAGCTCGGCGACGATGTGTACGTCCTGCTGTCACTGCCGGACGACCCGCAGCGCTACCCGGTGGCCGGCAAGGTGGCGTGGGTCACGCCGGCGCGCGCGGCGGCGAATCGCACGCAGGGCGTCGGGGTCCGCTTCCCCGCGGACGACAAGTCGAAGCTGCTGAAGGTCAAGATCGAGGACATCCTCGGCGGGCACCTGGCTTCCGAGCGGCCCACGCAGACCATCTGAGTCCCTACAATTTCTGATTTCGGTGCCCGGCCGACTGCCGGCGGCGCCGCCATTCCCATGTTCGTCGATTCCCATTGCCACCTGAGTTTCCCTGAGCTGGCTGCCCAACTGCCGCAGATCCGCGAAGCCATGGCCGCGGCTGGCGTGGACCGCGCGCTCTGCATCTGCACCACGCTGGAAGAGTTCGAGGATGTGCACGCATTGGCGATGCGCTACGACAATTTCTGGGCCACGGTCGGCGTGCACCCGGACAACGAAGGCGTTCAGGAACCGGCGCTCGAGCATCTCCTGGAGCGCGCCGCGCGGCCGCGGGTGGTGGCGATCGGGGAGACCGGCCTCGACTATTACCAGATGGAGGAACGCAAGGGCGGCCGCGGCATCGGCGACCTGGAATGGCAGCGCAACCGCTTCCGGACGCACATACGGGCTGGGCGGCAATGCGGCAAGCCGCTGGTGATCCACACGCGCGCTTCGTCGGCGGACACGGTCGCCATCCTGAAAGAGGAGGGCGAAGACGGCTCGCCCGGCTCGGCCGGCGGCGTTTTCCACTGCTTCACCGAAACGGCCGAAGTGGCCCGAGCCGCGCTGGACCTTGGCTTCTACATCTCGTTCTCGGGCATTCTCACATTCAAGAGCGCCGCCGAACTTCGCGATGTCGCCCGGTTCGTTCCGCTGGACCGGATGCTGATCGAAACCGACAGCCCGTACCTGGCGCCTGTGCCGTATCGGGGCAAGGTCAACAATCCGTCTTACGTTCCGTTCGTGGCGAAGCAAGTCGCCGAACTCCGGGGCCTCCCCGTGGAAGACGTCGCGGCCCGGACCAGTGCCAATTTCGAAGCCCTATTCGCTGGCGTTCGATGCTGAGGAACAACATGAGATTTCTTCTTTATCTAGCTGTCTTTATTGGATTTTCTTCGGCCAGTGCCGGATCCTACGAGGACTATTTCCAGGCGTTGAAGCAGGACAATCCGCGCGTCGTCTCATCCCTGCTGCAACGGGGATTCGACGCGAACGCGCTGGATCCGGCGGGTGTGCACGGGCTGTTCACCGCCCTGAAAGACGGGTCGCTCAAGGTCGCCGAGGTGCTGGTGGAATGGCCCAAGACGAATGTCGAGTGGCGTTCGCCGAAGGACGAAAGCCCGCTGATGATGGCTGCATTGAAAGGCCACACCGACCTCGTGCGCAGGCTCATCGAACGCGGCGGAGACGTGAACAAGCCAGGATGGACCCCGCTGCACTACGCCGCCACCGGCGGTCATGTGCCGATCATGGAGCTGCTGCTCGAGCACCATGCGTTCATCGATGCCGAGTCGCCGAACAAGACGACGCCGCTGATGATGGCGGCGCACTACGGCACGTTGCCTTCGGTGAAACTGCTGCTCGAAGCCGGTGCGGATCCGACGATGCGCAACCAGTTGGGCCTGTCGGCCATTGAATTCGCGCAACGGGCAAACCGGAAGGATGCGGCTGACCTGATCGCCGCAGCGATCCGTGCCAAGGCACCTAAAGGCAAATGGTGACAGTATCTTGGCGGAGGATCCTCATCTAATTGATGAGGTTTGAGGCAGCGCTATTTCGGGACGCAGGGGTTGATCAACTGGACGCCAGCGGACAGCGTCCCGGTGTCGGCCTGGCAGCGGGCCATGTCGGCGTAGTGGCTCTCGACGAGGACGCCTGGCGGGTTGTAGCGCAAGGTCGCCTTCGCCTGCAGTTGCGGGCCGGCCGACTCGGCCTGACAGCGCGCCGCGCGTCCCGCGATCGTCTCGACCCTGCGGCAGAAATCGTCACTCGGATAGTCGAACTGGCGTATCGGTGTGCCCGCCGAGTCCCGGTAGACCAGGTGCTTGCCAGGAGTTGATGCGGTGGGCGTCTGGGTCGCGCAGCCCGCGATCCCGAGCGCGGTCGCGGCCAGCAGGGCCAAGCGGAAGGTCGGCATAGATTCCCCAATGACTCATGAAGCCGCTGCGAACACGGCGATATGGTTTTGTACCGGTCCTGGACCGTTCTGTGGGGTCATGGTAACAGGCATACGATGTGCATTATGTCAACTATCCCAAAGACCACCAGGGCCCAACCCGTCCAAACTGTCCGACTGCAGACGCGCCGACCTTCATTAGGTATGACCGGCCGTTCACTCTCCCGCACTGAGAGCGCCAATGGAGAAATCAAGGTCACCCTGACATCTGCGGCGTCAGGCGATGACCGCCGCCTCAGCTGCTAACGGGGCCTGAACAAACCAACCGCCGGTGCGGCAAATCCTGGCGGTGCCGTCTGCTTGATGGGCATTTGCTGAACGTGCCGCCAGCCGGTGGCACAGCGCTACGAACACGATCATGGTGCCCAAGTTGGGCGCCTTTTCTAACACTTTTCCCCAGCTGAACGATTCTTTCCGGAGCCGTTTAATCGACCACCCCTGAAGGGAAATTGTCCACGGAACCGTATCAATGGAGAAACTCAGGTCGTCCTGACAGCGGAGGTTGAGTGCCCAGCCCTCTGCAGCCCTCGCAGAATCTAGGCATGTCCAAGCCAGTTATTGCACTCGATGCCGACGGCGTCCTCATCGACTACGGACTGGCGTACGCAGGTGCTTGGCACCGAGCCTTCGGCCAGCGTCCAGCGTTGCGCGATCCCACCGCGTACTGGCCCATCGATCGCTGGGAGGTTGAGCGTTTGGCGGACGACGAGCGGCTCACAAAGCTCCGTCTCGCGTTCGATGATGAGTTTTGGGGCGCCATCCCTCCTATCGCGGGTGCCATCGGTGCCTGCACCGCCCTTGTCGGAGCCGGATTCGACCTCGTGTGCGTCACGGCCCTACCCGAGGCGTATCGGGCCGCCAGGCAGCGCAATCTGCAGGCGCATGGATTCCCCATCGAAGTGGGGCACGCCACAGACAACGTCCTCACGACGGCAAGTCCCAAGGCCGACACGCTGAACGCCCTGGCGCCGGTGGCCTTCGTCGACGACTTCCTCCCGTACTTCGTGGGAGTGAACCCGTCGATTCACCGCGCGCTGATTCTGCGTGAGCCGACGGGGTCACCGAACACGGGGGATTTGTTGGTCCACGTCGACTCACAGCACGCCGACCTAGCGTCGTTCGCACGCTGGTGGCTGGAGCGGGGCTCGGCGGGACGAAAGTAGACTGCGGCGCTTCGCAGCTTGTGCGGCTTGAATCTGGCCATCATCCGAATGGATGACTCGCCTCGCCCGGATGGCGACTGGCTGCCTGGGCGACCAGAAGAGGCGCCGAGCTGGGCGTGATTCCCTAATTGCCCGCACGCCGACGGGCCTTCGGGATTAAGGCCCGTCGAACTGGAACACGTTGCGAGTGGCCGGCTTCTTGGCGTTGATCTTCATCACAGCCTCGAAATGATGATGATGGTGGTCCTGCCCCATCATCGTCTTGTAGAAGGCCAGCTTGTTCTGATATGCGGCCGCCGCATCATCGAGGCCACTGGCCCGGCGGAAGCGCCACCAGCGGAAGTCGATCCAGCCGTGCAGCTTCCAGAACCGGGTGTTGAAGATGTTGACCGTGGGGTCCCCAATGTTGATCGGGCTGGCATTGTCGGACCAGCGGTTGTGCAGGTAGTTGTGCGCGCCCGTCTGGAGGTCTGCGCTCACGGCCAGCGGATTGCCGGGGACGGGGCGCATGCGGGTTTGCAAAAACAGGCCAAAACCGTCGTCGCCATCGAAGGCCGGCGGGTGAGACTCCAGTTTCGCGAGGCCGGCGGCCATGTCGGCGTTGAACACTCCCTTGGCAGGATTGGGCGGGTCTCCCGGCAGATCCGCAGGCACAGCGTCTTCGCCGTCCGCGGGATCCTGGGGCACGGCGTGCCAGCCACGTAGGAAGTGCAGGTGCTCAGGGAACTCGTCTAAGAGCAGAGCGATCATGGCCCGGTGCATGTAGAGGAAATCCTCGCCGTTGCCGGCCTCGCCCTCCTGCGTCTGGGCCCGCTGCCATCCCTTATCCTTGGCTTCCTGGATCATCTGCGCGATCCAGGCCGGCGCGTTCGGCAGCGCGGCGCGCGCATGCCATACGTCCCAGCGGCGCTCAAAGTGCCACTGGTCGTGGTGCTGCCCCCAGCCCTTCTTGTTCATCCAGGCCACCATGTTTTCCGGCATGCGCTCGTCTGCCATGAGCATCTCCTCAGGACCCGCCAAGCGCGGGCAGGTCATCCTAGGCCGCTCGGACTGAGCGGTCATCCACCGAATTGGGGAGTGCCTGGTTGCTGCGGGCATTCGACGGCCTGGGGGCCACCAGTCAGGCCCTAAGCGGGATTCGTGCCGCCCGTCTGGGCCTGCGTATGCAGGACCGACGACGCTCAGTGTCGAGGGGCAAGCGCTGTCCACGCCTAGGAAAACCTAGAAATACGCGCCGCTCTGCATGGCCATGAGGGTCGTCCGAATCCGCTCAAAGCCGCCAGGCTCATTGAGCAAATCCACCGGTCGCTTGAAGCCGAGAGCCGGCACCTCCTCGCTCATCCAACGCGCGAGCCACGATTCGGCATCGAAGCCTGCTGGACTACCCGACTCCTCGACCACCCGCTGTACTACTGACACCAGCGGGGCGATAGCTTCTGCGGAATCCATCGCTTCATTCTCTCCCTTAAAGCTGCCGGGGACGTGGACCAATCACGGCGCTCCAGCACCGTGTAGTACAGGAAGCGCAGCGGCTCATGGTCGACAAAGGCTTTCGACGGGAGATTCGCCCGTGATCATCGTCAAACCGAGGCATCCCGGCTACTTCACGCGACGAAGGTGAGGCTGCGGTGGCGCGAGCTTGTACAACGCCTGCAGTTCCTCGTAGTGCACGTGAAGCACCTCCCCCAATTCCTGCACGGACAACTCACTGTCATCCAGCATGTGCTCGAACATGCCGGCCACCAGTGTCGGTTGCTCCACCGGAATGTCGAAAGCAGCGGGTTCACGTGTACTCCAACCCTTGGCCGCACGAACCTTCCAGAGGTATTCGGCCTGAGTCGTGCGGATCGCCCCCAGTTCCGAAGCGCGATAGACCAAAGCCCCGATGGACACCTTCCAAATCGGCTTCATTGCAGCCGCCTTGGCCAGCGACAGACCTGAAAGTTCCGGTGCGATATCGGCCGCGGGCATCAAAAAAGCGGAAGCGAACGCATCGGCCTGTTGCTCCATCTCTGGGCAAGGGAAGCCATGCATGACCAGGTGGCCGAGTTCATGCGCCAGGGTGAACCGAAGCCGGTCGCCTGGAAGCACCGTGTTCACGAAGATGATTGGCGGCAGTCCAGGGACGCGATACGTTGCAGCATCGATTTTGGCGTGGTCCATGTCACAAGGCATTACGACGCAGCCCGCTCGCTCAAGGCACTCGGTGACCGAGGCAACCGGACCATTGGGCAGGTACCAGGCGCGGCGAACCGCGTTGGCCACCTCCTCAGGCCCACCCTCGAAGTCATCACAGTCGTAATTCGGCAGCTGCAACTCAGGCTCCAATTCCACGCTGCGCAGCAAAGTGCGGACGTGCGCGATCCTCACGTTGAACTCGGCGATCACCTTGTCCAGCACGCGCTGGCCCACCGAGGCCCGTTTCCTGTACATCGGGTGGGCGCTCATGGGCGGGCCGTACTCGCGTTCGGCCTGGAAGAAAAAGCTCGACGGGCAGTTCAGCGCGCGGCCGAACTGCTCCACCATGCCCGAGGTGACGGGCTTGAGTCCCTGCTCCACCTTCGACAGTGAAGCCTGGCTGATTTGCGCCCGCTCGGCCAGCTCCGCCTGGGACAACCCCAACATGCGGCGGCGGATACCGAGCAGCTCGTGTCTGAATTGCGGTCTACGTTCCTCCACCCAGTTCTCGTTTGCGGCGGCCATCCTTGCTCCTTTTTGCTTTCAATACTCGTTTCGCAACAGGCGGGCCAGAGGGAGCTTCTGGCGCGAAAGGCAATACAGTCTGCTGCTTGTCGTCGCCGCCCAGCAGGTCCAGGTGCCAGGCGATGCGCTGGCCGTGGCGCTGCACCAGGCAGATTCTCTCGATCTCGGTTT
The DNA here is from genome assembly GCF_007833165.1 of Caenimonas sedimenti. Lineage (GTDB taxonomy): Bacteria > Pseudomonadota > Gammaproteobacteria > Burkholderiales > Burkholderiaceae_C > Ramlibacter > Ramlibacter sedimenti. The sequence continues at coordinate 114,850 of NZ_VOBQ01000021.1, read as the reverse complement.
CGCTCTTGTCCAGCACATAGACGAGCTCGACGCGCTTGATGCCCGTCCCGAACAGGTCCTTGTCGCTGTCATGGAAGTCGAGGGCCAATGGGGTCGGATAGTTCCGGGACAGGAGCTGCGCCGAGGCCTTCTTGAACCGCACGAACACCCGGTCGTGAAAGAGCAGACCCTCCCATTCGCGCAGCGTGGTGACTCGGACATTTGCCGCGTCGCCGAAGGTGCGGCGCGCCCGCGCGATGAACTGGTTCCAAACGCAGGTCGCGCGCACGCGCCGGTGCTGCAGTTGTGGCGCCATTGGGTTCTTGCGCCAGTCGTCCCAGGCCTCGTTGACGACGCTGCGAAGCTGCGTCTGGTAAGGCTGGAAGAACTGCTTGGCTTGTTCCGTCGACATGACAACCATCGCGTCCCTTTCAGGTGGTTGAGCGCGACTATATTCGATGTTCGCGCCAAAAACAACGGAAATTTATTCCTGATTCGATTCCCAAGCGGATTCGGCTGGTGCAGCACCCTGCCGCCGCGTGTACGTCAAAGCAGGGCCCTTGCACCCGCGGAGCCGAAACGATCTTGGAGCGGATACCGGTGCCTGGCTGGGGGGCCTCGGTTCGGGAGACGCCCGCTCAGGCATGCGGGACTTGATGCACAACGGATCTCACGGGGCCGTGTAGATGGCGGCTTGCTGGAATTGCCCCTCGTCAGCTATACCTGCAAACACGATGACCATGGCGTGCTCGATGGCGAGGGGAAATCAGAGATTGAGCATGCCCGAGAAGCTTGCCCCCCTCGCCTGGGAAAACTGAAGCTTTGACCGGCGGCTCCATGCCCTTCAGCGCTCTATCCCCCGACGGCCCCATCAGCATCCTTGGCGCCGACATCACGACGGTGGAAAACATGCGCCGCCGCAACCGCGAAGAGGCGTGCTTCACTGCGAAGTGCTGCGGAGCTCCTCTCGTCATCCGCACCGCGCAGGGCAAGCTGCCGCACTTCGTGCACAAGACCGTTCCTGACAGCTGCGCCGGCGAACGCGGGGAATCGCCAGAGCATCGGCGGCTGAAGGCTGTCATAGCGAAGGAGGCTGAGAGCACCTACGAATGGGACGTGGAGACCGAGGCGATTGGGCGAGACGCCGAAACCCAGAAGGTGCTCTGGCGGGCCGACGTCCTGGCAGCCAAAAACAAGTCGGCCGTGGCATTCGAAGTGCAGTTATCCCAGGCAGATTTCGACGACATGCGCCGGCGGCAGGCGCGATACAAGGCCTCAGGCGTGCGAGGTCTCTGGTTCGTGCGCACGAAGAAGGGCTTCCCGGCCAGCAAGGAGTTACCGATCTTCGCGGTCGAAACTGACCGCAATGGCGACTGGGTGTCGCTTGCGACTGCCTGGGATCGGCCGGAAATGTGGAGATACGCCGATGGAGCCGAGTCCATGGAGCTGTCCGAGTTCGTGCGATCGGCACTGGATGGGAACTTGAAGTGGGCGCCGTTTGAGGGCGTTGGTGACACCTGGCTTCAAGGATGTGTTGACTACGACCACATCGGGGAGTGCCCTGGCTGCAAGCGCACCATAGTTCGGCATCGTGCTGTACGGGCGAGGGTTTCTTCCGAAGATGGCTATCCCCAGTTCATGTTCGGAGGCTTCAACGAGTACCGCCGCAATTCCGAGTGGCACATGCCCATCGTCAACGCGGTATGGAACAGCGTGCGCACCAAGGTCGACAAGACCTACCGGAGCAGCAACGGCAACTGCTGTTGGTGCTCCGCTCCCCTGAAAGAAGCGCCATTTCAGATGTTTGGCAACAAATGGGGTGCCCTCACCGCGCCCCTTCAGCTGAAGGACCTTCCGAAGCCGAAATTCGGGAGTGTCGAACGCGAATGGCTTCGGCGATGGACCGTAGTTGACCGCTAGCTTGCGGGTGGTGAACTTGCACGACAGCCTGGCATCGCCGCGCAAAGTCGTGGACGCCGAGGCTGCTCCTCATCCCTGAAAGGCGGTGGACATCTGGCGTGCCCGCTTGACGTCCTCCGCCTGCAGGTAGATTGAGGTGGTTGCAATCGATGCATGCCTCAGGTTGTCCCGCACGGACAACAACTCCGCCCCCCGGGCCAGCGCGTGACGGGCGTGCGTGTGCCGCATCCAGTGCGGGCTGGCCGCCTCCAGCTTCTCGGCCAGCGCTTCCTGCGGCGTCTCCAGAGCGCGCGCGGCCGCGGCGATGCTACGGAACGCTCGTTTCATCACCACCCAGAGTCGCGTGCTGGTGATACGGGTCTCATCCTGCATATTCGCCACCAGGGCCAGCTCGGCGGTCCAGCGGCGCGGGTCTGCGCTGATGCCGCGCAGGCGCAGGTAGCGCTCCAGCGCGTTGCGCCCCAGCGGCGGAAGCGCGACCCGTCCTGCCTTTTGGCCTTTGCCGACCAGGTCAATCCACCAGTCGTCCTCTTCCAGCACGATCTGTTTCAGCCGCAGGCCCACGAGTTCGCCGGCGCGTAGGCCCGTGGCGTAGCTGAAATCGAGCAGGAAGCGCGCGCGCTCGGCGGCCGGCGCCTGCCAGCCATGCTTGCCCTCCAAGTCGTTGGCAATGGCTCGCACGAGGAGCCACTCGCCTTCCGTGAACGCATGAGAGACGTCGATCACGCGCTTGCGCTGCGCGGCGGCGACTTTCACTTTGGAGAAAGGATTGGCCAGCAGATAGCGCTGGTCGACCAGCCAACCGAACAGGTTGTTGATGACGGTGAGGGCATAGGCGACCGAGGCCGGCGACAGCTCGCCGTTGAAGGGCCGCCAGTCCGGCGCGCTGCGCGGCCGGTGCGGTCCCACCCAGCGGGCACGTGGCTTGAGATCGCGCAGGAATGCACGGTAGGCGTTCGCGTCCTCGGTCGTGAGCGACGACAAGGGCTTGCCCAGCTGGACCACAGCCCACAGCAGCAGGCGCTCGGCCTCCTTGCGGTAGGCGCGCCGGGTGGCTGGCGACTCGTGCAATTGCAGCCAGGCTTGGATCGCCGCCAGGTCGTTGTCGGCGGCCAGGACACAGGTTTCCCTGGGGGCGCGATTGCGGCCGCGCGAACCGTCCAGGTCCTCGGGCGTGCGCTGCCGTTCCAGCGGCTGGATCTCGGTGACTGCGTCCGCCACAGCCAGGGCCCGGGCCCTGGCGGTCAGTTCGGGATGGGTCGCGAAGAAGCGCTCGACGGTCCGGGCAGCGCTGGGCCCCATGCCCGGGATACCGCGCCACCAGGCTTTGTTGCGCGGCACCCGCAGGGTGAGCTCTGCCAGCGTGCCAATCCCATGCGCCTGCAAGGCCGCTGCGACGCGGGCCGGCAACCACCGGCCCACCTCATCGCCGATCTCCGGGCCGGCGGGCGGCAGCGCGCGCAGCAGCTCGATCGCCCGCTCGAACCTGGCCAGGCCCGCCATACCCTGGGAGATGGACTCGCCAATGGCCTGGGCCAGATCCACCCGGCCGCGCACGCCGGCGAATCGCACCAGGTCCGTCCGGATGTCCGCCAGCGCCTGCCTGGCGGAGCCGCCGCGCGGCCGGCGCTGTGGAGCGTACCGCGAGATCGCCTCGCCGGCTGCGACGCCCTGCATGCGGGCACGCAGCGCCAGAATCTCCCCGGACTCGGGGAATGGCGGATTGGCTGGGCGCTTCGAGGCAGGCATTTGCGGCTTCCGTGGACGCGTCCGAGCGCCCTCCTACGCGCAGTTTAGCGGAATGCCGGCTGTTTCGCTAACAGGAATTATCCTAATAGCTTGATCTTGAACGCGCACGCCTTTGGATTCTGGGCCTGGTAAATTGCCCCAAGCAACCTGTGGCTTGTCGAAAGATGGACATCCTCTACTTCCTCAAGGAACGCACCCGCCTGATCCGGCTCTACTACGCGGGTGCAGATGCAACCTTTGCCCAGACGCTCAAGAGCATCCGGGCTGGCCGGGAACCCTTCGTACCCCGCCCTGAGGATGCCGAGTCCGGAGAGCCTCCCTTCCAATCGGAGTACGACGACAACGTAGAGCTGCTCGAGGTGAGCGGTCGAGTCTGTCTTTCGATGCTCGCCGCCTCCCTAAAGCTGTACTTCGCTGCGTGGAAGCGTGACCTGTGCCTCGCACTGACCAAGGCGGACGTGAGCACCTTCAAGGCCAATGGGTATGTCTCAGGATTCCGTGATTTGCTCGCGCGCGAAGTCGGCATCGACTGGGGGACTTGTCCTGCGGACCTCGCGCTGGTGGAGCAAGTCGTTCTGGCCCGCAACCGCGAGCAACATCCCGAGCACATCACGAGGCTCGCAGTGACGCACGCAGAAGCCGATATCGCCCGCCACCCTCGGCCGTTCTTCATGTCGGAGTTCGAAGCGAGTCTGGCTGATCCGGTCACCGGGGAGTTTTGGATGCAGCCTTCCGTCCATGTGCCGAAGGAAAAGCTGTCCGATGCGATCACAGAGGTGGAGAAGCTGTGTGACTGGCTTGAACCCCTTCTCCTTGCTGCCTTGATCAGGCCGCGGCCCAGCTAGCTGGATGATCAATTGAAGCAACGCCCGGCGCACCTGGCCAAGGCCCGAGCGCGCCTTCCACATAGTGGTGAAGTTGATCTGGCAGCATTTCCCAGACGGGACCGGTACGTTCGTTGCTAATCTGAACTCCATTATCATCGCCAGCATCGTGGACGCCCAAGGCAAGTTGGGCGGACTCCCTGGGGGTGTCGTTCAAGGCGCCGAGGCCGTCAGGCGACGAGACACTCGACTGCGGCTGCGCGTTGCAGGACGGCGCGTTCGACAGCTTCGACGGGGTGCTGCGAGTGGTCCCTGTCGAAGGCGCCCTGATCTATTTCCTGTTCGGCTCTTGTCGAAGCTCCAGGCGCAAGGCACGGTGCCCGCAATTGACTGGGCAGCTTGCGCGAAGGTAATTCGCTAACCAGCAGTTCCCCGGGTGTCTCGGCCGGCAGCTTCTCGGGAGAAGAAGGCACGACGGCGGAGTGCGCCGGTAGCCGATCCACGAGGTCCATGATGAACAAGAAGGTCAAGGAAGCGCCCCCTACCCCGTCGCAGTTCATGCGGAAGCTCAGGCCTGAACTCTATTCGGACACGGCCAAACGAACTGTCCACCAGCTCAATGCAGAAACCCTCTCGCACCACCTTGAGACGATCACCGAACGCAACCAAACGCATGAGTTCGAGATCTTCTGCCGCAAGCTGTGTGAGAGGACGATCTGCCCGAACCTGAAGCCTGCTACTGGCCCCGAAGGCGGCGGCGACAGTAAGGCCGACACCGAAACCATTCCCGTCGCCGACGAAATCAGCCGGCTCAGCTATGTGGCCGGTCATGCCAACGGCGGCAATGAACGCTGGGCCTTCGCCTTCAGCGCCAAGCAAAGATGGACCGACAAAGCGCGTTCGGACGTGGCCGGCATCGTCCACACTGGACGGGGCTACCAGAAGATCTTCTTCGTGACATCGCGAGGCGCCCGCGCCAAGGATCGGTCCCGCATAGAGGACGAGCTGTCCCGCAAGTACAGCGTGCAAGTCACCATCCTGGACCGCTCGTGGATCGTCGATGAGATCATCGACAAGAACCGGCGCGACCTGGCCTTCAACTATCTGCGTATCGGACAAGAGTCGCGCAGCGACGAGCTCGGCCCGACTGACTTCTCACGCAAGCAGCAACTGGAGGAGATCGAGCGAGGCCTGGAGGACCCGGCGGCGTTCGAAGGAATGGCAATGCACCGAGCGACGGAAGCGCTCGTTGCCGTCCAGCTGGCTCGCGGTCTCGGCTTGCCGCGGACCGAGATCGATGGTCGGTTTCTCAGGGCGATCCGCCTGGCCGACGATGGAGGAACCGAGCGGCAGAGCCTCGAAGCCCGATACGAGTGGCTGTGGACTGCATTCTGGTGGTTCGATGACATCCGGTTCATGGTCGACGAATACGAGGATTTTGAAGCCCGAGTCATCGACAACGAGAACGCCAAGAACCTTGAGTTCCTGTGCAATCTGGCCCAGCTGTTGTTCAATGCGGTCCGCACCCAGCAGTGGACGGCAGACAAGGTGCAACTCCAGGCCCGCGTCGGGCGCCTGCGCGCTCGTCTGGAGGAGCTTGCCACCGACCTTGATCGACCCAACAACGCCCTGCAGGCGCGCACCTCCGCCCTTATTCTCCAAGTCAACCAGTCGATGATCGGGGAAGAAGTGCCGGACCTGTCTTCTCTGTGGCCCCAGTTCTCAGACGTACTGGAGAAGGCCGAGGGACTTGGGGAGTTCGACGCCACGCGCCTGGTCGACATGGTCCAGTTGTTTGGAAAGTTTGCGGGGGCTGACAGGAGCTACCGCGACCTGCTCGACCAAGCCGCCGATTTCGTGAGCAAGCGAACCAGCGAAGGTGAAGGGGCGCTGATTCTGCTCAAGCGTGCGCAACAACTCGATTTCGACCAGAACATGGAGATGATCCGCCTTCTCGGAAAGGCTGGGAGGCGGCTGACGAAGAAGGAATACGTCGAGCCGCTGATCGATGCCTTGACCCTGCTTGCCATGGCATATCGCAGTGCCGGCCTGCTATGGGCTGCCAGGGCGGCCTGCACGTCTGCCTTGGCCAGCCAATTCGTCGCTGCCGACGAGGCCGGCGAAATGCCGCCCACAATATTTCCGACGCTGATGGCCGCAGGTTGGATCGGCGTCGAACTGAAGCACTTTCCGGAAGTTCTCGAGGCCGTCAGAGTGGCGCGAGGGTGCCTTTCCTCCTTGCCTTTCGACGATGAGTCCCTGACGCGGGCCCGAGAAACGCTGCAGGAATTCGATGTGGCCTTGGCATGTCAGTTCCTCAACATCAGTCCCGAAGAACGCGAGCAGTTGCGGCGCATTCCGGACATCTTGGGGCGGCTGGAGCTGCATTTGAGCCGCACGGCCCTGCTCTATGCACTGGGGTACGAGGCGCTCCTTCGGACGGAGCGCTGGATCCCCGCCGATGAGCCCGCGGAGAATATCGCTGGATTGTTCAACAGGCTGGCGGGGCAGCCCGCATCAAACGCACCTTGGCGTCCCGCCGTCTTCAACACCGGTACCGAGCAGACCTTCGCGACCTCTGTGCTCGGAGTTCGCGTGGATGTGGTCCATGAGACGACGGATACTTCCGTTACCTTGGCGGAGGCTGTCGTCGGCGTGATCGAGGCCTTTTTCGCGACGGCATTTGAGCTTGACGCAGCGGCTCACACCGAGCGCTTCTCCATCCGAGTCGTCGAGGCCGACATCTCTCGATTTGAGGTCACGGTCGACGAGGAGAATCTCACGGGGGTCGTGCGGTGGCCCAGAGATTCGTTGCCAAGCCCGGCCAATCGCTACAGCGAGTTCCACAACATGCTGCTGGAAGTCGCCTGCTCCGTGTTCGTGACGACCTGCTATGCCAAGAGTATGGCGGAAGCCGTATCGCGGTTGTTCAAGAACGACGCCGCGGTTGATCGTGCCAGCATGGTGGCCTCCGTGTGCCTCAGTCGGAGTCGAATTTTTGGCGGCGTTTCCCGCCTCAAAGGCTGGGAGGAGCATGCGCCCAATGAGTACCCTCCACTGCCTGAACTGCCTGTCATAGAGCCTGTTGCCATGGAGACCAAGTCCGATGGACCACCGGCTCCGGAAGTTGAAGTGTCGGAGTCTTCGGAAAAGCCAATCGTCAACGATCATCGACGCATGGCGGTCCGGTCGGTGATCGATGCCAAACTCTGGGACCGTGCGGCCTGGTCTGGCACGCTCTTCGGAGATATGGGCCCTGATGTGCCCCCGATGCTCGCCTTCATGTTCAGGGACCGGGAGGCAGCAGAGGCCATCTTCCAGCGTTGGCGACAGCGGTTTGGCACGGTGGATAGAGATGATGAGATCTACATTGGGATCGTCCGAAGGTTCTCCGCAGACTATCCGGCGCACTACGGCATGGTCGTAACGTCCAAGCTGCCGTTGGATGGGGATCACCTTTCAACTATCGCATCGCGGAGCCTGACGATGGAGGCGGTGGATGACACGAACCTCGACCGCTTTCTTGATGTGTATCGAAAGACGGGAACCTATCTGCTCATGCCCGCAATATGGAACGGTGGCGGCAACCCCACCTTCCTCAAGACCCACTACATCCTCAAGCGTGGCCTGGGCGTGAAGGAAGCCATGGATGTCGCCCCTGCAGATGCCGAGATGGGTTTCCTCAAGTTTCGCGGAATCAACGTCCCTCGTCGGCATGGAGCTGGTGGCGCTGCGGGAACCTGATACGCAAGCGAGGAGGGATCGGCGGCCACCTTCCACGTGCTCCGGGCTCTCCTCACTTCAAAGGTGTGCAGTGAAAACCCTCCGCACTCCTCTAGACAAGCTATTTCTCCCTACTAATCCGCCTCGATGGGAGCATCCAGCGTCGTGGAAGGTGCCGCGAGACTCGAGGGCGACGCAGGGGTTGCGCGAGATGCGGCAGTCGTGATGGGATCATCGCCGTGGAGCAAGCCGTGCAGCATCGTCGGAGGCGAGCTGCAGTAGACCACCCTCGCCTTGAGCGACACCGGCCGCAAACGAGTCTGCATGGCCCGAGCGGCATAGCCGGCAAACGTACCAATGATCGGGGCATAGTGCTGGCCAGAGCCGCCCACTTCTTCCAATGAGGCGGCGAGTTCAGCAACGGTCTGCTCCCTGAAGTCCTTGGGTCTATGCGGATGCCGCAGCAGGCCTTCCAGCAAGTAGCTGTAGAGCTCGAGGACAACACCCACCTGACAGTTCCCGCGACGATAGAGCTGGGTCAAGAACTCGCTGACCACCTTCCAGGCCTGCTCAAAGTTCAGGATCGGATCCGCCAGGTGAGCACGCAAGGCATTCAGGCCCACGTCTGCCCATTGCGCTCCCTGGTCCACCAGCACAATCAGGTCCGCAGCGCCCAGCGAGATGAAATTCCGCCTGGATGCAAACATCTTCAGCACGGCGACTGAATATTCACGAGGCATCAGCCCATGCAGCAGCCGGGACTGCAGGAACGCCTGTGGCCAGCACCCCTGCACTCCCATCGTTGCGGCCGCCGCGCGAAGCCGATTGTCGAGCGAAAAGAGCCGCACCCCGTGCTCGAGAGCCACCAGAAGCACCGCGTGCTCCTCATGTGAGACCGCCCTGGCCAGTTCCGCAAGGAACGCTGGCGGCCGTTCCGGCCCGTAGGCGGGCAGCACCTCACAATGGTTGTCTATGGCGGCGAGCATGCCCCCGAGCAGGCTCAACTCTCTCGCGCGCGCTTCAGGTGATATTTCCACCATGCCGAGCTTGCCCTCGTGGGCGACCGCCATCCCGGCGGTGTGGACCGAGCGCAGCTCGGTTATCTTGGCCAGGACGACACTTCGGGTCGCTCCCGTGACGAGAGCGCGGGGCACGGTCCTGAGCAGTTCCAGTTGCTGCACAAGCGCAAGTTCCGTCAACGCGGTGACGTCAATGAGCAGCGCTTGCTCAGTCTTCAGCGCCTCGACCACGGCCGCCCGCTCCTGCTGGGTGGCGCCCCCCACTTGCAGAAGCGGACCGTCATGAGGCCAGCCGCGCACCACGTCAATGACGTCGATTCCCAGCACTCTCGCCAGCATCCCCAAGGTAACTGGCTGCTTGTCGTATACGCCAAGCAGCCTCTCGGCACGCTGCGCCTTGCTGGTAACCTGGCGCGTGAGCGTCGTCAGGTCCAGGCCTCCATCCTCGGTTTCCGCCAATTCGATGCGGGTGATGTGCTTGGATGGTGCGAGCGGGGACCGGATCGCATCCCCAGCTTGGCCGAGCAGGCGCCGATGCGACGTGTCCAACTGCACGACCTTGAAGCGATGGACCTCGCCGAGTCCGTCGCGGACATCAAATTCCTCCCCAAGTCGCCTTCCCAGGAGAGCCTTTGCCTCGGGCGAACCGGCGTGGATGAATTCGTCCGTTCCGGGCAGATCGTCGAATCCGGCAGGATCGATCGTCTTCCAGCTCAAGGTCCCGTCCGGCCCGACGAACTGGACCCCGGTGCCGGCATCCACAACTTCTGGGCTGTACTCAAATTCCTCCAGAGGGGGCGCCAAAAGGATCGCCATGTTGTATGCCGCGGCGGCATCGGTGCTCCCCAGATTCGTTCTCCGCATGCGGTACAGGCGTCGCAAGCCCCTGGTCACCTGACCCTGCCTGAACTCCATGGATGCAATCTGCGCGATCTCGCGGAACGACCCGCTCACGATCTCCGGGATGCGCGCCACGGTGTCAGGAAAGGCAGCGGACAGCCGCGCGGCTGACATCATTGCCAACAGCCATGATCTGGCGGCCTGAGGTTCGGCTCGAATCTGCGGCTCCACCAAGCTGGCCAAGAGCGCAGAATCGCCGGCTTGATTTGCCAAGTCGATGGCGATGTGACGTGCGGTCGGATCATTGACCCAGTCATCCGGAAAACTTGCGAGAAGATCCCTCGCCTTCCTTCGTTGCCCCAGCCGGAAGTAGCAACTGAGCAAGTTGGTGTGCAGGTCGCTAAACACGCCGCGCGGCAAGAACCGCTCGTATCGGCGAGACGCCTGCTCGTACTTGCGCATCTGCATCAGCATTTGCGCCACCAAGTACTCGTCGCGTTCCTCACCCGACTGGTCGGCCAGCTGTTCGGCACGCGCAACAAAGACTTGTGCTGCGGGGTCTTTGGCTGCCGTCATGGCTCGTGCAGCCATGATGATCAACGCGACCTCCTGAGACTGCAGTACCGCGTCGCCCCTGGCTTCGCTCGCGACATCGGCGAAGCGGCCCTGGTCGATCATCAGGTCCCACTTCATGGCCTTCAGCACATCTGGCAGACGGCCATTTTGCGCTTCATCCTGGCGTGTAATCCCTGCAGAAATGGCCGCCAGAAGGCTCGCCTCGTCCATATGGGCTGCGGCGATCTGCGCATAGGAGACCAGGGCGTCAATCGGCATAGTGGCCAGATGGGAACGCCCATACTCAAGCGCCTCCGCAGGTCGGCGCAGCGCCCGAAGTGCATCCAGGCGCGGACGCAGCAATGGTTCCCGCTTCAGGCCGCGAGCCTGCGCCTCCTCAGTCACCAGCAGCGCTTCTTCGGGCCTGCCCAACAGAATCAGCGCCATTGCCAAGTGCGTGGCCGCAATCACGACCAAGCCAGGATCCTGGACAGCCCATAGCCGCTCGCTTCGCGGCTCGAACTCGCTGCAGGCCTGCTCCAGTGCCTGCAATGACGCCTGGTCCGCAATCCGGTAGGCGACGTGCAGCGGGCTCTTGGTGGCCAGTTCCAGCGCGTATCTCAAGACCGTTTCGCGCACGAAGAAGCTCGCGTCCGTCTGCTGCAAGGCGAGCAAGCTCACGCGATAGGCGTTCGTCAGGTCGCCAGACTGATGCAGTCCGGCTGCAGCCAGCTGGTAGGCGGCAGACTTTGTGCGCAGCGCGACCGGGATGTCTTCGTCGGTGACCCTCTCGCCGGCCAGGATTCTCGCGTTGGCCAGCGAAGTCCAGACGGCCAGCGAATCCGGGAACCTGTCCTGCGCCTGGCGCGCGGCCTCCAGTGCTTCGGGCACCTTCTTTAGCAGCATGAGGCCCCGTACACGTGCGGCCGCCAGCTTGTCGTCGTCGGCGTAGAGGTCAGCAGCCCGCAAGAAGTCCTGCGCAGCTGCTTCGTCGTCATCGTGGAGCGTCCAGACGCAGGTGGCTCGCATGAGATACCACCGCGCATCTTGGTGCAGGTCAAGCGTCTCGTCCCCAAGGTCCTCCCGCATCGCCTTCAGTGCGGCCAGCGCATCCTCGAACTGGAAGGCCTTGATCTGATCGTTGATCCGATCGAGGTGACGGGAGAGGAACTTGTTGCTGGAACTCTCGTTGGCAACGGGGATGAGATCGGCCCCTCCCGTGGACGCGCCCGGCTGAGAAATTGCAGATGGGGCTGGGGAAGCTAGCGCCAAGCGGTTGGCGGCCGCGGCGGATGGGATCTCCGGCGCCGGCGTCACCGTTGCGCTAGCCGCGACGAACGAGCTGCTCGAAGGAAACTGCGAGAGGGCGAAGGCCTTGAATCGGTAGTCCAGGTCGTGATCGAGGATCATCGGCACGGCCGCCGCATCGACCTCACCCGAGCGGGCATTCAGTTCGACACAGGCCGTCACCAGCCTCGCCCAGACCATCTTGCCCGGCAGCGTTGGACGCCCGCCTGCACGGGATGCGAATTCGAGCCACTGTTGATTCGTCTTCGCCTGCGCCGTGTCGTCGTGGTCAAGATCCTGGCTCACGAACTCGACGCGCTGCAGGAAGCCCAGGAGGTCCTGCGGCGCCACTGGCGAGCCATTGAATTCGTTCACCACCGCCTGAATGGCGGCAAGTGCACTTCGACGGCCATCGTTGCTGAAGTGGTCCGCCGTCGCCTTGGTGAGCCAGGCCTCGCCCGAGCTCGAGCGGACCGCGTCTCTTTGCAAGTCCGCCATCGGCCGCATGGGCGATTGGCTGTCAACGTCGTAGACGATGTTGATCGAATCGAAGTCGCGCCGAAAGGTCAGGTCGTTGTAGTCCAGCCAAGCCAAGCCGACGGCCTCCCGAAATGCCGCGTTCTTGCTGGAGGGGGCGATGCTGCGTTTGATCTGCAGAAGGACACGCCCCGAATTGCCATAGGGATCCGCGATGGCGCAAACCAAGTCGTCGGTGTTCGTGCCGAACACACGCGCCTGGAAGCGCAGACCAACAATGCGAAATCCCTCGGGGATGCCCGGACAAGTCGTGAGTCCAAGGCACATGGCAAGAAGGCGATGTGCTTGAACGCGGTTCTGAAAGGCGTCGCCAGCACCCCCCGAGGCTGCAGAGGGCGCCACCTGCTTCTGGCCCGGCAGAACGGCGGCGCGCTTACGCCCCCTCTTGCCGTCCCTGGATTCTTTGGTGCTGTCTGTGGCCATGCAAGGTCACTTCGCCGTCCCCGTCCCGAGCGCCCCTGGCACTGTCCGAACGTACAGCCTGACGCGAAGTGCCGTAATTGTAACAGTCAAACTAGTTCGCGCAATATCACGCGGATATTTTGGCAAATAGCAATGCCTTTCATTGGAGAATATTGACGCGTATAATCACGCAGATGCATTCGCAGAAGGTCGCGCACTACGATTCACCGCATCAGTTCGAACCATTGATGCCGGGCGAGCGCCTTCTCGGACCTTTGTTGGAGCAGGCAAGCGATCTCATCCGGGCGGTTGCAGCGGTTGGTGCCACGGCTGCACAAGAGGAATTGCGCGCCCTGCTTCGCGCAATGAATTCGTACTATACGAACAGGATCGAAGGAGAACACACGCGTCCGATCGACATCGAACGGGCGCTCCAGCAAGAGTTCTCCGCGAACGCCGACACGGCTCGCAAGCAGCGTCTCGCGCTGGCTCACATTCATACGGAGACGAGTTGCGAAAAGCATCTTGACCAGTCTTTGGCCGAGGGTGGGAACGTCGTGCGGGATCTTTATTCGCTGAAATCGCTTCAGTGGCTGCATCGCAGCCTATTCGAGCAAATCGACGGCGAGGACCTGCGGCTTGCCGATGGCTCGAATCTCCTGGTTGGTGAGCTGCGACAAGCCCAAGTTGCGATCGGCATACACGAAGCGCCTCTTCATTCAGCTCTGCCTGGCTTCATTGCCCGCTGGGCAGATGTCTACGGCAACGCTCGCCGCGGGGAAATGTCCATCGTTGCAGCTGCTGCCTCCCATCACCGACTGGCGTGGATTCACCCGTTTAGCGACGGCAATGGCCGTGTGTCGCGCCTGCATACGCACCTGGTCATGTACGCAATGGGATTGACCAAGGGTCTGTGGTCACCGCTCCGGGGTTTTGCCCGCAGCGAGGATCGCTACCGGGCCCTCCTGCGTGGCGCGGATGAACACAGGCGCGGAGATCTGGATGGCCGGGGCAACCTGACCACCCAGGGTCTGATCGACTGGATTTCCTACACGCTAGAAGTCTGCATCGATCAAGTGCAGTTCATGGCCGCCCAATTGGACGTGACCAACATCCAGTCGCGAATCGAAGCCGCATTGCTTTTCGATGCAAGTACCAAGAGCGCCGGCGTTCGCATCGAGGCTCTGGCTGCCCTGCACTACCTTTTTGCAACCCAACTCGAGCTTGGGCGCTCAGATTTCAAGTCCATGACGGGGCTCGGCGATCGAGTGGCCACAGACTTGCTGTCTTCGCTGCTCAAGGCTGGCTACCTGGCATCCGACAGTCCGTACGGCAAAGTCCGGTTTGCGGTTCCCAGGCACGCCTTGCGGTTCTACTTTCCGAATCTTTGGCCCGAAGCCGAGCGCGATGTAGACATGCTCAAGCCAGCCCCAGCGCCTCAGCATGAGGGAAAAATGCGCGAGCGTCCCGTCGCTCAGATCCACAAGGATCGTCCGCGGGCCTAATTCGTGCTGCCGTCAATTGGGGCGGCACCTCCTATGGTGGCGCAGCCAAAATATTCTTGGCAGTCTTAACCTTCTTCCCCAAACTCAACCTCTGTAACGCGACTAAGACTAAGGCAATTCATGGGCGCCGTCGAGGACTAACTCATTCAGCCAACTTGAATGCCCTGGCCTGCGCTGTCCGGCTCACTTGATCACCATGTCTGATTTTTCAATCCGCAACTGAGGACGCCTCTGTCCAAAAGCACGCCGGATCTTGACAACCATCACCCGGCGCCGGGCTTTGCAGCGACTACTCTAAGGGCCCAGCCGATTGAGTCTTTGCCCCGCAGATAGAATGCCCGTAGGCGTTACCGCCTCCCGCTTTCCTCCCACTGCGGGGCCAGATGCATGACTGCAAATGGCTTGCAACCCCGGCCTCGTCCGGGGTTTTCTTTTCTCCATGAGATTCCGGCCTGGCTCAAGTAGCGTTGTTGATCGCGCCGGTGCGGCTAGACCATCCACTCCCGCGCCAAGGTTGACGCGTCCTTCTTGTTCGCTGAAATGCTCGAAGTCGGCTAAGCGGCCGCGGCTTCGGATGGCGGACTATCAAGGTTGATAGTCGCTTAACCCCGATGACTGTTCGACAATTGCCCGGATGCGTCGGAGTCCACATGCCGCGATTCGATTTCTGGAAGGAGAAGGCCCTAGTGAAGATCATTGCACTGGCCCTAATCATGACCCCCACGATCCTGCTAGCCATAGCTGCGGTCGTGAAGGCGTTCAAGTGATTCCTCATTCTGGGATTTAGGCGCGTGATGCGTCCGCCAGATGGTCTTTGACACGTTTTGCGGCTCAGGCGCTCAGGCGGGACCCGCTCCAGATCGCATGCTCATGCGATCACGGCCCATTGAGAACCGCTTCTAGTGAACTGCATTCGCCGCCCAGCACGAAGCTTCGGCGTGCTAGCGGGGCAGTGCATCTCAGGATATCTTCAGGGTGCGCCTGGCTTGCAATACGGATTGCCCCAGCGGTGCGCCAGAATGCGCTCCGTGAGTGCCCAGGCCGTCAAGCGAGGGGCTGGAGTCTTTCGCCTTTTGGCCCGATGGGCTCCGGGCTCTACGTGGCGCTGCCAGTCAAATGGGTTCGCTGCCTTATCGGGCTCACACTTGGTTCTGAATATCTGCACGCCTGCTCCTTGATTGCTCAGGCCATCATGTTGCCTGGCTCAGGTGGCGATGTCAGAAAGTCGCTACCGCGGCGTTTGCAAGAGCTGGCGAGGCTTGTAGGAAGGCGCCTCGTAGACAGTGTGGGCCACGCGTTGCCCGCGAGGAACCCGCCTTTGCCCCACCAGCGCGGGTTGAGGCTTGTCAGCGATTCGCGTACCAAATGCTGCTGCGGATGCACGCGCTGGCCCCTGGCACGTCGAAGGGCCCTGGCTCGACCGTCCGGATTCGAGCGGTTCGCCATCAAACATCCATTTGAGGAGAGTGGTGCGCCGCTGAGCGCGAGGCCACCAGTTGCACGCGACTTCAACCGATCCTGAGCAAAACGGTGCTCGTTGGAGCGAAGGAGCGAAAGTTTCACTCGAACGGTCTGAGGTGCCGGCTCAAGACCCAGCCCGAGAGCACAGCGTCTCCTTCCCCCCGACGCCCCTTCCTTCCTGGTGACACGCACCGCCGTTCCGAAAGCGAGCGTTGCAAATCGCTTGCCGGCTGCCTTGGGTGACGCTCGCACGATCAGCAGCTTGCTTCTGACCATGCGGTAGTTGGCGAGCAGGCTGGTGCCGCCCATCTCCTGCACGACGCGTTCGCTGGCCTGCTTCACTTGTCCCTGCGGGCTGTCGCTCAGCCATTTCTTGATGTGGTGATCAGCCACTGGATTGATCACCGCCATGACCAATCCGGCAAAGAGTGGGCCCACCACAACCATGAGGAGAAAGGCCACGGCCGGGTCGAGTCCGCGTATCTTGGCGAGGAACCGCTGCCAAGCATCTTCCGGCGTGCCCTCGGTCATGGATTCACCGGCGACCTGCTTGCGAGCTTCCTCAACCTCTCGCTTCAACTCCTCGCTGGGGGAGCGGAGTGCCTCCAGGATTCTTTCCTGGTACGCCCTGGTTGCCGAACCCGGTGGGAGCAAGTCCTGCAGAACATGCTTGTAGGCCGCGCTTTGCACACTGACCGAGTCCAACAGGCTCTTCGCCTGCTCCGCGTAGCTGGCGGCCGCGGAGCTGCCGACGAAGTCTGAGACCAGATCCGAGCCGCGGAGTCGCTCGGCCACGGACGCGACCCCGGCCATGCCCAACGACGCCATCGTCTGCTGCTGAAGCGTGACCCAGTAAGGATCAGCGTTTCGCATCTGCTCACGCAGTTGCTCGACGTAGGAGCCGATCGAGTTGCCTCGCAAGGAGGCGTGCAGCCGCAGCAGCTCGACGGCCTGTGTACCAATGAAATCCGTCGCCTTCCCGAATGCGCCGCGGCGCGCGAGTTCATCGATGCGCTGCTGCATGGTCTCGAGGTTGCGCCGGGAGCCGGTGGCCCGGCCGAAGTCATCCCACAGCTTTTGTGTTGCACTGATCGCAGACGCTGTCAGCGTCTGGCCGCGCAACTTGTCAAGAGCGCGCTGGGTTTCCAGGACCTTCTCCGCCTCTCGCTGGTACAAGATGGACGCGGGCGACATCGATGCGAGGCGCAACGCACGCCTCGCCGGATCCTCCAATGGGTCGAATTCATTGGCCATGCCGGGTCCTCCTTGATTGACAGGGCAATTTTGCGCTCATCGAGGGAGGACGCGGGCGACCTGGCCCATCGCACGGCGTGGGGTGATCGTCGAATGGCAAACGCCAGAAACACACGCCTCGCCACAGCGTGGCTGCGATCCTATCGCTACACCTTGTAGGCTCCCCAACTTGCCTTCAACGAGGCCGTGAGGCGCCGGTAGCGCGCCCGCCCTTCGGGTGACCTCTTGGCGACCTCGAGCAGCCACGTGTCGCGGGCAACGGGCGTCATCTTCTCCAGAAGCGCTCGTTCGCCGTCAGTAAGGAGGTGCCCCCACTGCTCCAATCGACTTCCCGAGCGATCGCCGGACGCTGGTCCGGTGGCTCCTGCCTGCTCCATTGGTTGTTCGCCTGCGCTGCGGGTCAAGTCGCGGCAGAGACTGACATGCTTCCAATGATCGTAGCCGTTCCCACGAGCGACGACATCCAATGCAGCGCGGTGGGAAAATCCTTCAGCACGGGCATGCGCTTTGCCTGCCAACTTCAGCTTCGCAAAGGCAGTCGACGTCGTCCGGATGAACTTTTGCATGACGGTTCCTCAAGTTGGCCCGGAACGATTCGGTGCTCACTGCCGAACCCCGAGCGACTTGGGGTACATGCGAAGAAAAAAATGCGTCGTCCGCCGAAGCGAATTGGCCATGGTGAGCAGCAGGCGCCGACGTGCGCCGAGGAGGGAATCTTACCTTGTCTGCGGGCACGCGCTGGTGATCCGTGAAGAGGGCTGGGCTCGCCGCCGGCTCTACGACAACCGCCACGCCACCTGGCGCCACAGCCGCGTCAAAGCCCACCGCACCGGCTGCTTTTCAGCGGCGAGGATCTGGCCGTTTCGCTCCTTGATCACCCGACGCGCATGCTCAAGCTCGCCTTGAAGGTGAGCTTGCTTGTCGAGCGACTCGCTCGCCCAGGCAGCCACCTGGTGCACCACGATGTTGTCTTGCCACGTCGTCACCGGCTCCAAGTCTTTGGCCAGCATCGGCAACGAGTGGCCGGCACGCATGGCGGTGTCGGCGCCATAGTCAAACCCGATATTGAACTGTTCGTAAAACCGATTCCGCCGCCGCCGATTGTCCTCGTGCCTAGCGTCGCTTTCTTGCAATGTGATGCGAGCGACCTGAGCCTCGGGCCATTGCTTGGCCCAGAGCACGATCTGGTTCATGAGATAGGTTCCGATGCGATGGCCTTCGAGGCCACGCAGATCGAGAAACACCCCGCCGTTGGTGCGTAGACTTCGCGAAGTCAGGGACACATCCGACTCGGCATCGGTCGTATCCAGGCCCCCTTCGAACCAACCGGATTTGCTTACTCCGGGCGTCACGTAGCCCAGTCGTTCGAAGCGGAGGGTGATCGATGCCTCCCTGATTCGGCCGTCGACATGTCGTCTCTCGACCTCTTCAGAACGCGATACGAGGAGCCAAGCTATCGGCTGGCTCGTGATCCCGGTCATGCGATCGTGAACCTCGAGCAGGACGAGGTCCGCCTCGTCCATTGAGGCAGGGTGCATGTTTCTCCCAGCTCGCGCCAAGTCAGTGCCAGCGTTGTTCAAAGGCGAAGATCCGCCGAGGAGTTTTCGCGGACGTCGGCGTCGGCCCGGTAGGCGCGGTAGCGATCCATCCAGGTCTCGTACTGGGATGCGAGATGCATGCGCTTGATCAGGCGCTTGAGCCGCGGCTGATTCAACGACGCGATGTCCAGATCCATCGGTGGGCGCGTCATGCGGCTGTGTCCCGAGGCTCCGAGGTAAATCCAGTCCAGCAAGGCCTTCTCGGGCGTTGCGCGCGCATAGTCGAAGCGAAGGTCCCGGATGTCCTCCAACAAGCCTGCCCTCTCATCCACCAATCGCGCGGGCATCGCGAAGAAGCGGAAGGTCCCCGCCGAGGTGAGGCGATCGCCGATCCGAGGGTTCGCCAGCCCCGATTCCGTCGGAATCACACAGGTGATCGTGTCGCCGAAATTGTTGGTGATATGAGCTTGCTCGAGCACCCAGGAAAGACTGACCACGCTGCGGGTGCGCACCCAACAAGCTGCGGCGGCCGGGCTGACGTCCCGGTGACCGAGGCGATTCAGGTAGACCCCTTTGATGACCTCGCGCAGCTTGCCCGCCGCCGCCATGGCGGAAATCCAGCGGGTGAACGTGGCCGGCGACGGCCCATCATCACGTCCCGCGGTCACCAGCGTATGAACCATCGCGGTGGTCATGACCGATGGGCTGCTGGCCTCCATCAGGGCCCGTTCGGCTTCGACTTTCCATGAAGCGGTCATGACCGTTGCTCCCGGACCTGGTGCTGTTGCGCGGCATCCTGAACCTCCTGGAGGCGCAGCGCACCGGCGCACCAGGTCTGGATGCTTTCGGCGACGGCGAGGGTCGCGTCGACCCAAGCGTCTTCCGTCAGTTCGCCCCGATCGCCGGGGGGCAAATACGGGAGAAGCTCCTGCTGGGCAAGGCCGTAGCTGAGCATCTCCAGTTTCCCCAGGGCATTGTTTGCCCAGGTGCCGATCAGCTCCGACCGCTGCCTGCTCAAGATCAGGGTGGGGTCGGCATTTGCCCTCGCCAGATCTCGCAGGTCATAGAGGTCGCGAGGGGCATTGCGCTGCTCGGACAGTGCCGCTGCGATCTTCATGGCCGCCAAGGCGTCGTTCGTGTAGGTCTGGACCGGAAAGGGCGCCATGGAATAACGCGCCGGCGGCGTGACGATCTCGGCGCGGACATTGGCCTTGTCCGGGGCCCTGCGACCAGAGACCTCCACGTCGAAGCGCACGTCCGTGCCGTCCGGCAATGCGCCCTGCAGCCGCGCACGCACGGTGGTGTTCGTGTCCTTGGTGATCTCCACCTTGGGATCGCGGATCCCAGCGGGCCCGGCGGCCCGCACGAGGAGGCGTTCCAGGTTTTTCTTCAGGGTGGCCTGCTGGATCGACTCGTCGCGGTCGAAGTCGATGTCCTTGGTAAGGCGAAGGCTTCCAAACGAGGCCCGCATTGCCATGCCGCCCTTGAGCGTCAGCCGGCTGCCCAGATCGCCGGCCAGCTCACGCAGCAGCCCCACCTGGCAGCGGTCTATGGCTTCTAGTCGGGCGTCGAATCCCTTCTCTGTGGGGGTATACAGTGCAGCCATAGTATTGAAAGATCATAATTTGACTGGTAGATACTATACTTAGAGTCGAAAAATGTCAAATAATGTAGTATGGGTCAATCATAATCTGATCAATTCATGCTTAGTCTTGATGAGCCAGTATCTCCCTTGGCTGTGAAGCGCGAGCTTTGGCTCAGCGTATCTAAAAGTAGACGTTAACCCTGAAGGCAAATGTTTCCTGGCCCATCGAACGGCAGGTCCGTGATGTCGTCAATCGCCCTGCTCGCGCGCCGGGAGGCGTACCGGCATGGGCGAAAAAAGCGCAGGGCTCCAGAAGCATGCGCCGGCCGACGACGCATCCCTGACATCCTACGCATAAACTTGTGCTACACATAATTATGTGTAAATATGACGCTCAAAGGAGCCGCCATGACGAACGTTACTTTCGGGATCGATGACGCGATGCTTCGCGAGGTGAAGGTGATCGCGGCAAAGCGCAACACTTCTGTCAACGCCCTCGTGCGGAGCTACTTCGCGCACCTCATCGAAAGTGGCGTGCAAGACAGCGAAAGCATGAACGGCAACCTGCAAACTCTCTTCGACTATTCGGTAGGCCGCATCGGGAGGCACAGGGCCAAGAGCTTTCTCGGAGTCGACGATCCGACGCTCACCGCCATGCTGCGCCAGGCAGGCTTTCCCCCGCCCAGGGCAAGTCAAGAGGAAGAAGACCGGATGCTCGACGAAATCAAAGACATCCATCTTTCGTCATGAGCAACCGCATCAAGATTGTTGTCCCTGATGCGGGGCCTATCAACACGTTGGCCGCGGCCGGGAAGTTGGAGCTGTTGCTCGCCCCATCGAATACCGATGTCGTCATGATCGAAAGCGTCGTGAACGAGATCCTCGTCCGCGCCCCCGAACTGCAGGCCTTCTTTGAGCAGCACGCGGCTCGGATCAAGAGAGTCGCCACTTCGGTGTGTGTGGACGACCGCGACAAGGCAGCAAGGGGCCTGCCGATCGGGAAAGGACGCGGCGATCTCGCAATCGCCGACTTCATCATGAACTTCATCGACGAGGCCGTCGGCAACGCGCCCGCACTGGTCATCTTCGAGGACAAGAAGCTTGGTCGGTTGCGGACCTTGGAGCAGTACTCCGCCAACACCCACTTCATCACCACTGCGGCGTATCTGCGCAAGCTTGAAGCCGAGGGAATCATCACATCCTTCGATGAAACCTGGAGCGAGATCGTCTCCAAGAGCCATTCCTCGGATCCGCGCTTGCACCGAGAGCCGAACCCGCAGGAGATCGACGCCCCTGCGGGTTCTGGCAGCTCAGTTTTCAGGATGCGAGAGCGCTAGCCGGCGCCGGCGCGCGGAAGTCGTTGACCAGGGAAGCCTGCCGCGCTGCAGCCACGCATGCGCGAGCAATGCAAAGAGTCGACCGTCCGATGATGCGATGCCAGGCTCTGGTTGCCGCGCCCACGCGCTTGCAGTGCGCGCGGCCGGCGCAAGTGCCGCGCCCAGGCCGAATACTGCAATAACGAGGGAAATGCCCCTCTGACTGGGAAGCCGCCTGCGCTTTTCATCCATTTGTGGGATGTTTTCGGGCCGGCGAAGCACGGCTTCCTCTTGTTGGGATCGTTCCAAGGCCGTTTCGCACTGAGTTTGGCCGCCGAAATTCGTTCTCACGCTGTCGTCGGACGCACTGCTCCCTGCATCGTCATCAACCGCCTGCGCAATAAACGCGTCCCTTGTTATCGGTCGTCCCTTTTGGGTTTGCTGGTGGATCGGATGTTGGCGACCTTGCTGATCAGGTCGAACCAGAACGCGGCGCCCAGGGAGATGGCGACCGCTGTCAGCACGTAGCCGAAAAACTTGCCGAGCAGCACGAACGGGAGCATCGGCCACCCCGTCGCCGCGATTTCTGCGACCTTCCTCCCGTTCCATCCGAGCAGGTCTGGCGCGCGGGTCTGCACGCATGCGATCAATTTGGACGACTTGGTTTGGGAATCGTCGCTCGCTATGACCCCGCAGGACCGCTCCAGATCCTGCTGCGTCGAGGCCTGCATCGACAGCTGCGCCAACGCCGTGCGGGCCGGCGCATCGCTGCTTAGCCGGCGCGCCATCTGGATCGTGTCGGCATCAACTAGGACCGCCACAACCAGCCCGATGAGGAGGAGCGATTTCTGCGCGTGGCGCTTGAAGCTTCCGCTCAGACGCTCCATGCGTTCCGAGTAGACCTGCTGCAGCACATCCAGAGCCTCGTCCTTAGTCGTGGCCGCCCAAGTGACGACTTCCCCGATGCGGCTATTGGGGAACTCCTTGGCCAAGTCGGCGGCGACAACCGCGAACACCTTGGGATCAACGTAGCTGGGCCAGTGGTTCTTGTTGTCCGGGTCGGGCGGGCCGATGGTGGAGGTGAGCGCCCGGATGCGCGCATGCCCGAGGAAGCGCTTGGCGCCCTCTTCCTGCAGGAGGTCACGCATTGCGCCGCGGAAATCGTCTTTGCGTTTCTGTACCCAGGTTTCGACCGCTTCTTTCGCTGCCGATGCGACGATGGACAACAGAGCATAGAGAAGCGCCATGGCGGCGCATGCTTCGATGAGGGCCACGGGTTCTCCCTCCTTATGCCACCGATTCTGGCGACACGATATTAAGGGCGGCGACCGCGACTCCCGGTGCTACTTCGTAGAACCCCGCCACCTTGTGGTGGAAGGTCAGGTTCGCCGGGCGGTACCGTGTCTGCAGCCCGTAGAACGGCGCGCCATCGACCGCGTTGAAGCGCTCCAGCACCGAGGGATGCAGTGGCGCCTCGGGGTTGATCTCCCGCAGCTTCTGCGACCAGACCGGACGCCGCTCTCGAGGCAGCCAAGTCAGAACCGAATCGCGCATGGAATTCACTTCGCAGTGCTGCATGCCCAGGGGATCCGGGAACAGTTTGAGGCGGCTGAAGTCAATGAGTAGCTTGTTCGAGGGCTCCTGGGTCTGTTGGACCATCCAGTCCAAGGCGATGTCCGAGAGGCGCGACTCGTCCTGGGCGTAGCTGCCGCCGATGTCGGAATGGTTGCCGGCAAACCAGACCTGGCGCAGCCACTCCGGCTCCCCGGGGCGCTCCGGCCGGTCCTTGAACGAGGCCCAGCGAACGCGGTCGAAGTCCTTCCGGGTCTCGTCAATCGCCAGAGCATGGCGGGCGAACTGGACACGCGGGTTCAGGTTCTCGTCGTAGAACTTGAACCGCCACTTGCTGAAGTGCCAGTCGAACTTGCCGTGCCGTGGATAGTCGCTGATCCACTTGAAATGCGACCGGATGTGGTCTACGCCCATCATGAGGGCGCCCAGCCCCAGCAGCGTCCAAGTCGTTACTTTGGTCGGCAAGCCGAAGAGCGCGGTGCCGATGCTGGCGGCGATGTACGCTCCGACTGCCGTCACGGAGGCCAAACCCGCCAGCATAAGTAGGCGGCGCGGCAGCGGCGCCCCAAGGGAGGCGACGGTGTCAAAAACGCCGATGAAATACGGAACCACGTTGGCGTTGCCGTCCGAATCGTTGCTGGCGTATTTATCGCGGAAGCGACGTGCCTTTTCCTTGCGCTGCAGGGTGTGCTCATCCTTGCCCCGCCCTGCTCCGTGCTCGTAGATCTTTTGGACCGCCTCATCAGCGATCTTGCGTAGCGCCTCGCCATAGCGGGGAACCGGGCCCCCGTCCAGCCCGCGCGAGGGCACGCCGCACAGACCCAGGACACCACCCACGCAGCGCGCGGTGTAGGCGCCGCGGCTGAACCCGAACAGGTAGATGCGGTCGCCCGGCTCGTAGTGCTTCACGATTGCTCCATAGCAATCGGCCACGTTGCGCATTAGGCCCGTCCCTGTGGCACCTGCGTAGAGCTTTCGGATCGTCTGCAATGGCTTGAACGGAATGGGTCCGCCGTCCGCTTCAGTGCCGAGGCCAGCGTCATAGAACGCCACCTGCTGCGCGGGGTCGATGTCGCTCTCGTGGTCGGAGCGGCAAGCGCGATAGAGCTTGTAGATGTTGCTGAGGTTCTGGTCCGGCTTCAGGCCACCAGCCTGGCCAGTGCCGTCCGAGAAGATGACGATGTTCTTGGGCATGTGGCTCTCCCTTCCTCAATTCAACGTCCGCAGACCGTGCTCAGATCCAGCGTGAATTCGCAGCGCTGCGGCGTGCTGGCCGACCAGCGGTGCTCGTCCAGCTTGGCGGTGCAGCCCGCGTCTTCTAACAGTGCCGTGCTACCGCCGCGGTCGCACACCAGCACTGCCGAGGCGCGACCGGACCGCTGCACTCGCACGGTGTAGTCAGCAAACGGCTTGAGCAAGCCCGGGTCATGTGCTGTCGACATCTGCAACACCTCGGCTTCCGAGGCTCCTGCCGGCGGTGGGCGAAACCGCACCGTGGCGTCTACGCCCGCCGACACCTTGGTCAGGGCCGAGGCCAGGTAGTTCATCTCGCGCTCGCTCGGACGTAGCGCGCATGCCCCCACCAGCGATGCCAGGGCGAGGTAAACGAGCAGGTGGATCTTGCGTTTCATGCTTCGGCCCAGAAGACGAGTTTGCCGGTCCGGACGCTGCGGCCGGTGTCGAGGTTCCAGTTCTCAAGGCGGTCCAGGGCGTCGGAGCCGCCCTGCTCCAGCGCATCGTCCAGGCCCTTCCAGACCATCAACACATTCGCGTGGGCGCGCTCGTAAATCGCTTCGTAGTCCATCGGACCTTCCGGCGTCCTCAGTTGCGAGATGAAGCTGTCGTCGATCTCGGCCTCGGTGGGGTAGGTCAGGTTGAGCTTGGTGCTCACGTGCCGGGCGATCGGGAATAGATGGTTGATTCCCGCCATCGCCTTGAGCACGCCACGAAAACCGCTGTGCCAAGCATCAGGCGACGCGTCCTGCGCCGCGCCTTGGTCGGGATAGGCTGCCTCCAGCATCTCCATCCACACCTGCCGCACAGCGAAATCCAGCGCGTCTTTGTCGTCGAACGCGTGGCAGGTGGCGATGCCGCTGGCCAGGTGTTCGCTCAGGCCGGTCTCGCCCACGTCCATCACGCGCGGGAAGATGAAGGCGTCCTGGTGCATCTCGCAGCGCCGGTGCTCCGACTCGTTGCCTTGGTAGGGTCCAACCCGAAGTTCCACCACTGGGTGGATCGTCATGTCGGTCGCGATGTGGGCGGCGAACCCCAACAGCCAGGCGGTCGCGCGGCCCTGATCCTGCTGCGGCAGGCGCGGAATCGCCGCCACCGCAGCCTGCATCAGCTTGGCCGTGTTCGTGTAGTGCATGTTGTCGGCCCACTTCTTCTGGCCCGACTTCAGCGCCAGGTAGGGGTAGTCGGGACTGACGGCCCCGAGCTCGACAAACTTCAGGTTGACGCCGAGGTGATAGAGCGTGTCGTCGCGCAAGCCCGCCGATTCAGCAAGCTTCTGCGCGTCGTTGACGACGGAAAGATGTGCATAGGCACCGGGCATGGGCACTCCTTGGTTTTTTTTTGATGCGGCTACGGGCGACCGGCGTAGACGTTGAATAGCTCGTACGTGTACTGGCGGTAGAACTTCAAGAACCTGAACAAGAGACCGATCCCAGCGGCGAGCGCCAGAACGCCGTAGCGCACAGTGACATCATTCCAGTCCATCGGCCGGGTCGCCAGAATGGCGATCCCGGCGGCGAGGCACGCGAAGGAGAGGTTTCGCGCGAACCCGTACTTGTTCAAGAAGGCGTTGATGCGCGCGATCAGCTTCTCGTTCGTGCAGACATACTCGCGAAAGCGCACGTGCACGAAGAGGTCTTCTCCGCCGAGGGTCTTTGTCGCTTCCTGCTTGACCTTCGCCAGAACCCTTTCGCGCGCGGACGGCGCGAGTGGCGTGCAGTACTGGTAGAACACGTAGCCGTACCACGGGCGCCGAGCACGCATGAGATTCATGCTGGGCGCCTTCAGGATCGCCCTGGCAAGAAGGTCCTCGAGGAAGAACTTGGCGGGCGTCGCCAAGATTTGGCCCACCACATAAGCAGCCAAGGTCACTGCGGCAATCTCCAACGCCTTGAGGTCCTTGCCCAAGATTTCAGGCACCCCGATGATGATCTGGAGCGCGAAAAGCGCGAGCAGTCCCGTGGCCAGATAGCCGAAGAAGTCGTAGGGGTCGAAGGGGAACTCTTTCATGGTTGCCTTTCAGGTGTGTGCGCCTTGCCTGTTCATCGCGCGACCAGGTACCACCGCCCATTCGGGTTTCGGCCGACTTCGAACTCGATCATTCCGTCGCTTCGCGTCGTCAGAACCCAACGGTCGGTATTGCGGAAGGTCCACCCCCCCGCCTTGGTTCGGTAGTACGGCACGGTCTCCTGTGTGTCGTACAAATAGCCCTTGTCCGAAATGACCACCAGATGAGGACTGCAACCCACTTCGTCAAAAATGCGCTCGCAGATGCCACTGACTCGCCCGTGATGCGACGCCACATACACCGACGCCCGCTTCAAAAGGCCGCACAGGTCGGGCTCGGCATCCAGCAAGGCTTCCCACCCGTCGCACTCCATGTCACCAGGGAACACGAAGACCGCGGCGCCGAGTTCCAGCACGGTGACCAAGCTGAGATTGTTCTCGTCCTCGAAGTCGGGGTAGGCGTGGCTGAAGGTACGGATGGTGACGTCCGGGATCTCCAGGTGGTTGACCGACACCGTGTACTCCTTCGCCATGTCGATCAAGGCGGCGATGCCGGGGCCGGGCTCCAACCCCTTCAACTCGTCGATCGTGTCGGGTGTCACCTTCCTGTTGCGACGAATCCGGTCGACGTCCACCTTCTGCAGGAGCTTCGGCAGGCCCCTGACGTGGTCCTCGTCGTAGTTGGTCACGATCAGCAGATCCAGCGTCGTGATCCCACGCGAAACCAGCAGCCCTCCAGGGTCGAACCCGAGATCCACGCTGGATGCGCAGTCGATCATCACGTGATAGCCAGCGGCGCTCAGGAGCGCGCAAGCGCCGTGCCCCACGTCGAAGATTTCCAGTTTCATGAAGACCTCCCCTGGTCGACACGCACCTCGCATGCGAAGCCCTCGGGCCGCCACACCAGTGACACCACCGGCAGGCCAGGAGCAAACCGCGAGATGGCCGCCAACGTGTCCTTGTCGATCTGGGAATGCGGCCCTCCGGCCGGGTGGCTGTGCCAGGTCCCGATGAAGCGCAGATAGTGGAGGCTCTCGGTGTTTGCCTGGAGGACCGCATCCTGAAGACCTTGAGTGCCCAGGACGAACCGGTCGCGCTGCCTGATGCTGTCAGGCGGCGCGTCCACGATGTCCGCGACCACGATCGTGCGGGCGTGGGTGTCGATATGTCCGAGTACCGCGCCCCCCGTCTCGACAGGGCCCCACTTCTGAACGTCTTGCGCGATGCGCTTGGTCACCGTCGATGCCACCCGAACACGCCAAGACGGGTCGTTCGCGGCGATCAGCTCCAGGCTTGGCAGAACGGCGTTGGTTGCCCAACTGAAACCAATGCCAGCCGCGTCTTGATATCCGACGCACAGGAATCCAGCATCAGGAATGCCCTGGACGAGCCATTGCTCGACCTGCATCGCCATGGCGGCTGCGGCCCGCGACACCATGCTGTCGGCCATCTGCATGGTGAGCGAGCGGCAGTTGTCGCCGATCATGACCTGCGTCAGATCGGCCGCGTTTCCCTTGATCTGCCCGCGCAAGCCCGGATTGCTGCGGCAGCGGCGGAAGAGCTCTGCGGTCAGGTCATCGCACCGCGGTGTGCGCTTGTCGCCTTCGAGCAGCAGAACCGCCACGCCCCCGCGGTTGTAGATTTGAGCGCGGGCCAGCCGTCCCACTTCCGGAGTCAGGTAGGGACTGTGGGTTGCCGCTGCCGCGACTTGAGGCGAGGCCGTCGAATCCAGGATCAACCGCTTTCCAGGCGGGAGGAGCTCAGCGAAGTCGGTGCCGGTGGTGAAAAGCGCTGCCGCGTCAACCGGCGCCGCCCTCGCGCCGGCATGGCCCAGTGAACGGAGGGTGGTGGCCAGGTTCTCGGCCTTGTTCGAGCACGTGCCGCCGTAGGATGCATGCCGCGCCAGGTTATGGCCGACCAAGGCCTCGTTGTCCACGAGGAGTTGGTTGCCGAACCCCGCGCGGCCCAGATGCAGCGAAATCTTGGAGCCGAGGCTGCCGCATCCGATGAAGGCCAGCGCATGGTCCAGGTCGACGGTCTCGTAGCCCGACGTGCGCGCCAGGAGCTGCGCATTCGCGCCGTGCAGATGGAAAGCCGCTTCCACGCGCGCCTTTGCCAGGGCGGGGCCGGTCTCGTCGCGCGGGATCCGCACGACATACGGGACGAACTCGATGTCGCGACCGCTTCGCAACAGGGCGACAGGGCGCTTCACGGCAAGCACGACGGCGACCAGGAAGTCCCCGACCCAGGGCCACGGCGCCTTGACCTGCGCCGCCAGATTGGCCTGCAGGAGCAAGGACTCGAGCTTGCCGATCAGGGCTGTACCGTCGATCCCCGTCTCGACCGCTCGCTGAGCGAGCGAAGGAATATCGACGACCATGTCGGGCCGGTAGACGTCGTCGACGCGGCCCTTGCCCTCTTGCCAGGCCGCCATCGCCACCACCACCGAGAGCCGGCCGCGAAATATCCGCCGTCCGCTGATTCCAGTGATCAGCTCAGACCGAAATCCGTGCGTGTCGGTTTGCCCGATCTGCACGCCCATGAACACGCCTTTGCCGGACTGCGCAAATGTTCCGCCATACACCGTGGGCAGGCCGTCCTGGGGCAACGCGCGCACCATCGCGTCGGCATCGAACTCCAGGGTGGCGTGCGCCTCCCCCCGTCGCGTGGGCTCCCAGCCCTGGTCGAGATTCATCAGCTGACCGGACGCCGCGCGCTCCAACCAGGTGACCAGCTGGTCGACCACAGCCACGATGCCGTCGGTCTGGACAAGGTCGTTCAATGTCCCTTCATAGACGCAAGGCGGTACAAAGCTGCCCCGCGTGTGCGGGTTGATGTGCGGCATGTCCGTGGGGAAATCCTCCCGCAGGTACAGCCACGGCCCCTTCAGCGGATACTCGCGCGGGAACTTGAAAAGTACCTGTTCCACCTCGCGCACGCCGGTGGCGGATACCCCGTCACGCGCACGACTGGGCAGGTTCACCGACACCTGCGCGGGCACAACGACGCCGCCCTCGACCTGCTCGCACGAGCCGACCGCTCGCACCGCAGGGTGGCGCGCGATCTCCTCGATCGCGTCCTGTAAGGCGAAGGCGAAGGTGTCGGCCATGGAGGCTCAGCCGTGTCCGCGGGGCACGGTGGTGGAGGCGGCAACGGCGGCGACGCGGCGCGGAGCGTCCTGCTTGGCGGCGATCTGCACGCCCTCGCCGGTGACGTTGAAGGTGAGCGGCTCTGGGTTCTTTTCGTTCGGGATTTCGCCGACACAGTGGAAGGCGCCGTTGACGTCCTTCACGATCGCCTCGTACTCGCGCTTGGCACGGATGCAGGGCGGATCCTTGTCGTCGTCCTTGATCGGCTTGGAGCTCGCCACCACCACGGCGCCCTGGCGGGTGACCGACAGCGCTGCACGCGCATCCGGGTCGACCTTGGCCTTTTCCCGTAGCTTGGACCAGCTGTCCTCGGACAGCGAGTGCCAGGAGCAGTGGTGAGGAGCCAGCAAGAGGTCGTACTCGAGCACGCTCTTGCTGTTCTTGTGTTTGCCCCACAGGCGCTGCCAGATCAGGACCTCGGCATCGCCCCCGACCATGAACTTGCAGCCATCAGGCGTCTTGGCGTCGGCGCCGACTTGCATGTTCAAGATCACGCTCGAGTGATTCTTGCGCAGCTTCTCCTCTTCGTCTTCCGTCGCCTGCTTGGGCAGCGGCGCGAGCAGCCGTGCGGTGAAGTAGCCGGCCTTGTTGACCTTGTTCACCTGGGTGAATGTCTGGTCCACCTTGACCAGGATGGAGCTGAGGTCGTCGGTCTTGCCGTTCTCGTCCGCGCCCATGATGAGGATCCGGTCCCCCTCCTCCACGCCGACGAACTTCTTGTCGCGGTTGACCTGAACCCGCCGCTTGGCCTCGCAGTTGAACGCCTTGGCATCGCTGCACAACGGATGCTCGGCCGACGCGCGCCGGTAGACCAGGGGCGACGACCAGATCTCGCGCATGAAGATGCGCTTCTCGCCTTCGGGTTTCTCGTCGTCCGGATAGTCCGCGGGCGCCCCGAGATGGAAGTGGGTCTCCAGCCCGCGGATGTGGTCCGAATCCGGGTGCGTCATCAGGAAGGCATGGACGAAGGGGCGGCCCTTGCCGTCCTTCTCGAGAAGCCCGCGCAAGTCCTTGGCAACGTCGCGGCAGTCTTCACCCTGCCGGATGTTGATGTCGATCAGAATCTTGGTACGGTCGGCATCCGCCAGTTCGACGAGCGTCATGTCACCGCAGCCCACAGGGAAGAAGGTAATCATTGCTGGCATACAAGCTCCTTACGTGTACACTTAGTTTACTCTATGTAGCCAGTAGGCCCAGGAAGGCCAGTTAGGCCATTGCACTGTATGGAAGATCATCCCGAAACCAAGTACTCGGAGGCCGTTCCCCACCCAGCCAGCTGGAGCCAGGATCGGCGCCTGAAATTCATCGACTACAGGCTTCGCTGGGAGGGGCGGCTCAACCGCACGGACTTGATTGAGCACTTTGATATCTCAGCACCGCAGGCGACGGCAGACCTGGGGAAATACACAGAGGCGGCGCCTTTCAACCTTGCCTATGACCTCAAGCAGAAGGCTTTCATGCGTACGGAGGGATACGCCCCCCTCTATCCCCGAAGTTCGTCTCGCGCGTACTTGAATGAGCTGCTCGCCCTGGTCACGGATGTGATCGATTCGCGGACCAGCTTCATCGGCTGGCATCCGGAGGTGGGCGTGGCGCCGATCCCCTCGCGGCAGTTGGATGGCAGGTCGTTGTCACTGCTCGTGCAAGCCATCCGCGACAAGCGGATGGTGGCCCTCGCCTATCAAGGCATGAAGAAGCCCGGTCCCGAGGCGCGTGTTCTATCGCCACACGCCCTCGGGTATGACGGCTTTCGATGGCACGTGCGCGCGTATTGCCATTCCAGCGAGAAGTACAAAGATTTCGTCATCGGACGAATGACCGATGTGTCACTAGCCGGCGCAAGCGAGAAGGGCAGCGGGCAGGACGAGTCCTGGCATCGCGTCTTGCAACTCGTGATCGCCCCCCACCCTTTATTGCCTGCTGGTGCGAAGCGCGCGATCCGCTTGGACTATGGAATGATTGACGGCATTCTTTCGTTGAGCTGCCGGCACGCGCTTCTTTTCTACGCCCTCCGGCGACTAGGGCTGCATCGGGAGGAAGGGCGTTCCCCCGAAGAGCAACAAATCGTCTTGCTCAATCGCGACGAACTCGCGCCGTTCATGCAGCCTGGCCATGCGTGACGCTTCCTCGATCAGGCGGCGGCGCTAACTGGAGCGTGCTTGCCACACGGATGCCGCCGCGACTCGCACCAGGCAATGCACAGTACGAGCCAAGACAAGCCGGAAGAGAAGCGGGCGACGACGTCGCTGGTGTAGTGGACCTGCAACAGGATGCGGCTCGCCCCGATGGTGAGCGCGATGGGCACGGCGGCGAGGACCGCCGGCGCATGCCACCGGGCAGTCGTCACGCGGATGGCCAAGTAGGCGAGCATCCCGTAGGCGACTACTGCACCCTGCACCGGAGCTGTGCCCGCTTGGAAAGCTCCAGCCTTCGCCTGACACGTCCAGCACATGGTCATGCACCGGCCGCTCACGCGCGAAGAATTGCTTGAGCAGGTTGTTCAGGAGGCCATTGCCCGCGAGGGCGACAACCCATGCGGTGGCCAGGAGGTGCTCGCGTCGCCGGATCAGGACCAACGCGACCCCCAGGCAGACCAGGGTCAATGTCTTGGCGTCGCCCAGGTGTGTGAGCCATGAGAAAACCTGAAGCGCTGTGCGTTACAACCTACAACCTGGGCGCATCGGCCAGCATTGCGGCCCGGCGAAGATCGGGCGCGGGGTTTGCCTGCGAAATGTCGCCGGGGTGGCTGCGGCAGGAGGCATAGACGTCAAGCTCCTTCTTGTAAACGCTGGTCTCGATCTCGAGCAGGCCGAGGACCGAGTGGAAGTAGTGGTCGTGGCTGATCTTGCGGTCTTGCAACGCAGTCAAGCAGCTGCTGGACATGCCGGCTCGGTTCTGGAAACTGGCGGACGTCCAGGTAACCCAGGGCACGTGCTTCTGGAAGTCGGGCGCCACGGAGTACGGCAGACCGTGCAGGTAGAGGTTGTTCTCGCCTAGCGATTCGCCGTGGTCTGAGACATAGACCATCGCGGTGTCGGCGCGGCCTTCCCGGGTCTTCAGCCAGGCGATCGCCTTGGCCAGGAAGTGGTCGGTGTACGCGATCGAATTGTCGTAGGCGTTGACCACCGACTGCCGGCTGCAGTCCTGCAGCGCGGCGCTGGTGCACTCCGGCAGGAAGGACTTCATGGCTGCGGGCGAGCGCAGGTAGTACGCCGGGCCATGGCTTCCCATCTGGTGCATGACCAACACCACCCCTCGAGCCGCGCGCACCGGATCCAGCGCCTGGATGCGGTTGTCCAGGCCATCGAGCATCACTTCGTCCAGGCAGCCCGCACCGTCGCAGCCGCGCGCGGCCGCCTCTTTGATCACGTTGACGTTTGGCACGCGGTCACACACGCCCTTGCAGCCGGATTGGTTGTCTAGCCAAAGGACGGCCAGGCCGGCGCGCTGGATCACGTCCAGCAGGCCCTCGTGATTCCCTTCGCGGGCGTCGAAGCCTTCGCGCGTCAGGTGCGAGAACATGCAGGGGACGGAAGCAGCGGTGCTGGTGCCGCAGGACCAGGCGTTGCGAAAGCTCACCACGCCTTCTGTTGCGAGCTGTGGGGCGGTCGTACGTTCGTAGCCATTGAGCGAGAAGTTGGCGCTGCGTGCCGTCTCGCCCAGAACTAGCAGCAGGAGCACTGGACGATCTGAATTCGCCGAGCGAAGCCGCGAGTCCATGCCGATTGGCTGCAACTTGCCCTCGCCCCGCTGCCAGGGGCGAGCCGCTACGCGGCCGGCCGAGTAGAGGCTCGCCCATGGGTTGATCAGGTAGCGCACTTCCTTGTGGTTGCGCATCACGGAGGCGAGCGGCTGGAAACTGGCCAAGCCGGCAGAGATGACCATGCCCAGGGCGCCCACGACGAACAACAGATTGGTCAACAATTGCCGCGGCCAGGGCGCATAGGCAACAGGCTTCGCCCAGAGCAGAACAGTGGGCAGGACCCCCAGCAGAAGCACGGTGAACGCCATCGGCCAGCTCGCCAGCGCAGTCGCCTCGTGGAAATCCGTCTGCACCGCATTGATCACCATGCCCGGATCGATCACCACGCCGTAGGCGAGCGAGAAGTAGCTGGCGAACGCCGCGATGAGCAGCAGGAGCGTCGCCACCGGCTTGAACGTGCGGCGCCAAGCAAAAATGCTCAGAAGCGCCCCCAGACTCGCCCAGACGATTAGAACCATCGCCACGAGCAGCAACCAACCCTGAACATTACTCAGGGTGCCTTCGGCGGAAAGGCGCTTCCACAGGGCGGCGTTGCCCGCGAGGGCCAGCCACCCGCTAGTGGCGAAAACCGCCCAAACGGGTGTGGTGGGAGTGAGCTTCATGCAGTGGCCTCCCCGAGCGGGGTGCCACGGTCACGCGCGAACAGGGGATCGGTGAGCCAGGCCGTCATCCAGCAGATCCAGCCGGTCCACAGGGTGTGGCTCATGAAGTGCGCACCGCGCATCTGCTGGCCGCCACCCAGCAGCAGGCCGAGCACCAGTGCGCCCGCCAGCCACGCAATGGCCAGGCGCGGTATGTCGTGCCGCAGGGCAAAGTAACCGCCGATGAAGGCGAATCCCGTGGTCGCGTGGCCCGCCGGGAAGCAACGACCTGCCCCACCATCGCTGGACAGCCAGCCGGCCCAATGGGACACGTGTCGTGCGATACCGCCGAATTCGTGCAAGTCCCAGGGGCAGCTTGTGTGGCTGCCGGCTTTGATCAAGGTGACCAGACCGGACGCCACAAGCGCAGTGGCAGCCAACTGCACGCGCCGGCGCTGTGGCAACGCTTCCAGCCACCGCGTCGGCCAGGTCACGGCGATGCAGAGCGCCAGGATGGCCAACCAAGCCAGCGTCTTGGCGCCGGAGTGCATGACCTGGGTCAGGAACCAGTGCTCTCGTAGCGGAAACCCCTGGGCGGTTCCGAAGGCGTGCGCGAGTTCGAGGTCAAGGCCCGAGACATCCCAGGCGATCAAGGCGGCAAGTGCACCCGCGGACGCCCAGGCGACGCGAACATTCGATACAGACATGGGCCGCGAGGATCGGCCGAGCTGCTTAAGGGTTTCTTAAGCGGGCCGGTGACAATGCGGAAATGCGTGTTCTGGTGGTCGAAGACGATGAGGGCATCGCCCAGGGATTGGTGTTGGCCTTACGTCAGGAAGGCTGGGCGGCCGATGTGACGCCAACCGTGTCGGCGGCCCTGGCCGCGCTGCGCGTGGAGCCGTTCCAGATGGTGCTGCTGGATTTGGGTCTGGCCGATGGCGATGGCATGAGCGTGCTCCAGGCGGTGCGCAACGCGCCCGCCGGCGGCCTGCCCGACCCGGAAACCCCCTTGGTCATCATGACGGCCAGGGACCAGATCCCCTCGCGCATTTCCGGGCTCGACATGGGCGCCGACGACTACATCGTGAAGCCCTTCGACCCGGGCGAGCTCGCCGCCCGCATGCGCGCCTTGCGGCGCCGGATGGCCGGACGGTCCCGTCCGACCCTCGTGTGGGGTGAACTCGAGATCGATCCTGCTACCCGCACGGTTCGCCGCGACGGTGTGGAGGTCGAGCTGTCCAGCCGCGAATTCGGCGCCCTGCTGGTTCTGATGGAGGCGCGGCCCCGCGTTCTGAGCCGCTCACAGATCGAGGCCAGTCTCTACACCTGGGACGCGGCGTTGGGCAGCAACGCAGTGGAAGTCCACGTCCATCACCTGCGCCGCAAGCTCGGCGAGGGTGTCATCCGCACCATGCGTGGCGTGGGCTACTTCGTCCCGACAGAATCTCCCAAGCCATGAGCCTGCATCTGCACCCTTCCCTGTTCCGTCATTTGATGGCGTGGACACTTGGCGCGCTGGTCGTCACCTGGGCGGCGTTCATGCTGTTCGGCTATCGCACCGGAATTCACGAGGCGGACGAGCTCACCGACGGCCACCTCGCAAGCGTCGCTTCGCTTCTGCTCACGCAGCGGGTCACCGAGTTCGCACCGGCCCCAGACGCCGCGACGCTGGGCAATCTCACCGACTTGAAGGCGCATGACTACCAGCAGTCTATGAGCGTCTTCATTTGGGACGCGTCGGGGAAGCTTCAGGCCAGCACCGGCGAGGCGCCGACGCCGCTTTTTACCGACACGGAGGGATTCGAGACGGTGGCCATGGGCGCCAATGGGCAGCGTTGGCGTTCCTTTTCGCGCTGGGATGGCCAGGCGCACCAACGCAAGATCTCCGTATTGCTCAGCATCGCCGAGCGCGACGCACTGGCCGAAGACATTGCCGACCAGGTGGCCGAACCCGGCATCTGGTTGCTGCCGGTAGTGGCGCTGATGCTGGGTTTCGCCGTTCACCGTGGCCTGCGTCCGCTGTGGGAACTGAGCCGCCAGGTGCACCGCCTGGACATCCACCGCGACACCGAACTGAAAGCGCCGCCGCACACTGAGTTCAAGGCCATCGTGGATTCGATCAATACCCTGATCCAGCGTTACAACGCCGCGCTCACGCGCGAGCGGCAGTTGGCCAGCGAGATCGCGCACGAGTTGCGAACCCCCCTGGCGTCGCTGGTCCTGAATGCCGCGGCGCTGCAGCAGGAGCTTTCAGACTCAGAACGGACGGACGCCATGAAGCGGGTGGTGCTCGACGCGAGCCGTGCCGGCGCGGTGATGGCCGACCTGCTGTCACTGGCCCGCACCAGCCGCACCGAGCTGGCCGAGGGGCGGCAGGACGTGGATCTCGCCAGCCTGGCGCGCGAAGTGGTGGCTGAATACGCTCAGACCGCGCTCGACGCCGATCATGAAATCGGCCTGGAAGCACCCGACACCTGCCCGATGAGGGGGCATCCCATCCTCTTGCAGATCGCGTTGCGCAATCTGATCGAAAACGCGCTCCATCACACGCCGCGCGGCACGGTCATCGAGGTGCGCGTATCGGCCGCGCCGCTGCAACTGGAGGTTCGGGACAACGGCGTCGGGTTGGACTCTAAGCCTGTAGAAACTACGGGCATTCGTCTTGGGCTGGGCCACCAGGTGGTGCGGCGCATCGCGGTCGTCCACGACGGCCGGTTCGATGTCGTAGATGCAAGCGGCGGTTGGCGGGTGTACCGCATTGAGCTTGGATCAGGCGAAGCCGTCGCAGGAGCAGCATGAGCCGCGCCCTGGACGCCATGGTTGAACTCGACCTCGTATCCAAGGACGACAACCCTGCGGATGCGCGCGGCTGGACCCTGTCGCTCACGCTTTTTTGGGCCGGCGCCGGTTCAAGGAAACTCAAAGTGCCCTTCGATGGCCATGCTGCAAACCTGCTTTGCCGGCTTCGATGAGAAAAGACCGGCTGGCGTGCAGCGCGCGATTGCCCTGCTGCTGATCGTCTTGCGGAAAGACCTGTTCACGTGAGACTCGAAATATGCGCTCCGCCCCTACCCTCACTCCATGGGCCTCGCCTCGCAGAACAGATCAAAGAGCGATCACGCGCCAGTAGTCGCTCGGTCTCAGGCCTGAACAGTGGCTCACGACAGTCGCACTGCGCTGCGAGCGGATCCGCGAAGTTCGCTCGGTCTTGCTGTCCGCGGCGGCACTGCTGCTGTTCCTGTGGAGCTGAGACCGACCGACGCCGGGCTGCAGGCACAACGCACATCACTCGTATGGTCGCGAACAGCATTGGCTTTCGCGGTCAATGCAATCTTGGTACTACGCTTCGGTTTTCTGGAAGGCGATGCAGCGATGATCATTGCAGGTACGGGGATCGCGCTGGCGGCCATTCTCGCGGCCGGTGTCAGCATCCGCCGGCATCACCAACTTGCCGAGTCGTTCGACCTGGCCATGGCCTCGATCAGCTGGGTCTGTCTGGGGACATTGGTCGCCGCGTGCGCCGGTCTCGCGCTCGTGATGCGATAACTCCTGTTCGGAACTCCGGCCTGCTGGCCCTTCAGATAACCCTGCCGAACCAGAGTACCGAGAGCGCCAACGCGAAAAGCGTCAGTAGAGTCGCCGCGTTTGCAAAAAGATTGGTGATTTCCCTTTCGGCTCGCTCCATGGTGATCTCTGCTTTCAGTGCCTCATAGACGGCCTCCAGCTCAAGTTGATCGGCGGCACGGTGATAGGTCGCGCCGGTCAAACCGGCGACGCTTTTCAACGCTTCTTCGTCCAGCTGAACTCGCACGTTCAAGCCGAACGCCGAGATGACCGCGCCCTGATGGGTTCCGAAGCCGACCGTATAGACCCGGACGCCTCGCTCCGCAGCAAATTTGGCGGCTTCGATCGGATCAATGCCAGACGTGTTTTGACCATCGCTCAGAAGGACGATGGCGGCCGCGTCATACGAACCGACAGGCACCGGGCGGCGAAGAAGGTCGTCATCGCCCAGGTCAGCGCGCTTGCCTTGATTCGTGCCAAAGTTCCAGACGTCGATTCCTTCGGCGGGGAAGATCGCTCCGAGCGAAACGATGATCGCGTTGCCAATTGCGGTGGCCCGCTCCAGCTTGAATGCATCAATCGCAGCAACGATTTGGGAGCGGTTGCGCGTAGGTGCCTGGACCAAATGGGCGGAGCCTGCGTACGCGACCAAGGCCACGCGCACACCCTCCGGCAGCTTCGAAATGAACTCCTTCGCAGCAGCCTGCGCGGCTGCGAGTCGCGAGGGGTGTACGTCGGTCGCCTGCATGCTGCCGGAAACATCCATGGCCAGGACAATGGTCTTTCTGGCCGTCGGGACCATCATGTCCACCACCGGGCGTGCACCAGCCAAGATCATTGTGGCAATCGCCATGAGCATGAAGGCTGGCGGGACGTGACGGCGCCAGCCGGTGGACGCCAACGCCTGACGAACCAGGGCGAGCTGCGGATAGCTCAATGCAGACCGTTTCCGTCGGCCCTGCAGCCACACGTAAAGTACAGCCACCACGGGCAGTAGCACCAGGAACCAGAGCTGGGCAGGCGAAAGGAAGCGCATCATCACACCAAACATTAGTCCAATGCCGCCATCGCTGCAACCATTCCCGCGGCGGATGATCGACAGTGTAGAGATGGCCCCTCGTTCGAACGGCCGGGCCGGGCCGCCAAGCAAGTGTGGATTGCCCTAGAATTTGCACGTGTCCAGACCCCATCGTGCCATCTTGCTTGCGCTTGCTCTGCTGTGGCAAACGCTTGCGATGTTGCTGCCGGTGCAGGTCGAAGCTCGGTCAACACTGATCGCGCATGCAGTTGGTCATTGGCAGGAGTCGGACCACCACCATCACGCGGACTCTTCGCTGCACCTCGAAGATCGTGACGGACAAGCCACCCATGACCACTCTCACGACGGCGCACAGCCATCGGCCATCTTGCGGTCGGTGAGCGCGCTCATGTCGAATGCCCCGTCTTCACGGCGCTTGACCTTGATCGCCCAGGAACCCCCGTCGGTCTTCCTCAGGGCGCCATTGCGTCCTCCTCAAGTCCTCGCCTAGGCAAACGTCCAGAGCTCGTCTCTGGAAGTCACGCAAGCACGAGTCACTGGCGGCGCCGAGAGTGCCAGAAGTGACTTATTGCTGCACTGTTTGCGCTCGTGTCCGAGCGCGTGCCCGACAGAAAAGCCAGGCCTGAATGAACCTCAAAATCCTCAAAATCCCCTTTCGAGCGGCGGCGGCCGCGACTCTCACTCTCATGTGCGCGGTTGCCGCCGCGCATGGCATCTCCGACGAAGACAAGCAGCGGATGCTGGAAGGCGGCTACCTGCAGTACGTGGGCCTGGGTGCCACCCACATGCTTACCGGCTACGACCATCTGCTCTTCCTCTTCGGCGTGGTGTTCTTCCTGACCACCTTCAAGGACGTGGCCAAGTTCGTCACGGTGTTCACCGTAGGGCACTGCATCACGCTCATTTTCGCTACCTACCTGAAGATCACCTGGAACTACTACCTAGTGGACGCCATCATCGCCGCCAGCGTGATCTACAAGGGTTTCGACAACAACGGCGGCTTCCAGAAGCACTTTGCGATGGCCTCACCGAATCTGCTGGGAGCGGTGTTCATCTTCGGCCTCCTGCATGGCTTCGGGCTGTCCACCAGGCTGCAGCAGCTGCCGCTCGGCGACGACCCGGTGGCCATGCTCGGCCGCATCCTCAGCTTCAACGTGGGCGTCGAACTCGGCCAGATCGCGGCGCTCGCGGTCATGGTGGCGTTGCTGGCTGCCTGGCGCAAGCGGCCGTCGTTCACTCGCTTCAGCTATGCGGCCAACCTCGCGCTGATCTACGCCGGCGTGTACCTGCTGTTCATGCAACTGCACGGCTACCAGCACGACGTGAATCCAGACGGCTTCCGCTTCCCGACGGAGGAGCACAAGCACATCCATGAGGACATGGACATCAAGAACTCGACCGACCCCACCCGCAACAAGCTCTAACTCTCATCCCTCGAAAGGACCATCATGAAAACATACCTCATCACCGCCTCGCTCCTGTGCGCCACCGTTGGCGCCACTACCGCACTTGCCGACGATGGCTCAAAGTGCCACTTCCATGGCGCCAAGCCTGCGGCGGAAACCCAGGTGCTCGGGTGCGCGAACGAGCGCAAGGCCACCTTGATCAAGCAAGGAAAGCTCGAGACGTCGTGGAAGGACGTCAAGCCAGGCAAGCCCGAGCAGGTCGATGGCAAGAAAGGCAAGGAGTGGAAGCTCACCTTCAAGAACCCGGCCGCCACGGACAAGGCGAAGGAGACGCTCTACATGTTCTACACCCTGCCAGGCAACTTCGTGGCGGCGA
Source organism: Caenimonas sedimenti (assembly GCF_007833165.1). GTDB lineage: Bacteria > Pseudomonadota > Gammaproteobacteria > Burkholderiales > Burkholderiaceae_C > Ramlibacter > Ramlibacter sedimenti. The sequence goes on along the minus strand of NZ_VOBQ01000021.1, from coordinate 74,666 downwards.
ACCACACCGGCCAGTGATGTCATGCTGAGCGGGCCAAGCATGCCGCCAGCGCTGCAGGGCGGCGTGCTGGCATTGGTGGCCGCCGCTCTTTGGGCTGAGCACGCCGCCGGTCCAACGTCTCGGGCAGGGCCTTGGCCCCTCTACGACAGCGGCGCGGCTCCACGGCCGCGCCGCGGTGGTCGCGTTGCTGTTGCGCCGCCGAAGTTCCCGGGAGGCCCGGTTGCAACGATCGGACTTCCCCGGCTCCTGGCCATGGCCGCAATGGGCGCAGCCGTGGGCCCGGTCGCACTGGCCTGGGGGTTGCAGCACACCAGCGGCGCCAGAGCGTCTCTGATGCTGACTCTGGAGGCGGTGTCGGATCCCTCAGTCACCGGCTCCGACACGACCCTGTGCAGCGTGCTCACGGTCACGTGCCCGATGTGCATCACCAGCACCGGCACTCCTGAATATTGATTGACGTTCAACCTTAACCAAGGAGTCCTTCGAATGGGCTGCTGCCGGTTTCATAGACACCTTGTTAAGGTGGAAAATGAAACTGGAGGTTGTTCATGGGAACGAGAAGGCAATTCAGCCGGGAGTTCAAGCTTGAGGCCGTGAGGCTGGTCAAGGACAGAGGGGTATCGGTGCCCCAGGCGGCCAAGGATCTGGACGTTCACGAGAACGTGCTGCGCAAATGGGTTCGCGAGCTGGAGGTCGATCCGCAGCAGGCCTTCCCTGGCAAAGGGGTGATGAAGCCCGAGCAGGCTGAGATCGAAAGGCTGAAGAAGGAAGTTGCCAAGCTGCGGATGGAGCGCGACATCCTGAAAAAAGCCGCGGCCTACTTTGCCAAGGACTCACTGTGAAGTTCGAGTTCGTGGCGAAGCACCGGGTGGCCTGGCCGGTCAATCTGATGTGCGAGGCGCTCGGTGTCTCGCGAAGCGGCTTCTACGCCTGGTTGGTGCGGCCCAGAAGCCGGCGCAGCCGGGAAGACGAGGTATTGGGAACGCATGTTCGTCAAAGCTTTGTGGGCAGTGATCGCACCTACGGATCGCGCCGGGTCTGGCACGACGTGCTGGCCCTGGGCCATCGCTGTGGACTGCACCGTATCGAGCGGCTGATGCGTGAGCAGGCCTTGCGCGCCAGGCCGCGCCGCCGGGGATTGCCCAAAGACAGTGGCGCACGCAGCGCCATCGCCGACAACATCCTTGACCGCCAGTTCGTGGCAAGTGCGCCCAACCAGAAGTGGGTGGCCGACTTCACCTACATCTGGACGGCCGAAGGCTGGCTGTATGCGGCTGCAGTGATGGACCTGTACTCGCGCCGGATCGTGGGCTGGTCGATGCATGACAGCATGACCTCGCAGTTGGTGGCCGATGCATTGATGATGGCCGTGTGGCGCCGCGGCAAACCGGCCGCACTGCTGCATCACTCGGATCAGGGCAGTCAATACACCAGCGAGCACTTCCAGGAATTGCTCAAGGAGCAAGGCATCACCTGCAGCATGAGCCGCGCCGGCGAGGTCTGGGACAACTCGGCGATGGAGAGCTTCTTCAGTTCACTGAAGACAGAAAGAATTGCCAGAAAAGTCTATCGATCCAGAGAGCAGGCCCGTGCCGACGTGTTCGACTACATCGAGCGGTTCTACAACCCGAGGAGACGTCATTCGACGGTGGGCTACGTCAGTCCGATAGACTTTGAGAAAGCTCAAGAAGCTTAGGCCGGTGTCCACGGAACCGGCAGCAGCCCAGAATGACAAAAACCCGATGCAGGAGATGGGCCGTCATCGTAGCAGTGATTGCAGCGACTCTCGCGGGTGCAGGCGTGTTGGCAATGTTCGCCTTGGAGTATGTCACCCGTGATTGAGGCCGAGCCTTGGCGCCCGTGTCTACGTGGCCGAGATCGCTGACTGCTTTGCCGGGCAGTGGCCGCGTCTGCGAGCGCTGATCTCAGCGTCCACCAGCGACCGAACCAGTTGTCCACCTGGAACCGAACCGGGCGTCCGGTGTAACCGAAATACCGAAATATGCACCAGCGCCTTCAAGACTAATCCCACTGCCCCAGGGCAATCAGCCGAATGACCGTAGGCCTTCGGCTCCGTCTGGGCATCGGTTCTGATCCCGCGCTGGGCGTAGCGGCTTGATGCTCCTCATTGCCGTCCGCGCTCGACCTTGGCGAACACTCGAGTTCAACTACGTCGAGCGCGAGCCTAGATCCAACCCCGTTGCCGCGCCCACCATGCTGCTGAAACAGCAGTGGCAATCCACAACGCTAGGATGACGACCGCGCCCACGTAGCTACGTGGCTTTGAACCCTGAGTGGTCAGCCAATCGTCGGCTTGGATGCGGGACTCGGCCATCACTCGCTCCGGAATGAGGCGGACAGTGAGCCAAATGAGAATTGGCAACAAGATCACGTCATCCAAGTAACCCAACACAGGGATAAAGTCGGGTATGAGATCGATAGGACTCAGCGCATATGCGACCACAACCACTGCCAGAGCCTTGGCAAGCAAGGGCGTTTCGGGATGCTTGCGGGCGAACCAGAGTGTCACGCCGTCGCGTTTGACTTTTTTTGCCCACTGCTTGGTGCGCGCGATGAAGCCACTATTTGACACCTTATCAGTCTACCCGTCGCAGGGATGTTGGAGTTGACACGGACGAGGGATACTTTCTCCCGCGGCCGCCAGCCTTCAGCGGGAGGTCAAGCCGCCTGGCGCAGTGAAGGGATCCCAGTTCGGCTTCAGCTGGTCGATCACCTGGCGCGCTTGGAACTCCGCGGCCTGCACCGCTCGCTGCTCCAATTCATAAGCGCCGACGCTCTGAACGCGTTCAAGCACGTTGACAGCGCCTTGATCGCTGGGCCGCTCGTTGCTGATGTCGCAGAATCCTACGAAGGTCTTCGGCATCATCTCCCGTGCATAAGCGGTGATGAAGTACCCCTTGTAAGCTTGAACAGCCTTCGGTTCCATTCAGCAATTCTGCGCGCGCAAGCCCGCTTTGCCAAACCGCTTGGTCGCCTTGGCGCCCGCGAACATCAACTTAACTGTAGTGCGCTTGTAAGAGGTCCGCACCATCGTCGAATCGGGACCTCTTGGCTATGTGGGCTCCCGAGTCCAGACGCGCCGTCGCTTCACAGTCACCGGAACCGAGGAACGCACTTGCTCCGCTGTCCAAAGCCCATGGGTATGCCCGGCTAGAGCGCCGACCTTGCGCAGATGCGCCGCGACTCGGCTCAGGTTGAGCGACTGGTGAACATCTCCGTTCACTTGGTTGTAGGCCCCGTTTTCGTCTACGGCCAATGCGCCGATCTCCATTCCGCGCCTGATCGTCCCAAGAAACACGAGGCCGGTCGTCGCAAAAGCAAATCGTTGCCAACTTTCGCCGAGGACAATCTGCACGTCGTCTCTGGCGCGTCTGGTTTTGAGTTCCATGGGTCGTCGTTGGGTATGCACCCTATTCTCTCAAACGCCAGCGGGGTACCCGAGCGTTGCTGCACAATGCCGCCGAGAAATCCCCGATGAGCCGGCGATCGACCTGGCCAGCAGATGGTCGGTGAAGGCGATGGAGTTGCCTAGGCCTACGCGATAAGCGGAAGGACGGATGTCACTGTCGCAGCCAGGGCCCGCAGGATCCAACTGTCCATATTGTGAGGCTCCAACCCCCATCCCACGGCCAGTACCAGGGCGGCCACCAGACTCCCCAAGCAAACGGCGATCAGTAGCCGAAGGTTGCCGAAGCTCCAGTCCATTGAGTTGACCAGCCATGCCGCCAGGATCGCCGCGAGAACGGCACTGGTGGCCAAGCCAACCAGCCGTGTGCGCGGACGAGCATGCCCTGCAACGCCGAGCATCAGGTCACACCGCGCTGCCGGCTTGATGACGATTGGCAGGCGCTGCGGAAATGCGAAGTCCATCGTCGCGCTCGCAGATCATCGGGCCGGCGGGTAGCCGGCTTCGGTCAGGGCCTCGGCGAAGTCGTTGCGGTCTTCGTTCGAGTCGATCTTGATGATCTTGGTGTTCAGGTCGACCTCGACCTTTGCGGCCGGATCGACGAGCTTGCAGGTCTGGGCAACGGTGCTCGCGCAGTGGCCGCAGCTCATGTCGGGCAGGTTCAGTTCAATCACGCCTTCTCCTTGAAATTTGATGAAGGGCTGCATCGTCGAGCTTGCCTCCGTGTCAAGGTCAACCCGATTGCGCGGTACAGCCCTACAAGATTTAGGGACTTGACCCTGCCATGATGTCAAGCTTGAACATTCCTCTGTCGCCCGAGTTTGGGCGCAAGGAGCCGATATGCAGAACACAACGACATTGCCAGTGAAGCTGGCGAACTTGAATCTGGAGAAGTTGGGCATTGAGCTGCCCATCGAGGGCATGACCTGCGCCTCGTGCGTGGCCCGTGTGGAGAAGGCGCTGACCAAGGTGCCTGGGGTGGAGAGCGCAAGCGTGAATCTGGCCACCGAGAGAGCCAGCGTCGCGGCCTCGCCTCAGGTGGATCTCGGCGCGCTGCGCAAAGCGGTCGAAAATGCAGGCTACTCGGTGCGCGAGGAGCAAGTGAGCCTCTCTATCGAGGGCATGACCTGCGCCTCTTGCGTCGCTCGCGTGGAAAAGGCGTTGCGCAAGCTCCCCGAGGTCGTTTCGGCAGAAGTCAATCTCGCCACTGAGAAGGCAGAAGTCAAGTTCGTCGGCCACCTCGACGAGGTGCTGCCTCGGCTCGTCACGGCGGTGGAGAAGGCGGGCTACCAGGCGAAGCTTGCGCAGTCGGCGGAAGCGGCGGCGCAAGCGGGTGGGGAAACAGCGGCGCTGCCTGATTGGTGGCCCGTTGCAGTTGCAGCCACCCTCTCACTGCCTCTTGTCCTTCCCATGCTGGGCATGTTGTTCGGCGCCGACTGGGGGCTCCCCGGCTGGTGGCAGTTGGCCCTGGCCACGCCCGTGCAGTTCTGGCTGGGCGCACGCTTCTACCGCTCCGCCTGGAAGGCTGTGAAGGCGCGTGCGGGCAACATGGACCTGCTCGTCGCGCTAGGAACGTCGGCCGGGTATGGCCTCTCGCTCTACCTGCTCATCGCCCGCATCGGCCACGAGGGTCACGGCGAGGCACCCCATCTCTACTTCGAGGCCTCCGCAGTCGTCATCACGCTGGTCCTGCTGGGCAAGTGGCTTGAGCACCGGGCCAAGCGCCAAACCACCGAAGCGATCCGAGCCCTCAACGCGCTGCGGCCCGACACCGCGCGCGTGCGGCGGGGAGACGAGGAATTCGAGGTGCCCGCCGGCCAGGTCAAGGTGGGCGACGTGGTCGTTGTGCGCCCGGGCGAGCGCGTACCGGTGGACGGCCAGATCCTGGAAGGGTCCACGCACGTCGACGAATCGCTCATCACCGGCGAGAGCCTTCCGGTAGCGAAATCTCCCGGTGCGAAGGTCGTCGGCGGCTCGGTGAACGCAGAAGGGTTGTTCACAGCCACCGCCACCGCCGTGGGCGCCGAGTCGACGCTCTCGCGGATCGCTCGAATGGTGGAATCCGCGCAGGCCAAGAAGGCTCCCATCCAGCGCCTGGTCGACCAGGTAAGCGAGGTCTTCGTGCCGGTGGTCCTGGGAATCGCCCTCCTCACCCTCCTTAGCTGGGGCTTCGCCACGGGAGACTGGCAGAGCGCGATCCTCAACGCCGTCGCGGTTCTGGTCATCGCCTGCCCTTGCGCGTTGGGGCTCGCCACGCCGACGGCCATCATGGCCGGCACTGGCGTTGCCGCGCGGCGCGGCATCCTGATCAAGGACGCCGAGGCGCTGGAAGTCGCCCACAACGTGAAGGTCGTCGCCTTCGACAAGACGGGCACCCTCACGGAAGGCAAACCGCACCTGGTCGCTTTCGAGGCGGCCGATGGAGACCACTCGGGCCTTCTGCGCCTTGCAGCGAGCGTCCAAACCGGAAGCGAACATCCCTTGGCCCGCGCAGTGATGGACGCCGCCAAGGAGAACCTGGTGAGCGTCGCTCCGGTGCAGGACGCCAAGGCCGTCGCAGGCCGCGGTATGTCGGCCCATGTGAAGGGCCAGGCGCTCAGCCTCGGAAGCTCTCGCTGGATGCAAGAGCTGGGCGTCGATCTTGCGCCCCTGGCGTTGCGCGCGCGAGAGCTGGAAGACGAAGGGCGCACCGTCTCGTGGCTGGCCGAGGGCGCGCGGCCCGCGCGGCTGATCGGCCTGCTTGCGTTCGGCGACGCGGCGAAGGCCACCGCCAAGGAGGCGGTGGAGAGCCTGCGAGAGCAGGGGATCAGGGTCGTCATGGTCACCGGCGACAACAAAGGCGCCGCACGCGTGGCCGCGCAGGCGTTGGGCATCGACGAGGTGCGCGCCGAAGTTCTGCCGGCGGACAAAGCGCAGGTCGTCTCCGAGCTGAAAGCGGGCGGCCAAGCCGTCGCCATGGTCGGCGACGGCATCAACGATGCGCCGGCCCTGGCTGCTGCGGACGTGGGCTTTTCGATGTCCACCGGTACCGAAGTCGCCATGCACGCGGCAGGAGTCACTTTGATGCGCGGTGATCCACGCCTCGTGGCAGACGCGATCGAGATCTCGCGCATGACTTACGCGAAGATTCGCCAAGGCCTCTTCTGGGCTTTCATCTACAACGTGGTTGGCATCCCGCTCGCAGCGTTCGGGTTGCTCAATCCCATGCTCGCCGGCGCCGCCATGGCGTTCTCCTCGGTGAGCGTGGTCGCCAACGCATTGACGCTGCGCCGCTGGAAAGGCAGGGCCTCATGAGGACGGTTACCGAGGGAATGAATATTGGAGAGGCTGCCGAGAAGGCGGGCGTGACTCCGAAAATGGTGCGTCACTACGAGTCACTAGGGCTGCTGCCCAAGGTCCGGCGTACGGAGTCAGGGTACCGCGTCTATGGCGCGTCCGAGGTTCACACGCTGCGCTTCATCAAGAGGTCGCGCGACCTTGGCTTCTCGATTCCGGAGATCAGCGAACTGGTGAAGCTCTGGCAAAACCGGAGGCGCCCAAGCAGCAGCGTGAAGGAGGTCGCCTCCGCGCACCTGCAGGAGCTTGACCGCAAGATCGAAGACTTGCAGTCAATGCGCAAGACGCTCGGCCACCTGATCCACTGCTGCCACGGCGACGATCGGCCCGACTGCCCGATCCTGGAAGACCTGGAGCGCTTCGCCGCCCCTGCCCTGAAGAAGCCGAAGTCGAGACCGCAGGAACCGAGGGCTCGGCCAAAGTGAGCAGCGGAACGGCGAGTAGAAGACGCCCGTCCATGACGAGGGTTGCGCCTCAGGTCGCTTCGGCTATCGGGGCAAGTTCTCCCGACGGGCGAAGCAACGCATACAGGGCCAGAATCCCCAACAGGAGGCTCCCCGCCAAAACGGGGGCTTGCAAGTCACTGCTGTATACCCGGACGCCGATCAATACCAGGCAGATGAGGGTGCCCGCAGCCGGCACCCAGCATGAGATTTCAAACCGGCCGACCCATTCACTCTGGCACCCCTTGAGGATGAACAGGGCACTGTTCACCACTGCGAAGACGGCAAGCAGCCGCATCACGGAGGCCGAGGCAGGTTCGCGAACCCAAGCGGCAACAGGATTGCCAGCGGCATGATGGCTGCAAAGTGCGGCGTGCTCCGCCACCTTGACGATTCGTCAACTCTTCGCCGTCTTGGTCGCGCTTGCTCGCGGACCCTGAAGGCCTCACCCGTCAGCTACAGCATGAGCTACGGCGCGCCGGGCCAGCAACACCGGCATCCGGCGAACGTGGCTGCCGGGTGCCGCAGCAGCATCCGCCAGCAGCGGGTGCCGAGCGGAGCGCGGGTGCGGTGAACTTTTCCGGGGTGTAGCCCGCCTCCTGGATGGCTTCGGCCAGCTCGCTTTCCGGGGCGGTGCTGAGCACGGAGACCCGTTTCTGCGGGATGTCGACTTCAAGGCGGGCTTCCTTGTCGACGCTCGCCACGGCCCTGGCGATGGCGCTCGCGCAGTGTCCGCACGTCATGTCAGGGATAGAAAAGTTGATCATTGGATGGTGCCATTCTGGGTTGATGAACCGAGCATCAACCTTGCTATCGTGACAAGGTCAAGTACTTTCTTCAAACCCGTCAGCGTTCAATTTGGTCGCCTTGCTGATGCGACCACGAGCCGAGCCGTCAGAGGCAGCGTATCGGGACTCAGGAACTCACCGCTGTCAAGCCGTACTCAACTCCCAACGTCAGGCAGGAAGCCACAGTCCTAGCACTGAGGACCGCTGTCACGACCAGTCTGCGGCGGTGTTGGGGCGGTGTCTGCGATGGGACCTTGGAGCGCGATTGCCGCGCGCAACGCATGCAGCCACGTCTCCCAAGCTGCCTGATCGTGCCCAAGCTGGCCGGGGATATGTCCTTTCAGAGCCGCCCATGCCTGCGTTTCGGCGGCGTAAGCGCTGGCAAGCTGCTGGGAGTCTGTAGGCATCTCCTTACGGTGCACCCAATCGTGAGGTGCGTCTGCCCTCAACCGTGCATAGCGCGAAATAGTGATTGAGGGCCGCGCGGGTTTGGCACGGGCTGCAGGCGAGCGCCGGAGAGGTACTGAATTTTTAAGTGCGATGGGATGCTCACGCGCTGTCGGGCGTGCTCGCGAAACCCTGGCGCCGTCGTAGCGGTCAGGACTGTCGTGATCCGCACAGTTTCGGACAACCAAAGCCGTCTGGCCTGGAACTGCCTTTTGCAAGCGCCGGGATGCTTTACGCTGTACCCATGATTCCTGTCACGGGGGCTACCTGTCGATTGGGCCAGCTTTTGGAGCAGCTTGCCCCTCGAAATTGAGGACCGGCAGCGCTAGCCGTGCGCGGCGTAGGCCGGTACGGCCGTGCTGACCTGACTATTGCAACGGAAAATCTCCAGCTGCCTTTAAACTCTGGCTAGTTCCAGCCCGATATGACTCTCACCCGCCGCTCTCGCCTGTTCACCGTGATGCTCTCACTGTGGGCATTGTTGTTTGCGCAAACCGCGTTGGCCGGGTATGTCTGCCCGGGCGCGGCCAAGGCAGTGCAAGTCGCGGAGATGATGCAGGCCGGCATGCCCTGCGCCGAGTCGATGTCGCGCGCCATGGACGACGAGCAACCCGGGCTGTGTCACGCGCATTGCCAGGCCGCCCAGCAAAGCGCCGACAACTACCAGCTTCCGACGCTGGCCAACCTGGCCGAGCTCGGTGCGGTGCTGACCGTGACTGTCGCGTCGGTGAACGGCGACGAGCCCCTGTTGCAGGCCTCTCTGTTGCGGCGTGCCACGGCCCCACCCTTGGCCGTTCGCAACTGCTGCTTCCGCATCTGACCTCCTAGACCGCGTCGCCGCTGCCTGAGCGCTTCGCGCGGGCAGCTCGTCTTGCTGTCTGGAGGTTCCATGTCTTCGTCTCTCGCTCGCTGCTGGCTTTTCGCCGCCTCTTTCCTCGCATTCCAGGCCGCGCCGGCCTTGGCTCAGCAAGGCCTGTCCCTGCCCGATGCCCAGCGCATCGCCTTGGCCCGGTCCAATCAACTCACGGCCCAGGACGCGGCCGCTGCTGCCGTGCAAGAGATGGCCGCCGCTGCGGGCCGGTTGCCCGACCCGGTGTTGAAGCTCGGCGTCGAAAACGTCCCGATCAATGGGCCGGATCGCCTGAGCCTGTCGCGCGATTTCATGACCATGCGCCGTGTCGGCGTCATGCAGGAGCTGCCGCGGGCCGAGAAGCGCCAACTCAGGGTGGAGCGCCTGCAGCGGGACGCCCAGCGCGTCCAGGCCGAGCGGGCACTGGTGGTCACCAATATCCAGCGCGATACCGCCATTGCCTGGATCGAGCGCTACTACACACAGGCGATTCTGGATCTGCTGCGCCAGCAGGTCCAGGAGACCGAGCTGCAGGTGCAAGGGGCCGAAGTCACCTACCGCACCGGCAAGGGAAGCCAGGCCGATATCTTCGGCGCCCGAGCCGCCGTGGCCAATCTGCAAGACAAGGTGCAGCAGGCGGAGCGCCAGTCTCGCAGTGCTGCGCTGATGCTGGGCCGCTGGATCGGCCCTGACGGAGCGACGCGACCCCTGGCCGGCGCCGTCCCGTGGAAGGAGACCACACAAGCCCACCTGCTCAACATCGACCAGCTCAAGCGATTGCCCCAGTTGGGCGTGCTCGCCGCGCAGGTGGAGGCCGCCGAGATCGAGGTGAGGCAGGCCCAGGCCAACACCCGCTCCGACTGGACGGTTGAAGCGATGGTCAGCCAGCGCGGATCGGCTTACTCCGACATGGTCTCGATTGGAGTGTCCATCCCGCTGCAACTGGATCGCGCGAACCGGCAGGATCGCGAAGTGGCCGCCAAGGTCGCGTCGCTCGCGGAGGCCCGCGCCAGGTTCGAGGATGCACTGGCCGCGCACGACGCAGAAGTGCGGGTCCTGACCAACGACTGGGAGGCCGGCAAGGGCCGAGTGGCCCGCCTGACAGCCGACCTCCTGCCGGCGGCGCGGCAGCGTGCCGAAGCGGCCGCGACGAGCTACCGGACGGGCCAAGGCGACCTGGCCGCACTGCTTTCCGCGCGTCGCGAGGAAATCGACGCCCGCATGCAGGTGCTCTCACTGGAGATGGAGACCGCGCGGCTCTGGGCCCAATTGAACTACCTCACCGCCGACGGCGGCACGGCAACCGGTTCGAAGGAGCAACCATGACCAAGAGACAACGCATTGGCGTGGCGCTGATCGCCGCCGCACTGCTGGCGAGCGGTTGGGGCCTCTATGCGCTGGGTGAGCGGCGCGGCATGGCCGCAGCGCCCACCACGCCGGCCGGGCCAGCCGGGCCAACCGCACCCGCGCCACAGGCGGCGGTGCCGCAGAGCATCGCCGAGGGGGAAGACGCAACCCGGCGCCACATCAGCGCCGGCATCAAGGCCGGCGATGTCGATCCGGCGACTGGCAAGAAAGTGCTCTACTACCACGACCCCATGGTGCCGGGCAACAAGTTCGACAAGCCCGCCAAATCGCCCTTCATGAACATGATGCTGGTGCCCGTCTATGCGGATGGAGGCAGCGACCAGGGCAACATCACCGTGAGCCCGCGCATCCAGCAGAACCTGGGCGTGCGCACGGCGCTGGTGACCGAGGGAATGTTGTCGCCCCAGGTCTCCGCCGTCGGAAGCATCGCCTTCAATGAGCGCGATCAGGTGGTGGTGCAGGCCAGGGCCGCCGGTTACGTGGAGCGGCTGCACGTGCGCGCCACCTTGGACCGGGTTGCCAGAGGGCAGGTGCTGGCTGAGCTCCATGTGCCCGACTGGGTGGCGGCGCAAGAGGAATTCCTGGCAGTTCGCCGGATGCAGGGCACGAACCTGGGCACAGTGATCGACGGGGCTCGCGCCCGCATGCGACAGGCGGGCATGAGCGAGGAGCAGATCAGGAAGGTGGAAGCCAGCGGGAAGCCCGACGCGCGCATCGGCATCACCGCGCCCATCGGTGGCCTGGTGACCGAATTGGCCGTGCGCGAAGGAATGGCCGTGATGCCGGGCGCCACGCTGTTTCGCATCAGCGGGTTCTCGACCGTCTGGGCGAACGCCGAAGTCCCGGAGAGTCAGGCAGCGTTGGTGAGGCCTGGCGCAAAAGTCCAGGCGCAGACCACGGCTATCCCTGGAACAACATTCGACGGCCAAGTCCAGGCGCTGTTGCCGGACGTGAGCGCGACCACCAGAACCTTGAAGGCGCGGGTCGAGCTTGCCAATGCCCGCGGCCTGCTGGTCCCGGGCATGTTCGTGTCCATGCAGTTCATGGACACGCGGGCCGAAAAATCCATCCTGGTCCCCACGGAGGCCGTGATCCAGACGGGCCGGCGCACCGTGGTGATGGTGGCCGAAGAGAACGGCAGGTTCCGGCCGGTGGACGTTCAGGCCGGCATCGAAAGCGGCGGCCAGACGGAAATCAAGAGCGGCCTGCAGCCCGGCCAGCGGGTGGTGGTGTCCTCGCAATTCCTGATCGACTCCGAAGCCAGCCTCAAAGGCGTCGAGGCGCGGTTGAACGAGACACCCAAACCCAGCCAGGCCGCTGCGCAGCCGCGGCATGAAGGTGAAGCAAAGGTCGAGGCCCTCAACCGGGAGGCGGTGACCCTGTCGCACGGGCCGATCCCTTCGATCAAGTGGGGGCCCATGACGATGGACTTCAAGCTCCCGCCGCCCAAGGACATCCCCCGCAACCTGCAGGCGGGCGACCGCATCACCTTCGAGTTCTTCATGGACAAGGATGGACTGCCGCAGCTCACGCGGGTGTCGCCCATGCCGGCGCAGGCCCCAGGGAGCAAGAAATGATCGCCCGGCTCATTCGCTGGTCGATCGTCAACCGCTTCCTGGTGCTGCTGGCCACGGTGATGATCGCCGCCTGGGGCGTCTATGCGCTGCTCAAGACGCCGCTCGATGCCTTGCCGGACCTCTCGGACGTGCAGGTCATCATCCGCACCACCTATCCCGGCCAGGCGCCGCAGATCGTCGAGAACCAGGTCACCTACCCGCTGACCACGACCATGCTCTCGGTTCCTGGTGCGAAGACGGTGCGTGGCTATTCCTTCTTCGGCGACTCCTTCGTCTACGTGCTGTTCGAGGACGGCACCGACATGTACTGGGCCCGTTCGCGAGTGCTCGAGTACCTGAACCAGGTTCAGTCGCGCCTGCCCGCCGCGGCCAAGCCTTCGCTGGGCCCCGACGCCACGGGCGTAGGCTGGATCTACCAGTACGCGCTGGTCGACCGCAGCAATTCGATGGACGCCGGCCAGCTGCGCGCGCTGCAGGACTGGTTCCTGAAATACGAACTGAAGAGCGTCGCCAATGTGGCCGAAGTCGCTTCGGTTGGCGGCATGGTTCGCCAGTACCAGGTGGTGCTCGACCCTGACAAGCTGGCCGCCTATTCCATCCCGCACACCAGGATCGTCGAGGCCTTGCAGAAGGCCAACCAGGAGAGCGGCGGTTCGGTGCTGGAACTGGGAGAAGCCGAATACATGGTGCGGGCCTCCGGCTACCTCAAGACGTTGGACGACTTCCGGCAGGTGCCGTTGATGACCACGCCTGCAGGCGTGTCCGTGCGCCTCGGTGATGTGGCCCGTATCCAGATCGGCCCTGAAATGCGCCGGGGCATTGGCGAGCTGGACGGCCAGGGTGAGGCGGCCGGCGGTGTGATCGTGATGCGCTCGGGCAAGAATGCCCTGGAGACCATTGCGGCCGTGAAGGAGAAGCTGAAGTTACTGCAGGCCGGACTGCCCAAGGGGGTGGAGATCGTGCCGGTCTATGACCGCTCCAGCCTGATCGAGCGCGCAGTGGAAAACCTCGGGTTCAAGCTGTTCGAGGAATTCCTGGTGGTCGCCCTGGTGTGCTTCGTCTTCCTGTTCCACCTGCGTTCGGCCTTCGTCGCGATCGTCTCACTGCCCTTGGGCATCCTGGCGGCGTTCATCGTCATGTACTACCAGGGCGTCAATGCCAACATCATGTCGCTGGGCGGCATCGCGATCGCCATCGGTGCGATGGTCGATGCGGCGGTGGTGATGATCGAGAACGCCCACAAGCATCTGGAACATTGGAAACACGACCATCCCGACGAGAAGCTGGAGGGAGAAGCGCGATGGCGGGTGATCGGAGACTCCGCGGCCGAGGTGGGGCCGGCGCTGTTTTTCTCTTTGCTGATCATCACGCTGTCGTTCATCCCGGTGTTCACGCTGGAGGCGCAGGAGGGGCGGCTGTTCTCTCCCCTCGCCTTCACCAAGACCTATGCCATGGCCGCGGCTGCCGGCCTTTCGGTCACGCTGATCCCGGTGCTGATGGGCTACCTGATCCGGGGCCGCATCCCCGACGAGAAGAGCAATCCGCTCAACCGCCTTCTCATTGCCGGCTACCGGCCGCTGCTGGATGCCGTGCTGCGCGCGCCCAAGCTGACCCTGGTGATCGCCGGCCTGGTGCTGGCCACCGCCCTGTGGCCTTTGATGCGCGTCGGCGGCGAGTTCATGCCGCACCTGGACGAGGGCGACCTGCTGTACATGCCGTCCGCATTGCCAGGCTTGTCGGCGGGCAAGGCGGCCGAATTGCTGCAGCAGACCGACCGGTTGATCAAGACGGTGCCCGAGGTCGCCAGCGTCTACGGCAAGGCGGGCCGGGCTGAAACGGCCACGGATCCAGCGCCGCTGGAGATGTTCGAGACCACCATCCAGTTCAAGCCGCGCGAGCAATGGCGAGCCGGCATGACCACCGACAAACTGGTTGAAGAGCTGGACAAAATCGTGAAGGTCCCGGGCCTCTCCAACATCTGGGTGCCGCCGATCCGCAACCGCATCGACATGCTGGCCACGGGAATCAAGAGCCCGGTCGGCGTCAAGGTTGCCGGCACGGACCTGGCCGAGATCGACAAGGCGACGGCCGAGATCGAGCGCGTGCTCAAGGACGTGCCCGGCGTATCGAGCGCACTGGCGGAGCGCCTGACCGGCGGCCGCTATGTGGACGTCAACATCCGGCGCGATGCCGCGGCGCGCTTCGGCCTGAACATTTCGGACGTTCAATCGGTGATCAGCTCCGCGGTGGGCGGGGAGAACATCGGCGAGACCGTGGAAGGCCTGCAACGCTTCCCGATCAACGTCCGCTACCCCCGCGAGGTTCGCGACTCGCTGGAGGAGCTGCGCCGGCTGCCGATCGTCACGGAACGCGGCGCGCGCCTGGTGCTTGGCGACGTTGCCGAGATTCGGATCACCGACGGACCGCCGATGCTGCGCAGCGAGAACGCCAGGCTATCGGGCTGGGTGTATGTCGATATCCGCGGGCGCGACCTGCGCTCCGCCGTGCAGGACATGCAACGCGTGGTGGCGGAGAAAGTGAAACTGCCGCCTGGGTATTCCGTCTCCTGGTCGGGACAGTTCGAGTTTCTGGAACGGGCGACAGCCAAACTCAAAGTGGTAGTGCCGTTCACGCTGCTGATCATCTTCGTGCTGCTGTACCTGACCTTCAGCCGGTTTGGAGAAGCGTTGCTGATCATGACCACCCTGCCCTTCGCCCTGGTGGGCGGTATCTGGCTGCTGTACCTGCTCGACTACAACCTCTCGGTTGCGGGCGCGGTGGGCTTCATCGCCCTGGCCGGTGTCTCAGCCGAGTTCGGGGTCATCATGCTGCTGTACCTGAAGAACGCCTGGAACGATCGGCAGGCCGAAGGCAAGACCAGCCATGAGGACCTGCTCGACGCGATCCGCGAAGGCGCGGTGCTGCGCGTCCGCCCGAAGGCCATGACCGTTGCAGTCATCCTGGCCGGTCTGTTTCCGATCATGTGGGGCAGCGGCACCGGTTCCGAAGTGATGCAGCGCATCGCGGCGCCCATGGTCGGCGGCATGATCACGGCGCCCCTGTTGTCGATGTTCGTGGTGCCGGCAGCGTACCTGCTCATGCGGCGGCGGCGGCGGCGGCAGAATGCCGTTGGCGGAATTGCTTCCGAGCGCGAAGCGGCAATGAAAAGCAAAGAGGTCTGAGCGGAATGGATCAAACGGACAAACTTACCATCGGGCAATTCGCTGCCTTGGCCGCAGTCAGCGTAGAGACCATCCGGTTCTACCAGCGCAAGGGCCTGCTTCCCGAGCCCCCCCGGCGAGGTGGGAGCATTCGCCGTTACGGGTCGGCGGACGTCGAGCGTCTGCGATTCGTCAAGTCGGCCCAGAACCTCGGGTTCAGCTTGGACGAAGTCGCCGAGTTGCTGAAACTGGAGGACGGTGCGCATTGCAAAGAGGCGAGTTCCCTGGCCGAGGCCAAGCTGGTCGGCATCCGCAAAAAGCTGTCCGAACTCTCGAGGATGGAAGCGGTCTTGTCCAGCTTGGTCAACGCCTGCCACGTCGGCCGGGGCAAGGTGTCCTGTCCGCTCATCGGCGCCTTCCATTCCGCCAACTGACCCCACTGGTTTCGCTTGACTCCGTAGTCGAGTACGGCCTTAGCCTTGGCACATGAATGTTCAAACGCCGCCTTCCGAGGACGCCCCGCGCTCGAGCTCGATCGCGCTCGGCGCCGCCGCAGTCGCATCGTTTCTCGCATCGGCCTGCTGTGTTGCGCCGCTCGCGTTTGTCTTGGTGGGGGTTTCCGGCGCGTGGATCGGGCAGCTGGCCGCGTTCGAGCCGTACCAGCCCATCTTCCTTGCGGTAGCCGCCCTCGCGTTGATCCTGGCGTGGCGGAAGATCTGGCGCGCCCAGGATTGCGGCGACGGCCGACTGTGCGCGGCACCTGCGGGAAAGCGGGCTCAGAAGTTCACGTTCCTGCTCGTTGCCGGCTTGCTGGCCATCGTGCTGGGTTTTCCGTTCGCAGCCCCGTTGTTCTATTGAGGAAAAACATGAAAACTGCCTTTCTGATCTTTGCGCTCCTCGCCAGCAATGCGTTCGCCGCCCTGCAAACGGTGACGCTGTCGGTGCCGACGATGAGCTGCGCCTCTTGTCCCGTGACGGTCAAAGCCGCCCTTTCGAAGGTCGCCGGCGTCTCCACCGTCAAGAGCGACCTGGCCAAGCGGCAGACCACGGTTGTCTACGACGATGCGAAGACAGACCTCGCGGCTTTGTCCAGGGCGACCGCCAACGCCGGATTTCCGTCCGCGCCTGTGACGGCCTCGAAATGATCGCCGAGCCCCAGCTCGCCTCGACCCTGACCTGCCCCGCGTGCGGGCACTCGAAGGGTGAGACGATGCCCACGGACGCCTGCCAGTGGTTCTACGACTGCGAGGGCTGCGGCGCCGTGTTGAAGCCCAAGCCGGGGGATTGCTGCGTCTACTGCTCGTATGGAACGGTTCCCTGTCCGCCAGTCCAGGCCTCCGGCTTCAACAGCTGTTGCGGATGATTCGCTGACGCTCGGCTGACCAAGAGGTCCATGGAGGGACTTCGTCCGAACTTGCTCTATTATTCTAATTATCGTTAGAATGTTCGGATGGACAAGCGCAACATCAAGGATTTGCTCTATGAGCAGGTGGCACGCATCGGCAAGGCCGTGGCAAGCCCGAAGCGGCTGGAGCTTCTTGAGGTCCTGGCCCAGAGCGAGAAAACCGTCGAGGCCCTGAGCGCCGAACTGTCAATTGACGTCAAGCTTGCCAGCGCCCACCTCAAGGCGCTGCGCGCGGCGCGTCTGGTGGATAGCCGCCGGGACGGCAAGTACATCGTCTATCGCCTGAGTGGCACGGATGTGGCCGGGCTGTGGGTCACGCTTCGCCAAGTTGCGGAGGAGCACCTGGTCGAACTGCGCCTGGCCATCGACCAGCTGGTGGCGGACCCGGCCAAGCTGTCCAAGGTCAACCGCGCGGACTTGCTCGAGCAGGCCCGGCGCGGCGATGTCATCGTGATCGACGTTCGCCCCGAGGCGGAGTACGACACCGCCCACCTCCCATTTGCCCGTTCCATGCCGGTGGCCGAAATCGAGCGCAGGCTGGCCGAGCTTCCCCGCAAGCGCGAAATCGTCGCTTACTGCCGCGGTCCGTTTTGCATGCTGTCGGACGAGGCGCTCAAGCTGCTCAATGCCAAGGGCTACAAGGCCCGCAAGATTCTGGATGGCGTCAGCGAGTGGGAGTCCGCCGGCCTCCCACTGGAGCGCCGGGCCGGCGCCTGAGCGCGCTGGGCAAGTACTGGAGGCCCTATGTTTTTCAAGCAACTTCCCACCCGTGAAGCGTCGCTTTCATACTTTTTCGGCTGCGCTGGCCATGGCAAGGCGATCGCCGTCGACGTGGTGGCCGGTGACGAAGATTGGTTCGTTCGCGAGGCGGCGAGCGCCGGCGTCACGATCACGCACGTCATCGACACGCATCTGCACGCAGACCACTACTCGGGAGGACGCGCTCTCGCCGGGATGGCAGGCGCTCCCTATTGCCTCCACGAAAGCACAAAGGACGTCGTCGGATTTGAGTTCGAGCCGCTGCACGACGGGCAACTGCTCGATATTGGAAACGTGAAGGTCACGGTCTTGCATACCCCCGGTCATACGCCGGAAAGCATTTGTCTCATGGTCAGCGACTTCCGACGCGGCGAGACGCCATGGTTCCTGGTGACCGGTGACACCCTGTTCGTAGGCTCCGTGGGCCGGCCTGACTTGCTGGGCAACGAACGGGCGATGGCAGGCCTGCTCTTCGACAGCATCCACGGCAAGCTGCTGTCCCTGTCCGATGCGGTGGAAATCTTCCCGGGCCACCAGGCCGGCAGTGCCTGTGGGGCAGGCCTGTCGGGAAAACCCTCTTCGACCATCGGCTTCGAGAAGCGGTCGAACACGGCACTGTCGCTGCCCCGCGGCGAATTCATTGAGCACCTCCTGGCCGATCTTCCTGCGCGCTCGGATGAAATGACCGCGATCGCGGCCGTCAATGCCGGCCTACAGCATGCCTCTTGAACACGGCATCCGGGGCAACGCCCCCCAGTTCGTACAGCTGCTGCTTCAGGTGCTGCTGGTGGGCCTGACGATTGGCATGATGCGCACCGTCGTACCGGCTTTGGCCGAAACCGAGTATGGCGTGCCCCGCGATTCATTCGTCCTGCTGTCGGCCTTCGTGCTGGCATTCGGGCTGGTCAAGGGGGTTCTGAATTTCGTGGCTGGAAGACTGTCGGAGCGCATCGGACGCAAGAAGGTGCTGCTAATGGGCTGGGTGGTGGCCGTACCGATCCCCGTGATCGTCTGGCTCGCGCCCAGCTGGGACTGGATCGTCTTCGCCACCGTGTTGCTGGGGGTGAACCAGGGCCTGTGCTGGTCGATGACTCAGACCGCCCAGCTCGACATCACCCGCCCGGAAGAGCGTGGCCTGACGCTGGGCTTGAACGAGTTCTCCGGGTATGTGGGCGTGGCTGCCGCGGGGATCGCGACGGCCTACCTCGCTGCCGCCATGGGTCCGCGCATCGGCCTGTTGGTATTCGGTTTGACTGTGGTGGGTGCGGCTTTGCTGCTGGCCATCTTTGCGGTGCGCGAGACCTTGCCGTGGGCGAAGGCCGAAACCGCAGCTCACCTGCGGGCCGATCCCAGTCGCCTCTTGCCACGCTATCCGCGCAATGTGCCCGCACAGCCCACCACCTGGGAGGTCTTCGCGTTGGTCTCTTGGCGCGACCGCCGATTGGCCGCGATCAGCCAGGCCGGTCTGGTCGAGAAGTTCGTGGATGCACTGGTCTGGGTGTTCTATCCGGTCTTCCTGTACCAGAAGGGAGTGAGCTTACCCAACATCGGCTGGATCATCGGGGTCTATGGCTTCGTCTGGGGAGGCTCGCAGCTGTTCACGGGCCGGCTGTCCGACCGGGTGGGTCGCCACATGCCCAACGTCTGGGGGATGTGGCTATGCGGCGCGGGGGTAGCGATGATGATGCTCGGCGAGGGGGTGACCTGGTGGCTGGCCTCAGCGGCGCTCACCGGCTTCGGCATGGCTTTGCTCTACCCGAATCTTTCCGCTGCCGTGGCGGATATTTCCCATCCGTCGTGGCGCGGCAGCGCCATCGGCATCTATCGGTTCTGGCGTGATCTGGGCTACGGCATCGGCGCTCTCGGGCTGGGTCTGGCCAGCCACTTCTCGGGCCGCATCGAAACCGCATTCGCTTTCGTTGCAGTGTCGATGGCGCTCTCCGGCGGCTTGCTCTTCGCGTTCGGAGAAGAGACCCATCCACGTCTCAACCCCGCGACGCCCGACCCGCTGAACCCTTCCAATCTGATCGAGAACTGAAGATGCTTGCAAAACCCATGCACCGGCAGGTCCTCGTGTTGGCCACCGCCCAAGCCTTATTTCAGACCGCCTCCGTTCTGGTGATGACGATCGGCGGACTGGCCGGAGCGTTGGTGGCGCCGTCGCCGGAACTGGCGACGCTTCCCATTGCTGCGATGTTCCTGGGAACCGCTGTGACCACGGTGCCGGCGTCGACCTGGATGGCCAAGGTGGGACGCAGGTCGGGTTTCCTGGCCGGCTCCCTGCTCGGCGTGCTGGCTGGGCTCCTGGCAGCACTCGGACTTTGGCTCGGATCGCTTTGGCTGCTGTCCGCCGGTACGTTCCTGGTGGGCGCATACCAAGCATTCGCCCAGTTCTACCGATTCGCCGCCGGCGAAGTTGCCGATGAAGCATTCCGCCCCCGCGCGATTTCCCTGGTGCTGGCCGGCGGGGTGGTGGCGGCACTGCTGGGGCCGCTGCTTGGACGCTGGGGTGGTCCTCTGTTGAACGCGACATACATGGGGTCGTTCCTGCTTCTGTCAGTCGCTTCGCTGCTTGCCGCAGGCGTCCTTCTCGGGCTGAAGATCCCGCCCGCGCCGGCTGCGACAGCCCAGGGCGGGCGGCCGTTGCTCGACATCGTCCGCCAACCGGCCTATGGGGTGGCGCTGTTCGGCGCGGCAACCGGCTATGGCGTGATGATCCTGGCCATGACGGCCACGCCGCTGGCCATGGTTCACCACCAGCACCATCTTTCCGACGCGACGATGGTGATCCAATTGCACGTGCTGGGGATGTTTGTTCCGTCCTTCTTCACCGGCTCCCTGATCGCTCGCTTCGGTGTGCTGCGGATCATGCTCGCCGGCGTGGCATTGTTGGCAGGCCATGTGCTGATCAGCCTCACGGGAACCGGCTTCCACTCCTTCGCCGGCGCCTTGGTGCTGCTGGGCGTGGGTTGGAACTTCCTCTACATCGGCGGAACGACCCTGCTCACGACCACCTACACGCCCGCCGAAAAGGGCCGGGCCCAGGCGGCGAACGACATGACGATCTTCGCCGTCGGTTTACTGGCCTCGCTGGTCGCGGCTCCGCTCTTGCAACTGCTCGGTTGGCAGTCCTTGAATCTGCTGTTGCTGCCCTGGCTCGCGGTGGCCGCGGCCGCGCTTTCAGGATTCGGCATCGTGCGTGCCCGTCTGGCACCACGCTGAACGCCCGCTCTCAATCGATTCGACGTGTGCAGTTCCTGGAGGCCGTTACCCCTGGAGACGGTCTCCTAGCAACAACCAGGTTCAGGGCAGAAAAGGATGAGCGATGGTCAAGCGGAAGTTCATTGTTTACGCCGCGGGCGCCGGTCTGTCCGCGCTGTTGGTGTCCAGCTGCGGCGGCGGAGGCGACAACGTGTCGCCCCCGCAGGCCACCAAGGCCTGCGTCGCAGGTAGCGCCTGCGTCACCACAGTGGCGGGAACGGGCGAATCCGGAAATGTCGATGGTTCGACACACGACGCGCAGTTCTGGATGCCGCACTCGGTGGCGATCGACGCCGAATCCAACGTCCATGTCGCCGACTACGGGAACAACAATCTCACCCGCCTCATCTCGAAGGGCGGCGTCTCGACGCCGTCAGAGGACTCGATCTCGTTCCCTCACCCCGCGAATGTCGCGACCGACGCTAGTGGCAATCGGTATGTGGCTGACACGTACGGCAACAGGATTCTGAAGACGACGCCGGCGGGAGACACCACGGTGTTTGCCGGCACGGGGCACTCCGGTGGCGTGGACGGTGACGCGTCCACAGCGACTTTCAGTCTCCCTGCGGGGCTGGCTTTCGATGTGCACGGGGTTCTCTACGTGGCGGACATGGGCAATCGGAAAATCCGCAAGATCACTCTGATTTGACGATGGACCAAGTGAACCATATACGGCGCTGTCAACACGCCGAGTACCCTGAACCCGTTTGCCGATACTTGAAATAGTGTCAATGAGCGCCTCGATCTACCTGGACTACAACGCAACCACGCCAGTGGCACCCGAAGTCGCCGAGGCGATCCAGCCGTTCCTTTACGGCCTGTTCGGCAACCCGTCGTCGTCGCACAGCTACGGTCGTGCAGCCGCGGACGCGATGGCCGGCGCGAAGCACCAGGTTGCACGCCTGATCGGTGCCGAGGATGACGAGATTGTCTTCACCGGCACCGCGACCGAGGCGAACAATACTGCCCTGCTCGGCGCCGCGTCGGCCTTGGCCGACACCGCGAGGCGGCACATCGTGGTCAGCGCCGTCGAGCATCCCGCCGTCATGCAACCGGTTCTGCATTTGCGCTCGCAAGGCTGGGACGTGTCGCTTGTGCCTGTGGACAGCGCCGGCTGCGTTCTGATGTCCGCGATTGACGAGGCTTTGCGACCAGACACCGCCTTGGTTTCGATCATGCACGCGAACAATGAGGTGGGCACGATCCAGCCGCTCGCCGAGATTGCCCGCCGGGCCCGCGCCCTCGGAATTCTCGTGCACACGGACGCGGCGCAGTCGATCGGCAAGATCGGTGTCAACGTTGATGCACTCGGCGTGGATCTGCTGACCATGGCGGGTCACAAGTTCTATGCACCCAAGGGTATCGGCGCGCTGTATGTGCGCCGGGGCACGCCCCTGCGCAGGATCCTTTTCGGTGCCGACCAGGAATGGGGCCTGCGCCCCGGCACCGAGAACGTTGCACTGTCCGTCGGCTTGGGTGTCGCGGCTGAATTGGCGCACAAGCTTCTGCCGCAGGTAGGGGCGATGCGCAGGAAGCGCGACGCTTTGCACGAGCAGCTGACTGCCCAGGTTCCCGGATTGCAGCTCAATGGCCACTTCGCCGAACGCCTTCCCAACACGCTCAACGTTTCCTTCCCCGGCGTTGACGGTGCGGACCTACTGGCCAGGGCGCCACAGGTGGCCGCCTCCACGGGCTCGGCTTGTCATTCGGGCCGGCGCGAAGCCAGCGGCGTGCTCGCGGCCATGGGAAAGAGTTACGAGGCCGCCCGTGGGGCCGTGCGGCTGTCGGTCGGACGCGACACTACCGATGAAGACGTTCAGCGGGCAGCCCAAGGCCTTGTTCAGGCTTGGCGGCAGCTGCGCGAGGCCTGAAATCTGATCGGATGTCGCGTCAAGAACAGCTGCGAAACCCCGCAAAAATATCGTTGCGGTGCGGCTCGAAGAAATTCCGGTAGCGTGGATGCGCCAGAGACGCCGCAGTGGCCTCACATGCCCCTCGAAGAACGCGGCGACTGCCGAACCAGGGCGCGGAGTAATCGCGGTACGGATGGGGCACGAAGCCGGGATAGGCCTGGAACGGCGTGGCGGTCCACTCCCACGCCTTGCCCCAGAGAAAGCCCCGTGCGGAGAGCGCTGCGCACTCCCATTCCGCCTCCGTCGGCAGGCGGCGCCCGGCCCAGCGGCACCAGGCTTCGGCTTCATGGGCACTCAGGTGGAGGGCCGGCGCATCGGTGGCCGTCGTCGAACCGGCCGGCGGCGTCAGCCGCGCCTGTTGCAGCCAGCGCCAACCATCGTCGCTCCACCATCGCGGCTGCTCGTACCCACCGGCGTCGATGAAGCTCTGGAAACGCGACCAGGAGACTGGCGCTGCATCGATCTCAAAGGCGTTGATCACCACGTCGTGCGCGCCCAGTTCATTGTCAAATGCAAAGCCCGGGCCGTCGTAGCCCAATCGAAAAACCTGTCCAGGAACTGCCAGTGCCGTTTCGCCAGAGGCGCGGGCTTTCGATTGCACTGGCATCGGCAAAGCAATGCCCAATGTCCTGGCCATGTAGGCCCCAGCCTCGGCATGCATCTCTTCGTGCAACGCCACCAGCCGGAAAAAATAGAGTTCGCTATCTGCGGCATCGATCGGAAGCCGGTCGAGCAGTTCAAGGGTCTGCGCCAGTGTGCTCGCCAAATAGGCCCGCGTCGCACCTGCACTGGGCAAAGGAAGTTCCCAGCGGCTGCGGTGGGCGACTTGGCTTGAGTCATACCAAGCGTCTGCTTGCGGCAGCAGCGATGCTGCCCGCACATGATCGGGGTCGCAGAGCAGCCCACGGGAGCGCTCCCGGTTGCGTGCAATCCAATACTCTTGAAACCAGGCGATGTGGCCTAGCTCCCACAGCGGCGGATTGAGGGTGGCGTCATAGGGCACGCACATGCTGCTGGATTCCAGCGCCGTGGCGAAAGCGTCGGCTTGTACCAGCGTGCGCTGCCGGGCCGCGAGCAAAGCCTCGCGCACTGGCTCGCGTCCGCCGTTGCGCAAGGCCTGCGCCACGCTATAACCTGAGAATGCGGTATCCATCGATCGTCATCGTAAGCCCGGCGCTGGCTGACGCCAACAACGGCAACTGGCAGACCGCCAGACGCTGGCGGC
Organism: Caenimonas sedimenti; assembly: GCF_007833165.1. Lineage (GTDB taxonomy): Bacteria > Pseudomonadota > Gammaproteobacteria > Burkholderiales > Burkholderiaceae_C > Ramlibacter > Ramlibacter sedimenti. The sequence goes on along the minus strand of NZ_VOBQ01000021.1, from coordinate 50,706 downwards.
AGCTGCTGGGTGCCACGCATCCGGTGCGGATCACCCAACAGTGGCCCGACGCCCGAGCCGAAAGCGATGAAATCATGCTGGCGCTACACGCCCGGCGGTCAGCTGAAGCCGTGCAGGCGTGGGCCAACGCACATGGCCCTCGGGGACTGGCCGTGATTTTGACCGGCACTGATCTGTACCGCGACATCACGATCGACCAGGCGGCTCAGCGCTCGTTGGACGTTGCGCAGCTGCTTGTCGTACTGCAGGAACTGGGGCTGGACGCGCTGCCGGCGCAGGCTCGAGCCAAGGCCCGCGTGATTTATCAGTCCGCTGCCCTGCGCCAGACACTGCCAAAAACCACCCGGTCGCTGCGCGCCGTCATGGTCGGGCACCTGCGCCAAGTGAAGAGCCCACAGACACTGTTCGACGCGGCACGGCTGCTAGGCCCATGTAGCGGCATCCAGATTTGCCACATCGGTGAAGCCAGTGAGGCCGCTCTGGGTGAGCTGGCGCGCCGGACCGCGCGTGAATGCCTGCACTACCACTGGCTGGGCGCCCTGCCACACGCGGCGACGCGCCAGGCGATCCAGCGCGCCCACGTGCTCGTGCATACCAGCGCCATGGAAGGCGGTGCCCACGTGATCATGGAAGCCATCCGCAGCGGCACACCCGTGCTCGCTTCGAGGGTGGGCGGCAACGTCGGCATGCTTGGCAAGGAATATGAAGGGTATTTCGAGCACGGCGATGCGGCAGGTCTGGCGACGTTGCTGGAGTGCTGCCGCGCCGGCCAGCGAGCCGCGACACAGGACCAGCCAGCCACGCTGCTTGCGCGCCTGCGCGCGCAATGCGCCCTGCGGACAGGCTTGTTCGATCCTGGGGCAGAGCGTCAGGCGTTGATGCACCTCGTCGATGACCTACAGGCTGGGCCTCAGACCCAACGACGCACCCGCGCCTTGTAGGCTGTGAAGTCGGTACCGAAGAGCGATGAAAGCACGCGCTCTTCCGGTTCAATCTGGAACCGGTTCATGTACAACACGAAAGCAATCAGGAAGAGCAAGGCTGCAGGGCTCGACAGGAATGCCGCCCAACCGAGGAGCGTCAACAGCAGCCCGACGTACATGGGATTGCGCGTGAAGCGATAGACGCTGTTGGTGACCAACGCCGACGCGGTGTCTGGCTTGAACGGATTGACGGTTGTTTTCGCTCGCCGAAATGCGAGCATGCCGGAGATGCTGATACTCTGGCCGATGGCGGCAAGAGCCAGCGCCGCGCCCAGCCGAGCCCCGAACGACATCGGCAATGGCTCGACCAGCAAGGACGTGAGCCACATGAGAAGCGCGAGGCCCACTGCCAACGCCGGTGGGGGAATCTTGAGTTCGAGTGCGTTCATGGGGTTTGAGCCGAAACTTTCTCGTGGCCGATGCCTTTGGACTCGCTGTCGCAACGCCGTGGCACCCGGCGCCAGATCTGCCTGGAACACAAGACGAGCACGCAGCCTTCGACTTCCAACACTTCGGGCGAACGCAGCTTCATCCTCGCACTGTAGGTCCGCCCGTCTTCCGGGTTGTAGATCTGGCCATCCGCCCAGGAGCCGGCAACAAGTCCAGGCTTGAAGCCGCTGAGCATTTCCATGCCGAGCAGCGGCTGCCCGCGGCGCGAAGCATCGGGGTGTTTCGCGTCGAGAATGGGCTTGCCTTGTCCGTCCACCGGCTCCCACAACCAGGTGATGGCCCCGCACAGCTTCCCTGGCGCGGCCTGGCAAGGCCGGATGTCCACCCGGGCCGAGTAGCCCTGGGTCGCCCACTCGCCGTGCACGCTGGAAGCCAGTGCCTCTGGAGTTGCCAATGCGCCCATACCTGCGACAACCAGGGCCAGCAACACCGTTGGTGTCTTGCCCAGCACTTCTCGTGGCGATTGCGCCGGGCCAGCGCCGGCAGTCGGCTGGTGCAGCCGACCCGCGAGCGCCCATAGCTGGTCGCCGTATTGGGGATGTTCGGTGTCGCACCAGCGGTCCCACCAGGTAAAGTAAAGGCCGTAGTTGGCGTGCCCATGGGCGTGATGCATTTCATGGTGCAGCGTGGTGGTCAGCCAGCGGCCCCACCAGCCCGCCAGCCAGGACCGGGGCACCAGTTCCACCCCCGTATGGCCTGCCACATTGCGCACGATCATGTGCGCCATCCACAGGAACGCGACGACAGGGTGTGCCGGCACGGCCAGCAGGAACAGCGGCAGGAAGAGGGCCTGCACCAGCGCTTCGGCCGGAGCGAACGAGTAAGCAGCCCAGGGAGTGGGTGCCAGCGATTGGTGATGGGTGCGATGCGTCCAGCGGAGCAGCATGCGGTGATGCATCAGCCTGTGCGTCCAGTAGAACCAGGTGTCATGCAGCACGACCATGACGAAGAAGCTGGCCAGCAGCCAGGGCCAGCCGAAGGCTTCCGGGTCGGAGTAAATCTTCATCAGGCCCGCGTGGTAACCCAGCAGAACGCTGGTACCCACCAGCGAGAAGACCAGCACGGTGAGCATGGAATGGCCGAACTCGCGCAATTGCTGACCTCCGGCGACCTGGCGGATGCGAACAGTGCGGCGTGCCCGCCAGGCGGCCGGCACCCAGGCCAGGGCGACAGCAAAACCGCCGGCCACGATCAGGTAGCGCAACAGATCGGACAGCCAGATGCCTGGCCAAGCCGCGACTGCGGTTGTCCAGTAGTCTTGGAAACAGGTCATGGAGAAGTCCCTTGGCGTTGAAGAGCGCCAATCTAGGAAAAGCACGTTCGGGCGTCTCCCTGATTCCCGCGAATGCTTGCCCTTTCGTCAAAAGGGCCAGAATTTGCAAGTTATGGCGAGATCGCCCGCGCGTCTCGTGACATGCTTCTGACGGCCATGAATTCGATCGAGCCCCTTCTTCGCGGTGCAGGCATCGCCATTGCGATCCTGCTGCTGCTGGTGACCGCAGCGCGCGGAGGCTGGCGCCTTCGAGCCGCCTTGGTGGTTGTGCTCTCGTGTGTGACCGCCTATTTGGCGTGCTCTTCTCCCGCACTGCAGTGCCGTGCCGAAGCTGGCCTGCTTCCGCTGGTGCTGGCGGCGCTGGCATTTCCATTCGCGTTCTGGCGGCTTGCATCGATCGTGCTGGAGGACGACCGACACGTTCCCCGTGTAGCCTGGATTGGAGCGGCAATCATGATCGCCAGCGGCCTGCTGGCCGCGATGGACTACCTGCAAGTGTCGCAATCATGGCGGGGCGCATGGGGCGGCGTGCACAAGCTGGTGGCAATCGGTTTTCTGGGGGCCGCTGGTGTCAGGGCCTGGCGCAGTCGCGAAGGCGATCTGGTCGACGCGCGCCGTCGCCTGCGCTGGATCGTGGTTGGCGCGCTGGGGTTCTACAGCCTGGGGATATTGCTGGTCGAGATCTACCTGCAGCGCTCAGCACCCCCCGCATGGGTGGATCTGCTCAATGTCACGGTGATCGACCTGGCGTTGCTGTCCAGCGCGGTGTTTCTGCTCGGAGTCAGGACGCAAGCCCAGGAGGCACTCTTCGAGCCGCCCGCAGTGCCCAGCAAGCCAGACGCGCCGGCAGCGCCAGAAGCGCCACCGGGCGATTCAACGGAAGGCGACTCGGCGCTGATCGACCGGCTGGCCGCCCTCATGCAGGACAAGCATCTCTACCGGGACGCCGCGCTCTCGGTCAAACTGCTGGCCACGGCTCTGAACGTACCTGAATACGTGCTGCGGCGGCTGATCCTCGTACGCCTGGGCCACCGCCACTTCGCATCCTTCGTCAACGACTACCGGCTGCGCGAGGTCACCGCGCGGATGATGGACCCTGCGCTCGACCGCCGTCCGATTCTTACTCTGGCGCTGGAGGCGGGCTTCGGGTCAATCGGACCGTTCAACCGGGCTTTTCGGGAGCGCTACGGCATGACCCCTACCGAGTTTCGCGATCGACGCGGCACGGGAGTGGCCCCTCCAAATCCAAAGGAGAACCTACTGGGATGAACCCAGAAGTGACGGGTAGTTCAAGCGGCGGCGCCAAGGAGGGCGGTTTCGGACACGAAGGTGCTCCAGGTGCAGCTGCGCCTGCCAGTCCGATCTCCGCAAGGCCCTGCCTGCTCATGTGCTGCCGACGGCCCTTGCCAGGACAGGAGGACGGCGTTGACCGTCGCCCTCACGTCGTGGCCGAGACTGTTCCCAGACGAGAGATCTCGTGCTCAAACTTGGCAAGCTCCCGCGGAGCCGCTTGCGCCTGAACAGCCACAGCGCCCCGTACCGACCGGAGTCGTCGGCGTCGGGCAGCTCGCGCCCGCATTCGCGCTCGCCTGGCGCGCCTTGCGCCTCCAGAAGATCGCTGCACCAACAACCGCTGCGGCGGTGCCGGCGATCAGCATCGAGTCTGCGCCTACCCAGCCGGCGGCCCCGGCCAGGGACGCGCCGGCGAGCATTGGAAAGGCGATGGGGATCGCGCAGCAGGCGGCACACGCCCCGGCTAAGCCCAGAGCTCCATAAATGGTTTTTTTCACGAGTGTCTTGCCTTGGGCTGTTGTGGACATAAACTCACTCTAGGACCTCAAGTCACTTGAGATGCAAGGATTTTTGCGATGAGTTCAACCCAGGCCCCCGAAATGCTCGCCATCGGTGACTTGGCCAGCCGCACCGGGCTGGCCGTCTCTGCCATCCGCTACTACGAGGAGATCGGCCTGATCCCGAAAGCGACGCGCCGACCCAGCGGCCACCGCGTCTACTTGGCGGCTTCGCAAGATCTCCTCACGCTGATCCGCCGATGCCGGGACTTCGGCTTCACCCTCGACGACACCAAGGCCCTGGCGTCGCTCGCTTCCAGCAGTGAGCGCGATTGCGTGGAGGCGCGCGACCTAGCCCAGTCGCACCTGGACGCGGTCCGCACCAAGCTCTCGGAACTCAATGCATTGGAACGCAGCCTTTCGGCCTTTGTCACCGCGTGCGATGAAGGGTGCGCGGGTGGCCCCGCCCCCGAGTGCTGCATTCTGCGCGACCTGGGGGCGGCGGACGCCCGGCCTGCGGCCAGGCCAACCTTGAAGCCGACGCGCACGAGGGACGGCTGCTGCGGCTGACCCTCTGCAGGGCTGGAAGGCAAGGCGGGCGCGGCGAGGGGTCCTTTTGATTTCAGTGCAGAAAGTGACGGTTCGTGCCTCCCTGGAGAGCGAGGATTGGCGCGGGGTCTGCTCCAGTAGTACGCGCAAGTGCTTGTCATGCCTTGAGTTTCTGTTGGTCTCCCGATCGGCCGCTGAGGGCCTGTTTGCGTGGTCGATTTCAGCCGCCAGCACTCGTTTTCGCTGTAGTTTGTGACGGCAGGATCTGGCCTGCGTAGCGCTCCAGCGGGAAGCGGAAGACCCCGCGCAGGTTGATGCCCTCCAGCCGCGTCGGTGCGATGCGCCCGGTCAGCTCCGGCGGCACGATTTGTCGCCTGTTGGCCCACCGGTCCAGTACCGCCTGCATCTGCGCCGTGTTCCATGCCATCACGATGTTGGCCAGCAGGCTCAAGGCGTCGGCCACGGCTTGCATCTCGTCCGCACGCCGGGCCTGGGCCGGCCCTACACGGCCCGTGTAAATCGCACGCTTGAGTGCGTTCACCGCCTCACCCCTGTTGAGTACCCGGCGCAGCTCCCTGCGGAAGCCGGCATTGACGAAGTAGTCCGCCAGGAAGGCCGTCCTGAGCAGCTTGCCCAGCTGCACACCGGCGTCGTAGATCGGGTCTCCTCTGGCGGCCGACCCGAACCTGGCCAGCGCCGTCACCGCGCTGGCGTGACCTGTCTGCACCGAGGCCGCCAGATGCACCAGCTGGTCCCAATGAGCTTCGATCAGTGTCGTGTCCACGCTGGCCTCACACACGGCGGCGATCTCCACAGGGATTGTCATTCCTCGCGGCACGAACAGGTGGCGTTGCCGCAGTTCGCGCAGCCGCGGGCACAGATCGAAGCCCAGCAGACGCGATAGCGCCATGGCGAAGTCGGTGTAGCCGTGCGTGTCGACAGCCAACTGCGACACCTCCACCCGCTCCTGTCTCACGACCCCTTCGATGGCGGCGCCGGCCTGGCGCTCATTGAGCACGATCGGCTGGGCGTGGAAGATCCCCCAGCGGTCGCGCACATGGCTGTACACGCCGATGGAGGCCGTCTGGCGCCGTGGATCCTGGCGTGCCTGCCATACCCGCCGGCTGGTCTCCAGGCTCATCATGTCCGACGAGGCCAGATCGGCTCGGCCCCATGTCGCTGCGATGGCATGGCGCTGCATGAACTCCAGCACCGCCTGGCAGGCCAGGGCCAGACGCCGCTCATCGCCGGCCCAGCGCATGGCCAGGCGGATGCTGGTGGCCGACAGCTGCGGGATCATGCGCGCGCACTCGGCGGCGCTCAGACTGGTGCCGTGGGCCAGGATGCCGGCATAGGCCATCAGCAGCTCATGGCCCGATCTGGGCTCACGCCCGAGCATGATCCAGCTGAAGCGCACCTGGGCGTCCACGGCCAGGATGACCTCGGGCAGTTGCACCTCGCCGATGCGCTGGTCAAGCCGGCTGCGCAGTTTGGTGACTTCGGGATCTTCTTCATCGGCGGCCAGTGGTGCCAAGTGCAACTCGTCATCCACGCGCAGCGATCCGGCGCGCGTGGCAGCAGCCACCGCATCGATACCAGCGCGAACGCGTGCAAGCAACGGTGTGAGGAAGTCACTGGCCTTGGCCGGCAGCTGCAGCCGGGCGTAGTGGCGCCGGGCTTCGGTCTTCCAGCGCTCATCCGGGATGAACAGCCGCTCGCGGCCGCGGAAGCTCAAGGAGTGCTCAATCCAGACCGAGCCGTTGCGCAGCGCTCGGCGCAAGGCGAACAGGGTGGCCACCTCCAATGCCCGGAACGCCCGCTCACGGTCGACGTCAGCGATGGCTTGACGCCATGCCGGGCCCAGGCGCGCTGCCGTGACCTCGCCCGGCAGGCTCTTGGTGCCGGCAGCGTACAGGGTGCGCAGCCTGTCCAACGCATCGATCGCCGGATGCTCGCCCGTGGCTTGCCAGGCCAGCCCGCTCACTGCCACCAGCAGCGAGCGCACCGGGGCAATGGCGTCGATGAGGTGCTGGCGGATGATCGACGCCCGACTGGGTGGCCGCCGGGCACGCTTGGCTGCGACCAGACTGACCAAGCGCGACCGCAGTTCGGCATCCGGCACCGTCTCCTGGGCCGCAAGATCGGTCAGTTCCTGAAGCAACTGCTGGTACTGCTGCGCCCAGTCGACGGTTGCCGTCACGCCGTCGGCGCACTGGCGCCAGAGGTCGGCCACACGACGCTGGAACATGAGGATGAGCTGATCTGTGGCCGTCAGCAGGCAATAGCGCAGGAAGCAGGCCATCTCGAGCGTGCGCGCCGGCTCCTTGATCCGGGCGCTGACCGAGGGCGGCCTGCTGGCCATGCGCCGCGCATAGCGGCGCACCAGCACGTCGTTGAGGTTGCCCATGTGTTGATCGATGCCCAAATCCGTCAGGAAGGCAATGCGTTCGAGCACCTCGGTGATCTGGCGCGTCGAGTGCTTGGCCGGTGCGCTCCACAGCCAGCTCTGGCTGTGCTGGCCATCCGGGCGCGCACTGTCCAGCGCCGACGCCCAACGTTTGAGCAGGGCGGGCGGCACTGCGGCTCGGATCGCCTGGGCAGTGGCGGCCTCGAGTTCGGTCAGTGCAACCGCCACCAGGCTGCGGATGACGCGGTCGTGCACGATGAGTAGCCGGTGTTCGTACAACCAATGCCGGGCATGCAGCAGCAGCCGCTCGCGATCAGCGCTGTGGGTCACTTCATCGCGCAGGACTCGCACCAACGCTCGGCGCTGGTGCTCGGTCATCCAAGCAAAGCCCAACGCCTCGCAGGCCTGCTGCTGGTGATCGAACAGGGTTCGGCCACGGGCGTACAGCGCACGCAGCGACGCCAGGTCGGGTGTGGTGATGCCCAGCATCTGGCCCAGGTGACGCAGCAACACGGGCGGGACCGCACGCACACTGTTCAACGGTCGGCCACTCATGCGCACGAAACCGATGTGCAGTGCCAGGCCCAGCTTGTGGTTGTCGCCTCGCCGGCGCGCGATCAGTTCGAACTCGGCATGACTGAAGCTGAAGAAGGCCTGCAATTCGAACTCAGTGAGTTCACGCGGCAGGTCGCGCAAGCCCAGGTACGGTGTCTGCCAGCCTTGCATCTCCGCCGCTCCTCGTCACTCGGAAAGCAGTCAAAGATACGCCGCGCCAGACCGAACAGCAATCCTCGCGAAATCAACAACTTACGCCGCGAGGTCCGCGCCGTTGCTGGCGATGCGAACCGTCACTTTTGACACTGAAATCAAATGGACCCCGGCGAGGCTCGCGCCGCGGACAGCAGCAGACCATGGAAGCGCCTCTCGCCTCAAGACAGACCTGCTGATGATTGCCCGGCACTGGACGCTTCAATGCCGGCGTTGGTGCGCTGCGGGCGCGGCATCCCCACCATAGCCGCGCAACGTACCATAGCGCTTAACTTGGTCGGCGCTCAGGAGCGCGGTTTGGGCCAGGTGCGTGCGAAGGTGCTCCGCGCGCAGTTGCGCCTGCAATTCGCCGATCTCCGCAGTGAGCTGGGACAGGCGGCCGGGTTCAATCGTTCGAGTTGCAAACGTCTGGTCCAGCGCTCGCTCTGAAGCCACCAGCGCCGCACCGATGTGTCGCGCGCGTTCCTTGTGCCGGTCCATCAGAGCCTTGCTGCCCTGCTTCTGGTCCGCGGTGAGGGCAAGCGCATCCGCGTGCTCGAGAACATGGGCGGGGCCGGGGTATCCATTGAGTTCGGCCGCTTTGGCCAGGCCCGTGCCCTGCCCCGCCAACAAGTCGGCGACCTCCGATGAGGACAGCGACTTGATCTCCCGATGCTGCTCACCTGCATATGGAGCAGTCTGGGCGAAAGCGGTGCCGATGGCGAATCCAATAGCCGCCAGGACGAGCATCTTGTGCATGGGTTGGTTCCAGAAGTTGATCGGCCAGTTTGCGACCGCACAGGGATTTCTCCTATGATCTTGATCATGTTGTCTCAGGACGCGGATCTGGCGGGTTTCAGCGACCAACTACTGGGTGCGGCGAAGGGCACGCACCGAGCCGCCGGCGCTGTTCTATTTCGCAGTGGCCAACGACCGGCCTGGATGTACTACGTGCGCGCCGGCGAGGCGGTGATGCAGCGTGTCACGTCTGCGGGCGCGCCGGTCATTCTCCAGCGCGCGAGTCAGGGCTTCATCGCGGAGGCCAGCCTCGCCAGTGCTCGCTACCACTGTGAGGGCGTCTGTCGCAGCGAATGCGACCTGCTCGCCTTTCCACTGAGTGCGCTGCGGGAGGCCATCGACCAGGACGAGGGAACGCGTTGGGCCTGGATCGGCCTGCTGAGCGCGCAGGCACGCGCACAGCGGGCGCGCATCGAGCGCCAATCCCTGAAAACCATCCGCCAGCGCCTGGCGCACCTGATCCTGGCCGAGGGCTCTGAAAAGAACGGATACCGAATTCCCGGGACAAGGATTCAGCTTGCCGCCGAATTGGGGGTCACACCTGAGGCTCTTTACCGGTGTCTTGCTGACCTGCAGGCCCAAGGCCAGCTGTCCATCGAGGCGGCCGCTTGAGATGGCACGCCGCATGACGCGCGGGGGCAATCAACATTCTGTTGGTCATCGCTGCTGCGCGCAGCCCCTTGGATCAGGCGCAGCACGCAAGATGGATGGCGAACCCGTCACGTGCTTCGCCCGATGCGATCGAAGTCAATCGATGGACTCAAGCTTTTCCGCCAGCGACGCAGCGGAAAGCTCGCCGGTTCGAGTGCTCACCAGCCGTCCCTTGGCATCGAAGAACAGCGTCGTCGGGAGTCCCCGTTGATTGAACGCTGTGAGCGCCTGGCCCTTGGTGTCCAAAAGCACGTTGCGTAGTAGCAGGTTGCGCGCCGCCAGCCAGCCGCCGACGCGCTGCGCGGACTCTCCCTGATTGATGAAAACGAAGTTCATCGCTGGGTGCGCGGCCTGGGCCTCTCGCAAAACCGGCATTTCACGCACGCACGGCGGGCACCAGGTTGCCCAGAGGTTGACCACCGTCGGCCGTCCTTCGAACTGCGCAAGATCCACGGGCGCCCCTTCGAGGCTGGCTAGCTCCAGCGTCGGAAGCTTCTGTTCCTCGCTTGGAAGAGACAAAGCAAGGATGCCGCCGCCCCAGATTGCGGTGGCTACGATCACGGCGGCCAGCAGGGGTTTGCGCAGCATCGGCTTCTTGAATTGCCGGCCAAGAGCGAATAGCCATGCAGCTGCAAATCCAGCCAGGGGCCTCCATCCGCCGTCTCGGATATCAAGGACCGCAAGCGGTGATGCTTGGTAGGTCGTGCTGAACTGAAGGACGAACGCGAGCCGCGCGACGACGACGCCTACGACGAGAGTCCAAAACAGGATCGGTTCAACGTCGACGCCGACTCTGCGGCCGCTCCATTTTCCAATGGACGTGGCCGCGGCCACCGCCACGAGCATGAAGAGCAGGGACACCGGCAGAGCGAGCGGCCCAATCTGAATCGCATTCGGCACCAGAGCTACTTCCGCGTCGGCAAGGCGTTCAGCGGGATTCGCAGGTACGCGACCCCGTTCTCGTCCGCCGGAGGCAGCTGCCCCGCCCGGACATTCACCTGGATCGAAGGCAGGATGAGCGTCGGCACCTCCAGCGTCGCGTCCCGCGCTTTGCGCATCTCGACGAATTCCTCTTCGCTGATGCCGTCGCGCACATGGATGTTGTTGACCTTCTGCTCCGCGACGGTCGTCTCCCATCGTGGCTCCCTTCCACTTGGCGGGTAGTCGTGGCAGACGAAGACCCGGGTTTCCGGTGGCAGGGTCAGAAGCCGGCGCATTGACCGGTACAGCGTGTGCGCGTCCCCACCTGGGAAGTCGGCGCGCGCGGTGCCGACATCGGGCATGAACAAGGTGTCCCCGACAAAGACGGCGCCGTCCACCAGGTAGGCCATGTCCGCCGGCGTGTGGCCGGGCACCAGCAATGCAGTCGCTTCAACTTCACCAATCCTGAACACCTCACCGTCCTTGAACAGATGGTCGAACTGGCTGCCATCCGGCAGAAACGTTCGCTCGAGGTTATAGAGCTTCTTGAAGGTCGCCTGCACCTCGCGGATGTGCTCGCCGATGGCGATTCGCCCGCCGACTCGCTCGTGCAGATAGCGAGCGCCTGACAGATGGTCAGCATGCGCATGCGTTTCGAGAATCCACTGGACGGTGAGCCCCTCGGCCCTCACGTACTCAAGCAATGCGTCAGCGGCGTTGGTGTCCGTGTGGCCCGACTTGAAGTCGTAGTCCAGTACCGGGTCGATGACTGCCGCTTCCCTCGTCGCGATGTCATTGACAACATAGGAGACAGTCCAGGTCTTTGGGTCGAAGAACGCTTGTATCTGGGTGCGGGAAGGCATGCGGTACCTCGGCTTTACTTCATTGACATTGATTATATGTCTAGATATAATGAAAATCAAGTTTTCAAAAAGCCATGCCGAAGCGAACTGTCATTACTCCAGAGCTCCTGCGGGGCGGCGCTGCGGACGCCGTCATAGCTTTGAAGGTGCTCGCCAACACGGATCGGCTGCTACTTCTGTGCCAGCTCTCGCAGGGAGAGATGTGCGTCAGTGAGCTGGAAGAAGCCCTCGACATCCGGCAACCCACCCTGTCGCAGCAACTGGCAGTTCTGCGCAATGAGGAAGTGGTGAGTACCCGTCGGGAGGGAAAGAACATTTACTACAGCGTCGCGGATCAGCGCCTGCTCGAAATGCTTTCCGTGCTGTACCGCCTCTACTGCCCCAAGGAATAGATGATGACTGTCGACTGGAACGCCTTTACACCTTGGTCCTCTTTGGCCGGCGGCGCGCTCATCGGAATAGCGGCCGCCATGTTGGCTTTGTTGAACGGCCGCATTGCCGGAATCAGTGGCGTGCTCGGCGGGCTCTTGACGCCGGTCAGGGGTGACATCGGCTGGCGCGTCGCCTTTGTGGCCGGCTTGCTGGTCGCGCCCCTGCTGTACCTCCTTCTTGCCGAGGTGCCGCGCGCGCAGATTGATGCGGGCTACGTGGCCCTTGTTCTGGCTGGCCTGCTGGTCGGCGTTGGAACGCGCTACGGGTCGGGCTGCACCAGCGGCCATGGGGTCTGCGGCCTGTCGCGTCTTTCTCCCCGGTCGCTCGCCGCAACGGCATCGTTCATGGGCGCGGGCTTTCTGACGGTGTACGTGACCCGTCACCTTTTCGGAGTCTGAGGCCCGCCATGTACGTTGTCACCTCCCTGCTTGCTGGCCTTGTGTTTGGCTTCGGGCTGATCCTGTCCGGCATGGCCAACCCGGCCAAGGTACTCGGCTTTCTGGACCTTGCCGGCCGATGGGACCCTTCGCTGGCCCTTGTGATGGCGGGAGCCATCGCTGTCGGGTTCTTCGCTTTTGCCGTCGCCCGCACGAGGACCCTGTCTTTCCTTGGTGCAGAGATGAAGTTGCCTTCGGCGCGTCACATCGACCGCCACCTGATTGTGGGAGGCCTCCTGTTCGGAATCGGCTGGGGCATCGTCGGCTTTTGCCCAGGGCCCGCACTCGTTGCGCTTGGCATGGGCGAAAGCAAGGCCGCCGTTTTTGTAGCGGCCATGCTTGCCGGTATGGCCGCCTTCGAGCGGATCGAGCGCCGGAAGCACTCCGCTGAACCGAGTCCGACGTGAAAGCGATGCACGAGAAGTGAAGAGCCTCGCCCGACAGGCGTCGCAGGTCTGAATTGCCTTCGGCTCGCAGCGCACGAGGAAGAGCGAGCGCGTCGCCGCCGAGTGCGCTGCGAGCAGAAGCGTTCGTCAAAAGCTCGAACCAGCGACCACAGCCCCCGCACGCGCCGCGCGGGGCAGTATCGAGAGCTCAATCCGTGCGCGTCACGATTCGTTTTTTCGTCGACTGCAAGGTTGATTCAATGCGGCCAGCGGCGGTGTTCATCGTCGATGACGTACGCGTGCGAATGGCGTGTCCCAGCCGGAACGGCATCGCTGACATGAGGATGGTCCGCATCCAGGTCCTGATGCGAGTGTTCGAGCTCCACAGGGTCCGAATGCGGCCACAACCGGGTCGCGACGATCGCGGAAACTCCGCCGAGCGCGGCGAGTGCGAGGAAACTGATGTTGAGCCCTGCTTTCGCGCCCAGCCATCCGGCCATCGGGTATGTCACCAGCCAGCAGCTGTGCGACAAAGCAAATTGGGCCGCGAAGAGGGCCGGCCGATCTTCCGGAGTCGACGAGCGGCGCAACAAGCGACCCGAAGGGGTCTGCACCATCGAATAACCCACCCCCAGGAAAAACCACAGCGCCAGCAGACTGGCCAGCTGCGCCGTCGCCAGGGGGCCGAGTGCTAAGCCGGCGACCAACATGGCTGCGCCGGCCAGCATCACACTGCGATCTGCCAGACGCTTCAGTAGTTTCGGCAGGCTAAATGCCACCACCATCGAGCCTGCGCCGAACGCAGCCAAGGCCATCGCCGTCGCGTTTTGAGAGAGCTTCAGCTGCCCTTGAACCAGCACGACGGTGTTGACAATGACCATGGCACTGGCCGCCGCCACCGTGAGGTTCAGCGCGAGCAGGCCGCGCAGCCGCGGTGTCGCCAGATAGATCCGCGTGCCGCGTGTGGTGCGCTCGTAAATGCCGCGTTTCGGTGGCGCCTTGGCCTTGGGCAGTACAGCCGAGACCACCAGCAGCGCCGAGCCGATGAAGCCGACCACCGTGCCGTAAAACAGGCTGTGAAAACTAGTCACGGTCAGCAACGCCGCCGCCAGGGCCGGGCTGATCAGGCTTTCCATGTCGTAGGCCAAGCGCGACAGGGATAGTGCCTTGGTGTACTCCTCTTCCGCCGGCAGCACGTCCGGGATCGTGGCCTGGAAGGTCGGGGTGAAACCTGCGGAGGCCGACTGCAGCAAGAAGATCAAGACATAGATCTGCCAGATCTGGGTGATGAACGGCAGCGACAAGGCCACGCCCGCGCGCACCAGATCGAGGGCTACGAGCATGACCCGGCGGGGTAGGCGTTCTGCGAAAGCGGCCGCGATCGGGGCGACGCCGATGTACGCCACCATCTTGATCGCAAGCGCGGTGCCCAGCACGGCGCCGGCATCGGCCCCGGCGATGTCGTACGCCAGCAATCCGAGCGCGACGGTGGCCAAGCCTGTCCCTAGCAGCGCGATGACCTGCGCGAAGAACAGGTGCCGGTAGGTGCGATTGCGCAGAACATCAAGCATGGCGTCTCGCCATTCCGGCTACGGCGCGGACGCCGGATTTAGTCGGTGCATCTCTGGGCAGGGCCTGACCGGCGCAATCAAACACTTTCACGTAGACCAGATCGCCAACCGTGAGGGTGGAGTCCTTCGGGACGGCGACTGTCTGCATTCTCGCCTTGCCCATCTCGATGTACCGAATTCGCGCGAATCGGGCTGCCTGCGCCGCCTCGACCTTGCAGCGCTGGGCGTACCTGGCTCTCATCTGATCATCCTCTCCCACCGCATCCACCGAACCCTTGCGCCAGCCCGCGTCCCACGGATAGCGTCCCTCGTAGACAGAGTTGCTTGCACATCCAGAAATGAAACCCGCTGTCAACAGTGCAGCCAACTTCATCGGGGAATAGTCCATCTCAATTCTCCTTTCGCTCAATGCGAGGTGCCGTTGTCAAAAAATGCGTACACACTCAGTCTTCCTGCATGCCCCAGATGAGATGCGCGTCGACCAGCAGCCGATACCGCGCCTTCAACGCATCGACGCGGGCCTGCGTGGCACCCAGGGCGGCGTCCAGCAACTGGCGGCGCGCGAGTAGCACACCCTGCAGGTCGACCTCCCCCAGCGTGTAGGCGCGTTGTGTCAGCTGGGCGTTCTCCTGGGCCGCGGTGCGTGCCTGCTCGGCGAACTTCCAGCGCTCCAGGCTGCCGCGGGCATCGGTCAGGCTCTCGGCAATTTCGGATTCGAGCTCGCGCAAGGCGCGCTCCACGGCCGCGCGGGCCACATCGACCTGCGCCAGCGCTTCGCGCGATTGCGCAGTGCGATAGGTGCCGCCCAGTGGGATGCTCAAGGTCAACCCCACAATGCGCTCCGCCCCGCCGGCTTCCGAAGTGGCGTGTACTCCTAGGGTCGGGTCCGCCAGCCGGTCAGCGCCCGCCCGGGCGGCGGTCAATTCCGCCTGTTGAAGTTCAACCTTCGCAATGCGCAGGTCACGGCTTACGGCCAGGATCCGCTCGCGCCACTGAGCGCCGTCGGGCACCATGGCGACGGGCTCGCCAAGCGTGGCGATCTGACCAGACAGGGGAAGTGGCGCAAAGCGTGCGCGCAGCTTCGCGCGGGCCTTCGCTTCCTCGTTGGCGGCACCGGCAAGCTGGCGCTGCACCTCGGCGAGATCGGCACGGGCGGCGTTCTGTTCCAGCATCGAGGCGTCGCCCGCCCGGCGGCGGGCGCCAGCGGCGTTGAAATTGGTCTGCGCGAAACCGAGTTGCTCGCTCCAGAGCTGCCCTGTGCGATCGGCTGCGAGCACGTTCAACCAAAGATCAAGAAGTTCCCGCGCGGCTTCGTGTCGCGCTTCGCCCAACCGGGATTCGGCCAGCCGAAGCTGCGTCTCACCGAGCTGCCGATCCAGCGCCGCCTTGCCGCCGATCCGCACTGCTCGCTCCAATCCGATTGACCACTCGTTCGCATCCTGCGCGCCGGTCCTGTAGCGGCGTCGCTGCGTGGAAGCGCTCGCCGTCCATTCATACGGACCGGCCCGGAGCATGTCGGCTCGGTGCCGCGCCGCCTCCAAGGAGCTGCGGGCCTGGACCACGCGGGGGTCTGCGTCGATCAGCGCCATGGCCCGGTCGTTGGAGGGCAGGTCCGCCGGCGCCGCCTGCGATGTGAAGGTCACAGGCGGGACACCCGCAGCTTCCGCAGCATGCGCCGGCGCCATCCAGGCGCTGACCGCGATCGCCGCACCCACAACAGTCATCCGTCCTCTCATGCCATCTCTCCCTCGGTTGTGAGCGCGCTGGCCCAGTAGCGCAGGCCCGTACAGCGAAATTCCGCGCGCAGGCGCTCCAACAGTGGATTCATTCCTTCCTCCGTCACCAGGATCTGGACCTGCACCGCGGCGCTTCGGCCGAGCACCTGTTCGACGCTGCTCAAACGGCCATGCGACGTCCCATGGCTGAATGTGGGTACGCTGGTGAAAACCTCGTCGCCCACCATTTCCAGCAGGACGTCCAGTAGTTTTTCTTCGACCGACGGCGCGGCCAGCAGGGTCAGGCACACCTTGGGAATCACGCTAGACATGGCTCAACTCCTTGGCGCTTGCGGCCGGCTTCGCGTGGGCGAATCGCAGGTAAAGCAGGGGCAACAGGATCAGGGTCAGCGCCGTGGCCGTGATCAATCCGCCGATGACCACGATGGCCAGCGGGCGCTGGATCTCGGAGCCCGGACCGGTGGCGAACAACAGCGGAACCAGGCCGAACGCGGTGATCGAGGCCGTCATGAGCACCGGCCGCAGGCGGCGCATCGCGCCTTGCCGGACCGACTCCACAAGAGACAAGCCTTCAGCATGCAGCTGGTTGAAATAGCTCACCAGCACCACACCGTTGAGCACGGCAATGCCAAGTAGCGCAATGAAACCGACCGAGGCCGGGACCGACAGGTACTCGCCGGAGACCCACAACGCCACGATCCCGCCCACCAACGCGAACGGAATGTTGCTCAACACCAATAGCGCCTGGCGGACCGATCCGAAGGTCGAGAACAGGATCAGGAAGATCACCCCGAGCGACAGAGGAACGACCAGGCCGAGACGCGCCGCCGCCCGCTGCTGGTTTTCGAACTGGCCACCCCAGGCGATGCGGTAGCCAGTAGGCAGCTTCACCGCTTCGCCCACCTTGGCCCTGGCCTCATCAACGAAACCGACCAGGTCGCGGCCTGTCACGTTGGCGATCACCACGCTGTAGCGGCTGCCCATCTCCCGGTCGATCTTTACCGGCCCACTATCGCGCGTGAGCTGCGCGAGCTCCTGCAGCGGAACGCTCTGGCCGTCGGGCGCCATCAGGCGCATCGCGGAGAATTCGGAGGGCGAAATCTTCACGCTGTCCGGACCGCGCAGCACGATGGGGATGCGGCGGTTGCCGTCGATCACGGTGCCGGCGCGCTGGCCCTCAATCTGTACACGCAACGCGTCCTGCACGTCTTCCACCGACAGGCCGTAGCGTCCCGCCGCAAGACGGTCCACCGCGACGCGTAGGTACTGCACGCCATCGTTCTCGACGGTGTACACGTCCTGATTGCCCGGAACCTGTTTGATCAACGCTTCGATTTGCGTGGCCAGCTCGTTGAGCTTGTCGAGCTCGGGACCAAACACTTTGATCGCCACGTCTCCGCGCACGCCGATGATCATCTCTGAGACCCGCATGTCGATCGGCTGGGTGAAGCTGTACTTCACGCCCGGCATGTCATCGAGCACCTTGCGGATCTTGTCGATCAGGGCCTCCTTGTCCGCAAGCTGCCAGTCCTCGCGCGGTTTGAGCACGAGGAAGGTGTCGGTCTGGTTCAGGCCCATGGGGTCGAGTCCGATCTCGTCGGAGCCGGCGCGCGCCACCACGCCGGTGATCTCGGGGATATTGCGCATCAGTGCCTGATGGATCTTCAGATCCAGCGCCGCGGTTTCCTCCAGGCTCACCGAAGGCAGCTTCTCGATGCCGACGATGATGTCGCCCTCGTCCATGGTCGGCATGAAGGTCTTGCCCACCAGGGTGTAGACGACGGCAGCGACGACAAGTATCGCCGCGGCCACGCCGTACACGACCTTCTCGCGGCGCATGGCGAACGAAAGTGCGGGTTCGTAGGCCCGCAGCAGTTTGCGCGGCAGCCACGGGTCCTCGTGGGCCACCTTCTTCAACAGGAAGGACGAGAGCACCGGGATCACCGTCAAGGACAGCAGCAGCGAGCTGGCCAGCGCGAAGACGATGGTCATCGCCACCGGCACGAAGAACTTGCCCTCCAGGTCCTGCAGCGTCAGCAGTGGCAGAAACACCACCACGATGATGAGGATGCCCGCTGCCACCGGCGCGGCCACCTCGCGCACCGCGCGAAACACCACATGCAGCTTGGGCAGCTTCCCTTTGGAGCGGTCATGGCCCAGGTGCTGCACGATGTTCTCCACCACGACGACCGCCGCATCGACCAGCATGCCAAGCGCGATCGCCAGGCCGCCCAGGCTCATCAGGTTGGCCGACATGCCAGCCATGCGCATCAGCAGAAAAGTCGCAAGTGCCGCAAGCGGCAGCACCGCGGCCACCGTCACAGCTGCGCGCACATTGCCGAGAAACGCTCCGAGCAGCACCAGCACCACGAGGGTCGCTTCGAGCAAGGCCTTCGAAACCGTGCCAACGGCTTTCTTCACCAGGTCCGCGCGGTTGTAGAAAACCTTGATCTCCACGCCTTTAGGCAAGGTCGGCTTGATCTCTTCGAGCTTGCGCGTGACGCCCTCGACCACACGCTGTGCGTTGGCGCCGGCGAGGCCCAACACCAGGCCCTCGACGGCTTCGGCCTTCCCATCCTGGGTGACGACACCGTAGCGCGTCAGGCTGCCGTCACGCACGACTGCGACATCCCCCAGCCGCACGCTGGCGCCGTTGCCGCGCTTGACGACGATGGCGCGCAGGTCATCCTGGCTCTTGATGCTGCCTTCGCTGCGCACCAGCAGGACCTCGTCGCCTTCGCCCAGGCGCCCCGCTCCGTCGTTGCGGTTGTTGGCTTCAATGGCCGCTTTCAGCTGCGCCGTGGACAGCCCGACGGCTGCCAGTTTGGTCGGGTCGGCCACTACTTCGAAGCTTCGTACCTTGCCGCCAAGCGCATTGACGTCGGCCACGCCGGGCACCGAGCGCAAGGCTGGACGGATCACCCAGTCCAGCAGGGTACGGCGATCTTCCAGCGACATCGCCGGCGCCTCGATCGTGAACATGAACATCTCACCCAGCGGCGTCGTGATGGGCGCCATCCCGCCGCTGATGCCCTGGGGCAGGTCGGCCGCGATGTTGCTCAGGCGCTCACCGACCTGTTGGCGCGCCCAGAAGATGTCGGTCCCGTCCTGGAAATCCACCGTCACGTCGACCAGGCCGTACTTGGAGACTGAGCGCAGCATCCGCTGGTTCGGAATGCCCAGCATCTCGACTTCGATGGGAACCGCGATGCGGCTCTCGACTTCCTCGGGCGTCATGCCGGGCGCCTTCATGATGATCTTGACCTGGGTGCTCGAGACGTCCGGGAAGGCATCGATTGGCAGGTTGGTGAAGGCGTACCAGCCGGCGCCGGCGAGCAGTGCGCCGGCCAGAAGCACGAACAGGCGCTGAGCGAGTGCGAATTGCACGAGGCGCGTGAGCATTAGTTGCTCCCACCCTTGCCCTGCCAGGCCGACTTCAGGGCGATCACCGAAGTCGCTGCGATCTCCTGGCCGGCCTGCAGATCGCCGGCCACCCGCAAGGTCTGGCCCGCACTCGCCAGGACCGTGACGGGCATGGCCACGAAGCCCTTGGGCGTACGTACGAAGACAAATGCCTTGTCGTTCTGGCGAACCACCGAGGCCAACGGTACCGTCCAGCCTTTGGCCGCGGCCATGGGGAGGCGCACCTGGACGAACTCGCCGGGACGCAGGAGCTGCGCGCCACGCGTGACCTCGGCTCGCAACGTCACTGTTTGGCTGTCGCTCACCGTAGCCCCCAGGCTTTGACCTGCTGCGACGCTCTCCCGTCCGACGACGGTCATCGGCAATCCCTTGACCGATGCGATCCCACCTTGCCAATCGACGGGGACCTGAACGTCCAGCCACAGTCGGCTCGCGTCCGCGATGCGCACCAGAGCATCGGCGGGCTGGACGCGCTGGCCGGGCTTGACGGCCAACTGGGACACCTGCCCCGCAGAACGCGCCCGCAGGACGAGGACACTGTCCACCGTGCCACCATCAGCAACGCGGCGAATCGTGGCGTTGTCCATTCCCGCCAGCCGCAGGGCCGCCTCGCTCTGATGCTGGCGAGCCTGGTGTTGCGCGGTGGCGGCTTCGGCTTCCTGAACACGCCGCTGCGCAATGATTCCCTCGGCGAAGAGCTGGCGTTCCCGCTGAAGTGTCTTGCCCGAAAGGCGGTTCTGCGAGGCTGCTTCCATCAGCTTGAGTTGCAGCTCCCCCAGCTCAGGGCTGGCCAGACGAGCCAGCGGCTGGCCAGCCCGCACCGGGTCGTTTTCGGCGACCAGCAATTGGTCGATAACGCCGGCCAACGGCGCGCTCACCACCTGCTCCTGGCGCGGCGGCAGCATGACGCGCGCCGGATAGGTCGGGCCCTCCGTCCCGCCGCCCGGTTCCAGCCGCTGCAGCTGCACCCCCAGGGATTGCATCTGCGCGGGAGTTACCGCAAATTCATCGGCGGCCTGAGCGGGCGGCAAGGCCTGGCTCGCAGCAACCAGAGCGAAAGCGCAGCGCCATAGCGCGCGCCAGGAAAGACGGACATGCATTCGAAAGCTCCACAAAGGGCACGCATTGCGCACAGGCAACGCGGCCGGACCAAACCGGGGGCGAGGTTCAGGTGTGGAGAGGGGGAGCGCGGCCGGCGGGCGGCAAACTTCGGTGAACGAAATGTGGTCGCGCAAGCGCGGCGATGCCCGCGCCGTGTGCTCCTGACCGCACGGGCTCTTCCGGAGCGGCAATCCGGCCAGACGCCAAGCTGTGGTCAGCGTCATCGCCCAGGGCAATCGGACTCAGGTCCAGTTGGGGGCGCACAGCGAGCACGGAATGCGAGGCCCGCAGATCGTGATCGTCGTGTTCCAGGTGGGCCACCACGGACGCGTGTGCGTCGTGCGCGGGCGCGCTCAGCCATTGCGCGTCAACCCCTGAGTCGTGCCGGTGGTGATGCAGCGGCGAGCTGACTTGGTCCCAGACCAACACCAGAACGAACATCCAGCGCAGAAGCCAAAGCGCCCGCGCGGCCACTGCAGCGGGCTGTCTGGCTTGGATGGCGCTAGCGGGCATTGGTCCGGTCAGGAGGCAGCCGTCACAGGCCTGAGCCGGTCACGGAACTGCGGATGAGTCGCGTGGATGGTGGAGATGTCATCACTGGAGTTGCCTATCCTACCCGGGAAGTACTCGGCATTTGAGCCGGCGTGGACCGCAGCTGAAATTCAGGACGCGCCGCAATCGACCGCAAGACTTCGCTTCAAGCAAAGCTGCCCAGCCAATTCCGATATGAGCGCCCTCAAGAAAGAGGGGGAAAGCTCCGACGCTCTCTCTGGACGCCGGAACCCCTTTACCAAGGCCCTGAAGTTACTTGGCCGGTTTGATCTCGGTCACCACGAACGCGCCGGCCACCGACTCGGCGCGGAATTCGATCTTGTCCCCCGCCTGGATATTCTTCAACAGATCAGGCTTGCCCGCCTTGAACACCATCGTCATGGCGGGCATGTCGAGGTTGGCGATGGCTTCATGCTTGATCGTCAGCTTGCCTTGCTCGACGTCGACCTTGCGGACCTCGCCTGAGGTCAGCTTTGCCGCTGTGGCCGTCGAAGCAGACGCGCTGGCCTGCGTGTCAGCAGCGGCCGTCGCCACACCGGAGGCGACCGAGAAGACCGCGGCTGCGAACAGCGCGGGTGCGAATGGGAATTGACGGAATGACATCATTCAAAGTCCTTTAACATCGATTGCAAGAGCTGCCCAAGAGGACAGCGGGACGCAATAGCTGCATCACGGTTCCTACTTTAGTGGGCGCTACACAACCGCGCGCTGACCCCCAGATTACAAAACCGTTATCTTGGACTGAGAACGAAATTGAAAA
Organism: Caenimonas sedimenti; assembly: GCF_007833165.1. Classification (GTDB taxonomy): domain Bacteria; phylum Pseudomonadota; class Gammaproteobacteria; order Burkholderiales; family Burkholderiaceae_C; genus Ramlibacter; species Ramlibacter sedimenti. The sequence continues at coordinate 28,876 of NZ_VOBQ01000021.1, read as the reverse complement.
TTTTGGTCATCGAGGATGAACCCAAGGCTGCCGACTACCTGCGGCAGGGCCTCGCCGAAAGTGGCTACGCGGTTGAGGTTGCCCACAATGGCACGGATGGGCTGCACGCGGCGGCGAATGGTGACCATGACCTGATCGTGCTGGACGTCATGCTGCCGGGCATTGACGGCTTTGCGGTGCTTTCCGCCCTGCGTACATCCAGGGAGGTCCCCGTCTTGATGCTCACGGCAAGGGGGAAAACGGACGACAAGGTACGCGGCTTCGACCTCGGGGCCGACGACTACCTCGTCAAGCCTTTCCAGTTTCCGGAGCTGCTGGCCCGCGTCAAGGCATTGCTCAAGCGCGGGCAGCCAGCGGCTGTCGACCCGGTTTTGCGGGTGGAAGACCTTGAGATTGATCCCGTGCGGCACCGGGCCACCCGCGCCGGCCAACGCATCGATCTGTCAGCCAAGGAATTCTCCCTGCTTACGCTTCTGGTGCAGAAAACCGGCGAAGTCCTGTCCAGAACCCAGATCGCGTCCCTGGTCTGGGACATCCACTTCGACTCCGACACCAACGTCGTCGAAGTTGCCATCCGGCGGCTGCGTGCCAAGATCGATGATCCGTTCGAGGAGAAACTGATCCACACGGTGCGCGGGGTCGGGTACGTACTGGAGCGGCGGGGGTGACCGTTTGAGTCAGAGACCCTCGCTCGCCCCATTTCGTCAGGCCTCGTTGGCACTGCGGATCGCGCTGGCCAGCGCCCTGTTCGGTTTGGTTGTGGTGGGCGGGGCGATCGTGGTCGGATACGTCGCGCTCTCGCAGCAGCTGGACGCGCGGTCGTCGGCCGAACTACGGGGGAAGAGGGACCTGCTGCTGCACGTCCTGTCCGAAATCCCGTCGCCTGCCGCGATCCGGGACAACCGCCACCGGTTCGGTGACCTGCTGATCGGGCACGACGAACTGCACCTGATGCTGATCGATCCTGCGGCCGGCACAACGCTGGCCTTCTCCGAAACTGCGCGGCTATCGCTGGCTGCCCTGGAGTCCACGCCCGACGACGCCAACTCGATGCTGTCGTGGACGGCTCTCGCCGGATCACGCCTCAACGCGATCAGGGGCATGGGCCGGGTCGCGAACGGGCAGTCGATTCGCTACTACATCTCCCTCGACAGGCGCCATGACAGCCGGCTACTGGCCGGGTTCATCAACGCGACCTTGATCGGTCTGCCCTTGCTGCTGATCGTAATTGCGCTTGGTGCTTGGTTAATTGCGAGGACCAGCCTGGCGCCCTTGCGCCGCTTCCATCGGCTCGCGGCCTCGATCGGAGCGCAGACGCTCAGCCAACGCGTGTCCACAGCCGGCCTCCCGGCGGAGTTGGTTGATCTGGCCAACGAACTCAACGCGATGCTGGAACGCATCGATACCGGGTATCGCCGTCTCCAGGAATTCTCCGGGGATCTGGCCCATGAGATGCGGACCCCCGTCGCGACTTTGCTTGGCCGCACACAGGTCGCGTTGTCCCATACACGCACGGTCGCCGATCTCCAGCAAGTTCTGGAGGGCAACGTCGATGAGCTGGAACGCCTGTCACGGCTCATCTCCGACATGTTGTTCATTGCCAGAGCAGACGGCCAGGAAAACCCGATGCAGCTGGAAACCATCGACCTCGGGTACGAGGCGAGCAAGATCGCTGACTACCTGTCGCTGGTGGCAGAAGACCGCGGTGTTTCCGTTGAGGTCGCCGGCACTGCCCCGGTCAGCGCGGATCGCAACCTTGTTGAGCGCGCGATAACGAACCTGGTCAGCAACGCCATCCGACACGCCCGTGCCGGCTCAGTGATTCACGTTAGCGTCAAATGCGAGGCGGAGCGAACTCTGCTTGTCGTGACAAATCTCGGTGAAGGCATTGCTCGGGCCCATCTGGAACGCGTCTTCGACCGCTTCTATCGCGTCGATTCGGGTCGGGCCCGGACCGACGGAGGAACCGGACTCGGCTTGGCCATCGTGCGCTCGATCATGACCGCGCACGGCGGACACGTGACGGCTCAGAGCGAGCCAGGCGGGGAGACAATCTTCAAACTGGAATTCCCCTCGATCCCCACCGACGCAGCCTGAAGAGCGCCGCTCACTCCACCCGCCTGATCGAGGTGTACTGGCCCACCGTGGTCAGGCCCACCGTGACAGGCTCCTTGCCTCGATTCTTCCAGTACCAACCGTGTTGGCCTTTGAATGCGGCCTCGAGAATTCCTTCGTCCTTTAGCGCCTCCTGCCCTTTCTTGTAGCTGACGGAAAACTTCACCTCGGACCCTTCGCCGTGGGCATCGAAGGTGACCGCACCGCCGCTGGCCACCCACCGGTATTTCACCGTCGCGCCCTTCTCCATCTGCATCTTGACCTCGACGCCTTCGCCAGGCATCAGCTTCACAGACGTCTGGTCGGTCCGGCGATCCTGCGTCGCCGCAGCAACGGACGAAGCGGGCGCTGCTGAGGCACCCGCTGGCGACGTAGGTGGGACGGTGCTGGCGCTCGCCTGCGCGGCCATCTTGATCTCCCCCATCGACTTGAGCCCCAGGACCCGCCCGATGCCTGTCGGGTCGATCCCGTATTCCGCCGGCATGACGACGGTCACAAGCAGGGCCACCGCGACAAGCAATGCGATGACGGTTGACCGAAGAAGCCTGGAGGCGCTGGGCAGCTCGGACATTGGAGGGACTTCACTGTTGTACATGCGTTACCTTTCAGGCGCCTTGACCGGAGACGAACCAGCCGGTCAGCTGGTAGCCCATGAGCAGGAAACCGGCGCTCATGAGCGCCACGTTGGCGGTGTAGGCATGACGGGAAAAGCCTTCGGTGCGTCTCCACAAGCCCATCGCAATCAGGATGGCACTCAGCGCGAGCAGCTGCCCCAGTTCGACTCCAACATTGAAGGCCACCAGGTTGGCAAGGAGGCCATCGCGTGCAAGTTCAAGCTCCTGGATCTTGGTGGCAAGGCCGAAGCCATGAAACAAGCCGAAGATGAGTGTTGCGGCTTTGGTGTCGGGTTGGACCCCGAACCAACGTTGAAATGCGCCGAGGTTGTCCAGAGCCTTGTAGACCACCGACAGTCCAATGATCGCATCGATCAGGTAGGCACTGACACCGATGTTGAAGTACACACCGATCAGCAAGGTGGCCGAATGTCCCAATGCGAACAGACTGACGTACAAGGCGATATGGCGCAGCCGGTAAAGGAAGAAGACGACGCCGAACAGGAAGAGCAGATGATCGTAGCCAGTGACCATGTGCTTGGCGCCCAGGTAGACGAACGGGATGACGTGAACCCCGCTGATCTCCTGGATGTAGCCCTTGTCTCCGCTGGCAACCCCATGCGCGAGCGCGGTCGCGCAAGCAACGAGAGCCAGGCACCCGGCCAGAAGCCGTGCCAGCCAGGTGCATGCCACTGAAACGCTTGGGACTGCCGACACGGGTCTGCTACTTCTTCATCATGTCCATCGAATGTCCCTGCTTCGCCAGGAACTTGTCGAGCTGCGCAATCTCCTTCTTCTGGTCGGAGATGATCTTGCGGGCCATTTTCTTCATCTCCGGATCCTTCCCGTCCTTGAGCTCGGCCTCGGACATCTGGATCGCGCCTTGGTGGTGGATGCGCATCATCATCGCGAAGTCGACGTCCGGCTTGCCCGTCATGGACATGCCCGCCATCTTCTCGTTGCTCTCCTTCATCATCGCCTTCATGTCCATGCCGCCAGAGGGCATTGGTGCAGCGCTCGCAGCGGTGCTGTGTCCGCCGGCGTGAGCGGGCTTGCTCGGCTGCGCCTGAACGGCCGTTTGCAATAAGCCGGCGGTCAGGGCGACCACCGCTGCGGCCGTGGCCATGATGTGCATGCGTTGTTGGGTCATTTCGGTTTTCCTGGTGTGTGTTGGTTGTTCGGGACTTCTAGGCCATCGCCGCCATCTTGCGGCACTCCTGGGCGCACTGATGACAGGCCTTCGCGCACTGCTGGCAATGCTCCATGTCGTGCTGGGCGCACTCGTCGCCGCACGATTGGCAGATATCGGCGCACAAGCCGCAGATGGCCTTCGCATGTTCGCTGCCACGCGCCATCGCCGCAGCGGCCAGCTGGCAGATCGCGGCGCAATCCGTGTCGAGCGCGATGCAGCGCGCCATCATCTTCACATCCTGCTCCTGTAGGCAGGATGCGGCGCAATGATTGCACGCGACGGCGCATGCGTGACAGGCTTCGATGCACGAGAGGTGCTTTTGGTGGGGCATGATTTTCTCCAAGAAAGGTTAGACCGCCGTAAAGCGGCTTGCGCGGCACGGCGCCGCGACTGTTCCAGCGCCACTTGGCGCTGACTGCTGCCCCAACTCCCTTCGAACGAAGGCGCCCCTGACGGGCGTTCGTCACTCACTCGTCGCCAAGTCCCCGCGGCGTTGTCACCGTCTTCGAGACTTGCGTGTGCGAAGTCCGCGCTGCTTGGGGCGTCCCAAGCTGCGGCGCTTGTCGCGCCAGAAAAGAAACCCTGTCAGAGCCACCAGGCAAAGCGCTGTCAATCCGCCGCCCACCAAGATGATGCTCAACGTCTCACGCGAGGCGCTGGCAATCTTGAACATTTCGTGGGACATCGGCCGCGCTTTCTACTTGGCCGGCTGAAGCTCCGTCACAGTGAACTTGCCACCTTCCCCGGTGGCGGTGAAGCGAACCTTGTCGCCCACGTTGACCTTGTCCAGGAGCGCGGCATCGCTGACACCGAACACCATGGTCATGGGCGGCATGTCGAGGTTCTTGATCGCGCCGTGTTTCAACGTGATCTTCTTGCTGTCCTTGTCGACCTTTCGCACTTCGGCCTCGGTCATTTCGCCCGTCGCCGGCTTTGCTGCCGCGGCTGCGCCAGTTGCAGCGGCCTGCGCCAGAACCGTCAGCGGCAAAGCAGCAGCAGCGACGATGGCCGCGGCCAGCAGTGTGTGTTGGATGGCTTTCATGATTTGCTTCCTTCGTAGCGTTGATAAACCGTGGCGCCGCCGTCCTTGGTCAGCAGCATCACGCTGTAGGGATCCTTGCGGTTCCCGTAGAGGCCTCCATCCATGCCAGGAGACCCGACCGGCATGCCTGGCACGGCCAGTCCCAAGGCGGTCGGCTTCTCTTTGAGAAGTCGCTGAATCTCGTTGACCGGAACGTGACCTTCGATGGCATAGCCACCAATGAGGGCGGTGTGGCATGACCCGTACTTGCGGTCCACGCCCAGCCGCTCGCGGATGCGCTCGTTGCCGGTGTCGTTGACCTTGACCCTGAAGCCGCCGGCCTCCAGGTGTGCTATCCAGTCCTTGCAGCACCCGCAGTTCGGGTCTTTCCAGACCTCGGCGAAGAGGGACTTCGCCGAGGCTGGGGAACACACCGCGAGCAACATGGCGGCCGCGGTCAGTAGCGCTCGCCGGCTGACGGCGGGCTCAGTGCTCGTGACCAGTTCCATGTTCGTCACTTTCCCCCCGCAACCACCTTGATCTTGCCGACCATGCCGGCCTGGTAGTGACCCGCGATCAAGCAGGCGAAGTCGAAATCGCCGGGGCGATTGAAGTTCCAGATCATCTGGCCGGTCTTTCCCTGCGCCACGTGAGTCATGTAGGGCTCTTCGTGCTCCATGGTCGGAAACTTGACCATCAGAGCCGCGTGTTCCTCCAACACCTTCTTGGTACCGATGACCATCTCGTGCATCAACTTGCCGTTGTTCTTGATGACGAACTTGATCGTCTCGCCCTGTTTGACCTCGATCTTGTCAGGCGTGAAGCGCATGTTGTCGGTCATCGCGACCTCGATCGTGCGCTTCACGGCTTTCGCATCACCTGCGATGCCCCAGTCCTTCTGTTCCTTCTTGACCGGCCCGGCCTTCTTCTTGTGATCTTCGCCTTCGTGAGCCACGGCTCCCAGCGACACGCCCATCAGCGCTGCTGCCAGCAGTGCGTTCAGTAGTTTCATCTCAAATGTCCTTTCAATGACACGGTTGGCGGATTCGCCGGGTTAGTGGCCGGAGTGGCCGGACGAGGGTTTACGGATCTGGACTTCCACGTCTTTCCTTGAGCGGCCCTTGGGGGGCATTGAGCCGCTGCCTTCCGACTGGAAGCGCGCAGGATCGGGAAGTGCGCCTTTGAACTCATAGGCCACGGTGCCGGGCGGGTGCTTGAACCATCCGGTGTTCTTGTAGTCGCGAGGCTTCTGGTCGGCCCGGACCTTGACCACGGTGAACATGCCGCCCATTTCGACGGAACCGAACGGACCCTGTCCGCCCATCATGGGTTCGGTGTTGTCGGGCAAGGGCATCGTCATCTCCGCCATGTCGGCCATGCCGCGCTCCCCCATCACCATGTAATCCGGTACCAGGTTGGTGATGTCCTTGACCACCTTGCGGTGGTCCACACCGATCATGGTCGGCACGTCATGGCCCATCGCATTCATGGTGTGGTGGCTCTTGTGGCAATGGAACGCCCAATCGCCCTCCTCGTCGGCCAGGAACTCGATCTGGCGCATCTGGCCCACGGCCACGTCCGTCGTCACCTCGTACCAGCGTGTGCTCTTGGGCGTTGGGCCGCCATCGGTGCCGGTGACCAGGAACTCGTGCCCGTGCAGGTGGATGGGGTGGTTGGTCATCGTCAGGTTGCCGATGCGGATGCGCACCTTGTCGTTCTTGCGAACGTTCATCGAATCGATGCCCGGAAAGATGCGGCTGTTGAACGTCCACAGGTTGAAGTCCAGCATCGTCATGATCTTGGGCGTGTAGGCGCCCGGCTCCACGTCGTAGGCGTTGAGCAGGAAGACGAAATCGCGGTCCACCTCGTCGATGAGCGGATGCCTGGCTTTCGGGTGGGTCACCCAGAACCCCATCATCCCCATCGCCATCTGCGTCATTTCGTCCGCATGTGGGTGGTACATGAAGGTGCCGGGGCGCCGTGCCACGAACTCGTACACATAGGTCTTGCCCGGATCGATTGCTTTCTGGTTCAACCCCCCCACGCCATCCATGCCGTTTGGCAGCCGCTGGCCATGCCAGTGGATGCTGGTGTGCTCGGGCAGCTTGTTGGTGACGAATATCCGCACCCGATCCCCCTCGACCACCTCGATCGTGGGTCCCGGTGATTGGCCGTTGTATCCCCACAGGTGCGCCTTGAATCCAGGGGACATCTCGCGCACCACCGGCTCGGCGACCAGGTGAAATTCCTTGATGCCGTTGTTCATGCGCCAAGGCAGCGTCCAGCCGTTGAGCGTGACGATGGGGTTGTAGTGCCGCCCGGTGTTGGGCACCAGGGGCGGCATGGTGTCCGCTTTGGTCTGCAGCACCGGCTCGGGCAACGCCGCCATGGCGACTTTGCTGACCGAGGCTGCAGCGATGGCACCCGTGATCGCACCGGCGCCGGATAAAAAATTGCGTCTGCTAGTCATTGATTTGATTCCGTATGTGGTCCGCGGCGAGCCATCAATGGCCCGGCCCTTCCGAGCCGCCTGCGGTGCTGGCGGAGACTGGCGTCGCGCCCATGGCCACTGGCTTGCCGATGATCGAAGCGGCGAGTCCGGCGTCGGCCAGCCAGAACTGCTGCTGTGCATTGATGGCCTGCATGACGCTTGTGACCTGGTCCCGGCTGTCGGCCAGCAACTCGAAGACGCCAATCAACATGCCGTTGTAGCGAAGCACGTTCTCCTCGGCCATCACTTGGCGAAGCGGCACGATCTCGTCGCGGTAGTGCCTGGCCAGGTCGTAGGCGGTGCGGTAGGCCGAGTAGCTCTCTCGCAGTTGCGACGCCGCCGAGCGCACCACGGACTCATACCGATTGGCTGCTGCAAGGGACTGCGCGTTCATGCCGGCGCGCTGGGCCCCGCCCCAGTCGAAGATCGGAAGCCGGATCGCCAGCTCATAGCCCCTGCGATGGCTTTTCTCGCCGGAGTGGTTGTCAAAGACGGTGTCGCGGCGGACCCCAGCCTCGACGTCAAGCAGGCTGTTCAGGAGGGACAGGTTCTGCGATTTCCCGGCCACGTCAAGTTGCAGGCGGGCCAGCTGCACGTCGATCCGTTGCTGGAGCGCCGACGCGCTGACGTCGGCGGCCGCCTTGGGTTCCTTCGGCAGATCCGGCAGGCGATCCGGCAGCTTCAGCTGTATCGCCTGCGCGTCCGTCAAACCGAGCAGACGCACCAGTTCCTCACGCGCGGCCGTGACCGCATGCTGCGCCGAAGCCAGCTGCGCCGCTGCATCGGCATAGAAGACATGCTGGCGCATGCGCTGCAACTTGGTGAAGTTCCCCACCGCCTGCATGCGCTTGGCCAGCTCCGCGCTGGCTTGGGCCGACCGGTTGACCTGGTCGGCGTACTGCAGCAACTGGTGGGCGGCGACGGCCCGAACCCAGGCCTGCCTGACTTGGCTCACTTGCTCGACCACGGTGCCGCTCAGTTGGACCTTGGCTTGGGCGACCTGGTTGCGGGAAATCACCAGGCGCTGGGGGAGCGTGAGGAGGTCCAGCAGGCCGATGGACAGCAAGCGCCCCAGCTCCAGTTCGTCCCCAGCGCGGATGCGTTCGAACGTGAAGACGGGATTGCTGATTCGCCCCGCCTGGTTGGCGGCAGCCATGTCGGCCCAGCTCTGCGCCACCAGGGCTTGCATGGACGAACTGTTCGCCAGCGCCAGTTGCACGGCGTCGTCCATGGTCAAGGGCTTGGCCAACAGCCGTTCGCTGAGCTGGCCTCGCGACTGGCGCTGCTGCTCGGTTCGACTGAGCTCCAGCTTGCCCTGGGTGAAGTCCTGGGTCGATTGATTTGTTTCCTGCAGCGCCTGATCGATGTTGACGCTCGCGCATCCGGCCAGCAGGAGCACGGCCGCGCCCAAACCGGAGACTCGAAAGTTTCTGTGCATTTCTTTCGCCCTCTAGGGTTTGGTCTGGCTGGCGGCGGGCTTCGGCGCAGTTGCCGCGGGCGCGGTGTGGCCGGCATGCCCTTGCTCTGCCTGCCGTTCAGCCGCTTCTTTTGCATAGGCGCGCCAGCCGCCGATCTTGCCGACCGTGTCGTTGGCTTCTTTCCAAGGCACCATCTTCCCCTCGCTATAGGGCTGGTAGCCCTCCAGGGCCGATCGGTACTCGCCGGGCGCAGCCTGGGTTTGCGAAACGGGCGCGGAGGCGGCGGCACGCGCCGGGGGAGCTGCGGGAGTCTGGGCTACCGCTGCCAGCGTCAACAGACTCGCTGAGACTGCCAGCCACCGGGCCAGCATGGGTTGAAACATAGGAACCTCGCGTTGTTCATGGGGATGTACCGCCATCGCCGAAACGGCATGGCGGACGAACGAATGCACCCACGGCGCCAGTCAAGCTGGCGCTCCTGGATGCAATCAGGCGCGAGGTGGTTTGTCGGGGACCTGGGAAGGTCGGGCGTGAATCAGCACGAAGGGCTCGGCCAATTCAGCCTGAGGCACTGGCCCGAAGGCGACCAGTTCGTGGAATGCGGCGACCGCCACACTGTTGCAGCAGGAAGCGCAGACGCCGCACTTGCGCGACGCGTCCGTCAACTTCTTGCCTGTGTTGTCGTCGGCCTTCTTGGCCTCGACCTCGCCAGCATCCACGTGCTTCGTATGCTCATCGTGGTGCACTGCATCGGCGCGGTCCTGTCCGTGCCGTTCCTGCTGCGCGGCCACGGGGGCCGGACCATGGTTTGGCCCGCAGAACAGCATCGACGCGGCCGCCAGTCCCTGCAGGGGGATAGCGGCCATGATGAGCCAGGCGAGGAACAGACGGAAACGCGACATGGTCGGAGGATTCTACTGAGACTTGTCGGGCTTGTGGTCAGGGGACACGTTTGCGCACACTTGCTGCGGTCTTTCGGCGGCGACGACTAGCGCGCTTCCACCCAACCGATTTCCCCGGGGATGAACCGGATGCCGTCCGGCGTCACGGGGCTCTTCTGCCAAGCGCGCAGTTCCGCCTCGACCTGGTCCCTCGAGTTGCCCAATTTGGGGCCCTGGACCAGTGGGTACGTACCCGGATAGCCGCGACTGATCCAACTGAGCGTGCCGTCGCGCTGGGCGCCCATCACGTTCGTGCGCACTTGATCGCGAGTGAGGCCGCCGGCCTGGTGCAGCGGCAAGAAGGTCACGCCCTCCTCGGCGTTGCTGGGATGGTAAAGCTGGGTGGCGAACGACGTGGAGGCGACAGCACCCAGACTGACGGCGAACAGAACATGGCGGAATTTCATGATGGTCTCCTAAGACTCTGGCGGACCACAGTAGCCACTGCCAGGTGAGGCAACGGCGTTGCATCACGGAACAAAGTCTAGGAAGAACCAGCGCACGGCAACCCGACAGACACATTACAGATTGGTTATCCGTGCGCCTTGTCTTCATGGAGCTCCCCTGTCACGCACCTCATTCTGGATTCACGCCCGCCTTCTTTCGCTTGCGCCCACCGGTCGACCTCATTGCGCATGAAGCTGCGCAGCTCATCTCGGGTCGAGCCCTTCAGGTCGATGCCTATGGTGTTGAGGCGCTCGCGCGTGGCTGGGTGGTTCAGCGAGGACGGCTAGCGCCGCTTCCCGGGCGCGCCATCACAGGACTTCGCGCGAGCGTCGCCTACACGTCGTTCGACAGGCCGCTGGCAGGCTGAAGTTCGCCGCGTTCCGCCTTCGTTCGGAACGTCTCCGCAAGAAGTCCGCGGGACCGCTCATCCAGCGGCATCGGAGCGAATGCGCTCACAGTAGCCCGCCCAATATTCCCGATCGGCAGCTTCCCCGTGAGGTGCCCGATCGGGACCAAGGCCAGTCTGAACAGTTGCCCGACCACTTCGGGCCAGTCACCGTTTCTGGCCGCGAAGGCGAGCATCACACCATGACTGGCAAGGTGAAGGCCAAAATGGTGCTGCCCGACGATGTGCGCCGCGGTCAGGTATTCCCATCGCGCTTCGACACTTTCAGAGGTCCTGGCGTCGAACTCACGAATGAGTTGAAGATAAACATCCGTCGCCGCGGTTTTCTCAAGTTTCATGGTGCTTTCCCACTGAAAACCCAATTGAAAACCCTGTAGCGAGTTCAGAGTCAAGCTTTTGGCGCGTTGGAGATGGAGAACCCAATTGTTGTGGACCCGCCGACGCTGGTTGCCCGGGTCGTGCCTCCGTGCATGCGTGCGATGGCCGCCACGATCGCCAGCCCCAAGCCGTGATTCTCCGCGCTGCCCTCGCGCGCGGTCTGCAAGCGGAAAAAGCGATCGAACAGGCGCGGCAACGCCGCCGAGGGAAGTTCCTCGCCTTGATTGCATACTTCGATCCAGGCCAGCGAACCTTCCTCCCGCAAAACCACGACCACCTCGCTACCCCGGGTTGCGTAGCGTGCTGCGTTTCCTACCAAGTTGGAAACGGCCCGGCGGACCAGCCCGGCGTCGAAGGATGCCAGGGCGTCGCCGGCAATCCGCGCGGTCACCTCGCGCTCCGCCATCGGGCCTTCCTGGAAGTCCAGGGCTTGCCGGACCTGTTCCCGCAGGCTGGCCAGGGGCTCGTCCGCCACTTGCGCTCCCCGATCTGCTCGCGCCAGGAACAACATGTCGTTGACGATGGATGCGAGCCGCCGCACCTCCTCCAGGTTCGATTCCAGGGTCGCCCGCAGTTCCGCGGCGCTGCGGTCCCTCGAGAGTTCGACCTCGGTTTGACCGATCAGCGTGGCGAGCGGCGTGCGCAGTTCGTGCGCGACGTCGGCGTTGAATCCCTCCAACTGTCCATACGCGTACCCCAGGCGGTCCAGGAGGGCATTGAACTGGTCAATCCACGGCTGGAGTTCCTCTACTGGGGGCTCCAAGGTTAGTCGCTGGTCCAGCCGGTCTGCTCGAAGGGCTCGCGTGCGCTCCGCCAGCCCGCGAAGCGGTGCCATGGATCGGCGCACCAGCCAGAACCCGGAGAGCGAGACGGCCAAGGCTCCCAACAAGGTGGCTGTTGCCAGTACCGCGGCCAGCCCGGCCAACAACGTCGCGTCGTCCGAGCGGTCCATGGTGATGTGAGCCATCGACAGGTCGGCCGTGGCCAGGCTCGGAGGGAGCGGAAACTCAAAGCGCCGGCGGAGCACGGCAGCGTTCACGCGACCTGGCCCCTCATAGCGCACCGCGCCACGGGCATCAAGCAGGACAACGTGCAGGTCTTCGTGCCCGAGGAAGAATTCGTCCAGCTTGTGCCGCATGGCTGGCACGTCGCCGTTGCCGGCGGCCTCCGCCACCAAGCGCTTCACCAAATCGGTCTTGCGCGCCAGTTCGGCATCCGCTTTGGCCTCCAGGCTCCAGGCGGCCGCGACATAGATCGCCAGGCTGAGAACGCCGAATCCGGCCACGGTGAGAGCTGCAAAGAACCACGACAGACGCCTGCCTAGCGAATACGCGCCGGGCGAGCCTGCGGTGATCAATCCCGATGCTCCAGGACGTAGCCCATGCCGCGCACTGTATGCAGCAGCTTGGTGGGGAAGGGGTCGTCGAGCTTGGCCCTGAGGCGGCGAACCGCGACATCGACCACGTTGGTATCGCTGTCGAAATTCATGTCCCACACCTGCTCGGCCAGTGTCGTGCGGGCCAGCACTTCACCGCTGCGTTGCAGCAGCAGCGACAACAAGCTGAATTCCTTGGCCGTCAGCGCAAGCCGTTGTCCCGCCCGCGTCGCCTTTCGGCGCAACAGGTCCAATTCCAGATCCGCCAGGCGCAGCGTGGTCGCTTCACTTTGCGGCTGCCCGCTTCGCCGCAGCAAGGCGCGAATGCGGGCCAGCAGCTCCGTGAAGGCAAACGGCTTGAGCAGGTAGTCGTCCGCGCCGCCATGGAGGCCACGCACCCTGTCTTCGACGCGATCGCGCGCTGTCAGCATCAGCACGGGCGTCCGATGCGTCAGGCGCAGTGCGGCGAGCACCGCGAAGCCGTCCATGCCAGGCAGCATCACATCCAGCACGATCAGGTCGTATTGCCCTTCGGTCGCCAGGTGCCTGCCGTCGATTCCATTTCGCGCAAGGTCCACGATGAAGCCCTGCTCGCTCAAGCCCTTGCGCAGGTACTCCGCCAGCTTCACTTCATCTTCCACAACCAGAATCCTCATGGTCGCGCAGCGTACCTGCGATGTCTGCCTCCAAGGACAACATGACCGAGATGTAATGAAACAGTCCCGATTCTGTTGGGGCGTGGTTCGCACACTACCTCCTGTGTCGCGTTGTCGCCAGAGGCCATCGGCCCCGGACGCCGCACACGTACTTGATCCAGGAGAAAGCAATGGCACTTCGAATGTTCGCCGCTCTGTTGGCAATGGCCGCTGTCAGCGCACCCGCGCTCGCAGGCGACGTGGTCCATCCGGCCACCAACGAAATGGGCTACACCGTTCATCCCGATCACGCACGACCCGGCAAGACCCGGGCCCAGGTGGAGTCCGAACTCGAGCAGGCCCGCCAGTCCCCGAGCTGGGCCTCGATCCGCGTCGGCGTCACGCCGACGCCTTTCGCGAGTCAGCTGACGCGGGAGCAGGTCGAGGCCGATCTGCTGCGCGCCCAACAGCATCCGAGCTGGAGCACCCGCCGCGTTGGCGGAGCGGTGACGATGAACTGAGGAAGCGCGCCGCACTGCGATTCGCTCAGTGCGCGTGTTGCTCCGGCGGGCTGACGGGGCCGACGTAGTTGTCCCCGTCGATCGTGTGCCGGCACGCCTCGATCTCCAACTGCAGCGTTGTGTGAAAGATCGAGAATTCCTTTGCCAGCACGGCCTTCAACGGCTCAAGCAACGCGTCGTGCGCAAGCACGGGGTCATGCACGACATGGGCCGTCAGGCTAACTTTGCCGCTGGTCAGCGCCCAAATGTGCAAGTCATGGATGCCGGTGACGCCCGGAACCCGCTGCAACGCCTGCGTGACCTTCGCGACTTCGATCCCGGATGGCACGCCTTCCAGCAGGATGTTCAGGCTCTCCTTCAACAGAATCCAGGTGCGCGGCAGCACCCACAGCGCGATGGCCACCGCGATCAGGGGATCGACCCAAGTCCACCCCGTGAATCTCATCAGGACCGCGCCGCCGATCACTCCCAGTGATCCGAGCATGTCGCTCCAGACTTCCAGATAGGCCCCCTTGACGTTGAGGCTGGAGTCTTTGCCGGCACGCAGCAATTTCATGCTGATCAGGTTGACGATGAGGCCAGCGATCGCCACCACCATCATGGTGCCGGTCTGCACGTCGGATGGCGTCTTGAAGCGGCCGTACGCTTCGACGAGGATGTAGATGGCCACGCCAAACAACATGAGCGCATTGAACGCTGCGGCCAGGATCTCGAACCGGTGATAGCCATAGGTGCGGGCGGCGTCCGCGGGCCGCTTGGCTACCCGCACTGCTGCCAGGGCGATGGCAAGGGCCGCGGAGTCGGTCAGCATGTGCGCCGCATCAGAGATCAATGCCAGGCTGTTCGTGATCACGCCCGCGACCACTTCGGTGATCATGAACGCGGTCGTCAGCGCGAGCGCGATCCAGAGTGACCTTTCGTTGCCCGTACTCGGCAGCGCGTGGTTGTGCGAGCCGCTCATGAAGCCTCCGGCAGGTCGTAGTTGTCGGGGAAGAAGTGCCGCTCGACCAGTTCAATCAGGATGTGGATAACTTTGATGTGCAGTTCCTGGGCCCGGTCGGCAAACGCGCCACCCGGCGTTGCGATGCAGACGTCCGCCAGCGCTCCCAGAGCCGACGTGGGCTTGCCCGTCAGCGCCAGGACGGTCATGCCGCGATCCTTGGCCGCAACTGCCGCGTTCACGACATTGGCACTGCCGCCGCTGGTGCTGATTCCGAGCAGGCAGTCGCCAGCTCTCCCGTGACTGAGCACATACCGGGCGAACACCTGGTCATAGCCGAAATCGTTGGCAACGCAGGTGAGGTGCCCCACATCGCTGATGGCCTGTGCCGGCAAGCCGGCGCGGTTGCCACGGTAGCGGCCGGTCAGTTCCTCGGCGAAATGCATGGCATCACTCATCGAGCCGCCGTTGCCGCAGGAGTAGACCCGCCCGCCCTGTTCGAATGCATGAATGAGCAAAGTGGCCGCCCGTTCGATGTCGGCAAGCAGCACCTCATCGCCCATCAGGCTGTCAAGTGCGGCGCGCGCCTCGCGCAGCGCGGCGTCGATGTGCTGCCGTGGAATGTCGGTCATGTCAGTGCGCATGACCATGGTCGCCGGCGGGATGCTTGGAGGCGCCGGCGCTGGCCGCTGGAAGCGGGGCGCCGCGCAGCAACCGCAGGCCGTTGGCCACGACGAGGAGACTGGCTCCCATGTCGGCAAAAACAGCCATCCACATGGTTGCCGATCCGAAGACAGCAAGCACGAAGAACACCCCCTTGATGCCCAAGGCCAGAACGATGTTCTGCCAGAGGATCGCATGCGTGCGACGCGATAGCCTCACGGTCTCGGCGACCCGTTGGAGGTTGTCGTTCATGATGACGACATCGGCCGACTCCATGGCCGTGTCGGTTCCGGCGCCACCCATGGCGAAACCGATATCGGACTGCGCCAGCGCCGGTGCATCATTGATGCCGTCACCGGCCATGCCGGTGGCGCCGTACCGCTTTTGCATCTCCTTGATGGCTTCGAGCTTGTCCTCCGGCAGCAGGTCGCCGCGTGCGTCTGGAATGCCTGCGTCGGCTGCGATGGCCTTGGCCGTCGCAGCGTTGTCGCCAGTCAGCATCACGGGGACCACCCCGAGCGCCTTCAAATCGACGATCGCCTGACGGGAGGTCTCCCGAATGGTGTCCGCCACGGCGAACAGGGCCAGGACCCGGTCCGCTTCCGCAAGCAAGGTGACAGTGCGCCCTTGCTCCTCATGCGACTTGAGGAGTGCTTCCAGTTCGGGACCGCAAAGGCCACGTTCGTGCACCAGGCGGTGATTGCACAGCAGCAGCTTTCGACCCTGGATCGTGGCCTCCACGCCCCGGCCCGGCAGGGCGACAAAGTCCTCGACCGGCAGGCGCTCGCCGTCGAGTCCGGCAGCGATGGCCTTGGAAACCGGATGATCCGACCGCGCGGCCAGGCTGGCAGCCAGCTGATGCGCCTGGCCTTGGTCAGCGTCTCCCCAGGTCTTCCAGTCCACCAGCTTGGGCTTTCCTTCGGTCACGGTTCCCGTCTTGTCGAAGGCCACCGCCTTCAGCAGGCGCGCCGACTCCAGGTAGATGCCGCCCTTGATCAGCATGCCGCGGCGCGCCGCGGCAGCCAGCCCGCTGACGACGGTCACCGGCGTGGAGATCACCAGCGCGCACGGGCAGGCGATCACCAGCAGCACCAATGCCTTGTACAGCGCCTGCGGCCAGGTGAGATCCAGCAGGAATGGCGCGGCGATGGCCACAACCACGGCGATGAGGAACACGGTGGGGGTGTAGATCGAAGCGAACTTGTCCACGAACCGCTGCGTGGGTGCGCGCGTGCCTTGCGCTTGCTCGACCGCTGCGATGATTCGGGCCAGCGTGGTGTTGCTGGCGGCGGCGGTGACCCGGAACTCCAGCTCGCCGGTCTCGTTGATGGTGCCGGCGAAGACCTGATCGCCAGGCGCCTTGTCGACCGGGATGCTCTCGCCTGTGACCGGTGCCTGGTTCACGGCACTGTTGCCGCGAACGATGATGCCATCCAGGGCAAAGCGCTCACCGGGGCGGATGCGAACGACGGCTTCCAGCGGCACTTCGGCCACCGGTGTCTCGACCCAGCTGCCATCAACCGTCTGGATGAGCGCGGTTTCCGGCGCCAGTTCAAGAAGGCCCTTGATCGCGTTGCGGGCTCGATCGACGGCACGGGCTTCGATCAGCTCCGCGATGCCGTACAAGGCCATCACCATGGCGGCCTCCGGCCATTCGCCGATCGCGAACGCCCCGGTCACGGCCACCGCCATCAGCGCGTTGATGTTCAGCTTGCCGCGAAGCAAGGCCGCCATCCCCTTTTTGTACACATCCAGGCCGGCCAGCCAGATGGCAACGGCGGCCACAGCCATCCCTGCAACCTTCCATGGCAGTGTTTCCGGCGCAAGGAACGATGTGGCCTCGGCGGCAACCGCGAAGGCGAGCGCCAGGGCCATGCGCCCGATGCCGCCGCCTATCTCGTGGTCATGCCCGTCGGCATCGGTGTGGACACCTCCGCCTTGCGCATCGACCTTCGCCTGAGCTGGAACGGCCTGGGGATCGAAGCCAGCCTTGCGGATGGCGTCGAGTGCGGCGGGCAACACCTCGAGGGGCGCATCGATGCCCAGAGTGCGTGCCCGGAGCTGAAAGCTCAGCGACCGGATGCCCACAATAGGCTCCAAGGCGCGCCGGATTTCCGACTCTTCGACGCTGCAGTCCATCGTCGAAATGCGGTAGAGCTGGGCGCCGGGAGGCGCCGGCGCGGCCGCCGCGGGCAGCACTGGCGTTGCGCATGCGGCAGAGCCGCAGTTGTCCTGGCCGGGTTGTGAGTTTTTCGGTTCCATGGCGTCGATTGGAAACCCCGTAGCGGCTTCAGAGTCAAGGGTGTATGTTCAGGCCCAAAGGATGGGCCTGCGCATGAAGATTGGCGAATTGGCGAAGGCCACCGGCACACAGGTTGAAACCATCCGCTACTACGAGCGGGCAGGCCTGCTTCCGGAGCCCTTGCGCACGGATGGCAACTACCGCGTCTATGAGAAGAGTCACGTCCAGAGGCTCGCATTCATCAGGCACTGCCGCTGCCTGGACATGACACTGGAGGAGATTGGGCTGCTGCTGCAGTTCAAAGACGATCCCCAAAGTGACTGCGGCGACGTGGACAGGATCCTGGACGAGCACATTGAGCATGTGGTTGTTCGCATTCGCGAGCTCAAGGCGCTGGAAAAGCAGCTGCGGTCACTACGTTCGGAATGCACGCCGAACAGCGACCCCGCCAGCTGCGGCGTGATTGGAGGCCTTGAGCGCGACGCGCAGAGGCATGACCACGCGGCGAAGGTTTCCCATCGTCATATCGCAGGAGCCCATGGAGCGGGTCCTGGACGGAAGAAAGCGTCGGCGAGGAAGAAGCGCTGAATCGCCCAGCCCGACCCGGGCGTCGACCGCGGCTGCGTGCGTTCCGGCTGACGGTCTTCTTGGATTTTCGGGTTGCGCGAGTCGAAGAGCCAGGCTGATGTGTCTGCGCCTTGGTGGCCTTCTTGTTTCTGCGCTGAGCCACCTTGTAGACGATGACGGCCACCAAGACGAAGACGAGCCAGATCACCAGCATCGTGAGACCGATGCTCATTTCCGGAATGCGCAGGTGCAAGCCAGCCCCCGATCCGCTATACGCCTTCTAACCTTGCTTGCCAGGACTGTGCTTGGCTACGGCCTGCTCGCAGGCCGTGACGTTCACATGCACCTTTTCTCCGGGCTGCAGGGACAAGTCCGGTGCCACGGCGGCCAGGTGTTGCTGCTGCCGGTTGACGCCCCGGTAGGACACCACGACGTAGTCCCGGCCCAGACGCTGCGCCTCGGGTACATCGCGGGTACACGTCCAGAACCGCGGACGCTCGATCTCTGACCCCTTGAGCAGGCGCACCACGGTGGCATTGCGCCACCCCTCAGAGAATCTGTGGCCGTGTTCGTCGACGGTCGCGCACCCAGACAGCAGCGAAGTCGAGATTCCCAGGAAAATTGCGGCAGCCCTTGTTAGCGTAGTCATGGCAGCTCTCTCAAGAAACGTGGATGGATGGGCGCCGCCGTCGCCCTGGCCTCGCGGCCTCGGGCAACGAGTGCGGCGAGGACTACTTCAGCGTGAAGCGGGCGGCCACGGCGGGCTTCCCGTTCACGGATACCTCCGCCAGCACCTTGGTGCCGGCAGCGATCTTGAACGGGCCCTTGGCTTCCAGCTTGTCACCCACAAGGGCGATCGGCGCTTCCTTGGACTCGGTGCCGTTGAAGACGGTCACCTTGCCCGTTGCGCTGGTGAGCTTCATGGCCTTGCCGTGGTCACTCACGTGGATGGTGACTTGCTCCGGCTTGGCGACCAGCTCGAAATCCCCAGCTTTGGTTTCAACGACGACGCCGCCGAACTTGGGTTTGTGATCCTCTCCGGCAGCAAAGGCGGGGCCCGCGAGGGCGACGGCGGCAAGGGCGGTCAGAACGAAGCGTTTCATGGTGTGTCCTTTCGGTTGGAATGAATGGGTAGGGATGGGAGGGAAGTCAGTGAATGCGTTCGACGCGCACCAAGTCGTTCACGGTGATCCAGCCGCCGAGTGCGGTTCCGGTACGTGCCGTGGCGACGATCAATTGCACGATCTCATCCGCCTCTGCGTCCTGGCAGATGAGCTCGAGCTTGTATTCGTTGACGACCTCGTCGCCGAGCTCGGTGGAGTAGTGGCGGTCTTCTGCACTGGCGGTCCCGACCATGGCGCGGATCAGGTAGACCGCCAGGTTGTGTCGGGCGTCGCCCTTGTGTCCGCCCCAAATGGTCGAATCCTTCAAGCCCGCGATCACGTCGGCAACCCGGTCACGGTGGACATAGGCTTTGATTTCCTTCATGGCATCTCCTTGGCTGCGAGCAGAGGTGGATCGGATTCCTCAGGTGGGTCATCGCGAACGCGCTTGGCTTCGGCGCGGGTCTCCGACCATTCGTAGATCAAAGGCAGCAACAGAAGCGTCAGCAAGGTCGAAGTGATGAGGCCCCCCACCACGACGGTTGCCAGCGGCCGCTGGGTCTCGGCCCCAACGCCGGATGACAGCAGCATTGGAACCAAGCCCAGGATGGCCACGGACGCGGTCATGAGCACAGGGCGCAATCGCAGCGCTGCGCCCTGCCGAACCGCGTCCCGGATCGACAGGCCGTGCTTTCGTTGCTCGTTCAGGAAGGTCACCAGCACGATGCCGTTGAGCATCGCCACCCCGAAGACCGCGATGAACCCGATGGCCGATGGGACGGAAAGGTACTGCCCCGTGATGAAGAGTCCGATGATCCCGCCGATGATGGCGAACGGCACGTTGGCAATAATCAGGGTCGCATGCCGCACGGAGTTGAACGCCGTGTAAAGCAGGATGAAAATCAGGCCGATGGTCAGCGGAACGATCAGGGCCAGCCTGGCCATCGCGCGCTGCTGGTTCTCGAAGGCCCCACCCCACTCCACCCAGTACCCCTGCGGCAGTTTGACCTTCGCCTGGATCGCGGCATTCGCATCCTTCACGAAGCTGTCCACGTCGCGTCCCTGCACGTCCATCTGCAGTACGGCATACCGCTGCAGCGCTTCGCGGCGCACGAAGGTGTAGCCCTCGGCGAGCTCGATCTTCGCCACTTGCGAAAACGGCACGAGGGCCCCTTCGCTGGTCCGGATCGGGATCGCCGCGATCGCCGAGGGGCTGCTGCGGAATTCGTCTGCCAGCCGCACCGCGATGTCGAATCGGCGGGTGCCGTCGATCAGCGTGGACACGGTGGAGCCGCCGATGCCTGACTGCACGATCTCCAGGATGTCATCGGCATTCAGCCCGTAGCGCGCGGCTGCTGCCCGGTCTACCTTGATGACCATCTGCGGCTTGCCCTTGTTGGCCTCCGCGGACAGGTCGGCAACGCCGGGGACGGCACCGATCACCCCTTTCAGCTGCGCCGACAGCTCTTCCAGCCGGTCGAGATCCTCGCCGTAGACCTTCAAAGCGAGCGTCGCGCGCACGCCGGAGATCAGTTCTTCCACGCGCATCTGGATCGGCTGGGTGGCTCCGAAGACGGCCGTCTGGACCTCGCCTTCCAGGAACTCCTGCATTTCCTTGCCCAGCGCCGAGTACGACTGCTTGGTCGGCCACTCGTCCTGCGGTTTCAGATCGAGCAGCACCTCCATGTAGTTGACGTCGGCGGTCTCGCCTTTTTCCGCGCGGCCGATGGTGGCCAGCACAGAACGCACCTGCGGGTACTTCTTGCGCAGGCTGGCGTCCATCACATTGGCCACCCGGATCGACTCGTCCAGCGAAGTCGACGGAATTCCGACGACCCGGAACATGATCGCGCCCTCTTGAAGCTGCGGCATGAACTCCTTGCCAAGGAACGGGAACAACGCAAGCGAGAAGAGCAAGAGCCCCACCGCGGCACCGATCACGACCTTCTTGCGGTCGAGCGCCCAGTCCAGCAGGGGCAGGTAGATGCCCTTGGCTTTAGCGACCAGCCAGGTGTCCTTCTCTTCCTTGGGCTTGAGGATCATGGCCGCCAACACCGGCACCAGCGTGAGGGATAGCAGGAGCGAGCCCGCCATCGCGAACGTGATGGTCAACGCCATTGGCTTGAACAGCTTGCCTTCCAGCCCGGTCAGCGAGAACAGGGGCAGGAACACCACGATGATGATCATGATGGCGAAGGCAATGGGGTTCGCCACTTCGCGGGCGGCTTCCAGGACCACATGGGTCCTGTTGATGGGCCGTCCCGACTCCCGGGCGTGCGACAGCAGCCGGAAGGCGTTCTCCACCATCACCACCGCACCATCGACCATCATTCCGATGCCGATCGCCAGCCCTGCCAGCGACATCAGGTTGGCCGATAGGCCGAACCGATACATCATGATGAAGGCGAACAACATTGCAAGCGGCAACGTGACGATCACCACGATCGCCGAGCGGAATTCCCCGAGGAAGAGGAACAGCACGACCGCCACCAGAATGGAGCCTTCCAGCAACGCGCTCGACGCGGTCTTCATGGCCTTGTCGACGATCTCGGTGCGGTCGTAGACCGCCTTCAGCTCGATGCCTTTGGGAAGGGCCGCCTGAGCGATCTTGAGTTTGGCCTTCACGCCCTCAACGACCGTGGCCGCGTTCTCGTTGATGCGAGCCAAAGCGATGCCCAGCACGGTTTCGCGGCCGTCCCGGGTCACCGCGCCGAATCGCACGGCCGGAGCCTCCTTCACGTCGGCGACGTCGCGGATGTAGATCGGCGCGCCCGCGCGCTCGGCGACCACGATGGACCCGATGTCGGCCGAATTGGCGACCAGCCCCAGCCCGCGCACCAGGTACTGCTCAACTCCAATGTTGAGATACTGACCCCCAACCTGCTTGTTGTTGGCGGCCAGGGCCTCCATCACCTGTTTGAATGAGAGGCCGTACTTCACCAGGCGCCGCGGATCGATCTGCACTTGGTACTGTTTCTCGTGCCCACCCCACGTGGTCACGTCGTCTACGCCGGGAGCTGTTCGCAGGATCAGCCGCACGGTCCAGTCGTGCAGCGTGCGCAGGTCCATGGCGCTCAGCTTCTTGTCGGCGTCTTCGATCGTGTACCAGAAGACCTGCCCCAGACCGGAACTGTTGGGCCCCAGCACCGGCTCGCCATAGCCTTGCGGCAGGCGCTCCTTGACCTCCTGCAGCTTCTCGCCAACCAGTCGGCGCGCGAAGTAGATATCGACGTCGTCGGTGAAATACACGCCGACGTAGGAAAGACCGAACAGGGAAACCGAGCGGACGACTTCCACGTTGGCCAGGCCCGCCATTGCGCCTTCGATCGGGACTGTGAGCAGGCGCTCGATGTCCTCGGCGGCCACGCCTGGCGATTCGGTGTAGATATTGACCTGGGCCGGTGTGACGTCTGGGAAGGCGTCGACCGGGACGGCCCGGAACGCCATGATCCCCAGGCCCACCAGAACCCCGAAGGCCACCAGCACCAGCACCTTGTAGCGCAGCGAGGCGTCTACGATTGCGTTGAGCATGTCGTGCGGCCCTCTAGTGGCCGTGGCCGAGTTGGGACTTCTGCTTGCGAGCCTTCAGCTCGTAGGCACCCGCGGTGACCACCTGTTCGCCGGGCTTGATGCCGCCGGTCACAACGGTGCGTCCGCCCATTCGTTCCCCCGGCTGGATCGCGCGGGCGACGTAGGCGCCCTGTTCGTAGACGAACACGGTCGGCTGGCCATCCATCAGCACGATGGCCGGATCGGGCAGCGTCATCAGCTCGCGCGTGTCGCCGGCAACTTCGATCGTTGCCGTGGCAAACATGTCCGGCTTCAGCCGGCCATCGCTGTTCCCGACTTCGATGCGGGCGGCCACCGTCCGGGTCTCTTTGTTCAGGACCGCACCAATGTGACTGACGCGTCCCGCGAAGACGTCATTCGGGTAGCTGGGAACACTGATCTTGGCGTTTGCGCCGATACGGACCTGGGACAAGGCGGCCTCGGGGAGGTCGGCCACGATCCATACGCGGCTCAGGTCCGCGATGGTGAACAGCGGTTGGCTGGGGCTGGCGAGGTCGCCGAGCGTCGCCTTCTTTTCGATGATGGTGCCCGCAAACGGCGCACTCACCGCGAAGCCGGAGATGCCGCGGCCCGACGCGGCGGGATTGCCACCCAGCAGCCGCAGACGGTCAGTGGCAGCACGCACACTGGAGGCTGCCTTTTCCCGATCGGACTGTGCCCGCAGGAAATCCTTGCGCGGAATGATCTCGTCGGCCACCAGCGCTTCGGCTCGCTTGAAGTCGGCCTCTGCAATCCTCAGCTCCGACTGCGCTTGCAGCAGCGCGGCATGGGCCTCGCCAACGCCCACGCTGTCCAGCGACGCGAGAACTTGGCCGGCCCCCACCCGGTCGCCCAGGCGCGCCGGCGCGGAAGTGATCCTCCCTTCGGTGCGCGGAGAAACCCGCGCGATGCGGTCTTGATCGGCCTGGATGGTCGCGGTCACCACGATGGTGGTCGCCAGCTTCTGCGCATTGAGCGCTTCCACCTTCACGCCCGCGCGGGTTGCTTCCTCAGTCGTGAGCGTGAGTTCCTTTTCTTCTTCCTTGTGGCCCTTCTCGCCATGTTCGTCCTTGCCTGCGGCCTTGTCGCCTGACTTCCCACAGGAAGTCAGCGAGACCGCAAGTGCCATCAGGATCGCCAAGGTCAACCGGGGCAGCCGACCGTGCCGGAATTTATTCGTCGTCATCGGGGAGTTCCTTCCGGCGGCCAGCCAGCCGCACGTTCAAGTTCAATTCGGGTTGTATGGAAATCGTTCAGCGCGTCATTCAGTTCGCGCTCAGCGTCCAGCGCCTGGCGGTTGACGAGGAGCTGGTCCAGCAGGCCGATCTGTCCGGCCTGGCGGGAGCGCGTGGCCAGTTGCTGGTTGTCCGCGGAGGCTGGCACCATGGCTTGCTGAAGGCGCTGCACCCGATCGCGCTGGCTGGCCAGCCGCAGCCACAGGCGACGAACCTGCGCTTCGCCGTCGCGAATCGCGGTGGCTCGCTCGATCTCCGCCTGGGTCAGGTCGGTCATCGCCTGGCCGATGGCGGCGGAGTTGCGCTTGAAGATCGGCAGCGGCAGGGACAACGAGAGGGTGGCGACCTGTTCCCGCCCATTGGGAGGACCTTCGCGGCCAACATCGAGACCCACGGTGAGATCGGGCGAGCGGCTGGCCTGTTCAACGCCAAGTCGAGCACGGGCCGCGGCTTCACGTGCAGCGAGCGCCTTCTGGCGGGGCAGCGTCTGGACTGCGAGCAGCAACTGGTCGAGCGAATAGGGCACGGCGCCGGCGTGACCGAGGTCGCCAGCGACTTCGGGTAATTGGGCAGGCGGCAGCTGCAGGACGGTCGCCAATTCGGTGCGCGCGTCCAGCAATTGCTCGCGCGCCTGGGCCAGGGCATTGCGCGCACGCTCGGCCTCGATCAGCGCGACATTGGCATCCAGGCGGGTGTCCTCCCCCGCAGCGCGACGTCGGGCAACGGCCTGCGACGAACTATCGAAGAGCGCGAGGGAACGTTGTTCGATCAGCACGCGCCGTTGCGCGACGAGCACGCCGTTGAACCGTAGCGCCGCGTCGGTGCGCGCCTGGTTGCGGGCGTCGTCGATCTCGGCCCGGATCGCTTCCAGCGTGGCCGCCGCGGCCTCACGGCGCCGCCCCTGCTGCCCGCCGGTTTCGAACGGTTGGGCGATGCGAAAGGTGCGCTCGGAGTAGCTCGACTCACCGGTATTGCTCGGGCGCTTGCGCGATTGCTCGAAACCCAGTTCCGGGTTGTTGGCCAGCAGCGACGCTGCTTCCTGGCGCAAGCCCTCACCGGAGGCCAACTGAGCCTCACGCGCGCGCAACGCCGGGCTGGCCACTTCCGCCAGCCGAATGGCATCGCCCAGCGTCAATGGCGTTGAGGTCGGGGCACCAAGGGTCTGCCCTTGGGCAACCGCGGCGCAAAGCACAGAGGCCAGCGCCAACAAAGGGAATCGCATCGAACCATCCTTCTTGTCACGAGACAGAAGCGATTCGGAATGCGAAGGAGGAGGACTCTAGATGGGAGAGGAGTCGAGCACGCCAACGCTGCCGAATCGCACGGCTGAGCAAGCGAGGAGCCTCTGCGGGCGCTCCGGCCCGGGTGGAACGCACGATGAATAGCGCGGCGCGGCGTACATCTGCACGCTCATCGTTGATTGGTTGAACGTCAGCAAATCCTCAACAACCCAGCCGGGATTCGCCAAGTGGCAACTTTCGCAGTCCGCATGAAAACTGCCGGCCGGCCCATCGTCCCCCTCGGCCTGGGCATCCGCGGCTTGATGCTTGTGTTCGTGGTGGCCGAGATGCTGCACCTTCACCTCGGGCTCGTGCGCGCAGTACGGCGCGGCAGCCGCCCAGACCATCTGGTATGGCAGCAAGCACAGCAGCAGGATCAGGAGCCAACGACGCATTGGGGCGGATTCTAGGGCAAGTCGCAGTCAACCCGGGAGGGGTCTGTCAATTTTGACCTGCTCCATGACGGCGCTGTAATGCTGGCTGCCCAAGGGATCGCAATCTTCGGCGGCTCGATCGCCAAGGCGACGCTTCCGCGGCCGTTCAGACGGCATGCCTGGATGAGCGCATCCGCGGCGCGGAGGTCATGTGGCCTTCCCCGTTTCGCCACTCGACGATCCCGGTACGGGGCGCACCATCCGGAATAGCCCCCACCATGCAGAAGGTGCAAGAAGAGCCACTGTGGCCATCCCTGGAAAGTACGCATAGGGCCCAGCCATGAACAGCGGGAACACAAAATGCGCCAGCTCAGTGATACCCATCGCACAGAAGAAGGACCACGCCAGGAACGACCCAAACGGCATACGCCGAGGCATCAGGACCGGAACCAACAGCCAAGCGCCCGCCAAGGCGTAAAGCAGCGCGCCTGCCGGCGTGATCTCCTGAGGCACCGGGTGCCCAGTCAACTGGGACAGCGCAGGGAAGAAGTCAGTCTGACTTTCCTCAACCTTGTGAGCGACGAAAAGCGCCATGGTCAGCCAATAGGGACCGCGCACCGCCACGAAACCAAATTCTCTACCGCGCGTACAGACCCACAGGAGGAAGCCGCCGACGTAGCCCGTGGCGAAGAGCGCGGTGGGCACGATCCCGAGCAGCAGATACCCCAGCGCCAGAACGAGCCCGCCGGCAAAATCACGACCTTTGCCCGGATCCATCAGGCGCGAAGCATTCATCGTTGCGCCTTCAACTCGCGCTCGACCTGCGCGCGCAACTCGTCCGGATGGAAGCGTGCGAGAGGCTGTCCGTTCACAAAGAAAGTCGGAGTCTTCTCGATGCCAAGCGTATTCAGGTCCGCCACATCCTGCTCGAGCACGATGCGCGCTCGGGCGGTCGCCGACTGCCGACGTTCCGGCGACGTATCCAGGCCGGCTTCTGTCGCGATCTGCCACGCCAGGGCAAGATCCGGCGCACCATGAGCAGCCCACTCCGGTTGGCGCTCCAGAAGGGCCGACAGCACTGCTTCGTACCGGCCCTGCTCCCTCGCCGCCTCCAGGATTGCCACAGCCTCGTCGGAGCCCTTGTGAAAGGGCGCATAGCGGATCACGACCCGGACCTTTCCGTCATGGTCGAGGAGGAGCCTCTTGACGAACGGATGGAAGGCGCGGCAGGCCTCGCAGGACGGGTCGAAAAACTCCACGACGGTGACCGGCGCATGAGCCGCACCCAGAACAGGAGAATGTGGCCGCACGAGGGAAGCCTGGACAGGCTGCGTTGACGGATCCTGGGTAGCGGGCCAGAAAAGATACGCGAGAACTGCGGCGACCACGGCTCCAACGGCCATGGAGATCAGCCAGGTCTTTTGGCGAGTCATTTCTGCCTCCGAATCTGCTTCGCGGGGACCAGCAACAATGACGGTTGCGGCCCTATCGTTGAATGCGATCTTGACTCCCCATTCCAACGGGCTGTTCCCCGCATGCGCGATGCATGCGGCACGGAAGTGTTGCTGGCGACGGCAACATATCCCAGCCGTTGGGCCACGGTGCTTGCGAAATACCAATGCATTGAGTAATCCGGAAGTCAGATGTGGACTTCGGCGTAACCGCGAGACTTGAGAATGTGTTTCGACAAGGCTGCGATTGGCGGGGGCGAGCTAAACCTGTGGCACCAACATGCGGCGTCGTCGCTTGAATACCACTGGAATCGGGGGGCGTGGCGTCTGCGTTGGCTGAAAAGTCGCCGCAATCGGATCGGTCCGGACGCCCGCCTTGCGTAAGTGCGCCGCCACCCGGCTTTTGTTCAATACCTGCTGGACGTCGCCGTTGACTTGCAGGTAGCCGCCGGCTTCATCCCTGGCCAGAGCTCCAATCTCCATGCCACGCCTGATCGTGCCCAGAAAGGCCAAGCCAGGCGTCCTAAACGCGAATCGTTGCCAGCCGTCTCCCAGGGTGATCTGAACGTCGCTGCGGGGCGGTGCTTTCGTGGATGGCTTCATGGAAACTTACGTGAGATTGAGCTCGTTCGCAGCGGGATGATATCTGTCGCGGCCACAGCCGATTTCGATGTGACACCACAGCCGATGTGCAGCGACTGCGTCAAGCTCGCAGGTTCGGTCGCCAGCAATGTCGATGAACGGGCTCTAAGGGATCAGTGTCACGCTATTGCATGCGTCAGGACCGTCAGGCGCGTGCAGGGTCGAGCTGCGATGCAAGGGTTTACCCCTGCGTCAAAGCGCGGTGATTTACACCGAAACCGAGATCCCCCCTTACTGGTGGAGGTCGAGCGCATGTTCGTCGGCCTGGGTGCCATCGAGCATCGGGTCAAGAGCCTGCGGGAATTTGGTGTCGATCAATTGCAAGTGGCGTGCTACCCCGCCTTCGGGCTTGGGTTCATGCCCCGGTGCCTGAAGCAACTGATGGCGTCGTCCGCGCAGGGCCCCCGGCCCCATGTTTCACTGCAGGTTCTCAGCTCCAAGGAAGTGAAGGATCGAGTCGTATCTGGCTTGGCTGACTTCGGACTGATGGCCGATGAGGTCTCCGTCGACGGCTTGGAGCCGACCACATTCGCGACGTTCCCGGGCGTGGTCGTGATGATGAAGGGGCACCCCCTTGCAAGGCACAAGCAGATCCGGCCGGAGCAGCTTGCAGAACTGCCCTTTCTGGCGCTGAACCCGGAAGACGCATCCAGGCGCAGGCTGGACGCCAAGCTCGCCGAACACGGCGTCACCTTGTCGGTGTCGATCCACACGCCGTACGCCGTCAGTGTCTGCGAGATGGCGCTGCACGGTCTTGGCGTGGGCGTCATCAATCCCATCACCGCCCTCGACTACGCCGACCGCGGCCTGGTGGTTCGCAAGTTGAGCGTGGAGGTGACGTTCTCGTGTTTCCTGGCGATACCCGCTGGCCAAGTCTTGTCAGGCACCGCGAAAAACTTCTTGGCGATCATGCGGGCGCAGTTGCAGGCGGACAATCAGAAGCTGCGGGAGTACCTGAAGGCCGCGTGAAACGGGCTAGGCTGGAAGGCATCGCCCGGACAATGATTGGCAACCGCGGCCCCATCGATATAGTTGACTGCCGCCTGATCAAGAAGGATCCGCCATGAACATGTCGCCTCGCATTCGCACGCTGATGCTCACCGCCCACATCACGAGTTCGGTTGGATGGTGTGGCGCATTGGCCGTTTTTGCGGAATTCGACCAATCTGATCAGGCTGTTCGGATGTTCTGACTTCCATGTTCGGCGTGCTGATCACCCTCAGACGGTCTTTCAACTGTGAATAACCCCGCGCGGCCCGACGGTTGTGGATAAGTT
>NZ_VOBQ01000020.1 GCF_007833165.1 Caenimonas sedimenti | reverse complement strand
GCACCGGTGATCATGTTCTTCACGTAGTCGGCGTGGCCGGGGCAGTCGACGTGGGCGTAGTGGCGGTTCGCCGTCTCGTATTCCACGTGGGCGGTGTTGATCGTGATGCCGCGCGCCTTTTCTTCCGGGGCCGCGTCGATCTGGTCGTACGCCTTGGCTTCGCCGCCGAACTTGCTCGCCAGCACGGAGGTGATCGCCGCCGTCAGCGTGGTCTTGCCATGGTCCACGTGACCGATGGTGCCCACGTTCATGTGCGGCTTGGTCCGCTCGAATTTACCTTTTGCCATTTTTTCGACTCCGAAAAAAGTTCCACAGTTCTGGTGCCCTTGGCGGGAATCGGACCCGCGACCTCTCCCTTACCAAGGGAGTGCTCTACCACTGAGCCACAAGGGCGAATTTCTCGCCGCGCCCCGAGGGGCCAATCTCATTTGTCGCCGCGCGTCGAACCGATGGCGTGGAGCGGGAGACGGGAATCGAACCCGCGTCATTAGCTTGGAAGGCTAGGGTTCTACCATTGAACTACTCCCGCAATGGGGGCCCGTTCAACAGCCCCGATGCAAGCCCAAGCTGCCACGACACATCATCAAACAACTCATCGTTCCGACACTTTCGCCAGCTCCGCAAACAACTCATGCGAAGCTGGTGGAGGAGGCTGGATTCGAACCAGCGTAGGCGTAAGCCAACAGATTTACAGTCTGCCCCCTTTAGCCACTCGGGCACCCCTCCGGCGAACCTCGAAATATAGCACGATTCGCGGCGGCCGATTCGCCCCGCGGCCCGCCCCCAGGCTCAGAAGGGGGGCGCCACCCCGCGGGCGGCCAGCCATGCCCGGGCTGCCAGGAAATGCCCACATCCAAGGAAGGGAGCCGGCGGCCGGCGGGCGGACAGTGGCGACGGATGGTTGGCCTGCAGGACCAGTGCTTCCCGGCCGTGCCGCGCCGCGGTTTCCTGGATGAGTTGCGCCTTGGCCTGGGCGTGCGTACCCCACAACAGGTAGACGCAGGGCGTGGCGGTTCGGGCGACCAGCGCGAGCAGCCGGTCCGTCAGCGCTTCCCAGCCGCGGCGCGCGTGGCTGGCCGGCTGGCCATCCTCGACCGTCAGGCAGGTGTTGAGGAGCAGCACGCCGCGCTGCGCCCAGCCCACGAGCGAGCCGGAACCCGGCTGGACCCCCAGCTCCTGGAAGATGTTGCGCAGCGACGGCGGCAGCTTCACCCCGGGCGCGACCGAAAATGCCAGGCCCTCCGCCTGCCCCGGCCCGTGGTAGGGGTCCTGTCCGAGCACGACGGCATGGATGTTTTCCAGCGGCGTCAGCTCCAGCGCGCGGAAGGGCCGCGGAGGGTAGACCACGGCGCCGGCCGCGAGCCTTTCGCGCAGAAAGTCCGCCAGGCGCCGGCCTTCGTCGCTGGCCAGGAAGCCCTCGACCTCGGCTTGCCAGCCCGGCGCCAGGGGCCAGTCTCCCGGTTCCCAGGCCTGCAGGCTCTGCGCGCCGGCAAAGTCGAATCCGGCCTGCGGCGGCTTGGCCATCGCCACCAGCCCGCTCAAGCGTTGAACAGCGCCGCCAACGCCGCGCCCGGATCCGGGGCGCGCATGAATGCCTCGCCGACCAGGAAGGCGTGCACGCCGGCTGCGCGCATCTTCTGCACGTCGTCCCGGCCCAGGATGCCGGACTCGGTCACCAGCAACCGGTCCGACGGGATGTCGGCCAGCATGCCCAGCGTCGTGTCCAGGCTGACTTCGAAGGTGCGCAGGTTGCGATTGTTGACGCCGACCAGCGGCGTCTTCAGCCGCAACGCCCGGTCGAGTTCGGCGCCGTCGTGCACCTCGACCAGCACGGCCATGTCGAGCGTGCGCGCGATGGCCTCGAACTCGGCCATCTGCGCGTCGGACAGCGAAGCGGCGATGAGCAGGATGCAGTCCGCCCCCATGGCCCGGGACTCGTAGACCTGGTAGGCGTCGACGAGAAAGTCCTTGCGCAACACCGGCAGGTCGCAGGAGGCGCGTGCCTGCTTGAGGTAGTCGGAACTGCCCTGGAAGAACTGGCGGTCGGTCAGCACCGAGAGGCAGGCCGCGCCGTGCTCGGCATAGCTCTGCGCGATGTCGGCTGGCATGAAATCCTCGCGCAGCACGCCCTTGCTGGGGCTGGCCTTCTTGATCTCTGCAATCACGGCCGCCTGGCCCGCCGCCACCTTGGCCCGCAGCGCCTGCTCGAAGCCGCGCGTGAGCACCCGGCTGAAGGCGTCGTCGCGCATCGCTTCCAGCGATTTCTTCTTCTTCGCCGCGGCAACTTCCTCCCGCTTCACCGCGACGATCTGGTCGAGGATGTCCGGCATGTCAGGCGCCCAGCGTCTTCGACAGGGCCACGAGCTGCTGCAGCTTGGCCATGGCACCCCCGCTCTCCAGCGCGGCGCGCGCCTGCTCGATGCCCTGCTTGATATCCGCCGCCACGTTGGCGGCATAAAGGCCGACGCCGGCATTGAACATGACGATGTCGCGGGACGGTCCGGCCTGGTTGGCCAGCACCTGCTCCAGCAGCACGCGCGACTGTTCGGCTGTTTCCACTTTCAGGGCCCGGTTGCTGGACATCGGAATGCCGAAGTCTTCCGGGTGGATTTCGTATTCGCGGATCTCGCCGTTCTTCAGCTCGCCCACCATGGTGGCCGCGCCGAGGCTCACTTCATCCATGCCGTCGCGCCCGTAGACAACCAGCGCGTGCTCCGCGCCCAGGCGTTGCAGCGCACGCACCTGGATGCCCACCAGGTCGGCGTGGAACACGCCCATCAGGATGTTCGGGGCGCCGGCAGGATTGGTCAGCGGCCCCAGGATGTTGAAGATCGTGCGCACGCCGAGTTCCTTGCGCACCGGAGCCACGTTCTTCATGGCCGGGTGGTGGTTGGGCGCGAACATGAAACCAATCCCGACCTGTTCGATGCACTTGGCGATGGCTTCGGGCGACAGGTTGATGTTGAGGCCCAGCGCCTCCAGCACGTCCGCGCTGCCGCTCTTGCTGGAAACGCCGCGTCCGCCGTGTTTGCTGACCTTGGCGCCCGCCGCCGCCGCCACGAACATCGAGCAGGTGGAGATGTTGAAGGTGTGCGAGCCGTCGCCACCGGTGCCGACGATGTCGACCAGGTGGGTCTTGTCGGCCACGTGCACCTTGGTCGAGAACTCGCGCATCACCTGCGCGGCCGCGGTGATCTCGCCGATGGTTTCCTTCTTCACGCGCAGGCCGGTGATCAGGGCCGCCATCATGACGGGCGAGCACTCGCCGCTCATGATCAGGCGGACGATCCTCAGCATCTCGTCGTGGAAGATCTCGCGGTGCTCGATCGTGCGCTGCAGCGCTTCCTGGGGAGTAATGGGCATCACAAGCTCCTCTTAGCGTGACGGATTGTCGGACAGGGCCAGGCGCACGCCGAAGCCGATGAACATGAGGCCGGCGACGCGGTCCAGCCAGTGCATGCCGCGCTGCACGGACTCACGCCGAGCCATCCAGCCGGCGGCCAGCGCCCAGCCGGAATTGACCGGGATGCTGTTGACGTTGAACAGCGTGCCCAGCAGGATGAAGGCGAGCGCCTTGTTGTCCGTTTCGGGCGCGATGAACTGCGGCACGAACGCCAGGAAGAAGATCGCCACTTTCGGGTTCAGCACGTTGGTCCAGAAACCGCCGAGGAAGACGGCGCGCAGGCTCGCGGGCTGCTGCTGCGCGAGGGCGTGCAGGTTGGCCGCCTGCGTGGGCGCGCGCGCCAGCAGCAGCTTCACGCCGATCCACAGCAGGTAGGCGGCGCCCGCCCACTTCAGCACCGTGAAGGCGAAGGCCGAGGTGGCGAGCAGCGCGCTCACGCCGAGCGCGGCGGCGAACACGTGGACGAAACAGCCGGCGGTGACCCCGAGGCCGCCGACCACGCCCGCCCGCACGCCGGAGCGCAGCGAGTTCGACACGATGTAGAGAACGTCCGGGCCGGGCGTCAGGTTCAACAGCACGCCGGCGGCGATGAAGAGCATCAGATGCTGGAATTCGGGCATGTCGTCCTCAGCGCTGGAAGAACGACCGGATCGCACCCGCGGCGCGGTCCACGCCTTCGGCATCCACGTCGAGATGAGTGACGAAACGCAGGCGGTACAGGCCGGTGGCGAGCACGCCTTGTCGCCGCAAGTGTTCGAGTAGTTCCGCCGAACGTTCGCGCGCCGCCCCTGTGAGGTCGACGAACAGGATGTTGGTCTGCGGCACTTCCACCTGCAGCCCATCGATGCCTTGCAGGCCCTCGGCGAGGCGGCGTGCCAAGGCGTGGTCCTGGGCCAGGCGGTCGACTTGCTGGTCGAGGGCGAACGACGCCGCAGCGGCCAGAACGCCGGATTGCCGCATCGCGCCCCCGGCCATCTTGCGCACGCGCCGCGCCCTGCCGATGAGCGCCTTCGAGCCGCAGAGCGCGGACCCGACGGGCGCACCCAGTCCCTTGCTGAAGCACACGGACACGCTGTCGAACAGCCGCGCGATGCGCCGGGCTTCGGCACGCGCGTCGCCGCCCCCGGCCTGCGCCACCGCCGCGTTGAACAGGCGGGCGCCGTCGAGGTGCGTGGCGAGCCCCTTGGCGCGCGCGAGCGCGGTCGCCTGCTCCAGGTAGCTGAAGGGCAGCACCTTGCCGCCGAGCGTGTTCTCCAGCGCGAGCAGGCGGCTGCGCGCGAAATGCGGATCATCCGGCTTGATGTTCGCTTCGATGTCGGCCAATGCCAGCGTGCCGTCGGCCTGGTGAGCCAGCGGCTGCGGCTGCACGCTGCCGAACACCGCGGCGCCGCCGCCTTCCCAGCGGTAGCAGTGCTGCATCTGGCCGACGATGTATTCGTCACCGCGTTCGCAATGCGACAGGATGCCGCACAGGTTGCTCTGTGTGCCGGTGGGCACGAACAGTGCGGCCTCGAAGCCGAGCATTCCCGCGATCTTGTCCTGCAGTGCGTTGACGCTCGGGTCGTCGCCGAAGACGTCGTCGCCGAGCGGCGCGGCGGCCATCGCCGCACGCATTCCTTCGGTCGGCTGGGTGACGGTGTCACTGCGCAGGTCAACAGCTTTCATGCGCGCTGCTCCAGGAAGTTCTTCAGCATCGCGTGACCGTGCTCGGTGAGGATGGATTCGGGGTGGAACTGCACGCCTTCCAGCGGCAGTTCACGGTGCCGCACGCCCATGATCTCGCCGTCGGGGGTCCAGGCCGTCACTTTCAGTTCCTTCGGGCAGCTCTCCCGTTCGATCGCCAGCGAGTGGTAGCGGTTGACGGTGAAGGTCTCCGGCAGATCGGCGAACACGCCTTCGCGCGTGGTGGTGATGACGCTGGTCTTGCCGTGCATCAGTTCCTGCGCGCGGATGATCTTGCCGCCCAGCGCCGCGCCGATGCTCTGGTGGCCCAGGCAGACGCCCAGCACCGGCAGCTTGCCGGCGAAATGGCGGATGGCTTCGACGGAAATGCCGGCCTCGGCGGGGGTGCAAGGCCCGGGCGAGACGACCAGCCGGTCAGGGCGCCGATCGGCGATGGCGGCCACGCTGATCTCGTCGTTGCGGAACACCTCCACCTCGGCGCCCAGCTCCCCGAAGTACTGCACCAGGTTGTAGGTGAAGCTGTCGTAGTTGTCGATCATGAGCAGCTTCATTCCAGCCCCTCCTCGACGAGTTCCGACGCACGCAGCAGCGCACGCGCTTTCGCTTCCGTTTCCCTCCATTCCATCTCGGGAACGGAGTCCGCCACCACGCCCGCCGCAGCCTGCACGTAGAGCATCTGGTCCTTGACGATGCCGGTGCGGATGGCGATGGCCACGTCCATGTCGCCGGCGTAACTGAGGTAGCCGCAGGCGCCGCCATAGAGGCCGCGCTTGTTCGGCTCCAGCTGGTCGATCAGTTCCATCGCATGGACCTTCGGCGCGCCCGTGAGCGTGCCCGCCGGAAAGGTCGCCTTCAGCACGTCCATGTTGGTCATGCCGTCGTTCAGGATGCCTTCGACGTTGCTCACGATGTGCATCACATGGCTGTAGCGCTCCACCGCGAACGCTTCGGTCACCTTCACGGTGCCCGTCTTGGCGATGCGGCCGATGTCGTTGCGCGCCAGGTCGATCAGCATCACGTGCTCGGCGCGCTCCTTCGGGTCTTCGATCAGCTGCTGCTCGGTGGCCTTGTCCAGCTCGGGCGTGGCGCCGCGCGGCCGGGTGCCGGCGAGCGGACGGATGGTGATCTTCTGGCCTTCGGGAGTGTGCTCCTGGCGCACCAGGATCTCGGGCGAGGCGCCGACGACGTGGAAGTCGCTGCCGCCCGAGCCGCCGGATGCACCGCTGAAGTTGTAGTAGTACATGTACGGGCTGGGGTTCAGCGAGCGCAGCGCCCGGTACAGCGACAGCGGTGATTCGGTGTAGCGCTTCTTGATCCGCTGGCCCACCTGCACCTGCATGAAATCGCCGGCCGCAATCAGCTCCTTGGCGCGCTCGACCGCCTGCAGGTAATCGGGCTTGGAGAACTCACGTTCCGCCGGGTAGGTCTCGGTCTGGCGCACCACCGGCGCGCTCACCGAGTACTTCAGCTGGTCCTTCAGCTCGCGCAGCCGCTTCTTGCCATTGGAATAGGCCTCGCCGCGCGCCGGGTCGGCATAAACGATCAGGTAGAGCTTGCCGGAGAGGTTGTCGATCACCGCCAGTTCCTCGCATTGCAGCAGCAGGATGTCCGGGCAGTTCAACGAGTCGGGCGGGCAGCTCTTTTCGAGCTTCTTCTCGATGTGGCGCACCGTGTCGTAGCCGAAGTAGCCGGCCAGGCCGCCGCAAAAGCGGGGCAGGCCGGGTCGCAGCGCCACCTTGAAGCGTTGCTGGTACGCGGCGACGAAATCCAGCGGGTTGCCCGGCGCCGACTCTACGACTTCGCCGTCGGTCACCACTTCGGTCAGCGCGTCGGCTCCGAAACCGCGGGCGCGCAGCAGGGTGCGCGCGGGCAGCCCGATGAAGCTGTAGCGGCCGAAGCGCTCGCCGCCGACGACGGATTCGAGCAGGAAGCTGAGTTTGCCGCCGCCCTTGGCGTGCGCCAGCTTCAGGTACAGAGAGAGCGGGGTTTCGAGGTCGGCGAAGGCCTCGGCGATGAGCGGGATGCGGTTGTAGCCCTGCGCCGCAAGGCTTTTGAATTCAAGTTCGGTGATCACGGGATGAGCCTCCACAAGCTCGGCGGCCGTTGCCGCGTGTTCTCAAAGACGGTGCCTCGGAGACGAGGCGCGGGGCACGGGCTGCCCCGTGCGGTCAGGATCGAACGTGACGTGGCTTGCGCCAGGGCCAGGCTCCCCGGTCCGCGCAACCTGTGATCGTGGTGTGGTGGATGAACACGGCAGCCAGTGTAGCAAAGGCATGTGGAATCCCGGGCGGGAACGGCAAAACATCGGGTTCCACGCGAAAACCCTCT
Organism: Caenimonas sedimenti; assembly: GCF_007833165.1. Taxonomy (GTDB): domain Bacteria; phylum Pseudomonadota; class Gammaproteobacteria; order Burkholderiales; family Burkholderiaceae_C; genus Ramlibacter; species Ramlibacter sedimenti. The sequence goes on along the minus strand of NZ_VOBQ01000020.1, from coordinate 132,171 downwards.
TGCCATGCCTCGCGGCCATCCACAAAATCGGGGAAAACGAACGGTCGTTCTATTTCAGGAGACAAGGACATGCAAATCATCCGCAGCCTGCTGGCCGCCGCCGCCGTGACGTTGTTGCTCGCCGCCCCGGCGCTGGCGCAGACGGTCACGGTCAACGGTGTGAAATACGAGGACGCCACCGACCTGCGTGGGGCCAAGCTGCAGCTGAATGGCGCGGGGACGCGCTATCGCGGCCCTTTCAAGGTCTACACCGCCGGCTTGTACCTCACGAAGAAGGCGGGCACGCCCGATGAAGTCCTGGCGGTGCCCGGGGCGAAGCGTGTGAGCATCACCATGCTGCGCGACATCGATTCCGCCGAACTCGGCAAGCTGTTCGCGCGCAGCATCGAAGACAACATGGACAAGGCGGCGTTCTCCAAGCTGATCCCCGGGGTGATGCGCATGAGCCAGGTGTTCTCCGACTGCAAGAAGCTCTCCGCGGGGGAGAGCTTCAACATCGACTGGGTGCCCGGCGCCGGGACGGTCATCACCGTCAGCAACCCCAAGTGCCCGCAGAACATCGAGCCGTTCAAGGAGCCCGAGTTCTACAGCGCGCTGTTGCGCATCTGGGTGGGGCCTTCGCCGGCCGACTGGAAGCTGAAGGACGCCCTGCTGGGCAAGCCAGCCTAGGGATTGAGCAGCACGGCGGCGGCGCCAAAAGGCGCCTCGGTGCCGTTGGTGATGGCCATGTACATCACCTGCAGGTCCGCGCTGCCGGTCGGCATGAGGAAGTGGTAGTCGTCGATGTAGCCGTGCGCCGTGGCATCGAGGCGGTCGCCGTTGGGCCACAGGAACACCACTTCGCGGGCGCGCGACTGGTTCTCCCAATCTTCGAAGTCCACCCGGTCCGGCGCGCCTGAGCGAGCGCCGTCGGCGTAGATCAGCTTCTTCGGGCCCAGGAACGGAAGCTGGCCAGCGAGCCGGCCCGCCGTGACGGAAGGGTCGCCGTAATACAGCTTGTAGCGCGCGCCACCCACGTGCAGGGGAAACGCGGCCTGCGCGCTGGTGAACATCTTCGGGCAGCCCGCCGCGTCGTACTGCACCTGCCAGGCGCTGCCGCTCCATACCGCGTACGCGTGGTTCATGTTGAAGCTGGAGCAGCCGCTCACGCGGTCCACCGTGAACACCATGAACGTGCCGGCAGCGCCGTCCCAGCGCCAATCGGTGAGCGTGGGCCAGCCCACCTTGTGCTGGCGGGCGTTCTGGATGCGGCTGGCGGCGGCCACGCTGTCGCCTTCCACGCCGATCGCCACCTGCGGCGCGCAGCCGCCGCCCGCCGAATAGTCCGCAGCCGTGGTACAGGCGGTCGGCACACCCGCGTGGAAGTCCTGGCCCGTGTAGCCGTCGGCGCTGTCGACGCTGAAGATGCGCGTCCGGCCGTCCGCGCCTTGCGCTTCGAAAAAGAGCCGGACCTTCGCGCCCAGCGATGCGGCGAGCGGCACGCCTTGCCCGGTCGCCATGCCCGCGATCCAGGGCGTGGAACTGACCGGCGCATGCAGGCCGGTGGTGCCGCCGGAGCTGGAAAAAGCCAGGTAGCTGGCGGGCACGGCGGCGTCGATCGTGCGGGTACCGAGGGCGGTGGTCAGGATCTGTCGCGACTGCCCGCTGGGTCCGTAATACAGCTGCACGCGGTTCGCCGTGACGGCCGAAGCTTCCGGCCCGAACCGCGTGGCGCTGATGCGGGCATTGCCGTCGCTCACGATGCGCGCGAGCCCGGCGGTGCGATTGCCGCTGCCCTGCAGCTGCCAGTGTTCCGCGGGCGTGGCGCCGCTGGTGGGCGCGGCGGCAGCGGAAGTCGCGCAAGCTGCGTCGCCGCAAGCCGTCAGTGTCACTGCGTAGGTGGTGGCAGCTTTCAAGCTGGCCAGCACCAGCTGGGTGGCATCGGCCGGCGCAGTCAGCGCCAGCGGAACACCGCCGGTGTCGTCGGTGGCGGTGACGCGGAAATGGTCGACGCGCCCGGCGGTCGTCCAGCGAAGCAGCAACTGCGTGGATGAAGCGACGGTGACGGCGCCCAGCGCCCGCCCGCCGGTCTGCGCCAGCGTCACTCCGGCCGGTGCCTGCACGGCAGCCGGCGGCGCAACGGGAGCGGGAGCCGGAGCCGGGGGCGCAGGCGCCGGCGCGGGCGTGGCCGGTTCAGGGCTGGAACCACCGCCGCAGGCGCCAAGCAGGGCCAGCGTGCCCAAGGCAAGGACGATGCGCATCGTCCGATTGTGAAGACCTAACCGCGCCCCGACAAGGCGGGGATGCACAGGCCGAGATCGGCCAGCGAATCGACGAAACCAGCATGATGTCCAGCGCGGCGCAGAAGTCACCCAAAGTGTCGACCAGTGTGCCGTCGAGATCGAGGATGGCGGCTCGCAAGCCGGTGGGGAGCAGGGCGGAGCGCATCACCGCAGCATAGCTGCGCTCGCGCAGCCGGTCAGCGGTTCAGGCGGGCACCTCGTCCACCAGAGCGCGGCCCCAATGCCGGTGCCTGGCGATGGCCGCGATGAAGTCCTGCGCCATCTGCAGCCGCGTCGTCGGCTCGTTGGTGCCGATGATGACGCCCGCGGGCGGCGGGGCATCGGCCTGCGCGAGCCCGGCCGACTGCAGCAGCTCGATCGCCTCGCCGATGATGCACAGCGGCTTGCAATGCTTGTAGGCCTCCAGCAGGAAGTGCCTGGCGTCACCGTGGCGCATCAACGCCTGCGCGCTGGCCGCACCGCCCGGCACCAGCACCGCATCGAACATCACCGACGGCATGTTGGCGAAGGTATGGTCCACCGGCACCTGTTGGCCGGACGAGGACGCCACGACGCCCAGGTGGGAAGCGATCACCTTGGTGACCGCCCCCGCGTCCAGCAGCGCCTGCTGGATCACCTTGAAGGCGCCGAGCTCCACGCCCGGCGCGATCAGCACGGCGACGCGCCGGGTCTGGATGCCGTTCACCGCCCCTTCCATGCTGAGCGAGGGCGCCGCTTCAATGAGGGGCTTGGCGCGCGATTCGCGGAAGCCGGATTGCCCGGCCGCCGCCTTGGCGTCCGGTGGCCCGATGCCCAGCGGCTCGGCGACCTTGCGCGCGAGCTTGATGTCCACGTGCGCGAGGTTGTCCACCACGCGCTGGCGGATGGCCGGCACTTCCACCTTCGACAGTTCGAACTGGTAGGCGGCGATGATGTGTTCCTTCTCGGCGGGGCTTTGGCTGTTCCAGAACAGCGTCGCCTGGCTGAAGTGGTCGTCGAAGCTGGGGCTGCGGCGGCGGATCTTCGGCGACTCCAGCGCCTCGGGGTGGCTCTGGAAGCCCTGCTGCCCGCCGTCGACGCGAAATTCCGAGCCGGTGGCCAGCGTGTTCGGTTCGTAGGAGACCCGGCCCTTGTTGATCTGCATGCGGTGCATGCCGTCGCGCTGGAAATTGTGGAAGGGGCACACGCCCCGGTTGATCGGCAGCTCGTGGAAGTTGGGGCCGCCCAGGCGCGACAACTGGGTGTCGGTGTACGAGAACAGGCGTCCCTGCAGCAGCGGGTCGTTGGTGAAATCGATGCCGGGCACCACGTGTCCGGGGTGGAACGCGACCTGCTCGGTTTCGCTGAAGAAGTTGTCGGGGTTCCGGTTCAGCACCAGCTTGCCGACCACCGTGACAGGCACGAGTTCCTCCGGGATCAGCTTGGTGGGGTCGAGCAGGTCGAAGCCCAGGCTCTCGGCCTTGTCCTCGCTCACGATCTGCAGCGCCAGTTCCCACTCCGGGAAATCACCGCGGTCGATCGCCTCCCACAGGTCGCGCCGATGGAAGTCCGGGTCCTTGCCGGCGATCTTCTGCGCCTCGTCCCAGGCCAGGCCGTGCTTGCCCAGCTTCGGCTTCCAGTGGAACTTCACGAAGTGCGAGACGCCGCGCGCGTTGACCAGCCGGAAGGTGTGGACGCCGAAACCTTCCATCATCCGGTAGCTCCGGGGAATGGCCCGGTCGGACATGACCCACATCAGCATGTGCGAGGTCTCCGGCATCAGCGAGACGAAATCCCAGAAGGTGTCGTGCGCGCTGGAGGCCTGCGGCATCTCGTGGTGCGGCTCCGGCTTGAGGGCGTGGACCAGGTCCGGGAATTTCATCGCGTCCTGGATGAAGAACACGGGGATGTTGTTGCCCACCAGGTCGTAGTTGCCCTCGCGCGTGTAGAACTTGACGGAAAAGCCGCGCACGTCGCGCACGGTGTCGGCGGAGCCGCGGGAACCGGCGACGGTGGAAAAGCGCACGAACACCGGGGTGCGGCCGCCCACCTCCTGCAGGAAGTCGGCCTTGGTGTATTCCACCAGGGGCTTGGTCAGCTCGAAGTAGCCGTGGGCCGCGGCGCCGCGCGCATGCACCACGCGCTCGGGGATGCGTTCGTGGTCGAAATGGGTGATCTTCTCGCGGAGGATGAAGTCCTCCAGCAAGGTCGGCCCGCGCACGCCCGCCTTCAGCGAGTTGTGGTTGTCGGGCAGGACCACGCCCTGGTTGGTGGTCAGCAGGTTGTCGGTTCCCTGGCTGAAGGCTTCGAGCTGCTTGTTCTTGGCGGCGGCGGCATCGCCGGCCTTGGTCTTGCGCGAGCCATCCGGTCGGGACGAGGCCATTCAGTTCACTCCTGCGGAAACGGGCGAGTTGGGAGCGGCGCCGCGGGGGGCGGCGGAAGTTCGCTCTTGGGGGCTAGCGGACCTCGAGGTCCAGCATGGCTTCCAGCATGCGGGCCAACGAGACGAGGGCGAACGTTCCGACACCGCCGGCGGCCAGCCAGGTGAGCCCGTCGGGCACTGCGATGAGGACGTCCATCCGTTTCTCCTTGGCATTCTTTCTGTGAACAGGCATTGCACCAAGGCTCAGCCGCGCGGGCCGTAGCCCCGCAGCGGGCGCGTTTGTGGGGGGAGGCCGTCAATGACTGTAGGAACGCTCCCACGCCACCCCGGGTGACTGGCCGTCGTCGCGCGGCCCCGTCCTACCAGCGCGCCTGAGCCATGCGGCGAGCATGGAACGAAAGGAGCCATCCATGCCGACCCGATCCAGCAAGACCGAAGACCGGCCGCAAGGCCAGACGCTGCCAGTGCAGGGAGAAAAACAGGAGAGAGTGCCGCGCCAGCCGCACGAGCGCGACGAATCGGCAGACAGCCAGGCGGCCTCGGAACCGAACGGGCGTGCCATCGGAAAGATCGCCCACGACGACCTGGCCGAAGGCCAGGTCGACACCGACAAGGGCCCCGTGCTCGATGCGACCTATGACAAGGTGCGCGAAGGCGCCAGCCAGCCGGTCAAGCAGTTCCGGCCTTGAGCTGCTCGCGCATCGCGGAGATGACGCCGCGGTAGTCGGGCTTGCCGAAGATCGCGCTGCCGGCGACGAACGTGTCGGCGCCGGCAGCGGCCACGCGCGCGATGTTGTCGGTCTTGATGCCGCCGTCCACTTCGAGGCGGATGTCGCGCCCCGTTGCCGCGATGCGCTTGCGCGCGGCTTCGACCTTGCGCAGCGCGGAGTCGATGAAGCCCTGGCCGCCGAAGCCCGGGTTCACGCTCATGATGAGGATGAGGTCGATGTCGTCGATCAGCCAGTCCAGCACGTCGAGCGGTGCCGCCGGGTTGAACACCAGCCCGGCCTTGCAGCCGCGCGCCTTGATCGCCTGAACGCTTCGATGCGCGTGCGCGGAAGCGTCCGGGTGGAAGCTGATGTAGTCGGCGCCGGCTTCGGCGAAGGCCTGCGCCAGCGCGTCCACCGGCTGCACCATCAGGTGCACGTCGATCGGCACGGGCTGGCCGGTGGCCGTCTTCGCGTGCGGCTTCAGCGCCGAACAGATCATCGGGCCGAATGTCAGGTTGGGCACGTAATGGTTGTCCATCACGTCGAAATGGATCCAGTCCGCCCCGGCGGCGATGACGTCGCGCAGTTCCTCGCCCAGCCGCGCGAAATCGGCCGACAGGAGCGACGGTGCGATGCGGAAGTTCTTGCTCATGCCCGCATTGTCGCAAAGCGGCCGGGAACCAGGCTCCAGCTCGCGGGTAGTAGCATTCGCACCCATGGCCAAGTATGAGTTTCGCGTCGAGGTGCAGCCCCGCTACCTGCCCGACCAGTCCGCTCCCGAAGACGGGATCTACAGCTTCGCGTACACGATCACCATCGTGAATGCGGGCGAGGAGGCGGCGCAGCTGATCGCCCGCCACTGGATCATCACCAACGAGCTGGGCGCGGTGGAAGAGGTCAAGGGCCTCGGCGTGGTCGGCCAGCAGCCGCTGCTGAAGCCCGGCCAGTCGTTCGAATACACCAGCGGCTGCCGCCTGCGCACACCCACCGGCACCATGCGCGGCAGCTACTTCTGTGTGGCCGAAGACGGCGAGCGCTTCGAGGCCGAGGTGCCCGAATTCCACCTGGACGACGGCACCCGCCGCGTCCTGCACTGAGGGCGCGAGCCTGCCCATGGAAGAAGTGATGGCCATCTGGGCCGAGTGGCTGAAGCCTTCGGCCGGCCTGCCCACCGTGCAGTGGTCGCTGCTGCTCGCGGCGGCGGCCGCGGCAGGCCATCTGCTGCAGCGCTACACGGGTCTGCCGAAGGTGGTGGGCTACTCGATCGTCGGCACGCTGGCCGGCCTGGCGGGCTTCTCCGGTGCGGTCTGGCCGCTGCAAGGCGTCGCCCTGTTCCTGCTGGAGTTGGGCGTCGCCATGGTCCTGTTCGAATCCGGCGGCCGGATCCCGCTGCGCTGGTTCCGCCACAACCCGATGGTGCTGCTGCAAAGCCTGCTGGAGTCGGCGCTCACGGCAGTCGCCGTCTACTATGTGCTGCGCTGGCTCGACGTCCGGACCAGCGTGGCGGAGGCGGTCGCGTTGATCGCCATGGCCGCCTCCCCAGCGGTGCTGAGCCGCGTGATCATGGACACCGGCGCCGCCGGCCCCGTGACGGAGCGGGCGATGGCGTTGTCGACGCTGAGCACGTTCTACGCGCTGACGCTGGTGAGCGCGCGCGCGGGGACCATGAACCGGCCCGACCAGGACCCGATCGCCACCTTGTACCCGGTGGCCGTCGTGCTCGGCATCTCCGTCGTCGTGGGGGCCGTGCTGGCGCTGGCGTTGCGCTCCGCGTTGCGGTTCATGAGCCCGACCAGCGAGAACACGTCCATCCTCCTCATCTGCCTGATCGCCGCCGGAACGGCGCTGGCCGCGCACTTCGGCGGCTCGGCGCCGCTTGCGGCCCTGCTGGGCGGGCTGCTGCTGAAACAGCTGCACCCGCGCCCCTGGGCCTGGCCGCGGCAGCTGGGCACGGCCTCGTCGCTGCTGACCATGCTGATGTTCGTGCTGGTTTCGGTGGTGGCGGCCAAGGCGGACTGGAATCCCGCGGTGGCGGGCATCGTGGTGGCGCTCGTGCTGGCGCGCGCCGCCGCCAAGGTCGGCGGGGTGGCACTGGCCAATTGGGGCAGCGGCACCAGCTGGCAGCAGGCGCTCTGGACGGGCGCCGCGATGTCGCCGATGTCCTCGGTGGCGCTGCTCCTGGTCTCGCAGTTCGTCGCGTCGTCGCTGACGCTGGGCCCGCGCATTGCCAGCATCGCCTTGCCGGCCATCCTGCTGATGGAGATCCTGGGCGCCATCATCGCCACGTTCGCCATCTACCGCGCTGGTGAAAGCAGCAGGCCCTGGCAGCCGCAGGCGGCCGCGGTGCCGCTGGGGGAGGCGCGTGGATAAGCGCGTCGAACCGGTGCCCTCCGTGCCCGCGGCCGCCCCGGAGGAGCCGCCGCAACTGGAGACGTTCCAGCATTCGGCCGCCCTGTCGCTGGGCGTCGAGCTGGAACTGCAACTGGTCAACACGCACGACTATGACCTGGCCCCGTACTCCGACGAGATGCTGCGGCTGATGGCGAAGATCCCCTTGCCGGGTGCGGTGGTGCCGGAGATGACCTCCAGCATGATCGAAATCTCGACCGGCGTGTGTCATTCGTCGAACGAGGTGCTGGGGCAGCTCACGCTGATCCGCGATGCGCTGGTGCGCTGCGCCGACAAGCTCAACATCGCCTGCGTGGGCGGCGGCACGCACCCGTTCCAGCAATGGCACGAGCAGCGCATCTACGACCGGCCGCGCTTTCGCCAGTTGTCGGAGCTGTACGGCTACCTCTCCAAGCAGTTCACCATCTTCGGGCAACACGTCCACATCGGCTGTCCCGATGCCGATGCGGCGCTGCTGATGCTGCACCGGATGTCGCGCTACATCCCGCATTTCATCGCGCTGTCCGCGAGCTCGCCTTATGTACAGGGCCACGACACGCAGTTCGATTCGGCCCGGCTCAACTCGGTCTTCGCCTTCCCGATGTCGGGGCGGGCACCCTTCACCCTCAGCTGGGACGAGTTCGGCCAGTTCTTCGCCAAGACCACCCGCACCGGCGTCGTCAAGAGCATGAAGGACTTCTACTGGGACATCCGGCCCAAGCCGGAATACGGCACCATCGAGATCCGCGTGTTCGACACGCCCCTGACGGTGGAGCGCGCCGCGGCCCTGTCGGGTTTCGTGCAGGCCCTGGCGGCCTGGTTCCTGCATGAGCAGCCCTTCGTGCCGCAGGAAGACGATTACATGGTCTACACCTACAACCGCTTCCAGGCCTGCCGGTTCGGGCTGGAAGCCGTGTACGTCGAGCCGGCCACCGGCGAACACATGCCGCTGCGCGAGCACATCGCCGCCACGCTCAAGCGGATCGAGCCGCACGCGCGCGACATGGGAGCGGCCGCGGCCATCGACATGCTGCGGATGTCGGCCGAGCTCGCCGTGAATGACGCGCGCTGGCTGCGCGAGACGCAAGGCCGCGAACGGCTGCTGGCCGAGATGGTCCGCCAGGGGGCGCAACGCTTTCGCGGGCGCTGAGCGGCACCATGGGTGAGTTCGAACTGATCCGCCGCTTCTTCGACCGTCCCGTGCGGCGCAGCCCGCTGGGGGTGGGCGATGACTGCGCGCTGCTGGCGCCGCAGCCCGGCATGCAACTGGCCGTCTCGAGCGACATGCTCGTGGAGGGCCGCCACTTCCTCTCGACGGTCGATCCGCGTCGCCTGGGCCACAAGGCACTCGCCGTCAACCTGAGCGACCTGGCGGCCTGCGGCGCGCGGCCGCTCGCCTTTTCGCTGTCGCTCGCGTTGCCGCACGCGGATCCCCATTGGCTCGCTCCCTTCGCCGAGGGCCTGTTCGCATTGGCCGAGGCGCACGACTGCGAGCTGGTGGGCGGCGACACCACGCGCGGGCCGCTGTGCATCGCGATCACGGTGTACGGCGAAGTGCCCGCTGGCCAGGCCTTGCTGCGGTCCGGCGCACGGGCGGGGGACGACCTGTGGGTGAGCGGCACGCTGGGCGATGCGCGGCTGGCGCTGGAGATCTTCCGGGGGCGGGCGCAGGCGACGGCCGAGGTGTTCGTGGCCGCGCGGGCCCGCATGGAACAGCCCGAACCCCGGGTCTCGCTCGGACAAGCGCTGCGCGGGGTCGCCACGTCGGCCATCGATGTCAGCGACGGCTTGCTGGGTGACCTGGCGCATGTCCTGGACCGGTCAGGCGTGGGGGCTTCCGTGGACGCTCCCAGCGCGGCCGGGTTGCTGGCCGCCGCACGCGCGGGCTACACCGCGCCGGCGCCGCAGATTCTCGAACTGGTGCTGGCCGGCGGCGACGATTACGAACTTGCGTTCACCGCGCCGCCAGCGGCACGGCAGTCCGTGGAAGAGGCAGGGGCGCGGACCGGCACGCCGGTCACGCGCATTGGCCGCGTCGAAGCCGAACCGGGGTTGCGCGTGCTGGACGCGAACGGCGGCCTCGTGCCACGAAGCTTTGCAGGATTCGATCATTTCGCCTGAATCCATGGTGGCCATTGCGTGGCGCTTGGTGCTGGCCGCGGCGCTCCTGGGCGGTGCCGGCGCGCATGCGGGCCAGTTCCAGGGCGTCGTGAGTCATGTGACCGATGGCGACAGCCTGTGGGTGCGGCCGGCGGACGGCGCCGAGCCGGTGGAGATCCGGCTGCTGCACCTGGATGCACCCGAGGGTTGTCAGGCGTTCGGCGCCCAGGCCAGGGCGGCCCTGGCACGGCGCGTCTTGCACCAGAAGGCGATCGTGCGAACGAGGGGGCAGGACGACTATGGCCGGACCCTGGCCCGGATTCAGTTCCAGGGCGAGGACCTTGGCGCCTGGCTGGTGCGCGGCGGCTATGCGTGGTCGACCGGGAACCGCAAGAGCCCGGGTCCCTATGCGGCATTCGAGGCACAGGCACGTGACGCGCGCCAAGGTCTTTGGGCCGAACCCGGCGCGCAGCGGCCGCGCGACTTCCGCCGGACGCACGGCCGCTGCCAGCGCGGCTGAAGCTGGAGGCTGGCGTGTGCCGGGCCAGGCCCAACCGGCGGCATTCACGCCTCCATCTGGCGCGGAGCACGCGTGGGGGGTGTGCCGGCCAGGCCGCGCCAGCCACGTTGCAGGCGCAGCGCGATCGCGTCCAGGGAATCGTTGATGGCGGCGCGGCGGAGGTCATGGGCCCGCGCCCTCGCGCCTTCGACGATGCGCGCGTGCCGGTCGCTGGAGAGTTGAGAGATGTTGAACATGGCGGCTCCTTCTGGTGATGGCGGTACTTTAGGAACCGCGGCGATTCCGCGAAACCGCCTGCGCCGCAAATGCGTGTTGCACGGCTGGCAAAGCCGCTGGTTACCATGTCGCCATGCGGGACCTGCAATTCGACGACATGCACCTGTTCGCGCGCGTCGCCGAACTGGGCACGCTGTCGGCGGTGGCGCGCGAACGCGACGCACCAGTCAGCCAGGTCTCGCGCACGCTGGCCCGCATCGAAAAAGCCTGCGGCGCCCGGCTGATCCACCGTTCCACGCATGGCCTGTCGCTCACGGCCGAAGGCACCACTTTCCTCGCGTACTGCCGGCGGGTGGTCGGCACACTCGATGAGCTGGAAGGGGAGTTCGCCACCAGCGCCAAGGAGGCGACCGGCCTGGTCCGGGTGGCCGCCAGCACCGTGGTCGCGCACTACCAGCTGGTGCCCAGCCTGGCCGGGCTGGGCCAGCGGCATCCCGGATTGAAGGTCGAACTCGAGGTCGGCGACCGCCTGGCCGACATGGCGCGCGACGGCATCGACATCGCCATCCGCACCGTGGCCAACCTGCCGGACACGGTGGTGGCACGGCAGATCGGCACTTTGGGCCGCGCGATCTACGCCGCGCCGGCCTACATCGCCGCTGCCGGCATGCCGACGCACCCCGAGGACCTCCGGGCCCACCGCCTGATCACCAACACCGCGGTGCCCATGCTGAACCAGTGGCCCTTCGTGGTGCAAGGCGAGCGCACGGTGTTCGCCGCGGCCGGCCACTGGTCCACCAACGACACCAACATGGCCGCCACGATGGTGCTGGCCGGCCTCGGCATCGGACGCCTGGCGACGCTGGTGGGCGACGCCCTGGTGCGGCAAGGCCAGTTGGTGCCGGTGCTGGCGCCGTTCGTGGATCTCGGCCCGGTGCCTGTCTACGCCATCACGGCCGGCGCCCGCCACCGCCTGCCCAAGATCCGCGCCTGCATCGAGTACTGGGCCGAGTGGTTCATCGATGCGGAACGCGCGCGGGCGCTCGCCGCATGACCCTCGCCGCGCCATTGCTGGCACCCGCCCGTCCCACGCTGCGCTTCATGTTGTCGCATCCGGCGCACATGCTGGCGCTGGGTTTCGGTTCCGGCTTGTCGCCTGTGGCGCCGGGAACCTTCGGCACGCTCTGGGCCTGGGCTGCGTACTTCGCGCTGCAAGCCTGGCTGGACACAGCCGCCATCGGCTGGGTGATCGTGGGTGCGACGGCCGTCGGCTGGTGGGCCTGCACGGTCACGGCGCAGCACCTGCGGGTGCTGGACCCCGGCCACATCGTGTGGGACGAAGTGGTGGCGTTCTGGCTGGTGCTGTGGCTTGTGATGCCGGCCGGCTGGTCTGGCCAGCTGGCGGCCTTCCTGCTGTTCCGCTTCTTCGATGCGGTGAAGCCGGGGCCGGTGGCCTGGGCCGACAGCCTGTTCCACGGATTCGGCTGGCGCGGCGGCCTGGGCATCCTGCTGGATGACCTGGTGGCCGCCTTCTGCACCTTGCTGGTGATCGCTTTCTGGGCGCGCCTGTGGTGAACGGAACTGACGATCTCTGCCGCACTCTTGCGCAGGCTCTGCTCATGCGGGGCTGGCAGCTGGCGACGGCGGAAAGCTGCACCGGCGGGATGATCGCCGCCGCCTGCACCTCCCTCGCGGGCTCCAGCGAATGGTTCGAGCGCGGGTTCGTCACCTATTCGAACGAGGCCAAGACCGATTCGCTGGGCGTCGACGCGCAGCTGATCGCTCAGCACGGCGCAGTGAGCGAAGTGGTGGCGCGCGCCATGGCGTTCGGCGCCGTGCGCCATTCCCTCGCGCAGGTGGCCGTCGCGGTCACCGGCGTCGCGGGGCCGAGCGGCGGCAGCCCGCAGAAACCGGTGGGCACCGTGTGGTTCGGGTTCCAGGTGGATGGCCGCCTCGTCAGCGAGACGCTTCTGTTTCCAGGCGACCGGGCCGCCGTGCGCGAAGCCACAGTGCTGCATGCATTGCGGCGGCTGATCGAACTGCTGGCTGAAGAAGGCTCCTAGGCCGCCATCAGGTGCGCATCGAGGCCGCGGCGCGGTGACGGGCCGATGGCCGGCCCATAGCCGAGACGCGCCCACATCTGCACGGTGTGTCCTGGCGCGGCCAGCATGGAATGGATTCGCGCATAGGGCGCCGCCTGCTCCGGATATTCCTGCAGCGCCTGCGACAAGGGCTGCATGGCCAGGCCGTGCGCGGTCGCCGCGAGCTGGGCCCGCACGTAGGCGCGGCCGGCGTTCACCTGCGTGCGCCGGTCGTTCGCCGCGGTCGTCATCCAGAAGAAGGCCGGCGTCGCGGCCAGCTTGCCCTGGAACTGCTCGACCTGGCTGGTGGTCGCGTAGTCCTTGGGCCCCGGCGCCTGGCTGCGGTCCAACAGGCCGACCGCCGCCATCGCGCGCAGCATCGGCGAGTTGATCGACAGGCCGTCGCGATGCCGCGCGATCTCCACGGGGCCGACCCGCAGCACGCGGTAGGACTCCATGATCGTGCGAGGCGTCTCCAGTTCGATGCGCCAGGCCTGGGCGGCGATCGTCCGGTGCGTGGCCAGCAGATCGGGCCGGCTGCCGCCCGCGAAGCCCACCTTCGCGGCTTGCGGCGGCACGCTTTGCGCGATGGCGCGCAGTGCGTCAGCGGCGGGTTCGCGCGGCGTGTAGGCCTCGCGGTTGGTATGGCGATGCCGGATCTGCGCGAACAGCGGGTCGGGCGCGTCGGTGTCCGGCACCAGGCGGATGCGCGCGACCGGGCGGGCATCGAGCACCTTCGGGCCGAACTCCCCCTCGGGGAACAGGTTGACTTCGGCGCGGTGGCCGCGTTGCCGCGCCGCCAGGTCGAGCAGTTCGATGAAGGTTCCGTGGCTCATCATGATCTGGCGCGAGAACGGGTCGGTTTCCGGCAGCAGCCGCCCCAGGTCGCAATGCAGCAGGATCTCGCCGGGCTGGCGCAGGTCGACCAGCCAGGACTGCAGGTTGTGCGAATGCGGCGCGAGCACGGCGTGGCGGAGCGCCCAGCGGCGCAGGTCGGGCTCGGCGTCGCCCGGCCCTTGCCAGGCCTGCACGGCGGATGGGGGCAGGGTGCTCGAGCACCCTGTGGCGGTGGCCGCCAGGATGGCGCTCCCACCCACGACACGAACGAAACGGCGACGGTCCATGGTGAATCTCCGGTGAAGGTTCAATGCGATGCGATGGAGCCGATTGTGGAAAGCGCGCGCCTATTCGACAATCACCCAACCGTCCATAGGAGCTATGCATTCATGAATAGGGCCTTCGACTGGAACCTGGTGCGTTCCTTCCTCGCTGCGCTGGACCATGGCAGTCTGCTCGGCGCCGCCCGCGCTCTGGGTGCGAGCCAGCCCACGCTGGGCCGGCATATTGCGGAACTCGAGACGCAACTGGGCACGGTGCTGTTCGAGCGCACGGGCCGCGGCCTCCGGCCCACGGCCATGGCCGAGCAGCTGGCGGTGTCGGCCCGGGCCATGGAAAGCGGCGCCGACCAGTTGGCGCGCAGCATTTCCGGCGCCGACGCCGAGGAAGCCGGGTCGGTGCGGCTGAGCGCGAGCCAGACGGTGGCCTGCTACGTATTGCCGCCGCTGCTGGCGCAAATGCGGCTCGCGCTGCCCGGCATCCAGGTGGAGCTGATCGCGAGCAATGCCGTCAGCAACCTGCTGCGGCGCGAGGCCGACATCGCGCTGCGCATGGTGCAGCCGGACCAGGGGAGCCTGGTCGCGCGCCGCATCGGCCGCATCACGCTGGGGGCCTACGCGCATCGCGACTACCTGCAGCGCCGTGGCACGCCGAGGCAACTGGCGGACCTGCTCAACCACGACGTCATCGCCGGCGACCGTGACGAAGCCGTGCTGCGCGCCTACCGCGAGTTCGGCTTCGACGTGGACAAGACGGCCTTCGCCCTGCGCACCGACGATCTCATCGCCTACTGGCAGGCGGTGCGGGCCGGCCTGGGCATCGGCTTCGTCGGTGACACCCTGGCCGCGTCCGATCCTCAAGTGGTGCCGGTCCTGCCGACGCTGAAAATTCCGCCGCTGCCCATCTGGCTGACCGTGCATCGGGAAATCCGCAGCAACCGCCGCATCCGGGCGGTGTACGATTTCCTGGCGCGGGCCGTTCCCAAGGCGCTGTGAGGGACACCAGATGCAGACCCAGAACCGGCAGACCATCGAGAACCTCTATGGCGCGTTCGCGCGCCTCGACGCGGACGGCATGGCGCCTTGCTACGCGGACGACGCGCAGTTCGACGACGAAGTGTTCTCGCTGCGCGGCAAGCGCGAAGTGATGGGCATGTGGCGCATGCTGTGCGACGGCGTGCGCACCAAGGGGCGCGATGACTGGAAACTGGAGTTCCGCGACGTGGCGGCCGAAGGCGCCAGCGGCCAGGCGCACTGGGATGCGTATTACCGCTTCACCGCGACCGGCCGCTTGGTGCACAACAGCATTGATGCGAAGTTCGACTTCGACGACCAGGGCAGGATCCGCCGGCACCGGGACCGCTTCGACTTCTGGCTCTGGTCGCGCCAGGCGCTGGGCGCGCCGGGTGCCGTGCTGGGCTGGACGCCTTTCCTGCGCAACAAGGTGCGGGGCCAGGCGAATGCCAACTTGCAGCGCTTCCTGGCGAAGACTCCCGGATGAGCTGGTTCGAGGGTTTCGAGCGGGCCAGGTTCTCCCTGCCGGGGGGCAGCGTGACGGCGCGCATCGGCGGCCATCGCAGCAAGCCCGCGCTGTTGCTCCTGCATGGCTTTCCGCAGACGCACACGATGTGGCACCGCGTGGCGCAACAACTGCAAGAGTCGTACTTCGTCGTGCTGCCCGACCTGCGGGGGTATGGGGACTCGCACAAACCTCCCGGCGGCGCCGACCATGCCGCCTACAGCAAGCGCGCCATGGCGCAGGACATGGCCGACCTCATGACGGTGTTGGGGCAGCCACAGTTCTTCCTTTGCGGGCATGACCGCGGGGGGCGCGTGGCGCACCGCCTCGCGGTGGATCAGCCCAACCGCATCCGCAAACTGGCCCTGATCGACATCGCGCCCACCTTCGACATGTACCACGGCAACTGGGGGCGCGATCCCGCGCCGGGCGTCGACCCGCATTTCCAGTTCGCCAAGTCCTACTACCACTGGTTCCACCTGATCCAGCCGGCGCCCTTGCCCGAAAGGATGATCGGCGCCGACGCGCGCTCCTACCTGCACGCCAAGCTGGGAGGCTGGGGAGCGGCCGGGCTCCAGAACTACGAGCCGGAGGCGCTGGCCGAGTACGAGCGATGCTTCTGCCGCGCGGAATCGATCCATGCGGCCTGCGAGGACTACCGGGCGAGCGCCGGCATCGACCTGGAGCACGATGCGGAAAGCCGCGACAAGGGCCACAAGATCTGCTGCGAAACGCTGGTGCTGTGGGGCGAGCGCGGCGTGGTGGCCAGGCTGTTCGATCCGCTGGCGCTCTGGCAGGCCCAATGCGCCAGGGCGGTCACGGGCAGCACGCTGCCCGCGGGCCACTTCATTCCCGAGGAACTGCCCGGGCCGACGGCCGACGCCTTGCGCGCGTTCTTCCGCTGACCAGGTGCGGCAGCAGCATCGATCGGCGCACGCTGTCGGCGGCGCAGGCGGCGGTGGATTTCATGTCGTGGCCGAGGCCGGCCAGCGTGGTGTCGATGTCCTCGATGTGGTCGGCCCACTTGCCGGTCTGCATCTGGTCCATGGCCAGCAGCATGCGCAGGGCCAGCAGGTTGCGCACCAGCCGGCTCTTGTCGTCGAAGGCGGAATTCACGGTCTGCTCGGGTCGTTGTTCGTGACCCGCAGATTCCCATGATGCGCGGGCCCGGACTGTAGTCGCCGGGCGGCGCTTCCGGTGGCGCCGCCCCTACTGTGAAGTAGTACGGAATCCCGTCAGGCCCGAGGCCGCCGTCACCTCCAGGCGTCCCAGCCGTTTGGCCATCCGCAAGACATCGGCATCCTTGCTCAGCAGCACGCACCGCTCGGCCACCGCCAGGTCGATGAATTTCTGGTCATCCGCATCGCCGCAGGTCAGGGGTGCCCGGCCGGGCGGCGGGACGACGCGGGCAAGACGATCGAAATCGGCGAGCACGGCGAGTGCATCCCCGCGCGCCAGCCCCACGCGTGGCGCCAGCTTGGGGTACGCGAGGACGCGCGCCAGTTCCTCCCGCATGGTCGCGGTCGCCAGCCATTCGAAGCTCCCGTCGGCCAGACCCGCTGCAACCGGGGCCATCGCCGGATCGCGGAACACCAGCAAGTCCAGCACGATATTGGTGTCAAGCACCAGCCGCATCGCGCGCCCGGGCGGAGCCCGCCACCATGTCGAAGCGGAACAGCCGGCATTCGATCGGGCCGTTCCACATCGGGACGCGGCGCGATTCCTTCAGCCGCATCCGCGTCGGCAGCTTCAGGTCGGGCGAAAGCACCCAGGCGTTCCAGCCCGCGTAGTGGCGCTTCCAGTGCGCGGCCAGCTGCGTGAAGAAGTCGCCGCCCTGGTCCATCTGCGCCTGCTCTCGCCCGCCCCGGCCCGGGCCCGCGATGCCGCCGGCCTCGATGCGTTCGCCATAGGGCGGATTCAGCAGCATCATGCCGGGTGTGTCGGAGGGCGGCATGCGCTGCAGCGCGTCGCCGCCGCGGAACTGCACGGCCTGCGCCACGCCGGCCCGCTCCGCGTTGCGCTGGGCGAAGTCGACCATGCGGTGCGCGACGTCGCTGCCGAAGATCGGTGCGGCGGGCGCCCGCCGCGCGGCCTCCGCTTCGCGCACGATGGCGCCCCAGTCGGCCGGCCGATGCGGCGCCAGTCTCTCGAAACCGAAGCGGCGCAATGACCCTGGCGCGATGTTGCAGGCGATCTGCGCGGCTTCGATGGCAATGGTGCCGCTGCCGCAACAGGGGTCGTAGAGCGGCGTGGCGGC
Source organism: Caenimonas sedimenti (assembly GCF_007833165.1). Lineage (GTDB taxonomy): Bacteria > Pseudomonadota > Gammaproteobacteria > Burkholderiales > Burkholderiaceae_C > Ramlibacter > Ramlibacter sedimenti. The sequence continues at coordinate 114,642 of NZ_VOBQ01000020.1, read as the reverse complement.
GTCCCAGCCGCTGGCCGCGAGCATGGCCGCCGCCAGGGTTTCCTTCAGCGGCGCCTCGCCCTTGTCCTCGCGCCAGCCGCGCTTGAACAGCGGCTCGCCCGACGTGTCGATGTACAGCGTCGCCAGTTCCTCGGCCAGGTGCGCGAAGATGCGCACGTCGGCCCTCTGCGTGTCGACGTCGGGCCGCGCACCACCGCGTTCGCGGAAGCGGTCGGCCACCGCGTCCTTGATCTTGAGGGCCGCGAAATTCAGGCTCTTGAGCGGGCTCTGGTGCGCCGTCAGCTCGATCTTGAAGCTCTGCCGGGTGTTGAACCAGTCTTCCCAGGCGACGCCGTGCGCCGCCGCATACAGATCGTCCTCGGCGCGGTAGGGCCCGTGGAACACCTGCAGGAGCACCCGCTGCGCGAGCCGGCTGTGCAGGTTGAGCCGCATGATCGTGTCACCGCTGCCTTGCAGCGCGATCCCGCCGCGCACGGCCTGTGGTCCCACGGCAGCGGGGCCGGCGACACGCGTCACTTCGTCCAGCAGGTACGGCTCCACACCGCTGGCGCAGGGCAGGAAGAGGGACAGGGTGCTCACAAAGCCTTCCGCAGGTTGGCCGGCGCGATCCGCAGCGCTTCGCGGTACTTGGCCACGGTGCGGCGCGCGCATTCGATGCCCTGCTCTTTCAGCATCTCGCTGATCTGGCTGTCCGACAGCGGCTTCTTGGTGCTCTCCGCCGCCACCAGCTGCTTGATGAGCGCACGTACCGCCGTGCTGGAGGCATTGCCGCCGGTCTCCGTGCCGAGCGCGGAGCCGAAGAAGTACTTGAGCTCGAACGTGCCGAAGGGCGTGGACATGTACTTGGCCGTGGTGACGCGCGAGATGGTGGACTCGTGCAAGCCCAGTTCGTCGGCGATCTCACGCAGCACCAGCGGCCGCATGGCCAGCTCGCCATGCGAGAAGAAGTTCTTCTGGCGCTCGACGATCGCGGTGGAAACGCGCAGGATGGTGTCGAAGCGCTGCTGGATGTTCTTGATGAACCAGCGGGCCTCCTGCAGCCGCTGCTGCAGCGCCTGGTGGCCTTCGCCCTTGTGCGCCTTCAACGCGCCGGCGTAGACGTCGTGCACGCGCAGGCGCGGCACCACGTCGGGATTGAGCTGCACGCGGAAGCGTGCCTGCGCGGTGCGTCCGATCTTGGTCACCAGCACGTCGGGCACGATGATGTTGCGTTCGACGTCGATGAAGCGCCGGCCCGGCTTGGGTTCCAGCCGCGTGATCATGGCGATGGCCAGCTTCACCTGCGCCTCGCTGTCGCCGCACAGCGCCGCCAGCCGCTTGACGTCGCGCCGGGCCAGCAGGTCGATCGGCTGCCGGCACATGCGCATCGCCAGCGGGATCACGGCGTCATCGGGCGCCGCCTGCTGCAGCACGCGCAGCTGCAGCGTCAGGCACTCGGCCAGCGAACGCGCCCCCACCCCCGTGGGCTCCAGGCTTTGCAGCAGGTGCATCGCCATGGTGAACTTGTGCACCAGCTCTTCCTGCTGCTCGAGGTCATGCGGCGCCAGGCCCGCGGCCATCGCCTCCGGCGTCTCCTCGAGGTAGCCGTCGTCGTTGAGCGATTCGATCAGGAAGCGCAGCGCGGCCCGGTCTTCCTCCGACAGGCGCAGCGACAGGGCCTGCCGGTGCAGCCAGGATTGCAGCGATTCGTTGCCGCGGGCCAGGTCGGTCGCGTCCACCTCGCTGTCGTCGCCCAGGTTGTTCTTCTTCGCCGGCGCGTCGCCGCCCCATTCGCCGTCGTCGGCCACGGTTTCAGTGCTGCCGTCGCCGTCCCAGCTCGGCGCCGTGTCGTCGCCATAGTCCGGGGCATCCGCAGCGGGTTCGGAGGCCGCTTCCGTCTGGGTTGCCCTGGGTGGCTCGTGGCCGTTCAGTGGAGCTTCACCGCCGAAGTCGATGTCGGATTCCTCGCGGGGCGGCGGCGCATCGGATTGGGCGGGGCCGAATTCCTCGCCGACCGGGTCGTCCGCATGAATGTCGAGGAAGGGGTTGTCGTCCAGCATCTGCTGGATCTCCTGGCCGAGTTCCAGCGTCGAGAGCTGCAGGAGGCGGATCGACTGCTGCAGCTGGGGCGTCAGCGCCAGGTGCTGCGAGACCCGGAGGGACAGGCCCTGTTTCATGTTCGTCCAGCTCGCCGTCTCTTACATCCGGAAGTGCTCACCGAGGTAGACCCGGCGCACGTCGGCGTTGTTGACGATCTCGGAGGGCGTGCCCTGGGCCAGCACGCAGCCCTCGCTGATGATGTACGCGTGGTCGCAGATGCCCAGTGTCTCGCGCACGTTGTGGTCGGTGATCAGCACGCCGATGCCGCGCGATTTCAGGAAGCCGATGATGCGCTGGATCTCGATCACCGCGATCGGGTCGATGCCGGCGAACGGCTCGTCCAGCAGGATGAAGCGCGGCTGCGTCGCCAGCGCCCGCGCGATCTCCACCCGGCGGCGCTCGCCGCCCGACAGCGCCAGCGCCGGCGAGTCGCGCAGGTGCTCCACCCGCAGGTCCTGCAGCAGCGTGGTCAGGCGCTTCTCGATCTCGTCGTGCGTGAGCGGCGCCTCGTCGGGGCCACGCTGCAGCTCGAGCACGGCGCGCACGTTGTCCTCGACGTTCAGCTTGCGGAAGATCGACGCTTCCTGCGGCAGGTACGACAGCCCCAGCCGCGAGCGCCGGTGGATCGGCATGTGCTCCACCGAGCGGCCGTCGATCGAGATCTCGCCGCCGTCGGCACGCACCAGGCCGACGATCATGTAGAACGACGTGGTCTTGCCCGCGCCATTGGGGCCGAGCAGCCCGACCACTTCGCCCTTGGCGACCGCCAGGGAAACGTCCTGCACCACTTTGCGGCCCGCATAGGACTTCTTCAGGTGGCGCGCTTCCAGCCGGCTGGTTTCGGCAGCCGCCGGTGCTTCCGGACGGCCGGTTTCGGCGTCGCCCATCAGCGGGCCTCTCCGCCCAGGGTCGTGCTGGGGCGCAGGCGCGCCGGTGCGGGGGCCGGTGTGGCAGGGGCCGCTGCAGCCGGCGCCGACGCGCCAGGGCGCGGGGCCAGGGTCGCGCGGACCCGGCCACCCGGGGTCGCCGGGGTGGCGCCCGCGGGCCCGCCGTCCACCGTGAACACGTCGGTCGTGTTGTCGTACGTGATCAGGCTGCCCGTCATCTCGTCGTTCAGCGTGGTGCCGCGGAAGCGCCGCATCTCGGCGCGGCTGATGAACTTGACCTTGTCGGCCCGGCCGTCGTACTCGATGGTCTGCGCCTCGCCCTCGATGAACTCGTCGACGCCTTCCCGCTTCTGCCGGAAGAACGCCAGCTTGCCTGGCTCGGCCGTCACCACGCCATGCTGGAAGCCGTCGGGGTCCTGCTTGACCTCGACCTTCGCGCCACGGATGACGATCGTGCCCTTGGTCAGCACGACGCGGCCGGTGAAGACGCTGGTCTGCCGCAAATCGTCGTACCGCAGGGCGTCCGCCTCGATGTTCATGGGCTTGGCGCGATCCGCTTTTTCGGCGGCCGCGCCCGTCGTGGCCAGCGCGAGAGCCAGGGCGAGCCAGAGGGAGGCAGAAGGGTGTTTCATAGAGGCATGAATCTTGCTGGGCATTGTAGCCAGCAGAAAACGGAAAGGCCCGCGCGAGCGGGCCTTTTCTGCGGCAGGACGCGCAGGCGCCGTGCGCTTTTACTTGGCCTTGCGGGCCTCGCCGATCAGGTAGTCAGTGACCTGCAAGGCCTTTTCGATGGTGCCAGCCATCGTGCCGTCGGTGTAGTACCGGCCGGCGACGCCCATCGCGGGCACCCCTTCGACCTTGTAGGCGTCCTGCAGCTGCGTGGCGCGGCGCGCCTTGGTCTGCACGGAGAACGAGTTGTAGGTCTCGGCGAACTTGGCCTTGTCCAGCCCGTTCTTTTCGGCCCACGCGACGATCAGCTCTTCGCGGTTGAGGGCTTCCTTGGTCGAGCCGTGGATGGACGCGAACACCTTGTGGTGCAGGTCGTCGAGCTTGCCCATGGCCTCCAGGGTGTAGAACAGGCGCTGCTGCGGCACGAAGTCGTCGCGGAAGGCGACGGGCACCCGGCGCACCACGATGTCGGCGGGGGCGCTCTTGATCCAGCTGACCAGCTTGGGTTCGAAAGCGTTGCAATGCGGGCAGCTGTACCAGAAGAACTCGATCACCTCGATCTTGCCGGCCGGCGCATCGACCGGCACGCGCTTGTCGAGCGTGCGGAATTCCTTGCCTTCCTCGGGCTTGCGCTGCGCCAGCGCGAAGCCGGGCCAACCGAGCGCCGCGGCGCCCACCAAACAGGCCGCTCCGGCCGAAAACTCGCGTCGATTCATTTCCGTTTTTTCTCCTAGAACTGGCTCAGAGCCGGGGGGAAGGCGAAGGTTCCTGAAGGCTTCAGCGCTGGACGCGCACGAGGGCCGTTTCGAAGCCGCCGGCCTCGATCTTTTCCTTGCTGCGGTCGGCGTCTTCCCGTTTCTCGAACGGGCCCACGCGGACCCGGAACACCTGGCGTCCAGCCTGTTCGCGTTCGAGCACCTTGGCCTCGACGCCCATCAGGGACAGCTTGGCGCGCTGGGCTTCGGCATCTTCCGCCGTCCGGAAGGCGCCCGCCTGCACGAAATACAGGAAGGGATCCGCCGCGCTCCCCGTGCGGGCCGCCGCCAGGTCGCCCAGCGGGTCGGCCGGCGGGGGCCGCCCGACCACGGCGGGCGGCTCGAGCGTCTTGTCCTTGGACTTCTCGGCTTCCTTGTCCTTGGCGTCTTTCGCCTTGGCGGTCGAAGCCGCTGCCGCCGGCGCCGAGGCGGACGCCGCCGGAGCCGAAGCCGCCTTGGCCGGGTTCTTGCCGTACAGCGGGGCGTTCGGGTCCCAGTTCTGGTTCTTCTTGGTCTCGGCCGCGTCCTGTTCGGCGGTGCGGCTGGGTCCCTTGTTCAGGAAGGGCACCGGCACCTTGGTCACGTAGACGGCCACAGCCAGGGCGGCTGCCAGGCCGAGGACCACGCCGATGATGACGCCGACAATGACGGAGCCGCGTTGTTTGTGTTTCACGTTGGGTTCGTTCAACCTACATCTTGCGCGGGGCGCCGACGCCCAGCACCGCCAGGCCATTGTGCAATACCTGCGCGCAGGCCGCGACCAGGGCCAACCGCGCCGTCTTGAGCCGTTCGTCGTCCACCAGGATGCGCTCGCTGTCGTAGTAGCTGTGGTACGCCGCAGCCAGCTCGCGCAGGTAGAAGGTGACGTCGTGCGGCGCGAAATCGGCCGCGGCCATCGTCAGCATCTCCGGATAACGGGCTAGCTGCAACATCAGGTTCAACGCGGCGGGGCTCTCCAGCGCCGACAGGTCGGACCCCGACAAGGTCGCGGGGTCGCCCCCCCAGGTCGCCAGCACCGAGCAGATCCGGGCATGGGCGTACTGCACGTAGTAGACCGGGTTGTCGTTGTTCTGCGCCAGCGCCAGGTCGACGTCGAACACGTACTCGGTGTCCGGCTTGCGCGAGAGCAGGAAGAACCGGACCGCGTCCTTGCTCGTCCACTCGATCAAGTCGCGCAGCGTCACGTAGCTGCCCGCGCGCTTGGAGATCTTCACCTCCTCGCCGCCGCGCATCACCCGCACCATGGTGTGCAGCACGTAGTCCGGGTAACCCTGCGGGATGCCGACGCCGGCCGCCTGCAGGCCGGCGCGCACGCGCGCGATGGTGCCGTGGTGGTCGGTGCCCTGGATGTTCACCACCTTCCTGAAGCCGCGCTCCCACTTGGTGATGTGGTACGCGACGTCGGGCACGAAGTAGGTGTAGCTGCCATCGGACTTGCGCATCACGCGGTCCTTGTCGTCGCCGTAGTCGGTGGATCTGAGCCACAGCGCGCCGTCCTGCTCGTAGGTCTTGCCGGCCTCCTGCAGGCGCTTGACGGCGTTGTCCACCTTGCCGGTGGTGTAGAGGCTGGACTCGAGGAAGTAGTTGTCGAATTTCACCTCGAACGCTTTCAGGTCGAGGTCCTGTTCGTGGCGCAGGTAGGCCACGGCGAACTGGCGGATGCCGTCCAGGTCGTTCACGTCGCCCGAGGCGGTGAATTCCCGGTCGTCGGCCTTCACGGTCTGGCGGGCCAGGAAGTCGTTGGCGATGTCCTGGATGTACTCGCCGTTGTAGGCTGCTTCCGGCCAGCCCGGGTCGCCCGGCTTCACGCCCTGGGCGCGCAGTTGCGTGGACTTCGCCAGCGTCTCGATCTGCACGCCCGCGTCGTTGTAATAGAACTCGCGCGTGACGTCCCAGCCCTGCGTGGCGAACAGGTTGCAGATCGCGTCGCCCAGCGCGGCTTGGCGGCCGTGGCCCACGTGCAGCGGCCCGGTGGGGTTGGCCGAAACGAACTCCACCATCATGCGCTGGCCATTCGCCGGTCGGGTGCCGAAGCCGGCACCCGCGGCCAGCACTTCGCGCACCACGGCCTGCTTGGCCTCGGGCTTCAGGCGGATGTTGAGGAAGCCGGGGCCGGCGATTTCGACCGCGTCCACCCAGCGCCCGAACGTGGGCGTGGCGAGCAGTGCTTCGCGCAGGCTTTCGGCCACCTGCCGGGGATTGCGCTTCAGCGGCTTGGCCAGCTGCATGGCGGCGGTGCAGGCCAGGTCGCCGTGCGCGGCCGCCTTGGGCGACTCGAAAGCGGCCTTGTCGCCGGCACCCGGCGAAAGCCGGTCCAGCTCGGCCGCCAGCGTGGCGAGCAATTCTTGTTTGACCTGGAGCATGGGCCGATTTTAGGCGAGGGGTCCCCGGCGACCCGGCCGTGGGCTTGTGACTGTCCAGCTTGTGTGCTCGAATCAGCCTTTCTGTCCCCGCTGTAGGAGTACCGCATGAAGAAGTTGTTTTCCCTCTTGACCCTGGCCGTCGCCCTGTCGGCCGGCCCGGCTTTTGCCGCCAGCCACGCCGGTGCGCCCATGGCGGGAGGCACCTGCGACGCGCAGGCCGCTGACAAGAAGCTCGCGGGGGCGGCCAAGACCAGTTTCCTCAAGAAGTGCAACGCCGACAGCGGCGGCGGCAACGCGGCTTGCGAGAAGTCCGCCGCCGACAAGAAGCTGGCAGGCGCCGCCAAGACCAGCCACATCAAGAAGTGCATGGAAGACGGTGGTGGCATCGCCTCGGCCTGCGAAAAGTCGGCCGCCGACAAGAAGCTGGCCGGCGCGGCGAAGAACAGCCACATCAAGAAGTGCATGGAATCGGGCCCCATGGCGGGTGCTCCCGCTCCTGCCGCCACCGCGACGGCGGCCGCCCCCGCAGCCAAACCGGCGGCCTCCGCCAAGAAATAGGCGGGGTCAGGCCGCCCCGAATCCCCTGGCGAGGAACACCGCCGCCAGCGGGATCAACGGGATGAGGTGCGCCTGCACCATGACCAGCCGGCGCGTCGCACGCACTTCATCCGGGCCCGGCAGGGCACCGGTGGCGCGCAGCGTGCGCTTCCAGCGGATGAAGCGGATCGTCGGCAGGATCGACAGCAGGGCCACCGCCACGAACAGGCCGAATTTCACGTACAGCAGCCAGTTGCTCCCGTACCAGGCCCCGCCCTTGGCGCCCAGGAACACCCGGGCCAGCCCGGTGGCGAAGACCGCTCCCGCAGCGATACCGTAGATGAGGTCAACCCGCGCGAGCCGGTCGACCACGCTGGCGTTCATCCATTCGGGGCGGCACAACACGGCCTCGCTGGTGAGGAAGACCACCATGGTGAGGATGGCGAGGAGGTGCGCGTAGGCGAGCAGGGCTTCGGAGGTCATCGTGTCTCCGCCAGCCAGAAGTCCGGCCGGGCGTAATGGTGCTTGAGGAAATCGATCCAGAGCCGCACCCGCAGCGGCAGGTGCTTGCGCTGGGGAAACACGGCATAGATGCCATTCGGCGGGGCGGCGAATCCCGCCAGCACCTCGACCAGCCGGCCCGACGCGATCTCGGCGTGCACTTCCCAGGTGCTGCGCCAGGCGATGCCCCAGCCCTGCAGGCACCAGTCGTGCAGGACCTGGCCATCGGTGCAGTCCAGCGGCCCAGGGGGCTTGAAGTGCATCAATTCGGCGGATCCGTCCTCCTGCGGCACGCGAAACGCCCAGCCGCGGGTCTGCGACGCGTCGCTGGAGAGCGTCAGGCAATCGAGCTTGAGCAGGTCGTTCGGATGCTGGGGCGTGCCGTGGCGTTTCAGGTACGCCGGCGTGGCGACGCACATCCGGCGGTTGTCCGCGAGGCGCACGCTCACCAGAGAGGAATCGGGGAAGTCGCCGACCCGCACCGCGCAATCGAACCCTTCCCCCGCGAGGTCGACCACGCGGTCGCTCAGGTTGAGCGAAATGGTGACGTCGTTGTGCAGCTCGCGAAAGCGCGGCACCAGGGGGGCCACGTGGCGCCGGCCGAAGCCGGCGGGCGAGGTGATGCGCAGGTGGCCGCTGGCCTTGACGCCCCCCGCGCTGACGCTGGCCTCCGCGTTGGCCAGGTCGGCCAGCAGGCGCTGGCAATCCTCGAGGAAGGCGCTGCCTTCGTGCGTGAGCGCGATGCGGCGGGTGGTGCGCACCAGCAGCTTGACGCCCAGGCGCTCCTCCAGCGCGTCGAGCCGCCGGCCCATGATGGCGGGCGCCACGCCTTCGGCACGCGCGGCGGCTGTCAGGCTGCCCTTGGTGGCCACCGAGACGAAGGATTCGAGCTGCTTCAGTTTGTCCATCCGCGCGCCATTATCCTGACAGCGCGGCGCGGCTGCCCTGTTAGGGTGCGCGGATGCCCAACGTCACCCCCTTCACCCTCTACTCCGGCCCGCTCAGCATGTACGGCGCCAAGACCCAGATCGCCGCGCTGGAGAAGGGCGCGGCGTTCGAGCTGGTCATGGTGCCGTTCGACTTCGACCAGCTCTACAGCCCCAAGCACGACGAAGTCGTGCGCATCAACCCCAAGCGGCAGGTGCCGGTGCTGGTGCACGACGGGGTCGAGCTCTTCGACTCCACGCAGATCTTCGAATACCTCGAAGACCTGCTTCCGGAGCCGCCGCTCTGGCCGCGCGGACGAGCCGAGCGCGCACGGGCACGGCTGCTGGAGCTGAAGTCGGACGAGGTGTACTTCCCGCATGTGATCCAGCTGATGGGGCTGCAGCGCGAGTTGCAGGGTGAGAAGGCCCGGGCGGCGATCGCGGCGTGCACGGCCTACTACCGGCAGATGGAGGCGCAGTTGCGCGACCGCGAATGGCTGGCCGGCGAGTACAGCTATGCCGACATTGCCTTCTACATGGGCGCGCTGTTCGGCGAACGCCAGGGTGCGCCGCTGCTGGCGGAAACGCCTCGTTTGCTGGCCTGGCGCGAGCGGATGACGGCCCGCCCGGCCGTGCGGCAGGTGGCGGGGGCCATGGGCCGCTGGCTGGCGTCGGTGGGCCGGCCGGTGCCGGCCTTCCTGCGGCCGGCGCTCTGAGCGGCTATTCAGCCTTGAATCCGGAGGCCTTGATCGGCGCCTCCCAACGCTTCAGGTGCGCGGCCTGGGTCGAGGCCAGCTCGGCAGACGGGGCGTGGTTGGGGACGAGGCCGAAGCCGTAGATGCGTTCCTGGATGTCGGGCGCCTTCAAGGCGTCGCCGACTGCGCGGTCGATGCGGGCCACCATGTCGGCCGGCATGCCGGGCGGGCCGTACAGGCCGAAGAACGCATCGGCCGCGGTGTTGATCCCCAGTTCCTTGAGCGTGGGCACATCAGGAAGCGCGCGCGAGCGCGTCTCGCCCGTCACGGCCAGGATGCGAACCCGGCCTGCCTTGTGGTGTTCCAGCGTCTCGGACGCGGTGTCCACCATCAAGGGGATCTGTCCGCCGATCAGGTCCTGCGCGGCCGGTGCCCCGCCCTTGTACGGCACATGCGTGATCGCGACGCCGGCGGCCTGGCTGAGCAGCAGGCCGGCGAAGTGCGGCACGGTGCCCGCCCCCGAAGTGGCGTAGCTCGCTTTGGTGGGGTTGGCCTTCATCCAGGCCAGCACCGATTTCAGGTCGCCCGCCGGCGCGCCCGGGCCGGCGGTCACCGCGAAATCGAAGGTGACGATGCGCGAGATCGGCGTGAAATCCTTGATCGGGTCGTAGTTCAGCGTGTACAGGTGCGGCGCGATCACTGTGGCGCCGCTGGGCGACAACACCAGGTTGAGGCCGTCCGGCGGCATCCGCTTGAGTTCGCCCAGGATCAGCCGGCCGGCGGCCCCGGGCTTGTTGTCGACCACCACGTTCTGGCCGAGCGGGCCCTTGATCTTCTCCGCGATCAGGCGCGCGATGGTGTCGGCCGAACCGCCGGGCGGGAAGCCCACCCAGATCTTCATCGTGCGGTCCTGCGCCAGCAGCGCCGGAGCTGTGAAGGCGGCGGCGGCAAGGGTCGCGAAGTGGCGGCGCTTCATGGGGCTCTCCTAGAATGCGGATGATTCATTTAACAAGTTAAACAACATATCGTCGCGGCCTCGCGCCGCCCATCGGGTCGCACCCGGTGAGTCGGAAAGTTGTACCAAAGCGAAGGAGACAAAGCCATGCCCGTGATCGACGTCCACACCCACATGTTCACCGCCCAATGGCTGGAGCTGCTGAAGAAGGAAGGCGGCGACTACAACATCCAGACGCGGCCCGACGGCCAGCAGGAGATCTTTCGCGGCAGCACGCCGGTGGTGATTCCGCAGAAGGGCCATTTCGACTGGGACCTGCGCATCCGGCACATGAACGAGGCGGGCATCGACGTTTCGGTGGTCTCCCTGACCTGCCCCAACGTCTACTGGGGCAACGAGGACGTGAGCTGCCGCGCCGCGCGCGAAGCCAACGACAACGTGGCCGACGCGCAATCGCGTTTCCCCGACCGCATCCGCTGGTTCGCGTCGCTGCCCTGGGAGTACCCGCAGCGCGCCATCGAGGAGCTGGAGCGCAGCTGCGCCAAGGGGGCCGCGGGCGTGATGGTGCTGGCCAATGTGGCCGGGCGCAGCCTCACCGACCCGGTGTTCGCCCCCATCTGGGCCGAGATCGACCGGCGCAAGCTGCCGGTGCTGGTGCACCCGACCGACCCGCCCGGCGTGGACCTGATGGACATGACCAAGTTCGACCTGAGCTGGTCGGTCGGCTTCATGTTCGACACCACGCTGGCGATCACGCGGATGATCTTCGAGGGCTTCTTCGACCAGTACCCGAACCTGAAGATCATCGCGTCGCATGGCGGCGGCACCTTGCCCTACCTGGTGGGCCGCTTCGAGAAGGGCGACGAGGTGGAGCTCGCTTCGCGGCGGCAGATGAAGCGCAAGCCGACCAACTACCTGCGCCACATCCACTACGACTGCATCACCTACAACCTGGGCGCCCTGCAGTACCTGATCTCGGTGGTGGGGGCGGAGCAGGTGATGTTCGGGACGGACTGGCCGCACTGGGTGCACGACACCAAGGGCGCCTTCGCCAATACCGCCCGCTTGCCAGCGGACCAGATGCGAGCCGTGCGCGGGGCAAATGCGGAGCGGCTGTTCGGGCTCTAGCGACCACATTACCTGCATCCAGGTCACGGATAAATCGCCATTCGGTCCACGAATGGCTGTGCAAGTTCGGAATACAGTGGCGGCATGGATCATCCCCGCGCCGTTTTGTTCGATGCCTACGGCACGCTGTTCGACGTCTACAGCGTCGGCCTGCTGGCGGAACAGCTGTTCCCCGGCCAGGGCCAGGCGCTCGGCGTGCTGTGGCGCGACAAGCAGATCGAATACACCCGGCTGGTCACCACCTGCGATGACGGCGCGCACTACCAGCCGTTCTGGGACCTGACGCGCGCGGGCCTGCGTTTTGCGTGCAAGCGGCTGGGGCTGGACCTCACGGCCGAACGCGAGCAGCAGTTGATGAACCAGTACCGGCACCTGTCGGCCTTCCCGGAGAACCGCGAAGTGCTGCAGGCGCTGAAGTCGCGCGGCATCGCCACCGGCATCCTGAGCAACGGCGACCCGGAGATGCTGGGCGTCGCCGTGCGCAGCGCGGGCCTGGAGAACTTGCTGGACCACGTGCTGAGCGTGGACAGCGTGCGCAAGTACAAGACGCATCCCGATGCCTACCGGCTCGGCACGCAAGCCACCGGGCTGCAGCCCGCGCAGATCGCCTTCGTCAGCTGCAACGCCTGGGACGCGCTGGCCGCCACCTGGTTCGGCTACCGCACCTTGTGGGTGAACCGCTACCAGCTGCCGTTCGAGGAGCTCGGCACGCAGCCCATCCGCACCGGCAGCACGCTCGCCGACGTGCTCGCCTTCTTTGATTGATCCCTCGAGAGGAACCGCCATGACCCGTACATCCATCCACGGCCTGCAGGTCGACAGCGCGCTCAAGCGCTTCATCGACGCCGACGTGCTGCCCGGCACTGGCGTGGACGCCGCCACGTTCTGGAAAGGCTTCGACGCCATCGTCGCCGACCTGGCCCCGAAGAATGCCGCGCTGCTGGCCGAACGGGACCGCCTGCAGACGGAGATGGACGGCTGGCACCGCGCGAACCCGGGCCCGATCCAGGACATGAAGGCGTATCGCGCCTTCCTCGAGCGCATCCGCTACCTGGTGCCACCGCCCAAGGGTGCGAAAGCCACCACCGCGAACGTCGACGCCGAACTCGCGCTGCAGGCCGGCCCGCAGCTGGTGGTGCCCATCCTGAACGCACGCTATGCGTTGAATGCGGCCAACGCACGCTGGGGCTCGCTCTACGACGCGCTCTATGGCACCGACGTGATCCCCGAAAGCGGCGGCGCGGAAAAGGGCCCCGGCTACAACGAAGCGCGCGGGGCCAAGGTGATCGCGTATGCGCGCCAGGTGCTGGACCAGGCCGCGCCGCTGGCGCAGGGCTCGCATGCGGACGCTACCGCCTACCAAGTGGACGGCGGCCAGCTGCGCGTCACGCTCAAGGGCGGCACGGCGACCGGGCTCAAGGACGGCAAACAGTTCGTCGGCTGGCAAGGCGAGGCGGGCGCGCCTTCGTCCGTGCTGCTGAAGCACAACGGCCTGCACCTGGACATCCAGGTCGACCGCACGCACGCCATCGGCCGCACGGACGCCGCCGGGGTGAGCGACGTCGTCATGGAAGCCGCGCTGTCGACCATCCTCGACCTCGAAGACTCCATCGCCGCGGTCGACGCCCAGGACAAGTTGCTGGCGTACACCAATTGGCTGGGCATCCTGAAGGGCACACTGACCGAGAGCGTGGCCAAGGGCGGCAAGAGCTTCACTCGCGGGCTGAACCCGGACCGCCGCTATCAGGGTGCCGATGGGCAGGAGGTGCGTTTGCACGGCCGCTCGCTGCTGTTCCTGCGTAACGTGGGCCACCTGATGACCAACCCCGCCATCCTGTGGGGCGGCGAGCGCGAGATCCCCGAAGGCATCCTCGACGCGGTGGTCACCACGGCGATCGCGATGCACGATTTGCAAGGCCATGGCGCCAACGGAATTCGCAACTCGCGCACCGGCTCGGTCTACATCGTCAAACCCAAGATGCACGGCCCAGCCGAAGTGGCGTTCGCCTGCGAGCTGTTCTCGCGCGCCGAACAGCTGCTGGGCCTGGCGCCGAACACCGTGAAGCTGGGCATCATGGACGAGGAGCGCCGCACCAGCGTCAACCTGCAGGCCTGCATCGCCGAAGCGGCGGCACGTGTCGCCTTCATCAACACCGGCTTCCTGGACCGCACCGGGGACGAGATGCACACCGCCATGCTGGCCGGCCCGATGTTCCGCAAGGGCGACATGAAGTCCAGCGCCTGGATCCAGGCTTACGAGAAGAACAACGTGCTGGTCGGCCTCACCTGCGGCCTGCGCGGACGGGCCCAGATCGGCAAGGGCATGTGGGCCATGCCCGACCTGATGGCCGCGATGCTGGAACAGAAGATCGGCCACCCGAAGGCCGGCGCCAACACCGCCTGGGTGCCGTCGCCGACCGCCGCCACGCTGCACGCGCTGCACTACCACCAGGTGGATGTGTCGGCGGTGCAACAGGAACTCGAAAAGATCAATGCGGAGGCCGAGCGCGACAACCTCCTCGCCGGCTTGCTCCAGATCCCCGTCGCGCCCGAAGCGAAGTGGTCGGCCGCCGAGCGGCAGCAGGAACTGGACAACAACGTGCAGGGCATCCTGGGCTATGTGGTCCGCTGGATCGACCAAGGCGTGGGCTGCTCGAAAGTGCCCGACATCCACAACGTGGGCCTGATGGAAGACCGCGCCACGTTGCGCATCTCCAGCCAGCACATCGCCAACTGGCTGCACCATGGTGTCGTGAGCCGGGAGCAGGTGGTCGAGACCTTCCAGCGCATGGCGGCCGTGGTGGACCAGCAGAACGCCGGCGACCCGCTTTACAAAGCCATGGCTGGCCACTTCACGACGTCGGCGGCTTACCAGGCTGCGCTCGACCTCGTCTTCAAGGGCATGGAGCAGCCGTCCGGTTACACCGAGCCGCTGCTCCACGCCTGGCGGCTGAAGGTCAAGGCAGGCGAGTGACCGCCATGGCCCCGTGCCGGCCGGGTTAAACTTGCTCGACCGTGCGGGGCCCCGCCACCGCGCGGGCTTCACTTCGTCTGCGGTATGACCAAGGCGCGCGCCTCTCTCGTCTTCTTCCTCGTCCTCGCGGCAGCCATCTTTGCGGTCTATGCGCCAGCGTTGGGCAATGGCCTGGTCTTCGACGACAACCGGCTCACGGACGGGACCATCTTCGGTGCCTATGGCGGAGTGTGGCCCCCGAAGCCGCGCCTGATTTCGTACGGCAGTTTCGTGTGGGTCCAGGCCCTGGTGGGCGAGGGTTGGTGGAAGCAGCGCCTCTTCAATGTGGTGCTGCATCTGGCGACCTGCTGGGTGGTCTACCTGCTGCTGCGCGAGCTGCTCGAACGCCTGCGGAGCGCCGAAGGGGAAACCGCTGCGCCGGAAGCCCTCGCCGCCGCCGCGCGCGTCGCGGTGCTGGTCTTCGCCCTGAATCCCATGGCCGTCTATGCCGTGGCGTACCTCGTGCAACGCTCCATCGTCATGGCGACACTGTTCGCCGCGCTGGCCTGCTGGTGCTGGGTGCGTGGCCTGGCGAGTGGCCGCATCGGCTTCTTCGCGGGCGCGCTCTGCTGCTATCTGCTCGCCCTCCTGTCGAAGGAAACGGCCGTCATGACAGCGGCGCTGGCCGTTCCGCTTTACGTCTATGTCCGGCGGCCGCACTGGAAGCAGACGGTCGCGATCGTCGCCGGGGCCCTGGCGCTGCTGGGCGTGGCGGTGGCGGCGCTCTTCCCTTTGTTCGGCGCAGCGCTCGGCCGGCTGCTCGACGCGGACTCCGTGCAATACGCCCGTCAGCTCGAACAGTTGCGCCCGGGCATCACGCCCCTGCTGTTTCCGTTGAGCATCCTGAACGAGGCGGCACTGTTCTTCGCCTACGGGCTGCTCTGGATCTTCCCGAACGTGCAATGGATGGCCATCGACGTGCGGCCCGCATTCCCGCTGGCGTTCACCTCATTTCCGCAAGCCGCCGGCGCGGTGGCTTTCGTGGCCGTGGTCGGAGTGTCGGCGTGGCGCCTGTTGCTGCGCTCCGACGCATGGGGCTTGCTGGGCCTGTGCGTGTTGAGCGCGGCACTGCTGTTCGGGACGGAGTTCGCCACGGTCTGGGTGCAAGACCCGTTCGTCCTGTACCGGAGCTACCTCTGGGCGATCTTTCTGCCCGCAGGGATTGCCTTGCTGCTGCTGCTGTTCCAGGCGCGGACGATTTACCAGATCGGCGTGCTGGCGGCGCTCGTGTTCGCGGGCCTGGCGGTGGAGCGCAATCTGAGCCTCAAGGATGAATTCAGCGTCTGGTCGGACGCCGCAGGCAAAGTGGACGAAAAAGCGCCTGCCAACGCCTTGGGGCGCTGGAGGCCCTTCCTGAATCGCGGCTCCTACTACCTGGACCGGGAAATGGTCGATCTCGCGCTGGCCGACTTCGCCCGCGCCGAACAGTTCGGCGAGACACAAGGCTCCGCGCGCTTCAGTCTCGGGATGGCGCTGCAGCTGACAAAGCGGCACGGGGAGGCATTGCAGAATTTCCAGGTGGCCGAGAACATGGGCTTCCAGGAAGCGCAGCTCTACTTTCACCGTGGTGAGTCACAGGCGAGCATGGGGCAGTGGGACCAGGCCGTCGCGAGCTATACCCGGGCGTTGGACAAGCGGCAGGACCGGTCCGTGGCGGCGCTTACGCGGCTGCGCCGCGGCGAGGCCGCCGTACCGGCACGAAACTATGACCTGGCGATCAAGGATTTCCAGATGCTGCTGGCCTCGCAGCCGCAGGATGAGCGCGTGCTCGCGGGCCTGGGCCTCGCGTACATCGGCAAGGAAGACGCCGCGCAGGCGATGGCCGTGTTCGACAAGCTGCTGGCCGCGCGCCCGTCGGCCGCGATGGGCTACTACGGCCGTGCTCTCGCCCACGTTGTCGGGGGCAACAAGGCCGCGGGGTTGCGCGACCTGGACCAGGCGATCGCCCTGGACCCCCGCAACGAGACGTACCGGAACCTTCGTGCGCGTATCGCGCAGAAATGAGGGCGCAGCCGTGGTTGTCCCGCCGGACGCATTCGTGCAGGACACACCGGTCGAGCCATGGGCCGCAACGGCTTGCCCGCTGTGTGGCCAGGCGAACCAGTGCGCGATGGAGGCCGCGCGGGCCAACGGGACCGAACCCGGCACGTGCTGGTGTGCCGGCGTGCCGTTTACCGCCGAGCTGCTGGCCGCGGTGCCTCCAGGGTTGAAGAACCGTGCCTGCATCTGCGAAAGATGCGCGCGCCGCGCCGCGGGCATTGGCGGCGGCCAATAATCGCCGCATGTGCCAGCTCCTCGGGATGAACTGCAACACGCCGACCGACGTGACGTTCAGCTTCGCCGGCTTCGCCCAGCGCGGCGGCCGCACCGATCACCATGCGGACGGCTGGGGCATTGCCTTCTTCGAGGGCGCCGGCCTGCGGCATTTCGTGGACCACCAGCCGGCCTGCGATTCCCCGGTGGCGGAGCTCATCCGCCGCTACCCGATCAAGAGCCGGCACGTCGTCGCGCACATCCGCAAGGCGACGCAGGGCGAAATCGCCCTGGAGAACTGCCACCCCTTCGTGCGTGAGCTCTGGGGCCGCTACTGGGTGTTCGCGCACAACGGCGACCTGAAGGATTTCCAGCCGCGGCTGCACGCCAGCTTCCGCCCGGTCGGCAACACCGACAGCGAGCGCGCCTTCTGCTGGTTGATGCAGGAGATCGCCAAGTCGCACGCCGGCGTGCCGAGCGTCGAGGAACTGACGCTCACCCTGCGCGAACTGACGCCGGTGATCGCGAAGCACGGGTGCTTCAACTTCATGCTCTCCAACGGGACCGCGCTCTGGGCCCATTGCTCGACGAACCTCTTCTATGTCGAGCGCAAACACCCTTTCGCGCACGCCCAGCTGAAGGACGAAGACATGAGCATCGACTTCGCGCGGCACACGTCGGCGGACGACAGGATCGCGGTGGTGGTGACCGCGCCGCTCACCGTCAACGAGACCTGGACAGCATTCGCGCCTGGCGAATTGAAAGTCTTCGTCGACGGCGCCGCGCTCAGCTGAGCGCGGCTTCGAGCGCGTCCACGAACATCGCGGGGACATCGAACCCCGCCTGCTGCGTGATCTCCTGGAAGCAGGTCGGGCTGGTGACGTTGATCTCGGTCAGGCGGTCGCCGATGACGTCGAGGCCGACCAGCAGCAGGCCGCGCTGCGCCAGCGTGGGCCCGAGCGCCTCCGCGATCCGGAGGTCGCTGGCCGAAAGGGGTTGCGCCACACCTTTGCCGCCCGCCGCCAGGTTGCCGCGGATCTCGCTGCCTTGCGGAATGCGCGCCAGGCTGAATGGCACCGGCTTGCCGCCGATCACCAGGATGCGCTTGTCGCCTTGCGCGATCTCGGGCACGAAGCGTTGCACCATCAAGGTGACGGCGCCGTCCTGGTTCAGTGTCTCGGTGATCGAGCCGAGATTCAGACCGTCGGCGCCGACGCGGAAGATGCCCATGCCGCCCATGCCGTCCAGGGGCTTGAGGATGATGTCGCGGTGCTCGGCATGGAAGGCGCGCACCTCGGCAGGATCGCGCGTGACGAGCGTGGGGCTGACGAACTCCGGGAACTCCATGATCGCCAGTTTTTCCGGGTGGTCGCGCAGCGCGGCTGGGCGATTGAACACCCGCGCGCCCTCGCGTTCGGCCTGTTCGAGCAGGTGCGTCGCGTAGAAATATTCGCTGTCGAACGGCGGGTCCTTGCGCATCAGCACCGCCCCGAAATCCTTCAGTGCGCGCGTCGAGGTGTCCGCTTCGGTGAACCAGCTGTCTTCGTCACCGGTGAGGGTGATGTCCCGCACCCGCGCATGCACGACGTCACCGGAGCGCCAGCTCACATCGCGCGGCTCGCAGGCGCTGATGCGGTGGCCGCGCCGCTGGGCCTCCCGCATCATCGAGAACGTGGTGTCCTTGTAGACCTTGAAGGACTCGAGGGGATCGGCGACGAACAGCAGGTTCATGCGGCTGGCGGGGCGTGGCGGAGCCCTCTACTGTTGCACGAAATGCGGCGGCTCGTGCACCGCGCGGCGGAAGCCCGCACGCCTCAACGGCCCAGGCCGAACCCCACGCCGAGGTAGAACGCCACCTCGCAGACCTGCTGCGTCGCGCCGAGGCCGTCGCCGGTGAAGCCTTGCAGCCGGCGCTGCAGCAGTTGGCGCATGGCGTACCAGGCCAGCGCACTGGCGACCAGCGCCAGCAGCAGGCTGATCCAGCCGCCGGCCACGCCCAGCAACAGCAATGGCAGCACGCACCAGAGGCCGGCCAGCACCAGCGAGCGCCGCTCGATGCGCTCGGCCAGCGGCTTGCTCTTGGAGTGCTCGGCGTCGCCGGCGTACGGCAGCGTGTGGATGATGAACAGCGGCCAGTAGCGCGACACCACATGGGCCGCCAGCAGCGCCGCCATCACGCCGCCCGCGGATTCGCTCGCGATCACGCCGATCAGCGACAGCTTCAGGCCCAGCGTGAGCACGAGCGCCATGGCCCCGAACGAACCGATGCGCGAGTCCTTCATGATCTCGAGCGCCCGCTCGCGGTCCGCGCTGCCGCCCAGGCCATCGGCCAGGTCGGCCAGACCGTCCTCGTGGAAGGCGCCGGTGAGCAGGGCGGTGGCGATCGTGCAGGCGAACGCCGCCGCCAGAAGGTTCAGCGGGCGGGTCGGCAAGCCCAGCGAGACGACGGCGAAGGCGAAGCAGGCCACGAAGCCGACGACCAGGCCGACACCGGGGAAATGGACGGCGCTGGCCCGCAGCATCTCGGGGCGGAAGTCGGTCCATTGGGCGATGGAGCCCGTCACCGGCAGCCGCGTGAAGTACTGCAACGCCACGAGGTAGTGGCGCAGGAACTGGCTCAGGCTGGCTCGGACGGCATCCATGCATCTGATCGTAACCAGAGCCGGCCCCTCGTGGGGCGCTTCCGGCTCAACTGCGCAGGAACAGCCGGTAGACCGGATTGGCGGTCTCTTCGACAACCGGGTAGCCCAGGGTCTCCAGGAACGACGCGAACACCTTGTCGTCGGCCTTGGGCACCTGCAGGCCCACCAGGATGCGACCGTAATCGGCGCCCTGGTTGCGGTAGTGGAACAGCGAGATGTTCCAGGTGGGCCGCATGTGCGAGAGGAACTTCATCAGCGCGCCCGGGCGCTCCGGGAACACGAAGCGCAGCAACCGCTCTTCCCGGGCCAGCGGCGAGTGGCCGCCCACCATGTGGCGGATGTGCTCCTTGGCCAGTTCGTCGTGCGTGAGGTCCAAGGCTTCGAAGCCATGGCGCGTGAAGTTGGCCGCGATCTTCGCGGACTCGCCCTTGCCATGCGTGGTGAGGCCGACGAAGACGTGGGCGCGGGCGGCGTCGCTGATCCGGTAGTTGAACTCGGTCACGTTGCGCGGCCCGCCCGGCAGGGTGCCGATGAGCTCGCAGAAACGGCGGAAGCTGCCCCGCTCCTCGGGGATGGTGACGGCCAACAGCGCCTCGCGCTCCTCGCCCACCTCGGCGCGCTCGGCGACGAAGCGCAGCCGGTCGAAGTTCATGTTGGCCCCGCACAGGATGGCCACGTAGGTCTCGCCACGGGTCTTCTTCGCGGCGACGTACTGCTTGATCGCGGCCACCGCCAGGGCGCCGGCGGGCTCGACGATGCTGCGCGTGTCGACGAACACGTCCTTGATGCCGGCGCACACCGCATCGGTGTCGACCAGCATGAATTCGTCCACCAGTTCGCGCGCGAGGCGAAAGGTTTCCTCGCCCACCAGCTTCACGGCGGTGCCGTCGGAGAACAGGCCCACGTCCTGCAGCGTGACGCGCTTCTTCGACGCCACTGACCGCATCATGGCATCGGAATCGCTCATCTGCACCCCGATCACCTTCACTTCGGGCCGGACCGCCTTGATGTAGCTGGCAACCCCGGAGATGAGGCCGCCGCCGCCGATGGCGACGAACACGGCGTCGAGCGGGCCCTGGTGCTGGCGCAGGATCTCCATGGCGATGGTGCCTTGGCCGGCAATGACGTCCGGGTCATCGAACGGGTGCACGAAGGTCAGGCCCTCGCGTTCGGCGATGCCCACGGCGTGGTCGTACGCGTCGGAATAGCTGTCGCCATGCAGCACGACTTCGCCCCCCAGCGATTTCACGCCTTCGATCTTCAGCTGCGGCGTCGTCACCGGCATGACGATGACCGCGCGTGAGCCGAGGCGGTGCGCCGCCATCGCCACCCCTTGCGCGTGGTTGCCGGCGGAGGCGCAGATGACGCCCCGCGCGAGCTGCTCGCGGTCGAGCTGGGCCATCTTGTTGTACGCCCCGCGCAGCTTGAAGCTGAAGACGGCCTGCTGGTCCTCGCGTTTGAGCAGCACCTTGTTGTGCAGGCGCCGGCTGAGGTTCCTGGCGGGCTCCAGCGCCGACTCCACGGCGACGTCGTACACCCGCGCGGTCAGGATTTTCTTGAGGTAGTCCGCAGGCTGCAGGTGCTTTTTCATGATCCGGAAATCATAAGTGGATAGAAAAAAGCCCCCGCGCCTTGCGGCTCGGGGGCTAAATCCACCAAAGGAGAGGTGGAGGAGACAACCGGTGCGGCTTGCAGCAGCGGGCTCTTGCCGAGCTGCCTTTGCAAGCGGGGCCTAGCGGAATCGCTATGCTGTGAAACCAGTATAGCCATGTATTTGTTGCGATGCACAACGGCCGTTGTGCCATTGCTGCAAACAAAGTTGCGGTATCAGCGAAATTTATCGGCGTGCAGGCGCCTTGATGCAGGAACGGATCGACGAATGGAATGCACAGTGAGTTGGACGGGGACCACGGGCGCGCGCTCGGGCATGGGCTTCTTGGCCGAAACCGGCAGCGGTCACGTCCTCATGATGGACGGCGCGCCCGATGAGGCGCGGCCGGAGAACGGCGGGCGCAACCTGGCGCCGCGGCCGATGGAGACCGTGCTGGCCGGCACGGGTGGCTGCACGGCCTACGACGTGGTGCTGATCCTCAAGCGCGGGCGGCACGACGTGCGGGCCTGCTCGGTGAAGCTGTCGGCGGATCGCGCGGCGACTGATCCCAAGGTGTTCACCAAGATCCACATGCATTTCACGGTGCGCGGCCGCGGGCTGCCCGCGGCGGCCGTGGAGCGCGCGATCGCGATGAGTCACGAGAAGTACTGCTCCGCCAGCGCCATGCTGGCGCACATGGCGGCCATGACCACCAGCTTCGACCTCGTCGAGGAGCCCGCCTAGCAGCCTGGGCGAGTCAGATGTAGTGCGCGGTGGTGGTCATCGCCTTGGCGGCGGCGCGCATCGCCAGGCGCACCGGCGCCGGCAACTCGGCGGCGCCGGCAGCCAGGGCCTGCTGTCCGTGCGCGGCCTCGTCGCTCTTCATCTGCGCCACGATGGCGCGCGACGCGTGGTCGCCGGACGGCAACCGTTCGAGGTGATCCTGCAGGTGCGCTTCGACCTGCCTCTCGGTTTCCATGACAAAGCCGAGACTGACTTTCTCGCCCAGACGGCCGGCGACGAGGCCGAGGCCGAACGCGCCGGCATACCAGAGCGGGTTCAGCAGGGAGGGCCGGGCACCGAGTTCGTCGAGGCGGGTCCGCGTCCACGCGAGGTGGTCGGACTCCTCGCGGGCCGCCTGCGTCAACTGAGCGCGCAGCTTCGGATCGTCGGTCGCAAGGGCCTGAGCCGTGTACAACGCCTGGGCGCAGATCTCGCCGACATGGTTGACCCGCATCAACGCCGCTGCGTGGCTGCGCTCCTGGGCCCCAAGATGGGTGTCGTCGGCCGGTACAACTGGGCATGGCCGGGTCGCCCGCGGCTTAGAAAAAAGTGTTCGTAGGGCGCCGTCGATGACGCCAAGAAGCGGATCCATGGCCGGAGTGTAAGTGCGCGCCTCCGGTTTCAGCCAGAAGGCGCTCAGTACCGCCTTTTCGCTACGGTCAATGCGCCGCGGGAAGCTTTTTTCGAGGGTGTTGCGCGGGGTCCACTCGACTGTTGGCGTTTGTTGTCGCCCTGCAACGAAACAACAACCGCGCGGTTAAATACTTTGCGAAAGAAAAGGCGGTCTGGTGCAATAGCGGCTAACTTCCCAAAAGGAGGTTGGCCCGGGGATCCGGTGGGAGCGCGAACGTGCCTGCATTTCGATTCCCAACCGTACCGGAGCCCTATGTTTAACCTTGGAGAAACTTGCATGAAAAAGTCCCTGATTGCTCTGGCCGTGATGGCTGCAGCCGGCGCAGCTTCCGCCCAGTCGTCTGTCACCCTGTTCGGTATCGTTGACGCCACGCTCCAGTTCGGCCGCGGCAACGTGTCCGACCGCAACCAGCTCGGCAACTCCGGCTACAACAGCTCGCGCCTCGGCTTCCGCGGCACGGAAGACCTCGGTGGCGGCATGTCCGCTTCGTTCTGGCTCGAAGCCGGCGTGAACAACGACAACGGTTCCGGCCAAGCCACGAACACCAACAACCAGGCTTCGGGCAACCCGATCGCCGGTATCGCTGGTGGCCAAGGCCTCACGTTCAACCGCCGTTCGACCGTCAGCCTGGCTGGCAACTGGGGCGAACTGCGCCTGGGCCGTGACTACACCCCGCATTTCTGGAACCTGACCGTGTTCGACCCGTTCGGCACGAACGGCGTGGGCACCACCGCCACCCTGAACACCGGCTTCACCGGTGTCACCACGGTCCGCGCTTCCAACAGCATCGGCTACTTCCTGCCCCGTAACCTGGGCGGCTTCTACGGCCAAGTCCAGTACTACATGGGCGAAAACGCTGACCCGTCCGCTGGCGGCGTCGAAGACGACGGTTCCGGCCTGAGCCTGCGTGTCGGCTTCGCCACCGGCCCGTTCAACGTCGCCTTCGCCTACGGCAAGACCGAATTCGCTGCTGGCGACATCAAGCAGATGAACCTGGCCGGCCAGTGGGACTTCGGCATGGCCAAGCTGATGGGCCAGATCGTGCGTGACGAAAACGGCGCGACGGACGCCGACGGCTGGCTGATCGGCGCCCTGGTGCCGGTCGGCGCCGGCGAAATCCGTCTGGCTTACTCGACCTACAAGGTCGACACCGCCGCCGCCGACCCGAAGCAGCGCAAGATCGCCCTGGGCTACGTGCACAACCTGTCCAAGCGCACCGCCGTGTACGCCACGTACGCTCAGGTGAAGAACAGCGGCGGCTCCGCCGTCGGCCTGAACGGTGCCGTGACCGCTGCCAACAGCTCTTCGCGCGGCCTGGACATCGGCATTCGCCACAGCTTCTAAGCACGAAGGACGGCTGGCCTTGCGCCAGCTCGACAATTCGAAGAAACTTGAAAGCCGCCTTCGGGCGGCTTTTTTACGTTCGTTGGGAAAGCTTTGAAACTCCTCACCGCCGCGGTGGCCGTGTTGGCAGCCGCGCTTCTCTGCGGCTGTTCGGCCATTGGCCCGACCCATCCGGTCCCTCCGGGGACGCCGGTCGCGCAAACGCCGTGGGCGACCGCCGGCGCGCGGTACGGTTCTGAATGGGCCCACTTCAAGCTGCCCGGCAAGCGCGGAGTCGACTTCCGCTACGTGCGCAACGAGGGGCGCGATGCCGTGGCGGCGACTTCGGTGTCGGCGGCCAGCATGCTGCGCAAGCCCGTGCGCATCGAAGCCCACGACCTGGGAAGCGTCCGCTTCTCATGGAAGGTTCCGGAACTGATCGCGCAAGCCGACCTGGCGCTGCGCGACCTGGCGGACTCCCCCGTCCGCATTGTTCTCGCCTTCGAAGGCGACCGGTCGCGGTTCTCCATGCGTGACGCAATGACGGCGGAGCTGGCGTATACCCTGACCGGCGAGACGATGCCGTACGCCACGCTGATGTACGTGTGGTGCAACGTGCGGCCACCGGGCACCGTGATCCGCAGCCCGCGGACGGACCGCATCCGAAAGCTCGTTGTCGAATCGGGTTCAGCCAACCTCAATCGCTGGCTGGACTACGAGCGGGACATCCGGGCCGACTACATGCAGGCTTTCGGGGAGCCGCCGGGCGCACTGGTCGGGATCGCCATCATGACGGACAGCGACAACACCCGGACCCGCACGCGTGCCTGGTATGGGCCGGCCAGGCTGGTGCCGTCGGCCGCATTCGTGCCTTCGGCGCACTGATGCCGCGCCCTGCGCGCCGTGTCACATCGGCGTCTGGGGAAACCCCTTTTGACCCCCTGGCACGGCTGCTGCATAGTCGTCGTTCTTTTCAATCCAGAGGGTTCCCATGAATTTTCGATACGCACTGTTGGCGGCCGCGGCCGCTGCGGCGCTGGCGGCTGCGCCCGCCGTGCAAGCCAAGCCGTTCAAGTGGACCAGCGCCAGCGACATCCCCACGCTGGACATCCATTCGCAGAACAACGCGCTTGGCAACGGCGTCCACGCATCGGTGTACGACGCCCTGGTCTACTACAACAGCCAGACCTTCAAGCCCGAAGGCCAGTTGGCCACCAGCTGGCGTGAAGTCACCCCCACACAGGTGCGCTTCACCCTGCGCTCGGGCGTGAAATTCAGCGACGGCACGGCACTCAACGCGGACGACGTGGTCTATTCGATCATGCGCGCCATGGCCAAGTCGTCGAACTACCATGTGTACACGCAGGGCATCGACAAGGTCGTGAAGGTCAACGACAACACCGTCGACTTCATGATGAAGGGCCCGAACCCGGTGCTGCTGAACCAGCTGACCGAGCTGCGCATCATGAGCAAGGCCTGGGCCGAGAAGAACAAGTCCGTCGAGCCCAAGGACATCCGCACCAAGGACGAGACTTTCGCGCACCGCAACGCGATGGGCACCGGCCAGTTCATGGTCAAGGAATGGAAGCCCGACGAGAAGCTGCACCTGGTGCGCAATCCCAATTACTGGGGCAAGGTCGACAGCAACGTCACCGAGATCATCTACACGCCGATCAAGTCCGAAGCCACGCGTGTCGCGGCCCTGCTTTCCGGCGAGGTCGACTTCCTGCTCGATCCGAGCCCGAACGACCTGGCCCGCCTGCGCGCCGGCGCCAACCTGAAGGTGATGGACGGCGTCGAGAACCGCACCATCTTCTTCGGCATGGACCAGTTCCGGGATGAACTGCCCGGCTCCAACGTGAAGGGCAAGAACCCGCTCAAGGACGTGAAGGTGCGCCGCGCGCTGTACCAGGCCATCGACAGCGACAGCATCCACAAGGTGACGATGCGCGGCCTGAGCCAGCCCACCGGGACCATCGTGGCACCGCAGGTCGCCGGCTGGACGGAGGCGGTGCACAAGCGCTTCCCGTACGACCCGGAAGCTTCCAAGAAGCTGTTGGCCGAGGCCGGCTATCCGCAGGGCTTCGAAGTCGACTTCGCCTGCCCGAACAACCGCTACATCAACGACGAGGAAATCTGCCAGGCCGTGACCGCGATGTGGTCGCGCATCGGCGTCAAGGCCAAGCTGCGCACGCTGCCCCTGGTGACCTACTTCCCGATGATCCAGCGCCACGAGGCCAGCATCTACATGCTGGGCTGGGGCGTGCCGACCTTCGACGCGTTGTACAGCCTGCAGTCGCTCACCCGCAGCATGGTGGCCGGCACGGGCGATGGCAACTACAACGTGGGCCGGTACAGCAACCCGCGCATGGACGTCATCGTCGACCGCATCAAGGTCGAGACCGACCTGCCGGTGCGCAACCGCTTCCTCACGGAAGGCCTGCAACTGAGCAATGACACCGTCTCGCACATCCCGATCCACAACCAGATCATCCCCTGGGCGATGAAAAAGAACGTGGAAGTGGTGCACCGCGCGGACAACCGCCTCGACTGGCGCCTGATCAAGGTGAATTGAGCATGGACGGGGGTTTTCTTTAAGTCTAAAGAAAACCCCCATTCCGGCACGGCACTTGCTCTGCTAGCATCGGCCGCTCCCAAGTTGCCTATACATGTTCGCTTTCATCCTGCGCCGTCTGATCCAGGCCGTGATCGTCATGGTCACGGTCGCCTTCATCGCCTTCCTGCTGTTCCAGTACGTCGGCGACCCGGTCGTGTTCCTGCTGGGCCAGGACGCCACCCCGCAACAGATTCGTGAGCTGCGCGCCGACCTCGGGCTCGACAAGCCGTTCTTCGTGCAGTTCTGGCATTTCCTGGCGAATGCCTCCCAGGGTGAATTCGGCCTGAGCCTGCGCCAGGGCGCCAAGGTCTCGCGCCTGATTGCCGAACGCTTCCCCGCCACCCTCGAACTCTCGCTCGTCGCCGCCTTGCTGGCGCTCATGATCGGCATCCCGATGGGTGTGTATGCGGCGCTGCGCCGCGGCACCTTCATGAGCCAGGTGTTCATGACGATTTCCTTGCTCGGCGTCTCGCTGCCCACCTTCCTGATCGGCATCCTGCTGATCCTGGTGTTCGCGGTGTCCCTGGGCTGGTTCCCGAGTTTCGGCCGCGGCGACACCGTGAAGATGGGCTGGTGGACTTCCGGCCTGCTCACGCCCAAAGGCTGGCACCACATCGTGCTGCCGGCGCTCACGCTCGCGATCTTCCAGCTCACGCTCATCATGCGGCTGGTCCGCGCCGAGATGCTCGAGGTCCTGCGCACGGACTACATCAAGTTCGCACGCGCCCGCGGCCTGTCGAACCGTTCCATCCATTTCGGCCATGCCCTGAAGAACACGCTCGTGCCGGTGATGACCATCACGGGCCTGCAACTCGGCGGACTGATCGCCTTCGCGATCATCACGGAGACGGTGTTCCAGTGGCCCGGCATGGGCCTGCTGTTCATCCAGGCGGTGACGTTCGCCGACATCCCGGTGATGGCGGCCTACCTGTGCCTGATCGCGCTGATCTTCGTGATCATCAACCTGGTCGTCGACCTGCTCTATTTCGCCGTCGATCCGCGCCTGCGCGTCGGCAAGGTCGGAGGGCACTGATGCTCGCACCCGCCGCTCCCTCGCGCCTGATGGCCCATGGCCGGGCGTTCTCGCACATCGCGCAGTTCCATCCGGAATTGACGGCGCTCCGGCGCGACCTGCACGCGCATCCGGAACTCGGCTTCGAAGAGGTCTACACCGCCGCGCGCGTCCAGGAAGCGCTGCGGCTGTGCGGCGTCGACGAGATCCATACCGGCATCGGCAAGACGGGCGTGGTGGGCATCATCCGCGGCCGGGGCCAGGCCTCGGGCCGGATGATCGGCTTGCGCGCCGACATGGACGCGCTCACCATGACCGAGCACAACGACTTCCCCTGGAAGTCGACCAAGACTGGAATGATGCACGGCTGCGGCCACGACGGCCACACCACCATGCTGGTCGGCGCCGCGCGCTACCTGGCTGAAACCCGCAACTTCGACGGCACCGCCGTCCTGATCTTCCAGCCGGGCGAGGAAGGCTTCGCCGGAGCCAAGGCCATGATCGAGGACGGCCTGTTCCAGCGCTTCCCCGTTGAATCCGTCTATGGCATGCACAACTGGCCCGGCCTGAAGCCCGGCACGGTCGGGATCATCCCCGGGCCCATGATGGCGGCGGCGGACCGGTTCACCATCGAAGTCACCGGCAAGGGCGGCCACGGCGCGCATGCCTACCTGGCCGTCGACCCGGTGCTGGTGTCCGCGCACATCATCACCGCCATCCAGAGCATCGTGTCGCGCAACGTCAAGCCCATCGACGGCGCGGTCGTCAGCGTGTGCGCCATGCAAGCCGGCGACCTGCATGCCATGAGCGTCATTCCCGGCAAAGCCACGCTGGTCGGCACCGCGCGCACCTTCCGGCCCGAGGTGCAGGCGCTGGTCGAGCGGCGCCTGAACGAGTTGTGCAGCGCGGTCGCACTCGGCTTCGGGGCCACGGCCAGCGTCCACTATGAGCGCATCTATCCGGCGACCGTGAACTCCGAACGCGAAGCCGAATTCGTGGCCGACGTCGCGGAAACGCTGGTGGGCGTGGAGCACGTGGTCCGCGACATGGAGCCCAGCATGGGCGCCGAGGACTTCTCCTTCATGCTGCAGGCGAAGCCGGGTGCCTACATGCGCATCGGCCAGGGCGGCGAGGGCAGCTGCATGCTGCACAACAGCCGCTACGACTTCAACGACGACATCCTTCCCCTGGGCGCGGCCATCCATGCCAGCCTGGTGGAGCAATCCATGCCGTTCGCCGCGGGCTGAGGCCTCGGCGCGCAATCTCCGTTTTGTCCAGACGTCCCACTCAACAAGGAGTTTCCCGATGAAATTCAAGACCCACCTGATCGCCGCCGCCGCGCTTTGCGCGGCCGCCGTGTCCGTCCAGGCGCAGACGGTCCGCATCGCCAACCAGGGTGACTCGCTCTCGATGGACCCGCACTCGCTGAACGAGTCGCTGCAGCTGTCCGTCACCGGAAATGTGTACGAAGCCCTCGTGGGCCGCAACAAGGACCTGAGCGTCGCCCCCGGCCTCGCCACCTCGTGGAAGCAGACCTCGCCCACCGTATGGCGCTTCGAGCTGCGCAAGGGCGTGCTGTTCCATGACGGCACCCCCTTCACCGCCGACGACGTCGTCTTCTCGTTCGCCCGCACGCAGGTCGACGGCTCCGACATGAAGTCGTACACCAACGACTTCAAGGAAGTCCGCAAGATCAACGACCACACGGTCGAGATCGAGACCAAGGCGCCGTTCCCCATCCTGCCGGACGTCATCTCGCTCGTGTACATCATGAGCAAGAAGTGGTGCGAGACCAACCAGGCCACGCGCCCGGTGGACCGCCGCAAGGGCGTGGAGAACGCCGCATCGTTCCGCGCCAACGGCACCGGACCCTACCGCCTGCGCGAGCGCCAGCCCAACGTGCGCACCACCTTCATCCGCAACGGTGCCTACTGGGGCAAGATCGACGGCAACGTCCAGGAAGTCGTGTTCACGCCCATCGGCAACGACGCCACCCGTGTCGCCGCGCTGCTGTCCGGCGAGATCGACGTGATGGAGCCGGTGCCCGTGCAGGACATCGACAAGGTCAATGGCTCCGCCAACGCCAAGGTCCTGGTGGCCCCGGAGCTGCGGACCATCTTCCTGGGCATGGACCAGAAGCGCGACGAGCTGCTGTACTCCAGCGTCAAGGGCAAGAACCCCTTCAAGGACAAGCGCGTGCGCCAGGCCTTCTACCAGGCCATCGACATCGAGGGCATCCAGAAGACCGTGATGCGCGGCGCCTCCAAGCCGACGGCGCTGATGGTCGGCCCCGGCATCAACGGCTTCGTCGCGGACATGAACAAGCGGCTGCCGTTCGACCCGGAAGCGTCCAAGAAGCTGCTGGCGGACGCCGGCTATCCGCAGGGCTTCGAAGTGACGATGAACTGCCCCAACGACCGCTACGTCAATGACGCGCGGATCTGCCAGACGGTGGCCGCCAACCTGGCGCGCGTCGGCGTCAAGATCAACCTGGCCGCGGAAACCAAGGGCACTTACTTCCCGAAGATCCTGCGCCGCGACACCAGCTTCTACCTGCTGGGCTGGACGCCGGGCACCTATGACGCGCACAACGCGCTGAATGCCCTGATGGCCTGCGTGGACGACAAGGGCGCCGGCCAGTTCAACCTGGGCGCGTACTGCAATCCCGAGGTGGACAAGCTGACGCGGGCGATCCAGTCCGAGACCGACAAGCCCAAGCGCAACAAGATGATCGTCGATGCCTTCAAGGCGCACGCGGACGACGTCGGCCACCTGCCGCTGCACCAGCAGTCGCTCGCCTGGGGCGTGCAGAAGAACGTCGACCTGGTCCAGCTGGCCGACAACTTCATGCCCTTCAAGTGGATCAGCGTCAAGAAGAGCGGCGCCTGAACCCGTGCCGCGGGGCCCTCTCCGGCTCCGCGGCCTTTCCCGCCTCCCATGAAAAAAATCCTGTTCCGCTGGTTCGACAGTGACGTCGGCTACAGCTTCCGCACGTCGCCGGTGGCGATGGTGGCGGCCTTCATCGCGGCCGTCTGCGTTTTCTGCGCCGCTTTCGCCGACTTCGTCGCGCCGCACAAACCCTTCGACCTGACGACCCTCGAGCTGAGCCATGCGCGGCTGGAGCCGTCGATGAAGGCGCATCCGCTGGCCGACCCCAAGCTGCCCGCGCGCACCTACCTGCTCGGCACCGATGACCAGGGCCGCGACATCCTGTCGACGCTGATGTACGGGGCGCGCGTGTCGCTCGTCGTTGGCGCCGTCTCCGTGCTGCTCTCGGTGATCATCGGCGTGTCGCTCGGCCTGCTCGCGGGCTTCCGCGGCGGCTGGATCGATGGCTTCCTGATGCGGCTGTGCGACGTGATGCTCAGCTTTCCGCCCATCCTCGTGGCCTTGCTGATCGCCGGGGTCGGCCGCGCGATGTTCCCCAATGCGCACGACACCGTGGCCTTCGGCGTGCTGATCCTGGCCATCACGCTCACCGGCTGGGTGCAGTACGCCCGCACGGTACGCGGCTCCACGATGGTGGAGCGCAACAAGGAATACGTGCAGGCCGCGCGTGTCACCGGCGTGGCGCCGTTGCGCATCATGGTGCGTCACGTGCTGCCCAACGTGCTGGGACCGGTGCTGGTGCTGGGCACGATCCAGGTGGCCACGGCCATCATCACCGAAGCCACCTTGTCGTTCCTCGGTGTCGGCGTACCGCCGACCCAACCGTCGCTGGGCACCCTCATCCGGGTGGGCAACGACTATCTCTTCTCCGGCGAGTGGTGGATCACCGTCTGGCCCGGAGTCATGCTGATCCTGATCGCCCTGTCGGTGAACCTGCTGGGCGATTGGCTGCGCGATGCCCTGAACCCCAGGCTGCGCTGATCCCGCCCATTCCATGAGCCTCCTACAAGTCCAGAACCTGATCGTCGAGTTCCCATCGCGCCGCGGCACGCTGCGCGCGCTGGACGACATCTCCTTCGAAATCGCGCCGGGTGAAATCCTGGGCGTCGTCGGCGAGTCCGGCGCCGGCAAATCGCTCACGGGCGCCGCCATCATCGGCCTGCTGGAGCCGCCGGGGCGCATTGGCTCCGGCCAGATCGTGCTGGAAGGCCAGCGCATCGACAACCTGCCTTACGACCAGATGCGCCACATCCGCGGCCGCAAGATCGGCGCGATCTTCCAGGACCCGCTGACCTCGCTGAACCCGCTGTACACCATCGGCCGGCAGCTGACCGAAACGATCCAGGCGCACCTGCCGGTCAGCGACGAGGAAGCCAAGCGCCGCGCCATCGGCCTGCTGGAAGACACCGGCATTCCCGCCGCGGCGGAACGCATCGACCACTTCCCGCACCAGTTCTCCGGCGGCATGCGCCAGCGCGTGGTGATCGCGCTCGCGCTGGCGGCCGAACCCAAGCTGATCGTGGCGGACGAGCCCACCACCGCGCTCGACGTTTCCATCCAGGCGCAGATCATCCAGCTGCTCAAACGAATCTGCAAGGACCGCGGCGCCGCGGTCATGCTGATCACGCACGACATGGGTGTGATCGCCGAAACCTGCGACCGCGTGGCGGTGCTTTACGCCGGGCGCGTGGCCGAGATCGGCCCGGTGCACGAGGTGATCAACCAGCCGGCGCACCCCTACACGCTGGGGCTGATGGCGGCCATCCCCGACATCACGATCGACCGCGAGCGGCTGAACCAGATCGACGGCGCGATGCCGCGGCTGAACGCCATCCCGCCCGGCTGCGCCTACAACCCGCGTTGCCCGCGCGTGTTCGACCGCTGCCTGCGCGACCGGCCCGACCTCCTGCACGCCGGCGCCACGCGCGCGGCCTGCTGGCTGCATGACGCGAACGCGGAGGCCCTGGCATGAGCATGAGCGCGGTCATTCCCGCCCCGGAAGGGACGTCGCTCCCTCTCCCCTCCGGGGAGAGGGTTGGGGTGAGGGGCGCGAGCGTCGAAGCGCCCGCGACCACCAATCCTCCTCTGGTCCAGGCCCGCGATCTTGCCAAGACGTTCGACGTCTCGGCTCCGTGGCTGAACCGCGTGATCGAGCGCAAACCGCGCCAGCTGCTGCACGCCGTGGATGGTGTGAGCTTCGACATCCAGAAGGGCCAGACGCTGGCCCTGGTCGGCGAGTCGGGCTGCGGCAAGAGCACGGTGGCGCGCCTGCTCGTGGGTCTGTACGAACCCACGCGCGGCGGCTTGCAGTTCGACGGCGTCGATGCGCATGCCGCGTTCAAGACGCCGGAAGGCCGCAAGCTGCGCCGGCGCATCCAGATGATCTTCCAGGATCCCTATGCCAGCCTGAACCCGCGCTGGAAGGTGGAAGACATCGTGGGCGAGCCGCTCAAGGAGCACGAGCTGGTGACCGACCCCGCCGAGTTGAAGGCGCGCGTGGGCGAGCTGCTGAAGTCGGTGGGCCTGTCGCCGCTCGACATGGTGAAGTACCCGCACCAGTTCTCGGGCGGCCAGCGCCAGCGCATCTCGATCGCGCGGGCGCTCGCCACCGAGCCGGAATTCCTGGTGTGCGACGAGCCGACCTCCGCGCTCGACGTGAGCGTGCAGGCGCAAGTGCTGAACATCATGAAGGACCTGCAGCGCGAGCGGGGCCTCACCTACCTGTTCATCTCGCACAACCTGGCCGTGGTGCGCCACGTGAGCGACCAGGTCGGCGTGATGTACCTGGGCCGGCTGGTCGAAGTGGCCGGCAAGCACCAGCTGTTCGGCAACCCGCGGCACCCCTACACGCGCATGCTGCTGGACGCCATCCCGAAGATGCACGACACCGGCCGCTCGCGAACGCCGGTCTCCGGCGAGGTGCCCAACCCCTTGAACCCGCCGCCCGGCTGCGCCTTCAATCCGCGCTGCCCGCACGCCAATGAGCGCTGCCGCACCGAGCGGCCCAGCCTGCTGCCGATCCAGGGCATTCGTGTGGCTTGCCACGCGGTGGAAGAGGGGCGGATCTAGTTTCTGGGTCCCCGCCTGCGCGGGGATGGCGGTCCTACGCGTAGCGCTTGGACCGCAAATTGTTCTTCATCTCACGCAGCAACGGCTGCAGCCGAGCGCCCCCGATGCGCAGTGCCACGGTGGTCGCCAGCACGTCCACGATCATCAGGTGCAGCAGGCGCGAGACCATCGGGCTGTAGCGGTCATACCCTTCCGGATGATCGGCCGCCAGGTGGATCTGGCCGGACCCCGCCAGCGGTGAACCGGTCGCGGTGATGGCGATGGTGGTGGCGCCGTTGCGCCGCGCGATGTCGCAGGCATCCATCAGGTCGCGCGTGCGGCCGGAATTGGAGATGATCACCGCGCAGTCGCCCGGCCCGAGCAGGGTGGCGCCCATCACCTGCATGTGGCCGTCGCTGTAGGCGATGGTGTTGACGCCCAGCCGGAAGAATTTGTGCTGCGCGTCCTGCGCGACGATGCCGGAGTTGCCCGCGCCATAGAACTCGATGCGCCGCCCGGTCTTGTGCGTGGCCGCCAGCGCTTCGACGGCCCGTTCGATCGCCAATGTCGACGCGTCGTTGCGGTACTTGAGGAAGGCGGCGACGGCGTTGTCGATCACTTTCACCAGCACGTCACCGGTCTTGTCGTCGGCATCGACGCTGCGGTGGATGAAGGGCACACCCTCGCTCACGCTCCCCGCGAGCTTCAGCTTGAAATCCGACAGGCCATCGTAGCCCACGCTGCGGCAGAAGCGCACGACCGTGGGCTTGCTCACGTGCGCGCGGTCCGCCAGTTCGCTCACCGGCAGGTTGGCGAAGGCACGCGGGTCCCCGAGCACCAGCCGCGCGACGCGCTGCTCGGCGGGGGCAAGCGAAGGCAGGGAAGCCTTGATCCGATCCAACATGTCAGCGAGCCAGCAGCCAAAGCGCGGGCCACCGCGGAACCGGCTTTGCCGGGCCGCTGGTGGCGCCCCCCTGGGGGGGAGGCGCCGCAGGCGCTTCGGGGGGGGTCAACATTCTTCACTCCAGCAGTAGCCGTCGCGGGCGATCATCGCGCTCGAGGCGCTGGGTCCCCAGGTGCCGGACGCATAAGGGCGCGGTCCGCGCGCGTCGGCGCGCCAGTGTTCCATGATGGGTTCGACCCAGCGCCAGGCCTCTTCCTGCTCGTCGCTGCGCACGAACAGGTTCAGCCGGCCATCGATGACGTCGAGGAGCAGGCGTTCGTAGGCGCCCACGCGTTCGGAACCGAAACGCTTGTCGAAGTCCAGGTCCAGTTGCACCGGCGCCAGCGCCTGGCCATTGCGGCGGTTCTCCTGGCCTTGGGCCAGCAGGTGCAGTTGCAGCCCGTCGCGGGGCTGCAGGTTGATGACCAGGCGGTTGACGCTGCCCGGCGGCGCGCTGAAGATCGCGTGCGGCGCGGGCCGGAAGTTCACCACGATGTGGGCGTCCCGGGCGGCCAGGCGCTTGCCCGTGCGGATGTAGAACGGCACGCCGGCCCAGCGCCAGTTGGCGATCTCGGCGCGCAGCGCCACGAAGGTTTCCGTCGTGCTGTCGGCCGCCACCCCCGGCTCGTCGCGATAGCCCGGCGCGGCCGCGCCGTTGACGTTCCCGGCCGCGTACTGGCCACGCACCACATGCTGGTCGAGCGTGGTCGGTGTCCAGGGCTTGAGCGAACGCAGCACCTTCAGCTTCTCATCGCGGATCGCGTCGGCATGCGCGTTAATCGGCGGCTCCATGCCGATGGCGCAGAGCAGTTGCAGCGCGTGGTTCTGCACCATGTCGCGCAGGGCGCCGGTGCTGTCATAGAACGCGCCGCGCTTTTCCACGCCCAGTTCCTCGGCGATGGTGATCTGGATGTTGGCGACGTTCTCGCGCCGCCACAGCGGCTCGAACAAGGCGTTGCCGAACCGCATGGCGAACAGGTTCTGCACCGCCGGCTTGCCCAGGTAGTGGTCGATCCGGAAGATCTGCTTTTCGCTGAGGACGGCGCGCACGCTCTGGTTGATGGCGCGGTTGGACGCGAGGTCATGGCCCAGGGGCTTTTCCAGCACCAGCCGGACATTCGGCCCGTTGAGCCCGGCGGCGGCGAGCTGTTCGCAGGCCACGGTGAAGAGCGCAGGCGCAGTCGCGAGGTACATCACGACAGTGTCGGCGCCGCGCTCGTGCAACAGGCCGGCCAGCCGGTCGTAGTCCTGCGGCCTCGACAGGTCCATGCGCAGGAAATGCAGCAGTTCGGCGAAACGGGCGAACTCGTCGGGCGATGGACGCTTGGCCAGGTCAACTTCGTCGAAGCGGGCCTGGATGAGCGTCCGGTACTGGGCGTCGCTCAGGTCATCGCGCGCCACGCCGATGATGCGCCCCCCGGCGGGCAGCGTGCCATGGCGGAAGGCCTGGAACAGCGCGGGCATCAGCTTGCGCCAGGCCAGGTCGCCGGTGCCACCGAACAGGACAAGATCAAAACTCATGGGGTGGGGCGGAGGTTTCGACGCGCCTAATGTAACTTAGTTTCATCTCGAGGTCGCCGGCGAGGTAACACCCCGTGTTTACCCCAGCGGAGACGATTGCAGGCTCCGGCTATGCTGAAAGCGTAATTCTGTTACTGGAGCGGGAACCATGAAGCAACTCGTGCTGGGCGGCGTGTTCGCCCTGCTTTCCGGGCACGCCGCCGCGCAGGCTCAAGTCAACATCATCTGCTCCGTGCAGGCCGAATGGTGCAACCTGATGTCCACGGTGTACTCGCGCACCACGGGCACCAAGGTGAACATGACGGCCAAGGGTTCAGGCGAAGCGCTGGCCCAGCTGAACGCCGAGAAAGCCAACCCCAAGACGGACATCTGGTTCGGCGGCACGGGCGATCCGCACCTGCAGGCGGCCGAACAGGGGCTGACCCTGGAGTACAAATCCGAACAGATCGCCCAGCTGCATCCCTGGGCGCAGAAGCAGGCCGCCGACTCCAAGTACCGGACAGTCGGGGTCTACCTGGGCCCGCTGGGCTTCGGCTTCAACAAGGAGCTGCTGGCCAAGAAGAAGGCGGCCGAGCCGAAGTCGTGGGCCGACCTGCTCAAGCCCGAATTCAAGGGCGAGGTCCAGATGGCGAACCCGGCCTCGAGCGGCACGGCCTACACCATGATCGCGACGCTGGTGCAGCTGATGGGGGAAGACAAGGCCTTCGACTACATGAAGAAGCTGCACCCCAACATCAGCACCTACACGCGCTCGGGCACGGCGCCGGTCAAGGCGGCGGCGCGGGGCGAAACCACGGTGTCCATCAGCTTCGTGCACGACGTCACCACGGAGGCGGTCACCGGGTTCCCGGTCGGATCCGCCACGCCGTCCGAGGGCACCGGCGCCGAGATCGGCTCCATGAGCATCGTGAAAGGCGGCCCCAACACCGAGGCCGCCAAGAAATTCTACGAATGGGCGCTGACCCCCGGCGGCCAGCAGTTCGGGCTGGCCGCCAAGCAGTTCCAGCTGCCCAGCAACACCAAGGTGCCCAAGGACCCGCGCATGACGGACCCGGCCAAGATCAAACTGATCGACTACGACTACGCGAAGTACGGCGCCAGCGCGGAGCGGCGCCGGCTGATCGCGAAGTGGGAGAAGGAAGTCCAGAACCAGGGCCGCTGAGACCGGTCATCGGCTCATGAATCATCCCGCCAACCGGGCCCTCTGGGCGTGGGTCGCGCTCGGCCTGCTGGCCTACGTCGTGCTGCCCTGGTACGCGATCCAGGACGGCAATGGCCTGGGCCGCGTGTTCCAGGTCTTCGGCGACGCGCAGAACGGCAACGGCCTGATGCAGGCGGCCGCCCACGGTCGTCCGTGGCTGTGGCTGGGGTTGGTGGGTCTCGCGATCGCCGCGGCGGGCGCATGGCAGCCGCCGGGCAGGCAGCAGGGGGCTTGGCTGATCGCGGGCGGCGGTTTCGCCCTGAGCGCCCTGTTGCTGACTGGTTTCACCATCGGGGCCAAGGGCTGGGCGTTCGATACCCTGAATTCAGCGGTTGGTGAACTGGGGGCGAAGCAGCCCGGCCTGGGATGGGGCGGGTTCGTCGCCCTGAGCGCGGGCCTCGTGCTCGCTGCCTTCGGGGTCGCGCGCAGGGGGCGCTTCAAGGGCGACCTGTTCGTCGCCGCGGCCGTGCTGGGCTGCGGCGGCCTGCTGGCGCTCTTCATCCTGTTCCCGGTGTTGAAAGCGCTGTCGGCCGCGGTGTTCGACGAGGACGGCCGCGTGGCGTTCAGCGTGCTGTGGCAGCGCATCGCCAGCGACCGCAACTTCGGCCTCGGCTGCGTCACGGGCGGGCCGCGCTGCGGCGTCGCCTGGAACACGCTCTTCCTCGGCCTGCTGACGGCGGCGAGCACCACGGTGCTGGGAACCCTGATGGCGCTGATGGCGGAGCGCTCGTCGCGGCGCTTCGCCCGGCCGCTCAACATCATCGCGATGCTGCCCATCATCACGCCGCCCTTCGTGGTGGGCCTGGGCCTGATCCTGCTGTTCGGCCGCGCGGGCATCGCCAACCAGTTCCTCGAATACGCGTTCGGCATCACGCCCACACGCTGGTTCTATGGCTGGTTCGGCGTCTGGATCGCACAGACCTTCGCGTTCACACCCATCGCCTTCATGATCATGCGCGGCGTGGTCCAGGGCGTCGCGCCCAGCCTGGAAGAGGCGGCGCAGACCCTGCGGGCGAACGCGCAACAGACCTTCATGACCGTGACGCTGCCCTTGCTCAAGCCGGGCCTGGCAAACGCGTTCCTGGTCGGCTTCATCGAGAGCATGGCCGACTTCGGCAACCCCATCGTGGTGGGTGGGCAGTTCTCCGTGTTGTCGACGGAGATCTTCTTCGCCATCGTCGGCGCGCAGTACGACCAGGGTCGTGCCGCTTCGCTGGCCTGGCTGCTCACCCTCTTCGCGCTGACGGTTTTCGCGATCCAGCGCTGGCTGCTCGGGCGCCAGAACTTCACCACGGTGTCCGGCAAGGGCGACTCGGGGGTGCCGATGCCCCTGCCGGCCAGCGTGCGCCGCCTGGTCAACGGCATTGCCCTGCCGTGGATGGCGTTCACGCTCGTCGTCTACCTGTTCGCCTTCGCCGGCGGCTTCGTCCAGACCTGGGGCCGCGACTACACGCTCACGCTGAATCACTTCAAGACGGCCTTCGCGCTGGAGTGGGGCGCGTTCGGCCTGGTCTGGGCCGGCACCGCCTGGAACTCGTTCTTCACGACCATCAAGCTCGCCGCGATCTCGGCCCCGATGACGGCGACGCTGGGGTTGCTGATCGCCTGGCTGCTGGCCCGCACCGAATTCCGCGGCCAGGGCCTGTTCGAGTTCTCGGCCCTGCTGGCCTTTGCGATCCCGGGCACGGTGCTCGGCGTCAGCTACATCCTGGCGTTCAACGTACCGCCGTTCGAGTTGACGGGCACCGGGCTGATCATCGTGCTGTGCTTCCTGTTCCGCAACCTGCCGGTCGGCGTGCGGGCCGGAACGGCGGCCTTCAAGCAGCTGGACAAGTCACTCGACGAGGCCTCGTTGATGCTGCGCGCTTCCAGCGTGCAGACCCTGCGGCACGTGGTGCTGCCGCTCCTCAAGCCCGCGCTGGTGGCCGCCCTGGTCTACAGCTTCGTGCGGGCCATCACCACGGTGAGCGCGGTGATCTTCCTGGTGACCGCGGAGAACGAGCTGGCCACCACGTACATCATCGGCCGTGTCGGCAACGGCGACTACGGCGTGGCCCTGGCCTATTGCACCGTCCTCATCCTCCTCATGAGCGCGGCGACGGCGCTGATCCAGTTCGTGGTCGGCGAGCGCCGCCTCGGGCGCCGCAGGGCCGCGGCCGCCGGCATCACTGAATTGAGCCAAGCGAAAGCCTGACCATGATCCAACCCACCGAAGCCGGCATCGAATTCCGCGGCGTCACCAAGCGCTATGGCAACGATGCAGCCGGTCCGCTGGCCGTCAAGGGCATCAGCTTCCGTGCCGAGTACGGGACGCTCACCACCATCCTGGGACCGTCCGGCTGCGGCAAGACGACCACGCTGCGCATGATCGCTGGCCTGGAGTCGCCGACTTCCGGCCAGATCCTCATCGCCGGCAAGGACGTCACCACCCTGGGCCCGGCGCAGCGCAACGTCAGCATGATGTTCCAGAGCTATGCGCTGTTCCCGCACATGGACGTGGCGGAGAACGTCATGTATGGCCTCCGCATGTCGGGCATTCCCAAGGAGCAGGCGCGCGAGCGGGCCACCGAGACGCTGCGCAACGTGGGGCTGGTGGGCTTCGACACGCGCCTGCCGAGCGAATTGTCCGGCGGCCAGCAGCA
This sequence comes from Caenimonas sedimenti, assembly GCF_007833165.1. Lineage (GTDB taxonomy): Bacteria > Pseudomonadota > Gammaproteobacteria > Burkholderiales > Burkholderiaceae_C > Ramlibacter > Ramlibacter sedimenti. Next base: position 75,035 of record NZ_VOBQ01000020.1, on the reverse strand, counting down.
GCGCGTGGCCCTGGCCCGGGCGCTGGTGCTCGAACCGGCGGTGCTGCTGTTCGACGAGCCACTGTCCAACCTCGACGCCCGCCTGCGCCGCGAAATGCGCGAAGAGATCCGCACGCTGCAGCAGCGCCTGAAGCTCACCTTGGCCTACGTGACGCACGACCAGAGCGAAGCGCTGGCCGTCAGCGACCAGATCATCGTGATGGACCACGGTGTCATCGCGCAGGCGGGCACGCCGCAACAGCTCTATGAGACCCCTTCCACCGAGTTTGTCGCCGGCTTCATGGGGGAGGCCATGCTGTTCCCGGCGTCGGCCGACGCGGCCGGGACCGTCAGCCTGGGCCCTTTGCGGATCGAGCCGCGCCAGCCCATGGGTGAAGGCGTCGTGAAGGTCGCGGTGCGGCCGGAAGCGTGGCAGGTCGGCCCACCGGGCACTGGATTGAACGGCCGGCTGGCCAAGGCGGCTTACCTGGGCAGCAACTACGAATACACCTTCGAGACGGAACTGGGGCCCATCTTCGTGGTTTCTGCGGACCTGGCTCGCGTGCTCAACGTGGGCTGTGATGTCGGCCTGCGGCTGGCCGACCATGGGGTGTCGGTCGTTCCGGTTTCGTAACCGCCGCACGCCACGAGCGCGAGAGCGCGGCCGATAATGCGCGCATGAACCAACTCGATGCGCTCAAGCAGTTCACCACCGTCGTCGCCGACACCGGCGACTTCAAGCAACTCGCGCAGTACCGTCCACAGGACGCGACGACCAATCCCTCGCTCATCCTGAAGGCCGTGCAGAAGCCGGAGTACGCACCGCTGCTCGGCGAGACGGTCGAGCGCTTCCGCGCCAAGCCGCTCGACGAGACGATGGACCGCCTGCTGGTGCGCTTCGGCACGGAGATCCTTCGCATCATCCCGGGCCGCGTCTCGACGGAAGTGGATGCGCGCCTGAGCTTCGACGAGGAGGCGACCTACACCCGCGCGGAACGCATCGTCGAGCTGTACGAAGCCGAGGGCGTGCCGATCGATCGCGTCCTCATCAAGGTGGCGGCCACGTGGGAAGGCATCCAGGCGGCGGGCCGGTTGCAGCGGCGCGGCATCAACACCAACCTGACCTTGCTGTTCTCTTTCTGCCAGGCCATCGCGTGCGGCCAGGCCAAGGTGCAATTGATCTCGCCCTTCGTGGGCCGCATCTACGACTGGTACAAGAAGACAGCGGGCAGCAGCTGGGACGAATCCGCAAGAGCCGGTGCCAACGATCCCGGCGTGCAGTCGGTGCGCCAGATCTACGAGTACTACAAGCACTTCGGGATCGCCACCGAAGTCATGGGCGCGAGCTTCCGCAACACCGGGCAGATCCTCGCGCTCGCTGGTTGCGACCTGCTCACCATCAGCCCCGAACTGCTGGCGCAGCTGGCGGCCTCGGAGCAACCCGTCGCGCGCGCGCTGGACGCGGCGGCGGCGCGGTCAGTCGCGCTGGAGCCGGTGAACCATGACGAGGCGAGCTTTCGCTGGGCGTTGAACGAGGATGCCATGGCGACCGAGAAGCTCGCCGAGGGGATCCGGGCTTTCGCGGTGGATGCCGTGAAGCTCGAAAAACTGATGCAGGCGGCCTGAGCCATGCGAGTGCGCTGCGACACGACCACGGCCTGGCCCCGGCTGCATCGCCACTTCGAGCAACGAGGACGAGGCTTCGATCTGCGGCAGGCTTTCACCGCGGACCGCGCACGCTTCGACGCGTTCAGCCAGGAAGCTCCGGAGATCTTCGCGGATCTCTCGAAGAACCTCATCGACCGCGAAGCCGAAGCGCTGTTGTTCGAGCTCGCGCGGGAGTGCGGCGTTGAAGCGCATCGTGACGCCATGTTCGCTGGCGAGCGCATCAACAGCACGGAGGGCCGCGCGGTGAAGCACTGGCTGCTGCGCGCGGGTGGCGAAGCCGGCGAAGGTGACGCGGTGCTGGTGCGGCAGGCGCTGGAATCCATGCTCGCCTACGCCGGACAGGTGCGCGCCGACGCTGCGATCACCGATGTGGTCAACATCGGCATCGGCGGATCGGATCTCGGGCCGCAGATGGCGGTGGCGGCGCTGGAAACTTTCCGGGACCCGGGCAAGCGCTTCCACTTCGTCTCCAATGTCGACGGCCACGAACTGGCCGGCGTCCTGCGCGGCCTGAAGGCCGGGAACACGCTGTTCCTGGTCGCTTCCAAGACTTTCACCACGCTCGAGACGATGACCAATGCGCGGTCCGCCAGGCGCTGGTTCGAGGAGCAGGGCGGACGCGACGTGGCACGCCACTTCGCGGCCCTGACCACCAACGTGGAAGCAGCGCGCGACTTCGGCATCACGTCGACGTTCGGCTTCTGGGACTGGGTCGGCGGGCGGTACTCACTGTGGTCCACCATCGGCTTGCCGATCGCCATCGCCATCGGCGCGGCGCAGTTCCAGGACTTGCTGCGTGGCGCGAACGCGATGGATGCGCACTTCCGCTCGCAACCGCTGGAAAGCAACCTGCCGGTGCGCCTGGGACTGCTGGACGTCTGGTACCGCAACTTTCACGGCTTCACCAGCCGCTGCATCGCGCCGTACCACAGCGCGCTGAAACGGCTGCCGGCGTATCTGCAGCAACTGGAGATGGAAAGCAACGGCAAGAGGGTGGACGCGCAAGGCCAGCCCTTGCCCTTCGCGACCTCACCCGTGCTGTGGGGCGAGCCCGGCACGAACGGGCAGCATGCCTACTTCCAGATGCTGCACCAGGGCACCGACACGGTGCCGGTCGAATTCATCGCGGTGCGCCAGCCCGCGCATGCGCTGCCCGTGCATCACGAATTGCTGCTGGCGAATGCGCTGGCCCAGGCCCAGGCCCTGATGCAGGGCAAGCCCGATCCCGGCGGCCATCGCCATTTCCCGGGCAACCGGCCCAGCACTTTTTTCCTGCTGGAATCGCTGACGCCGGCCAGCCTTGGCGCGCTGCTTGCCCTGCACGAGCACCGTGTGTTCGTCAGCGGCAGTGTCTGGGGCATCGACAGCTTCGACCAATGGGGCGTCGAACTGGGCAAGGTGCTGGCGCAGGACATTGCGCAAAGGTTCACATCGCTCAGTCTGAATGGACTGGACGATTCGACGGCCGGCCTCTTGCGCCGGATTCACCCGCCGATATGATGGGCCCGGCCATCACCAACCGCCGAGGAGGCGCCATGAACTTCACCACCGCAGTCCAGACTTGCCTGAAGAAGTACGTTGATTTCTCCGGCCGTGCCAGCCGGTCCGAGTACTGGTATTTCGCCCTCGCCTATTTCATCGTCATGATCGTCACCGGCATGATCAGCGAGATGTTGTCCAGCATCCTCGCGCTCGGCGTGTTGCTCCCCAGCCTGGCCGTTGCCACCCGGCGCCTCCACGACATCGGCAAGAGCGGATGGTGGCAGCTGATCGCCCTCACCGGCATCGGCATCTTCCTGCTGCTGTATTGGTATGTCCAGCCGAGCAGCCCCGAGTCGAACGAGTATGGTGCCGCCGCAGGCGCCCCGCCCGACGCCGCCGCCCTGCCGCCAGGAGCCGTCTGACAAACACTGCCTCCGCCAAAGGCGGGCGGGCAGATCGACGGAGTTTCAGCTCCCCTAGGGGCACCAGTCGCGCGTAGTAACACGCAGCGCGACTCCCATGAAAAAAGCCGGGCTCTGCCCGGCTTTTTGATCTGACTGAACGGATGTCCGCCCACAGAGAAAACGCAAGGCGTTTTCTCTGTGAAAGCTTACATATCCATCCCGCCCATGCCACCCATCCCGCCCATGCCGCCACCGCCAGGCGCCGGGGACTCGTCCTTCGGCGCTTCGGCGACCATGGCTTCCGTGGTCAGCATCAGCGACGCGACGGAGGCGGCGTTCTGCAGGGCAGTGCGCGTCACCTTGGTCGGGTCCAGGATGCCCATCTCGATCATGTCGCCATAGGTGTCGTTGGCGGCGTTGAAGCCGTAGTTGCCCTTGCCGGCCAGCACGGCGGCCACGACGACGGAGGCTTCGCCACCGGCGTTGTAGACGATCTCGCGCAGGGGCGACTCGATCGCCTTCAGCACCAGCTTGATGCCGGCTTCCTGGTCGGCGTTGTCGCCCTTGATGGCGCCAGCCGATTGCTTGGCGCGCAGCAGCGCGACGCCGCCACCAGCCACGATGCCTTCTTCGACCGCAGCGCGCGTGGCGTGCAGGGCGTCTTCGACGCGGGCCTTCTTTTCCTTCATCTCGACTTCGGTCGCGGCACCGACCTTGATCACGGCAACACCGCCGGCCAGCTTGGCCACGCGCTCTTGCAGCTTCTCACGGTCGTAGTCGGACGTGGCTTCCTCGATCTGGACGCGGATCTGCTTGACGCGCGCTTCGATGTCGGCGCCGGCGCCGGCGCCGTCGATGATCGTCGTGTTTTCCTTGCCCACTTCGATGCGCTTCGCCTGGCCCAGGTCGGCCAGGGTCACCTTCTCGAGCGTCAGGCCGACTTCTTCAGCGATGACCTTGCCGCCCGTCAGGATGGCGATGTCTTCCAGCATGGCCTTGCGGCGGTCGCCGAAGCCCGGCGCCTTGACGGCCACGACCTTCAGGATGCCGCGGATGGTGTTGACCACCAGGGTCGCCAGCGCTTCGCCTTCGACTTCTTCCGCGACGATCAGCAGCGGACGGCCGGCCTTGGCAACCTGCTCCAGCGTGGGCAGCAGTTCGCGGATGTTGCTGATCTTCTTGTCGAACAGCAGCACGAACGGGTTGTCCAGCAGCGCGGATTGCTTTTCCGGGTTGTTGATGAAGTAGGGCGACAGGTAGCCGCGGTCGAACTGCATGCCTTCGACGATGTCGAGCTCGTTGTCGAGCGACTTGCCGTCTTCGACGGTGATCACGCCTTCCTTGCCGACCTTGTCCATCGCCTTGGCGATGATCTCGCCGATGGAGGCGTCGGAGTTGGCGGAGATCGAGCCGACTTGCGCGATTTCCTTGCTGGTGGTCGTGGCCTTGGAAGCCTTCTTCAGCTCTTCGACCAGGGCCGTCACGGCCTTGTCGATGCCGCGCTTCAGGTCCATCGGGTTCATGCCCGCGGCCACGTACTTCATGCCTTCGCGGACGATGGACTGGGCCAGCACCGTGGCGGTGGTGGTGCCGTCACCGGCGATGTCGCTGGTCTTGGAAGCGACTTCCTTGACCATCTGCGCGCCCATGTTCTGGAGCTTGTCCTTCAGCTCGATTTCCTTGGCCACGGACACACCGTCCTTGGTCACGGTGGGGGCACCGAAGGAGCGCTCGAGCACCACGTTGCGGCCCTTCGGGCCCAGGGTCACCTTGACCGCGTTGGCCAGGATGTTCACGCCTTCGACCATGCGGGCGCGGGCGTCGCCGCCGAAAATCACGTCTTTTGCTGCCATGTGTATTTACCTCAGAGATGTTGGGGGTTGACCGGTCGGGTGGCGCTCAGGCGACCTTCTTCAGGCCGGCGGCGGGGGCGCCTTCGACCACGGCGAACAGGTCGTCTTCCTTCATGACCAGCAGCTCGTCGCCGTCGACCTTGACGGTCTGGCCGCTGTACTTGCCGAACAGGACGCGGTCGCCGACGGCGACGTTCAGGGCGATGACTTCACCCTTGTCGTTCTTGCGGCCGGGGCCGACAGCCAGGATTTCGCCCTGGTCGGGCTTCTCGGCGGCGGTGTCGGGGATCACGATGCCAGACGCGGTCTTGGTTTCGTTTTCGAGGCGCTTGACGATCACGCGGTCGTGCAGAGGACGAAGTTTCATTGCATCTCCTTCAATGAGAACAAGGGTTGGGAACCAAAAGGCGCCAACGAAGTTAGCGCCCATTAACCTGAGGAGGGTGCCGGGCAGACTCAGCTGCTAGCACTCAGCTCCATCGAGTGCTAATGATAAGGGAATTCCTGTCGGTTTCAAGCGCGGCGGTGTGTAGTCGGACGACTACGCCGTCAAAAACCGGGCGAACTCAGCCGGGCCAGCCCGCTTCGCGCAGGTGGCCCGCGAACCGCTCCAGCAGCGCGGGGTCCGTGAAGGGATGGCCCGCCTGCAAGGCGGGCATGCCATAGGAACCAAAGGCCTGGGCACGCTGGAGGCTCTGCCGGGCGGTGTCCAGACGGCCCGCGCCGGCTTCGCAGGCGGCGAGCAGGTAGTAGTTGAAGAACCAGTCCGGCCGCTTCGCCGCGGCCTGCCGCGCGTAGCGCGAGGCCTCGTCGTAGTCGCCGTCGACGAAGCTGGCAATGGCGCGGGTGCGGACCCACAGGCTCAGGTGCGGGTCATGCGGGCTGGCGTCGATGGCCTGCAGTACGTATTCGACGGCCTCGGACGTGCGGCCCGAGAAGGCCAGCAACCGCCCGAGCTCGCCGGCGGCTGCCGCGAATTGCGGATAGAGCGCCAGGGCGTGTTCCAGCTCCGCGATCGCCTGCGGGATGTTGCCGGTGAACGAAAGCGCGGTGCCAAGCGTGAAATGGGCGAAGCTGTCCGTGTCGTCCTGCCGCACGGCGCGCAGCGCCAGCCGGTTCGCCTCGACGATCTCCTCACGGGGATTCGGCGCCCAACCCGCCCAGACCCGTGACATGTGGGTGAAGGCCAGCAGCGAGAGCGAAGCGGGGTCGTCGGGCTTGCGTTGCAGCGCCTGCGCCAGGCAGTCGCGCGCGCGGTCCACATGCTCGCGAGTGCTGCGCCAGAAGTGCCAGCGCGCGCGCATCAACAGCTCCCAGTGCTCCACGCCCGGTGTCACGGACTGGCTGGTGAGGTATTCCTCGCGCCGCAGGTACACCGGCTCGATGGTGCTCACGATCTGCGTGGAAATCTCGCTCTGGATCTGGAACAGGTCGGCCAGCGGGCGATCGTATTGCTGCGCCCACAGCGTCTCCTGCCGCTGGCCGTCGATGAGTTCCGCCGAGACACGCAGGGTGGTGCCGGAACGGCGCACGGTACCGGTGGCGAGATAGCGCGCACCCAGCGCGCGGCCGGCCTGCGCCACCACCACGTCACGCCCGCGAAACGCGAACGACGAGTTGCGCGCGATCACGTGCAGCCACGGCGATCGCGTCAGCTTGTTGATGATGTCCTCGGCCAGGCCGTCGGAGAAGTACTCCTGGTCGGGGTCGGTGCCGAGGTTGGTGAAGGGCAGCACCGCGATCGAGCGGGCAGACATCGTGGCTTGCGCGGCGGGTGGTGCGGCGGCCAGGTCGCCGCGCGGCGTGACGCGCGCGGTGAAGCGGTAGCCGCGGCCCGGGATGGTCGCGATCAGCTCCGCGCCCAGGCGCTTGCGCAGCGTGGAAATATGCACCTGGAGGTTGTTTTCCTCCACCACCAGTCCGGGCCACACCAGGTCGAACAGCTCGGACTTGCTCACCAGCTCGCCTGCGCGGGCGACCAGCGCCGCAAGCACGTCGAACGCGCGGGCGCCGAGCGAAACCGGCCTGCCATCGGCGAGCAGCTGGCGTTCGTGCACCCGCAAAGTGAACGTGGAGAACGTGAGCTCAGGTGCCATCGGGCCAGTTTAAGAACTTTTCAGGAGAAAGCAGTGGCGATAAAGGACGCCGGCCGCCTGCCGCGGAACACTTCGTCCATGCCCAACGACAACCCAGACAGCACCGGGTCCCATCACCCTCACGAGGCCACCTGCATGAACCTGAACCCATCCGCCGCCCAGCCCACCCCCTGGAACGGCTTGAGAGCCCTGCCACCCGCCGTGGTGCCGGCCGCGGTCATGTGGCGCCAGACCGTCCTGATCGAGGCGCCGGATGGGCGCGACGAGTCCTTCTCCATCGGGCCCGATGGCTACGTCTGGAGTTACCAGATCCCTTCGCTGGGGCAGGGAGCGGGCCGCCTCATCAGCACGGGCCTTCGGGCCAGGGTGTTCGCCGTCGGGCGCGCGCGCGCCGGCATGGTCGTCATTGCCGCGAACGAGGAGGGCGTTCAATGGGTCAGCGAGTCGGCTGGCGGCGGCCAGCGCTGGTGCGCTCCGACTGCGATCGACGCGCCGGGCCTGGCGGCCGGCACCAGGATCGTACGCATCGCGACATTGGGCGACGAGGGTCATTTGTTCGTGGGCTTCCTGCTGCGGCATGTGGACGCCACAGGCCAGGCGCACACCCGCATCATGGACGGCCTGTGGTCCGACGACGCACTGCTGATGCGCAACGAGCCGCTGCATTCCGGCGAACTGCTGAACTTCTGGATCCAGAGCCTGGGCGCGGACGCGTTCGGTTGAGTCAGCTGCCCGCCACGCGGCCGAGAACCGGGAACAGCTTGCCCAGGCCTTCCGCCATGACCTCCACCGCGAGTGCGGCCAGGATCAGCCCCATCAACCGGGTGAGGACGTTGATGCCGGTCTTGCCGAGAACCCGGGCGATCGGGCCGGCAAGCGAAAAGCACAGCGCGGTCACCAGCCCGATCACCACGCCGTACCCGACCAGCACGGCCAGTTGCAGCACGGTGGCCGCGCGTTCCGCGTAGATCACCACGGTGGACATCGTCGCCGGCCCGGTGAGCAGTGGAATGGTGAGGGGGACGACGGCGATGCTGGCGCCCATGGCCGCCTTCTCCGCGCCGTCCTGCATTTCATGCGTGTTCGGCTTGGCTTCCGCCGGGTTGGCATTCAGCATGTTGAGCGCGCTGGTGAGCAGGAGCATGCCGCCGCCCACCTGGAAGCTGGCCAGCGAAATGCCGAAAAACTCGAGGATGCGGATGCCCAGCACGGCGCTGGCAGCGATCACCAGGAAGGCGGAGAACGAAGCGACCAGGATCGTGCGCTTGCGCTGCTCACGGCCGAAGCCTTGCGTGTAGTGGATGAAGAACGGGACGATCGCCAGCGGATTGACGATGGCCAGCAGCGTGATCAGCGGCTTGAAGTCCATTCAGGCCGAGCCGGCGCGTTCGGCGTCGATGCGCGCCAGTTCCTCGGCGGTCGCCTTGTGGCGCCGGCCGAACATGCCGTAGCCCTCCATCTCCAGCACCACGTCGCCGTTCTGGTTGCTCAGCTCCCAGCGCGAGCGGACCATGCCGGCGTCCGGCCGGCGGCGCATGGGGCGCGACTCCAGGATGGTGTGGCGCAGGCTCAGCTTGTCGTCCGGATACACCGGCTTCAGCCAGCGCAGGCTTTCCAGGCCGGGCGAGCCCAGGCTGGCCGACTCGTTCAGGAAATTGTCGACGGTCAGGCGCATGGCCAGGGCGCAGGTATGCCACCCGCTCGCGCACAGCCCCCCGAACAGCGAATGCTTGCCCGCGACTTCATCCATGTGGAAGGGTTGCGGGTCGTATTGCTCCGCGAAATCCTTGATCTCCTCGCGCGAAACCGAGGTGGTCCCGAGGTCGCGCACGCTGCCGACTTCCAGGTCTTCCCAATAGACGCGAATGCTCATCAGCGGCCTCCCGAAACGTCCACCAGCGACATGGTGGTGTAACTCGCCTGCGGCGAGAGCAGCCACACGATGGCTTGCGCGACTTCCTCCGCGGTGCCGCCCCGCTGCATCGGCACCAGGTGCGCCAGGTCGCGCACCCGGTCCGGCAGGCCGCCCGATGCATGGATCTCGGTCTCGATCAGCCCCGGCCGCACCGCGTTGACGCGGATGCCTTCTGCAGCCACTTCTTTCGCCAGGCCGAGCGTGAAGGCGTCGATCGCCCCCTTGGCCGCCGCGTAATCCAGATACTGCCCGGGCGACCCGAGTCGCGCCGCCGCGCTGGAGAGGTTGACGATCGCGCCGCCGCCGCCGCCGTGACGCGTGCTCATCCGTCGGACGGCTTCGCGCGCGCACAGCAAGCTGCCGATCACGTTGATGTCGAACATGCGCTTCCAGCGCTGCATGCTCATTTCGTCGAGCCGCGCCGAGACGTCCACGACGCCCGCGTTGTTCACCAGGCCTGTCAGCCGTCCGAGTTGGGCGTCGATCCGCGAGAACATGGCAAGCACCTGGGATTCGTCCGCCACGTCGGCCTGGACAGCCAGCGCTTTGCCGCCTTGCTTGCGGATGGCGGCCACCACGCTTTCGGCGGCCGCCTCGTTGCTCGTGTAATTCACGGCCACCGCATGGCCGGCGTCCGCCGCCAGCAGCGCCGTGGCGGCGCCGATCCCGCGGCTGCCACCCGTCACCAGGAGAACTTGATTCACGGCTTCTGCTCCTTAGAGCCTGCCATTAGATCAAAAGCGCGACCTTCGCGCCGGCCGGTTGACGCGGCGGGGCCGGATGGGCGAAGCTCGCGCCTTTGCGCGACGACCAACAAGGAGCATTCCATGGGCAGTTTCATCGATCTCAAGGCCGCCGACGGCCAGGCCATTCCCGCTTACGTTGCCCAGCCGGCGGGCCAGCCCAGAGGCGGCGTGGTGGTGATCCAGGAAATCTTCGGCGTGAACTCGCACATCCGCTCGGTGGCCGACGGCTATGCCGCGGCGGGTTACCTGGCGGTGGCGCCGTCCACCTTCCATCGGGTGAAGCCGGGCGTGGACCTGGGCTACCAGCCCGACGACATGACGGCCGGCATGGCTTTGAAGGCGGCAGTGGAAGCCCTTCCCGCGCCAGGCGTCATGCAGGACTTGCAAGCGGCCATCGGCCACGCCGCGCAAGGCGGCAAGGTGGGGATCGTGGGCTACTGCTATGGCGGCCTGCTCACCTGGCGTGCGGCCTGCATGTTGAACGGATTGAGCGCTGCCGTGCCGTACTACGGCGGGGGTGTCACCACGCCCGACGAGATCGCCCGCCAACCCAAGGTGCCGGTGCTGGCGCACTTCGGCGACCAGGACCACTGGATCCCCCTGGACAGCGTGGAAGCGTTCAAGAAAGCGCACCCGGAAGTGGAAGTCCACGTCTACCACGCCAACCACGGCTTCAACTGCGACCAGCGTGGTTCGTACAACGCCGAAGCAGCCACGCTGGCGCGCCAGCGCACCCTGGACTTCTTCGCCAAGCACCTTGGCTGAGCGAATGCGCCTGCAAATTTTCATCGCATTGGCCTTCGCCTGGGCGAGCACCGCCGCCGCGGCCGACTACGCCGGTCCGCTGTTCGACGCCCACCTGCACTACAACGAGGAAGCGTGGGATGGCCGCTCCGGCCCGCATCCCGTCCCCGACGTCCTGGCGCGCATGAAGCGCAACGGCGTGCGCGCGATCGTGGCCAACTCGCGCCCGAACGACGGCACGAAGTCGCTGGCACAGGCGCCCGAGACGCGCGCCGCGGGCGTCACGGTCGTGCCGTTCGTGCGGCTCTATCGCAACCGTGCCGACTACGACAACTGGTTTCGCGACGACACCATCTACGACATGGTGCAGGCCGAACTGGCGCGCGGGACCGCGGCCGGCCCGTTCCGCGGGATCGGCGAGTTCCATCTGTACGACAGCGCCAACGCCAACGGCCCGGTCGCCCGCAAGCTGATGGCGCTGGCGGAGGAGAAGGACCTGGTGGTGCTCGCGCACGTGGACGACACGGCCATCGACCTGCTGATGGCGCATCCGCCGGCCAAAGGCCAGAAGTCTCGGCTGATCTGGGCGCACACCGGCATCGGCGGTGCGCCCGCCGCCCGGGTCGACCAGCTGTTCGCGCGTTATCCGCTGCTCATGGGGGAGCTTTCCTATCGCCCCGGCCTCACCTGCGAGGGCGGCAAGCTGTGCCCCGAGTGGCGGGCCCTGCTGCTCAAGTACCCGACGCGGTTCCTGATCGGCTCCGACACCTGGGTCAACCAGCGCTGGCAGTACTACGATGAGTTGATGAAGGGCTATCGCACCTGGCTCGGCGGCCTGCCCCCGGAGGCGGCGCGCCGGATCGCCTGGGACAACGGCGCGGCGCTCTTCGGGTTGAAGGCGCCGCAATGATCAGCCTGCTGTATTACCCCAGCACCGCGGCCATGGTGCCGCACATCCTCCTGGAGGAGCTGGCGATCCCGTTCGAGCGGGTGCTCGTGGACCGCACGCAGAACCTGCACAAGGCACCTGCTTACCTGCGGCTCAATCCGAACGGCCTGCTTCCGGTCCTGAGCGATGGCGACCTGGTGCTGTACGAAACCGCCGCGATCGTGCTGCACCTGTGCGACACGCATCCCCAGGCCCGGCTGGCGCCGGCGTTGGGCACACCCGAGCGGGCGCACTTCTACAAGTGGCTCGCTTGGCTGACGAACACGCTGCAATCGACCCTGATCGTCTATTTCTACCCCGAACGCTGGATGGACGAAGGCAACGCGGCAGGCGTGGCCGAACTCAAGCGCCATGCGCAGGAACGCATCGGCCCGATGCTGGACCAGCTGGATGCGTTGGTGGCCGCGCCGGGTCCTTGGGCACTGGGCGAACGCTACAGCGCGCTCGACCCCTACATCTTCACGCTGTGCCGCTGGACGCGGCATTTCGAAAGCGGGAAGGCGCGCGAACGCCCGCACCTGGGTCCCTATCTGCGACGCATGCTCGAGCGCCCTGCCGTCCAGCGCGTGCTGGCGGCGGAAGCGCTGTCCCCGCCCTACGTCTGACACATTGCGCGCAATGCCAGCGCATTTGCCGCAGCGGCGCCCGAGGCGGTGTTGTCGAAGATGCACCAGACTTCCGAACCAGCGTCGCGCGCCTGGCTGATTCGACGCGCCAGCGCCGACAGCAGGCTGCCGTCATACGCGGAGTAGTAGACCCGCGGCGAGCCGTGCAGGCGCAGGTAGACCAGGCCCGGGTGGCCGCCGGGCCGCTCGCCCCCCGCGTGCCGCACCGGGTCGGCCAGCACCCGCGCCATGTGAAGGGACTGCAGCAGGTCCTCCGCCGGCCGGGTGAACCAGCTCGCGTGGCGCGGCTCCAGGGCGATCGCACCTGTGTGGCGGCCGCGCAATGTCTCGAGGAAAGCAGTGGCGACACGTGCCTCGAATGCCAGGCTGGGGGGCAACTGCACCAGCAGTGCCGCCAACCGGGCGCCGAGGCCGCCGGCCTGTTCCAGGAAGGCGTCCAGGGGCGCTTCGCACCCCGTGAGACGCAACTCGTGGGTGATGACCTTGGGCAGCTTGACGCAGAACCGGAAGTCGGCAGGCACCATCGCCGCCCAGCGGGCGTACTGCGCCCGCGTGTGCGGCCGGTGGAAGGACGAATTGATCTCGACGGCGGGCAGGCGTGTCGCATAGCGGGCCAGATGACTGTCACCAGCGCCGAAGTGCGGCTGCAGCGCGACCGGCAAGCTCCAGCCGGCGCAGCCGATCCGGACTCCGGTCTCCGCCATGCGGGAAACCTCAGTCCGCCTTTTGGCGGACGGCGGCGCGATAGGACTCCTCGATCTGCCGCGCGAGCGTCTCCGGCCGTGTTGCCTGTTCCAGGGCCCCCACCTCCGGGTCCTCGTGGTCCGTCGCGCCGACCTTGCGGGCGATCAGCTCCAGCAATTGCAGCATCTTGGTGTTTTCCTGCTCCGCCAGGAGGTTGATCTGCAAGTCGAGCTGGCTGCGCCGCTCGGTCACGCGCATCTCGTAGTTCTGGCTGATCAGGATGAAGGAGGAAAGGAAGATGGCTTCGAGCGACACGCAGAGCGTGAGGAAGGTGAAGGGGTAGGGATCGAAGTGCGGCAGCCCCGGCAGCACGTTCCAGGCGATCCAGCCGGCGAACAGCGCGACGTGGATCCAGACGAAGACGATGCTGCCGCAGAACTGCGCGACGAACTCGGCGATCCGGTCCGCTGTCGAGCGCTTGGCCACGGCCAAGTCCTCGAGCTGGCGCATGGCCCGCACGTTCTCGCGCGTGACGTCGGCCACGCTGCGCGGCTTGCGGTAGGGGGGCGTCTTCTCGTGCGCTGTCACCGCCCGCCCCGCGCGAGGTAGCGCTTGTGGCGGAACACCAGTGCCAGCACGGCCGCGATCAGCGCCATCGCGCCCAGGGTCCACCAGAACCCCGATGCCAGTTTCGTGAGGGGCAGCACGTCGAAATTCATGCCGAAGATGCCGGCGATCAGGTTCAGCGGCAGAAAGATGGCGGTGAGCGCCGTGAGCGTGCGCATCGTCTCATTGGTTCTGTTGCTTTGCGCGGAGAAATGGATCTGCACCGCCGTTTCCGCGCCTTGCTCCATGCGGCGCAGGTGGTGCACGACCCGCTGGATGTGTTCCACCACGTCCCGGGCGCGGGCCAGCAGGCTGTCGCGCTCGACCTGCTGCATCCAGGGCGCGGGTTGCTCGCGCTGCGTGTCCAGCCATTCCTGCATGGCGTCGTTCTGCTCCTCGCACAGGTCTTCCAGCGTATGCAGCGCGTTGCGCGCGGTCATCAGGGCGGCCCAGTCGGCGGCCCGGCTGTCCGGTCCCAGCAGCGACTGCTGCCACTGGTCCATCTCGGTTCCGAGCACCTTGCGCAGGTCCAGGTAGTTGTCGACCATCACGTTGAGCATGCGCAGCATCAGGTCGGCCGAGCTGATCGGCAGCCGGCTGCGCGCCGCGGCGTTCAGCCCCTCCGCCTGCACGGCGTCGCTCAGGTACCGTTCGATGAACGAGCGCGCGGCAAAGCAGCCGGCCGGATGCACCGTGATCAGCAGCCGGTCGAACACCACGAAGCTGACGGCGCGCGTCCGGATGCGGCTGAAGGCGCCGAGACGCTGGCCGCTTCTTTTCTCCGACGCGGCCTCGCCCAATTCCGCGAGGACTTCGGCTTCCGTCGCCAGGCGGCGGAACGTCACGATGTCGTAGATGGACGTGTAGTCGTAGTACGAGGGATGCGCGCGGTTGGCGAGGTCCTTCACATGCAGGTCGAGCACGGGCGAGCCGCCCAGTGCCTGCGCAGCCCGCTGCACCGCCGGCAGTTCCTGCTCCAGCGACTCGCGCTCCAGGTAGATCCAGACGAAGCCACCCTCGGGCGCCCGCTGCGGCACCTGGTCCAGGAAGCGCAGCGTGCCGGCGCCGAATTCGACGATCTGCATCCGCGGCGATCAGGCCCGCAGCCGGCGCGCGGCATCCAGCGCGAAATAAGTCAGCACACCATCGGCGCCCGCCCGCTTGAAGGCGAGCAGGCTTTCCATCATCACGGCATCGTGGTCGAGCCAGCCGTTGGCGGCCGCCGCCTTCAGCATCGCGTATTCGCCGGACACCTGGTAGGCGAAGGTGGGCACGCGGAACTCGTCCTTCACCCGCCGCAGCACGTCGAGGTAAGGCATGCCCGGCTTCACCATCACCATGTCGGCGCCCTCGGCGATGTCCATGGCCACTTCGCGCAGGGCTTCGTCGGTGTTGCCGGGGTCCATCTGGTAGACCTTCTTGTCGCTCTTGCCCAGGTTGCCCGCCGAGCCCACGGCGTCGCGGAAGGGGCCGTAGAAGGCGCTCGCGTACTTGGCGCTGTAGGCCATGATCCTGGTGTGGATGTCGCCGCGCGCCTCCAGCGCGGCGCGGATCGCCCCGATGCGCCCGTCCATCATGTCGGAGGGGGCGACGATGTCCACGCCGGCCTGCGACTGGGTGAGCGCCTGCTGGATCAGCACTTCGACCGTCTCGTCGTTCAGGATATAGCCGGTGTCATCCAGCAGGCCGTCCTGGCCATGGCTGGTGAAGGGGTCGAGCGCGACGTCGGTCATCACGCCCAATTGCGGAAACTCGCGCTTGAGGGCCTGCACCACTTGCGGCACCAGCCCGTCCGGGTTGCACGCTTCCCGTCCGTCGGGCGTTTTCAGGCGCGCATCGATCACCGGGAAGAGCGCCATCACCGGAATGCCGAGCTCCACGCATTGCGCCGCGACAGGCAACAGCAGGTCCAGGCTCAGGCGATCCACGCCCGGCATCGACGCCACCGCTTCCCTGCGCCCGCGGCCCTCCAGCACGAACACCGGGTAGATGAGGTCGTGCGCCGTCAGGGCGTTCTCACGAACCAGGTTCCGGGTGAATCCGTCCCGGCGCAGCCGTCGAGGCCGTCCGGTCGGAAAAGGGGCGTGCAGGGTCATAGCGAAAATTGTGCCCCATGCGCGGCTTGAAACACTTCCCATGGTTTGTTAAATTACATGTGGGCGGCTTGCCGCTCCCCGCTTTTCCTCCCTGAGCGGGCGCCTTGATGTGTGACAGCAAAAAGGCTTCCCAGCCCCGGCTTTCAGGCCGGGGTTTTTTTGTGAGGCCGAAACCAGCCCGAATCGCCTGCTCCGCTCTTTAAACTCGCGCCATGCTCTGGGTCAAGGCGTTCCACATCGTGTTCGTGGCCAGCTGGTTCGCCGGCTTGTTCTACCTGCCGCGCATCTTCGTGAACCTGGCGCTGGTGGAGCCGCAATCGGACGCCGAGCGGCGCCGCCTGCTGTTGATGGCCCGCAAGCTCCTGCGCTTCACCACCCTGTTGGCGATTCCCGCCCTGGGCCTGGGATTGTGGCTGTGGCTGGGGTGGGGCATCGGCCGCGGCAGCGGCTGGATGCACGCCAAACTGGCGGCGGTCGCGCTCACCATCGGATATCACCATGCATGCGCGGCGCTGCTGCGCAAGCTCGAGGCCGGCACGGATCGCCACAGCCACACCTGGTTCCGCTGGTTCAACGAGCTGCCCGTCTTCCTGCTGGCCGCGGCCGTGGTGCTCGTGGTGGTGAAGCCGTTTTGAACCGCCACAAAACTTCAGCGTGGCCGTTGGCCGAGGCCTACGCGGCGCTGATCGTCTACGCCAGCCTCTACCCGTTCTCCGGCTGGCGCGACCAGGGCATCGCCCCGTGGGAGTTCCTGGCGAGTCCCTGGCCGAAGTACTGGACCTGGTTCGACTTCGCGGCCAACGTGGTGGGCTATGTGCCGCTGGGTTTCCTGCTGGCGCTGAGCTCCTTGCGGCGCGGTGCCCTGCGCTTCGCCGCGACCGGCAACCGCTCGGCGATCGCCGTGGCCACGCTGGCGGGTGCCGGGCTGGCCCTGGCGATGGAAGCGCTGCAGAGCTACCTGCCCTACCGCGTGCCCTCCAACGTTGATTTCGCCTTGAACGTTGCCGGCACGCTGGTCGGCGCCGTCGCGGCGGCCGGCCTGGAACTGGCCGGCTGGATCGACCGGTGGAGCCGCTTCCGCGACCGCTGGTTCGTCCCCGAGGCCCGCGGCGCGCTGGTCCTGATCGCCTTGTGGCCGTTCGCGCTGCTTTTCCCTGCGGCGGTGCCGCTGAGCCTGGGGCAGGTGCTGGAGCGCCTGGAAGTCAGCATGGCTGAATGGCTGCAGGACACCCCATTCCTGGAATGGATGCCGTTGCGCGAGGTGGAGATGCAGCCGCTGGTGCCGGCGGCGGAGCTTCTGTGCGTCGGACTGGGGGCGTTGATCCCCTGCCTGCTGGGCTATTCGGTGCTGCAGACCGTGGGCCGACGCGCCGTGTTCGCGTTGGCCATCGTGGCGGCGGGCGTCGGGGCGACCGCCCTGTCGGCCGCACTGAGCTGGGGGCCCGACCATGCCTGGGCCTGGCTGAGCCTGCCGGTGCGGGTGGGTCTCGCCTTCGGCCTGGCCCTGGCACTGGCGGTCACCGGTCTGCCGCGCCGCGGCTGCGCCGCGCTGATGTTGCTGGCCCTGGCCGTGCACCTGAGCGTGCTCAACCAGGCGCCGGCCAGCGCCTATTTCGCCGACACGCTGCAAGCCTGGGAACAGGGCCGCTTCATCCGCTTTCACGGGCTGGCGCAGTGGCTGGGCTGGCTGTGGCCATACGCGGCGATGGTTTATGTGCTCCTGCGGGTGTCGCGGCGCGATGCGGCTCCTACAATTTCGCGATGAGCGAAGCGACTTCCTACTACGGCCACCACATCTTCTTCTGCCTGAACAAGCGGGAGAACGGCGAAGCCTGCTGCGCCGACCATAACGCCCAGGCCGCATTTGACCGCTGCAAGTCCCAGGTGAAAGCGCGCGGCCTGGCCGGCCCCGGCAAGGTGCGGGTCAACAAGGCCGGTTGCCTCGACCGCTGCCAGGGAGGCCCCATCGCCGTGGTGTATCCCGAGGGGGTCTGGTACACCTATGTGGACCAGAACGACATCGACGAAATCGTCGAATCGCACCTGCAGAACGGCAAGGTCGTCGAACGGTTGCTCACGCCCCCGCACCTGGGCCGCTGATGAACGTTCGAACCGAACGGCTGGAGTTTGCCGGCGCCGCCGGCCGGATCCAGGCCTTGCGCGACCAGCCCGAAGGCACGCCGCATGGCGTCGCCGTCATTGCCCACCCGCATCCGCTGTTCGGCGGCACCATGGACAACAAGGTGGTGCAGACGCTGGCCCGTGCCTTCGTGCAATGCGGCTGGACGGCGCTGCGCTTCAACTTCCGCGGCGTGGGCACGAGCGAAGGCGCGCATGACGACGGTCGTGGCGAAGCCGACGACATGCAGGCGCTCATCCGGCAGGCCGTCCCGCAAGGGCCGCTGGCGCTGGCCGGCTTCTCGTTCGGCGCTTTCGTCACGGCCCAGTGCGCGGCTGCGCTCTGGGAGCCGCGTGACGTGCGGCACCTGGTGCTGGTCGGGACCGCCGCGGCGCGCTTCGCCGTGCCGGCGTTGCCGGCCGCGAGCCATGAGCGCGCGCTGGTCATCCATGGCGAGCAGGACGACACGGTGCCGCTGGCCGCCGTGCTCGACTGGGCGCGGCCGCAGTCACTGCCAGTTACGGTCATTCCCGGCGTGGAGCATTTCTTTCACGGACAATTACCGCTCTTGAAGAATCTGGTGGCACGCCACCTCGGCCGACAAATCCCATGAGAAGAACGCGTTGGATGCGGGTGCTCTTTGCGCCCCTGCTTGCTTTGGCCTGCCTGGCCGCCTCGGCCCAGGTGCCGCAGCCGCCCGAGGTGGCGGCCCGCAGTTTCCTGGTGCTGGATGTGTCCGCCAACCAGGTCCTGGGCGCGCGCGAGCCTGACTCCCCGGTGGAGCCCGCGTCGCTGACCAAGCTGATGACCGCTTACCTCGTCTTCGATGCCCTGAAGGCGAAGAAGATCGACCTGAAGCAGGCCCTGCCGGTCAGCGAGCGCGCCTGGAAGATGCCGGGATCGCGGATGTTCATCGACCCGAAGATGCAGGTGCCGGTGGAAGACCTGATCAAGGGGATGATCGTGCAGTCCGGCAACGACGCCACGGTCGCGTTGGCCGAAGGGGTGGCCGGAACCGTCGAACGTTTCGTCGAGCTGATGAACCAGCAGGCCAAGGCGCTGGGAATGAAGAACACGGGGTACAAGAATCCGGAGGGCCTGACGGCACCGGGACATACCACCACCGCGCGCGACCTGAGCATCCTGTCGGCTCGCCTGATCCAGGATTTCCCGGACTACGTGGGTTACTACTCCATCCGGAAGTACCGCTACCAGGGCACACCGACCGCCAACGACACCAACCGGAACATGCTGCTGTTCCGCGATCCGACGGTGGATGGCCTGAAGACCGGGCACACCGAGGCGGCCGGCTATTGCCTGATCGCCACGGCCAAGCGCGACTTTCCCAACCTGGCTGGCCGGCGCGTGCTGGCCATCGTCCTGGGGGCGTCGAGCGAGACCAGCCGGGCCAATGAAGCGCAGAAGCTGCTGAATTGGGGTTACACCGCCTACGAGGGGCTGAAGCTGTTCGAAGGGGGGCAGGCCGTGGTCGAGCCGCAGGTCTGGAAGGGCGCCGTGAAGACGGTGAAGCTGGGCCAGGCGCAACCGCTGGTGCTGGCCGTGCCGGCCGGCAGCGGCAGCAAGATCAAGACGCAGGTCGTCCGCCCGGACCCGCTGGTGGCCCCTTTCACCAAGGGCCAGCAGGTCGGGACCCTGAAAGTCCTGGCCGGCGACCAGGTCCTGCGGGAAATGCCGCTGGTGGCCCTGGAAACCGTGGAGCAGGCCGGCATCTTCGGCCGGGCCTGGGACGCGATCCGGCTCTGGATCCGGTAATTCCGGTCCTGGGTCCCCACGTACGCTGCGCTCCTCCCGCGGGGATGACAACGCTCGGCCAAGGCCTCTGCGTTGTCAGTTTCCCCGTCCCGGGATATACTCGCGGGCTTTCCCGCAATTTGGGGCGGGAATTGCTTTCGCTTTTTCTTTTGCCGCAACCGCGGATTTCAGTGAACGTTTAGGGACGTTTTTTAATGCCAACCATCAATCAACTGGTGCGTCACGGGCGGGAGGTCGAAAAGACCAAATCCAAGAGCCCCGCGATGCAGAACAGCCCCCAGCGCCGGGGCGTGTGCACGCGCGTGTACACCACGACGCCGAAGAAGCCGAACTCGGCCCTTCGTAAAGTCGCCAAGGTCCGCCTGACGAATGGCTTCGAAGTCATCTCGTACATCGGCGGCGAAGGCCACAACCTCCAGGAACACTCGGTGGTCCTGGTGCGCGGCGGCCGCGTGAAGGATCTGCCCGGTGTGCGTTACCACATCGTGCGCGGCTCCCTTGACCTGCAAGGCGTCAAGGATCGCAAGCAGTCCCGCTCGAAGTACGGCGCCAAGCGTCCGAAGAAGGCCTAAGAGAGTTTTTGTTTGTCGGTGCTCGTTCGGCCCTGGCAGGCTGAATCGAAGCGTAGTGACCCACTGTCGGGTCGAGTAAGCGGGCCGCCAGGATGGCGCCCTGGGTCCTTCGAGGGCCAGCTGAAGCAAATCAAGAGGTGAAAAAATGCCACGTCGTCGCGAAGTCCCCAAACGTGAAATCCTGCCGGATCCCAAGTACGGCAATGTCGAGCTCGCCAAGTTCATGAACGTCATCATGCAAGGCGGCAAGAAGGCGATCGCCGAGCGCATCGTCTACGGTGCCCTCGAGCAGATCGAGAAGAAGAACCCCGGCCGTGACCCGGTCGAGGCCTTCACCTTGGCCATCAACAACGTGAAGCCCATGGTCGAGGTCAAGTCCCGCCGTGTCGGCGGCGCGAACTACCAGGTGCCGGTTGAAGTGCGCCCGGTGCGCCGCCTGGCGCTGTCGATGCGCTGGCTGAAGGAAGCCGCGAAGAAGCGCGGCGAGAAGTCGATGGCCCTGCGCCTCGCCAACGAACTCATGGAAGCCACGGAAGGCCGCGGCGGCGCCATGAAGAAGCGCGACGAAGTGCACCGCATGGCCGAGGCCAACAAGGCCTTCTCGCACTTCCGCTTCTAAGAAACGCCCCCATCTGAAGCATCTGGGAATGGGGCCCGCCACGAGCGGGCCTTTCCCCTTTTCAACGAAAGATCATCATGGCCCGCAAAACGCCTATCGAGCGGTACCGCAACATCGGTATCTCCGCGCACATCGACGCCGGCAAGACGACGACGACCGAGCGCATCCTGTTCTACACGGGTGTGAACCACAAGATCGGCGAAGTGCACGATGGCGCGGCCACGATGGACTGGATGGAGCAGGAGCAGGAGCGTGGCATCACGATCACGTCGGCTGCGACCACCTGCTTCTGGAAGGGCATGGACCTGTCGTTCCCCGAGCACCGCATCAACATCATCGACACCCCCGGCCACGTGGACTTCACCATCGAGGTGGAGCGTTCCATGCGCGTGCTGGACGGCGCCTGCATGGTGTACTGCGCCGTGGGCGGCGTGCAGCCGCAGTCCGAGACGGTCTGGCGCCAGGCCAACAAGTACCGCGTGCCGCGTCTCGCCTTCGTGAACAAGATGGACCGCACCGGCGCCAACTTCTTCAAGGTCTATGACCAGATGAAGGCCCGCCTGAAGGCCAACCCGGTGCCCATCGTCATCCCGATCGGCGCCGAGGAGAACTTCACCGGCGTGGTCGACCTGCGCAAGATGAAGGCCATCATCTGGGACGAAGCGTCCCAGGGCATGAAGTTCAACTTCGAGGAAATTCCCGCCGAGCTGGTCGAACAGGCCAAGGAATGGCGCGAGAAGATGGTCGAGGCCGCGGCCGAAGCCAACGAAGAGCTGATGAACAAATACCTGGAAGAGGGCGATCTGTCGGAAGAAGAGATCACCCACGGCCTGCGTACCCGCACGATCGCCGGCGAGATCCAGCCGATGCTGTGCGGCACCGCCTTCAAGAACAAGGGCGTGCAGCGCATGCTGGACGCCGTGATCGAGCTCATGCCTTCGCCGGTGGACATCCCCCCGGTCAAGGGCATGGACGAAGACGAGCAGCCGGTGTTCCGCAAGGCCGACGACAACGAGAAGTTCTCGGCGCTGGCGTTCAAGCTGATGACCGACCCGTTCGTGGGCCAGCTCACGTTCGTGCGCGTCTATTCCGGCGTGCTGTCCAAGGGCGACAGCGTGTACAACCCGATCCGCGGCAAGAAAGAGCGCATCGGCCGGATCGTGCAGATGCACGCGAACAACCGTCTCGAAGTGGACGAAATCCGCGCCGGCGACATCGCCGCTTGCGTGGGCCTGAAGGACGTCACCACGGGTGAGACCCTGTGCGATCCGTCCTCCATCGTCATGCTCGAGCGCATGGTGTTCCCGGAGCCCGTGATCGCGCAGGCCGTGGAACCCAAGACCAAGGTTGACCAGGAAAAGATGGGCATCGCCCTGAACCGCCTGGCCGCCGAAGATCCGTCGTTCCGCGTGCGCACCGACGAAGAGTCCGGCCAGACCATCATCGCCGGCATGGGCGAGCTGCACCTGGAAATCATCGTCGACCGCATGAAGCGCGAGTTCGGCGTGGAAGCCAACGTGGGCAAGCCCCAGGTGGCCTACCGCGAAACGATCCGCCGTGTCGTCGAAGACGCCGAAGGCAAGTTCGTGCGCCAGTCGGGCGGCAAGGGCCAGTACGGCCACGTCGTGCTGAAGCTGGAACCCAACGAAGCCGGCAAGGGCATCGAATTCGTCGACGCCATCAAGGGTGGCGTGGTGCCGCGTGAATTCATTCCCGCGGTCGAGAAGGGCATCAACGAAGCCGTCACGCAAGGCGTGCTGGCCGGCTACCCGGTGGTCGACGTCAAGGTCACGCTGCACTTCGGTTCGTACCACGACGTGGACTCGAACGAACTGGCGTTCAAGATGGCCGCGATCTTCGGCTTCAAGGAAGGCGCCAAGAAGGCCCAGCCGGTCATCCTCGAGCCGATGATGGCCGTGGAAGTCGAGACGCCCGAGGACTACGCCGGCAACGTGATGGGCGACCTGTCGTCCCGCCGCGGCATGGTGCAGGGCATGGAAGACATGGTCGGCGGCGGCAAGGCCATCAAGGCCGAAGTGCCGCTGGCCGAGATGTTCGGCTACTCGACGACCCTGCGCTCGATGTCGCAAGGCCGCGCCACGTACACGATGGAGTTCAAGCACTACAGCGAAGCTCCGCGCAACGTGGCGGAAGCCATCATCGCCGCGCGAGCGAAGTAACAAGCGATCGGTCTGCGATCGTGGGCCCCTCGTTCGTCGGTGGCGAGGGAGCAAGCACCGCGATGCAGACCTAAAACCCATACACCGGCATTGCTCTTTGGAGATCTGAAAAATGGCAAAAGGTAAATTCGAGCGGACCAAGCCGCACATGAACGTGGGCACCATCGGTCACGTGGACCATGGCAAGACCACGCTGACGGCGGCGATCACCTCGGTGCTGGCGAGCAAGTTCGGCGGCGAAGCCAAGGCGTACGACCAGATCGACGCGGCCCCGGAAGAGAAGGCGCGCGGCATCACGATCAACACCGCCCACGTGGAATACGAGACGGCGAACCGCCACTACGCCCACGTCGACTGCCCCGGCCACGCCGACTACGTGAAGAACATGATCACCGGTGCCGCCCAGATGGACGGCGCCATCCTGGTGTGCTCGGCCGCGGACGGCCCGATGCCCCAGACGCGCGAGCACATCCTGCTGGCGCGCCAGGTGGGCGTGCCCAACATCATCGTCTTCCTGAACAAGTGCGACATGGTCGACGACGCCGAGCTGCTGGAGCTGGTCGAGATGGAAGTGCGCGAACTGCTCACCAAGTACGACTTCCCCGGCGACGACACCCCGATCATCCACGGCAGCGCCAAGCTGGCCCTGGAGGGCGACAAGGGCCCGCTGGGCGAGCAAGCGATCATGAAGCTCGCTGACGCGATGGACACCTTCTTCCCGCAGCCCGCGCGCGCGGTCGACGGTGCCTTCCTGATGCCGGTGGAAGACGTGTTCTCCATCTCCGGGCGTGGCACGGTCGTCACCGGCCGCGTCGAGCGCGGTGTGGTCAAGGTCGGCGAGGAAATCGAGATCGTGGGCATCGTCCCGACGGTCAAGACCACCTGCACCGGCGTGGAAATGTTCCGCAAGCTGCTGGACCAGGGCCAGGCTGGCGACAACGTCGGCATCCTGCTGCGCGGCACCAAGCGCGAAGACGTGCAGCGCGGGCAAGTCCTGTGCAAGCCCGGCTCCGTGAAGCCGCACACGCACTTCACCGCCGAGATCTACGTCCTGTCCAAGGACGAAGGCGGCCGTCATACGCCGTTCTTCAACAACTATCGCCCCCAGTTCTACTTCCGCACGACGGACGTGACCGGTGCGATCGAGCTGCCGAAGGACAAGGAAATGGTCATGCCCGGCGACAACGTGACCATCACGGTCAAGCTGATCGCCCCCATCGCCATGGAAGAAGGCTTGCGCTTCGCCATCCGCGAAGGCGGCAAGACCGTGGGTTCGGGTGTCGTTGCGAAGATCATGGAGTAATCACATGGCCCAGCAAAAAATCCGCATCCGCCTCAAGGCCTTCGATTACAAGCTGATCGACCAGTCCGCCGCCGAGATCGTCGACACCGCCAAGCGCACCGGCGCCATCGTCAAGGGCCCCGTGCCCCTGCCGACGCGCATGAAGCGTTTCGACATCCTGCGTTCGCCGCACGTCAACAAGTCGAGCCGCGACCAGTTCGAGATCCGCACGCACCAGCGCCTGATGGACATCGTCGACCCGACCGACAAGACGGTCGACGCCCTGATGAAGCTGGACCTGCCGGCCGGCGTGGACGTCGAAATCAAGCTGCAGTAAAACCGGCCCTTCGCTGGGGTTGGAGGCGGCCATTTGCGGGAAACCGCGAATGGCCGCTATAATTTGCGGCTTCGCCCGAAACGCGGGCGGAGCATTTTTAACCCTCTTTCGTATCCAAACGCGCAGGCCAATTGCAGCAGGCGCGGCGAAAGCAACGGAGTAACAACATGAGTCTGAGCAGCCTCGGGTTGCTGGGCCGCAAGGTGGGCATGATGCGCCTATTCACCGATGACGGGGACGCTGTTCCTGTGACGGTGGTGGACGTGTCCAACAACCGCGTGACCCAGGTCAAATCCCAAGACAACGACGGCTACGTGGCCCTGCAGGTCACGTACGGTTCGCGCAAGACCTCGCGCGTGACCAAGCCGGTCGCCGGCCACCTCGCCAAGGCGGGTGTCGAAGCCGGTGAAATCATCCGTGAATTCCGTGTCGACGCCGACACCGCCGCCCAGTACAAGGCCGGCGCGCAGATCCCCGTGCAGGCGCTGTTCGCCGCCGGCCAGCGGGTCGACGTGCAGGGCACCTCGATCGGCAAGGGCTTCCTCGGCACGATCAAACGCCACAACTTCAAGTCGCAGCGCGCCTCGCACGGCAACAGCCGTTCGCACAACGTGCCCGGCTCGATCTCGATGGCGCAGGATCCCGGCCGCGTGTTCCCCGGCAAGAAGATGTCGGGCCACAAGGGCGACGTCACCGTCACCACGCAGAACCTTGACGTGATCCGCGTCGACGAAGCGCGCCAGCTGCTGCTGATCAAGGGCGCCGTGCCCGGCTCGAAGAACGGTTTCGTGACCGTCCTCACGGCCGTCAAGGGCCAGCCGAAGCCGGCCGCCGCGCCTGCCGCCGCCGCCGCGAAGAAGGGGAAGTGATGCAACTCGAACTCCTGAACGAGCAAGGCCAGGCCTCCTCCAAGTTCGACGCGCCGGAAACCGTTTTCGGCCGCGAGTACAACGAAGCGCTGGTGCACCAGATCGTGGTGGCCTTCCAGGCGAACGCCCGCCAGGGCACGCGCGCCCAGAAGGACCGTGAGCAGGTCAAGCACTCGACGAAGAAGCCGTTCCGCCAGAAGGGCACCGGCCGCGCTCGCGCCGGCATGACCTCCTCCCCGCTGTGGCGTGGGGGCGGCCGCATCTTCCCGAACATGCCGGACGAGAACTTCACCCAGAAGATCAACAAGAAGATGTACCGCGCCGGCATGGCGTCCATCTTCTCCCAGCTGGCCCGCGACGGCCGCCTGGCGGTCGTCGACTCCCTGACGGTCGACAGCCCCAAGACCAAGCAGCTGGCCGACAAGTTCAAGAAGATGAACCTGCAATCGGTGATGGTGATCGCCGATGAAGTCGACGAAAACCTCTACCTCGCGTCGCGCAACCTGGCGAACGTGCTCATCGTCGAGCCGCGTTACGCCGACCCGGTGAGCCTGGTGCACTACAAGAAAGTGCTCGTCACCAAGGGCGCGATCGACAAGCTCAAGGAGATGTTCGCATGAGCCGCGTCAATCCGACCCCCGCTTCGCGGAAGAACTACGACGAAGGCCGCCTGATGCAAGTGCTGGTCGCGCCGATCGTTTCCGAGAAGGCGACCCACGTGGCCGACAAGTCCAACGCTGTCACCTTCAAGGTGCTGCAGGACGCCACCAAGCCCGAGATCAAGGCCGCCGTCGAACTGATGTTCAAGGTCGAGGTCAAGGGCGTCTCCGTGCTGAACACCAAGGGCAAGCAGAAGAAATTCGGCCGCTCGGTGGGCCGCCGCGACAACGTGCGCAAGGCCTACGTCACCCTGATGCCCGGCCAGGAGCTCAACTTCTCCGGGGAGGCCGCTTAATCATGGCAGTCATCAAGATGAAACCGACTTCACCAGGCCATCGCGGCATGGTGAAGATCTCGCGGGACCACCTGCACAAGGGTGAGCCGTACGCGCCGCTGCTGGAACCCCAGTTCCAGAAGTCCGGCCGCAACAACAACGGCCACATCACCACCCGCCACAAGGGCGGTGGCCACAAGCATCACTACCGCGTCGTGGACTTCGTCCGCAACAAGGACGGGATCCCGGCCAAGGTGGAGCGCATCGAGTACGACCCGAACCGTTCGGCCCACATCGCGCTGGTGTGCTACGCCGACGGCGAGCGCCGCTACATCATCGCCCCGCGCGGCCTGGAAGTCGGCTCCACGGTGCTGAGCGGCTCGGAAGCCCCGATCCGCGCCGGCAGCACGCTGCCGATCCGCAACATCCCGGTGGGCTCGACCATCCACTGCATCGAACTGCAGCCCGGCAAGGGCGCGCAGATCGCGCGGTCGGCGGGCACCTCGGCGACGCTGCTGGCCCGCGAAGGCACCTACGCCCAGGTCCGCATGCGCTCCGGTGAGGTCCGCAAGATCCACATCGAGTGCCGCGCGACCATCGGCGAAGTGGCCAACGAAGAACACAGCCTGCGCCAGATCGGCAAGGCCGGCGTGAAGCGCCACATGGGCATCCGCCCGACCGTCCGCGGTGTGGTGATGAACCCGGTCGACCACCCGCACGGTGGCGGCGAAGGCAAGACCGGCGAAGGCCGCCATCCGGTGGACCCATGGGGCAACCTGACCAAGGGCTACCGCACGCGCAACAACAAACGCACGCAGACGTTCATCGTCTCGCGCCGCAAGAAATAAGGGGTCGCACGAATGACGCGTTCTCTCAAGAAGGGTCCGTTTGTGGATCACCACCTGGTGGCGAAGGTCGAGAAGGCCGTTGCCATCAAGGACAAGAAGCCGATCAAGACCTGGTCGCGCCGCTCCATGGTCCTGCCCGATTTCATCGGCCTGACCATCGCCGTGCACAACGGCAAGCAGCACGTGCCGGTCTACATCACCGACCAGATGGTGGGCCACAAGCTGGGCGAATTCGCCCTGACGCGCACCTTCAAGGGTCACCCCGCCGACAAAAAAGTCGTGAAGAAGTGAGGATGAACCATGTCTGAAACTCGTGCAGTCCTCCGCGGCGTGCGCCTGTCCTGTGACAAGGGCCGCCTCGTCGCCGACCTGATCCGCGGCAAGAAAGTGGACCAGGCGCTCAACGTCCTGAATTTCACCCAGAAGAAGGGTGCCGTCATCATCAAGAAGGTGCTGGAGTCCGCGATCGCGAACGCCGAGCACAACGACGGTGTCGACATCGACGAGCTGCGGGTCAAGACGATCCACGTCGAGCAGGGCGCCACGCTCAAGCGCTTCGACGCGCGCGCCAAGGGCCGCGGCAACCGCATCAGCAAGCCCACGTGCCACGTGTACGTGACGGTCGGCAACTAAGGCAGGAAGAAACAATGGGACAGAAGATCCATCCGACCGGCTTTCGCCTGGCGGTCACCCGCGCCTGGAACAGCCGCTGGTACGCGAACAACAACGACTTCGCCGGCATGCTGGGCGAAGACATCAAGGTCCGCGACTACCTGAAGACCAAGCTGAAGAACGCCGCCGTCTCGCGCGTGCTCATCGAGCGTCCCGCCAAGAACGCCCGCATCACCATCTACTCGGCGCGTCCGGGCGTGGTGATCGGCAAGAAGGGCGAAGACATCGAAGCGCTGAAGAAGGAACTGGCCACCCGCCTGGGCGTGCCGGTCGCGGTCAACATCGAGGAAGTGCGCAAGCCCGAAGTCGATGCCCAGCTGATCGCCGACTCCATCACCCAGCAGCTCGAGAAGCGCATCATGTTCCGCCGCGCCATGAAGCGCGCCATGCAGAACGCGATGCGCCTGGGCGCCCAGGGCATCAAGATCATGTCCGCCGGCCGCCTGAACGGCATCGAGATCGCCCGCACCGAGTGGTACCGCGAAGGCCGCGTGCCGCTGCATACCCTGCGCGCCGACATCGACTACGGCTTCTCCGAAGCCAAGACCACCTACGGCGTCATCGGCGTCAAGGTCTGGGTCTACAAGGGCGACACCCTGGGCCGCACCGACGCGCCTTCGCTGGACTCGACGCCGCGCCCCGAGGGCGAAGAGCGCCGTGGCCCGCGTGGCCCGCGCCGTGATGGCCGCGGCCCGGGCGGCCCCGGTGGCGATCGCGGCCGTGGCGCTCCCCCGTCGCGTGGCCGTGCGCCCGCCGGCGGCGGCGCCCCGGGAGCTACTTACGTTGCGCCGTCCGACGGCAGCGACAAGCCGGCGGAAGCCACCACCCCAGGTGCCGATGCACCGAAATCTACCGTTAAGCGCGTGCCTCGCAAGACCGCGCCGGCTGGGACTGCTCCCACCGACGGTAAAGGAGAGTAACCATGCTGCAACCCGCTCGCCGCAAATACCGCAAAGAGCAAAAAGGCCGCAACACTGGCGTCGCGACCACGGGCAACTCCGTGGCTTTCGGCGACTTCGGCCTGAAGTGCACCGACCGTGGCCGCCTGACGGCCCGCCAGATCGAGGCCGCGCGCCGCGCGATCTCCCGCCACGTGAAGCGTGGCGGCCGCATCTGGATCCGCGTGTTCCCCGACAAGCCGATCTCGCAGAAGCCGGCCGAAGTCCGCATGGGCAACGGCAAGGGCAACCCCGAGTACTACGTGGCCGAGATCCAGCCGGGCAAGGTCGTGTTCGAGATCGTCGGCGTGCCCGAGGAACTCGCGCGCGAAGCGTTCAAGCTGGCTGCCGCCAAGCTGCCGCTGCGCACGACGTTCGTCAGCCGCATGATCGGCCAATAAGGAGGACATGACATGACCAATGCCAAGACTCTCCGCGAGAAAGACGTTGCCGGCCTCGAAGCCGAATTGAAGAGCCTGCAGAAGGCCCATTTCGGCCTGCGCATGCAGAAGGCCACGCAACAGCTGAGCAACACGTCCACGCTGCGCAGCACGCGCCGTGACATCGCGCGCGCCAAGACCATCCTGGCCCAGAAGCGCGCCGCCACCACCGCAGGTGGTTCCGATGCCTCCGCTGCCAAGAATAAGGAATGACCATGACGGAAGCGAAAACCTCCCTCAAGCGCACCTTGGTCGGCAAGGTGGTGAGCGACAAGCGTGCCAAGACCGTGACGGTTCTCGTCGAGCGCCGCGTGAAGCACGCGCTCTACGGCAAGATCGTGATGAAGTCGAGCAAGTACCACGCCCATGACGAAAAGGGCGAGTACCACACCGGCGACGTGATCGAGATCACCGAGAGCAAGCCGATTTCGAAGACCAAGAACTGGGTCGCCACGCGCCTGGTCGAGAAGGCGATCGAAGTCTGACGGATCCCAGGCAAGCTGACCGCCTGCAAAACGCACGGAAACGGCCCACAATGTGGGCCGTTTTTGTTTTTCCCCTCATTCATACTGGAGCACGCAAATGATCAAGGTCGGAGACACCCTCCCTGAGGCCACCCTGCAGGAATACTCGGAAGTCGAAGGCAACGGCTGCAGCATCGGGCCGAACCCGGTGAAGGTGCAGGACGCCGCGGCCGGCAAGACGATCGCGCTGTTCGCACTGCCCGGCGCTTTCACGCCCACGTGTTCGGCCAAGCATGTTCCCGGCTACGTGGAGAAGTTCGACGATCTCAAGCAGGCCGGCGTGGACGAGATCTGGTGCGTCAGCGTGAATGACGCCTTCGTGATGGGTGCCTGGGCGCGCGACCAGAAGACCGGCACCAAGGTCCGCATGCTGGCCGACGGCAGCGGCGACTTCGCCAAGGCCACCGGCCTGACCCTGGACCTCACGGCACGCGGCATGGGCGTGCGCAGCAATCGCTATTCGATGCTCGTGAAGGACGGCAAGGTCGCGACCCTGAATGTCGAAGCGCCCGGCAAGTTCGAGGTGAGCGACGCATCTACTCTGCTCGCCCAGGCGAAATCGTAAAAACCGAAGTCCGGCCCGCGCCTCGGCGCGGGACGTTTCGCCTATAGATTCGCCTTCAGGTAGTGCGCGCCCGCGATGGGGTTGTGGTAGTAGGGCGGGATGTCCTCGAACCCCAGGTCCTCATAAAGCGCGCGCGCCGCTTCCATGTCGTCCAGCGTGTCGAGCAGCACGCAGCCATAACCCGCCTGCCGGCCGGCATCGAGGATCGCCTCGGCCAGCCGGCGCCCGAGCCCGAGGCTGCGAAACGCGGGGCGCACGAACAGGCGCTTCATTTCGGCGGCGTTCGGGTAGTCGGCGGTGTCGAGCGGGCGGAGCGCGCAGCAACCCGCGAGCTTGCCGTCGACGCGTGCCAGCAGCAGGGCACCGCGCGGCGGGGCGTAATCGCCCGGCAGGCCGGCCAACTCCTCGTCGAACTGCTGGAAGCAAAGGTCGACACCCAGGCCATCCGCATACTCGCGGAAGATGGCCCGGACTTCGTCCATGTCCTGCGTCGCCTGGGCCTCGGAAATATCGATGAGCGGTAGAGGGGCCGTGTCCACGTGCGTGGCGGAAGTGGTGGGCCGGCCAGTTTAGCGGGCGGCGGCCCGGAGCGCACTCGCTCGGGCTCAGCCGCCCCCGACGGTGCCCAGGCTGACCAGCCAGGTGACCGCGGCCGCGCCCAGGCCGAACACCACGGCGGCGGCCAGGCGCGACACGGCATCGTCCCGGGAGGACACGGCGGGCGCCGCGACCTCCTTGTCGCCCACGATCATCGGGCGGATCAGGTTGGTGCGCTTCTTCAGCAGGTAGTACATGACGGCGGCCACGTGGATGACGACCAGGCCGATCACCAGCCACTGGCCGATCTGCTTGTGGTACCAGGTGGCGGCCAGGCCCTTGCTGCTGGCGACGAAGCGGTTCAGTGGGCCCTGGAAGGCGATTTCGTCATCGCTGACCAGGCCGGTGCCGACTTGCGCCAGCAGCACCAGCAGCATCGCGAACACCGAGCCCGCGCCCAAGGGGTTGTGGCCAATCAGGTGGTCGGGGTGCGACTTGCCGCGCAGGTAGTTCAGGACACTCGAAGGAGCGTAAATGAAGCTTTTGAACCGGCTCCAGTGGCCGCCGACCAAGCCCCAGACGATGCGAAACAGCAGCAAGGCCAGCACCGTGTAGCCAAGGCGCGCGTGCCAAACCATGGCCGGGCCGCCGACATAGCCGGAAATGACCAGGCTCACGACGCAGAAAACCAGCAGCCAATGAAACAGGCGGGTGGGGAGATCCCAGACCCGGACGCGGAATGCCATGAAAGATCCCCTTGGTTTTTTGTTGGCCCGGTGCGACAGATTAGCGCTCCTCCGCGCCGCAGTGTTAGTAAATTCCCGGTGTGGCAAGTTCCCGGCCGAACTTTTGTCACGATACTCACTCAGCCGCAATGGCACCAGCCAATTCACAGCCCCAATCAGGAGAAGAAGCCAATGAAACTAGCCACCTCCCTGGCCATCGCGGCCGCCGCCTGCGCCCTGGCCGCGCCGGCCTCCGCGCAGAGTTTTCAGAAGCCGGAAGACGCCATCAAGTACCGCAAGAGTGTGATGACTTTGCAGGCGGCTCATTTCGGGCCGCTAGGCGCCATGGCCTCCGGCCGGGCTCCATTTGACGCGCAAGCGGCCGCGCGCCATGCGGACGTGCTCGCCGTGGTTGCCGGCTTGGGGTCAACCGGGTTCATTCCCGGGTCCGACAAGGGTGACACGCGCGCCAAACCCGAGATCTGGAGCGAGCAGGCCAAGTTCAAGGGCTATGGAGACAAGTTGCAGGCGGAAGCGCAGAAGCTGGCCGCCGCGGCGAAGACCGGCAACCTGGACAACCTGAAAGCGGCTTTCGGCCCGGCGGCTGCGACCTGCAAGGCCTGCCACGACGACTTCCGCAGGGATTGAACAGACGACAAAAAGGCCCGCTTCGCGGGCCTTTTGCTTGGGCATCACCGCTCGCGTCGTTCAGGCCTCGGCCAGCAGCTTCTCGATCAGCCGGTGCAGCTCGCCGAAGTCGGGCTCGCCGACATACCGCTTGACGATCTCCCCGCGCTTGTTGACGACGTAGGTGGTCGGCGTGAGCTTCACGTCCCCCCAGGCCTGCGCCACCGCCCCGGTGTTGTCGATGGCGACAGGGAAGGGCAGCTTGCGCGTCTGCGCGTAATTCACCACATAACTGGGCGGGTCGTAGGCCATGGCCACGGCCATGTGTTCGTAGCCCTTGGCCTTGTACTTGTCGTAAGTGGCGACCAGCTTCGGCATTTCAGCGACGCAAGTGGTGCAGCTGGTCGCCCAGAAGTTGACCAGCGTCACCTTGCCCTTGAGGTCGGCCGTCGTACGCTTGCTGCCGTCCAGCAGGACGAAGGTGGAAGCCGGCGCCGCTTGCGCGCTGGCGCCCCACCAGAAAGCCGCGGCCGCGGCCGCGAGGAGAAGCACCGCGCCAGCGGCCCACCGGAAAGTTTTTGCCATCACACCAGGATTCTGGCCCAGCGTGAAAGTTCACGCCGGCCGCCGTCTAGAAGACCTTGGCGAGCTCCATGGCCATGATCGACGACAGCTGCGTGCGCAGCGCGTCGCGGCTGATGCGGCTCATGCGGTCGCCTTCCCAGCTCGCCACTTCGACGACGTTGGGTTTGGAGGCGATCTCGATGCAGGGGAAATTGACGTCGTACCGGAGCAGGTCTTCCCGCAGCATGTCGAACTGCTCGTCCCGGATGCGTTCGTCGATGATGATCATGTGCGGCTTGTCCAGCTCGCAGTAGCGGATCGCCTGGGCGCAGCTGGGCGTCACATCCAGCACCAGCCGCATGTCCTCGCAGACGCTGCGCACGTCCCAGCGCAGCTTGTCGTCACCCGCGATCAGCAGCACGCGGTGTCCCGCGAGCGGACGGGACTCGCTCATCAGCGATGAATCCCCGCCACCGTCGATTTCGACGGCCGTGAGACCCTCCAGCTTCTTCACGGTCCGCGGGAACTCGATCGTGATCAGCACGTGGTCCGCGTACATCTCGCGCTCGACGATCACGCCCATGGCCTGGGCCAGGTGCAGCAGCATGATCCATTCGAGGTATTCCTCCTGCTCGCCCTGCGCTGGCTGGGTGGTGGCCACATGGGGGCGCGACTTCAACGTGAGCAGCCCGTGCTCCGGCCAGTTCTTGATCTTCAGCAAGAGGTTGATGACCTGGCCGTAACGCGCCGCGCAGTCGACCGCGACCTCGAGCAGGGTCACCAGCAGCGAGGGATCGAGGATGACCTCGACGGGCTGCAGGTGGTGTTCGATCTGCAGTCCGCCTTCGTAGTACCGCCAGTCGTTGTCGGCCAGCGCGCGGCGCATGAGTTCATCGAGGCTGACGCGTTCGTGGGACTGGCGCAGCCGGCCACCCGCGAGCCGGGACAGTTGCTGGCTGTACATGCCGATCCGCTGGATGCCCGCGGTGGCCGTGCGCAACGTGCCCATCTGGCTGCGCGTGATCGAGCGGGTCCGGCGGAAAGCGTTCAGCACGCTGTCCATCGCGGAGGTGTGTCGCGCGAGTTCAGCGCCGATCACGCCCGGCACGAGCATGGGATCGATCTTGGTCGCTTTGGCTTCCACGCCCGCGGCAACTGCCTGAACCATTCGTACTCCTGTTAGTCCCTAAGTATCACACTTGGATTTGCTACAAGATGTGAATTGAAGTATCTGCTCGTCACAGAAAATAGCAAGGCCGGTTACAAAGCAAGCAGGGTTTGCACCAACTCGTTGGCGGAACTGACCATCGGGTCGTGGCCGGTCCGCAACTCGACTATGGAACTTGGCGCGCCGCCGGCCCAGGCCCCGCCCC
This sequence comes from Caenimonas sedimenti, assembly GCF_007833165.1. GTDB lineage: Bacteria > Pseudomonadota > Gammaproteobacteria > Burkholderiales > Burkholderiaceae_C > Ramlibacter > Ramlibacter sedimenti. The sequence goes on along the minus strand of NZ_VOBQ01000020.1, from coordinate 40,689 downwards.
AGAACGATGGATCTCGAACACGTTGCCGGCTGATGTCGATGGTCGCGAGGGGTGGCTCGATGCAATCGACAAAGGTCCGTGCGACGCTGGCGACTCGCGCCGGTTCAAAGGCCAGCACAGCCTGGTAAGTGTGGCCGGGATGGGGTGTTTGGCGCCGCTGCACCCACGCATGGTCGCTGCCTTCCAATCCGTAGACCTTCGGATCGGGCGGCGGAATGCTGTAGTCCGGAGAAGCTTCCGCGGCCGCGATCCGCGCTTCACGCGTGACGCTCGGATGGCAGGCGCTCCAGCTCTCGCCGGGGTTCGGCACGACGGCATCGACATAGACCAGGTGACGCAACCGGCCCGGCATCCGGTCGGCCACGGCCGTTCCCAGCATCCCGGCGTACGAGTGGACAGCCAGGATGACGTCCTCGAGTTCCTCCGCGTCAAGGGCATTCACCACATCGGCGATATGCGTCTCGAGCGTGATGAGGGGCGAGCGCAGGTGGGCACGCTCCCCGACGCCCGTGAGTGTCACCGCGTGCACGCGATGCCCCTGGGCGGCCAGCGGCGCCGCCACCCGGCGCCAGCACCAGGCGCCATGCCAGGCGCCATGCACCAGAAGAAAATTCGCCATCAGACCACTCCTTGCGCGCGCAGCGCCTTCAGCCGGTCCGCGCCGCAGCCCAGCACCTCTTGCAAGACTTCGTCGGTGTGCTCGCCGAGCAGCGGCGGCACGCGGTCGGCCCGCACCGGCGTGCCGCTCAGCTTGAGCGGGCTGGCCACCAGCCGGAGGGGCCCCGCCAGCGGGTGATCCCAGTCCTGCACCATGCCGCGCTCGCGCACATGCGGGTCCGCGAAGACTTCGGCCAGGTTGTTGATGGCGCCGCACGGCACCTTGGCTGCTTCCAACGCGGCCAGCCAGTCCCGCTTGGTCCGGGTTTTCATGATCCCCTCGAGCAACGGCACCAGGACGGCCCGGTGGCGGACGCGGTCCTGGTTCTTGGCGAAGCGGGCGTCGCTGGCCAGTTCGGGTTGCCCGGCGACCTGGCAGAACTTCACGAACTGGCTGTCGTTGCCGACCGCGATGATCAGGTGGTCCTTGGCACCATCCGGGCCCGGCGCAACCTCGAACACCTGGTAGGGCACGATGTTCTGGTGGGCGTTGCCGGCGCGGCCGGGCACCTGGCCGTTCACCAGGTAGTTGGCGCCCAGGTTGGCCAGCATCGCCACCTGCGTGTCCAGCAGGGCCATGTCGACGTGCTGGCCCTCGCCGGTGCGCTCGGCATGGCGCAATGCCGCCAGGATGCCCACGGTCGCGTACATGCCGGTGAACAGGTCGGCCACCGCGACCCCCACCTTCTGCGGGCCACCGCCGAGGTCGTCGCGTTCGCCGGTGATGCTCATCAGCCCGCCCATGCCCTGCACGGCGTAATCGTAGCCGGCGCGTTCGCGGTAAGGGCCGGTCTGGCCGAAGCCGGTGACGCTGCAATAGACCATCCGCGGATTGACGGCCCGGATGGTGGCGTAGTCGAGGCCATAGCGGGCCATGTCGCCCACCTTGTAGTTTTCCACGAACACGTCGCAGTGCGCCGCCAGTTCGCGCACCAGCGCCTGGCCCTCCGGCTTCGCGATGTCGCACGTGATGGAGCGCTTGTTGCGGTTGGTGCCCAGGTAATACGCGGCCTCCGCCGTGTCCCGGCCGTCGCGGTCGCGCAGGAACGGCGGGCCCCAGGTGCGCGTGTCGTCGCCGGTGCCGGGCCGTTCGACCTTGATCACGTCCGCGCCGAGGTCCGCCAGCGTTTGCGTGCACCACGGGCCGGCCAGCACCCGCGACAGGTCCAGGACGCGAATTCCATCGAGAGCATTCATGGCGCGGTATTTTGAGGCCACGGATGCGGCCGAGCCGGAACCGTATCATTCCGCGATGCCCGTGTTAGCGCGCCGCCAGGCGGTGGTGGTCTTTCTTGCCTTCGCCTTCGCGTACTTTTTCTCCGCGCTGCTGCGCGCCGTCACCGCCACGCTGTCGCCGACGCTGTCCGCGGAGTTCCAGCTCCAGGCGCGGGACCTCGGCCTGCTGGCCGGGGGCTACTTCCTCGGCTTTGCCGCCACCCAGTTGCCGCTGGGGACGTGGCTGGACCGGCACGGCCCCAAGAAAGTCATCCTCGGATTCCTGTTCGTCGCCGTCCTGGGCTGCGCGGCATTCGCCCAGGCGTCCAGCTTTTCCGGCCTGCTCGCGGCGCGCGTCCTCTGTGGTGTCGGGGTGAGCGCATGCCTCATGGCGCCGCTCACCGGCTACCGGCGCTGGTTCACCCCGGCCGTGCAACTGCGTGCCAACTCCTGGATGCTGATGACCGGCTCGTTCGGCATGCTCGCCTCCACGCTGCCCGTTCAATGGCTCGTTCCCGTGGTCGGCTGGCGGCCCCTGTTCTGGGGCCTTGCCGGACTGGTCGCCGTCTCGATGGCCCTCATCGTCTGGCGGGTGCCGGCCTGGCAGGCGCCACAGGCGCCGGCCGAGGTGGACGCCGGAGCGCGCGCCAGCTATGCCGACGTCTGGCGCCATCCGTACTTCCGCAAGATGACTCCGGTCGGGTTCTTCAGCTACGGCGGGATGATCGCGGTGCAGACGCTCTGGGCCGGCCCCTGGATGGTGCGGGTGGCCGGCTACGAACCATTGCAGGCCGCCGGTGGCCTTTTCACCATCAACATCTGCATGCTGGCCGCGTTCTGGAGCTGGGGCATGGCCAACCCGTGGCTGCAGAAGCGCGGGATCAGCATCGACCTGTTGATCGCCTGGGGCCTGCCGCTCAGCTTCGTGATGCTGGGCGTGCTGATCGCGGCGGGGCCTGCCGCCGGAGCATGGACGCTGGCCCTGTTCTGCGTCAGCAGCACCTTCGTGTCGCTGGCCCAGCCCGCCGTCGGCATGGTGTTCCCCGCCAGCCTGGCGGGACGCGCGTTGTCCGCATACAACCTCGTGATCTTTCTCGGAGTGTTTGTCGTGCAGTGGGGCATTGGCCTGCTGATCGACGCGTTCCGCTCGGGCGGGCTCACGGAAGCCGCCGCTTTCCGCGCATCGCTGGGTGTCTTCCTGGCCTGCAGCGTCGCGTCGTATGCGTGGTTCCTGGGAGCTGGCGGCCATAATCGGCAGCAAGCCACATGAACGCCATCCTGCTGATCGCCCACGCGCCCCTGGCCAACGCCCTGCGGCAATGCGCGCTCCACGTGTTTCCCGACTGCGGCTCCACCGTGATGGCCATCGACGTGCAGCCGAACCTCCAGCCGGAGGAGACGTTGGGCGCCGCGCGGATCGCGCTGGACCAGCTGTCGCGGCTCCCGGGGGTGAAGGGCGTGCTGGTGCTCGCCGACATCTTCGGCGCCACGCCCAGCAACGTGGCGCAGCGACTGGTGGATGGCACACGTTCACGCCTCATCACGGGGGTCAACCTCCCGATGCTTCTGCGCAGCGTGAGTTACCGCCACGAGACGCTCGACTCGCTGGTATCGCGCGCCGTCATCGGCGGCACGCAGGGCGTGATGCAGGTCGCGATCACGGCACCGCAGCAGCAGCCACAACGCAACCATGATCAAGACGAACACGACCATCAGCAATAAGCTGGGCCTGCACGCGCGGGCTTCCGCCAAGCTGACCAAGCTGGCCGGCAGCTATCCCTGCGAGGTCTGGCTGAGCCGCGGCGAACGCCGTGTCAACGCCAAGAGCATCATGGGCGTGATGATGCTGGCCGCCGGCGTGGGCACCGAGATCACCGTCGAAACCGCGGGCGAACGCGAGCAGGAAGCGATGGACGCGCTGCTGGCCTTGATCGCCGACAAGTTCGGCGAAGGCGAATAGGTCCGGCACCATGACTTTCTCGCTCCACGGCATCGCAGTCGCCCGCGGCATTGCCATCGGGCGCGCCGTGGTGATGGCGTCGGGCCGCGGCGACGTCGCCCACTACTTCATCCAGCCTGCGCAGATCGACGCCGAGATCGACCGCGTGCGCGTGGGCCGCAACGCCGTCGTCGACGAGATCCACCGGCTGCAGCAGACCATCGCGGGCATGGGCCCGAAGGAAGCGCCGCACGAGCTGACGGCGCTGCTGGACGTGCACCTGATGCTGCTGCAGGACGAAGAGCTGATCATCGGCGTCAAGCACTGGATCACCGACCGCCTCTACAACGCCGAATGGGCGCTGACCACGCAGCTGGAAGTGCTGTCGCGCCAGTTCGACGACATGGAGGACGACTACCTGCGGGAACGCAAGGCGGACCTCGAGCAGGTGGCCGAACGCATCCTGCGCTACATGAAGGGCGTGCAGTCGCCCGTGGTGCAGCCCCCAACGCCCCGCCGCAAGACCCAGCAGGACCTGCTGCTGGACGACAGCATCGACGTGCCGCTCGTGCTGATCGCGCACGACCTGTCGCCGGCCGACATGATGCAGTTCAAGCAGAGCGTGTTCGCCGGCTTCGTCACCGACGTCGGCGGCAAGACTTCGCACACGGCCATCGTCGCGCGCAGCATGGACATCCCGGCGGTGGTGGGCGCGCGCAGCGCGAGCCAGCTGGTGCGGCAGGACGACTGGGTCATCATCGACGGCGACGGCGGCGTGATGATCGTCGACCCCTCGCCCATCATCCTGGCCGAGTACGGCTTCAAGCAACGCCAGGCCGAACTCGAGCGCGGGCGGCTGAACCGGCTGCGCCATACGCCTGCCGTCACGCTGGATGGGCAGAAGGTGGAACTGCTGGCCAACATCGAGCTGCCCGACGACGCGGCTGCCGCGCTCAAGGCCGGCGCGGTCGGCGTCGGCCTGTTCCGCAGCGAATTCCTTTTCATGGGCCGCAAGGGCCAGCTGCCCGATGAGGAAGAGCAGTACCAGGCCTACCGCCGCGCCGTCGAGGGCATGGAGGGCATGCCCGTCACCATCCGCACCGTCGACGTGGGTGCCGACAAGCCGCTGGACGAATCACGGCGTGACGAGGCGCACCTGAACCCCGCGCTGGGCCTGCGCGCCATCCGCTGGAGCCTCGCCGAGCCCGACATGTTCCGCACGCAGTTGCGCGCGATCCTGCGCGCGGCCGCGCACGGGCGGGTGAACTTGCTGGTGCCGATGCTCGCGCACGCCGGCGAGATCCGCCAGACGCTGTCGCTGATCGACTTCGCGCGGGCTGAACTCGACAATCGCGGCGCCGTCTACGGCGCCGTGTCCATCGGCGCGATGATCGAGGTGCCCGCGGCCGCCTTGTCGCTGCGCACCTTCCTGAAGTACTTCGACTTCCTGTCGATCGGCACCAATGACCTGATCCAGTACACGCTGGCGATCGACCGGGCCGATGAATCGGTTGCGCACCTGTACGACCCTTGCCATCCGGCGGTGCTGCGCCTGGTGACCGAGACGATCGCGGAGTGCAACGCGCAAGGCAAGGGCGTGAGCGTGTGCGGCGAGATGGCGGGCGACGTGGCATTCACGCGCCTGTTGCTCGGGCTCGGCTTGCGCAGTTTCTCGATGCATCCGGCGCAGATCCTGGCGGTCAAGCAGGAGGTCTTGCGGGCGGACGCAGGGCGCCTGCAGCCCTGGGCCCAGGAAGTGATCCAGTCCGAAGACCCCGCGCAAGCGCTGGCGCTGTGAAGGACGGGGCGATGAAGCTGGTCGCGGAAAAAACAACGCGTATCATCAATATGGTCGATGCGTCATTTCTCGGCGAGGGTGTTGATCTGCCGCAACGGCGACGCCCCGGTTTCCGTGAAGCAGATAGCTTTTCGCGCAGCGAGTGTGTAACAACAGAGGCGAAATAGGCGTTCGCACGCCCTGTTCTGGTTCCCTGGGATTGCCTCTCAGGTGTGTGTTGCATTAGGATGCAACTGTAAATGGTCTGAGCCCTGGGCGGCCGAAGGCAGTGGTAACGCCATCGCGTGCACCAGGTTCGCGCCCCTTCGGCTCTGTTGCCCGCTGATTGAGGGGATGTTGAATGACGAAAACTTCTGGTTCCTGGTTGCGATGCCTTGCTGCGGCCGTGTGCCTCGGCGGCGCCGCGCTGGGTGCGTTCGCGCAGGCACAAGCGCCCATGGCGACTGCCGCCAAGCCGGCCGCCTCGGTGACCCCCATGCCGGCGGCTTCCGCGGTGGCCGCCAAGCCGGCCGCCGCGGCGTCGGGCACTGCGGCTGCGGCCCCGACCGGCCACGGCACGGCACTGGTCAAGGTGCCTGATGGCCGCCTGCTGGCCCCCGACATCGCCCGCATCGTCACGCGCGGCGAACTCGTCGTCGCCATGCTCGGCGTCGACACGCCGCCCTTCTTCTACGAGAAGAACGGCGAACTGGTCGGCCTCGAAGTCGACCTCGCGAAGGCCATGGCCAAGGAGCTCGGCGTGAAGGTGCGCTTCAACCGCAGCGCCAAGACATTCAATTCCACCGTGGACCTGGTCGCCAGGGGCGAGGCCGACATGGCCGTCAGCAAGATCTCCCGCACGCTGGCCCGCTCGCAGATCATCAGCTTCACCCAGCCGTACCTCACGCTGAACCACGCGCTCATCCTGAACCGCGTGGCCTTTGCCCAGTTCGCGCGCGAGCGCCCCGTCACGGACGTGATCCGCCGCTACAACGGGACCATCGGCGTGATCGCCAAGTCGTCCTTCCAGGACTACGCGGGCCGCTACTTTCCCAAGGCCAAGGTCAAGGAATATCCCGGCTGGCCCGACGTGCTGAAAGCCCTGGAAAAGGGCGAAGTGATGGCCGCGTATCGCGACGAATTCGAGATCAAGCGCATCCTGAAGACGGACCCGACCTCCTCGCTCACGCTGCGCACGGTCACGCTGAAGGACCTGGAAGACACGCTGGGCATCGCCATCGGCATCAACGACCGCACGCTGCTCGCCTTCGCCAACGAATACCTGACGCAGCGCACGGACAAACTGAACATCAACAAGGTCCTCGCGGCCCTTGAGAACTGAATCCAGAGGTAAGTCATGGAAGCCAAGAAGTCGAAAACCTGGGACGCGAAGAAGCTGTACTCACTCGCATTGAACCCCTGGGTGATCCTCGGCAGCCTGTGCCTGGGGTTCCTGGTGGGCTCGATCTTCCCGCAGCAGTCCATCCAGCTCGGGTTCCTGGGCGACATCTACGTCGACCTGCTGAAGATGATCACGCTGCCCTTCATGGTGTCGGCCATCATCTTCAGCCTGCAGCGCCTGTTCCGCGAAGGCGGCACCGGCAAGCTGCTGGGCCGCCTGGCCGTGGTGTTCCTCGCGGCTTCGGTCATCGTGGCCATCATCGGCGCGCTGACCGTCATCGTGCTGCGCCCCGGCACCGACCTGCCGCCCGAAACCATGCAGAAGTTCGGCCAGATCGTCGGCAATGACCTGAGCTCCAGCGACACCGCCATGAGCCTGCAGGGCGCCGACGAGGTCAAGAAGCAGATGGGCTTCTCCGAAATGCTCGTCAGCATGGTGCCCGCGAACATCTTCAACGCGCTGGCCGTGGGCGACACGCTGAAGGCCCTGGTCTTCGCGATGCTGTTCGGGCTCGCCGTGGGGCACGTGCCCACCAAGATCTCGGACGGCCTGACCGTTTCATTGGAGACGATCTACCAGGCCTGCCAGACGCTGGTGCGCTGGCTGGCGTACCCGATGCCGATCATCCTGTTCTGCATGAGTGCGGCGCAGCTCGGCAAGACAGGGATGGAGCCATTGCAGGCGATGCTCCATTTCGTGGTGACTTTCTTCGTCGCTTCGTTGATCATTCTCGCGCTCTCCGTGTTCGTCATCTGGCGCCGCTCGAACCGGCCGATGTCCGAGGTGCTGAACGCGTTGCGTGAGCCTTTCGCGCTGGCGCTGGCCACGCGCAGCAGCGCGACCTGCATGCCGGTGATGATCGAAAGCCTGGCGGACAAGCTGGGCTTCGCCCGCGCCCGCGTCGAGCTGCTGGTGCCGCTCTCCGTGTCGCTGCTGCGAGTCGGCCCCGTCGTGTTCTATGTCTGCGCCACGCTGTTCATCGCGCAGCTGTACGGCCGCAGCCTCTCGGTCGCCGACATCATGCTCGTCATGGCCACCTCGGTCCTGGCTGGCTTCGCGTCGGCCGGCATGACGGGCCTGGTCACCGTTTCGCTGGTCGGCATGACCTGCGCCTACCTGGGCCTGCCATTCGAAGCTGCGTTCATCCTGTTCCTGGCGGTCGACCCGATCTGCGACATGCTGCGCACGCTGGTCCTGGTGATCGGCAACATGGCTTCCGTCACGGTGATCGTGCCGCCGCCGGCCGACCTGTCGTACCTGCTGACCCCGACGACGCCGGCCGCGCCGGTGGGAGGCTCTGCCGGTTCGGTCGCCATACCGGTGGCTGCCGGCGCCGCCGTTGCGGGCGCTGCAGCGGCCGCGGCCAGCAAGCCCGCCGAAGGCGCTCTGCTGCCCGACTTCGACATCCCCACCGGCAAGGATGCCTTCGGCACGGCGCGCTGAGCGGATTCAACCAGCACCTTCGGGGCCAGCCACCGCAGGGGGGCCGGCCCCGATTTCATCGGGGTGGGCGAACGTGCTGCCAGAGATGCAGCTACCTGCCGCGCCGGCGCTGTTCCCACTGCCAGGCGTGCGCGATGATGGTCTCGAGCGCGGCGTATCGCGGCGTCCATCCGAGCTCGAGCTTCGCCTTGGCCGCGTCTGCCACCAGCACCGGCGGGTCGCCTTCGCGAGCCGGGTCGTCCCGCACCGGGATCGGATGCCCGGTGATCTGGCGCGCCGCCTCGATCACCTGGTTCACGGAGTGGCCAAGGCCATTGCCGAGGTTGTAGCTGGCACTGTCGCCTCCCGCGTCCAGGCGCTGCAGCGCCAGCAGGTGAGCCTCACACAAGTCCTGCACATGCACGTAGTCACGGATGCACGAGCCATCCGGCGTGTCATGCTGCGAACCGAAGCGCGAGATGAACCCGCGCTGGCCGGAGGCCACCTGCAGCACCAGCGGAATGAGGTGGGTTTCCGGCTCGTGCCGCTCGCCCAGCGTGCCGTCCGGGTGTGCTCCGGCGGCATTGAAATAGCGGAAGGTGACGTAGCGCAGCGCATAGGCGCGCGCATAGTCCTCCAGGGCGTTCTCCACCGCCAGCTTGCTTTTGCCATAGGGGTTGATCGGCAACCGCCGGTGCGACTCGCCCATCGGCACTTCGAGGGGGTCGCCGTAAACCGCCGCCGTGGACGAGAAGATGAACTGCTTCACGCCGCATTCCACCATCGCGTCCAGCAGCGCCAGCGTCTGCACCGTGTTGTTGCGCCAGTACTTCGCGGGCGCCACGATCGATTCGCCGACCAGGCTGGCCGCCGCAAAATGCATCACGCACCGGGGCTGGAATTCACGCAGCAGGGCGGTGATGAAAGCGGCATCGCCGATGTCGCCGGTGCGAAAGATGGCATCGCCCGCCGCTTCGGCATGGCCGGTGGCCAGGTTGTCCACCACCACGGTCCGCAAGCCGTTCTCCTGCAGCATGCGCACCATGTGCGAGCCGATGTAGCCGGCGCCGCCGGCCACGACCACGGTTGTCTGATTGGAGGCCATCTGAATGGCGCGGCTGGCGGGGATCGAACCCACGACCCTTGGCTTCGGAGGCCAATACTCTATCCACTGAGCTACAGCCGCATGCTGTTGCGAGCCCGCATTATCGCCCATGACGGGGCACGGCCTGCGCGCCCAGGGGGTGGGGACGGGAGGCCGGCACCTGCTGGCTATAATCGAAGGTTGATTTTGTTGAGGACGCCATGAGCGACAGCACGCAGGAAGAAGCCCACACCGGCCCGATCAAGACGCCCAAGCAGCTTCTGCTGGCGGTGTTCTTCTCTTTCTTCGTGCCCGTCTTCGCCATCATCGCGCTGGTGGCGTACGTGGTGGCCGACAACAAGCCCGCGGGCAGCGCCCAGGCGGAGAAGTACGCGCTGGGCGGCCTGACCGCCCAGGACATGGACCGTGGCGTCGCCAGCCGCATCCGCAAGGTGGGCACGGTCGAGATCCGCGACGCCAACCGTCCGCTCAAGAGTGGTGAAGAGGTCTACAAGGCGCAATGCACGACGTGCCACACGGCCGGCGTCGCGAACGCGCCCAAGCTCGGTGATGCCGCGGCCTGGGCGAACCGCCTCAAGACCGGCTTCGAAGCCCTCGTGGGTTCCGCGCTGAAGGGCAAGGGGGCCATGCCGCCGCAGGCGGGCGGCGACTTCGAGGACACCGAGATCGCGCGTGCCGTGGCTTACATGGCCAATACCGCGGGCGGCAAGTTTGCCGAGCCGCAGCGCGCTGCCGTCACGGCGGCCGCCCCGCAAGCTGCGGTGCCGGTGACAGCTCCCGTTGCTGCGACCGCCGCTGCTCCCGCTGCCGCAGCCCCTGCTGCCGCAGCCGCGCCGGCCACCGCTGTGGCTGCCGGCGGCGGCGAAGCGCTCTACAAGCAGGCCTGCGCCGCCTGCCACATCGCGGGCGTGGCCAATGCGCCCAAGCTGGGCGACAAGGCAGCCTGGGCCCCCCGCCTCCAGCAGGGCATGCCGCAGCTGGTGCAGTCGGTCCTGAAGGGCAAGGGCGCCATGCCGCCCAAGGGCGGCACGAATGCCTCGGAAGCCGAGATCAAGGCGGCGGTGGATTACATGGTGAGCGCAGTCAAATAAGGGACCGCGCGGGCGCAACAGGAAGCCGGTCGTCGACCGGCTTTTTTCATGGTCCCGGCTGGCCGGCCGCCGGGCTGCGCACGAAGCCGAATCGCGGCGGCAGGTCGGCGGAGCAAACTTCCTCCGGCCGCCACAACCCCTCTTCGATGGCGTCCGCGGCTTGCGCCATATCCAGGGTGTGGACCAGGCCCAGGCCCAGGTCACTGTCCAGGTACAGATGGCCCTTCTCGTCCACCAGGCAGGCCGCGGGCTTCGCAGTTTGCCCCGTGTGGCTGGTGATGCTGTGGCCACTGCCCAGCCGCCAGACCCAGGGCGCCACTTCCAGCTCGACATAGACGCGCTGCGGGCCGTTCTGGAAGAACCATTGACCTGCGGCGTCGCGGTCGTAGTTGCGGTGGATGAACGCCAGCAGCTTTTCGTGGCGCAACAGCGATCCCTTGGGGGTGGGGAACGGCCCCGAGTGCTGCACGCGGTCGTCGCGCATGTACCAGTCACCCCGCGCGTCGAGCCCGAGCCAGCCATAGCAATGCGGCACGTTGGGCCACTTGGCCAAGGCCTGGCGCACGATGTCGTCCATGCGTTGATTGTGCACCCCGCCAAATAAAAAGCGCCGCATCGGCGGCGCTTGAAGTGGACGCGTACGACAGGGTACGGTCCGCAATTTATTCGTGTTCTGGGGGTGTCTCCTCGGTCCCTCGCCCTGGTACCCCGGAGGGCGCTTTGCGAGTGCACGGACTGTAGCGGCCCGCACCCCCGCAGTGCATCAGGGCTTTCCCACCCTGCTCAAGCGTGCCGGCGCCCGCCACGAAAGTTTGCAGAAGTGCGGCCCGGCGCGCGGGCGATCCGCTTTTCGCACCAGGCCGCGCTGGCACGACTTATGCGGAACGTGCTTGTTGGGGTAACACAAGGACACACAATGCGCCGAGCCGTCACGCTCGCCCTGTTGGGGGCGATCATTGCCTGGAGTGGCCATGCCTGGAGCCAGGCCGTGCCTGCGGCTCCGGTGACGACACCCGCCGCGGCAGAACCGGCGCCCGCCGGGCAAGTGGGAGCGCCCGCCGCCGCCATCGCGGCCCCCGCGGCAACGCCCGCCGCCCCAACTGCGCTCACGAAGCCCAGCCTCGTTTCCGTGGACCGCCTCAGCAGCGCCGATACGGCCTGGATGATGACCTCGACGGCCCTGGTGCTGCTGATGACGCTGCCGGGCATCGCGCTCTTCTATGCCGGCATGGTGCGCAAGAAGAGCGTGATCAACACCATGGCCAGCGTGGTCGCGATCGCCGCGCTCGTGAGCTTGCTGTGGTTCCTGGTCGGCTATTCGTGGGCCTTCACGCCGAACAACAGCTTCATCGGCAACGGGAGCCGCATGGGCTTCGCCGGCATGGAATACCTGAAGGACGCCGGCAAGGTGATGGTGAGCCACATCGCGCCGAACATCCCCGAGTCGGTCTACGCCATGTACCAGCTCACCTTTGCCATCATCACGGCGGCGCTGGTGGTCGGTGCCTTCGTCGAGCGCATGCGTTTCTCGGCGATGCTGGTGTTCATCGGGATGTGGTCGCTGTTCGTCTATGCGCCCATCGCCCACTGGGTGTGGGAGCCGGGCGGCTGGCTCGCGCAACTGGGCGCGCTGGACTTCGCCGGTGGCTCGGTCGTCCACATCAACGCCGGCGTCAGCGGGCTGGTCTGCGCCTACTTCCTGGGGCCGCGCCGCGGTTACGGGCGCGAGGCTTTCGAGCCCTTCAACCTCGGCCTGACGATGGCCGGCGCCGGCATGCTGTGGGTCGGCTGGTTCGGCTTCAACGCCGGCTCCGCCGTTGCGGCCGATGGCCGGGCCGGCCTGGCGATGCTGGTCACGCACATTGCCGCCGCGGCCGGCGCCATGGCCTGGATGATCGGCGAATGGGTGATGCGCGGCCGGCCTTCATTGCTGGGACTGTGCTCGGGCCTGGTGGCGGGCCTGGTGGCCATCACCCCGGCTTCGGGGTTCGTGACGCCGCGCTCCGCGCTGTTGATCGGGGCCGTCGCCGGCATCATGTGCTACTGGGGGGCGACCGGCCTGAAGCGCCTGCTGCGCGCGGACGATTCTCTGGACGTCTTCGGCGTCCATGCCGTGGGCGGCATCGTCGGTTCGCTGCTCACCGGGCCCCTCGCGAGCAAGGCCGTTTCGGGCGTCACCGGTGACCTGCTCACGCAGCTCATCGGTGTCGCGGCGGTCTTCGGCTATGCGCTCGTGGTCACGGCCCTTCTGCTCGTCATCACCAAGGTGCTGGTGGGCCTGCGGGTCGACGAACAGACCGAGCTGGCGGGACTGGACATCGGCCAGCACCGCGAACGCTTGGGCACCTGATCCAAGCCCCAGGAGGTTCCTCATGCTCGTCAGCCAGAAACTCGCCATTGCCGCCCACATGCACGTGCTGCTGCGCCGCAAGACCGGGCGCGTGACCGACACCGAGTGGATGGCGGAGAACCTCGAGTACGCACTGGAGGTCGTGCGCTTCGCCCGCGCCAAGGCCACCGAGGACAGTCACCCGGATTTGCACGAGTGGGCGGACAAGCTGGAGCGCGCCGTGCTGGACAAGACGGCCGCGCCCGCCAAGCCGCTTGTCCAAAGCGCGGTGCAGGCCATGCGGGTCCGCACGGCCGCCGTGCCGGCGCCCGCTGCGCCGCCGTCGGAGCGCACCGGCAGCTTTGCCGCATCGATCTTCGGCGCGAGTTCCGGCTTTTCGGATTCGACGCTGGACCCCGAGCGCGAAGCCCGGCGCGATCCGAACGTGCCGCGTTACGTGGGTGGCATCCGTTAGCCCACCGCGTTTCCTGGAATCAGGCGGCGGCCCTGGCCTCGCGCACGATCCACTCCGCGGCCTTCTCCGCCATCATCAGCGTGGGGGAGTTGGTGTTGCCGCTGGTGATGCTGGGCATGGCGCCGGCATCCACCACCCGCAGGCCGGCGATGCCGCGCACCCGCATCACCGGGTCGAGCACGGCCGCAGGGTCGCCGTCCGCGCCCATGGCCGTGGTGCCGACGGGGTGGAAGATGGTGGTGGCGATGTCGCCGGCCAGCCGGGCGAGCTCTTCGTCCGATTCGTACTGCGTGCCGGGCCGCCATTCCTGCGGCTTGAACTTCGCCAGCGCCGGCTGCGCGGCGATCCGCCGCGTGACGCGCAATGAATCGGCCGCGACCTTGCGGTCCGCTTCCGTGCTGAGGTAGTTCGGCGCGATTGCCGGCGCATCCTCGAACTTGCTGCTGCGAATGCGTACCCAGCCGCGGCTGGTCGGGTTGAGGTTGCAGACGCTGGCGGTGAACGCGTTGAAGCCGTGCAGCGGCTCGCCGAAAGCGTCCAGGCTCAGGGGCTGCACGTGATATTCGATGTTGGGATAGGGCTGGTCCGGCGAGCTGCGCGTGAAAGCGCCCAGCTGCGATGGCGCCATGCTCATGGGGCCGGAGCGCTTCAAGGCGTACTCCATCCCGATCTTCATCTTGCCCCACCAGCTGTTCGCCAGGGTATTCAGGGTCGCGACGCCATCCACCTTGAACACCGCGCGGATCTGCAGGTGGTCCTGCAGGTTCTCGCCCACGCCCGGGAGGTCGTGCACGACCGGGATTCCGTGCGCGCCCAGCAGCGCGGCCGGCCCGATGCCCGAAAGCTGCAGGATCTGCGGGGAGCCGATGCTGCCCGCGCACAGCAGCACTTCGCGCGTGGCCTCGACGTTCGTCATCGCCTCGCCGGTCCAGACCTGCGCGCCGGTGCAACGCTTGCTGCCATCGGGTTGCGTCTCGATGACCAGGCGCGCCACCTGCGCCGCCGTCCACAGCTCGAAGTTCGGCCGGCCATAGCAGGTGGGACGCAGGAACGCCTTGGCCGTGTTCCAGCGCCAGCCGTCCTTCTGGTTCACCTGGAAGTAGCCCACGCCTTCGTTGGTGCCGCGGTTGAAGTCCTCGCTGTGCGGGATGCCGGCTTCCTGCGCGGCCTGCGCGAAGGCGTCCAGCACGTCCCAGCGCAGCCGCTGGCGCTCCACGCGCCATTCGCCGCCCGCGCCGTGCATGGCGTCCGCGCCCTTGTAGTAGTCCTCGTGCTTCTTGAAGTACGGCAGGCAGTGGTCCCAGGTCCAGTTGGCGTCGCCCAGCCGCTGCGCCCAGCCGTCGTAGTCGCGTGACTGGCCGCGCATGTAGATCATCCCGTTGATGCTGGAGCAGCCGCCCAGCGTCTTGCCGCGCGGGTAGCGCAGGGTGCGGCCGTTCAGGCCGGCATCGGCTTCGGTCTGGTAGAGCCAGTCCGTGCGCGCGTTGCCGATGCAGTAGAGGTAGCCGACCGGAATGTGGATCCAGTGGTAGTCGTCGCGCCGACCGGCCTCGATCAGCAGGACCCGCTTGCTGCGGTCGGCGCTCAGCCGGTTGGCCAGCAGGCAGCCCGCCGTTCCGGCGCCGATGATCACGTAGTCGAAGGTGTTTTCGCTCATTGCTTCGCCATGTCGCGGATGGCCTGGAACAGCATGTCGGAGCCCTCCTGTGGGTTGTTCGGCCGGATCTCCAGCGCGCGAATGGCCGAATTCGCCGCCGCGCCGCGGTCCGCCGCGATGGACACATAGTAGGGGCTGACGAAGCGCGCGCCTAGTTGCCGGTGCAAGCGCAGCGCCTCCAGGTGCGCCGCCGGCCGCTTCGTCTGCTGGGGGTGGAATTCCGGGACGCCATAGCCGGCCATGCCCCGGGCGCGGACGAAGCGCCGGATCCATTCGCCTCCCGTGACCCCGCCGTACATGTTGATTCCGTGCACCCAGGGCACGCCCGCCGCCACGCTGCCGTCGGTCGCGAACAGGTCGGCGTTCCAGCTCGAATTCGCGCGCACCAGGATCTGGTGCGAGAACAGCTTGGCGGCCGGCAGGCCGGCGGCCAGCGCCACCCGGTGGAGCTCGCCCATGAACCCGGTCACTTGCGCCGCCCTGAAATCGTTCCAGTCGCGCGCCAGTGGATTGAACATGACCCGCTGGTCCCCCAGGGGGGCGTCGAGCGCGCTGCGGACCCCGTCGAGCGGGCTGAATGCGCGTTGTGCCAGCCCGCGCGCCCGCGCCAGCGCACGCTGCCAGCGATTGGCGAGCCAGGACGCGGGGGTGCCTCCGACCACCAGCAGCCGGTCGGCCAGCGCGTGCTCCCCCGTGGCTGAATGCGCCACGACCTGCAGCCGGTAATTGCCCGCGGGCCATGAGGAGAAGTCGAGGTCGTGCCGGAAACCGACATTCGGATCCTGCACGTCCGCGACCGCACGATAGACGTCGAGCCGGTTGAAACCGCGCTCGATCTCGGCCCACGCGCGGCCGTCCACCCGCAGTTCGAGCCGCTGGACGCGGTGGTCCGGGTCCCACAGCCATCCGCGCAGCGCGAGCTTGCCGCCGGCAGAACCGTCGTAGTGCTGCCAGCGCGGCACGCCGCTGTCGACGAGCGCGTTGCGCGCGGGGGGCGCCACGGCATCGAAGGACCCGAAGGCGGTTCCAGCCGCCGCGTTCAGCTTGTCGATGCCCCCGTACTTGCGCGCCAGCCAGGCGCGGAACTGCCGCACCGAGGCCTCGCCGAAGTCGGTGACGCGCGGCGTGTCGTGCATCCCCATGCCGCCGCTGAAATCGGGGAACAGGTGGTGCAACTCACCCCCGAGGGCCACACCGACCAGCCGGCCCTGCACCGCCGGCGGCAGCGCCGCGAGCCGGCTGGCGAGGAGCCGGAGCGCCTCGAACCGGTATGCATTCACCGGGATGGCGGGATCGGTGAGAAGCGTGAAAGGGGCCACCTGGTAGCCGAAGTAGTCCGTCGCAGGCGGCTGCCCGTTCGCGAGCAGCATGAGGTTGCCGCGATCCCTCGCGAGCGCCTGCGCCAGCGGGCCTTGCGAATCGAAATGGTTCGCCGCCAGGTAGACGACCACCGGCCGATCAATTTCGAGAAGCAGTTCGGCGATGCGCTGCAGCTTGCCGGCATCGACGATCCAGCGGTCGCCTTCCGCGCGGTACAGGCCGAGCAGTTGCACGGTCAGCACGTAGCCCACCTGGACCGAGCCGCGGGGCCCGCCCGGCTCCAGGTCGTCCAGCAGTTGGCGCAAGGCGGGAACGGCGTGGCCATTCGCGGCAGCGCAGTAGGAGCCGGCTTTCGGCGGTGGCGAGCCGGGCGCGCCGCACTCGAACAGGCCTTCGACGACCGGCGCAACGACGAACGGGGCGGGCCCGGCGGCCAGCGCCGAGCCTGTCAGCACCAGCAGCGACAGGCTGCGCACCCACCGTCGCATCACGCCTTGTCCTTCTGCAGGGCGTCGAGTGCCGGCTTCTCGACGAGGTGCCAGGTCGCCGCAGCCAGCAGCACCGTGGCAACCAGGACGAAGGTCAGCAGACGGTCTTCGCGCCAATCCAGCTTGCGCTGGATGACGCTCAGGATCACCGGGACATGCCACAGGTAGATCCCGTAACTGATCTCGCCCAGGTAGCGCAATGGCCGGTGCAGCAGGGACCGCGGGTGGGGGAACGTGATCGCGGCTGCCACGAGTGCCGACAGGCCCGCGGCGAGCAACGTGGGGAAGCCGACGATCATGAGCGGGTTGTCCCAGTAGGGCCGGTCCACCAGGACCCAGCCGGCCAGGCGCAAGAGAACGGCAGCCACCAGCGCCCAGGCGACGAACGGCCGCCAGCCTGTCCGCAGGCATGCCTGCAGGCGCGAGCCGGCTTCGCCGCGCACGGCCTTCGCGAGGAAGATGCCGAGCGCGAAGTGGTCGAGCACGCCGGGCAGCCAGACGCTCACGACATGCTGCTGCATGGTTGGGGCCACGCCCGGCACCAGCACCAGGGTGGAAGCCCAGCGAAACAGCATCGCAGCGGCCAGGCCGGACACCAGCGTGGTCCAGGCCGGCGCGCGCGCCAGCCAGGGGGTGATGAACAGGACGAGCAGGTAGAACTGCATCTCCAGCGCCACCGACCAGTTCGGACCGTTGATGGTGCCGAAGGTGGACTCGCTGAAGTTGTGGACGAACAGCAGGTGCACTGCCACCTGCTTGACGAGGTTGCTGATCGGGCCCTGCAACAGGCTGCTTTCCACCAGCAGGACGTAGACGACTCCGGTCAACAGGTAGAGCGGCAGGATGCGGGCCAGCCTGCGCCGTACGTACGGCGCGCGGAACCCGCTGCCATTTCGTGCGTAGCCATTCAAGGCGGTCAGCCCGATGACGAACCCGCTGATGACCAGGAACAGGTTGACACCGACCCAGCCGTAGCTGAACACCAGGCGGCCGTGACTCGTCGGAAACCCCGGCCAGCCGGTCATCGCGATGACGTGATAGACCACGACCGTCAGAGCCGCGGCGCCGCGCAGGATGTCGATGACCGGGTACTTGTCGCCACCCGGCCATGCCGGGCCCGTGCCCGTCACTGCGCCGTCGGCATCACGAATTCGGCACCCTTGGGCGTGCTCTCCGGCCAGCGCTGCATGATCGATTTCTGCTTGGTGTAGAAGCGGACGCCTTCCTCGCCATAGGCGTGCATGTCGCCGAAGAGGCTCTTCTTCCAGCCGCCGAAGCCATGCCAGGCCATGGGCACGGGGATCGGCACGTTGATGCCGACCATGCCCACCTGCACGCGCCGAGAGAACTCACGCGCCACGTTGCCGTCGCGGGTGAAGCACGAGACGCCATTGCCGTACTCGTGGCTGTTGATGAGCGCGGTGGCCTCCGCCAGGTCCTTCACCCGCACGCAGCCCAGCACCGGCCCGAAGATCTCTTCCTTGTAGATTTTCATGTCCGGCTTGACGTTGTCGAACAGGGTGCCGCCAACCCAGAAGCCGCCGTCGCAGCCGGCGCCGGCCATCGCGCCCTGGAACTTGCGGCCGTCCACCACCAGTTTTGCGCCTTCGGTTTCGCCCTGGCCGATGTAGCCGGTGATGCGCTGCTGCGCGGCGGCGCTGACGATCGGGCCCATCTCGGCGTCGAGCTCCACGCCGTTCTTGATCTTGAGTTCCTGCGTGCGCTTCTCGAGCATCGGCATGATCTTGTCGGCTGCATCGCCGACCAGGACGCCCAACGAGATCGCCATGCAGCGCTCGCCGGCCGAACCGAAAGCCGAGCCGATGAGCGCGTCGACCGCCTGGTCCATGTCGGCATCGGGCATCACAACCATGTGGTTCTTCGCCCCGCCCAACGCTTGCACGCGCTTGCCATGCTTCGCGCCGGTTTCATAGATCTTCTGCGCGATCGCGGTGGAACCGACAAAGGACAGGGCCTTCACGTCCGGATGCTCCAGCAGCGCGTCGACGGCGTCCTTGTCGCCCTGGACCACGTTGAACACGCCGTCGGGCAGGCCCGCTTCCTTCAGCAGTTCGGCCATGCGGATGGAGGCGCTCGGGTCGAGCGGGCTGGGCTTGAGCACGAAGCAGTTGCCGGCCGCGATGGCCACCGGATACATCCACATCGGCACCATCACCGGGAAGTTGAAGGGTGTGATGCCGGCCACCACGCCCAGGGGCTGGCGCATCGTCCAGTTGTCGATCCCGGTGGAGACCTGGTCCGTGTAGTCGCCCTTCAGCAGCTGCGGAATGCCGCAGGCGAATTCGACGATGTCGATGCCGCGGGTGACCTCGCCTTGCGCGTCGGTGAACACCTTGCCGTGTTCGGCGGTGATCGTGCGGGCAAGGTTGTCCTTTTCCTTGTTCAGCAGCTCCAGGAACTTGAACATCACGCGCGCGCGCCGGATCGGCGGGGTGTCGGCCCAGGCGGGGAACGCGGCCTGGGCGGAGGCAACGGCCTGAGCCACTTCGGCGGCATTCGCCATGGCGACGCGGCCGCTGACCTGGCCGGATGCCGGATTGAAGACGTCGGTGCGGCGGCCACTCTGGCCGGGAACGATGCGCCCACCGATCCAGTGTTCGATGGAAGCGAGTTCGGCGCCGGAGCGGCTCTTGTCAGGTGCGTTCATGGTGGGCGGCTTGCTTGGAAGATCGGGAAGTGGGGCGGCCAGTCTAGGCCCTGCGCTGTACTTTGCATAGGCCGCACCGCTGACCACGTTGTTCGGTAAACTGAACAATCCACATGACATCGTCCGGGCCACCCGTCTTCGCCGACCTGCACCTGTTGACGGTGCTGGCGGAGACGCGCAGCTATACGCAGGCGGCGCGGCGGCTGGGGGTTTCGAAAGCTTCGGTCAGCGCGCGCATCGCCGAGCTGGAGCGCCAGGCGGGGTTGCCGCTGGTGCATCGCACGACACGTTCCGTGGGCCTGACACAAGCCGGCCAGCAGTTGGTGGACGACACCGGCGCGGCCTTCGAACGCATCGCGCAGAGCTTCACGGCGGTGCGCGACCAGGCTGGCGCGCCGCGCGGCCTGGTGCGTGTCACGGCGCCCGTGGCGCTGGGGCGGCAGGCGGTGGCGCCGGCGCTGCCGGAATTCCTGGTGCGCTACCCCGAGATCCGCCTCGATCTCGACTTGAACGACCGCTTCGTGAACCTTGCGCAGGAGGGCTTCGACGTCGCGATCCGCCACACGCAGAGCCCTCCGGAAAGCTACGTGGCCTGGCCTTTGTGCGCGACGCGGTCGCTGCTGGTGGCGAGCCGGGAATACCTCATACGCCGTGGCGTCCCCGCGCACCCTTCGGAACTGTCTGGGCACGAATGCCTGTCCTACCTGCGGGCCACCGCGGGCCAGAGCTGGGTGCTGGAGCGAGAAGGCGGGCGCAGGCCCGAGCGCGTCGCGGTCAACGTGGCCGGGCCGATCCGCGCCAACAACAGCGAAGTGCTGCGGCACGCCGCACTGGGTGGCCTGGGCATTGGCCTGCTCCCGGATTTCAGCGCGATCGAGCATCTCCGCAGCGGCGAACTGGTGCAGGTCCTGCCAGGCTGGCGGCCGCTCGGCTTCTTCGGTGACCGCATCTATGCGTTGCGCCCCGGGGCCGCGCGGCCGCCGCGGGCCGTGCAATGCCTGGTGGACCACCTGCGCGCGAGCCTGGCCGGGGGCTTCCCGCAGAGCTGAATCAGGCCTGCCAGCCGGCAGGCGCGCGCACGGGCATCGCCAACAGGATCTGCGCCATGCCCTTGCCCAGCGGGTCGTTGCGCAGCGACGCCATCCCGCCCCCGTCCAGCGCCTGCGTGCAAAGAAAATTCATGGCATGGATGCCGGGCAGGTCGAAGCGCGTCACGTCGCCTTCGACGAGGTGCGCCAACCAGGCCTTGACACGTTCGGCCGTGAGTTCCGCGCGCAGGTGCGGCAGCCACTCGGGCCGCCGCGCGATGACGCCGATGTTGGAGTGGTTGCCCTTGTCGCCGCTGCGCGCCCAGGCCAGCGCGATCAGTGGCACTTCCACGCCATCGACCGTGCGCGGCCCGCGGCCGGGGGCGGACGCCGAAGGCTGTGCCTGCGCCGGCACCACGGCGGGGAGCGCAGGCTGGCCGGTGGGCACTTCGACGGCCAGTTCTTCCCCGCCGACCAGCACAGTAGGCGCGAGACGGCTCTTGTCCACCAGGAAGGCGAACTGCTTGATGGCGGGCGATGGGCTCGGGCGCCCGCCGGCCCCCGTGGTGCCGGGCGACCAGCTGGTGCCGGCCGGCGCGATCTCGCGCGCGAAGAGCTCCAGCGCGTTCTTGTCCGGATGCATCACCGCCAGGTGCAGCACCGCTTCGCGCACGCTCGCGGCCCGCGCGTGCGGGCCGTAGTTGGCCTGCTCCGAACCCAGCACTTCGATGCGTGTGCGCGTGTAGTCGGCGAATCCCTGGCGGGCGAACAGTTCGCGCGTGCGCAGCAGGATCGCTTCACCGGTGCGTCGCGCCTTGAGCGCGGCGTTCTCGCCCACGATGGTGAGCTGCGCGTTGCAGCGAAAGCCATCGAGGTAGGTCGCCGAGACCTTGTAGCCCGGTCCCGGTGGCTGGCCGCGCGCGCCGTTCACGCGCACGCGGTGCTCGCCCTGCTGCTCCAGGCGCACGTGGGTGAAATCGCAGCGCACGTCGGGCAGCAGGTAGTTGGCGGGATCGCCGATCTCGTAGAGCATCTGCTCCGCGATCACGGAGGTGTTGACGAGGCCGCCGGTGGCGGGTGGCTTGGTGGCGATGAAGCTGCCGTCCGCGCGGCACTCGAGCACCGGGTAGCCGATGTGCGCCCAGTCGGGCACGCTCTCCCAATCGGTGTGCAGCCCGCCCGTCGCCTGGCAACCGCATTCGATGATGTGGCCGGCCAGGCTGCCTTGTGCGAGGCGGTCGTGGTCGTCTGCGCTCCAGTGGAACGCATGCATCAATGCGCCCAGGGTCACCGCGCTGTCGACGCAGCGGCCGGTGATGACGATCTGCGCCCCCGCGTCCAGCGCCGCCTTCACCGGCAGCGCGCCCAGGTAGGCGTTGGCAGTGAGCAGGCGTGCGGGCAGCGGCGCGCCCGTCTGCAGTTCTGCGACGCCTTCCTCGCGCAACTGCGGCACCAGGGGCAGCACGTCGTCGCCCTGCACCACGGCAATCTTCACCGCGACGCCCTGTTCCAGCGCCAGCGCCGCGATCGCCTTCGCGCAGGCCTGCGGATTGACGCCGCCGGCGTTGCTGATCACGCGGATGCCCTGCAGCGCCACGTCGCGCAGGATGGCCTTCATGGTGACCTGCACGAAGTCGGTGGCGTAGCCGAGTTCGGGGTTCTTCCCGCGGGCCGCCGCCAGGATCGACATCGTGAGTTCGGCCAGGTAGTCGAACACCAGGAAGTCCAGCTCGCCGCGCTCCACCAGTTGCGGCGCGCCCACGCTGCTGTCGCCCCAGAAGCCCGAAGCCCCGCCGATGCGGATCACGTCCTTCATCTTCAACGCCCCTTCCATTCCGGTTTGCGCTTCTGCTGGAAGGCCGCCTGGCCTTCCTTCGCATCCTCGGTGAGCGTGAAGAGGGCGATCTGGCTCTCGGTGAACGACATCGATTCCTCGAAGGCCATGGATTCGATCTTCTTCATGGTGTAAAGCCCGCGGCGGATCGCGGCGGGCGACTTGTCCAGCAGGCGCGCCAGCAGCCAGTCGAGCCGCGTGTCGACGTCGTCGTCGACGTAGTTCACCAGCCCCAGCTCCAGCGCCTGGGCGGAATCCAGCGGTTCGCCGGTGAGGCAGAGTTCGGCCAGCTTGCGGCGCGGGATCAGGTGCTGCAGAACGCTGAGCACCTGGGCGGGGAAGACGCCCACTTTCACCTCTGGCAGGCCGAACACCGCGTGCCTTGCGGCCACGGCCATGTCGCACATCGCCAGCAGGCCCATGCCGCCGGCCATGCAGGCGCCATTGACGCGGGCGATCAGCGGGACGTTGCTGGCCTTGACCTCGCGCAACAGGCGCGCCAGGTGGCCGACCGGCTCCGAGTAGTCGTTGGTGAAAGCATTGGCGGACTGCAGGTCGGCGCCGGCGCAGAAGGCCTTCTGGCCCGCGCCGGTGATCACGATCGCGCGCAGCGCGCGGTCGGCCTGCGCCGACCGGATGGCCTCGCCCATGGCCGCCAGCACGCCATGGCTCATGGCATTGCGCCGCTCCTCGCGCTGGATGGTGAGCCAAAGCACGGCGCCACGGCGCTCGATGCCCAGTTCGGCAAGAGAGGAATCTGGCACGGGTGTCTCCTTTTGGCCCGGTTATACCCCCGGCTTCAGGGGGTGCTTGTCCCCGCAGCGGCACTGCGGTCACTTCTCACAGCACCACGGGCGACTCTGCCGTTAGGATTGGGCGCTTCCCATGCCACCGACAGACGCCACGCCCCGCTTCGACCAGGCGCCCGCGACGCAGGGCGCCGCCGTGCGCCTGCTCGGCGAATGGACGGCCGCGCAGTTTGCGCGGCCCCGGCTGTTCCGCCAGTTGCAGGCCTCGTTGCCGCCGGCCGGTTCGCAGCGCGCCTGGGATTTGCGCATGACGGCCCAACTCGATCACGTCGGCGCCCAGTTGCTGTGGGACCACTGGGGCCGACGCTGGCCGGAGCAGCTGGAACTGCTGCCGGCCCAGCGCGCGGTGCTGGAGCGCGTGGCCGACTTCACCATGCCCGGGCCGCGCGCGCCGCGCAAGAGCTGGATGCGGCTGTACCTGGAGTTCGGGGAGTCCCTGCTGCGGGCTTTCGGCCACGTGCGCGGCTTCGTGCGCCTGCTCGGCCAGCTCGCGCTCAACCTGGTGCAACTGGCGCGCCGGCCGCACGAAGGGCCCTGGCGCGACCTGTCGGGTCACCTGTACCGCATCGGTGCCACGGCGCTACCCATCACGGCGCTGGTCGGCTTCCTGATCGGCATCGTGCTGGCCTATCTCACTTCGCAGCAGCTGCGGCAGTTCGGCGCCGACGCGTACATCGTCAACATCCTGGGCATCGCGCTGGTGCGCGAGCTCGGCCCCATGCTGGCCGCCATCCTGGTGGCGGGCCGCTCGGGCTCGGCGATCACCGCGCAGATCGGCGTCATGCGCGTGACCGATGAACTCGACGCCATGCGCGTCATGGGCATCTCGCACAGCTACCGCCTGGTGATGCCGCGCGCCATTGCCCTGGCGATCGCCATGCCGCTGATCAGCGCGTGGACCACGCTCAGCGGGCTGATCGGCGGCATGATCGCGGCCGACCTGTCCCTGGGCATCAGCCCGATCTTCTTCCTGAACGCGCTGCCGCAGGCCGTGCACGTGCACAACCTCATCCTCGGCAGCGTCAAGTCGGTGTTCTTCGGGATCCTGATCGCGATGATCGGCAGCCACTTCGGCCTGCGCGTCCAGCCGAACACGCAGAGCCTGGGGCAGGGCACGACGGCTTCCGTGGTCACCGCCATCACGGTCGTGATCCTGGTGGACGCCCTGTTCGCCGTGCTGTTCAGCAACGTGGGGATCTGAGTTTGGAAGACGAAGACCTGCCCCAGCCCATCCCCGAAGGGCCCGTCGTCGACATCCGCAAGCTGTCGTCGGTGTTCGTCATGCCCGAGCGCCGCGTCGTCATCCACAAGGATCTCGACCTGCAGGTCATGCGGGGCGAAGTGTTGTCGATCGTCGGCGGCTCGGGCTCGGGCAAGACGGTGCTGCTGCGCCAGATCCTCGGGCTCGAAACCCCGGCCGCGGGCGAAGTACGCGTCATGGGCCAGCCGGTGCAGGCTCTCTCGCGTCGCGGCGCATCCAGCCGCATCGGCATGCTGTTCCAGCACGGGGCGTTGTTTTCAGCCTTCAGCGTGCTGGAGAACATCGCCTTCCCGTTGCGGGAACTGAAGACCTTGCCACCGGCGCTGATCCAGGAAATGGCCATGGTGAAGCTGCAGATGGTCGGCCTGAAGCCCTCCGACGCGACCAAGGCGCCGTCCGAACTCTCCGGGGGCATGATCAAGCGGGCGGCGCTCGCCCGGGCCCTGGTGATGGACCCGCCGCTCCTGCTGCTGGACGAACCGACGGCCGGCCTCGACCCCGACAGCTCGGATGGTTTCGTCAACCTGCTGCGGTCGCTGCACCGGGACCTGGCACTCACGGTCATCATGGTCACGCACGACCTCGACACGCTGTTCGAACTCTCCACCCGCATCGCCGTCATCGCGGACCAGCGCGTCGTCGTCGCCGGCAAGCCGCGCGACGTGATCGGCTTCCAGCACCCCTTCGTGGAAGACTACTTCCTGGGCGAGCGTGGTCAGCGCGCCATGGAACTGCTGCGCGAATACCCGTTCGCCATCTAGAAAGGCCAGAATCCGATCATGGAAAACAAAGCCCATGCCCTGGCCGCCGGCCTGTTCGTCGTGGTGGTCACGGCCCTGCTGCTGGGCCTGGCGGCCTGGCTGACGCGCGACACCGGCATCCGGGACAGCTACGAGATCTCCACCCGGGAAACCGTCACCGGCCTGCAGGAGCAGGCGCCGGTGCGCTTTCGCGGTGTTGACGTCGGCAAGGTGTCGGCCATCGGCTTCGACCCGGGCGTCATCGGCAACGTGCTGATCCGCCTGGAGGTCGACCGGGAAGCGCCAATCACCAAGGAAACCTACGCCATGCTCAGCTTCCAGGGCGTCACCGGCCTGGCCTTCGTCCAGCTGGCCGACGATGGGAAGACCACGGTCCGACTACAGCCCGACCCGGCGAAGCCGCCCCGCATCCCTCTCAAGCCCGGGCTGCTGGCACGGCTGGAGGCGCGCGGCGAAATCATCCTGGAACAGGTGGAGCAAGTGACCCAGCGCGTGAACAGGATGCTCGGGGACGACAACCAGAAGAAGTTCACGGTCGCGCTCGACAACTTCGGTGTGGCCGCGGACAGCGCCGGCCAACTGGCGAAGCGGCTCGACGCCACGGTATCGCAGAAGCTCGATCCGGCGCTGGCAGAGGCGACGGTCACGCTGCGCAGCATCCAGAAGAACGTGGACGAGGTCGGCAAGACGGCCGCCGATTTCGGCCGCACGGCGCGGCGGCTGAACGAGCCGGACGGGCCGATCGACCGGTTGGCGGAAGGTACGCAGGCCCTGTCGCACGCGGCCGACGGCTTCAACAACGCCACCTTGCCGCGGCTCAACCGCGTGACGGAGGATGCATCGCGCGCGGTGCGCGGGCTGGGACGCACCGTGAACAACATCAATGACAACCCGCAGGCGCTGATCTTCGGTTCGGGCGCGGCCCGCCCCGGGCCCGGCGAGCCGGGCTTCCAGGCACCCGGGGGCCCGCGATGAGGATGCCGCTCGTCCTGGCCATCGCTCTCCTCCTGGCCGGCTGCGGCCTGACGCCCGACAAGCCGGTCCGCCCGACGCTGTACGACTTCGGGCCGCAGCCCGTGGCAGCCGCCGGCGCGGCGCCAGCGGGGGCCCCGCTGGTGCTGGACGACATCGACCCGAGCGGCTCGCTGGATACGTCAGCCCTGCTGTACCGGCTCGCCTACGCCGACCCGCACCAGCTGCGGCCTTATGCGTTGGCGCGCTGGAGCGCCCCGCCCGCGCAGCTCATCCGGCAGCGCCTGCGTGAACAGATCGGGCGCGACCGCGCGGTGATCGACGCGGGGGCGGCGGCGGCGCTGGCGCGCCGGTCGGGGCAATCGCCCCACGTGCTGCGCGTGGAACTGGAGGAGTTCAGCCACCAGTTCGACAGCCAGGCGCAGAGCAAGGGCGTCGTTCGCCTGCGTTGCACGCTGCTGGAGAACACCGCGGGCGGCGAGCGGCTGATCGCCCAGCGCAGCTTCGCATCGGAGCAGCCGGCGCCCACACCGGACGCTCCGGGCGGCGTGCGCGCACTGGCTGCCGCGACCGACGCGGCGGCGCGGGACATCGCCGCCTGGCTCAAGCAGCAACGCTGAAGTGGAAGCCCACCCCCGAAGCGCCTTCGGCGCCTCCCCCTCAAGGGGGCGCCACCAGCGGCCCGGCAAAGCCGGTTCCGCGGTGGCCCGCGCGGGGGTCCGCTGACATGCCCGGACATGCGCTCGAACAGGCCATGCGCGACGCGGGGCTGGAAGTCCTGGGGCCTTGCCAGCGCCTCTCCGCCATGCCGGAGCTGCTGCACCGCAGCCAGCTCCTGCAGGACTTCACGGCGGCGGAAGCCGACATCCTGGGCACGCTCATGCTGCACGTGCGCGCCACGCCGGGGCAGCTCCTGATCCAGGAAGGGGCTTCCAGCGACTGGATGATGCTGCTGTTGCGCGGCACGGTGGACGTCGGCAAGCGCAAGGTGGACGGTGAAGCCGACACCGACGGACCGGGTGGCAACACGCGGCTCGCCGTGCTGCCGGCCGGCTCCGTGCTGGGCGAGATGTCGATGTTCGACGGCGAGCCGCGCTACGCGAGCTGCTGGGCGCTGAGCGAAGTGGAAGCCGCCGTGCTGGACCGCGCAGCCGTCGCGCGGCTGATCGTTGCCAAACCGGAAGTCGGCGCCAAGCTTCTGGTGAAGCTCACGCAGTTGCTGGCGCAGCGGCTGCGCAACACCAGCAGCCAGCTGGTGCGGGTGCTGCGCAGCAAGGCGGTCTGAAAACTCAGGCCGCGGCAGCGGCGAGTGCCAGGCGGTGCTCGCGAACGGCTTCCACCGTCGTGCAAAGCAGGCCATGCCGCTCGGCGAAAGCCACGACCTGCGCGCCACGCGCCATGCTGCCGTCGGGGTTCATCAGTTCGCACAGCACACCCGCCGGGGCACAGCCGGCGAGCTCGGCCAGATCCACCGCGGCCTCCGTGTGGCCGTCACGTTCCAGCGTGCCGCCGGGCCGCGCGATCAGCGGGAACACGTGGCCGGGGCTCACGATCTCGCTGCGCTCCAGGGTCGAGCGCAATGCGCACTGGATCGTCTGCACGCGGTCGGCGGCCGAGACGCCGGTGCTGACCCCGTGCGCGGCTTCGATCGATTGCGTGAACGCCGTCGCATAGCGCGAGCGGTTCACTTCCACCATCGGCCGCAGGCGGAGGGCGCTGGCCTGTTCGGGGCGGATGCAGAGGCAGACGATGCCGCTCCCCTCGCGGATCAGCATGGCCATGGTGGCCGGCGTGATGCGGTCGGCAGCGACGATCAGGTCGGCCTCGTTTTCGCGGCCGGCGTCGTCGAGAACGAGCACGAGTTGGCCGGCCGCGATGGCGGCCAGCACCTCGGGCATGGGGGCGAGCGGCACCGTGGCCGCGGAAGGGACGGGAGAAATGGCAGAGATCATGAAACGCTCCTGTTGGTTGAACAAAAACGCTTCAAGGCGGCAAGAACGCTCGCGCCTCGCCCGCAAGGGTGAAGCACGCGCACACCGGCGCGCGCAGGCATCCGCACGCACCAGATCTTCTTTCATCCGGACTGTGACCGTCGGCCCCAGAATTCGACTGGGTCTGCTGACCCCGTGGATCTTTCGAAAGGTTCTCTCTCGAAAGAAGCCGCGGGCGCTCGCGGGCTTGCGGCGAGAACATCGCCGCCTACCGCCGGTGGGGAATTGCACCCCGCCCTGAAGACCATTCGATAATAGACAAAGCGCGATGGCCTTGCAGGCTGCGCAGTCACCGTGGCGTCAGGCCGAACCTCCAGCAGCAAGAACAACCTCCTCCTCCGGCATGCCCACGTGGCGCGCTGGCGGGCGGGCCGCTGGCCCGCGACGTTGCGTGCGTTGCTCTGGTCCGCCGCGGCTGGCCTGCTGTTCGTGGTGCTCAATACCCTGATGCGCAAGCTGAGCCTGCAGCTCGATCCGTTCGAGACGCAGTTCCTGCGCTACCTGACGGGACTGCTGGTGATGCTGCCGCTGGTGTTCTCGGCCGGGCTGGCGGCGTACCGGCCGCGCAACGTCGGCGGGCAGTTCACGCGCGGTGCGGTGCACACGCTCGGCCTGTGTCTGTGGTTCATCGCGATCCCGCACATCACACTGGCGGACACCACGGCGATCGGCTTCACCACACCCATCTTCATCATGTTTGGCGCCGTGCTGCTGTTTCGGGAGCCGATGCGGTGGGAGCGCTGGGCGGCGGCCGGCATCGGTTTCGCCGGCGTGCTGATCGTGGTCGCGCCGCAGCTCACGGGCCAAGGCGGCGTGTACACGCTGGTGATGCTCGCATCGGCGCCCGTGTTCGCGGCGTCCTTCCTCATCACCAAGGCGCTCACGCGCTACGAAAGGGCCGAGGTCATCGTCGTCTGGCAGTCCATCACGGTCACCCTCTTCAGCCTGCCGCTCGCCTTGCTGAACTGGCGCATGCCGACGCTGGGCGAATGGGGGATCGCGCTCGTCTGCGGCCTGCTCGGAAGCGTCGCGCACTACTGCCTGACGCGTTCGTATGCCACGGCGGACATCTCGGCCAGCCAGTCGGTGAAGTTCCTGGACCTGGTCTGGGCCACGCTGCTGGGGTGGCTCGCGTTCGGCGACCAGCCGAACCGCTACACCTTGGTCGGTGGGGTGATCATTGCCGCGTCCACGGTGTGGATTGCGCGGCGCGAGGCGCGCCGGCCCGGCTGATCTGCTTCAGGCGCGGTTCGTGATGCCCGCAGCCACGTGGCCAGCCGGCACGTGCAGCGCCGCGTGGTCGACGTGCCGGGTCTGGTCGTCGAAAAAGAAATCGGGCTCGAACTCGCGCAGGAATTCGCCCTTGGCGAGTCCACCCAGGAACATGGCTTCGTCGACCTGGATCTTCCAGTCCATCAAGGTCCGGATGGCACGTTCGTGCGCAGGCGCGCTGCGGGCTGTCACCAGCGCCGTGCGGATGCGCATGCGGGCATCGCCCGCCTGCTGCAGCCGGTGCAAGGCCAGCAGCAGCGGCTTGAAGGGGCCGCCAGGCAGTGGCTGCGCCGCCTTGCTGCGCTCGTGGTCCTGGAAAGCCTGCAGGCCCTGCGCCTGGAACACTTGCTCGGCCTCGTCCGAGAACAGCACCGCATCGCCGTCGAAAGCGATGCGCACTTCATGCGGATGGTTGCTGCCCGCCAGCACCGATTCAGTCAGGACCCGGGCCGCGGGGAAGCCGGCGGCCAGCGCTTCACGCACGTCCTCGGCGTTGGCCGACAGGAACAGGTGGGCACGCAACGGGCGCAGGTAGCCGAACGGCGGGCGCCCCTGGGTGAACACGCCACGCTCCAGGCGGATCCCGGCGGCCTTGGCGGAGCGGAACACGCGCATGCCGGACACCGGGTCGTTGCGCGACAGGATGACCACCTCGACCCGCTGTGCCGCGTCATTGAACGCCAGCAGCTTGCGGATGAGCGAAAACGCGATGCCGTGGGCGGCGGGATGGTCGAGCCGCTCGAGCTGCAGCTGCATGTAGCCGGCGGCGTCGCCGCTTTCGAAGATGCGGTTCTCTTCCTCGAAGTTGAACAGGGCCCGCGACGAGATCGCCACGACCAGCTTGTCGTCGAGGGTGGGAATCACGTCACCGGACCCACTGGTTGAGCTGGATGATCGGCAGCAAAACCGCCAGCACGATCAGCATCACGACCATGCCCATGCCGACGATGAGCAGCGGTTCGAGCAGCGTCGCGAGCTGCAGCGAGCGGCGCTGCACCTCGGCAGAGAGCTGCGCCGCCGCCCGCTGGAGCATGTGAGGCAACTGGCCCGTCTGTTCGCCGAGCCGGGCGAACATGCTCAGCAGGCTGGGGAAGCGCTTCTTCTGCGCCAGCGCGGAGGCGAGCGGGGCACCTTCGCGGACCAGCACCAATGCGTCGAGCGCGTCGGCGCGCATGGCCCGGTTGCCCAAGGTTTCGGCGGCCGCCTGCAAGGCTTTCAGGATCGGAACGCCGGCGCCGGAGAGCATCGCCAGCGTGCCGGCGAACCGTGCTGCGTTGTACCCACGCGACAGCCGGCCCAGCAGCGGCAACGTGAGCCAGGCGGCGTCGAAACTCTCGCGAAATGCCTCGCCGCGCAGCGCCACACGGAAGGCGGCAAATCCTGCGCCGAGGACCACCAGCCCCGCGAGACCCCACGAGCGGACCAGGTCGCTCAGGGCCAGCATCGCCACCGTCAGGAACGGCAGCGCCCGCTTGCTGCCGGTGAACACGTTGGCCACTTGCGGCACCACGTAGGTCATCAGCAGCAGGACGATCGCGATGGCTGCGACCGTGACGATGGCCGGGTACAGCGTTGCGGCCAGGAGCTTGGCGTTGAGGGCCTGCCGTTCCTCGAGATCGTCCGCCAGGCGCTCGAGAACCCGCCCCAGGTGGCCGCCCTGTTCGCCCGCGCCCACCACGGCGACGTAGATGTCGGTGAACTCGCGCGGGAACCGGCTCAAGGCCTTGCCAAAGGAAGAGCCGGCATTGACCTCGGCGCGCAATGCGGCAACCAGGTCGCGCTGCCGCTCGTTGTCCGCCTCGTCGGCGAGAGCGGTCAACGCGCGCTCGAGGGTCAGGCCTGAACCGACCAGCCCGGCCAGCTGCCGTGTCCAGATCGCCAGCGCCGTGCCGCCGAGGACGGGGCGCGTCCAGAAGGCGGTGGCCGCCTGCTCGGCCGGTCCGCCCTCGGCCACGCTGCGGACCTGGAGGGGGACGAGTTCGCGGGCACGCAGCACACCACGTGCCGCCTTCGCCGAGTCCGCCTCGACGACGCCGCGCGTGGTCTTCCCCTCGCCGTCGAGGGCTTCAAATGCGTACGCGGGCATGGGGCGTGGAGGGTGAGGGCTGGCGGATGGCGCCCGGTTTTAACACGCCTCGTTGGGGTGCCCTCCGTTCATGGTCGCGGCGGTTCGAATCCCACAGCTTTGTAACAACCCGGAACAACGGGACGTCGGAACGTTCCTACACGTGGGCAAGGCGGTGCGTGCGAACGGCCTGTGGTGATTCTTGAGCAAAAACAACACAATGCCGGCAACATTTGAAGCTCTTGTTTACGTTCGGCCTTGATTTGCCCGGGGGCGGCATCAACAATCCGAGGTATCTCCGCTGTGCAGGATGGATGTACAGCTTGGTTACACTTTGTTCCTGCTGGCACGGCTGAGCTGTGACAGATCCGTCCCATCTTTGCTTGGAGCCGCATGAGTGACATCGACGCGCCGGCCCGTGTTGGCACGGCTCCCGGCCGGGACCATTTCCGAAAGGAACTGCGCGAAGACACGCTTCAGGTGGACCCGCTGCTGGACTGCCTCGTCGAGATCACGCGCTTGCTGGGCCGGCCGACGAGCCGAGCCGCCCTGTCGGCCGGCCTTCCCCTGACGAAGGCGGGCATGACCCCCAGCCTCTACGGGCGGGCGGCGGCACGCGCCGGGCTCGCCACGCGGGTGCTGCGGCGGCCGCTCGAGCGGATCGACCGCGTGCTGATGCCTCTGGTGCTGCTGCTTCGCGGCGACAGCGCCTGCGTGCTGCTCGGCTGGTCCGAAGACGGTGAGACCGCGCAGGTGCTGCTGCCCGAAGCCGGCCAAGGCACCGTCCAGATGGCCCGTACGGAGCTGGCCGAGCGCTACTCCGGCGTCCTGATCAGCGCCCGTCCGAAGTTCCGCTTCGACCAGCGGGCTCCGGCGGCCAGCAATTTCCGCAGCCAGCACTGGTTCTGGGGGGCCATGTTGGAGCAGATGCCGCTGTACCGCGACATCCTGGCGGCCGCGCTGCTGATCAACGTGTTCGCCCTGGCGTTGCCCTTGTTCACGATGAACGTGTACGACCGGGTGGTGCCGAACTTCGCGGTCGAGACCCTGTGGATGCTGTCGGTCGGTCTGGCGCTGGTCATCGGCGTCGACTACCTGCTGCGCATGCTGCGTGGCTATTTCGTCGACCTTGCCGGCAGCCGTGTCGACGTCAAGCTGTCCGCCGTCATCATGGAGCGGGTGCTGGGCATGCGCCTGGAGGACAGGCCGGTTTCCGTGGGCAGCTACGCGGCGACGCTGCGCTCGTTCGAACAGGTGCGCGATTTCATCGCCTCGGCGACCGTCACGGCGGTGGTGGATGTGCCGTTTGCCCTGCTTTTCCTGGGCGTGATCGCGTGGATCTGCTGGCCGCTGGCGTTCGCCCCGATCGCCGGGCTGCTCCTCATCCTGCTCTACAGCTACGTCGTGCAAGGCCGGATGCACCAGCTTTCCGAAACCACGTTCCGGGCCTCGGCCATGCGCAACGCGACCCTGGTGGAGTCGCTGACGGCGATGGAAACCATCAAGGCCCACGGTGCCGAGCGCGTGATGCAGACCCGGCTCGAGGAGACTTCGGTGTTCCTCGCCCGGGTCAGCGCGCAGCTGCGCCTGCTGTCGTCGTCCGTGGTGAACGGCGTGGCCAGCCTGCAGCAGCTGGTGAGCCTGGCGACCGTGATCATCGGTGTCTATCTCATCCATGCCGGCGAACTGACCATGGGCGGCCTGATCGCCACCAGCATGCTGGCCGGACGGGCCTTGCAACCGCTGGGGCAGATGGTCGGGCTGCTGATGCAGTACCAGAACACGCGCACCGCGCTGGAGTCGCTGGACAAGACCATGGCTGCCCGCAGTGAGCGCCCGGCCGACACCACCTTCCTGCATCGGCCGGAGCTGCGCGGCGACATCACATTCGAGAACGTGCATTTCACTTATCCTGGCCGGGAAGTCGAGTCCCTCCGCGGCATTTCGCTGCGCATCAAGGCCGGCGAGAAAGTGGTGGTGATCGGCCGCGTCGGCTCGGGCAAGACCACGCTGCAGCGTCTGTTGCTCGGCCTTTATGCGCCCACGCAGGGCAGCGTGCGGATCGACGGGATCGACTTGCGGCAACTCGACCCGGCGGACGTGCGCCGCAACATCGGCTACGTGGCCCAGGACCCGATGCTGTTCTACGGCACGTTGCGCGACAACATCGCCATTGCCGCGCCGTATGCCGACGGAAGCGCGATCCTGGCGGCGGCCCACGTGGGCGGTTTGCAGTTCGTCGATGCCCATCCGCAGGGGTTCGAAATGCTCATCGGGGAGCGCGGCGAATCGCTGTCGGGCGGTCAGCGCCAGGGCGTCGCGATCGCGCGCGCCGCTTTGCTCGACCCGCCGATCCTGGTCATGGACGAGCCGTCGGGCGCGATGGATTACAGCTCGGAAGCCCAGCTGAAGGACCGGCTGCGTGAATACGCGCGCGACCGAACGCTCCTGGTGGTGACGCATCGGGGCTCCTTGCTCGACCTCGCCGATCGCCTGGTCGTGATGGACGATGGGCGCATCGTGGCCGACGGGCCCCGCGACCAGGTGCTGGCCGACTTGAAGGCCGGCAAGGTCGGGAAGGCTTCGGCATGAAGTTCTGGCGTGACGCATTTGGCGGGCAGTCCGCCGCACAGTCCGCGGACGCAAGCTTCGCGACCGACGCCGACCGCGTCCTGCTCGAGCAGGAGCCGACGCGGGCGCGCGTGCTGCTCGCTGTTTTCTGGGGGACGCTCATCCTGGCCGTGGTGTGGGCAGCCGTCACCCAGGTCGACGAGATCACCAAAGGGGAAGGCCGCGTCATCCCGTCGCGGCAACTGCAGGTGTTGCAGAGCCTCGATGGCGGTGTCGTTTCGGAAATCCTGGTGAAAGAAGGTCAGGTGGTCGAGGCCGGGCAGGTGCTGGTGAACATCGACCCGACGCGCTTCGACTCTTCGCTCGCTGAAAACCGCGCACAGTACCTGGCGCTGCTCACACGGGGTGCCCGGCTGCGCGCCCTGGCTGAAGATTCTGCGTTCGTCCCGCCGCCCGAGGCCGCGCGGGAAACGCCCAAGACCGTGGAGGCGGAATTGCTCGCCTACCAGGCGGCTCGTTCCACACTCTCTGCACAGGTCTCGGTGGCAGAGCAGCAGATGGCGCAGCGCCGCCAGGAACTGACCGAAGCCCAGGCGCGGCGCGACCAGGCCGCCAAAGGCTATCAACTGACGTCGCAGGAGCTCGGTTACACCAAGCCGCTGGTCGCCAGCGGGGCGGTGTCGGAAGTCGACGTCTTGCGGCTGGAGCGGGACGCCAGCCGCTATCTCGGTGAGCGCGACGTCGCGACCGCCCAGATCGCCAAAGCCCAGTCCGCGATCGCGGAGGCCGGCCGCAAGGTCCAGGAGATCACGCTGAACCATCGGAGCGAAGCCCGCAAGGAGCTCTCCGAGACCATCGGCCGCCTCAACATGAGTTCGGCGGGTGGCGTCGGCCTGGCTGACAAGGTCGACAAGTCCACCCTCAAGTCTCCCGTGAAGGGGACCGTGAAACGGCTCTTCGTCAACACGGTCGGTGGTGTCGTGCAGCCTGGCAAGGATGTCGTGGAGGTGGTGCCGCTCGAGGAATCGCTCCTGCTGGACGCGAAGGTGCTGGCCAAGGACATCGCATTCCTGCGGCCCGGCGACCGTGCCGTGGCCAAGTTCACCGCCTACGACTTCACCATTTATGGCGGACTCGAGGGCAAGGTCGAACTGATCGGCGCCGATTCGGTCACCGACGAGCGCGGTAATACGTATTACATGGTCCGTGTCCGCACGGACAAGTCACAACTCGGCCGGAACATGCCGATCATCCCCGGCATGGTCGCCGAGGTGAACATCTTGACGGGCCAAAAGAGCATACTTTCGTATTTGCTCAAGCCCGTGCTGCGCGCGCGCAGCCTGGCACTGACCGAGCGATGAGGCGGGTCGCCAAGTCTGCTCCGCAGGTCATCCGAATGCGGGATTGCTGCGTACCCTTGATGGCCGCAGGTCCGAAATCCGATGCAATCGTCTCCTATGTCACGGCTGGACGATTGCTGAGGCGTAACAGTGCTTTTTCATTGAGTTACACAAAGATACAATGAGGAAGACGGTCTAACTCTGCGTTGGGATAGTCATGGATCCGCGGGTCATCGGTAAAGTCGTCCTGATCGAAGGCGTTGTGTTCGCGCGCTCGCTCAGCGGGGCGCAGCGTCAGCTCAAGTTCGGCGACAGTGTTTTCGAAGGCGACGTCATCACCACGATGGCGGAATCGCATGTCGAGTTGGCGTTCGAGCAGGGCGCGCGCTTCCTGCTGCGCGCCAAGGAAACCGTCACGCTCGATTCGACGGTGTTCGACAACGTGTTCGGCCAGTCCGAGGGGGACGCGAGCGGCCTGCTGTCCCGCGTGGGCGAGCAGACCACGGCGGCGAGCCTGGATTCGCTCGGGGGCCTCAATCGATTCGCCAACAATTCCGATGGCGCCAACGGGCGTGCATCCGGGGACCCGCGGAACGAGTCGAGCACGGGCGGCAGCCTGTTGGACCGGATCCGTTTCGATGACGGCAACAGTTTCGTCCAGCTCCTGCGCATCAACGAGAACCTCCCGCCGCCCGACTACAACTACGGGTTCGGTGGCGGCCTGCCCGGCCTGCGTCCCATCGTCGGCGTCGAGTTCGAGGACGTGCCTGACAGCCCGGGGCTCTCTCCGGGCCTGATCGACCCGTTGCCGGGCGTGCCGACGCCGGCACCCTCGGCGGCGCCCACGCCTGCACCAACGCAGGCCCCCACCCCGGCGCCGACCCCTGCGCCGACTCCCGCGCCCACGCCGGGCCCAAGTCCCGCGCCCAGCCCGCAGCCCACGCCCGCGCCCACGCCGGCTCCCTCGCCAGGACCGACGCCGGCTCCGACACCTGAGCCCACGCCCGGGCCGACGCCAGCGCCGACGCCGGCACCCGGGCCCGTCCCGCCTCCGGGCCCTCCCCTCACGCCGGAACACACGGTGCCTCCGCCGCAGACGCGCGACGAGGACCTCGCGCTGACGTTCAGCAGCGGCAATGGCAACGCCATCACGATTTCAGACGCCGGGACTGTGGTCACGACCACGCTGACCGTCACCAATGGCGTGCTGACCGCGGTCGCGGCTCCGGGCGCCGTCATCACCAACAACGGAACGGCCACGGTCACCATCCAGGGCACGTCCGCCCAGGTGAACGCGGCGCTCAATGGGCTGCGCTTCAACCCGACGGCAGATTACAACGGTGCGGCGACGCTCACGCTGAGCTCGATCGACACCAACGGCCTGGGTGACTCGGACACCATTGCCATCACCGTCACCCCCGTTGTCGACATCGTTTCCGATGCGGTCACGACGGCGCTGAACACGCCGGTGACGATCAACGTCCTCGCGAACGACAGCTTTGAAGGCACGCCGGTCATCAGCGCGGTGAATGGCAGTGCAATCACCGAGGGCGGGCCGGCCGTGGCTGTCTCCGGCGGCACGGTCAATCTCACGGGCGGCCGGCTCGTCTACACCCCGACGACCGGCTTCACCGGGACGCCGTCGTTCACCTACACGGTGACGTCCGCGGGCACGACCGAGACGACCACGGTCAACGTGACCGTCGCCGCTGGCGCCATGCCGCCCGTGAACACGGTGCCCGGCGCGCAGAACACCGCGGAAGACGGCGTCCTGGCCTTCGCCGGTGCCAGCCGCATCAGCGTCACCGACCCCGACGGCAACCTCGTGGGCGTGCGGCTGACCGTCACCAACGGCGTGCTCAACGTGAGTCTCGCCGGCGGGGCCACCATCAGCTCCGGAGCGGACGGGACCTCCACGCTGACGCTTGCGGGTTCGGAATCGCAGATCAATGCCGCCCTCGGCACGCTGACCTTCAGCCCAACCGCCGACTACAACGGCCCGGCCCTCCTGACGGTGGTGAGCACCGACGGCGTCCTCACGGACACCGACACGATTTCGATCACGGTCACGCCGGTGGCCGACGTGGTCACGGACACCCTGACGACCAACGAGGACACGCCCATCACGGCAAACGTGCTGACCGGCACGAACGGCGCGAGCGCGGACAGCTTCGAAGGCGCCCCTCAGATCACCGGGGTGACCCAACCTGCGAACGGCAGCGTGGTCTTCACCGGCCCCGGCTCCATCACCTACACACCCAACGCGAACTTCAACGGCACCAACACCTTCACGTACACGGTCACTTCCCCCGCGGGCGTGACCGAAACGGAGACGGTCACGGTGACCGTCACACCGGTGAACGATCCGACGACGTTCACCGTGCCGGGCGGCCAGACCATCGCCGAGGACGGCGGCATCGCCTTCACCGGCGCGCGCCAGATCAGCCTGGCCGACGTCGATGGCGACGTCACCAGTGCGCAGCTCACGGTGACGAGCGGAACCCTCAATGTCGCCTTGGCGGGCGGCGCGACCGTCAGCGCCGGCGCCGTCGGCACCGCCACGCTCACCATCAGCGGCACGCAGGCGGACATCAATTCCACGCTGGCCAGCCTCACCTACACGCCCATCGGCGACTACAACGGCGCGGACGCGCTCGTGATCGTGGCGACCGACAGCGTCGGCACCACGACGAGCGGCGTGAACATCACGGTCACGCCCGTGGTGGACATCGCCCCCGACAGTGCCACCACCGCACAGGACACGGCGATCCCGTTGAGCGTCCTGGTGAACGACACGTTCGAGGGCACGACCCCGCTGATCACGCAAGTCAATGGAGTGGCCATCACCGATGGCGGCGCGGCGGTCCCCATCACGATCGCGGCCGTCACTTACGGCGCGATGACACTGTCCGCCGGCGTTCTGACGTTCACGCCGGCCACGGGCTTCTCCGGCACCGTCCCGGACTTCAACTACACCGTCACATCGGGCGGCGTGACCGAATCGGCCGCCATCACGATCACCGTCACCCCCGCGCCCACGCCGAACTCGCCTGTCAATACGGTTCCGCCTGCACAAAGTACCAGCGAAGACACGGACCTGGCCTTCACGGGCGCAAACGCCATCACCGTCACGGATCCGGATGGCAACCTCACCGGGGTGACGCTGAGCGTCACCCGCGGCCTGTTGAGCGCCACCGCGTCCGGCGCGGCCACGGTCAGCGCCACCAGCTCCACCATCACCATCACGGGCACCGAGGCCGACATCAACGCGTCGCTCGCCAGCCTGGTCTACAGGCCGAACGCGGACTACAACGGCCCGGACACGCTGACGGTCACCAGCACGGACGGCACGCTGACCGACATCGACACCGTGGCGATCACGGTGACGCCGGTGATCGACATCACCAGCGACTCGATCACGACCGACGAAGACACGGCCATCACGGCCGACGTCATTGCCGGCACGAACGGGGCGACGCCGGACACGTTTGAAGCGCTGGCGCCGGTGGTCACTGGCGTGACGCAAGGCGCGAAGGGCACCGTCACGTTCGCCGCGGGCGGGAGCATCACCTACACGCCGAACGCGAATGCGGTCGGCGGCGACAGCTTCACCTACACCGTGACCTCGGGCGGCGTGACCGAAACGGCCAACGTCTTCGTCGCGATCACCGCGGTCGAAGATCCGCCTGTGAACACGGTCCCGGGTGCGCAGAGCACGGTGGAAGATGGTGTCGCCCTCGCGTTCACCGGCGCGCGCCAGATCAGCGTGGCCGATGTCGATGGCAACGTGAACAGCGTGCAGTTGTCGGTCCTCCAGGGGGCCTTGACGGTCAGCCTGGCCGGCGGCGCGACCGTCACGGCGGGCGCCAACAGCAGCGCCGCGTTGACGCTGGGCGGCACCCAGGCGCAGATCAATGCAGCACTGGCGACGCTCAGCTATTCGCCAGCGGCCGATTACAACGGTGCCGATACTCTCACGGTCGTCGCCACGGACGGCACGCTCGTCGATACGGACACCGTGGCCATCAGCGTGACCGCTGTCCCGGACATCGTCAACGATACGGCAACGACGGCGCAGGACACGGCTGTCAGCATCAACGTCATCGGCAACGACACCTTCGAAGGCACGCCGCTGATCACGGCGGTGAATGCGACCGCCATCACGGCGGGTGGTGCCGCGGTCCCCGTCACGAATGGCGCGGTCAGCCTGACGCTCGCGGGGGAACTGGTCTTCACGCCCGCCACCGGGTTCTCGGGTGCGGTTCCGGCGTTCACCTACACCGTGACGTCCGGCGGCGTCACCGAGACGGCGTCGGTGAACGTCACGGTGACGGCCGCGCCGCCGCCTGATGCCCCGGTGAATGCGGTGCCGATCGCGCAGGGCACGGCGGAGGACGTGGCGCTGGTGTTCAGTACCGCGAACGGCAATGCCATCACTGTCGCGGATCCGGACAGCGCGAGCCTGACCACGACGGTGAGCGTGACCAATGGCCTCTTGACGGCAATCGGCTTCGCGGGAGCCGCGATCACGAACAACAGCACCGCCAGCGTCACGATCCAGGGGACGGCCGCTGCGATCAATGGGGCCTTGAACGGGTTGAGTTTCGCGCCCACGGCCGACTACAACGGCTCGGCCGTGCTGACGGTTTCCACCACGGATGGCGCGCTGACGGATGTGGACACCGTGAATATCGCCGTGACGGCGGTGGTGGACATCGTGGCCGACACGGCCACCACACCCCAGAACACGCCCGTCACGATCAACGTGGCTGCGAATGACGGGTTCGAGGGCACGCCCGTGATCACGGCGGTCGGCGGGTCGGCGGTGACCGACGGGGGCGCAGCCGTTGCCGTGACCGACGGTACGGTGAGGCTGCTGGGTGGGCAACTGATCTTTACGCCGACGACCGGTTTCAGCGGATCGACCAATTTCCTCTACACCGTGACTTCGGGTGGGGTCATCGAGACGGCCAACGTCAATGTGACGGTGACGGCGGCGTCGGTACCGACGCTGGACCTGGACGGTCCCGGCGGGACCAACGATTACGCGACCACCTTCACGGAGAACGGTGCGGCCGTTGCCTTGGCGGATGTCGATCCGGTCATCACGGATCCCGATAGCGCCAACCTGGTGAGTGCGACCCTGACCCTGACCAATGCGCAGGCGGGCGACGTGCTGGCCGCGGGCGCCTTGCCCGCGGGCATCACGGCGGTGGTGGCCGGCAACGTGGTGACCCTCT
>NZ_VOBQ01000019.1 GCF_007833165.1 Caenimonas sedimenti | reverse complement strand
TGGTCTTCAAGGTTGAACGAGTAGAACAGCCGATCCTGCGCTCCGCCTTGGCTTCCCATCATCGTCAGCACCCCCGCATTTGGTTCGCGCAAATCTAGGCGGCACCGGAGAGTTTTTCAACAGAATCGGCCGAGAACAGACCAAGGCGCCTGAACCTTACATGGGCCGATTGGCCTGCGACAGCACGACGGCCGCCACCCCGGTGACGACCTTGGCCATGCGCCCATAGTCCAGCCGCTCCCAGGTGTCCGCGCGCGTGTGATACGCCTTGTTCCGGTAGAACGCCGTATCGGTCACCATCATCCCCACGAAGCCCTCGCGCGCGTAGTTCAGGTGATCGGAGAAGTCGATGCCGGTGACGAAGCCGGGCGCATTGATCGAGTGCACCGGCAAATCCGTCGCACCCTTCATCGCCGCCTTGGCCCGGCGCGCCACTGCACCGTCCTCGTAGAAGCCGACCAGTGCGATGAAGTTGCCGGTGGTGGGGTAGATGGCTTCCATCAGCCGAGCCGGATGGTCCTGGCTGCCGGGTGCGTCGGAGAAGTAGCCGATGCATTCCAGCGACAGCATCAGCGAGACGCGTTTGTCATTCGCTCGCAGCCCCGCGGCATGGATGGCGCTGCCCATGTGCGGCGTGCGGAAGAAGGGCGGCTCCTCGTTGGTGTACGCCACCAGTTCCACCCGCTTCGTCAACGGCTGCGTCCGCAGCAGCCTTGCGAGTTCGATCAGGCCCGCGACGCCACTGGCGTTGTCGTCCGCACCTGGCAGTTCGCCGAACACGTCGTAGTGCGCGCCGACCACGACGACCTCCGGCGTGTCAGGGCCGAGCCGGACGACGAGGTTGCGGTACGTCTGGCCGCGCGCGTCGAAGCGCTGGCTGACGACCTGCAAGCCGGCTTCGGTCAGCCGCTTTTCGATGTAGCTGGCGGCTCCGTCCAGCACTTCGGGCCGGTTGACGCTGCGCGAGTCGAAGCGGGTGGACAGTTCGCGCACGTCGCGCTGCAGCTGCGTGGCATCTGCCCGTGGTGTGGCCGGGTGCGCGACTCCGTCCGTCCACGGCTGAGCGACCCGCCACACCAGATAGGCGGCCGGCACCACAGCCAGCAGCGTGATGACCACCAGCGCGATGCCGACGCTGCGCCAGCGGAACCTGGCGCTCACGCCGACAACGCCTGCATCTCGCGATACAGATCGGCCTTGCCTTCGAACCCGATGCCCGGCAGGTCCGGCATCGTTACGTAGCTGTTCTCCACCTTCACGCCGTCGGGGAACC
The DNA here is from genome assembly GCF_007833165.1 of Caenimonas sedimenti. Classification (GTDB taxonomy): domain Bacteria; phylum Pseudomonadota; class Gammaproteobacteria; order Burkholderiales; family Burkholderiaceae_C; genus Ramlibacter; species Ramlibacter sedimenti. The sequence continues at coordinate 145,136 of NZ_VOBQ01000019.1, read as the reverse complement.
CGCCGAACGGCTGGAACAGGTCAGGGTAGGACTCGTTGCCGCCCAGGCCCAGCCCGGCGGCGATGTTCAGTGACATCTGGTGCCCGCCGTGCGGGATGCAGCGGCTGGCGGACCAGCCGTGTTCCTTCAGCATGTCCAGCGTGCGCAGGTACTCGACCAGGCCATAGCTCAGCGCGCAGTCGAACTGCAGCCAGTCGCGGTCGGGCCGCATGCCGCCGTGGCGGATCAGGTTGCGCGCATCCTGCATGGAGAACAGGTTTTCGCCGGTCGCCATGGGGTTCTTGTAGTAGTTGCGCAGCGTGGCCTGCAGTTCGTAGTCGAGCGGATCGCCAGCCTCCTCGTACCAGAACAGGTTGTAGGGCGCCATCGCCTTGGCATAGGCGATGGCGGTGTCCAGGTCGAAGCGGCCGTTGGCGTCCACGCACAGGCGCTGGCCGTCCTGCAGGATGGAGAGCACGGAGTCGATGCGCCGCAGGTCGTCGTCGAGCGAAGCGCCGCCGATCTTCATCTTCACCACGCTGTAGCCGCGGTCCAGGTAGCTGCGCATCTCGTCCTTCAGTTGCGCGTCGTCCTTGCCCGGGTAGTAGTAACCGCCGGCCGCGTACACGAACACCTTGCGGTTCGGCTGGCCCTTGCCGTAGCGGTCGGCCAGCAGCTGGAACAGCGGCACGCCGGCGATCTTGGCGACCGCGTCCCACACCGCCATGTCGATGGTGCCGATGGCGACCGAGCGCTCGCCGTGGCCGCCCGGCTTCTCGTTCTTGAACAGGGTGGCCCAGATCTTGTGCGGGTCCAGATTGTTGCCGCTCTCGTCCAGCAGCGATTCGGGCGCGGCTTCGGCGATGCGCGGCAGGAAGCGCTCGCGCATCAACTGGCCTTGGCCATAGCGGCCGTTCGAGTTGAAGCCGTAGCCGACCACCGGCTTGCCATCGCGGACCACGTCGGTGATCACGGCCACCAGGCTCAGCGTCATCTTGCTGAAGTCGATGTAGGCGTTGCGGATGGGCGAGCTGATGGGCAGCGTCTTCTCGCGGATTTCGACGATCTTCACGGGCGGTCTCCAGGGGACGATCCACTGTACTGGATCGCCCGGCCGCGCTTCGGCTAGCATGCGCCCGTGCTTCCATCCAGCCAGCTCGACCCCTTGTCCGACGTGCTGCGCAGCGTGCGGCTGCGGGGCTCGGTGTTCTTCCACGTGAGCTGCCGCGACCAGTGGGCGGCTTTCGCGCCGCCGTCGAGCATGGTGGCGCCGGCGGTCATGCCCGGCGCCGAGCACGTCATCGAATACCACCTGTTCGCCAAAGGCGAGGGCTGGGTGAAGCTGGACGGAGAGCCGCCGCTCAGGTTGCGCCAGGGTGACATCGTGATGCTGCCCCATGGTGATGCGCACACGATCTCGAGCGAACCGGGCCTCGCCCCGGCGGAAGAGGGCGATTGGCTGTTCCGCATGCGGGACGCGCCGAAGCCCATCCCCATCACCTACCGCGGCACCATGTTCGAGCCGGGTTCGCGGCTGCCGGCCGGGGATGCCAGCACCGTCATCGTGTGCGGCTTCATCGCCTGCGACCTGCGGCCGTTCAACCCGCTGATCGCGGCCCTGCCGCGGCTTCTGCACCTGCCGGCCGAGGGCGTCGGCGCCTGGGTGGCGCCGATGCTGGAGCACGCGGTGTCCGAGTCCGGCGACCGGCGGGCCGGCACGGCGGCTTTGCTGGAGCGGGTCAGCGAGATGGTGTTCGTCGACGGCGCGCGGCGCTACCTGGACACGCTTCCGCAGGAAGCCCAGGGGTGGCTCGGCGCGCTGCGCGACCGCCAGGTGGGGCGCGCGATCGCGCTGATGCACGCGGACCCGAGCGCGGCCTGGACGTTGGAGAACCTCGGTCAGCGCGTGAACCTGTCTCGGTCGGCGCTGCACGAGCGCTTCGTCGCACTCACCGGACTGGCGCCGATGCAGTACCTGGCCAACTGGCGGATGCAGTGCGGCGCCCGGCTGCTGCGCGAAGGGGGGTCCAGTGTCGCGGCCGTCGCGCTCGACGTCGGTTACGAATCGGAGGCGTCGTTCGCGCGCGCCTTCAAGCGCGCCACCGGGCTGCCGCCGGCGGCCTGGCGGCGCGCGCAGCTGCAGCCGGCCGCGCAGGCCACCGCCTGACCGTGGACTACGCCCTCCTGCTCGCGTTCGGCCTGTTCGCCGGCACGCTGGGTGGCATCGTCGGCACCGGCTCGTCCCTCGTGATGATGCCGGTGCTGGTCGTGATGTTCGGCCCGCGCCAGGCGATCCCCATCATGGCCGTCGCCGCCATCCTGGGCAACCTGGGGCGGGTGCTGGCCTGGTGGCGCGACATCGACTGGCGCGCCTGCGGCGCCTACTGTTCCACCGCGATCCCCGGCGCGATGCTGGGCGCGCGGCTGCTGCTGGAGATTGCGCCGGGCGTGGCCGAGACCGCGCTGGGCCTGTTCTTCCTGTCATTGATCCCCGCGCGCCGCTGGCTGGCGCGGCGCGAGTTCCGCATCACGACGACGCACCTGATGTTGTTGGGCGGGCCGCTGGGCCTACTGACCGGTGTCGTCGCTTCCACCGGCCCGCTCACGGTGCCGCTCTTCACCTTCTACGGTCTGGAACGCGGGGCCTTCCTGGGCACGGAAGCCGCCAGTTCCATCGGCATGTACGTGGCCAAGGTGGCGACGTTCCAGCTCTTCGGCGCCTTGACGCCGGAGGTGGTGGTGCAGGGCGTCATCGTGGGTTCGACCCTGATGGCGGGTTCGTTCGTGGGCCGCTTCGTGGTGTTGAAGCTTTCGGCGGCGGCGTATCGCTCGCTCATCGACAGCTTGATGCTGGTCTCGGGACTTTCGCTGCTATGGGCCGCCGTTCGGTAGAGCCATGACGATCGACCTCAGCCGGCGGAACTATTGGGATGGCGCCGCGGCTTCCAAGGTGTTCACGCATCCGCTGGACATCGCGTTGCTGGCGCGGAATGTGGCGCCCGATGCGCTGGTGGTCGACTACGGCTGTGGCCAAGGCCGCCTGTGCGCCGAGCTGCGGAATGCGGGCTACGACAACGTCATTGGCCTGGATTTCTCCCCCGCGATGATCGCGCGGGCGCGGGAGGCGCACCCCGGAATCCGGTTCGAAGTGATCGGCGAAGCCGGCCCCACGCTGCCTGATGGCACGGTCGACTGCGTGCTCTTGTTCGCCGTCCTGACCTGCATCCCGGACGACACGTCGCAACGCGCACTGTCCGTCCAATTGCACCGGCTGCTGAAGCCCGACGGCATCCTCTATCTCAGCGACTATCCGTTGCAGGTCGATACCAGGAATGCCGACCGCTACGCGAAGCACGCGGCCGCAGGGGAGCCGTTTGGGGTCTTCATGACCGAGGATGGCGCGCGTGTAAGGCATCACACGCCCGAGTGGCTGGCCGGGCTGTTCGGCGCGTTCGAAAGGACGGAGAGCCGCAAGATGGAAGTGGTGACCATGAACGGCCATCGCTCTGACGGCTTTCAATGGATCCTCAAGCGTCCTCGCCCTTGAATCGGCTCAAGCGTTTGAAAATGAGCGGCGCGATCAGCGCTATGACGGCAAGCGCCAGCAGCGTGGCGGATCCACCGTGCTTGAAGAACACCCAGGGATCGCCGAGGCTGATCTGCAGCGCCCGGCGGAACTGGCTTTCCGCCATCGGCCCAAGGATCAACCCGACGATCATCGGTGCCAACGGGTAGTCCCAGCAGCGCATCAGGTAGCCGCAGATGCCGAACGCGACGAGCATGCCGAGTTCGAACGTGGACGGATTGGCCGCAAGCGTGCCCATGGCCGCGAACACCAGGATGCCGGCGTACAGGTAAGGCTGCGGCACTTCCAGCAGCTTGACCCACAGGCCCACCAGCGGCAGGTTCAGCACCAGCAGCATCAGGTTGCCGATGAAGAAACTCGCTATCAGGCCCCAGACCAGGTCGGTGTTGGTGATGAACAGCAGCGGACCGGGCACGAGGCCATACTGCTGGAACCCCGCCAACAGCATCGCCGCGGTGGCGGAGGTGGGCAGTCCAAGTGCCAGCAAGGGCACCAGCGTGCCGGTGGCGGCAGCGTTGTTGGCGGCCTCCGGTCCGGCCACGCCCTCGATGGCGCCTTCGCCGAACTGGTTGGGCTGCTTCGCGAGCTTGCGTTCGATGGTGTACGACAGCAACGTCGGCACTTCCGCGCCGCCCGCCGGTAGCGCGCCGATGGGGAAGCCGAGCGCCACACCGCGCAGCCAGGGCTTCCAGCTGCGCCGCCAGTCGTCCCATGTCATCCACAGCGAGCCGCGCACCGCTTCCATCGTCTCCGCAATGCCGCGGTAGCGCGACGCGGTATAGAGCGCTTCGCCCATCGCGAAGAGGCCGACGGCCAAGGTCGTGATCGAGACGCCGTCCATCAAGGATGGGACGCCGTACGCCAGCCGCGACTGCCCGGTGAGCTTGTCGATGCCGACCAGACCGAGGACCAGCCCCAGCGCGAGGCTGGTCAGCCCGCGCAGTACCGAGGTTCCGAAAGTGGCCGACACTGTCACGAATGCCAGCACCATCAACCCGAAGTAGTCCCAGGGCCCGAAGGCCACCGCAAGTTCCACGATGGTCGGAGCCAACACGGCCAGCAAGATGGTCGCGATCGTTCCGGCGACAAAGGAGCCGATGGCCGCCGTGGCCAGCGCCGGGCCGCCTCGGCCGGCCTTGGCCATCTTGTGGCCTTCGATCGCGGTGGCGATGGAGGCCGCTTCACCCGGCGTGTTGAGCAGGATGGCGGTCGTCGAACTGCCGTACATCCCGCCGAAGTAGATGCCGGCGAACATGATGATGGACCCGGTCGGGTCGAGTTTGAACGTGACGGGCAGCAGCAGGGCAACGGTGAGCGATGGGCTGATGCCGGGCAGGATGCCGACCAGCGTGCCGAGCAGAACGCCGATACCGGCGAACATGAGGTTGGTGGGCTGGACCGCGACGGAAAGCCCGTGCAGCAGCGATTGGAAGACTTCCATGGGGTGACGCGTTCAGCCGAACAGCCGCTCAAGCGGACCGGCAGGCAGGGCGAGCGAAAGCGCCTTGGTGAAAAAGAGGTAGACGAGGATGGCGAGCGTCGCGCCGATGGCCACCGACTTGGGGCCGACACGCTCGCCGAATCCACGCGCCGTCAGCGCGAAGAGCCACAGTGAACTGAAGATGAAACCGGCGCCCACTTCCAGCAGGAGGATTTGCCCCACGAGAGCAGCGAGGACGATCGCCAGCGACGCGCGGTTGCCATGATCGACAGCTTGGGAGTGCCTCACCTTGCGCGCCCGCCACGCGCCGATGAAGTGGCAGAGCCCTAGGATTGCGACAATGGCGCCGACGAGCTTGAGCGCCGCCGAAGGGCCGACGCCAACGGCTGGCGAGACCGGCAGGTTCCGGATGTCGAACCACAGCGCGGCGGCGGTCAGCAGCAGTGCGACACCGATGCCGCACTGCGTTTGCCAACGCGGCCCGGCGGGTGCGCCGGGCTCGCTCACTTCACCAGGCCAACAGACGTGAGAACATCCTTGACGCGGACCTGGTCGGCCTTCAGGAAGGCGGCGTAGCCGTCGGCATCGAGGTAGGCGTCGTCCCAGCCGCGGGCCTTCAGCACCTTGTTCCAGTCTTCGGACTTGACGGCCTTGGTCACTGCTGCGGCCAGAGCGGTCTTCTGTGCAGCGGTGATGCCGGGCGGCGCGACGATGCCGCGCCAGTTGAGCAGTTCGACGTCCATGCCTTGTTCCTTCAGCGTGGGCACGTCAATGCCGGCCATGCGCTTGCCGCCAGAGATCGCCAGCGCGCGCAGCTTGCCGGCCTTGATCTGGCTTTCGAATTCGTTGTAGCCCGAGATCCCCGCCGTCACGCGGCCGCCGAGCATTTCCGCCAGCGCTTCACCGCCGCCCGAGAACGGCACGTAGTTCAGCTTGGTGGCATCGCCGCCCGCCGCCTTGGCGACCAGGCCCGCCAGGATGTGGTCGGCACCGCCGGCCGAGCCGCCAGCCCACACCACCTTGGACGTGTCGGCCTTGAGCGCCGCCGCGAGATCCCTGGTCGTCTTGTGCGGCGAGTTGGCCGGCACCACGATCACCAGCTGGTCGGCCGTGAGGCGCGCGATCGGCGTCACGGATTCGAGCGTCACCGGCGACTTGTTCGTGAGCACCGCCCCCACCATGGTGATGCCCATCACCATCATCTGGTTGCCGTCGCCCTTGGCGCCGTTCACGAACTGGGCCAGGCCCACGGTCCCTCCGGCGCCGGGCACGTTGACGACCTGCACGCTCTTGGCTGCACCGGTTGAGGTCATCACCTGTTGCAGCGAACGCGCGGCACCGTCCCAGCCGCCGCCGGCACCGGCCGGTGCCGTGATCTTCAATTCGAGCGGAGCTTGGGCCGCGACAGGCGCGACGAAGGCGACGGCCAGCAGCGTGGCGAGGGCGCCGCGGCGGGAAAAGAGCGTCGGTTGCATATTCATCCTTCAGGTTGGGCGGCCGCCAAAATGGCCTCAGCGTTTACGTGCATTGCATTTTGCATTTGAAATATGCAAACTAGCGTCATGGAAAACACTTATGCCGGGTGCATGAGCCAATTCGAGTACCAGGGCAAGACCTTTCGTTCTATTGATCTGCCGCAGTTCGCCGGCGCCCGGCTCGTGGCAATGCCGTGGGTCCATCGCCTGCTACTCGAAAACGTCCTGCGCTGCGCGGCTGCATCCGAAACACCTGGTGCTGCTCGCGCCTTGCTGGACTGGCTTCAGACGGGATCCAGCGAATTGGAGATTCCATTCCAGCCGAGCCGGGTGCTGATGCACGACACCACCAGCACGCCGGCGCTGGTGGACATCGCCGCCATGCGCGACGAACTCGCGGAAGCGGGCGTGGATCCGTCGGTCCTGCGCCCCCGGCTTCCGGTGGACGTGTCGGTGGATCACTCGCTGGCCGTGGAAGCGTTCGCGCAACCCGGCGCTGTCGAGGCCAACATGCAGCACGAGATCCGGCGCAATGCCGAACGTTATCGCTTCCTGCGCTGGGCGTCGAAGGCGCTGCCGGGCGTGCGCATCCATCCGCCTGGCACGGGGATCATGCACACGATCAACCTGGAGCAGCTGGCCACTGTAGTCAGCATCGAGCAGCGCGACGGCGTGGATTGGGTCGTGCCGGACACGATGATCGGCACCGACAGCCACACGCCCATGATCAACGGCATCGGCGTGCTGGGCTGGGGTGTCGGCGGCCTGGAAGCGCAGACTGTGATGTTCGGCATGCCGACCATGCTGCAAGTGCCGGACGTCGTGGGTGTGCGCCTCACGGGGCAACTGCAGCCCGGGGTGCTCGCGACCGACCTCGCGCTGGTGGTCACGCACCGCTTGCGGGAGCTTGATGTGACCGGCGACTTCGTGGAGTTCTACGGGCCCGGCGTCAGCACCTTGACGGCGGGAGACCGCAGTGTCGTCGCCAACATGGCGCCCGAGTACGGGGCCACCACGGGCTTCTTCCCGGTCGACGACCAGACGTTGCGCTACTTGCGTGACACGGGCCGCAAGGAAGAGGCGGTCGGGCTGGTGGAGGCCTATTGCCGGCACAACGGCCTGTGGTTCGACCCGCAGGCGCAGCCCCGGTACACCCGCACGCTGGTCATCGACCTGGCCGCCGTCGGCATGCATGTCGCGGGGCCGAGGCGGCCGCAGGACCTGCACAGCTACACCGAGATGCCGCAGGTGCTGGCGGCCGAAAAATTCCAGCATCCGGTGGCCAGCGCCACGCTGCCGCGGCATCCGGTGGCGGTCGCGGCGATCACCAGCTGCACCAACACGTCCGACCCCGCGCTGCTGGTGGCCGCGGGCCTGGTGGCCAGGAAGGCACGAGCCCGGGGCCTGAAGCGCCCGGACTGGGTCAAGACCTCGCTCGCTCCAGGATCCCCGGCTGCGGTGTCGTACCTGGAGCGTGCCGGACTGATGGCGGATCTGGAGGCCGTTGGCTTTGGCGTCGTGGGCTTTGGCTGCACCACGTGCATCGGCAACACCGGGCCATTGACGCAGCAAGTCCGGTCGGCGCAGGAACAGGGCGCGGCCAAGGGCGTCGCCATCCTCTCGGGCAACCGCAACTTTCCGGGGCGCGTGCATCCGGAACTGGAGCTCAGCTTCATCATGTCGCCGCCGCTGGTGGTGGCCTTCGGGCTCGCCGGCGATGCCGACCGTGACCTGAGCCGCGAGCCGGTGCAGGTCGATGCGGATGGGCGACCGGTGTATTTGCGCGAGCTCTGGCCGACGCCCGCCGAGGTCCAGGCGCATCTCGCGCATTCACGCGATCCCCTTGACTTCCAGCGCGACTTCGCGCGCGCCAGCCTCAACCCGTTGTGGTTGGGGTTGAAGGCGCCGTCCACGCCGCAATTCCCGTGGGACCCACAATCGACAGCGCTGCGCAGGCCGCCCTTCGCTTCCTTGAAGGAAGGCTCGGTTCTCGGCAGCTACGACGCCTATCCGCTGCTGGTGCTGGGTGACGACATCACCACAGACCACATTTCGCCCGCCAGCGCAATTCCCCGCGACAGCTTTGTGGCCGACTTCCTGGTGGAGCGCGGCGAGCAGCGTGACGACTTGAATGTCTTCGCCTCCCGCCGCGGCAACTGGGAAGTGATGGTGCGCGCGGTCTTCTACAACCGCTCCCTGCGCAACCTGCTCGCGCCTGAAGCTCCGGTCGGGCACACGCTGCACGTCCCCAGCGGTGAGATGCTCCCCATCTGGGAGGCCGCCCAGCGCTACCGGGACGAGCATCGGCCGGTGGTGGTGGTGGCCGGCGAACGGTACGGAATGGGCTCGTCACGCGATTGGGCCGCCAAGGGCCAGCGGCTGCTGGGCATCCGCGCCGTGCTGGCGGTGAGTTTCGAGCGCATTCACCGCTCGAATCTCATCGGCATGGGCGTGTTGCCCTTGTTGCTTCCGCAGGGCCTGACGCCGCAATCGTTGAATCTGCGGCCGGGGGACCAGCTGCACGTGGATGCGCCGGCGGATTGCATTGCGCCTGGTGCCGAGGTCCCGGCGGCGATTGTTCGTGCCGATGGGTCACGTATGCCGTTCAATGCCCGCGCCGCTGTCGAAACCCAGCTCGAAGCAAATCTTTTGCGGGAGGGCGGCGTCCTGCCGGCCATCCTGCGGCAGACTATCGGGGCATCATGAGCCTGGTTCCCGCCCTGCCGTCCCAGATCGTCGAGCTGGTCCGGTCCGAAGAATTGCCCGTCGGTTCGCATTTGCCGGCGCAATGGTTGGCGGACCGGCTGCGCGTCTCCCGATCGCCGGTGAACGAAGCACTCGAACTCCTGCAGACACAGGGAATCGTGCGGCGTGAGCCCAATCGCGGCTACTTCCTGGCGACGCAGGAAGCCGCGTCGGTCCCAGCAGGCTTCGCGGTCGATTCGAATGGGGCGCCGCGGGACTCGGTGGCGGAGACCTACTTCCGCATCGCCGAAGACCGCTTGCGCGGTGACCTGCCGGACCAGTTCACCGAATCCATGCTGAAGCGTCGCTACGGCCTCACAGCGGCCCAGTTGCAGGCGGTGCTCACGCGGATCGGCGACGAGGGCTGGGCCCGCAAGAAGCCCGGCTATGGCTGGGAGTTCTCGAACATGCTGACCACACCCGAGAGCCTGCTGCAGTCGTATCGCCTGCGCGTTGCGATCGAGCCTGCCGCGCTGCTGGAGCCGGCATATCGGCTGGACAAGCAGGTGATCGCGCGCTGCCGTGCCGCGGAACATCATCTGTTGAACGGCGGGATCGACACCGACACAGCCGACCAGCTGCACGATCGCGGCGTGCGCTTTCACGAATCGCTGATCGAGGGCTCGGGCAACCCGTTCTTCATCGACACCATGCGCCGCGTCAATCGCGTGCGCCGCCTGCTTTCCTACCGGTCCATGCGCGACCGCTCACGCTACCGGGAGCATTGCGATCAGCATCTGATGTTGCTGGACCTGCTGGAGCGCGAGCGCAACGAGGAAGCGGCCGAAGTCATGCGGGAGCACCTGGGCAGCACCTTGCGCAACCTCGCCCGTATTCGAGACATCCTCCAGCAACCCGAGCAGAAAGCATGAGCGTTCCATCCTCCATCGTCCAGGCCTTCGCGCCCACCGGCCGGCTGCGCGCCTCCATCAACACCGGCAATCCGATCCTTGCTTCCCCAGGGCCAGAGCCGGGCTCGGCCCATGGCGTGTCGGTGGACCTCGCCCGTGGATTCGCTGAACGGCTCGGTGTCCCGCTGGAACTCGTGGTGTTCGACGCGGCCGGCAAGTCGGTGGATGCGGTCACCCAGGAGCAGGCGGACATCGGCTTCTTCGCCATCGATCCCAAGCGCGGTGAGGGGATCCGCTTCACCGCCGCCTACGTGCTGATCGAAGGTTGTTATGCGGTGCGCAACGACTCTCCTCTGACTGAAACGGAACAGGTGGATCGGCCCGGCAACCGCGTGGTGGTGGGCCAGGGCAGCGCCTACGACCTGTTCCTCACGCGCGAGCTGAAGCAGGCCACCATCGAGCGCGCGCCCACTTCTCCGGCGGTGATGGAGCACTTCCTGCAACACGGCTGCGAAGTGGCGGCTGGCGTCAAGCAACAGCTGGAGGCCGAAGTGCAACGCGCCGGAGGCCTTCGCATGCTGCCCGGCCGCTTCATGGTCATCCAGCAGGCCATGGGTTGCCCGCGCGGCCGCGGCGAGGAAGCCGCAAGCTTCCTGTCGGCCTACGTCGAAGAGATGAAGGCGAGCGGGTTCGTGGCGCAGGCCCTGCAGCGGCACGGCATCCAGGGCGCGGCCGTCGCTCCGGCCGCTTAGCTCCTACTCGAGCACCGCCCGCAACTGCCGAGTCGTCGCGGCCAGCCGCCGCGTGCCGATCTGCGCCAGGTTCGACATGAACACCAGCGCGTCGGCCGGATGTTCCGCGGCCCACGCATCGAACACCGGCCGCCGCAGCCCCATCAACACCGCTGGGGCGGCTTCACTGCCGGCGCAGGCCGTGCGCGGCTGCCCGGCCAGGAAGGCCATCTCGCCGAAGGCCATGCCGTAGCCCACCGTCGCCAGGCGCATGCCATCGGCCGGCGGCCACGTGGTGGAGAGCGTGATGCGCCCGGCCTGCACGATCCACATCTCGTCGCCGGCCTCCCCGGACGCGAACACCTGCTCGCCGGCGCCGACGTTGCGCCAGTCGAGCACCGCTTCGAGCGAGAGTCGAGCCTCTGGTGACATCCCATGGGCCAGCTCGCCCAGCGCATCGTCCGCACCGTGCGGGGGAACGTCCTGCGGTGTGCTCTGGGCCAGGATCGCGTCCTCCGCCCATTCGAGCGCGCGGTCCAGGTCCGCGGCCTGGTGCACCGTTGCGGGCATGGCGGCGGCCGCGCGCGGATCGAGGCCGCAGACCACCACCTGCACGCCGTGCGCTTCGCGGTCACGGGCCAAGGCAGCCAGTCGCACCAGCGCGGTGGCGTCCCACGCGGGCACGCGGGACGCTTCGATGATGGCCCAGCGATGGCGCGGCTGCAGCAGGCCGTTGACCTGTTCGGCGAGGTGCGCCGCCACGCCGAAGGAGACGACGCCCTGCAGTTCGAACACGGCCACCTGGTTCATGCGCGGCGCGATCCAGGCTTCCGACGCGGCGCGGCGCAGGCGCCGCGAGCGCCGCTCGCCGTCGAGCAGGGCGCGCCGCAACACCGTGCTGGCCGAGGCATGCAGCAGCACGAACGTCGCCACCACCAGCCCGGCCACCAGCGCGCCGACGCCGCCGGCCACCGCGAAGACCAAGGCCACCAGCCAACTCTGGCTCCACGTCGCCGCCGCCGCCTTGGCATAGGCGCGCGACCACATCACCTGCGGCACCTGCATGTACCCGGAGAGCAGCAGGCCGCCGGCCAGGCAAGCCATCGGAACCCAGGGCAGCCACAGGTGGCCGGTGGCGGCCACCAGGACGAGGAGGATCGCATGCGCGGGCGCGACCACGCCCGATGGCCCGGCTTGCGCCAGCGCCGCCCGCGAGCGTGATGCGCTGGTCGACGCCGGGATCAGGCCGCACAGGCCGCACGCCGCGCCGATCAGGCTCTCGCGCCGCAGCGCCTGGTTGGGCTCGGCGTGCAGGCCGTGCTCCAGCTCGAGCTCCTGGTTGAACACCACGACGTCGAGGCTGTTCACGATGGCCATCAGCATCGCCAGCGAGACGAGCTTCGCGCCCAGGCCTTGCATCACCGGTACCCAGGGCACGCCGGTCCAGTCCGGGATGGGCGGCCACGCGAAGGATGCGGCCGTCATGGCCGGCTCGAACAGCGGCAGCAGCCCGGTGACACCGACCAGCAGCGCCACGCCACCCACGGCCGGCAGCAACCCCGGCCAACGCGGCCAGCGATGCTGCACGGCCCGCGCGACGGCCACCACGGCCAATGCCAGCAGCAGATGCCGCAAGGTGCGCGCATCGAGTGCGAGAAAGCCGGCGCCGAAGCCCGCCGACATCTGGCCGAGCACCATCGCCAGGCCAACGCCCGCGGCGAACCCGTGTGTCACGGAGATCGGCAGGAACCGCGCGAGCGACGCCAGCCGCAACAGCCCGAACAACCACTGGAAGGTGAAGCCGAGTGCCACCGTGGCGCCGCAGACCGCCAGCACCTGGGTCGGCGTCAGCCGCATGCTGGCGGCGGAACCGGCGACGGTGGCGACGACCGCCGCGAACAGCAGGGCCACCACGGTCGTGGGCGCGTAGATCACGCCGCGGCGCGGCGCGAGCAGCGTGAGCAGGGCCCCGGGCAGCGCCGCCGACCAGAGCGCCAGCGCGGCCACCGGCACGTCGCCGGCCAGCGGGGCGAAGGCGATCAGGCCCAGGCCCAACGCGTGGGGCACGGTGATGGATGCGGCCGAAACCGCGGCCGTCAAGCCATGCGAGCGGCGTACCGAAGCGAGCTGGTCGGCCAGGCCGACGAAGGTGCCGTTCATCATGGTGCCGCCGCGCTCCGCCGGCGCGAACTCTCGAGGTCGCGCAGCAATTGATGGCTGGCGGCATCGTCCCGCACCCATTGCCCTTCGCGGCGGTAGGTGCAGGCGGCCACGCGCTTCCCGTTCTCGAGCTCGCCAGCGAACTTGTAGGAGACGACGAAGTAGGTGGCATACGCGCCGAGCGCCGAGAAGTCCACGCCGCTCACTTTCACGTCTCGCGGAACGATGGGCCGCAGCCGCTGCAGGCAATCGTCCTCCAGCCGCGCCTGGGACATCCCGCCTTGTGCGGCGGTGGATGCGGCCAGGAGCAGGAGTGGCAGGCAGTGGATGGCGTGGCGGCTTCCCATGGGAGCATTTTCACCTTTCGGGCGCGTGCGACACCCGGGTCTTCTCTGTTTGACAACGGCGGGCGTTGCGCAAGACTGCGGCAGGAGGCGTTATGCGCACACATGTTGTTCTGGCGGCGCTGCTGTGTGCCGCAACGGCGCGCGCGGAATGCCTGGGTGATGCGCAGGTGGCCAACCTCGCGGCGAGCTACACCGCGCGCGCACCCGCGCCGGACCTGGCCGTCATGTCCGAGGAGGACGCTTCCTGCAGCCGCGCGAAGCTGGCCGCGGTGCTGGCAGTGCGCCTGGGCGCGCCCATCGGGTACAAGGTCGGCCTGACCAACGAGGCGATCCGCCGCATGGTCAAGGGCACCGGCCCGGCCTGGGGCACGTTGTACGGCGGGGACTTCGTCCCGAGCGGCGCCAAGGTCAGTGTGAAGTTCGCCGCGCGGCCCACGGTCGAGGCCGACCTGCTGGTGCGCGTTCGAAGCAGCGACATCCAGCGGGCGACCACGCCCCAGCAGGTGCTGGCCGCCCTGGACCAGGTCATCCCCTTCATCGAGCTGCCCGACATGCTGGTCGCGAATCCGAACAAGCTCGATGCGAGGGGCATGACGGCGATCAACATGGCTGCGCGCGGCGGCATCACTGGAACGTCGATCGCGATTCCGGAGGACAGCGCCGGGCAGGGCATCTTCTTCGACGCCCTCGGTCAAATGAAGGTGCAGGTGGCCGATGGCAGCGGCCGCCGGATGGGCACTGGCACGGGCGCCGACCTGCTCGGGCATCCCATGGCGTCGGCGCTGTGGCTGGTGCAGGCGCTGGCGAAGGCGGGCATCGTGCTGAAGGCCGGCGATCTCCTGAGCCTGGGGTCGTTCCCGCCGGTGGTGGTGCCGAGCCCAGGGCTGGTCTTGCGCGTGACCTACGAAGGACTGACGGGGGCGCAGCCGGTGTGGGTGGAGTTCACCGACTGAGGCGCGCAACAGCGAGATTCGCTCTCAGTCGCCGCCGAGCGGGCCCGGAACCGCTTCGCGCGCCTGCCTCGCGCGGAACAGGCCAGCCCGGCTGAGCAGCACCGTCGTCACCGGCGCCGTGATGGCCTGGATCACGATGATCAGCCAGACATGCAGCGCCAGTTGCCCCGTGCCGGCGGTGAAGTGGATGACGGACGCGAGTGCCAGCGTCCAGCTGCCCAGCGTGTAGCAGACGGCCGGTGCATGCATGCGCAGGAAGAAATCCGGCAGGCGCCAGAGACCGAGCGCCGCCACCAGTGCAGCCGCACCACTGGCCAGCAGCAGCAGCGCCACCACCGCCTCCGCGATCATTCGATCACCTCGCCGCGCAGCAGGAATTTGGCCATGGCCGCGGAGCTCATGAAACCGAACAGCGCCATCAGCAGCGCGGCTTCGAAGTACATGCTGCTGTCGTAGCGGATCGCCAGCGTCAGCATCGCCAGCATGGCCACCACGAAGATGAAGTCCAGCGCGACCACGCGGTCCTGCGCCCGCGGCCCGCGGAACAGGCGCAGGAGCGCCAGCACCATGGCGGCGCCGTACAGGAGCAGGGTGATCGTCACGGCATGCGCGAGCAGGTTCATTCGAAGATCTCCTTCAACGGTCGCTCGTAGCGCGACTTGAATTCGAGGACATAGGCCGCTTCGTCGTCGACCCCGAAGACGTGCAGCAGCACGGCGCTGCGGTCCGGCGCCAGCTCGGACCAGAGTGAGCCGGGCACCACCGTGGTGATCACGGCCAGCGCCGTGAGCGCATGCGAATCCCGCAGCTCCAGCGGGACGCGAATGAACATGCCACTCGGCGGCCGCGACACCGGCTGCAGCGCGCCGCGCGCCACCTGCAGGGCGGAGAGGATCACGTCGCCACCGACCCGCAGGACCAGCCGCGCCAGCACGAGCGGCTTGCGCATCGGCCCACCCGGGGGTTTGAGGGGGGAAGCCAGCCAGGGGACGACCAGCGCGACGAGCAGGGCCACCAGCAGGTCCGCCGGCGCGAGCGAGTCGTTCAACACCAGCCAGAACACGCCGAGACTGAGCGCGAGGATGAGGGAGGGCCGTCGCTTCATCGTGGTGCCGCCCTGGGCTGCGTCGTCATCACCGCGTCGATGTAGCCTTGCGGCGCGTGCAGGCCGTCCGCGGCGGCGCGCGCGTAGCCGAGTGCGCGCTCGCCGCCGACCGCCAGCGCGATCGAGGCACCGAGCAGCAGCACGATCGGGACGCCTTCGATCACGCGCAGGCGGGGCGCCGCGCGGTCCTGCGTCGCCCAGAAGTGCGTGATGAAAGCGCGTGACAAGGCCACAGTGGAAAGCAGGCCCGAGAACAGCAGCAAGCCGAACATGACCCATGCCGCGCTGCCGGACGTACCGGTCGCGGCCCCGGCCGCCAGTGCTTGCAGCATCGCGAGCTTGCCCACGAAGCCGGAAAGTGGCGGCAGGCCGGCAATCACCAGCATGCAGGTGAAGAACGCGACGCCCAGGAAGGCCAGCGCGCCGGGCAGGGCGCGTCCCACCAGCAAGCCCTGCTCGTCGTCGAGGTTGGCATCAGCGGCGGCCTTCTCTTCGGTGAAGGCCGGAAGCCGGCCGACCACGTCGTCGGGCGCCGGCGGGTCGACCTCCACCTGGCGCTGCCGCTCGACCAGCTCCACCAGCAGGAACAGCGCCGCGGCGCCGAGCGTGGAACTCGCGAGATAGAACAACGCACCGGTCGTGAGGGCGGGCTGGTCGAAGCCCGCGGCCGCGATCACCGTGCCGGAGGAAGTGATGACGCTGTAGCCGGCCACGCGGGAGAGCTGCAGCGACCGCAGCATGCCGAGGGAGCCGAAGGTGATGGTGGCGAGGCCGCCCCAGACCAGCACGCCGCTGCCGAACAGCGCAGAGTCGCCGGCCGTCGCCGGGAAGCAGAGCGTCCACAAGCGCAGGATGGCGTAGACCCCCACCTTGGTCAGGATCGCGAACATGGCCGCGGCCGGTGCGCTGGCCGCCGCATAGGCCGAGGGCAACCAGAAATTCAAGGGCCAGAACGCCGCCTTGGCCAGGAACGCGACGGCCAGCAACGCGGCGGCGGCGTGCAGCAGCCCGCGGTCGGCGGGTGGGACCAGCGGCAGCTTCTGTGCGATGTCCGCCATCGTCAACGTGCCGGTCACGCCGTAGAGCAGCGCCGCGCCGATCAGGAACAGCAGTGATGCCAGCAGGTTGATCGCGATGTAGTGCAGTCCCGCGCGCACGCGCAGGGAGCCGCCGCCGTGCAGCAGGAGGCCGTAGGAGGCCGCAAGCAGCACCTCGAAGAACACGAACAGGTTGAACAGGTCGCCGGTGAGGAAGGCGCCGTTGAGGCCCGCGAGCTGCAACTGCAGCAGCGGGTGGAAGTGCACGCTCGCGCGGTGCCAGCGCGCGAGCGCGAACAAGAGCGACCCGACGCCGGCCAGCGCGGCCATCACCAGCATCATGGCCGACAGCCGGTCCAGCACGAGCACGATGCCGAACGGCACCGGCCAATTGCCGGGGAGATAGACCTTCGTGCCGTTCGTGGTGCCGCTGTCCAGGCCCAGCAGCAGGACGACGGCCACCGCCAGGCTCGCGAGCATCGTCAGCAGGTGCAGCCCGGCCTTCAACAGGCGGAAACGGTCCGGCAGCACCACCAGCAGCGCGGCGCTCACCAGCGGCAGCAGCACCGGCAGCAGGACGGCGTGCGTGGAGAGGTTCACATGCCTTCCTCGCTGCCGTCCACGTGGTCGCTGTCCGTGAGCCCGCGCAGCGCCAGCAGCACCACCAGGAACAAGGCGGTGGTGGCGAAGCCGATCACGATCGCGGTGAGCACCAGCGCCTGGGGCATCGGGTCCGTGTAGTTCAGCAGGTTGGCCGCGACGCCGGCGCGCACGATCGGCTCCTTGTCGATCGAGAGGCTGCCCACGCTGAAGATGAACAGGTTGGTCGCGTACGAAAGCAGCGAAAGTCCCACCAGCACCTGGAAAGTCCGCGGGCGCAGCACCAGCCAGACGCCCGCCGCGACCAGGACGCCGATGGCCACCGAGAGGATCACTTCCATCAGCGGCGCTCCCGGCGGCGAGCCCGCAGCGACTGGTGGGCCAGCGGGGTCAGCATCAGCAGCGTCGCGCCCAGCACGACGGCGAACACGCCGGCATCGAACAGCGCCGCGCTGGGCAGGTGCAGCTGGCCGAACCACGGCAGCGTGACGTGCGCCGTGTGCGTGGTGAGAAAGGGGTAGCCCCAGGCGAGCGAGCCCAGGCCGGTGGCGACGACCAGCAGCAGGCCGGCGGCGATCCACCACGGCGGGTTCAGGTCCAGGCGGTCCTCGACCCAGTCGGTGCCGCCGACGAGGTACTGGGCGATGAAGGCGGTGGCGAGCACCAGCCCCGCAACGAAGCCACCGCCCGGCTGGTTGTGGCCGCGCAGGAAGAGGTGGAGCGCGACCACCATGGCGATGGGCAGCAGCAGGCGCACCAGCACCGACGGCACCAGCAGGTAGCCTTGGGCCGGATCCTTGTACGCCTGTTCCTGGGGCTTGACGAGGTCCGTGGTGCCGTCCGCCGGCACCGCCTGTTGCTGCGGCGGCAGCGTCGAGACTTCGCGCGGCGGCCGGAACCGCCGCAGCAGCGCGTAGATGGTGAGGGCCACGGTGCCGAGGACCGTGATCTCGCCGAAGGTGTCGAACGCGCGGAAGTCCACCAGCATCACGTTCACGACGTTCGTGCCGCCGCCCAGCGGGAGCGCGTTCTGGATGAAGTACGGCGAGATGCTCTGGTAGCCGGTGCGGGTCAGCATCGCGTACGAAAGGGCCGCGATGCCGGTGCCGGCGACGGCGGCCAGCAGGAAGTCGCGGCGGCGCCGCCAGCGCGCCCGCCGCGCCGGCCCCGCTTCCTCGACCGGGATCCGCTTCGGCAACCAGCGCAGCCCGAGCAGGAACAGCACCATCGTCACGGCCTCGACCGCGAGCTGGGTCAGGGCCAGGTCCGGCGCCGAGAACCAGGCGAAGGTGAGGCAGACGATGGTGCCGACCACGCCCAGCAGCGTCAGGGCCATGAGCCGGTGGAACTTGGCCTGCCACGCCGCACCGATCGCCGCCGCGCCGCCGACGGTCCAGAGCAGCACGAACTCGACGGTGGCCGGGACCCGCGCACGGTCGCCCCATTCGAGCGGCACGACGAGCGCCGAAGCGAGGGCGACCGCGCCGGCCACGACGAACATCCAAAGCATCTGCACCTGCAGGTGCCGGCTGCTGGTACGCTGGAGAATCGCGCGCGCGGAGAGGCTCGCCACGGCGAGGCAGCGCTCGAAGATCCGCTTGCCGTCGAACCGGTTCATGATGGGTGTCTGCCGCAGCCCGCGCTGTTTGAAACGTCCGGCGAAAGCGACATAGATGGACAGGCCGGCGGCCAGCGCAACCAGGCTCATCAGCAATGGCGCATTGAAGCCGTGCCAGATGGCCAGGCTGTAGGCCGGCAGGTCGCCGCCGACCACCGGCCGCGAAGCGGCGGCGAGGAAAGGCCCGACGGACCACTCGGGCAGGATCCCGACGACCAGGCAGGTCACCACCAGCAGCTCGATCGGCACGCGCATCCAGCGCGCGGGCTCATGCGGCACGCGCGGGCAGTCGCGCGGCGGGTCGCCGAAGAAGACGTCGTGCCCGAAGCGCAATGAATAGACGACCGCGAACACACCTGCCACGGTGGCGGCGAACGGCAGGCCGTACCCGATCCACGGGCTCGATTGAACGTAGAGCGTTTCCGCGAAGAACATCTCCTTCGACAGGAAGCCGTTCAGCAAAGGCACGCCCGCCATCGCGGCGCAGGCCACCATCGCCAGCTTGGCGGTGCCCGGCATGAACGGGTACAGGCCGTCGAGCCGGCGCATGTCCCGCGTGCCGGTTTCGTGGTCGATGATCCCCACCGCCATGAACAGGGAAGCCTTGAACGTGGCGTGGTTCATCATGTGGAAGACGGCGGCGACGGCAGCCAGCGGGCTGTTCATGCCGAGCAGCAGGGTGATCAGGCCCAGGTGGCTGATGGTCGAATACGCCAGCAGCGACTTGAGGTCGTTCTGGAACATCGCGGCATAGGCGCCGATGAGCAGGGTCGTCAGACCCGCGCCGCCGACGATCCAGAACCAGGCGTCCGTGCCGGAGAGCACGGGCCACAGGCGTGCCAGCAGGAAAACCCCCGCCTTGACCATGGTCGCCGAGTGCAGGTAGGCCGACACCGGCGTCGGCGCGGCCATCGCGTGCGGCAGCCAGAAGTGGAACGGGAACTGCGCGCTCTTGGTCAGCGCGCCCAGCAGCACCAGCACCAGGGCGGGCAGGTAGAGCGGGTGCGCGCGCACGCGGTCGCCGGCCGCGAGCACCGCGCTCAATTCGAAACTGCCGGCGATGTGCCCGAGCAGGACCACGCCGCCCAGCAGGCAGAGGCCGCCGGCCGCCGTCACGACGAGCGCCATGCGCGCGCCGCGCCGCGCATCCTTGCGGTGCGTCCAGTAGCCGATCAGCAGGAACGACAGGACGCTGGTGAGTTCCCAGAAGACCGCGAGCTGCACCAGGTTGCCCGACAGCACGATGCCCAGCATCGCGCCCATGAAGGCCAGCAGCAGGGAGTAGAAGCGCGCGGCCGGATCGTCAGCCGACAGGTAGTACCGCGCATACAGCACCACCAGCGCGCCGATGCCGCTGACGAGCATGCCGAAGAGCCATGCGAACCCATCGATTCGCAGGATCAGCTCGACACCAAGGCTGGGCAGCCAGGCCCAGTGCGTTTCGATGACGCTGCCCTCGGCGACGGCGGGGAACAACGCCGCCAGCGCCGCCACGTTGCCGAGCGCCACGGCACCAGCCAGCGCCGCCTGCAGGTTGCGCAGCCGCGTGGGGATGCCCGCGGCCACGGCGCTGGCGAGGAACGGAGCTGCGATCACCCACCAGAGGGACATGAACCGAGTGTAGAGGCATGTCCCAGGCCGCCGGGACAGAGCGGCACGTTGGCTTGCTCAAGCCGGGAGGCCACTGAGAGGCAGCGGGGCGCCGGCCTCCTTCGCCACGACCGGCAGCACCAGCACGTCGGAACGCGCGCCGGCCAGCACGCGCTGCGTCACGCTGCCCAGGAAGAAGTCGGCCAGCATCCCGCGCCGGCGCTTGCCGATGACGACGAGGTCCGCGCGCATCGCCTGTTCCTTGGCCAGCACCATGCTCGACGCGTAGCCGAAGCCGATGGATGGCACGGCGGAGAAGCCGGCGTCCGGCACCGTCCCGATCAGTTCGCCGATGCGCTGGCGGGCGCGGTCCGCGCTGCGTTGCCGGTATTCGCGCACCACTGCTTCGGGCACGTCGGCCGCGCGCATCGTCACCTCGTGGCGCACGGCCAGCGAATGGAACACGTCGATGCGCGTGCCGCGCGTCAAGGCCGTCGCGGCCGTGATCGCGGACGTAGCACCCGGCCCCAGGTCCACCGGTACCAGCACGCGGCGGTAGCCCGCGGTGGCCGGCTTCTTCACCACCAGCACGGGGCGGCCGGCCATGCGGATCAGCCGCTCGGCGGGGGTGCCGAAGATCCAGTCGCGCAGCACGTTCCGGCGCCGCGCGCCCAGGACCACCATGCTGGTGTCCGCACGCGCGCGCATGACCGCATCGACCGGGTCGCCATGCACCACGCGCACGTCGGCCGTCATACCGAGGCGTTCGGCGAGTTCACCCGCGAGCCGCTGCAGGGCGATGCGCGCACGTCCCGCATTGGCCGGCTCGCGTGCGGCGTGCAGCAGGCACAGGTCGGCACCCTGGTCGCGGGCGATCATGCCCGCGCGCCAGGCGGCTTGGTCGGCTTGCGCCGTGAGGTCATGCAGCACCAGGATGTGGCGCGGCGTGACCCATCGATGGAAGGATTGGTCCGTCGACATCGTGGGCCTCACGTCGTGTAGTCGCCGGTGGCTTCCGGCTGGAACAGCATCTCGACCACGCGGGTGGCATGCAGCTGACCGCCGGGCCCGGCCCAGCGCGCGACGTCGCCGACGCGCAGGCCCAGGAGGGCCGTGCCGAGCGGCGCCAGCACGGAGATGAAGCCGGCGGCCGGCTCCGCATGGTCGGGGTAGCACAGCGCGATCTTCATGCGCGCGCCATCCGTCTCGTCGGCCACGACGATCTGGCTGTACATGGTGACCACATCGGGCGCCACGGAGGGTGACGCCACCAGCTCGCTGACGGCGAGCAGTTCGTCGAGGGTGCCGGCATTCAACGACGCCGGCTGCTCGGTCAGCAGCCGCGTGAGGCGGACGTAGTCGATCTGGGTGAGGGTGCGCTCGGGCGCGAGGACGGCGGCCATGCGGGGCTCCTTGGCAAGCAGGGCACCGCGTGCGTGAAGCACGCGTGTGCGGGGACTCTGCGCTTGCGAGGCCCGGCGATTCGATGTTGCGCTACAAGGGGAGGAGGTGAATCGCCGGGCTCAGGAAAGTGCGAGCGCACGGCAGCGCCGCACGATGTGCGGCAGCTGGGGCGTCGGGAGCCGGCGGTTCATGGGCTCAGTCTAGGCCAGACCCTGCCGGGGCGCCAGCGTTGGTGGCGATGCCCCCAGAAGTCTTGCCAGAATGGCCCGCGGCGCGCGATGTGAGCGTATCTACTGTCCGGGCGGCGCCTTGCGGAAAACGCCCGTGTTGACGAATCCGGAAGGCGTGGTGACGGTGAGGTGGAGGGCATCCTCCTTCACCTCCAGGCGGCAGGTGCTTCCGGGCACGCTGCAGGCAAACGTCATCACGCCCGCCTGGATCGGAATTTGCGAAGACGATTCGGGCATCGCCTCGGTCGGGCTGTACGCCAGCGTTGCCACGCATTGATCGGAGACCTGCGTCACGTGGATGCGCTGCTTGCCGTAGAAGCCCAGCGACAAAGTCCCGGACCACAAGCCGAGAAACCTGGCGCACTCCGGCGGCACGGACCTGGTGCCTTCCTGGCCCAAGCAGAGGTGCGGGACGAGGCACACCGCGGCGAGCAGCAGGCGGTGCATCTTGTGGGCCATCCAGAAATGATAGCGGTGAACCACTCGTGCTCAGCAGCGAACCTGAAGCGCCATTTCCACTCCAACGTTCCATGATCCAACGTCTTTTCCCGTTCGCGGCCGCGTTTTTCCTGGCCGCCTGCGCCTCCCCTTACGCCGCCACCGGCGTCGCCCCCGGAACGCCCCGCGAGGAAGTCCTGGCCCGGCTGGGCCAGCCGACGCGCGTGGTGGAACTGCCCGGCCGCGGGCAACGCCTGCAGTACTCGCTGCAGCCGGCCGGGCAGGATGCCTGGATGGTCGATCTCGACGCCGCGGGCAAGGTCGTCAGCAGCCGGCAAGTGCTCAACGAGCGCGACTTCCACCGCATCGTGCCGGGTCAATGGACGCGCGCCGACATCGAACGCGAATTCGGCCCGCCCGCGCGGGTCGATGGGGTCGCCAGCTGGAACGGGCCGGTCATGACCTACCGCTGGCGCGACGTGCAGGGCGCCGACATGTTCTATTGGGTCTACCTCGATCCGCAGGGCATCGTGCGGCGCGCGCATCCGGGCATGGAGGTGCGGGACCGGTTGTTCAACTTCCGCTGACCCCGCTGCCCGTTGCCTAGAATCCCGCGAGGAGGGATTCGGCATGCTGCAATGGCTGAAGAGAAAGCGTGAGCCGGACCCGGCGCCCACGCCGGCGGTCACCAGCGAGGCGATGGAGGAGGGCATCGTTTGGCGCGCCGGCACCCGGCTGCCCATTCCGGACTGGCGGCAGCAGACCTGGCCCGATGAGGGGGACGATGCCGCGCTGCATCGCCAAGCCAACGGCTGGGCGGCCGCCTGGCTGGATGCGACTTCAGCAGCCCTGCCCACCGGCTACGGCCGCGTTGAATCGCCGAACTTCATGCTCCTGTCGGCGCTGGCCCCGCGTGCCACGACCGTGTTGCTCGACTACCTGGAGCGTTCGCGCAAGCGCGTGCTCGCCACGCTGCGCGGCATCGCCGCCGACCACGGGCACGGCAAGACGGTGGTGATGGTGTTCGGTGACGAGGAGACGTACTACCAGTACATCGCGCACTACGGAAGCGAATCCTCGCAGCCCGAGGCGACCAGTGGCGGCATGTTCGTCGACGCGGGCTACGGCCACTTCGTCTTCGCGCAGGGGCCGTTCGAAACGATGGAGCCGGTGGTGGTGCATGAACTCACGCATTGCCTGGTGCGCCACCTGCCGATCCCGGCCTGGTTGAACGAAGGTTTGGCTGTCAACACCGAGCACCGGTTCGTTCCCGCCCGTCCGCGCTACCAGCCGCAGGAACTGCAATACCTGATGGGCCGCTTCTGGGATGCGTCGACGATCCAGGAGTTCTGGAGCGGCAAATCCTTCTTGCGGCCCGACGACGGCCAGCCCCTCAGCTATGAGCTCGCGAAACTGCTGGTTCAGCTGCTGGACAAGGACTACGAGTTGCTCGCGCGCTTCTGCGAAGCGGCGCGGTATGAGGACGGCGGCGCCGCCGCAGCCATCGAGGTGCTGGGTGTGGGGCTGGACGAGTTGGCCGCCGTCGTGCTGGGGCCTGGGTCCTGGAAGGCGGAACCCGGCACTTGGGCGGACGGGACGGAGAAGGGGCAGTTCCGGCTGGCGTGACGCACCAAAGAAAACGCCCGGACGGACCGGGCGCGAAACGCGCCGAAGCGCTGTTTAACTGGAGGTTGCCCCCGGGGTCACCGGGAACGAATGAATGATGCCCCAAACGGCCGGCCATCGCAGGTAGGACAGTGCCACGGGGGCGGGACGGATGCCTGCCCATGGCCCTGAAGGGCACATGGTGCGGCCACCTTCAGTTCATGGCGACCGGTGCAGCCGTGGCGCGGACAAGGCCTGCAGGTTTTCGGTGACGGCGGCATCGACGCCGGGCCACTTGCCTTTCAACGCGGGCGCGGCCAGGGCCTTTTCGAGGGCCCGCAGGTCGCGGACGCTGGGCGCCACCTTGATCTGGGCGATGGCGGCCGCCGCGTTGCCGGAGCGCAGCAGCGCCAGGATCTTGTCGCGCCAGGTGGAGGTGGGGGCCATGCGGCTATTCTGGCCGCAGTCGGCACCTGGCGCCATCTTTCAGCATCAATCCTCGGTGATCGACAAGCTCTCGAGGATGCGGCTGCACACCGGCTCGATCCCGGTCACAGCGGCCTTCGCTCCGCCCGCCCCGGCGCAACTGACCACCAGCTGGCTGTCCTTCAGGCAGACGACCATGCTGCGCACCACCATGTGGTCGGGTGCATCGTTGCGCTCGTACCGGATCTCATAGGCCGGCCGGCCCTGGTGCGTGCGCGCCATGACATCGGTGACGCGCGCATCCTGGTTGTTGGCGGAAACCTGCGCCAGCATCGTCCGCGCGCGGTCCGGCTTGCAAAGGGTTTCGATGTCGTTGCGCTGCCGGCCCCTGCCGATCTGCAGGATGCCGGTGAGCCCGCCATGCGGCCCGCGCAGTTCCGCGATGGCCATCTCGTCGTCGAGCGGCACCTTTCGCCATTGCGGCGGGTGGCTGACCCGCACGACGATGCCTTGCGACCGCGGCAGCCCCTGGCTGCTGAATTCCTTGAAATCCTCCGCGTGCCCGGGCGTGGCGGCCGCACTGGCCAGCAGCAGCGCGGCGAGCCATCGGCGAGCCGGAGCGGTGGCGGTTCGGGCGGGCGGCATGGGAGAGCTACTCTACTACTGCCGAGCTGGCCGACGATGTGCCGCGCGCGTCTCTATGATGGGTGCAGGCAAACTGCCGCAATGGAGGGCCCGCATGGGCGAGCAGGAGCGGGCGGCCGCTGGTGGTGGTGTTCGCAGATGGGGTCACGTGGGCGTGCTCGCGTTCTGGCTGGCCGTGATGGGCGTCGTGTACCTCGCACTCGACCACACCATGAAGCCGAAGGCGGCGGTCGTCACGGCGGCGGGGGAGCTCCGCATCCCGCGCGCCCGCAATGGCCACTTCTATGTGGAAGGGACGGTCAATGGCCGCCCCATCACCTTCCTGGTGGACACCGGCGCGTCGACCGTCGTCGTCAGCGAGGCCTTCGCCAGCCAGGCCGGCCTGCAAGGCGGTGAGCCGACGACGTTCCAGACCGCCAACGGAGCGATGCCCGGGCGCACCTTGCGAGGCGTCGCCGTCTCGGCGGGTCCGTTCTCGGTTTCATCGGTGCGGATCGGCATCGGGCTGGTCGGCGGGCCCGCCGATCACGGGTTGCTGGGACAGAACTTCCTCGGCAGGTTCTCGATGCGGGTGTCCGACAAGGAGCTCGTGCTCGCGCCGCCATCGCCCTGAGCGACTCCCTCGCGCCGCCTCGCTATAGTGCCGGCCAGATGTCAGACCTCGCGCAGACCCGACGCCGCAACCTGGTGCACCTCCACAAGGAATTCATGCAGGGCATGCTGGCAGGGGGAGCACCGCCCAAGGGGCTCGAGATGGCGTTCGCCCAGCAACTGCAGATCTCCGCCTCGATGCTCTCGCAGATCAAGAGCTCCAGGCCGATCGGCGACAAGCTGGCGCGCCAGGTGGAAACGCACACCGGCCGCCCGCCCGGGTGGCTGGACCTGGAGCATGAGGAAGCCGCGGCGGCGGACGAACGCGAGGAAGCATTCCTGGCCGCCGCCCGGCACGCCTGGCGCAACGCCAATGCCAAGGCCAAGCGGGAGCTGCTGCGCGACATGAAGGCGCGGGCGCAATAGCGCCGCGCCGCCGCGCTTCGCTCAGGCTGCCCCGCGGCGGCGGGCCACCAGGTCGAACCGGTCCAGGTTCATGACCTTGTTCCACGCAGCCACGAAGTCCTGGACGAAGTGCGCCTCGCCATCGGCCGCCGCATACACCTCGGACAAGGCGCGCAGCTGCGCGTTGGAGCCGAAGATCAGGTCGCACAGCGTCGCGGTCCAGCGGAGCGCGCCGGTCTTGCGGTCCGTGCCTTCGAACACGCTGGGTGACGTTTCGGATTTCTTCCAGGCCGTGCGCATGTCGAGCAGGTTCACGAAGAAGTCAGGCGTCAAGGTCCCGGGCCGCTGGGTGAACACGCCGTGCGGCGTGTGCCCGGTGTTGGCATCGAGTGCCCGCAGGCCGCCGACCAGCGCCGTCATCTCGGGCGCAGTCAGCGTGAGCAACTGGGCACGGTCGATCATCGCGTTGGCAACCTTGCCTTCGGCGCCCTTGCGGATGTAGTTGCGGAAGCCATCGACCGCCGGCTCCAGCACCAGGAAGGAGTTGACGTCGGTCTGTTCCAGCGATGCATCGGTGCGCCCCGGCGTGAACGGGACCGTCAGCTTGTGGCCGGCCTTGGCCGCCGCGGCTTCCACCGCCGCGCAGCCGCCCAGCACGATCAGGTCGGCCAGCGACACCTTCTTCTGGCCGGCCTGCGCGGCGTTGAAGTCCTGCTGGATGCGCTCGAGCTTCGCCAGCACCTGCGCCAGATCGGCCGGGTCGTTGGCTTCGAAGTCCTTTTGCGGCGCCAGGCGGATGCGCGCGCCGTTGGCGCCGCCGCGCATGTCGGAACCGCGGAACGAGGAAGCCGAGGCCCATGCGGTCTTCACCAGTTGCTGGATGGACAGGCCGGAGGCGAGCAGCGTGGCCTTGAGGGACGCGATGTCGGCGTCGTTGACCAGCGGGTGGTCCACCGCCGGGATCGGGTCCTGCCAGAGCAGGTCTTCCTGCGGCACCAGCGGGCCGAGATAGCGCACCTTGGGTCCCATGTCGCGGTGCGTGAGCTTGAACCATGCGCGGGCGAAGGCATCGGCAAATTTCTGCGGATTCGCCATGAAGTCGCGCGAGATCTTTTCGTAGGCCGGGTCGGCGCGCAACGCCATGTCGGCGGTCGTCATCATGGGCTGGTGCAGCTTGCCGGGGACGTGGGCGTCGGGCACGTTGCGGCCGGCATCGCCCTTGGGCTTCCATTGCTGGGCGCCGGCCGGGCTCTTCGTCAATTCCCACTCGTGCCCGAACAGCGTTTCGAAGTAGCTCATGTCCCACGTCGTCGGCGTGGGCGTCCAGGCGCCCTCGATGCCGCTGGTGGTGGTGTGCGCGCCAACGCCGGATTCGAAGGCGTTCTTCCAGCCGAAGCCCAGCTCCTCGATGTTGGAGCCTTCCGGCTCCGCGCCCACGTGCTTGGTGTCGCCCGCGCCGTGCGCCTTGCCGAACGTGTGGCCGCCGGCCACCAGCGCCACGGTCTCCTCGTCATCCATCGCCATGCGGCCGAAGGTGTCGCGGATGTCACGCGCCGAGCCCACCGGGTCGGGCTTTCCGTTGGGGCCTTCCGGGTTGACGTAGATCAGGCCCATCTGCACGGCCGCGAGCGGCTTGGCCAGCTCGCGCTCGCCGCTGTAGCGTTCGTCGCCCAGCCAGGTGGACTCCGGTCCCCAGTCGATGGGGAGCGGCTCCCAGATGTCCTCGCGGCCGCCACCGAAGCCGAAGGTCTTGAAGCCCATGGACTCCAGCGACACGTTGCCGGCCAGGATCATGAGGTCGGCCCACGACAGCTTGCGGCCGTACTTCTGCTTGATCGGCCAGAGCAGGCGGCGCGCCTTGTCGAGGTTTCCGTTGTCGGGCCAGCTGTTCAGCGGAGCGAAGCGCTGTTCACCGGACCGGGCGCCGCCGCGGCCGTCGAAGATGCGGTAGGTGCCGGCCGAGTGCCAGGCCATGCGGATGAAGAAGGGACCGTAGTGCCCGTAGTCGGCGGGCCACCAGTCCTGCGAATCGGTCATCAGCGCATGCAGGTCGGCGAGGACGGCGTTCAGGTCCAGCGTCTGGAATTCCTTCGCGTAGTCGAAGTCCTCGACCATCGGGTCCGAGAGGGCGGAATGCTGGTGCAGCACGCCCAGGTTCAGCTGGTCGGGCCACCAGTGCGCGTTGGTGCGCGTCTGCTTCGGCTTGTCGTGGGCGACGGGACACTTGGCTTCGGTGCTCATGGGGGGCTCCTGTTGGGAACCCGAAGGATAGGCATGGATACGGCGGCGCGCGATTGGCGATTCACAAGGCGGCGATAGCCGGCGGCCACGCCGCCCCCGGGTTCCTGGCGTTGACGCCGGTGCCGCGGACCGGTGAAATGCGGCATCCAACAGCGGAGACCGCATGAATCACGTGAAACGAATCCCGGCGCTGGCGGCGCTTGTGGTGGTCAAGCTTCCTTGAGCGCCATGACGACATTCGCGACCGGCCTGTTCGCCGGGCGCCATGTGCTGGTCGTCGGGGGCACCTCCGGGATCGGCGCCGGCATCGCCGCGGCGTTCCTGAAGCAGGGGGCCCGCGTCCATATGACGGGCGCGACTCCCGCGGACGTGGAGGCCGCGGCGGCCGATGCGCAACTCGAGGGGGCACAGCGGTCGGTGCTGGACGTGCGGGACGACGCGGCGGTGCCGAACTTCATCGCATCGCTCTCCAGCCTCGACGTCCTGGTCAACTGCGCCGGCATCCTGCGGCGCGGCGAGGAGCTGGACCCCAAGGTGTTCGCCGACGTGCTGGACATCAACCTCAACGGCACCATGCGCACCTGCGCCGCCGCACGTGCGCTGCTGCGCGCCAGCGGCGGCAGCATCGTCAACACCGCGTCGATGCTCAGCTTCTTCGGTGGCGGCCTGGTGCCGGGCTACTCCGCCAGCAAGGGTGGCGTGGCCCAGTTGACCAAGTCGCTCGCCATCGCCTATGCCGATGACGGCATCCGGGTGAATGCGGTGGCGCCAGGCTGGATCGCCACCCGCCTCACCGGTGCGCTGCAGGAAGACCCAGCGCGCAGCGGCGCCATCCTGGCGCGCACGCCGCTCAAGCGCTGGGGCCGGCCGGAGGACGTGGCGGGCGCCGTGCTGTTCCTGGCTTCGCCGGCGGCTTCATTCGTGACCGGGGTCATCCTGCCGGTCGATGGCGGCTACCTCATCACCTGAAATGACCGAACGATGATCTTCCAGCTCCCAGGCATCCGCCCCGAAATCGCCGAGCAGGCCATCCCCGACGACGAACGGGTCTGGGTGCCGCAGGCGAAGGACGTGTGGTTCCGTCCCTTGCTGCTCAACACCGTGACCGGCAGCTGGTGCAACCTGCTGCGCGTGCGCAAATCCGGCGTGCTCTCGCGCCACATCCATCCCTCTTGGGTCACCGGTCTGGTGCTGAAGGGTGCGTGGCGCTACCTGGAGCACGACTGGGTCGCGCGCGAGGGCAGCTTCGTCTACGAGCCGCCCGGCGAGATCCACACGCTGGTCGTCGACGAAGTGGCCGATGCGCCCGAGATGATCACCTTCTTCAACATCCACGGTGCCATGGTCTACCTGGACGAGAAGGGCGCGGTGACAGGCTACGAAGACGTCTTCAGCAAGATCGACATGTGCCGCAAGCACTATGCGCAGTGCGGCCTCGGGGAAGCGTTCATCGATCAGTACATTCGTTAGTTCAGCCGAAGCGGCCGAACCAGACCAGCGAGAACCCCGCCGCTGCCAGCGCGAGCAGGGCCGACGCCAGCGCGAGCAGGGCGGTCACCTCGGTTTCGCGCGACTGCACCTGCACCTGCGAGCCGAGCGTCTCGTAGACGCTGCGCAGCTTCTCCGCCGTGCCCGCATGGTGGTATTCGCCGCCGGTCATGCGCGCCACTTCGCGCAGGGTCGGCTCGTCGAGCTGGAGATAGATCGACATGCCTTCGGGCATGACGGCGTCGCCACCCAGCGTGCCGAGCCCGACCACGTGGATGCGGATGCCGCGGTCGGCGGCCATCTTCGCGGCTTCCAGCGTGTCGACGCCCGTGGTGCGGCGCCCGTCGCTCAGCAGGATGATGGCGGCGGAGGTGTGCGAGCCCGGCTTCACCGGGGTGAACTGCTTGGGCTGCTTCTTGTCCTTGTCATCCAGGCTGCGCGCCTGCGGCTTCCGGCTGCTGCCGAAGGTCATGTCGCCGACGTCGATGCCATGGTCCGGGAACAGCTCCGACAGGCACACCACGATGGCGTTGCCGATGGCCGTGCCCCTTTGCATCTGCAGGTTGTCGATGGCGGTCACCAGGGAGCCCCGCTCCAGCGTCGCGGACTGCGCCACCTGGCTGCTGCCGGCGAACGTGACCAGCCCGACCTCGATGTCGCGCGGCAGGTCTTTCAGGAACAGCTTCGCGGCCTCCTGGGCGGCCACCATGCGGGTCGGCTTGACGTCGTTGACGCGCATGCTGAGCGACACGTCGATGGCCATCATGATGGTCGTGCGGGCCCACGGCAGCGGAACGCGCGCCACCGGCCGCGCCGTGGCGAGCAGGAGGACCGAACAGGCCAGCAGCAGCAGGACCGGGGGCACGTGGCGGCGCCAGCTGCGGCCGGCGGCGGCCGCGCGGACCACGCCGAGGCTGCTGTAGCGCACGGCTTCCTTGCGCCGCCTGCTCAACAGCCACAGGTACGCCGCTGGCAGCAGCGGCAGCGCCAGCAACAGCCAGAGGTATTCGGGCCACAGGAAGAACATGCGCCCCTATCGTGCCCGGGAAGCGGCCGCTCCGCAACCGCCCCGCCGTGAAACACCGCCGTTAGTCGTACTTGCCGCTGGCGGAGGTCTTCGGCGAGGTGCCCGGCGCCGGCTTGGCCGCGTCCGGCAGGTTCTGCCAGAGGTCCAGGTTGAACTGGTTCAGGGTCGGGCCGATGGCGAAGGTGCGGCAGCGCCAGGACTTCACCTTGGCCACGTCGGTGGCGGGCACCGTGAAGCTGACCTTGACCGTGCCGTTGTAGGCGCCGTTGGCCAGGTTGACGGTTTCGCCGCCGCCGGCGAGCGGCGCCTCGTTGTCGTTGACGGGCGGGTTGACGGAGGCATAGACCGCGCAGCCCACCTGGATCTGCTTCACCACGGCCGGCGGCAGGTTGTTGAAGTTGAGCGGGACGTTGAAGACCGCCTCCTTGGGCACCATGGGCAGGTTGATCTGGACTTGCGCGAGCGCGAAAGCGGGACCCAGCGCCAGGGCGCCCAGGGTCAGTCGAAGGTGTTGCATGGTCATTGCTTTCCTTTGTAGGAGAGGGGGGTGGCATTCACGGTGGCGATCCCCTTCGGGTCGCCGCGGCCCTGGTAGGCGAGCGCGACGGTCGTCACGCCGGGCAGCGGCGGCGCCTGTTTGCCGGCGTACGCGAGGGGCTGCGTCGTGACGGGCAAGATCAACGTCACCTCGCTCTTCCCCGTATAGGACAGGAAGGGCGCCTGGACCGGGGCGGAACCGAAGGGCGCGCCGTGGGCCGGCTGGAGGGCGAGGAAGGCGGCCGCCGCGGCGAAGTGGAAAGAGTTCATTGAAGGCTCCATGGCAGGAACGGGGGCATCCTAGGCAGGTGGGCGGCGCGGCTCCAATGACCAAAGTCATGGCCTTGCCACCCGCCGGACCGCCCCCATCTGCCCAGGATGCCCACCGCCCTGTCCGTACTCGACCTCGCTCCCATCACCGAAGGCAGCGATGCCGGCCGGTCCTTCCGCAACTCGCTCGAGCTCGCGCAGCACGCCGAACGCTTGGGTTTCCGCCGCTTCTGGCTGGCCGAGCACCACGGCATGCCCGGCATCGCGAGTGCCGCCACGGCCGTGTTGATCGGGCACATCGCCGGTGGCACCCGCACCATCCGGGTGGGCGCGGGCGGCATCATGCTGCCCAACCACTCGCCGCTGGTGATCGCGGAGCAGTTCGGGACGCTGGAAGCCTTGTATCCGGGCCGCATCGACCTCGGCCTGGGCCGCGCGCCCGGTTCCGACCAGGCGACGTCCCGGGCCTTGCGGCGCGACCTCAGTTCCAACCCGGATGCCTTCCCGCAGGACGTGGTCGAACTCATGGACTTCATGTCCGACGAGCCCCGGCAGGCCATCCGGGCGGTGCCAGGCCGGGGCGCCAAGGTGCCCGTGTGGATCCTGGGGTCTAGCCTGTTCGGCGCCCAGCTTGCCGCGATGCTGGGCCTGCCCTATGCCTTCGCCTCGCATTTCGCACCCGGGCAGATGATGCAGGCCATCGACATCTATCGCGCCACCTTCAAGCCGTCCGCGCAGCTGGACAAGCCGTACGTGATGCTCGGCTTCAATGTCTTCGCCGCGGATACCGACGAAGAAGCCGCGGTGCTGGCGACCTCGATGCAGCAGGCTTTCGTCAATCTGCGCACCGGCCGGCCGTCGCGGTTGCAGCCGCCGCTGCCGGGTTACCGGGAGAGCTTGCCGGCGAATGCGCGCGCCATGCTCGAAGAGGTGCTGTCCTGCGCCGCCATCGGTTCGCCGGAGACCGTGCGGAACGGACTAGACGCGTTCATCGCGCGGACGGGCGCCGACGAGCTGATGATCACGTCGAACATCTTCGATCACCAGGCGCGGCTGCGTTCGTACGAGCTCACGGCGAAGGCGATGGCGCCGGGCTGAGGTCGTGACCAGGGGACGGCATTTGTCGCGCAGGTGATCGAGGCCGCGCGAACGGCACACCTACGATGGGTCTTCGAGAGAAATCGCTGTTCTGCACAGGAGAACAAGCACATTCACGGAGACTCAACCGATGGACTTTTCCTACTCGCCCAAGACGGTGGAACTGCAGCAGCGCGTGCTGGCATTCGTACGTGAACACGTGCAACCCGCCGAAGCGGAATTCAAGCGCGAGATGGCGGCCTTCCGCGCCGCCGGCAATCCCTGGCAGGGCACGCAGACGATGGAACGGCTCAAGGCGGCGGCGCGCGCCGCCGGGCTGTGGAACCTGTTCCTGCCGGAGTCGCAGGAAGGCGCCGGCTTGAGCAACCTGGAGTACGCACCCATCTGCGAGATCATGGGCCGCTACCCGCTGACGGGCGAAGCCATGAACTGCTCGGCGCCCGACACCGGCAACATGGAAATCCTGGAACGCTTCGGCACGCCGGAGCAGAAGCAGCGCTGGCTGAAGCCGCTGCTGGCGGGCACGATCCGGTCCGGCTTCGCGATGACCGAACCCGCGGTGGCCTCGTCGGACGCGACGGCGATCGAAAGCCGCATCGAGCGGGACGGCGACCAGTACGTGATCAACGGCCGGAAGTGGTGGACTTCCGGCGCGCCCGACCCGCGTTGCGAGATCCTGATCTTCATGGGCAAGACCGACCCCTCGGCCTCGACCTACCGCCAGCAGTCGATGGTGCTGGTGCCCAAGGACACGCCGGGCGTCGACGTCGTTCGCCCGCTCACCGTGTTCGGCTACGACCACGCGCCGCACGGCCATGCCGAAGTGAACTTCACGAACGTGCGGGTGCCGGTGACGAACGTGCTGCTGGGTGAAGGCCGGGGCTTCGAGATCGCGCAGGCCCGACTGGGGCCAGGGCGCATCCATCACTGCATGCGCCTGATCGGCATGGCCGAGCGCGCGCTGGAACTGATGTGCCGCCGTTCGCTGGCGCGCAAACCCTTCGGCAAGCTGCTTTCGGACCAGGGCGTCACGCGCGAGCGCGTGGCCAATGCCCGCATCATGATCGACCAGGCGCGCTTCCTGGTGCTGCACGCGGCGTACCGCATGGACACGGTCGGCAACAAGGCGGCGAAGAAGGACATCGCGATGATCAAGGTGGCGGCGCCCACCATGGCCTGCCAGGTGATCGACTGGGCCATGCAGGTCCATGGCGGCGCCGCGGTCTGCGAGGACACGCCGCTGGCCTCCATGTACGCCAGCGCGCGCACCGTGCGCTTCGCCGATGGCCCGGACGAGGTGCACCGCAACCAGATCGGCAAGATGGAGATCGAGCAATACATGACGGCGAAGGCCTGAGAACGAGCGATGTCCGACCTGCATTTTTCCTCCTGGCCCTCCCATGCACCCAGGCATCTCTGGGTGCCGGAGACCAGCCTCTGGCACAACGTGGAGGTGTCGGCCGCGCGCTTTCCGGACAAGCCCTTCCTGATCTTCTACGACACGGTCATCACCTACCGCCGCTACCGGGAAGAGTGCGAGCGCATGGCCGGCTACCTGCAGCATGCATGCGGCGTGACGAAGGGCGACCGCGTGCTGCTGTACATGCAGAACAGCCCGCAGTTCGTGATCGCCTTCTACGCCATCCTGCGCACCGGCGCGGTGGTGGTGCCGGTGAACCCGATGAACCTCACCGGCGAGCTGCGGCACTACGTGAGTGACAGCGGTGCGAAGGTGGCCTTCGTTGCACAGGACCTGTACCCCAACATGCAACCGCTGCTGGGCGGCGACGGCCTGGCCACCATCGTCGTGGCCACCTATCGCGACTACCTGGAGGTGCCGACCGACCTGAAGGTGCCGGAGTTCGTCGGTGCCGCCAAGGTCGCGCTGACCGATCCGGGTGCGGTCCACTGGTCCGATGCCATGCAGGCCGGGCACGTGCCCGCACCCATGGAGGCCGGGCCGGACGACCTGGCCGTGATGCCCTACACCTCGGGCACCACGGGCCATCCGAAGGGCTGCATGCACACGCACCGCAGCACCATGGTCAACGCGGTCGCGGGCGGCGTCTGGGGGCAGGTGAACCAGGGCAGTGTCGGCATCGGCGTGCTGCCGTTGTTCCACGTGACCGGCATGCAGGCCAACCTGAACGGTGCCATCTTCCACGGGACGACGACAGTGTTGCTGCCCCGCTGGGACCGCGACGCGGCGGCGCTGTGCGTGCAGCGCTACGGCATCACCGGCATGGGCCTCATCACCGCCATGGTGGTCGATTTCATGGCGAATCCCAAGCTCGGCGAGTACGACCTCTCCAGCCTGCGCCGCATCGCGGGTGGCGGTGCGGCCATGCCGAAAGCCGTGGCCAATGCGATGGAGCAGAAGCTGGGCCTGAAGTACGGCGAAGGCTATGGCATGTCGGAGACGATGGCCGCCACGCACATGAATCCGCCCGACAAGGCGAAGCCGCAGTGCCTGGGCATCCCCATCTTCGACGTCGATGCGCGCATCGTCGACCCGGCGACCCTGCGCGAGCTGCCGCAGGGGCAGACCGGCGAGATCGTCGTCCACGGCCCGCAGGTGATGCGGGGCTACTGGAACCAGCCGGAAGCGACGGCCCAGGCCTTCATCGAGATCGGCGGCAAGCGCTTCCTGCGCACGGGGGACCTGGCTTACGTCGACGAGGAGGGCTATTTCTTCTTCGTCGACCGGCTGAAGCGGATGATCAACGCGGCCGGCTTCAAGGTGTGGCCCGCGGAAGTGGAAGCCATGCTGTACCAGCACCCGGCGATCCAGGAGGCCTGCGTCATCGCGGCCAAGGACGAGCGGCGCGGCGAGACGGTGAAAGCCGTGATCGTGCTGCGGGCGTCGCACGTGGGGCAGGTGAGCGAGCAGCAGATCGTCGACTGGTCACGCGAGAACATGGCGGCCTACAAGGCGCCGCGTGTCGTGGAGTTTGTGCAGGCCTTGCCGAAGTCGGGCAGTGGGAAGGTGATGTGGCGGACGCTGCAGGAGCAGGAGGCGGGCTGAACCCTCGAAACTAAGGGTCTGGCGCGCGGCCTGTTCGAACGCTCACTGCCCGAGCAGCTGCCTGCGCCGCTCCGCGTACCAGTCGAGCAGGCAGTCGCGGGTGCGGCATTCGGCTTCGCGCCGCCGCCACTCGCGATCGCTCAGGCGCTGGAAGGCCGCCGGGTCCGGCGCTTCGCGTTTGGCCCGCGCGTAGATCCGGCCCAGCTCGCGGTCCTGGTTCGCCAGCTCTTCATCGCTGCAGATCAGCCGCTCCGGTGTCGAACGCGCCTTGGCGCAGTCGAAGCTCGGCTTCGCGGTGGGCGCGGTGATGGTGACCGCCTGCTTCGGCTCCGGCGAGGGTGCGCCGCCCCCGGTGGCGGCGGCGGGCCGCTTCTCGATCGCTGCAGTCCTGGTCTGCGATTTCGGCACTGCGGGGCGCGGGAGCTCGCCCACCACGGCTTCCGTCGGGCGCGACACGGCGTCGGCGCGCGGCCGTTGCTCCGCCTGTTTCGGGTGCTCGCGAATCGTCGCGATGGCCCGCAAGGCGAACTGGACCTTTTCGTCCGACTGCCCCAGCTGGGATTGATAGACCGCCAGCGCGTAGTCCAGCATCGATCCTGCCCGCTTCAGCATGTCCTGCGATCCGGAGGCACCTTCCTCGGCGAGGCTCGCGTAGTGCCGGGCCAGGTTGTACATCGCGTCGGCGCGAAGCAAGGTCGCCTTGGGATTGCCTGGTTGAACCGGAACGCGGCAAGCCGCGAGAAACGCAGCCTCGGCGTCGCGGTCGCGCCCGCTGGCCGCGGCTTCCTTGCCGCTCACGATGGACTTCGACGCATCGGTGGCGCCGTCGAAGCGTGCTTGGCCGTCCTTGGCGTCAGCGGCCGGGACCACCGCGGACGGCGGACAGGCGACCGCCACTGGCAACTGCGCCGCCTGGCGCTCTTCAGGAGGTGCCTTCACGTCCCCGTCACCAGTCCGCAGGGCGAACGAGACCGCCGTCGCCAGCGCGGCGCCGAGCGCCAAGCCACCGAGGAACAACGGAAGCCGCGATCGCGGCGAGGCAGGCATCCGGTCCGTCATGATGGGGTGAGGCTCGCTGCGTGCCACGTCAGCCCGGCGGCTTCCGGTGCGTCCGGTCCTGCAGGAAGATGTTGACGAGCAAGGTGACGCCGCCCAATGCGGCGGTGATGAAGCACGCGATGGCGAAGCCTGGGTAGCCCAGGATCCGGAAATCCGTGTTCACGCGCATGAGGAGCGCCGCGCCGATGATCAGGGCGGCCAGGATGAGGCCGGACGTGACGCGGTTCGCGATCTTCTGCATCCCCTGGATCACATCGCCCGCATCGACTGCGCGCACCTTGAGCTCGAGCTCGCGGTTGCTGACCGCATCGAGAATCCGGTTCACGCGATGGGGGAGGCCCGTCGCGAAGTTCTTGAACTCGATCGCGGCCGTCAGCAGGCTGCCTTCGGTCGATTCGCGCTTCATGCGTCTGGTCGTCAGTGCCGCCGCGTGGCGGCGGACTGCGGCGTTCGGGTCGAATTCCGGGTCGAGCACCCGGGCGATCTCGTCGAGCTGCAGGAGCGTCTTGGCCAGGAGCGTCAGTTCGCTGGGCACGAAGAGGCCGCAGTCCGCGGCGGTGCTGGAGACGCCGAGCAGCGTCTGCCCCACGTTGATGTGCTTCAGGCCGCGGCCT
This sequence comes from Caenimonas sedimenti, assembly GCF_007833165.1. GTDB lineage: Bacteria > Pseudomonadota > Gammaproteobacteria > Burkholderiales > Burkholderiaceae_C > Ramlibacter > Ramlibacter sedimenti. The sequence goes on along the minus strand of NZ_VOBQ01000019.1, from coordinate 107,815 downwards.
TGCTGCGCCGCGACCTGGGCGCCCAGGCGCCGGCGGAACTGGGCTACTTCCGCCTCTTCACCGCGTTCGCTCATCTGCACGATCACATCGGCGGCCTGCTCACTGCGGCCGTCGCTCACCGCAATCAGGACTTTCAGCAGGTTCTCCTGCATGTCCGGCGAAGTGCGTCCCACCATGCCGAGATCCAGCAGCGCCAGCCGTCCGTCGCGGGTGATGAACACGTTGCCGGGGTGCGGGTCGGCGTGGAAGAGACCATCGACGAGGACTTGTTTCAGGTACGCGTGGAACAGTTCATCAATCAGCGCGCTGCCGTCGATCTCCAGGCGCGCCAGCGCCGAAACCCCGGTGATCTTGGTGCCGTGGACGCGCTCCATCGTGAGCACCCGATGGGTGCAGAAGTCCGGCACGGGCTGGGGCACCGCGATGCGCCCGAATTCGGCCAGGTTGCGGCCCATCGCGACCAGGTTTTCGGCCTCGCGCTCATAGTCCAGCTCCTCGGCGATCGAAGCGCGGAATTCCTCCAGCATCCTTTGCAGCCGGTGGCGCCGGCCGACCTCCGTGTGCGAATCGAGGAACTGGGTGATCCGCGTCAGCACGTCGAACTCCTCGGCCACCTGCCTGGCCACGCCGGGCCGCTGCACCTTCACGACCACCTCGGACCCATCGCGCAACGTGGCGCGATGCACCTGCCCGAGCGAGGCCGCTGCCAGCGGTTCGGGGTCGAAGGAACCGAACGCCTTCGACAGCCGCGCGCCGAGCTCTTCCTCGACGATCTGGCGCACCTCTTCGAAGGCGAAGGGCTTCACATCGTCCTGCAGGCGCGCGAGCGACTGCAGCTGTTCGGGCGGCAGCAAGTCGGGCCTGCTCGACAGCACCTGGCCGAGCTTGACGTACGCGGGCCCCATCGCTTCCAGGTCGTCGGCCAGTTGCCGCGGCGTCGATGCGGCGCCCGGTACGACGGCACCAGGGAGCACCGTGCCGGCGATCGTTGGCGCCTGGACAGAGCGGCCGTGCTTCCACATCAATGCGGCAATCTGCCTCCAGCGCTTCAACTGCGTGTTCGGCGGCGTCATCTTCGCGTCGTGCGGTCGGGGATCCGGGGGGGGGCTCGCCTATCGCGCCGCGGCGCCCAGCGTCGTGGTGGCTGACTTCTTCGCCGGCTTCTTCGTGGTGCTGGTGCTCGCAGCGGTCAGCGCTTTGCGCTTGCCTGGAGGGCTGCACTCGTTGTTCTTGGCTGCCAGGCCTTCGGGGCAGATCACCGTGGGGGACCCGCCCCAGTCGGCGCCGCTTCCGTTGCCGGCGTGCACGCCCCCCGAAGTGGATTTGCCTTCGGCGTGGAGGCCGAACGACGCAGCCATCAGGCCACTCGCGAGAATGCAGACGAATTTGCGCATGGTGCTCTCCTTGCAGGATCGAGCCTCCATGATCGCGCGGTGACGGGACGTCGGCGTAGGCCCAATGACGACAAGCGAGTCGGCCGGAACCGCTCAGGGAACACCGCCTCTGGCGACGCGCGCGCCGATCGCGACCTTGTGCATCCGAGCCTGCACGGCACGACCTGCGGGGGGCCTGTCAATCCATCACACGCGGACGGCGATTTTGTCGCTGGAGATCGCGCGCCGGACGGCCGAAGATCCGGCTGCGCAATCCCGCGCTTCGGAGAACCCCATGAAGCAACTCATCACCCTCGTCCTCCTCGCTGTTGGCTGCTCGCTCGCCCAGGCCGCCGAAGCTGCGAAAACGCCGCAGCCCAACCGCATGGCGCTTTGCCAGAAGGAGGCCACTGCCTCGGGAAAGACAGGCAAGGAGCGCTCCGAGGTGCTCCGCGGTTGTCTTTCCGCGGGCAAGAAGAGCGGGAAGGATGCGTAGCCCGCTTGAGTCAGTAGCCTGACAACACCGCGGCCCGGTCCATCTGCGCGAACGCATCCCCGAACAGTTCCTGCAGCACCCGGGCCCGCTTCATGAACAGGCCCATGTCGAGCTCATCGGTCATGCCGATGCCGCCATGCAGCTGCACGCCTTCCTGCACCGCGCGATTGGCGGTGAGGCTGGCGCGGGCCTTGGCTTGCGCCACGCGCAGCGGCGCTGTCGCTGAACCGTCGTCGAGCGCTTGCAGCGCCTGCCGCACGATCGCCCGCGTCAGCTCCAGGTCGCAGAACAGCTCCGCCGCGCGGTGCTGCAGGGCCTGGAACTCGCCGATGATCCTGTCGAACTGCCGGCGCTCCTTGAGGTAGGTCGTGGTGCGCTCGAACACTTCGTCGGCGATGCCCAGCAGCTCGGCCGCGGCGATGGCACGGCCGACGTCCAGCACTTGCTCCAGCAAGCCGCCGCCGCTATCGACCGTGCCGACCAACGCGCTTTCGGCGAGTTGCACACCCTTGAGCGTCACGCGGGCCGCGTTGTGCGCGTCCGCCATCACCGTGCGCTCGATCACCAGGCCGCCGGCGTCCGCAGGCACCAGCAACAGCACGATGCCCTGCGCACTGCGCGCCGCCACGATCAACGCATCGGCGACATGGCCATCGACGACCAGGAGCTTCTGGCCGTCGACCCGCCAGCGGCCGTCCGACAGCACGGCGCTCGCGTCGATGCGCGACGGTTTGTGCCGCGGCTGCTCGTCCACGGCGAGCGCGAGGATCGCCTCCGCGGAGGCGATGCGGGGCAGCCAGGCTTGCTGCTGCGCCTCGCTGCCGGCCGTCTTCAACAGCCACGCCGCCAGGACCGCGGTGGAGAAGAAGGGCGTGGGGGCCAGCGTGTGCCCGATCTGCTCCGCGAGCAGGCCGGCTTCGACGATGCCGAGCCCGAGCCCGCCGTGGGCCTCGGGCACCAGCGTCGCGCTGTAGCCCTGCTCCGCAAAGGCGCGCCAGAGGCCAGGCGCGTAGCCACGCTCATCGTTCGAATCGCGCAACCGGCGCAGGTGCGTCACCGGTGCGCGTTCGCGCAGGAAGGTCTGCGCGCTGTCGCGCAGCATCGTGCGCTCTTCATTGGGAATCCAGGTCATCGCTTGCTCCTTCTCATGCGCCGGGCAGGCCCAGCAACCGCTTGGCCACCACGTTCAGCTGGACTTCGCTCGTGCCGCCTTCGATCGAGTTGCCCTTGCTGCGCAGCCAGCTGCGGGCGAGCGTTCCTTCCTGCGAGGCGGCGCCTTCCCATTCGAGCGCCAGCGCACCACCCGCGGCCATCATCAGCTCCAGCCGGCGCTTGTTCAGCTCCGCGCCGTAGTACTTGAGCGCGGACGACATCGCCGGGTTGGCCTGCCCGGCGCGCATCTGCTGCCCGAACATCTGCAGCCAGGCGCGGAATGCGGCTTCGTCCACCTCGAAGCGCGCGATCTCGGCGCGCAGCACCGGATCGTCGAGCCGCCCGGCAGCGTCGCGGCCGACGCGTTCCGCCGCGAACTTGCCCAGTGCGGGCGGGGCGGAGCGCTCGCCGATCGCGCTGATCATCTCGCGCTCATGCGTGAGCAGGTACTTGGCGATCGTCCAGCCGGCGTTCAGCTCGCCGACCAGGTTGGCCAGCGGCACCTTCACGTCGTCGAAGAAGGTCTCGCAGAAGGGCGACTTGCCCGAGATCAGCTTGATCGGCCGGGTACTGACGCCAGGCGTCGTCATGTCGATCAGCACGAAGCTGATGCCGGTATGCTTCTTCGCGGTGTCCGTGCGCACCAGGCAGAAGATCCAGTCGGCCTCGTCGGCGTAGGAAGTCCAGATCTTCTGGCCGTTCACGATGAAGTGATCGTCCCGGACTTCGGCCTTGGTCGCGAGCAACGCCAGGTCGGAGCCGGCGTTCGGTTCGGAATAGCCCTGGCACCAGCGGATTTCGCCACGCGCGATCTGCCGCAGGTCATGCCGCTTCTGCTCTTCGCTGCCGTACTTGAGAAGCGCGGGGCCCAGCATCCAGATGCCGAAGCTTTGCAGCGGCGTGCGGCACTTGAGCGCGGCCATCTCCTCGCGCAGGACCGCCGCCTCGGCATGGGTCAGCCCGCCACCGCCGTACTCGCGCGGCCAGGTGGGCACGGTCCAGCCGCGCTCGCCCATGCGCTGCATCCACTCGCGCTGGGCGTCGCTCTGGAAGCGGAAGCGCTTGCCGCCCCAGCAGACATCGGCTTCGCTTTTGGCTGGTTGCCGCATCTCGGGCGGGCAATTGGCTTCGAGCCAGGCACGGGCTTCCTGGCGGAAGCCGGTCAAGGTGTCGTTCATGGATTGTTCCTCAAATGGTGTCGCCGCCGTCGCACACGATGGTCGTGCCGGTGACGAAGCTGGAGGCGCGGGATGCCAGGAACACAGCCGCACCGGCGATCTCGTCGGGCTCGCCGATGCGGCGCAGGGGGACATGCTTCGTGACACGCTCCAGCCGCACCGGATCCTCCCACAAGGCCTTGGCGAAATCGGTTTTCACCAGCCCGGGGGCGATGCAGTTGATGCGAACATTGTGCGGGCCCCATTCATGCGCGAGGTTGCGGGCGAGTTGGAAGTCGGCGGCCTTCGAAACGTTGTACGCGCCGATCGTGGTGCTGCCGCGCAGGCCACCGACCGAGGACACGATGATCACCGAGCCGTCCTTGCGCTCGGCCATCTGCGGCGCGCACATGCCGATCAGCCAGTGGTTGCTGATGACGTTGTTCTCCAGGATCTTGCGGAACTGGTCGTCGGTGATGCCTGCCATCGGGCCGTAGTAGGGATTGCTGGCGGCGTTGCATACCAGCACGTCGATGCGGCCGAAAGCGTCGTTGGTGCGTTGCACCAGTTGCTGCAGCGCGTCCTTGGAAGAGATGCTGGCTGCGATGGCGGTCGCGCGCCCCTCGCCGAACTTCTCATTGATCGCGGCGGCCACCGTCTCGCAGGCGTCCTCCTTGCGCGATGAGATGACCACGCGCGCACCGTGCTCCGCGAGCCGCTCGGCGATGGCGCGGCCGATGCCGCGCGACGAGCCGGTGACGACGGCCACCTTGCCCGACAAGTCGAACAAATTCATGTCTCCACGTCCTTCCTTGGATGCCGCGGCCCGCCCTGCGGGCGGCGGCATCGGTGCTTTCCCTGAGCAGGGTTGGTATTCGAATGCAGGGTCTGTTCCCTGCCGGCATTCTGGTCTATAACCCGTTTCGCGGCCATACCGCGAACTCTAAAACGTCACGCAGGAGACAAGCTGCATGTCCAGAAATCCGCGCCTTCGCCGCGCCGGCTGCCCATTGCGCGCGGCCTGCTGAGATGGGCGCCTATCTCGCCCGCCGGCTGCTCGCGCTGCTGCCCACGATGGTGCTGGCGTCGCTGATCGTCTTCATGACGATCCGGTTGATCCCGGGGGATGTGATCGACCTGATGCTCAGCCAGAACGACGTCTCGGCCGACCGCAAGAACCGCGAACAGATCGAGCAGGCGCTGGGGCTCGACCGCCCCCTCGCCGTCCAGTACCTGCGCTGGGTGGGCGACATCCTCTTGCGCGGGGACCTGGGCAAGTCGCTCTGGCAGGACGCCCCGGTGACGCAGCTGCTGCTCGCGCGCCTCCCCGTCACCTTCGAGCTGGGCCTGCTCGCGCTGGTCGTCGCGTTGCTCATCGCACTGCCGATCGGCGCCTATTCGGCGCTCCGCCAGGACACGGCCGGCGACTACATCGCGCGTTCCTTCTCGATCCTGCTGCTGGCGATCCCCAGCTTCTGGCTGGCGACCATGGTGATCGTGTTCCCCGCCGTCTGGTGGGGCTGGTCGCCCGAGGTGAACTTCGTGCGCTTCTCCGACGCGCCGCTGCAGAACCTGAAGCAGATGCTGCTGCCGGCCGTGGTGCTGGGCGCATCGCTGTCGGCCATCACGATGCGGCTCACCCGCACGATGATGCTCGAGGTGCTGCGGCAGGACTACATCCGCACCGCGTGGGCCAAGGGGCTGCCGCAGCGGCTGGTGGTGAACCGGCACGCGCTGCGCAATGCCATGGTGCCGGTGATCACGCTGGTGGGCCTGCAGGCGCCCCTGCTGATCGGCGGGGCCGTCATCATCGAGCAGATCTTCGTGATCCCGGGCATGGGCCTGCTGCTGCTGGATGCGGTGAACCAGCGCGACTACCCGATCATCACCGGTGTGTTCCTGGTGGTCGGCGTCGCGGTGATGCTGATCAACCTGCTGGTCGACCTGAGCTATGGCCTGCTCGATCCCAAGGTGAGGTACCGCTGATGGCCGCCGTCGTTTCCGAGGCGGGGCCCGTCGCCTCCGCGCCCGACCTGCCGAGGCGCGCGCCCGGGTTCCTGCGCCGCTTGTTCCGCGACAAGCCGCTGGGCGCGGCCGGCGGGGTGCTGATGCTGGTCTTCCTGTTCGTGGGCATCTTCGCTCCCTGGATTTCGCCCTACGGCTTCAACGACATCGCTCCGGCCGAGCGCCTGCTCGCGCCCTCATGGGAGCATTGGTTCGGCACCGACAACCTGGGCCGCGACGTCCTGTCCCGCTGCATCCACGGGGCGCAGCTGTCCGTCATCATCGGCTGCAGCGCGGCGGCACTCGCCACGTTGATCTCCGCGGTCGTCGGCATCGTCAGCGGCTATTTCGGCGGCAAGCTCGACATGCTGACGCAGCGCTTTGTCGACGCGTGGATGAGCTTCCCGGACCTGATCATCCTGATCGTGGTGGTGTCCGTCATCGGCCCCGGGATGCCGCAGATCATCGGAACGCTGGCGCTGCTGCTGGGCATCGGCGGCTCACGCATCGTCCGCAGTTCGGTGATCGGCGCGCGCGAGCAGATGTACGTCCATGCGGCGCAGTCCACCGGCGCTTCGTCGCTGCGCATCCTGCTGCGGCACATCCTGCCCAACGTGCTGCCGCCCATCATCGTGCTGTTCACCACCCGCGTGGGCACGGTGATCCTGGCCGAATCGGGCCTGTCGTTCCTGGGCCTGGGCGTGCCGCCGCCCGCGCCGACCTGGGGCTCGATGCTCTCCGGGGGCGGCCGCACCTACATGTTCCAGGGGCCCTGGCTGGCGCTCGCGCCGGGCCTGTGCCTCACCGCCGTCGTCTACGCCACCAACGTGTTCGGCGACGCCCTGCGCGACCTGCTCGATCCCCGCATGCGCGGCAGCCGCTGAAGCGGCCGCGCGAAGTCCATCACCACCAGGAGACACGACCGATGAAAGCTTTCCCTGCCGCGCGAGGTCGCCGTGCGCTGCTCGTTCATTCCGCGGTGGCCGCCGCGCTTGTCGCGGCCGCACCCGCTGCGTCCGCCCAGGGCGCCAAGCCGCAGTACGGCGGCGAACTCAACATCGGCAACGTGTTCGCCACGGTGTCGCCGATGTCGCCGGATCCCGCGGCGTGGGCCTGGAAACACTCGCAGGACACCGGCCTGGCCTTCGAGCAGCTGTTCACGGCCGACCTGAAGAAGTCGCGCCGCAACGGCGGCGCCTACACATTCACGGCCGACGCCTGGCTGCCCACCGACGGCATGCGTGGCGAGCTGGCCGAGAAATGGGAGATGAAGCAGAGCCCGCTGCGGGTCGAGGTCCAATTGCGCAAAGGGGTGATGTTCCCGGCCAAGGCCGGCGTGATGGAGTCGCGTGAGTTCACCGCCGACGACGTGGTGTTCAGCTTCGACTACCTGAACAAGAGCCCGAAGAAGATCCCGGGCTACTTCGACCACGTCGAGAAGGTCGAGGCGAATGGCAAGCACCAGGTCACCTTCTTCCTGAAAAGCTACAACGCCGAATGGGACTATCGCTTCGGCTGGGGCTACTACTCCGGCATCGTTCCCAAGGAAGTCGTCACCGCGGGCGCCGCGAACTGGAAGAACGTCACCGGCACCGGCCCCTTCCAGCTGGCCGACTATGTGCAGGGCAATTCGCTCGTCTACACGAAGAACCCCGTGTACTGGGACAGCGAGACGATCGGCGGCCAGCAGTACAAGCTGCCCTTCGTCGACAAGGTGACCTACCGCATCATCCGTGACGAACAGAGCCTGATCACGGCGCTGCGCACGGCCAAGCTCGACGTGATGGAAATGGTGCGCTGGAGCCACGCCGACCACATGAAGAAGACGGTGCCCAAGCTGCAGTGGAACCGCTATCTCGACAACGCCGGCTATTTCATCGCGATGCGCATGGACCAGAAGCCTTTCGACGACATCCGGGTCCGGCGCGCGCTCAACCTGGCGGTGAACAAGCAGGAGATCGTCAAGTCCTACTACGGCGGCAACGCCGAGATGGTGGCCTATCCGATGCATCCCACCTACACGGGGTACTACGAGTCGCTCGATTTCCTGCCCGAAGGCGTCAAGGAGATCTACGGCTACAACCCGGCCAAGGCGAAGCAGCTGCTGTCCGAGGCGGGCTTCCCCAACGGCTTCACCTTCAAGGTGCAGACCAACTCGTCGAGCGTCGAGGGCGACCTGTTGCAGATGGTGGCTTCCTACCTGGCCAAGGTCGGCATCAAGATGGAGATCCAGGTGCTGGAATACGGTGCCTACTTCTCCGCGATGATGACGAAGACCAATGCACCGGGCTACTACATGCGGCTGGGCAACACCAACCCGACCACGGCCATCCGGAAAAGCTTCGTCAAGGGCCAGGTGTGGAACCCGATGCAGTTCAGTGACCCCGACATCGACAAGAAAATGGGCGAGGTGCTGGCGGAAAGTGACGAGCGCGTGCGCCAGGTGAAGGTCCGCCTGATGTCGCGCCAGATCATGGAGAAAGTGCCGGTGATCGTCCTGCCCACGCCCTATGTGTACACCGGCTGGTGGCCCTGGGTGCAGAACTACGGTGGCGAACTGCGTGCCGGCGCGGAACGGCCCGGCCCCATCCATGCGCGCATGTGGGTCGATCAGGACATGAAAAAGAAGATGGGCTTTTGAGGTGACCGAGCCGCTCTTGTCGGTACGCGGGCTGACCACGCGGTTCCGCACGGACCGCGGGGAGGTGACGGCCGTGGACGACGTCTCGTTCGACGTGGCGCCGGGCGAGACGGTCGCCATCGTCGGCGAGTCCGGTTCCGGCAAGAGCGTCACGGCGCTGTCGATCCTGGGCCTGATCCCGAAGCCGCCCGGCCGCATCGCCGCGGGGCGGATCCTGTTCGAGGGCCAGGACCTCCTCCAGATGTCCGAAAGGCAGATGCAGTCGGTGCGCGGTGACCGCATCGCCATGATCTTCCAGGAGCCGATGAACTCGCTGAACCCGTCGCTCACCATCGGCCTGCAGGTGGGTGAACCGGTGCGGCAGCACCGCAAGGCCTCGTGGCCCGCGGCGCTGGAAGCAGCCCGCGGGCTGCTGGAGAAGGTGCGCATTCCCGACGCGGCCAAGCGCCTCCACACCTGGCCGCACCAGTACTCCGGCGGCATGCGCCAGCGCGCCATGATCGCCATGGCGCTGGCCTGCCAGCCGCGGCTGATCATCGCGGACGAGCCGACCACCGCGCTCGACGTCACGGTGCAGGCGCAGATCCTCGACCTGCTGAAAGACCTGACGCGCGAGACCGGCGCCTCTCTCATCCTCATCACGCACGACCTCGGTGTGGTGGCCCGCTACGCCGACAAGGTGGTGGTGATGTACGGCGGCCGGGTGATCGAGCAGGCGCCTGCGCGCAAGTTGTATCGCGAGCCCAGCCACCCCTATACACGCGGCCTGCTGGCTTCGGTGCCCAGGCTCGACGGCCGCGCCGGCGAGCGCCTGGTGCCCATCGAAGGCTCGCCGCCGGACCTGGCGGCGCTGCCGCCCGGCTGCGCTTTCGCACCACGCTGCTCCTACGCGGGAGCCGCCTGCCGGAGCGAGAGGCCGCTGCTGCACAATCGTTCCGCCGACCACCTGCATGCCTGCCTGCGCGATGAACTCTCCCCCGCCTGACGCCGCCGAGCTGCTGCGCGTCGAAGACCTGAAGGTCCACTTCCCCATCGAGCGCGGCATCGTGCGCCGCAAGCAGGTGGGGGTGGTCAAGGCGGTCGACGGCGTCTCGTTCTCCGTGCGGCGCGGCGAGACGCTGGGGCTGGTCGGTGAAAGCGGCTGCGGCAAGTCGACCACGGCCCTGGCGGTGCTGCGCATGCAGCCGGTGACCGCGGGCCGCATCCACTTCGAAGGCCAGGACATCACGGCGCAGGACCGCAGCACGGGCAGCTTCCGGCGTCGCATGCAGATGGTCTACCAGGATCCGTACGGCTCGCTCGACCCGCGGATGAAGGTCGCCGACATCGTCGGCGAGCCGCTCGTGGTGCATCGCGTGTGCGCGAGCAAGGCCGAATATCGTGAGCGTGTCGCCGAGCTGCTCGCCACCGTCGGCCTGCTGCCGGCCATGGCGGAACGCTACCCGCACGAGTTTTCCGGCGGCCAACGGCAGCGCATCGCCATCGCACGCGCCCTGTCGCTGCAACCCAGCCTGGTGATCTGCGACGAGCCGGTGTCCGCTCTCGATGTGTCGATCCAGGCCCAGGTGGTGAATGTGCTGATGGAACTGCAGCAACGGCTCGGCCTGTCCTACCTCTTCGTCGCCCACGATCTCGCGGTGGTGCGGCACATCAGCCATCGCGTGGCGGTGATGTACCTCGGGCGCGTGGTCGAGATCGCCAGCCGCGACGAGCTGTTCGACCGGCCGCTGCATCCCTACACGCAGGCGCTGCTGTCGGCGGTGCCCGTGGCTGACCCGGAGGCCGAAGCCGCCCGGCCGCGGCAGGTGATCACCGGCGAAGTGCCCAGCGTGATGAACCCGCCTTCGGGCTGCACTTTCCACACGCGCTGCCCGCGGGCGATGGAGGTGTGCAAGCGCGAGAGCCCGCCGCTGGTGGAGCTCGGCCCCGGCCGAGCGACGGCCTGCCACCTGCATCCGGCCGTGATCCCGATCCGCCCGGAAGCTGTGGCGGCATGAGCCAGGCAAGCACCGCCCGCTTCCAGGACAAGCGCGAAACCATCCTGGACGGCGCGGCGCGCCTCTTCAACCAGCAGGGCATCAACGGCGGGATGCTGTCGGAAGTCGCCCGCAACGTGGGGCTGGCACCGAACAGCCTGACCTACTACTACCGCCGCAAGGAAGACCTGGCCTGCGCCTGCCTCGAACGCGCGATGGAAGCGATGGGCGCCTGCGCCGACGCGGCAGCACGTGCCGGCCGGCTCGAAGAGCGCGTGCGCGGTTTCGTCACCGGCTACCTGGCCCTGCTGGCGCAGATTGCGCGCGGGCTGCATCCCGAGCTGATTCTCTTCAACGAGATCCTCACGATCTCGCCGCCGCACAGCGCCGCGATGGGGTCCAGCTACAACCAGCTGTTCCGGCGCGTGCGCGCGCTGCTCGACGCGCCCGATGCGCCGGCCCTGGCCGCGGACGCGCGCAATGCCAGGGCGCACCTGCTGCTGTCGACGACGTCCTGGACGCGCGGCTGGATCGCGCGCCATGAACCCGACGACTATGCCCTGGTCGGCGAGCGGGTCGCCGACGTGCTGCTGCACGGGATCGCAGCGGCTCGCCGCCTGCCCGAGGCGCCGCAGATCGATCTGCCCTGGGCCGAGCTGGACGGCACCGGGGCGGATGGGGACACGACCCGCACGTCCTACCTGAAGGCGGCCACGCGGCTGGTCAACGAGCACGGGTATCGCGGTGCGTCAGTCGACCGCATCGCCGCGGAGCTGAAGCTCACCAAGGGCTCGTTCTACCACCACCACCCGACCAAGGAAGAGCTGATCGTCGCGTGCTTCGAGCGCACTTTCGCCGTCATCCGGGCGGCGCAGCAAGGGGCGGCAGCAGCGCCGGGCAGCGGCGCGGACCGCCTGGCGATCGCGTGCCGCGCGCTGCTGGAGTTCCAGCTCTCGGCGCACGGACCGCTGTTGCGGGTGACGGCCTGGACGGGCCTGCCCGAAGCCATCCGCACCGACATGCGACGCACGCTCGGCCGATTGGGCGAGCGCTTCGCGACGCTGGTGCTGGAAGGCATGCAGGACGGGTCGTTGCGCGTGGTGGACCCGTTCGTTGCGGCGCAGCTGGTCAACGGCATGTTGAACGCGGCCGCGGAGCTCGAACGCTGGGTGCGCGGCGTCCACGCGGGCAATGCCTTCGAGCTCTACGCGATGCCGGTGTTCACCGGGCTGGCGCGGCAAAGCGGGGAAGCAGCGCGGCCAGCGTGAACGCAACGCCGAGTGCGAGGAAGCCCGCCGCGATGCCCAGGTGCTGGCTGAGCACGCCGCCACCGATCGCGCCGAGCACGCCGCCTGCCGGAGGCGCGACCGCCGTCAGTCCGCCGATGCGGCCGCGCCCATACTGCCGCATCATGTCGGCGAAGCGCGCGGTGCTCAGCAAACCCTGCACACCGACGCCCACCCCCATCAGCCCCGCGCCGATCCAGAGCATCATCGGCTGCGGCGCGAGTCCGTACAGCAGGCATTCGGCGGCGAGCAGCGCCAGCGCCACGCGGTAGCAGCGGCCCGCCGGCAGCCGGGCCACCAGCTTGCCCGCTGCCAGCAGCGTCACCACGTAGACCGCGCCCTGGAACGTGACCAATCCCGCCGCCAGCTGGAGCGGCATGCCCGCGACGCGCACGGCCAGTACGATCCCGAACACCACGAAGTAGGCCACCGCCATCTGCGTGAGGAAATCGATGGCCATGGTGCGGCGCAGGTCCGCGTGCCCGCGCAACAGCTCGAACTGCAAGCGAACGCGTTCCGCCAGTGGCGCGTCGACGCCGGCCGGTCCGGCGGTGACGGAGCCCAGCACGCGCCTTCCCACCAGGCCCGCCACCAGCAAGCCGCAGGCCACCCCGGCGAACACGCGCGAGAACCCGACGGCAGCGATCGCCGCGGCGGAGATCGCAGGGCCCAGGAAGAACATGCCTGTCATGTTGGCCGCGCGGTTCCAGCCGGCTCGCGAAGGACTCAAGCTCGGCAGGATCGCCAGGAATTCGGTGTGGATGGGAATCGCCCGCAAGGGCACCACCAGCCCCAGCAACGCGGTGAGCAGCACCGCCTGCCACACCGCGTGGCTGCCCGCGAGCAGCAGGTAGAGCGTGGCCGCGAGCGCGATGCCGCGCAGGAAGAGCGGGCGGCTGCCATGGCGGTCGATCCACGCGCCCATCGGCAAAGCCAGCAGCAGCATCCCGGTGTAACCCATGCCGCCGGTGAGCCCCACCTGCCAGGCCTCGGCGCCGAGCGACGCCGCATACAGCGGCAGGGCCACACGCGAGACGCCGTTCACCGTGCCCGTCAACAGTGTCAGGGAGAGCAGCCCAGCCACGCGCGAAGGCGGCGGCGACGCAGTGTCTGGATCAGGCAGAGGCACGCTCCGGTGGCGGGGCCAGCGCGGGCACCGCGTTCGAGCGCAGCGACTGCCCTGCCTCGGTCTCGTGGGAGCGCGAACAAGCGCCGGGCTTCGTCATGCATGCGACTCGCGGAAAGAGGGGCCGATGCTAGCATCCAGACGCGAAATTGAAGCCAGGTTCTGCGCTGCAGAAGCCCGGTCCCGCATCACCAGGAGACGCTTGCATGAGCAGCCATTACGAAGTCCGCGGCCGCACCGCCGTCATCACCCTCGACTACCCGCCGATCAACGGGCTTGGTGCCACGTTGCGCACCGACTTGCTGGCCGCGCTCGATCGCGCGCTGGCGGACAACGACGCGCAATCCATTGTGCTGACCGGCACCGCCCGGGCGTTCTCCGGCGGCGCCGACGTCAAGGAGTTCGGCACCGCCAAGGCAGCGCAAGAGCCTCGCCTGCCGGTCCTCATCGCCGCGCTCGAAGACGCCACCAAGCCCGTGGTCGCGGCGATCGCTGGTGTGTGCATGGGCGGCGGCCTCGAACTCGCGCTGGGTGCCCACTATCGTGTCGCCAAGGCCGACGCGCAGATCGCGCTGCCGGAAGTGAAGCTGGGCCTGTTGCCCGGCGCGGGGGGCACGCAGCGCCTGCCGCGCGCCATCGGCCTGGAAGCGGCATTGAACATGATCGTCTCGGGCGCGACGGTGCCCGCGGCGAAGCTCAAGGGCACGGCGCTCTTCGATGAAGTGACGGAAGGCGATCCGGTGGCGGCCGCGGTCGCGTTCGCCGAGCGGGTGGTCGCGGAGAAGCTGCCACTCAAGCGCCTGCGCGACCTGAAGGTGAAAGACCCGCAGGCCGAAGCCTTCCTGCAGTTCGCCCGCAACACGGTGGGTGCCATGGCCGGCCCGTACCCGGCACCCCTGAAATGCCTGGAGATGGTGGCGCTGTCCATCAGCAAGCCGATCGACGAGGCACTGCGCATCGAGCGCGAGACCTTCATGGGACTGATGAACACGCCCGAGTCGCGCGCGCTGCGCCACGTGTTTGCCGCCGAACGCGCCGCCGGCAAGATCGCCGGCCTGCCGGAAGGCGCGCCCTTGCGTGAAATCAGGAAGGTGGGCGTGATCGGCGCCGGGACGATGGGCGGCGGCATCACGATGAATTTCCTGAACGCGGGCATTCCCGTCGTGCTGCTGGAGACGAAGCAGGAGGCGCTGGACAAGGGCCTGGGCATCATCCGCAAGAACTACGAGAACTCGGCCAAGAAGGGCAAGCTGACCGCGGAGCAGGTCGAGCAGCGCATGGCGCTGATCACTCCGACGCTGGACTACGCACCTTTCGCCGATGTCGACCTCGTGGTGGAAGCCGTGTTCGAACACATGGACGTGAAGGAGCAGGTCTTCCGCAAGCTCGACGAAGTCTGCAAGCCCGGTGCCATCCTCGCGTCGAACACCTCGTACCTGAACATCGACAAGATCGCGTCGTTCACGAAGCGGCCGGCCGACGTGCTGGGCCTGCACTTCTTCAGCCCGGCCAATGTGATGCGCCTGCTGGAGGTGGTTCGTGGCGCGAAGACCGCCCCCGACGTGCTGGCCACCAGCATGGCGCTGGCGAAGAAGATCAAGAAGATTGCCGTCGTGTCCGGGGTGTGCGACGGCTTCATCGGCAACCGGATGATCGCGCGCTACGGCGCCGCCGCGCAGGGCTTGATCAACGCCGGCGCGCTGCCGCAGCAGGTGGACGGCGCGTTGCAGAAGTTCGGTCTGGCGATGGGTCCGTTCCGCATGGGCGATCTGGCCGGGCTCGACATCGGCTGGGCGACGCGCAAGCGCAAGGCGGCCGAGGCCGGCGTGGAGATGAAGCCCATCGTCGCCGACAAGCTGTGCGAAGCCGGCCGCTTCGGCCAGAAGACGGGCGCCGGCTGGTACCGCTATGAGGCGGCCAAGCGCGACCCGATCCCGGATCCGGTGACTGAGCAGCTGATCACCGAGTACCGCGCGGCCAACGGCATCACGCCGCGCGCGGTGAGCGACGAGGAGGTGGTGCAGCGCTGCATCTTCGCGCTGGTGAACGAGGGCGCCCGCATCCTGGAAGAAGGCATCGCGGCGCGCGCCAGCGACATCGACCTCGTCTACCTGAACGGCTACGGCTTCCCGGCGCACCGCGGCGGCCCGATGCTGTATGCCGACACCGTCGGCCTGCCGAATGTCGTGCGGGCGCTGAAGCGCTTCGCCGCCGCGCCGGGTGCCGACCCGTCGTGGCAGCCGGCGCCACTGCTGTTGAAACTGGCCGAAGAAGGCAAGACCTTCTCCTGATCGCAAGGACCATCCCCATGAGCACCGAAGTCGCCATCGTCTCCACCGCGCGCACCGGCCTGGCCAAGAGCTGGAAGGGCGCATTCAACATGACTTACGGCGCGTCGCTCGCCGCGCATTCGATCCAGCATGCCGTGCAGCGTGCCAAAGTCGACCCGGGCGAGGTCGAGGACGTGATCCTCGGCATGTCGCTGATGGAAGGCACCACGGGCGGCAACATCGCGCGTGTCGCCGCGTTGCGCGCCGGGCTGCCGGTGACCACCGCCGGTGTGTCCATCAACCGCTTCTGTTCCTCGGGCCTGCAGGCCATCGCCATGGCGGCGCAGCGCATCATCGTGGACCAGGTGCCGGTGATGGTCGCGGGCGGTGTCGAAAGCATCTCGTGCGTGCAGAACGAGACCAACCGCCACATGCGCGTCGACCCGGCCATGATGGCGCAGAAGCCCGAGATCTACTGGAGCATGCTGCAGACGGCCGAACAGGTCGCCAAGCGCTACGGCGTCCCGAAGGACGCGCAGGACGAGTACGGCGTGCGCAGCCAGCTGCGCGCCGCGGCGGCGCAGGCGGCCGGCAAATTCAATGACGAGATCGTCCCCATGACCACGGTGATGGGTGTGGTCGACAAGGCCACGGGCCGCCTGACGCGCAAGGAAGTGACGATCTCCTCCGACGAGGGCATCCGCCCCGACACCACGCTGGAAGGCGTGAGCAAGATCCGATCGGCCATGCCGGGAGGGGTCATCACCGCCGGCAACGCCAGCCAGTTCAGCGACGGCTCTTCCGTGTGCCTGCTGATGAACGCCAAGCTGGCGGAGAAACGCGGCCTGCAGCCGCTCGGCATCTTCCGCGGCTTCGCGGTCGCGGGTTGCGAGCCGGACGAAATGGGCATCGGCCCCGTCTACGCCATCCCGCGGCTGCTGGAACGCACCGGGCTCAAGGTCTCGGACATCGGCCTGTGGGAACTGAACGAAGCCTTCGCCGTGCAGGTGCTGTATTGCCGCGACAAGCTGGGCATCCCGGACGAGCTCTTGAACGTGAACGGCGGCGCCATCGCGGTGGGCCACCCCTACGGCGTCAGCGGCTCGCGCCTGACCGGCCACGCACTGATCGAAGGCAAGCGGCGCGGCGCGAAGTACGTGGTCGTGACCATGTGCATCGGTGGCGGGCAGGGAGCCGCCGGGCTGTTCGAGGTCGCCTGATGGAGCTGAGGGGCAAGGTCATTCTGGTGACCGGCGGCGCCAGCGGCATCGGCGCGGCGCTGGTGCGGCGCTTCGCGCAGGAGGGCGCGGCGGGGGTCGTGGTCGCGGATCGGGACGAAACGCCCGCCCAGGCTGTGGCCGCCGAAGTGGGTGGCCTCGCCCTGCGCGTCGACATCGGTGTCGAAGCCCAGGTCCAGGCGATGGTTGCGCAAGCCACCTCGCATTTCGGCCGTGTCGATGTGTTGTGTTCCAACGCCGGCATCGCGACCGGCGGTGGCCTGGGCGCGAACGATGATTGGCAACGCTCCTGGGACGTCAACCTGATGGGCCACGTGTACGCGGCCCGCGCGGTGGTGCCGCAGATGATCGAGCGCGGCGAAGGCTACCTGCTGCAGACCGCGTCGGCCGCGGGCCTGCTGTCGCATCCGGAGTCAGCGACATACGCCGTCACCAAGCATGCGGCGGTCGCCTTGGCCGAGTGGCTCTCGATCCAGTACGGCGACCAGGGCATCCGCGTGAGCTGCCTCTGCCCCCAGGGCGTGCGAACGCCGATGCTGATGGGCAAGGATGGCGACCGCAAGAGCTTCCTGCAGGACAACATGGTGTCGCCCGAGCAGGTGGCGGACGACGTCGTTGCCGCGATGCGCGACGAGCGCTTCCTGGTGCTGCCGCACCCCGAGGTGCTGGACTATGTGCGCGGGAAGGCGGCTGACGTGGATCGCTGGCTGGGCGGCATGCGCAAGCTGCGGCGCAAGGCAGAGGCCGCGCGGAAGCCGGCCTGACCCCTTCAGTCGAGCCGCAGGCCCGACTTCACCACTGTCCGCTCGATCCGTTCACGTTCGCGCTTCAGGTGCGCGGCAAAGTAGGCGGGGGATGTATCGGCCACCGAACTGCCGCGCTTCTCCACGGTCTCCACGAACTTCGGCGTCCTCACGGCCTTGGCGAGGGCGCTGGCCAGCAGGGTCACCACGTCGGCGGGCATCCGGGGCGGACCCACCAGCCCCAGCCAGGAAGACAGCTCGAAATCGGGGTACAGGGTGTTCATCGGCTGGGCATCCGGGAAGCGCGTCATCTTTCCTGGGCTGGTCACGCCGATCACGCGCAGCTGGCCCGATTCGACCTGGCCCGAGACCGCGCCGAGGCTGTCGATCATGAAATCCACCCGGCCTGCCACGAGGTCGGCCGTCGACTGCGCGCCGCCCTTGTACGGAATGTGGACCGCCTGCACGCCCGCCAGGGCATTGAGCATCTCCCCGCCGATGTGCATGGTGGTGCCGATGCCGGGCGAAGCAAAGCTGAGCTTGCCCGGATGCTGCTTGCCCCACGCGACGAGTTCGGCGGCCGACTTGAAGGGCGAGTTCCCCGGGACCACCACCACGAAGGGGCTGGTGTTGATCAGCCCGACCAGGCTGAACTCCGTCTTGGGGTCGAAGCCCACGGATTTCTGCGTCAGCGGGTTGACCACCAACTGCCCTGGCGAAGCGACCATCAGCGTGTAGCCGTCCGGCGTGGTGCGGGCCAGCTCGGCGCTGGCGATGTTGCCGCCCGCGCCGGCCTTGTTCTCGACCACGAGGGCTTGCCCCAGGAACGGCGCCATCGCTTCCGCCACCTGCCGGGCGGTGATGTCGGTGATGCCGCCGGCGGCGAAGCCGACCAGCAGTCGCACCGGCCTGGTGGGGTAGGACGCTTGCGCGCGTGCGGCGAAGGGGCCCGCGGACAGGGCCAGCAGGCAGGCACGTCGAGTGATCATGGATGTCTCCTCAAATGAAATGACGTGAACTCAGATTCGGCGGCCGGCGCGTTCCCAGTAGGGCGCGCGCAGCTGCTGCTTGAAAACCTTGCCCATGCCTTCGCGCGGAAGGCTGTCGCGGAGTTCCACGACCTGGGGCACCTTGTAGCCGGCGAGCCGCTCGCGCACCCAGGCGCGCAGCCCTTCGGCGGTGGGAGTCGCGCCCGCTGCCGGAACGACGGCGGCCGCAACCGCCTCCCCGTACTCGGCGTCGGGGATGCCGAAGACGGCGCAGTCGGCGACCTCCGGCGAGGCGAGCAGCACGTGCTCGATCTCGGCGGGGTAGATGTTCACGCCGCCGGAAATGATCATGTCGCGGCGCCGGTCGGTGACGAACAGGAATCCCTCTTCGTCGAGGTAGCCGACATCGCCGTTGGCGATGAAGCCGTCGCGGTCGACCGCGGCCCGCGCCTCGGGGTTGTTGCGATAGGTGAAGGGCAGGGCGTTTTCGCCCGGGTCCACCACGATCTCGCCCACTTCGCCGGCACGCAGTTCGCGCCCCGCCTCGTCCAGCACGCGGATCCGGGTTCCTGGAAAAGGCCGCCCGACGGTTCCCGGCTTGGCCAGCCACTCCTCCGCGCGGGCAAAGGTGACGAGGCCGGCCTCGGTCGAGCCGTAAGTCTCGCTGACGATGGGTCCCCACCATTCCAGCATCGCGCGCTTGACGTCCGGTGCGCACGGCGCTCCACCATGGGTGACGTTGCGCAGCGATTGCACAGCGTGGCGGGCGCGCACCTCGGGCGGCAGCTTGAGCAGCCGCACGAACATGATCGGCACCATCGACAGGTGCGTGAGGCGGTGCGTGGCGATGGCGACCAGCAGTTCCTCGGCGTCGAACCGCGGGAGCACGACGATCACGGCCGCGAGCTCCAGCGCCACCCGGGCGGCCGCGTTGGGGCCGGCGTGATAGAGCGGCGCGACGATCGCCGTGCGCATCCCTTCGGCGGCCTGGCTGGCGTGCGAGCGGATGCGCGCGGCGCCCTCGTGCTGGCGCGGCGTGCCGGGCAGCCGCATCACGGCCTTGGGCTTGCCGGTGGTGCCGGAGGTGTAGAGCATGCTGCCGACAGCCGGCAGCGGCGCCTCGGCGTGGGGCGCGAAACTGTCCACCCATGAAAGCCAATCGTGGGCACCCAAGGGGACGCGCGCCGGTTCGGCGCCGTAGCTTGCCAGCAGTTCCGAAGGCGTGGGCACGACGATCACCGTCATCCCGGCGGGCACCACCGGCGCCAGCCCGGGCCAGAGGTCCGCATGCACGACCAGGACCCGGGCGCCGCAGTCGGTCAACACATGCTCGGCCTCTTCCCGGCGGAAGTGCCAGTTCACCGCCACCAGGTGCACGCCCAGGCGTCCCAGCGCCAGCATGAGCACGAGGTAAGGGATGTCGTTGCGCAGCATCACGGCCACCGTGTCGCCCTGGCGCAGGCCCAGGGACGCGAACCCGGTAGCGGCCCGCGCCGCCTGCTCGCGCAGCGCGGTGCCGGTGACACGGCGGTTGCCGCAGTGGATGACCTGGTCTTCGGGCTTCATGCGTGTGTTCCTGCTGGCACCAGTTGCCGCACCTTCGCCAGCACTTGCGCCGCCTCCGTCATCAGGCCGTCGACGATCGCCTGGAGCGGCTCCCGCCGCCGCGCGAAGCCGATGGCCGGTCCCATCGAGAGCAAGCCCTCGTCGATGTCGCCGCCGCGATAGGCACCGTCACGCCCGGTGCGTCCGAGCGCCAGGGCACCGAACTCGGGGTAGGTGCGGGCGCCCGCATCCTCGCGCCGCCGGACTTCCCGGGCCGTGCCGTTGTCGAGCACGCGCCAGGGGTTGCCGGTGCTGCGCAGGACGACCGTGGACGCCTGCGCCGGCTGACCGGCGAGATGGTCCTTGTAGTCCGGGTGCGCCCCCACTTCATCGCCCACCAGGAAGCGCGTGCCGATGACCACCCCGGCGCAGCCCATGGCGAGCGCGGCGGCGATCTGCCGGCCATGCCCGATCCCGCCGCCCCAGACCACCGGGACCTGCAAGGTCTCCAGCGCCAGGGCGCACAGCACGGACGTCGGCAGCTCGTTCATGCCGGGGTGGCCGCCGGCTTCCATGCCGACCAGAGCAACGGCGTCGGCCCCCGCTGCTTCCGCCTTGCGCGCATGTTCGACGAAGGCGCATTTGTGGATCACCACCCCGCCTGCCGCGTGGATGCGTTCGAACAGCACACCGGGCGATGGCCCGACCGTCTCGAAATGCCGCACGCCCTCTTCGATCGCCACTCCCACCTGTGCCGGAACTTCGTGGTTCGCCTCCATGCGGTTCGACAAGGTCAGGTTCACGCCGAAGGGCAGTCCCTGGCACAACTCGCGGCAGCGGCGCAGCTCCTGCCGGAACACGGCGAGGCTGTCGAACGAGCGGGGCGTCATGAAGCCCATCGCTCCCGCCCGAACCAGCGCGGCGACGTACGGTGCATCCGACAGCCACATGAGGCCGCCCGCCAGGACCGGATAGCGGACGCCGAACAGCGCGGTCAGCGGAGTGCGCCAGGGGGCGGCAGTGGCCGTCATGCGTCGCCCCTCAAAGCATCACGTAGCCGCCGCTCACGCCGATGCTCTGCCCCGTGATGTAGGCAGCGCGGTCCGAGGCCAGCAGACAGACAAGCGGCGCGACATCGTCCGGCCGCGAGAGGCGCCGCAGCCCGCGCGCGATCGGGTAGGCGCCCAGCATCTTGCCCAGCCGCTCGTCCGTCTCGGGCGTGGCTTCCGGGGACAGCGGTCCCTTCTTGATGCCCTCGTGCGACACGGCACCCAGCGCGATCGTGTTCACGTTGATGCAGTCGCGCCCATGCTCCTGCGCGATCGCCTTGGCGAAGCCGAGCATGGCGGCCTTGGCGCCGGAATACACGGCGAGCCGAGCCTCGCCGGCCCGGCCCGCTTCGGACATGATGTTGACGATCTTGCCCCAGCGGCGCTCGCGCATGCCGGGCAGCACGGCATGGCAGCAATGCAGCATGCCCCACACGTTGAGCGCGAGAATCTTCTCCCAGTCGTCCGGCTGCGTCTCCAGGAACAGCGGCGCCATGCCGCCCTTCTCGCGGCGCTCCACCGTGACGCCGGCGTTGTTCACCAGGATGTCGATGGGACCGAGCGCCTGGACGGCACCGGCGATCGCGGCTTCGATGGCGGCCTTGTCGGTGATGTCGGCGGGTGCCGCGTGCGCCTGGCCGCCGGCGGCGCGGATCTCCGCGGCCACGGCTTCGGCGCGCTCGGCGAAGAAGTCGTTGACCGCGACCCGCGCCCCTTCCTCGGCCAGCTGCAGCGCGATGCCACGCCCGACGCCCTGGCCGCCGCCGGTGATGAACGCCGTGCGGCCCCTCAGATTCAAGTCCATCGATGTTCCTGTTGGTTTCAGATGCCGCGAAACACGGGCTTGCGCTTCTCGACGAAGGCGCGCATGCCTTCCTTGCGGTCTTCGCTGCTGACGACGATGGCCGCGGCGTAGCGTTCGTATTCCAGCCCTGCTTCGATGCCGACTTGCAGGCCCAGGTCGATCGCGTGCTTGATGAAGCGCAGGGAGAGCGGCGCATTCGCCGCCATGCGGGCCGCCATGGCCAGCGCGGCGGGCAGCAGCTGGCCGGCGTCGGTCACTTCCGTCACCAGGCCGATGCGCAAAGCCTGCTCGGCGTCGATGTGGTCGCAGGTCAGCATCAGCTGCTTGGCCCAGCCGGGTCCGACCAGCCGCGGCAGGCGCTGCGTGCCCCCGGCCGCGGGCAGGGCGCCGATGCGTGCTTCGGGCAAACCCAGCTTGGCGTGCCGCGCCGCGATGCGCACGTCCGCGCACAGGGCGATCTCCAGCCCGCCGCCGAGCGCGACGCCGTTGATGGCCGCGATCACGGGCTTCTCGAACGTCTCGATCGTCCGGAAGAGTTCGTGCGTCGCCTTCTGCTTCAGGTGATACGCCGGCAACGGCAGCGTGGAACCGGCGCGCTCCTTGATGTCCGCGCCTGCGCAGAAGGCCTTGTCGCCCGCGCCGGTGATGACGACGGTGCGCACGCTGTCGTCGTTGCGGGCGAGGTCGGTGAAGACGATTCGCAGCTCGTCCTTCATCGGGCCGCCAATCGAGTTCATCCGGTCGGGCCGGTTCAAGGTGACGAGCGCGACGCCGTCGCGGACCTCGTACAACAGGGTTTCGAAGTTCATTCGGCGCAATCCTTATTCGCGGGCGAGAACGTGGGCGACGGCAACCGACCCGAGGCCGATCATGTGGGCCAGGCCCACGCGGGCCCCGGGGTGCTGGCGGCCGGTGGCTTCGCCGCGCAACTGCCGCACGATCTCGGCCACCTGGCCAATGCCCGTCGGGCCGAGCGGGTGGCCCATGCCGATCAGACCGCCCGATGCATTGATGGCGCAGTCTCCCCCGATGGCGGACGCGCCGCTGCGCAGGTAGCGCGCGCCCTCGCCGCGGCCGCAGACGCCGATGGCCTCGCTGTAGACGATCTCCTCGATGCTGAAGGCGTCGTGCAGCTCGACGAGGTCGAGGTCTTTGGCATGGAGGCCGGCCGCGTCGAGGGCCGCCTGCGACGACTCGCGCACCATCTCCACGATCGGCGGCACGCCGGGCGGTGCTTCATCGGCGAGGCGCTCGCTGGTGGAGACCGACGAAAGCACGCGGATGGCACGGCGCCGGTCGACGCCCAGGCGCCGCAACCCGTCTTCACTGGCGACGATCACGGCGGCCGCGCCTTCGCCGCGCGGCGTGCATTGCAGGCCCGTGAGGTCGCCCGCAATCTTGGCGCCGCCCAGCACCTGCTCCAGCGTGCGCGGTTTGCGGAACTGGGCGTAGGGATTGAGCGCCGCGTTCCCATGGTTCTTCACGGCCACGTGACCCAGGTCTTCCAGCGTCAGGCCGTACTCACGCATGCAGCGCCGGGCCAACAGCGCGAACTTGACCAGCGGGATGTTGGCTGTCGGACTGAGCGGCGCCAGGCCGTCTTTCAGCACCGCGCGGCGACCGTCGCCAAACTTGTCCACACCGACGGCGAGGGCGGCGTCGCGTTCGCCCGCCGCGACCTGCAGGCACGCGATGCGGAAGGCGGTCGACCCTGAAGCGGAGGCGTTTTCCACCTGTTCCACTTCCAGGCCGCTGGAGCCGAGATGCCGCAGCATGACGCGGCCGGTGGCCATGCCGAGCGCCGCGGTACCGACCACCGCGAGCGGCAGCTGCTTCCATTCGATGCCCGCATCGGCCAGCGCTTCCCGGATCGCATGCAGTCCCAGTTGCACGTAGGGCGTCTCCGTCGGGAACTGGTAGGGGTGCATCCCGATGCCGATCACGTGGACCGGGTTGCGCTGCAGGAGTTCGCTCATCTTGCGGCTCCGGCGGGGACGAAGCGCCACAGCGGCTTGCCGGCGGCGTCATTGCCGCAGACGGGCCGCAGCGACATCCCGAGCGTGAGCTGCGCCTCGGACGCGACGTCGATCAGCGCCTCTTCGATGAGGCCGGGCGCCAGCTCGACCTCGCCGATGACGCAGGGCACGGGCAACCCCGGCGCGAGCTCGCTGTGCACCGTCACCGCGTTGCGCAGCGTCGCGGCTTCGCACGCCACGGGCCGCAGCTGCTGCGCTGGCGCGCCACACACGCGGCAGCCGTAGGTGCCGGCCGGGAACGTGTGGCCGCCGCAGCGTGCGCAGAGCGCCAGCAGCAACGTCATCACCTGGGAAGGTTCATTCATGGCGGGGGTGGGATGGGGATCGGAAGGCCGGGCGCTCAGCGGGGCGGCGCGAGCAGGCGCCGCCGCAGGTCGCGCTTCAGCGCGGCGAGCGGAAGGGCGATCCGGCTTGTTTCGGGCGACAGCATCGACTGCATGCGCAGGCCGCGGACCGCGGCGATGAGCAGTTGCGCTTCCATCGCGGCATCCACGTCTTTTCGGATCTCGCCGGCTTTCTGGCCCTTGCGGATCTGCCCGGCCAGTGCATCGTGCCAGCGCTTGCTGATCTCCGCGAAAACCTGGCGCACATGCGGCGCGGGTCCGATCGACTCGAGCATCAGCACGAAAAAGGCGCGCGAGCTCACGGAAGGCTGGTCGACACCCTCCAGGTAGCTGTCGATCTCGCATTCCAGCGCCTCGATGCCGGCCAGGCCGCGCAGCTTGGGCAGCAGGCGTTCGCGGTGGTCGTTGGCCACCTGGTTGATCAAGGCTTCCAGCAACTTGTCCTTGGAGCCGAAGCGGTGCTGCACCAGGCCCCGGCTGTAGCCGGCTTCGACACCGATGTTGGCCAGCGTGGTCTGGCTGTAGCCGCCGCTCGCGATCAGCCGCATGGCCGCGTCGATCATCCGCCGGTCGGACTCCGCCACGCGCTCCGCCTGCTTGCGGCGGGGTGGCCTGGTGGTGGATGCGGTGCCGGCGGGCGCCGTGGCGGTTTGCATGGGGCGCGAGTGTAGATACTTGTTGGCGGCTTCGCAAGTAAGTTAAATGGGTGGCCGCGTCCATGCGTGCTTGCCCGGCGCGATACTGGCCGCCATGACCCGCCCCACCCAGATCCAGGCGCCCGGCTCGGCACCGGGCCCGAGCTTCGAGCAACCGTTCGGCATGCTGGAGGCGTGCCATGAACGGCTGCACCGCACGCTGGCCTTGCTGCAGCGCCTGCGCGAGCACCTTGGCACGCACGGCGCGGACGGGCAGGCTCAGCAGGCTGCCGTCGACGTGATGCGCTACTTCGACCAGGCGGCGCCGCCGCATCACCAGGACGAGGAGTTGCACGTGTTCCCGCCGCTGCTGGCCGCGGGGGACCCCGCGGTGACGCGGACGGTGCGGCAGCTGCAGGCGGAGCACGTCGAGATGGAGAGCCAGTGGGCGCATGTCCGCGGGCTGCTGACGCCAATCTCGGCAGGCCAGCTGGGCACGCTGCAGCCGGACGAAAGCGCTGCGATCGACGCATTCGCCAACCTCTACGCCTCGCACATCGTGGCGGAAGAGCAGGTCGCCTATCCGGCGGCACGCGCGGCGATGGACGCGCAGGCGCTGGCGGCGATGGGTGACGACATGAAGCGGCGGCGTGACGTCAGGTTCGCGTCCGGCGGCGCCGCGGCCCAACCGCCCAAGCCAGCAGCGCCAGCACACCCAGCGGGATGAGCGCGAAGAAGTACGCGCCGCCGAAGCCGCGCAGGACCATCACGCGGCCGGGCACCTCGGGGTCGTACCAGCAAGGCACGCTGCCGGCGCGCTGGAAATCGTCCAGCACTTCGGCCACTTCGCCCGCCGTGTAGCTGAGCCGGCTCTCTGTCGAAAAGCCGATCGACTGCATGCTGCGGCCGTTCACGTCATAGCGCAGCGAGAACACCGGCTTGTGGACCTTCTCCGTGGCCGGGTTGCGTGGCGCCGCCCGGCTGGATCCGCCAGCGCTTTCATGCCGGACGTTGGCGTCCAGCACGTCGCAGCGCGCCGTCTGCCAGGCTTGCAGCGTGCGGGCATCGTCCCATGCCATGGAGCCGAAGTACGCGAGGAAGCCCAGGCAGAACACCACCACCAGCGGCAATCCCTGCTCGAACCCGCGTTGGGCCCGCGCGCCGCGCCCCGTCCGTGCGCGCAAGTGCTGCGCCAGCATCCACAGGCCGCCGAGCGCGAGGAGTCCCATCACCACCAGGCCGGCGCGCGTGATGCCGAAGCCGCCCAGCGTCACCGCGGCCGGCGCCACCGGCTGGCCGATCTCCAGGGGCACCACGTCGCCCGCGTGACGCTCCGGCGGCGTGAACACACGCACCTGCAGGCTCGCATGGGTGGATGTGTCCGGCGCCACCACCAGGCGCACGCGGCAGGGCGAGCGCTGGCCCGGTTCGAGTGGCCCTTCGTAGACCAGTTGCCGGTCTTGCGGCGAAAAGCGCGCCACGCAGTCCGGCCCGGCCGGGGCGGCGAGCAGGAAGCCCGGCGGCAAGTCGAACTGCAGGCGGCTGTAGTTGACCGCCTCCCCGGGGTTGTGCAGTTCGAAGCGAAGGTCGAAGGCTTGGCCGGCCACTACCTGGCGTGGCGGCTCGATGAAACGGGCGGTGGGTGGCTCGGCCGCGCCTGCCGCGGCGGCGAACGCCAGCAGCATGCACGCGCCACGGCTGAGCCATCCGCGGCCGCTCCGGCACTGACCTTCCATCGCCAATCCTCCTGGGCGCAGTGTCGCACCTGGCGCCTCTTGAATCCGGCGCGGCCGGTGCCATGTGCGGCCAAGCGCCGGCTGCGGAAGCCGGCACGAAAGGAAGCATCATGTGGAAACGGGTTGCCTTGCTCTGGACGGTGGTGCGAGGCGATGCGCGCCAGCTCTGGTTCGCGCTGCGCCATCCCGCCGCGCCCGGCTGGCTCAAGGTCGGCACGGCGCTGATCTTGCTTTACCTGGTGTCGCCGATCGACGTGGTCCCTGACTTCCTGCCGTTCATCGGCGTGCTGGACGACATCATCATCGTGCCCTTCGCGATCCGCTGGTTGCTCAAGCGTTTGCCGGCCGAGGTGGCGAACTCCCCCTCGGTGCGCCGCGACGCCTGATGCCGGCTGGGTGCGTCACGGCTTGACGGCGCCGCCCGCACTGGCCGCCTCGTCGTCCACTGCCTTCTGCACCGTCCGGTAGAAAGCTTCCCGCGCATCCCTGGCGGCAGGGTCGCGCGCGCCGCCGGCCCAATTGGCGTTGGTCACGACGACGATCCTGCGCTTCGGGTCGATGAAGAGGCCCTGGCCGAAGATGCCGCGTCCGGCGAAGGTGCCGTCGGCGTAGGTCCACCACTGATAGCCATAGCCGCGGTCGGGCTGGCCGATGGCGGTGCGTGCCGTGGTGGCTTCGGCCAGCCAGCCCTCCGGAACGATGCTCTGGCCATTGACACGGGCGCCGCCGGCGATGAACACCCCGAAGCGCGCGATGTCACGCGGCGCGGCCTGGATGCAGCAGCCGCTGATCTCCTGGCCGGTCCGGTTCAGGATCCAGGTGGCCGGCTGCTCCATGCCGGCGGGTACCCAGATCTTTTCCGACAGGTAGGTCGCCAGCGGTTTCCTGGTCGCCTGGCTCAGCAGGATGCCGACCAGGTTGGTTTCTCCGGTGCTGTAGTTCCACCGGGTCCCGGCCGGCACTTCGCGCGGCAGGCGCCGCAGGTAGCTGACGAGCGCGTCGACGCCTTCCTCGGGCTTGTGCTTGGTGAACTGCGCGACGTCCGAGTTCGGATCGGCGTAGTCTTCGTTCCAGCGCACGCCGGAGGTCATGGTCAGCAACTGGCGCACGCTCACGTCGTCGTACGCGGAGCCTTTCATCTGCGGGATGTAGTCGGTCACCTTGTCGTCCATGGAGCGGATGTGGCCGTCGCGGATGGCGGCCCCGACCAGGGTGGAGGTGATGGACTTCGCCACCGAAAAGACCGTCCAGCGGCCGTTGGCGTCGAAGTCGAGCCCATAGCGTTCGAGCCGCATCTTGCCGTCGTGCACCACCAGCAGCGCCGCGCTGCGTTGGCCGGCCATGAAGGTGTCGATGTCCAGCGGCAGCTTCAGCGTCGGGCCGGGCGGCAGCGGCATCGGCGTGGCACTTGGCGCGATGGGCCGCGACTTGGCCAGCACGGGCAGGCGATCGAGCGCGCGGAAGGCGGCATCCCGCTGGGGCTGGCTCCAGAACAGCAGGTCGCGGTTGGTCGGCAGCGTGGCCAGCCAACCGCGCGTTTCCTTGTCCAGGCTGAACCAGCCCGCGGTTGCGGCTGCTGCCAGCAGCCCGAGCGCGGCCCAGCCAATGCGCCTCAACTTCATCGGAGTCCTTGGGGCAAAGCATGGAAGATAAGCCGGAAACCGCGGCCGGGCCGGGGTTCGTCTTTTGCTGAGTCAAACGTCGCGATACTCTGCTTTCACAGCCGAGGTCAATGGGTGTACCCTGGCGCCACTCTTGAAGGAGATTCGCATGAAGAAAGCATTGGGCATTTTCGCCGTCGTCCTGGCGCTCGGCATGACTGCCGCGCTGGACGCCGAAGCCAAACGCCTGGGCGGCGCCCGCAACAGCGGGATGCAGCGCCAGCAGACCACGCAGCCGGCCACCCCGCCGGCCGCCACGCCGAACACGCCCGGCGCCGCCACCCCGGCCGCCGGCACGGCTGCCGCTGCGGCAGCACCCGCCGCGGCCGCGGCCGCCACCAAGCGCAGCTGGATGGGCCCGCTGGCCGGCCTGGCCGCCGGTATCGGCCTGATGGCGCTCGCCTCGCACCTCGGCTTCGGTGAAGCCATGGCCAACATGATGCTGATCGGTCTGCTCGTGATGGTGGGTCTGGCGGTGGTCGCGTTCATCATGCGCAAGCGCGCCGCCGCCGGCATGTCGCCGGCCATGGCGGGCTCTGGCATGCAGCGCTCTTCGCTGGGTGGCTCGCCGCTGGGGGGCACGCCTTTGGGCGGCGGCACCCGCATCGGCTCCGCCCTGGGCGGCGCCGCAGCCATGCCGCAGGCCGGCGCGATTCCCGCCGACTTCGACGTCGCCGCGTTCTCGCGCAACGCCAAGACGCAGTTCATGGCACTGCAGGCGGCCAACGATGCGCGCGACCTCGACCGGCTGCGCGACTACCTCACGCCCGAGATGTTCGAGGTCATCGGCGAGGAAGTCCGGGCACGCGGCGATGAGAAACAGAACACCGAAGTGTTCGGCCTGGAGGCGCAGGTGACCGGGGTGTTCGAGGAAGCCGACCAGTACATCGTCAGCGTCCGCTTCACCGGCAGCGTGCGGGAACAGCACGGCGCCGTGCCGGAAGACCTCGATGAGATCTGGCACCTGACGAAGCCGCGGACCGGCTTCGGCGGCTGGGTCGTCGCGGGCATCCAGCAGGCCCAGGCCTAAGGGCTCAGGGCTCTCCGAGGAGCCGCTGCACCAGGGGGTGATGGATGCGGCGCTCCGCGGAGATCAGGTAGAAGGCTTCCACGAGCTGGGGCGTCTCGCCCAGCAGCACGAGCCGCGGGTCCGCCACCAGTTCGGCCTGCGACCAGCTGGATGCGGGGAAAGCCCCCATGCCGCTCAAGCCGAAGGCGGCCAGCAAGGCGCTGTCTTCGAACTCGCCCGCGATGCGCGGGCGCAGTCCTTCCCGTTCCAGCCATTGATCGATGCGCGGCCGCACCGCGGTGTGTCCCGTGGGCAGCAGCAGGGGCAGCGTCGCCAGGCAGGCCGGAAACTTCCCAGGACGGCGCTTGGCGAACAACGACGCCGGGGCGAACCAGGCCAACGGCGCTTCGCCAAGCTTGTGGCTGTAGAGCCGCAGGTTCGGGTTGGCGGGCGCCGCGCGGTCGGACAGGACCGCGTCCAGCCGGTGCAGGGCCAGGTCGGCGAGCAGCCGGTCGAATTCATCCTCGTGGCACAGCAAGCGGGCCCCGGTTTCGACGACCGGGTGCAGCAATTGCCGCACCACCAGCTTGGGCAGCCCGTCGGACATGCCCACGCGCAGGCGCAAGGCCTGGCCTGTGGCTGCATCGCGCACCGCTTCCGGCAATTCCTCGCCCAGCTGGAAAATCTGGTCGGCATAGGTCAGCGCCGCCTG
The DNA here is from genome assembly GCF_007833165.1 of Caenimonas sedimenti. Lineage (GTDB taxonomy): Bacteria > Pseudomonadota > Gammaproteobacteria > Burkholderiales > Burkholderiaceae_C > Ramlibacter > Ramlibacter sedimenti. Next base: position 77,832 of record NZ_VOBQ01000019.1, on the reverse strand, counting down.
GCCGGCTTCAGTCAGTGCCAGTGCACGGCCCGCGGGCTTGAAGAGGGCGTAACCCAGGGACTGTTCGAGTGCCCGCACCTGGGCGCTCACCGTCTGGATCGCCATTTCCAGGCGCTCGGCGGCGCGCGCGATGCCGCCCTCCTTGGCAACGACCCAGAAGTAGTAGAGATGCCGGTAGTTCAGTGGAGCGGCCATGCGCTCCAGTTTGCCTCACGCGACGCGGGACTTCAGCCTGGCCGGTGCGGCAGCGGGTGGAACCGCTTCACGCTCGACCCGGCCCCGCGCGACGGCGTCGACATACACGTTGCCGCCGCTCGAGATGTGCATGGCCATCGCCCGGGCCGCGGCGACTTCGTCGCCCGCCAGGATGGCGTCGAGGATGGCGCGGTGCTCGGCCAGCGAATTCCTGATGCGGTTCGGCCGGTCGAACAGCGACCGCTGCGGATGCCGCATGCGCAGGCGCATCAGCCGCAGCTGGCGCGCCAGCACGTCGTTCAGGCTGCCGTCGTAGATGGTCTCGTGGAACCAGCGATTCGCCTTGTCGTAGGCCTCGGAGTCGTCCCGCGCGGCGGCGGCGTCGCACGCGTCGAGCGCTTCTTCCAGCGCGCGCCGCTGGGCCGCGGGCATGCGGCGCGCGGAGAGGCGGGCGGCCAGGCCTTCGAGCTCGGTGAGCATCTCCAGCATGGCGATGTATTCGGTGAGCGACAGCGTCGCCACCACGGCGCCATGGCGTGGCACGTTCGTCACCAGGCCGGCGGAGATCAGCTGCTGGATCGCTTCGCGGGCGGGCGTGCGCGACACGTTGAAGCGCTCCATCAGTTCCTGCTCGTCGATGCGCGAGCCGGCGAACAGCTTCCCGGACACGATTTCGGCCTCGACGGCCTCGCGGATCCGGTCGCTGAGATTGATGCGGGGGGAGGTCTGCATGGCTTGCGCGATCATAGCTAGCCGGTACGCGCTGCGTCCTCGCGCTGCTGCTGCACCTCGCTGAACCGCTGGAAGCGCGCCGCCGCGAAGGCGGGACGCTGCTGCATCGCCTGCCACCAGGCGTGCACGCGCGGATGCGCCTGTTCCGCCAGCGCTTCGGGTGCGAGCTCGGCGATCCGCGCGATGAAGGGCGCCGCTGCGATGTCGGCTAGCGAATACTGCCCGCCGACGAGCCAGGGCGACGCCAGCAGCATTGCCTCCATCTTGTCCACCAGTTCCAGCAGTTTCGCCAGGGCCACCGCTTTTTCTTCGCCGGTGTAGGGCTTGCGGGCGATACGGACCCAGGCCTCCCGGCGTTCAGGTGTGGGGATGCGTCCCAGCTTCTCCTGCAGTTGCGCATCGCTCCACTGGCTGGCGGCGGGCTGCAGCATCAGGCTCCAGTTGAGGATCAACAGGTTGGGCAGTGACTTCTCGTCGGTCCAGCGGACGAAGTTGCGCATGACGGCGCGGTCGTACGCGTCCGCGGGCCGCAGGGGCGGTTGTGGTTGCACATCGTCCAGGTATTCGCAGATCGTGGAGCTCTCATGCAGGAAGCGGCCGGGCGCGAGTTCGAGCGCCGGAACCACGCCATTCGGATTCATCGCGAGGAACTCGGGCGCGTGCTGTTCCTGCCGGCTGAGGTCGACGGCGATGCCTTCGTAGGGCAGGTTCTTCTCGGCCAGGCACAGGCGCACGCGGCGCGAGGCACTGGACAACCAGGCGTGAAACAGTCTCATGGGCGGGGGGTGGTCAAGGAACAAGGACCGGCGCACCCGTGGTCAGCCGGTTTTCGAGGTCGTGATGCGCGCGCCGGACTTCCGCCAACGGGTAGCGCTGGCCGACCTCCAGCCGCACCTGGCCTTGCGCGACGATGTCGAACAGCGCCTGCGCCGCCGCGCGGAGTTCCCGCGGGTCGGCCACGAAGGTGCGCAGCGTCGGCCGGCACACGCTCAGTGATTTCGCATGCAGCAGCTGCAGGTCGAAGCCTTCGACGTCACCGGAGGCCGTGCCGTAGTTGATGGCCATGCCGCGCGGGCGCAGACACCGCAGCGACGGCACGAAGACGTCCTTGCCGACGGCGTCGTACACGACGGCGACGCCCTGGCCGCCGGTGAGATCCAGGGTCCTGGCGGCGAAGTCTTCCTGGCGGTAGTCGATCACGTGGTGGCAACCGTGGGCACGCGCCACCTCGGCTTTCTGCGGCGAACCGACGGTGCCGATGACCGTGGCACCCAGCGCGCGCGCCCATTGCGACAGCAGGACGCCCATGCCGCCCGCGGCCGCGTGGACCAGGACGGCATCGCCCGGCCGGACCACGAACAGGCGGCGCAGCAGGTATTCAGCCGTGAGCCCGCGCAGCAGGTTGGCGCCCGCTGCTTCCTCGGAGATGCCGGTCGGCAGCGAAACCACGCGGTCCGCCTGCACGTTGCGTGTCACCTGATAGCCGCCGGGCTGCAGATAGGCGACCGGATCGCCAGGGCGCAAGTTCCTCACGCCTTCGCCCACTGCCTCGATCACCCCAGCACCCTGGGCGCCCAGCGTGATGGGCCACGGCGCCGCGGCATGCGGGCCGTGCGAGCCGCGCCGCTGGTAGATGTCCGCAAAGTTCAGGCCAATGGCGGTCTGGCGGATGGTGACCTCGCCAGGCGCGGGCAGGGGCACCTCGACCTCGACCTGCTCCAGGACTTCGGGGCCGCCGTGGCGGTGGATGTGGATGGCACGGCTCTGCATGGCGTCGATCGATTACAAGCGCCGGCTTCGTTTATAAAAATACGGAAAAACCCTCTGTGTATTTTTATAAGTTCTATGCGCATACTCGTCGGACTCGAAATCAGGAGACATCCATGTTCTTGCGCAGACGACAGTTCGGGGCCCTGGCCGCCGCCACCGTGGCCTTGCCCTGGATGGCCCGCGGCCAGACCGCCAACCTGGCCGCCTTGTACGAAGCCGCCAAAAAGGAAGGCGAGCTCACCTGGTACGCGGTGCCGCAGACCTCGGAGGTGGCCGAGAAGATGGGCCGCACGTTCACGGCGCGCTATCCCGGCATCAAAGTGAACGTGGTGCGCACCACGGCGCAGGTCGCTTTCCAGCGCCTGAACCAGGACTTGAAGGCCGGCACGCCGAATTGCGACGTCTTCACGTCGACCGACCTGTCGCACTTCGTGGACCTGAAGGGCCGCAACCTGCTGGTGAAATACCTGCCCGCCGCCGTCGCCAAGCAGGACAAGCGGGTGCAGGGCATGGACCCGGACGCCTATTTCCACCCGTCCACGTGTTTCATGATGGGCCTGGTCTACAACACCAAGAAGGTCACGGGTTCGGCCATCCCGAGCAGTTGGACCGACCTGGTGGATGCCAAGTGGAGCGGGCAGACCGTCGTGGCGCATCCCGCCTACAGCGGAGCGGCGGGCGCCTGGTGCATCGAGATGCGCAAGCTCTTCGGCGACGGCTACTTCAAGAAGCTGGCCGCGAACAAGGCGCACGTCGGGCGTTCGACCATCGACGCGGTCACCTCCGTCATCTCGGGCGAAGCGTCGATCTCCGCCGGCCCCATGAGCCTGGCCGCGCGGTCCGCGCAGCGCGGCAACCCGGTCGCCACGCTGGCGCCGAAGGAAGGCCCGGTGCTGATCCTGTCGCCCTCGGGCATCCTGGCGAACACGCGCCGGCCGAATGCCTCCAAGCTGTTCATGGAATGGATGCTGGGCAGCGAAGACACCGAGCGCATCTCGGTCGAGGAATTCAGCGTGCCGCTGCGCGCCAACGCCAAGCCCGCGCCGGGCGTCCTCGGGCTGGGTGACGCCAAGCCGCTGCTGGCGCCGACGCCACCGCAGATGGTGGTGAACATCCCCAAGGTGATCGACCTGTGGAAGGACGCGTTTGGTGTCTGAGGCCGTCCTCGCTCCGGCGGCCGCCGTGCGCCGCGTGCCGGGCCGCTGGGCGGATCCCGCGCTCTGGCTGTTCGCTGTACTGACGATCCTGCTCGTCCTGCTGGTCGCGAACCCGATCCTGCGGCTGGTCTGGGACAGCTTCCACACGGCGGATGGCGCCTGGTCGCTGGACAGCTATGTGCAGGCGCTGGGCCGCGCGCGCCACCTGCAGGCGCTGCTGAACTCGTTGTACCTGGGCGCGGCCGTCACCGTGCTGGCCCTGGCCCTGGGCGTGCCTTTGGCGCTGGCCGTTTCGCGCACCAACATGCCGGCGCGCGGCTTCACGCACCTGAGCGTGCTGGCGGCGTTCGTCATGCCCAACTTCCTGGGGGCGATCGCCTGGATCCTGCTGGCGGGGCCCAATGCCGGCTGGCTGAACCGCTTGTTCATCGAAGTCACGGGGGCGGACAAGGGGCCGTTCAACATCTTCAGCTTCTGGGGCCTGGCTTTCGTCATCGCGCTCTACACCTACCCGCTGATCTACGTGTTCACCAAGTCGGCGCTCGACCTGGTGTCGACCGAGCTGGAAGACGCCGCGGCCATTCATGGCGCCGGCAAGTTCCAGACCATGGCGCGGGTGACGTTGCCGCTGGTGCTGCCCTCCATCCTGGGCGCCGCCATCCTGATCTTCCTGGAGGCGATCGCGCTCTACGGCACGCCGGCGCTGATCGCGATCCCGGCGCGGATCAACCTGGCCACGACGCAACTGGTGTCGTTCTTCCAGTACCCGCTGCAGGTCGAGCAGGCCGCCGCGTTCTCGATGCCGATCCTGCTGTTGACGGTCGTGATGCTGGCGTTGCAGCGCCGCCTGCTGGCCCGCCGGGGCTACGTCTCCGTCTCGGGCAAGGGCGGTGAGCGCAGGCCCTTCGATATCGGCTTCTGGAAGTGGCTGCTGCTGGGCTACTCGGTGCTGGTGGCGGCACTGGCGGTGGTGATGCCGCTGGTGATCCTGATACTCGCCTCCCTGTCCAAAGCCTGGGGGCGGGGCCTGTCGCCCGGGAACCTCACGCTGGCGAACTTCCACGCCATCTTCTTCGAGCAGCTGACGGTGCGCTCGGCCCTGGTCAACACCGTGCTGTATTCCGCCACCACCGCCATCATCTGCGTCACGCTCGGCATCTGCGTGGCCTATGCCACCCAGCGGCGCATCACGCCGTTCCCGGCGTTCGTGCAGTTCCTGGCGCTGGCGCCGGTGGCGGTGCCGGGCCTGGTGCTGGCCATTGGGCTCTACTCCGCGTACGCGGGGCCACCGTTTTCGCTCTACGGCATGGGGGCGCTGATCGTCGTGGCGTTCACCACGCGCTTCCTGCCGATCGCGGTGGCGGCCAGTTCCGCCGGCGTGCGTGCGCTCAACCCGGAGCTGGAAGAGGCGGTGCGGGTCCTCGGCGGCGGCCGCCTCACCGTCCTGGCCAAGGTGGTCGTGCCGCTCCTGAAGAAGACGCTGGTCGGCGCCTTCGTGCTGGTGTTCGTGATCTGCACCAAGGAACTCTCCACGGCGGTGTTCCTGACCGGGCCGGCTTCGCGCGTGGTGTCGGTGCTCACGCTGGACCTGAGCGAGCAGGGCAACTACGAAATCCTGGCCGCGATGGGCGTGGTGCTGGTGGTGATCGTGACGGTGGTGGTGGCGATCGGCATGAAGCTCGCCGGGCGCGACTTCATGCTGCGCCGCGGGTAGGCAACAAGGACGGGAGCCATGGCGAAACTGGAACTGAGAAACCTGCGCAAGACGTACACCGAAACCCCCGTGGTGGATGACGTCAACCTGCAGCTGGAGCGCGGCGAACTCGTCACGCTGCTCGGCCCCTCGGGCTGCGGCAAGACCACGACCTTGCGCATGATCGCGGGCTTCATCGATCCGAGCGCGGGCAGCATCCTGGTCGATGGCGCCGAGATCTCTTCGCCGCGCCGCTCCGTGCCGCCCGAGCACCGCGGCATGTCGATGATCTTCCAGAGCTACGCCATCTGGCCCAACATGACGGTGGCCGAGAACGTCGGCTTCGGGCTGAGCGTGCGCAAGGTGCCGGCCGCCGAAATGCAGAAGCGCATCGCCGAGATGCTCGACGTGGTCAAGCTGGGCCCGTACGCGCAGCGCTATCCGGCGGAGCTCTCCGGTGGCCAGCAGCAGCGCGTCGCGCTGGCGCGGGCGATGATCGTCCGGCCGGAGGTGCTGCTGCTCGACGAGCCGCTGTCCAACCTCGATGCCAACCTGCGCGAGGAGATGGCGGCGGAGATCCGGCGCCTGCACGACGAGTTCCGCTTCACCACGGTGTATGTCACGCACGACCAGGCCGAGGCCATGACGATCTCCGACCGCATCGCCGTGTTGAACCAGGGCCGGCTGGAGCAGATCGACACACCCTGGAATCTCTACAACCGGCCGCGCACGCCTTTCGTGGCGGGCTTCATCGGCAAGACCAACCTGGTCACGGGCCGTCTGGACGACGGCCGCTTCACCCTGGAAGGCCTGCCGCAGGGCATTCCCCTCGCGGCCGCCGAGGCGGGGCATAGCGAGCAGCAGGTGTCGATCCGGCCGCAGTCGCTGTTTCTCGGCAGCGCCGCCGGCGGGGCGCTGGCGCTCGGCACGGTTTCGGTGGTGGGCCGCACCTACCTGGGTGAGTACTGGGACTACCTCGTGCAGTCCGCCACCGGCGGCGCCGCCCTCAAGGTGCACGCACCGCCCACCAGCGTGTTCGAGGTGGGGCAACAGGCGCAGCTGTCGGTCGACCCCGGCGGCGTCGCGGTGGTGGCCTGAGATGAACATCGACAACCTGCAGATGCCAGCGGCGGGATCGTCCCGCCGCCACTGGCTGCGCTCGGCCGCGGTGGCCGGCGGCCTGCTGCTTCCTGGAGTGCGTGCCATGGCCGACGACCCGGTCTTCTCGGTGGTGGAAACGGCCGACGGCCGGGTGCGGGGCCTCAAGTCGGGCGGGATTCACGTCTTCAAGGGCCTGCGCTATGGCGCCGACACCGGCGGGGCGAACCGCTTCATGCCGCCGCAGCCGGTGGCCCGCTGGGCCGGCGTGCGCGATGCCACCGCTTACGGCAACTACGCGCCGCAGATGCCAGCGGACCGGCGCCGCGCCTATGCCGACCTGATCGCCTACGACCTGCAACCCGGTGGCATGGGCGAGGACTGCCTGGTGCTCAATCTCTGGACGCCGTCGCCCGAGCGCTCCGCCAGACGGCCGGTGCTGGTGCACCTGCACGGCGGCGGCTTCTACGCCGGCTCCGGCAATTCTCCGCAGTTCGACGGCGAGATGCTGGCGCGCTTCGGCAACGCGGTGTTCGTCACGCTGAACCACCGCCTGGGTTCGTTCGGCTACCTCAACCTCGCGGGCCATGGCGGGGAACGCTATGCGCACGCCGGCACGGCCGGCATGCTGGACGTGGTGGCCGGCCTGAAGTGGGTGCGCGAGAACATCGAGGCCTTTGGCGGTGATCCGTCGCGCGTGCTGGTGTTCGGCCAGTCGGGCGGGGGCTTGAAAGCCGGCGCCCTGATGGCGATGCCCGCGGCCAGGGGCCTGTTCCATCGGGCCGGCGTGATGAGCGGGTCCGGCCTGCGGCTGATGCCCAAGGAGACGTCGCACGACATCGCCGGCCGCTACCTCGCGGCGCTGCAGGTCGGCAAGGGCGCACTGGACCGCTTGCACCAATTGCCGATGGAGCAGCTGCTGGCGGTGCAGGTGCAGTTCGAGCAGGCCGACCGCGCGCAAGGCGAGGCGCCGCGCGCCTTCTCCCCCGTGGTCGACGGCGTCAACCTCCCGCGTCATCCCTTCGACCCGGACGGGCCGGCGGTCTCCGCCGCCGTGCCCATGATCATCGGCACCACCTTCGAGGACCGCGCCTACCGCCAGGGCAATTTCGGCCTGGACCAGGCCGGCCTGCTGAAGTTCGCTGAAGCCAAGCTGGCCAGCCGGCCAGGCGTCGATGCCAAGGCCGAGGCCCCCAAGCTCGTGGCCATGTACCGCGACGAAGACCCCAAGGCGACGCCCTACCAGTTGCAAGCCCGCATCGACACCGATACCACCTTCCGGCTCGGCGCGCAGTTGCAGGCGGAGCGCAAGGCCGCGCAGCAGGCGGCGCCGGTCTGGACCTATCTCTGGAAGACGCCCAGTCCGGCCTTCGGCGGCCGCTATGGCGCGCCGCACGGCGTGGACATCGGCCCCAGCCTGCACGACATCCGCCTGGGGCTCAACGGCCCCAGTGACGAACAGATGGGCCTGGCCGACCAGCTGGCGAGCGCCTGGGTGAGCTTCGCGGCCAGCGGCGACCCGAACAACGCGCGCACGCCGGCTTGGGCCCCCTACACGCGCGAGAAGCGCACGACACTCGTGTTCGACGGCCCGGCCAGCGCCACGCGCGCGGTGGACGATCCGCGCCGCGCCTTCCGCACCTATTGGTTGCCCGTTTGAAACGCCCATGACTGCCACGAACACTTTTCCCCTCCCCCTGTCGGGCTGCAGGGTGCTGGACCTCAGCATCGCGCGCGCCGGGCCCACGGCGGTTCGCCTGCTGGCCGATTGGGGCGCCGACGTCGTCCGCATCGACCCGCCGGGCCGGCCGCCGACGCTGGGGCATCGGCGGGGCTCCGACGAACAGAACCTGCACCGCAACAAGCGCAGCCTGAGCGTCGACCTGAAGACTCCGGCGGGCAAGGAAGTGCTGATGCGGCTGGTGAAGCGCAGCGACGTGGTGGTGGAGAACTTCCGCGCCTCCGTGAAAGAGCGGCTGGGCCTGACGTACGAGGCGCTCAGTGCGGTGAACCCGCGCGTGATCCTGGCCAGCATCTCCGGCTTCGGCCAGAGCGGCCCCTATGCGAACCGCCAGGGCCTTGACCAGATCGTGCAAGGCATGAGCGGGCTGAGCTCGGTCACCGGCGAGCCGGGCCGCGGGCCCTGGCGCACCGGCATCGCGATTTCCGACACCACCTCCGGCATGTTCCTGGGGCAGGGCATCCTGCTGGCGCTGCTGCATCGCGAGCGCACGGGGCGCGGCCAGTGGGTCCACACCTCCTTGCTCGAAGCCATGCTGAACAAGCTCGACTTCCAGGGCGTGCGCTACACCATGGACGGCGCCGTGCCGCAACAGGAGGGCAACTCGCATCCCACGCTGGTGCCCATGGGCACCTTCGACGCGAAGGATGGCAAGGTCAACATCTGCGGGCCGGGCGCCGCCATGTGGGGCAAGCTGTGCGAGACGCTGGAAGCGCCGCACCTCGCCACCAATCCCTCGTACAAGGACCAGGCGACGCGCCTCGCCCACCGGCGCGCGCTGGAAGCCGAGATCAACGAACTGACACGCCACCACACCGTGGCCGAGCTGGTCGAGCGTTTGAACGAAGCCGGTGTTCCGTGCGGGCCGGTGTACGACATCGGCCAGGCTTTCGAGGACGAGCAGGCGCGCCACCTGCGCATGACGCGTCCGGCGCCGCATGCCGCGCTGGGCGACCTGCAGTTGCTGCGCTCGCCGATCAACCTGTCCGCCTGTCCCCACCCTGAGCATTTCGAGCGTGCCGCCCCCGATGCGGGCGAGCACACCGATTCGGTGCTGGAGGAACTGGGCTACGACGCCGACGCCGTCCGGCGCTTGCGCAGTGAAGGAGCGGTGGCATGAGTGACCTCATCCCGGTCGGCACCGATCGCATCCTCGCCCGCGTGCAGGACGGCATCGGCTGGATCACCTTCAACCAGCCCGAGCGCCGCAACGCGATGTCGCTGGACATGTGGACTGGTCTCGGCATCGCGGCCGAAGCCTTCGGACAGGATGCGAACGTCCGCGTGGTCGTGATGCGCGGCGCCGGCGGCGAAGCCTTCGTCTCGGGTGCCGACATCTCGGAGTTCGAGCAGCACCGCGCCGACGCCGCGCAGAAGAAGAGCTACGACGAGATCGCGGCGCGCGGGCACGCCGGCCTGGCCAACCTGAGCAAGCCGCTGATCGCGCTGATCGAGGGGTATTGCGTGGGCGGCGGGCTGGCCATCGCCTTGGCCGCCGACGTCCGCTTCGCGTCCGCGAACGCGCGCTTCGCAATCCCTGCGGCCCGCCTGGGCCTGGGCTACGACTACCGCGGGATCGCGGGCCTGGCGCGCCTGGTGGGGCCGTCCGCCGCCAAGGACATCCTGTTCAGTGCCCGCATGCTCGAGGCGGATGAGGCCCTGCGGCTCGGGCTGGTGAACTTCGTGGTGGAGGCCGGGCAACTGGAGGAGAAGGTGAACCACTACGCGGCCCGGATCGCGGCCAATGCGCCGCTGACCGTGCATGCCGCCAAGGCCGCCGTGCAGCTGTTCGAGCGCTATGCTGACGCCGCCGACACGGCATCCGTCTCCGCGCTCGTGGCGCGGTGTTTCGACAGCGACGACTACAAGGAAGGCCGCCGCGCCTTCCTTGCCAAGCGCCCACCATCCTTCCAAGGCCGATGAACTCCGGAAACCCCCAACTCACCGTCGATGGCGGCGTCGCCACCATCACCCTGCACCGTCCGGCGCAGGCCAACCGGCTGACCGCCGAAGACCTGGAGGTGCTGAGCGGCTTGATCGCGCAGTGCAATGCCATGCCCGAGGTGCTGGTGCTGCAATTGCGCGGCACCGGCAAGTACTTCTGCAGCGGCTACGACATCGCCAGCATCGGCGGCGGGCGCAAGGTGAATTTCGAGGAGGTGGTGGACTCGATGGAACACGCGCGTGCCATCACCATCGCCGTGCTGCAGGGTGGCGTCTATGGCGGCGCGACCGACCTGGCGCTGTCGTGCGATTTCCGCGTCGGCGCGGCAGGCATCGACATGTTCATGCCGGCGGCCCGCCTTGGCCTGCACTACTACCGGTCGGGGCTCGAGCGCTATGTGACCCGCCTGGGCCTGGACAACGCCAAGCTGCTGTTCCTCACCGCGCAGAAGATCGACGCCGCCACCATGAAGCAGATGGGGTACCTGACGCATCTGGTGGACCCGGCGCAGCTCGACGCCGAGGTCGCGGGCCTGGCGGCGGCGTGTGCCTCGATGGCCCCGTTGCCGTTGCTGGCCATGAAGCGCCACCTGAATCGCATCGCCCGCGGCACGCTCGACGCGGCCGAACTGCAGGCGGACATCCGCCGCGCCTATGAATCGGCGGACCTGCGCGAAGGGCAGGCGGCCTGGGCGGAGAAGCGGCCGGCCCGGTTCACGGGCAAGTAGGACCTCAGAACAAGGAGACATCGTCGTGATGCAGATCTGGTTCATGGCCGCAGCGCTGCTGCTGGCGCTTCCCGTCGCCGCGCAAGGCAGCGACTATCCCAACAAGCCGGTCCGGCTGATCGTGGGCTACTCGCCCTCGGGGGCGGCCGACGTGATCGCGCGCATCGTCGGCGAGGCGTTGGGCAGGGAGTTGGGCCAGACGATCGTGGTGGACAACAAGCCCGGCGCGGGCAGCACGCTGGCGTCGACCCTGCTTTGGCGCGCGCCGGCCGACGGCTACACGCTGGGCCTCGCCACGGGCACGCTCTACGGCATCGACCAGCACCTGTACAAGGTCCAGTACCTGCACACGGATTTCACGCCGATCAATCGCCTGACCATCGCGCCGCTGGTGCTCGCCGTCAGCCCGAAGAGCGGCATCGGCAGCCTGAAGGACCTGGTGGCGAAGGCGAAGGCCCAACCCGGCAAGCTGAATTATTCGTCGTCGGGCATCGGCGGCTCGCCGCACATGGCGGCATTGACCTTCGAGAAGGCCATCGACGCCTCGATGGTGCACATCCCGTTCAAGGGCGGCGCCCCCGCGCTGCAGGCGGTGGCGGCGGGGGACGTCGACCTGTCGTTCGGCACCGCCGCTTCGGTGCTGCCGCTGGGCCGGCAGGGCGTGGTCCGGATGCTGGGCGTGACAACGCCCGAGCCGTCGGCCGTGACGCCTGGCCTGCCGACGATCGCATCGCAGGGGCTGGCGGGGTTCGACGTCTCTTTCTGGTTCGGCCTGTTCGGCCCGGCCAAACTGCCGCCACCGGTGGCGGACAAACTGGTGGCCGCCGCGAACAAGGTCTTGAACGACCCGCAGGTGCGCGAGAAGCTGCTCACCACCGGCAACGAAGCCGCACCGTTCAAGGCGCCCGCCGAATTCAACGCCTGGGCCGAGAGCGCGGGCCAGGCGCAGCTGGAACGGGCGAAGAAGGCCAACGTGAAGGTCGAGTGAGGCGCCTCAGAAGATCGACAAGCCCGTCTTCGCGGTGAACATCTCGAGCGCCTTCATGCCCAGCAGCGAATTGCCGCTCGATTCCAGCGCCGGGGACCACACGCACAGGGTGAGCCGGTCCGGCACCACGGCCACGATGCCGCCGCCCACGCCACTCTTGCAGGGCAGCCCGATGCGGAAGGCGAATTCACCCGCCGCGTCGTACGTTCCACAGGTCAGCATCAGCGAGTTGACGCGCCGCGCCTGGCGCTCCGTGAGGAGCTGCTGGCCCGTTGCCGGATGCACGCCATCGCGGCACAGGAACCCCACCGCGCGCGCCAACTGCGCGCAGCTCATTCGTACCGCGCAGTGGTGGAAGTACGCGTCGAGCACGGCCGCCACGTCGTTGTCGATGCGGCCGAAGCTCTTCATGAAATTCGCCATGGCAACGTTGCGGAAACCAGTGGCCGCCTCGGATGCAGCCACTTCCTCGTCGTAGCGGATCGGCTCCTCGCACAGGCTGGACAGCAGGGTCAGCATCTCCGCCTTGGCGTCGAACAGGCTGACCAGGCGGTCGGTCACGGCGATGGCACCGGCGTTGATGAACGGGTTGCGCGGGACGCCATGCTCCGATTCGAGCTGCACCAGCGAATTGAATGGATTGCCGGAAGGCTCCCGCCCGATGCGTTCCCACAGCGTCTCGCCCATCTCGCGCATGCCGAGGGTCAGCGTGAACAGCTTGGAGATGCTCTGGATGGAGAAGGGCGTCGTGCTGTCGCCCGCCTGGGCTTCGTGCCCGTCGCAGGTCCGCAGCGCGATCCCGAACTGAGCCGCCGGCACCCGCGCGAGCGCCGGGATGTAGCTGGCGACCTGACCCTCCCGGCCCAGCTCCGGGCGCAGGGTGGCGACGATCTCTTCGAGCAGCGCTTGGAATTGCATGGCGGACATTGTGCCCGGCAGGCGCTACGATGCCGCATGGAAAACATCAACGTCGGTGTCATCGGCCTGGGCGCCATGGGGCGGGGCATGGCGGCTTCGCTGCGCCGCGCGGGTTATGCCTTGCACGTCTGCGACGTGCGCGAGGAGGCCGCGCGCGGCTTCGCGGCCGAAGGCGGTACCGCCTGCGCCGACCCGGGCGACCTGGGGTCGCGATGCGACGTCGTCGTCAGCGTCGTGGTGAATGCCGCACAGACCGAAGCCGTGCTGTTCGGCGAGAAGGGCGCCGCGGCCGCCATGAAGCCCGGCAGCCTGTTCGTGATGTGTTCGACCGTGGACCCGGGCTGGTCCGTCGCGCTGGAACGGCGGCTGGCCGAGCGGGGCTTGCTGTACCTCGACGCGCCCATCTCCGGCGGCGCGGCGAAGGCCGCTTCCGGCCAGATGACCATGATGACGGCGGGCACGCCGGCGGCGTATGCCAAGGCCGGCGGCATCCTCGACGCCATGGCCGCCAAGGTCTACAAGCTCGGCGACCAGGCCGGCAACGGCAGCAAGGTCAAGATCATCAACCAGTTGCTGGCCGGCGTGCATATCGCCGCGGCGGCGGAAGCCATGGCGCTCGGACTGCGCGAGGGCGTGGACGCCGAAGCGCTGTATGAAGTCATCACGCACAGCGCCGGCAACAGCTGGATGTTCGAGAACCGCATGGCCCATGTGCTGGCTGCCGACTACACGCCGCTGTCCGCGGTGGACATCTTCGTGAAAGACCTGGGCCTGGTGCTGGACACGGCGCGCGCGACGAAGTTTCCGCTGCCGCTCTCGGCCACGGCGCACCAGATGTTCATGCAGGCGTCATCGGCCGGCTTCGGGCAGCAGGACGACAGCGCGGTCATCAAGATCTTCCCGGGCATCACGCTGCCCGAGGCGAAGGCCTGAGCATGGGGCGGGCACTGCTCGGCTGCATCGCCGACGATTTCACCGGCGCCACGGACCTCGCGAACAACCTCGTGCGCAGCGGCATGCGCACGGTGCAGACCATCGGGGTGCCAGGCGATGAAGCCGCCACGGTGGACGCCGACGCCATCGTCGTCGCGCTGAAGTCGCGGACCATTCCCGCCGCCGATGCCGTGCAGCAGTCGCTGGCGGCCTTGCGCTGGTTGCAAGGGCAGGGCGTGCAGCAGGTCTACTTCAAGTACTGCTCCACCTTCGATTCCACGCCGGACGGCAACATCGGGCCCGTCACGGACGCGCTGCTCGATGCGCTGCACGGGCCGGGCCAGGGCTTCACCATCGCCTGTCCCGCGTTCCCGGAGAACCAGCGCACGGTCTTCAAGGGCCACCTGTTCGTGGGCGACCAGTTGCTCAGCGAGAGCGGCATGCGCAACCATCCGCTCACACCCATGACCGACGCCAACCTGGTGCGCGTGATGCAGGCGCAGACGCGCCGCCGCGTGGGCCTGGTGGCGCAGCACGTCGTTGCGCGTGGCGCGGGCGCCATTCGTGCTCGCTTCGATGAACTGCAGGGGGAGGGTGTCTCCGTCGCGGTGGTCGACGCCGTCGGCAACGATGACCTCCTGCGCATCGGTGAAGCCTTGGCGGGGATGCCACTGGTCACCGCCGGTTCAGGCATCGCGATCGGGTTGCCGCAGAACTGGCGCAACGCTGGCCAGCTGAAGGACGACGTGGCGGCAGACGTCCTGCCGTCGGCAAGCGGTTCACGCGCCGTGATCTCAGGCAGTTGTTCGCTGGCGACCAACGCACAGGTGGCGCAGTTCAAGGCAACGGGTGGTGCGGCTTTCGCGATCGACCCGCTGGAACTGGCGGCGGGCGCCGATGTGGCCGGGGCAGCGCTCGAGTGGGCCGGGCCCCGGCTTGCGCAGGGCCCCGTGCTGGTCTACGCAACGGCGGAGCCGGAGGCCGTGAAGTCTGTGCAAGCCCAGCTTGGCGCTGCCCGGGCAGGTGAAGTCGTCGAGCAGGCCTTGTCGTCCATCGCCATCGGCCTGGTACGGGCCGGCGTGCGCCAGCTGGTGGTGGCGGGCGGCGAAACTTCGGGCGCCGTGGTGCAGGCCCTGGGCGTGCAACGCATGGCGATCGGGCCACAGATCGATCCGGGTGTGCCGTGGACGGCCGTGCAGTCGCCCGTGTGTGCAGGCGAGACGGTGCACATGGCCTTGAAGTCCGGCAATTTCGGCGCGCCAGATTTCTTCCGCAAGGCCTTCGCGATGCTGGGGCAACAGCGGTGACCGGGGCTCTGCGTGACGAGATCTGCCGCGTCGGTGCCTCGCTGTACCAGCGTGGCTACGTCCACGCCAGTGCCGGCAACATCAGCGTGCGCCTCCCGGATGGCGGCTTCCTGATCACCCCCACGGACGCCTGCCTCGGCACGCTGGAACCTGGGCGGTTGGCCGAGATCGATGCACAGGGCGTCCAGACGGCGGGCGACCGGGCCTCCAAGACGCTGGCGCTGCACCAGCGAATCTACGCGTCCGACCCCGACGCGCACTGCGTCATCCACACGCACGCGACGCATCTCGTGGCCCTGACCCTGGCGGGCGTCTGGAGCCCGAACGACATCGTGCCGCCGATCACCCCCTACTTCGTGATGAAGGTCGGGCACGTTCCGCTGGTCGCCTATCACCGCCCAGGTGACCCAGCGGTTGCCGGACTCGTGGCGGCGCGCATCGAGACATCTCGGGCGGCTGGTACTCCGATCCGCGCCGTGATGCTGGAGAGGCTGGGGCCCTGCGTGTGGCATCGCAGTCCAGCCGAAGCCAGCGCCGTGCTGGAAGAGTTGGAGGAGACCGCCCGGCTGTGGCTGATGGCGCGGCCGGCTCCCTTGACCGCGGCCCAGATCGACGAGCTGCGCCGGCACTTCGGCGCTGCCTGGTAGGTCGCCGCCTACACCCCGCGGCGGCGGCCGCCGATGGGTGGCGCCGCCCGGACCTCAACAATCGGGCTCAACCAAGGAGCAACCATGCCCACTGAAGACAACCTGGAGGCTAGCAACCCCAATCCCCTGCGCGAGGATGAACCCATCCCCGCAGCCTCGGAGGACCGGGTGCTGGACGAGACGGCGCGGCTCGCGCGCGAAGGCCGCAAGAAGCTGGAAGCCGATCCCAGGGAGCCGAAGCCCGCGTCGGAGTAGTCAGCGCCGCAGGAGACGGGAGCGGGCGGCGCGGCCGGCGAGCGCCAGCCCACCGGTGGCGGCGATCATCGCGGCTGCGTGACCCGCGACGGCCAGGAACGCGAGCAGCACGGGGTTGCCCGCGAATGCGCCTGGTGATCCGTCCCCCACGCACAAGGGCATCAGCACGGGGACCAGCATCAGCCCGGCGCCATGCCAGTTCGCCATCAGGAAAGACCAGAGCGCGAGCCCGGCGTGACCGGCTGGCCCGCGCACGGCACCCGGTGTTCGCCTGGACAGCTGCGCGACGATCGCCGCCATCAGCAGCCCGGCTGCCATGACCTGGATCCAGGCTCCGTCCAGCGCAAGCCCGAACACAACCGCCGAGGCCAGCAGGAAAAAGTAGACCGAGTGGCCAAGGCACAGCGCCGTCCACCAGGCCCAGCGGGGCGTCATCAGGAATGGCAGCAAGCGCCGGCCGCCGCGCGGGCCTGCTCGTAGCGGTCGTGATGCCGCACCCATTGCATCCTGTTGGGTGCATCGCCTTCGTCCCGGCCCCTCGGCGCCAGGTCCAGCATGTTGTACGTGCCCATCATCACTTCCACGCCGCGGCCGTAGGTGGAGTAGGTGTGGAAGACCTCGCCCGCGCCGTTTTTGCAGAACGCACTGACGCCCGGGGCTTCCTCGACCGGGAAGGCCTGTACCTGGTAGTTGTACGGGACCTCGCCCCGCTCCACCTGTTCCCGCGTGAAGCTGACGCCGAAGTCGTGGTTGAAGTCGGTGCCGTGCGACGAGACCCACGTGAATTTCCAGCCCATGCGCTGGCGGAAGCGCTCGATGTCCGCCAGCGGCGCACGCGAGATGGCGACGATGGCGATGTCCCGCTGCTTCAGGTGCACATTCATCGCGTCCGTGTGATCCGCCATGTAGCTGCAACTCGGGCAGCCCTGCGCCCAGCCGGGGCCGAACATGAAGTGCTGCACCAGCAGCTGGCTGCGCCCTTCGAACAGGTCGGCCAGCGTGCGCGGACCTCCGAGGCCGTCGAAGACATAGTTCTTCTCGACGCGGACCCAGGGCAGCGCGCGCCGCTCGCTGGCGATGCGGTCGCGCAGGCGGGTGAGTTCCTTCTCCGATTGCAGCAGCGTCTCGCGCTGCGCGATCCATTGCTCGCGGGAAACGATGGCGGGGTTGGTGTTCGTCATGTGGATGTTCCTTGGGGTGGTCAGGTGTTGGTGGCGCGCGGGCGTCGCACGGCGCGGACCTTGCCGCTGCCGCCGCCGCCCGCGTAGAAGAGGCCGGCGCCGTCGGACTCGAGCCCGCTGACGCCGGTGCCACTGGGCATTTGCAGGCGTTCGAGCACGGCGCCGCTTTGCGGGTCGATGCGGCGGATGTCACTGTCGTCACCTTCCCAGGTGCCGTGCCAGAGCTCGCCGTCGACCCAGGTCACGCCCGTGACGAAGCGGTTCGACTCGATCGTCCGCCGGATGGCTCCCGTCGCGGGGTCGATCTGGTGGATCTTGCGGTCGCGGTACTGGCCGACCCACAAGCTGCCCTCGGCCCAGGTGAGCCCGGAGTCGCTGCCACTGCCGGGCGCGGGAATCGAGGCCAGCACCTGGCCCGTCGCGGGATCGATCTTGTCGATGCGCGATTCGGCGATCTGGTAGAGGTGGGTGCCGTCGAATGCGGTGCCCGCGTCTCCGGCGCAGTCCAGCGTGCGCACCGCCTCGCCGCTGGCGGGGTCGAACGCCACCAGCTTCGCGCCGGTCGCGGCCCAGACGTGGCGCCCGTCGTGGGTGACGCCGTGAATCTTGTCGAAGCCCGGGAACGGGCCATATTCGCGCACGATCTCGGCGGCGCGTGCCTGGGCCGGCTGCGGGGACCGGAGGGTCTTGGAAGTCATCGTCGGTTCCTGTCGCGCGCCGGAAGCGGCGCCGTGGAACCCACTCTATTCAATCGGCAGCGTGGCGGGGAGTAACAAGATCGTCGTGAATCCCGCCAGCGGCGGTGCGAGCCAGCGCTGAGCGCGGGCCCGGCCGATGGCGCGCACGCGTCCTTCGGCCTCGAGTTCGGCCAGTGCCCGCTGCACCGTCCGCTGACTCGCGCCCAGCGCCAGCGCCAGCGCCGACGTGGACCAGGCCGCCCCATCCGCGAGCAGGGCGACCAGCGAGGCCTGCTCGCCCGCAATGGGTGGTTCGAGCACGACGACGGGTTCGTCGCCGCCAGGCCGCAGGGCAAAGCCGCGCGGCGTCGCTTCGATGCGCGCCAGTGGCTTCACGAGTGCGCGCAGCCGGCCGATCTCCACCCGCAGGCGCGCCCGGTGCGTCTCGTCGGGTCGCCGGGTGCGGAAGACATCCGCGATCAAGGTTTCGCGATCGGCGTCACCCGGCCAGGCCCCCGCGAGCGCGCGGGCCAGCGCGAACAGCACCGGCCGCCGGGCGAGCGGCTGCCAGACAGCGCCGGTGCCCAGTCCACGCCGGCAGGCGTCGACCACCAGCGCCCCGGAAGCGAGCAGGGCGGCGACCTCGTCCAGGCGCAGGGGTTGTTGGCCGCCCGCCGCGATGCGTCGGGCGGCTGGCCGGTCCAGTGTGGCGCATGCTTCCCTGACTTCGGTCAGCAGTGCCGGAACGCGTGCCCGCAAGGCCGCATCCTGCGCCCGCGCGAGCGCTGCGCGCGCGTCGGCGATGCGCAGCGAACGCACTGCGAGTTCAGCGGTGGCCAGCTCGAACACCGCCCCCAGCAAGGGCGGCAGTGCCTTCGGCTCGATGCCTGCGAGGTTCGCCAGCGCATCTGCCAACCGGCCGAGCAACAGGTTCCTGCGCGCCGCGACCAGCCGCGCCTGCATCGCGTTCGCATGGTCGGCGTGCATCGCCAGGGTGGCCGAAGCCGCCGCCAGCGCGCGGGGCGAAGCGGCGAAGTCGCGCATCGCGAGTGCCACCTCGGCCTCGGCGACCACGCAGCGCGCGCGCGCCAGCTCCTCGTGGCTGCCGAAAGCGCGCGCCGCCTGCCGCAGCAGTTCACGCGCGCGTGGGTGTTCGCCCAGCTGCGCCATCGCGATCCCGCGCAGGGCGAGGGCCGGCGGGTCGTCGCGCAGGGCCACGCGCTTGAGCGCGCCGAGTGCATCGCCGGCGGCGAGGGCGCGCGCGGAGGCGGTGATCAGGGAGTCCATGGCCGCAAGGCTACATGCCTTCAGCCGAACCGGTGCTCCAGCAACCCCGGCACGTCGACTTCGACGGCCAGCACCGACCCGGCCCAGGGCTCGGCGCGCAGCTGGGCGCGGTCCAGGAACTTGCGCGCCGTGGTGATGTAGAGCGTCTGGAGCTCGGGGCCGCCCAGGCAGACGCAGGTGGGATTCGTCACCGGCAGATCGATCACGCGGTCGACCTCGCCGGCCGGGGAGTAGCGCACCACCCGCCCGGCGGCGAAGATCGCGTTCCAGACAAAGCCTTCGGCATCCACGCAGGCGCCGTCGGGCCGCCAGCGTGCGGCAGTGTGGTCGACGAAGACCCGCCGCTCACCCAGCGTACCCGCTGCGGCATCCAGGCCGAACTGCCAGGTGGTGAAGCGCCGCGTGTCGGAGAAGTAGAGCCTGTCCTGCGCCCGCGAGAACGCCACCGTGTTGGAGACGATCACGTCGCCGAACTGCTTGTGCACCGCACCGTCCGGGTCGACGCGGTAGAACGCGCCCTGCGGCCGGTGCAACTGGTTGTCCATGGTTCCCACCCAGAAGCGCCCGCGGGCATCGCAGCGGCCGTCGTTCAGCCGGTTGTCGATCTCCGCTGGCTCCACCTGGCAGAGCAGCCGCCGCTCGCCCGTGCCCAGGTCGAACCGCACCAGGGCAAGGTCGATGCCCAGCAGCACCTGGCCGGTTTGCTGCGTGAGCGCGAGCGAGCCCACGTAACGGTCGTCGAACGCGAATGTGTCGTGCCGGCCGCTCGCGGGATGCCACCTTTGCAGGCGGCCACCGTCGATATCCAGCCACAGCAGCGACTGGGTCCGCTCACACCACAGCGGCGATTCGCCCAGCAAGTCCGTGCCGGGGAGGATGCATTGCACGGCCGCGCGCATGGAGCCAGCCTGGCGCTCAGGCCACGTCCGCCGGTACAGCCGAATGCGAGAGTGCGTAGAGGCCGTGGACCAGGGAAGGCGCCGCGCCCAGCCCCACCAGCGACGGCCCGGACAGTTCCGCTTCCGCCAGGTTCCGCAGCGCGTGCAAGTCATATCCGGGCACGACCAGGACCCAGTCCGCGAACTGGTCGCCGCCGCGGATCTTCTGTTCCGTGGTCACCGCGATGGCGGGAGCCTCGTGGCGCAGCAGGTGCGCGCCCGTGAGCCCCGGGCGCATCGGCAACGCAGCGATCAGCCCGGCCAGGGATTGGTGCAGCGCGTCCGCCCGGCCTTCAGCCGGCGAGAGCCGCACGGTCAAGGCGTTCGCCGCGAGGCCAGTGCCCTGGCTGGCCAGCACGCGGCACTGGCTGCGCACCATGTTGCGATGGTGCGGCATCATCCGCGCCGACCACGGTGTCGGCTGGTTCAGTCGCGCGAGGTAGTGCGCGGAAGACAGGGTCTCGTGCGCTTCCAGTTCGTACATGACGAAGATGCCCCCGCCACCGGACGCGCTGCGCCAGCGCGTGCCGCGGCGGAATCCCGGGATGCCCATCCGCTCGGGGAAGTGCTCGTGCGAATGCCAGTCCTCGAAATCGGACCGGACGTCCGGTGCCATGTCCCACCACATGGCCAGTGCCGCTTGGCCAAGGAGCGCCATCGCTACGCGCCCACGCTCATCGCGCCACGGCCTGGGCGGCGAGGGCGGCGATGCCGCGCAAGCCCAGCAGGTACGACTGCGGGCCCAGCCCCTGGATCGTGCCTTTCACCGCGGGCGAGATGATGGAGTGGCTGCGCCAGGGCTCGCGCGCGGCGATGTTCGACATGTGCACTTCGAGCACCGGGAAAGGCATCGCCTTGATCGCGTCGTGCAGCGGCACGCCGTGCTGCGTGAGGCCGGCCGGGTTGACCAGCGCGCCGTGCGCGGAGTCGATGTGCTGGTGCAGGAAGTCGATCAGCGCGCCCTCGTGGTTGGACTGGATCGTCTCGAGCCGCACGCCCAGCTCGCCGGCGAGCGCGGCGAGCTGCGCATCGATCTGCGCCAGGGTGGTGTGGCCGTAGATGTGCGGCTCGCGGCGGCCGAACAGGTTCAGGTTCGGTCCGTGCAGGACAAGGAATTTCACCGGTTCGCCCGTCGCATCAGAGCTTGGAAATGCGTTCCAGCTCGGCCTTGAACAGGGTCACGAGGGCCGGGTCATAGGCGGCGGAGAACTTGTCGTACACGGGCCGCACGGCGGCGCGCATCTTGGCCAGTTCAGCGGGCGCGATGTCGTTGTAGACCATGCCCTTGGCGGTCAGTTCGCCGAGCGCCTTGCCGGAGACTTCGCGGCTGGTCGTGCGCTGCCAGTTCGTGGCTTCGGTGGCGGCGTCCTGCAGCAGCTTCTGTTCGGCCGGCGACAGGCGGTCCCAGAAGCGCTTGCTGATCTGGACCGGATTGGTCCCGTACACGTGGTTGGTGCCGCTGACGAACTTCTGCACCTCGTAGAACTTGCTCGACGCGATCACCGCAAACGGGTTCTCCTGGCCGTCCACGGCCTTGTTCTCGAGGGCGCCGTAAAGCTCGGCGAACGGCATCGGCAGCGGATTCGCGTTGAAGGCCTTGAAGGTTTCCAGGAACACCGGGTTGGGGATCACGCGCAGCTTCAGCCCTTCGAGGTCGGACCCCTTCGTGATCGGGCGCTTGCTGTTGGTGACATTGCGGAAGCCCAGGTCGAAGAAGCCCAGCACCACCACGCCCTTCTCCGGCAGCTTCGCCGAGAGTGCCTTGCCGAGCGGGCCATCGACCATCGCGTCGGCCTGCCTGGCATTGGCGAACAGGAAGGGGAAGTCCAGCATGCCGAATTCCTTCACGATGCCGTTCAGCGACGTGGTGGATGCGACCAGCATTTCCTGCACGCCGCCCTGCAGCGCGGCCTGCTGCTGCAGTTCGTTGCCCAGCTGCGAGGCGGGAAACTCCTGCACCTTGATCTTGCCGCCGCTCTTGGCCGCGACGATTTCGGCGAACTTCCGCACGCCCAGGCTGGTCGGGTGGTCCGGGTTGTTCAGGTGGCCGAACTTGATCGTGCGTTCCTGGATGTCCTGCGCGCCCACGCCGAAGGCGAGAGCGAGGAGGGCGGTGGCCACAAGGCTGCGTCGTGCGAATCGCATGGGGATGTCTCCGAAGGAAAGTCCGGCCACGGCAGCCGGGATGGGGCATGATAGGGATGCTCCCAGAACCCCATTCCAGACCGGAATCCTGTTTCGCAATGATGAATCCTCCGGCGGCGGCCGGCACGGTGGACCGCGTGCTCCGCATCCTCGAAACGCTGGCCGGCGCGCCCGAGGGCATGCCGCTCGCGGCGCTCGCCGACGAACTTGCGCTGCCCCGCAGCGCCTGCCATCGCCTGCTGGCCGACCTGGTGCGCTGCGGCTATGCGCAGCAACTGCGCGCGCAGGGGGACTACGCGCTCACCACCAAGCTGGCGGCCGTGGGACTGGGTTTCCTCGGCTCCGCGGGCATCGTCGACATCGCGCAGCCGATCATCGATCGCGTGGCGGCGGCCTCCGGCGAGCTCGTGCGCCTGGCGCTTGTGGACGGCGACCGCCTGACCTTCGTCGCCAAGTCACAGGGCGCGCGCTCGGGGCTGCGCTACGACGCCGACATGGGCATCGACGTGCGCCTCTCGTGCAGCGCGGGCGGCCACGCCTGGCTGATGACCCTGTCGGAGGAGCGCGCGACGGAGCTCGTGGCGAAGCAGGGGTTCGGCGACGCGAAAACCTTCGGGCCGAAGGCGCCGGTCTCGTTCCGGGCCCTGATTGCGATCCTGGAGCAGGACCGCCAGCGCGGCTTCAGCATGATCAGCGAGATGTATGCGCCCGGCATGACCGCGATGGCGGCGCCCGTGCTGCGCCGCGGCCGCGAGGCCATCGCGGTGATCACGATCGCGGGGCCGATGCAGCGGCTCACGGAAGCACGGATGCTGGAACTCGGGCCGTCCCTGGTGGCCGCCGCCGCCGAACTGGCGATGGCGAGCGCCACGTCGCCGCTGTTCGCGAGCGCGCGGCAGCGCTGAAGCGGTTCAGCGCTCGCGCTGCCGCCTGAGCAGCCGGGCCACGCGCTCCGCCCCGCCTTCCACCTGGTCGGCGATGTTCAGGCGGGCGTGCCGGTAGGCATCCAGCACGGCCAGCATGTCGTCGGCCACGGCCGGCGCCGGCACTCGCAGCGCGGCGATCGGCAGGGGCTGGCCATTCCAGACGGCTGCGAGGAACGGCACGACGTGCTGGCCGGCCCGCGAGTGCGGCTCCTCCTCGGCCAGCCGCAGCAGCCGCGCGAAAGCATCCAGGCCGCGTTCGGTGGCCGCGTGCGCATCCACCTCTTGCGACAGCAGTCGCGCGCGTTCCAGCAGCGTGCCTTCGTGGTCGATGCGCGAGCGGTCGGCCCGGCCAACGACGACCTGCACCCGGTTGATCTGCGCCAGGCGGGCCTGGTGGCGGCGTTCACGGTCGGTCTGCGACAGCATCGGGGATCCCCCTCGGGTGGCGCGGCAGCGCGTCGGCTCCTTTGTAGAACGGCCGAGCTGCAGCGGGGCAGCGGGCAATCCCTCATACGCCGGGCGCGCGCCGCGAGGTGGCGGGGTTGCCCGCTACCGTGCGAGCTGTGGCGCGAGCGGCGTGGGCCGCAAGCGCGCCGGGGAACGTCCTTCGTCGCGCGATGGCCTGGCGGCGGTTTGGGCCGCATCGTGGTCCTTGCGCAGCCGGAAGCGCCCGATCAGCTGCAGCAAGGTGGCGGCCTGCTGCTTCATGCTCTCGGTGGCCGCCGCCGCCTCTTCGACCAGGGAGGCGTTCTGCTGCACGGCGTGGTCCATCTGCGACACGGCGCTGTTCACCTGTTCGATGCCGGCACTCTGCTCCTGGCAGGCCATGGCCACCTCGCCCAGCAAGCCGGACACGCGGCTGACCGAGTCCACGATTTCCTGCATGGTGCTGCCGGCGGCCGCGACCCGCCTGGCGCCCGTCTCCACCTTGCTGGCCGAATCGGCGATCAGGCCCTTGATCTCCCGCGCCGCCGCCGCGCTGCGTTGGGCGAGACTGCGCACTTCGGCGGCGACGACCGCGAAGCCGCGGCCTTCGGCTCCCGCGCGGGCCGCCTCGACCGCCGCGTTCAGCGCCAGGATGTTGGTCTGGAAAGCGATGCCGTCGATCACGCCGACGATCTCATGGATGCGCGCGGAGGAGGCACTGATGTCGTCCATGGTGGCCACCACCTCGCCCACGGCCTGGCCGCCCTTGCGCGCCACCTCGCTGGCGCCCACCGCGAGCTGGCTCGCGCTGCGGGCCCGCTGCGCGTTCTCCACCACGGTCGCGGTCAACTGCTCGATGTGGCTGGACGTCTCCTCCAGCGTGCCCGCCTGCTGCTCGGTGCGTTGCGACAGGTCGGCGTTGCCGTGCGCGATCTGGCTGGTGCTGTCGGCGACGCCGCCGGCGCAAGCGGCCACCTCGGCCATCAGCGCCTGCAGGTTCTGCGCCATCAGCTGCATCGCATAGAGGATGCTGCGCCGGTCGTCCGCGCGCAGCAGCACTTCGACCGTGAGGTCGCCCGCGGCGACGCGCGCCGCGATGTCGCGCGCGTAGGCCGGCTCGCCACCCAGGTCGCGCAGCAGGTTGCGCACCAGCCACCAGCCGAACGTGATGGCGACGCCGCACGCCACGGCAACGAGCAGCGCCAGTTGCAGCAGGGCGGCGGCCGTGTCGCCCGCCGCCTGGGCGCGCATCGCGGCGCCTTGCTGGCGCGCGTGCCGCTGCGCCAATCGCACGATCTCCTCGATCTTGTCTTCCAGCGGCCGGCTCTTGCCGCGCACGGCCCGGTCGACCGCCTGGGCGCTGGCGGGCGAAGAGGGGTCGAACTGGCGCAGGGCCCGCGAGTAGTTTTCGACGATGCCCTCGTGCAGCTTCGTGGCGTCATCGACCAGGGCCAGGGGCAGCCGCAGCGCCTGGAACGCCGCGCGCGTGCCAGCGAGCTCGGCCGTGACTTCGTCCGAGCGCTTGCGGAACGCGGTCGAGTAGCGTTCCAGGTCCTTGGTGTCCTGCCCGCGCAACAGGATGTTCTTGAATTCCTGCACCTGGTTCTGCGAGGCCACTTGCGCGCGGCGTGCCGAGTCCACCGCGGCCAGGAGTTCGGCGGATTGCTGGAGGCTGCTCGCCGTGCCGGACTGGGCGGATCGAAGCGACAGAAGGCCCACGCCGCCGATCGCCAGCGCGATGGCCACCACGAACGCGACGAACAGGGCCAGCCGGGTGGAAAGTTTCAGGTCGCGCACTGGGAGCCTTTGCTTGGAACAACAACGCGGATGCTGCGCTGTCGGACGCGATGTTTCAAGCTGTAACGGTTGAGTGAAAACCCCAATGTGCCCCACCCGGCGCGCAGGCACCGCCGCGCTGGCGCTTACCAGAGCGCCGAGTCGCGCAGGCTCTCGATCGCTTCGCGCTCGCGGCGCAGCCAGCGGCGCCGTGCCCACTCGAGCAACGGGACGGCCAAGGCCGCCACGAGCAGCAGCTCGCTGGTCCGGAAGTCGCGGCCCAGCAGGAAGGGTGCGAGCGCCCAGAGCGCCAGCGCAAGCATCGCCGAAACGACGGGCGTGAGAAGCGGGGAGGGGCGGACGGATCTGAAAACCACGGGCCCATTCTGCACAAGGTGCCGTTTCAGGCCTGTGAACTATTGCGGTTCGCGCACACGCCGCGCGGGCATTCGTCACGAAGTGCCCACACGCCGTGCGGACATTCGTCACGAAGTCGCACCGGGACCGTCGTTTCTTGCTGACTCGTGGGGCCGGGGTCTCACTCCGCCGTGATCCCGTTCTGCTTGATCAGCGCGCCGTACCTGGCCAGCTGCGCCCGCGTGGCGGCGGCCAGTTCCTCGGGCGAGGAGCCGCGCGGCGTCAGGCCCTGCGCATAGAGCTTCTCTTTCACGCCGGGGTCGGCCAACGCCTTCTGCACGGCGGCGGCGAGCGCTTGCACGATGGGCCGGGGCGTGCCGGCGGGCGCCATCAGCGTGAACCACGAGTTGAACTCGAACCCGGCCAGCCCCGACTCGGACACCGTCGGCACCTCCGGGAACTGCGGCATGCGTCGCGCGGTCGTCACACCGACCAGGCGCAGCTTGCCCGCCTTGACGAGCGAATTGACGGTGGCGATGCCCTGGAAAGCGGCCTGCACCTCGTTGCCCGCCACGCCCATCGCGGCCTGGGTCGCTCCTTTGTACGGCACGTGCGTCATCTGCACGCCGGACTGCGACGCGAACAGTGCCATCGCGATGTGCTGCGGGCTGCCGTTGCCGCCCGAGCCGTAGTTCACCTTCCCGGGGGCCTGCTTCGCCGTGGCGATGAGGTCAGCCGCGGTGCGCTGCGGCGCCTCGGCGTTGACGACCAGGCCCCATTCGACCGTGGCGACGAGGGACACGGGTTCGAAATCCTTCAGGATGTCCCAGGGCATGCGCGCCTGGAGGTGCGGCACCATGGTCATGATGCTGTCGTTGAAGCCGCCGAACGTGTAGCCGTCGGGCGCCGCCTTGGCGACGTTGCCCGCCCCGATGAGGCCGGCGGCGCCGGCCTGGTTCTCGATCACGAACGACTGCCCGAGGTCCTGCGAAAGCTTCTCGGCGACGATCCGCGCGGCGTTGTCGACCGCGCTGCCGGCCGCCAGGGGCACGATGATCTTCACCGGCTTCGCCGGCCAGGCCTGGGCCTCGGCCACGAGCGGGAGGGCGAGAGCCAGCGCCGACAGCGCGGCGAGCAGGGTGGAACGGCGGGGCGGTCGCATGGAAGTCTCCTTCGGTGTTCGTTCAGTGTTCGCTCAGTGGTGGCAGGCCGAGCTCGCCGGCCAGCTTGTCGAGCTGGGCGCGCAGCGCGTCCGGCAATGCCAGGCCATCGCGCTCATTGGCGATGCGGCGCTCGTGGCTCTGTTCGCCCGGCAACCAGATGCGGTCCACGCCCGGCATGCGTTCGCTGCCGCGCATGTCGCGGATCACCTGGTCCACGCGGGCCTTGAAGGCGGCGACGTCGCCGAACGCGGCGGGGTCGATCACCAGGATGGCCTGCCCGGTGTTGGTGGTGGTCGCGTCGTCCTTGTTGAAGTCGATGGTGTCACGCCCCATCGCCGCGCCGTTCAGGGTGCCGGCGAGCAGGCCCACGATCAGTGCCAGGCCATACCCCTTGTAGCCGCCGATGGGCAGCAGGAAGCCTTCGTCCGCGCGCTTGGGGTCGGTCAGCGGCTGGCCCAGGCGGTCGATCATCCAGCCGATCGGCATCTCTTCGCCGCGCTGCGCCTTGGCCTTGACCTTGCCGTAGGCCGTCACCGTGGTCGCCATGTCCAGGACCACGGGAGGTTCCTCGCCGGCTGGTACCGCCACCGCGACCGGGTTGGTCGACAGCAGCATGTCGAGACCGCCCCAGGGCGGCAGGTGATTGGCGTTGCCGACCGCGAAATAGAGGCCCAGCATGTCGTGGGCGAGCGGCATGCGCGCATAGATCGAAGCCGGGCCGGCATGGTTGGAGTGGTGCGCGCCGACCCAGGCCACGCCGCATTGGCGCGCCTTCTCGATGGCGAGTTCCGCGGCTCTCTTCATCACCAGGTGGCCGAAGCCGTTGTCGCCGTCCAGCAGCGCCATGCCCGGGCGGTCCTGCACCACGCGGATGTCGGGCCGCAAGTTGTAGCCGCCCGCACGGATGCGCCGCGCGTAGGGTGCCAGCCGGATCGCGCCGTGGCCGTCCGAGCCTTGCGTCTCCGCCTCCGTCATCAGCTGCGCCACGGTCGTGGCGTCGGATTCCGGCAGGCCCAGTTGGCGCAGCGCGGCCGCCATGAAGCGGTTCAACTGCGCAGGCGGGATGCGAGGGTCAGGCATGCGATGCGACTTCCTGCTTGAGGGCGAGCACGGCGCAGTCGGGGCTGCTCAGCACCGGCGCGTCCAGGGTGGCCTGCACGGGATCCCGCGCTGCGGCCATCGAGAATTGCGCCAGCAGGACCACGTCGCATGCCCGCAGCGCCTGCGCGGCATCCGCGACCTTGCGATCGTGCTCGCCGGCACGTCCCTGGGCCAGGTCATTCATGGCTTCGGGGACGAAGGCACTGCGCACGTCCACCTCGATGCCGCGGCCGGCGGCCATGGCCTGCAATTCCGCCGCCATCGAAGTGATGGAAGGCTGGAAGGTCGCGAGCAGCCCGACGCGCAGCGCGCCACGGCCCCGCGCCATCGCCAATGCCTGCCGGAACATGGCCTCGTTGGGCTTCAGGGTGGGCAGGCCGGTGGCGCTCCCGGCGGCCTCGATCGCCGCGCCGAAGGCGGAACATGTGTAGAGGATGCCGGAGCAGCCGGTGTCCCTGGCGTAGCAGGCCAGGTCGATGAAGCGTTGCACCATCGCCGGCGTCAATGCGCCGGCGGCCGCGTGATCGACGGAGAGGCTGTCGTCCAGCAAATTCATGCGCACGGCCTCGGGCCAATGGCGCTCGAAGGCGTCCCGCACCGGCTGCACGGCCAGCGCCGTGGCATGGATCAGGGCGACGCGGGGAACGGCGGGAGGCATGAGACCGGCGATGTTAGCGTGCAAACGGAATGCGGGTAAGCTCGCAGCCGCCGTGCAGCCATCCCCGGACCTCGACGCCGTCGCCGCAACGCCTCCCGCGGGCAACTGGAGCGTGCTGCTGGTCACGCTCGCGATCCAGGCGCTGGTGTCGATGGCCGTGCTGGCCGTGCCCGCCATGGGCCCCGCCTTCGCGCAGGCCATGGGGGCGCCGCCCGCGCTGCTGGGCGCCTACATCGGGGTTGTCTACCTGGGGGCGATGGCCGCGAGCCTGGCCGCCGCGCCGCTGGTGCTGCGCTTCGGGGCGCTGCGCACCAGCCAGGCGGCGCTGGTGCTCTGTGCGCTCGGCATGGCCTTGCCGGCGCTATGGCCTTCACTGCCCGCCGCGGCCGTCGGTGCATTCCTCACCGGGTTGGGATATGGGCCGGTGACGCCGGCCAGTTCCCACCTGCTGGCGCGCACCACGCCCCCGCACCGCGCGTCACTGGTGTTCTCGATCAAGCAGACCGGTGTCCCGCTGGGCGGCGTCCTGGCCGGTGTGTTCGTGCCCGGCCTGGCGCTGGCGGGCGGGGCGCCATCGGCGCTGCTCACGGTGGCCGGGGCGGCGCTGGCCTGCGCGCTGGTGGCCCAGCCTTTTCGGGCAGCGCTCGACGGCGACCGTGATCCCGGTCAACCCCTGCGGATGGGCAGCGTGACGCGCGGCCTGCGCCTGGTGGCCGCGGAGCCGGCGCTGAAGCGGCTGGCGCTGGTGTCGTTCGTCTTTTCCATCGCGCAGATGAGCTTCTCGACCTATCTCGTGACTTACCTGACGGCGTCGCTGGGTTACACCCTGGTGGCCGCCGGCGTGCTGCTCTCGGCCGCGCAGGCTGGTGGCGTGGCTGGCCGCATCGCATGGGGCTGGGTCGCGGACCGGTGGCTGGGGGCCTATCGGATGCTGGCCTGGCTGGCGGGAGCCATGGCATTGTGCGCGGCCGGAACGGCGGTCTTGCAGGCGGGCGCACCGCAGGCGCTGACTGTGTTTCTGCTGATGGCTTTCGGCGCCTCGGCCATCGGCTGGAACGGTGTGTACCTGGCCGAGGTCGCGCGCTGTTCACCACCCGGGCAGGCGAGCGCCGCCACCGGCGGGACGCTCGCGGTCACCTTCTTCGGGGTGGTGCTCGGTCCCATGCTGTTCGGCGTGGTGTCCGGTGCGTTCGACAGCTACCGGGCCGGCTTCGCGGCCCTCGCGCTGCCCACGGCCGCCTGCGCGTGGGTGCTGTGGCGGGTGGCGGCGCGCGGCCGCCAGCCTGCCTGATGGCTTGCGTTCAGTTCGACGCGAAGCAGTAGAAGCGCCCCGCGCCGCCGGTGCGGACCAGCGCCTCCTGCGAGCAGCCGGCCGACTGGTGCGAGAAGCTCCACGCCTTCGCCCAGGCGTCGGCGTTGGGCCCGATGCGGTCGTGGTGGCCGACGATGGCGGAACCGTCGGTGCTGCTGGTCCACGACTTGCAAGTCGTGTCGGTTTGCGGCGCGAACGCGGTGCCGTCGGAGCGGGTGCCGGTCAGCATGTCGTGTTCGTTCGGCGTGTCGCCGCGGCCCTTGACGACGTTGCCGCGCTCGTCGAGCGCCGTTTCCTTGCTGATGTTGTTGCCGTTGTGCAGGTGGTCCAGGTCGCGCGCGATCAGCATGCCCTTGGCGTTGTACCAGGGGCCGTTGCCGATGCGGTCGCGCGCGTGCACGGCAGCGACACCCGGGTTGTTGGCCGAGGGCAGCGTCGGGGGCGTGCTCAGGTAGGCGCGCCAGGTCTTGCCGCCCGTGCCCGCGGCGGTGGCGAGCCGCTGGCAGATCGCGTCCGCGCCCGCGAGGCCGCCGAGGTCGGCACCCTTGCCGCTGCCGGCGCTGGTGATGAAGAAGCTCGGCGAGCCGCCGCTGGTGGGGGTGAAGATCGCGCAGCTGCTGAGGAGGGCGACGGCCGCGGCGGCGGCGATGAGGGTTCGGGCGTGGCGCATGGCAGGGTCCTTTTTCGTCTTGTTGGGGGAGCGATGCGATGGATTACGCCGCAGACGGCCGCCAACTGGCACGAGGGTGTTCCCTAGCTTTTGGTTGGCATGCCACCGTTCCTCAATCCGGGCCCCAGGCCGCGATGAGGATCAGCGCCGCCGCGGCCATGCCCACGGCGGACGCCCAGGCCCACAGCGCCACGAACGAGGCCGGATCCGCGAGCTGCCGGATCATCGGCGGGCCTCGAAGATCAGGTTGAAGGGCGTCGCGGCTGCCTGGCGGAAGTGGCTGAAGCCCGCCTTGCGGAACACGTCCGCCAGCCGCGCCGGCCCGGCCTGCGCGCCCAGCACCATCTTGCCCCCCTCGCTGATGGCGTGGGCACAGCAGATCAGGGTGGAACCTGTGTAGTACAGCTGGCCGACGGTGCCGGCGTTGTCTTCCACCCGGTCGTTGGCGAAGGGTTCCACCAGCATCACCGTACCGCCCGGCGCGAGCACGCTCGCCGCGTGGCGGGCTGCGGCGACCGGGTCGCCCAGGTCGTGCAGCACGTCGAAGAAGCAGATGAGGCCGTAGCGCTTGTCCGGGTAGTCCGTGGCCCGCGCGAGATCGAAGCGCACCTGGTGGCTCACGCCCGCCTCGTCCGCGAGGCGCCGCGCTTCGACGATCGATGCCGCGTGCGTGTCGAAGCCGTGGAAGCGAGAATGGGGGAAGGCCTGGGCCATCAGCAGCGTGGAGTGGCCATGGCCGCAACCGATGTCGGCCACGTCGATGCCGGCTTCGAGCTGGCCCACGACGCCCTGCAGTGCCGGCAGCCATTGCGGCACCAGGCTCGCCTTGTAGCCGTTGCGGTAGAACGCGGCGATGCCGCAGGCCATGCGTTCGTGGTGCTCGCCCCAGGCCACGCCACGGCCCGTGCGGAAGGCCTCGAGCGCCTTGGGCTCGTCGAACCACATGGAGGCCGGCACGTTCCAGGCGTGCGGGATGTAGGCGGGGCTGTCTTCGTCGGCCAGCACCATGGCCTGCTCCGGCGACAGTTCGTAGGTGTCGCTGACCGGGTGATAGCCCAGGTAGCCGGCAGCCGCTTGCGCGTTGAGCCATTCCCGCACGTAACGCTCGGCACAGCCCGCGCGGCCGGCAACTTCCTTGGCGCTCAACGGACCGGCGCCGGCGAGCGCCTTGTACAGCCCCAGCTTGGTGCCCAGGCTGACCATCACGCCAACATAGCCCGCGGCGATGTCGGTGATCGTGCGCATGGAGAAGGCCTGCAGCTTCTCCATGTCGATGGCGGGGGGAGCGGTGGTGGATGCGTCCATGATCGGGTCCTTGAAGGCGTTGTTGCGATGACTGGATCATTCCTGGGGGCGGTGCCCGCGCACAGAGCCGGAATCACCCGGGACCGGTCGTTTCGTGCCACTCCGGGCGTCCCGCCGGCCGCTATGCTTGGGGTCCAAGCACCATGGCCCGACCCGAACTCCCCGCCGAATCCACGCCGCTGCACGTGAGCCTCATCGCGGTGCCCGAGGCCGCGGTCTCCACGCTCGCCGGCATCTTCGACGTGCTCAACGCGCCCGCGTTGATGGGCCTGGTCGGTCCCGGTGCGCCGGCGCCCTTCCGGGTGGAAGTGGTCGGCGAAAAGAAGGGCATGCAGCCGCTCGCGGGCGGCGTCCCGTTCGAAGTGAAGCGGTCGTTCGACGAGATCGCTTCGACCGACATCGTCATCGTGCCGTCGGTGGTGCTCGGCCCCGGCGGCTGGCAGCGCGGGCGCTATCCGCGGCTGCTCGACTGGGTGCGGCGCATGCATGCCAGCGGCGCCATGCTGTGCTCGGCCTGCTCGGGCATCTTCCTGCTCGCCGAAACGGGGCTGTTCGATGGCAAGGACGCCACGGTGCACTTCTGGTACGCCGCGGCGTTCAAGGACCTTTACCCGGAGGTGGTGATCCATCCGGAGCGGGTGCTCGTGATCTCGGGCCTGCGCCAGGAACTGGTCTGTTCCGGCGCCTCGACCACCTGGCACGACCTGGTCCTCTATCTCACGGCGCGGCACGCCGGCGCCACCACGGCCCAGGAGGTGGCGCGCCTGTTCGCGCTGCAATGGCACCAGGACGGCCTGGCGCCCTTCATCGTGTTCGAAGGCAAGAGCGACCATGGGGACGGCGAGATCCAGAGTGCGCAGCAGTGGCTGGGCAGCCATTTCGGCGTGGCGAATCCGGTGGATGAAATGATCAAGCGCTCCGCGCTGGCCGAGCGCACCTTCAAGCGGCGGTTCACCGCCGCCACGGGGCTGAGTCCCATCGACTACGTGCAGCGCCTGCGGATCGAGGACGCCAAGCGGCGCCTCGAGCGCACCGAGGCGCCGGTCGACGAGATCAGCTGGCGCGTCGGCTATGAAGACCCGGCGTTCTTCCGGCGGCTGTTCAAGCGCACGACGGGAATGGCGCCCGGCGCCTACCGCAAGCGTTTCCGCATTCCGGACTTTGCGCGGGGCCAAGCGGCCGGTCCGGACGGCCGAGCCTCGGCTTGATGCATCATTGGCGCAGGAGATCCACATGCAACTCACCGACCCCGACGATTCCTCCGCCGCCGCCACCGCGGAGCCACGCAACGCCTTTCTGGAAGAAAAGGCCTTCAAGTCCCGCACCGTCCTGCTCTTCGGTGCCATTTCCGACAGCAGCGCCGGCGACATCGCGCGCCGGCTGATCGCGCTGGACGCCGATTCGAACGCCCCCATCGACATGATCGTCAGCTCGCCGGGCGGCCACCTCGAATCGGGCGACGCGATCCACGACCTCATCCGCTTCATCGCCGCGCCGGTCAACATGATCGGCACCGGCTGGGTCGGCAGCGCCGCCACGCACCTGTACCTCTCGGTGCCGAAGGAGCGCCGGTTCTGCACGCCGAACACGCGTTTCCTCATCCACCAGCCGTCCGGTGGCGCCGGCGGCCAGGCGACCGACATCGCCATCCACGCGCAGGAAATCATCAAGGCGCGCGAACGGATCGCCCGCACCATTTCGCGCGAGACGGGAAAGTCGCTCGAGAAGGTGCTGGAGGACATCGAGCGCGACCGCTGGATGTCCGCGGCCGAGGCCATCGAATACGGCCTGGTCGGGCGCATCATCGACCGCAAGACCGAGCTGAAGCGCTAGGTTGCCCTGAAAAACGATGGAGACCGCATGAGAACAATGATTGCCGCCGCTGGACTCATGCTTTCCCTGCTGCTGGGAAGTTTCGCGGCGCCCGCCGCGGCCTATGAAAGGGATTCGAACCGGCCAGGCAGCGATTACCGCAACTTCGAGCTGCGCCGGGCCGACCCGCAGGCCTGCCAGGCCGAATGCGACGGCGACAAGCGCTGCGATGCCTGGACCTACGTGAAGCCGGGCGTCCAGGGCGCCCGGGCGCGCTGCTGGCTCAAGGATAGCGTGCCGCGCCGCCGCAACGACGAGTGTTGCGTGTCGGGCCTGCGCTCCGACGATGCCGATCGTGGTGGTCGCCGCGGGCGGGACGACGACCGCACTGAGCGGCGTGGACGCGACGACGACCGCCCGGAGCGCCGCGGACGCGACGACGATTCCAACCGGCGCGGCAACGATTCGCGCGATGGCGACCGGCCGCGCGCCGCTGCGCCGGTGCCCCCGCGCCAGGCGCCGGCCGCGCCGGTGAGTCCCGGTGCCGGCACGAACCTGCCGGGCGGCGACTACCGGAACTTCGACCTGACCGGCACCGAGCCGCAGGAGTGCCGGGCGGCCTGCGACGCCGACGGCCGCTGCAAGTCCTGGACCTTCGTGCGCCCGGGGTTCCAGAACGAGCATGCGCGCTGCTGGCTCAAGAGCACTGTTCCTGCGGCCGTCCGCGATGCCTGTTGCACGGCGGGGGTGAAGGGGCGGTAGTCAGGAGGTTGGCGAGTGGACAGCCGGAGTCACACCAATCCGGGACAATCCGTCTCATGCAACTCACAGGCTCCACCAACTTCCGCCCCGTCTCCGGCCTGCGCCCCCGCACCCTCTACCGCTCCGACCACCTCGGCGCACTCAACGCCGACGACGCGCGCCAGATCCAGGCGCTGGGCATCCAGCGCGTGCTCGACTTCCGCGGGGTCGACGAACGCGAATCCGCGGTCTGCGCCCTGCCGGACGTGACCGTGCATTCGCTGCCCATCGAACCCACCGTCGTGCAGGCTCTGAACTCGCTGGTGGCGGCGGGCCAGACGCTGACCAAGGAGGTCGTCGCGCACCACATGCGCGAGACCTACCGCGGCTTCGTGCGCGAGAACACGCATCGCTTCGCCGAGTTCTTCGGCCACCTGCTCGAGTCCGGCGAGCCCACGGTGTTTCACTGCACCGCCGGCAAGGATCGCACCGGCTTCGCGGCCGCCCTCGTGCTGCATGCGCTCGGGGCACCGGACGACGAGGTGATGCATGACTACCTGCTCACGAACGAGCGCCTGGCCATGCCCTCTGTTTCGCGCTACGGCCTGCCCGGCGAAGTGATGGCGGTGCTGTGGCGGGTGCAGCCGGATTTCCTGCAGGCGGCTTTCGACGAGGCGGCTGCTGCGCATGGTTCGGTCGATGGCTACCTGCGCGAAGCACTTGGTGTGGGCGACCCGCAGCGCGAGCACCTGCGCGGGCTTTACCTCGCCTGAGGGCTGACCCGCGCCAACCGCGTTGGCTGATCCCGCCCCGCGCCGCATTCCTACGCCACGCGCTGCGCGCCGACTACAGGTCGCGCTGGCTCGTGGGGCAACACTCCGATGCAACAGCAGGCCACCAGGCTTGCAGGCACACAAGGAGTCAGGCGATGCCCAACCAGGAAGAATCCCGCGACGGGGTGCCCCGCAAGGACCAGGATCGCCCCTCGCCCGACGTCGGGCGGGCCGGACGCGAAGCCGAAACCGCTTCCGCGAACGACTATCGTGGTGATGGCCCCGGAAAGATCGGCCTCACCAGCGACGAGCAGCCCGATCTCGTCTCGCCTTCCGGCGTCAACGAGCGGGACCATGGCGCGGCCGAAGACAAGCCGATGGCCGGCGGCGCGTTGAACTTCGACGATGACGACATGGTGCATCCGCGCGGCAAGATCACGGGCGCCGGGCGCACCTGGGACGACAAGAACCCGAGCGACGCCGGGGACCTGGGCCCGCCGGGGGCCGGCCTCTCGGACCGCAACGGGCCCAGCGATCCCGACAACAAAAAGACGCGCTGAAGCCGCGCCACAGGGAGGACGACAACATGGTCTACGCCATCTTCACAGCTTCGGTGGTGGCCGCCATCGGCGCGGTGTATGCCTGTGCCGTCGGCTGGCTCTGGTTCCGGCAGGAGCGGCTGTTGTTCGAGCCCGATCTGCTGGCGCACGACGAGCCGATCTGCGCCGACCCGGACACGCGGGAATTCTTCATCGAAGTTCCAGGTGCCCGGCTGTCCGTCGCGCAGCTCCGCAACGAGAAATCACGCGGCGTCTTCTTCTTCCTGCACGGCAATTCAGGCAACCTGAAGAAGTGGTTCGTCGAACTGGACGCCTTCCGCAAGGCCAACTTCGATGTCGTGATGTTCGACTACCGCGGCTTCGGCAAGAGCTCCGGCCAGATCGAGAGCGAGGAGCAGTTGCACGCCGACGTGAAAGCCGTGTGGGAACATTTCGCCGGCATGTACGAGGGCAAGCGTGTGGTGATCGCCGGCCAGTCGCTCGGTACCGGGCTGGCT
This sequence comes from Caenimonas sedimenti, assembly GCF_007833165.1. Lineage (GTDB taxonomy): Bacteria > Pseudomonadota > Gammaproteobacteria > Burkholderiales > Burkholderiaceae_C > Ramlibacter > Ramlibacter sedimenti. The sequence continues at coordinate 41,421 of NZ_VOBQ01000019.1, read as the reverse complement.
GCGGGCCTGTCCGCGCAGTTGAGCGCCGCCGGCCGGACGCCCGACCTGACCATGCTGGTCTCTCCCTACAGCAGCATGCGGGCGCTCGCCGCGGAACTCTATCCGTGGGTGCCGCTGCAGGTGCTGCGCTATCCGCTGCACACGCTGGAGCACGCGGCCAAGCTGTTGGGCCCGGTGATGCTGATTCACGGCGACAAGGACGAACTCATCCCGATCCGCCACAGCGAGGAGCTCTGCACGGCCATGGGCAAGGGCAAGTGCAAGCCGCAACTGCTGCGGGTGACGGGCGCGGGCCACAGCGACGTACACCTGTTCCCGACCGTGCGCAAGGCGCTGGCGTCGGCCCTCGGCCGGCTCTGAGGCAAGTTCAGGCGGCGCGGCGCAGGACGCCGAACGCGGCATTCCCCCACACCGGCTGAGCTTGCCATCCCCAACAATGGGGCGATGGAATTTGCGCTCTGGGCCGTGATCGTCGGCTTGCTGATGGTCTCGATGGCACTTGCCACGACCGTGCTGAAGCGCCTGCCGCTTTCGACTGCCATGCTGTACCTGCTGGTCGGGATGGCCGTCAGCCCCTGGGGCGCCGGCCTCATGGCCGCCAGGCCGCTCGACCACATGACCATCCTCGAGCGCCTGGCCGAGGTGGTGGTGCTCATCTCGCTGTTCACGGCGGGCCTGAAATTGAGCACGGGGCTCAAGGAGCGGCGCTGGGCGCTGCCCGTGCGCCTGGCAACGGTCTCCATGGTGGTGACCATCGGCCTCATCACCAGCGTCGCCTGGATGTTCCTCGACCTTCCGCTGGGCGCCTGCGTCCTGCTGGGCGCCATCCTCGCGCCGACCGACCCGGTGCTGGCGTCGGAAGTGCAACTGAAGGAGCCGGGCGACCAGGACAAGCTGCGGTTCGCACTCACGGGGGAGGGCGGCCTCAACGACGGCACGGCGTTCCCGTTCGTCATGCTGGGCCTGGGCCTGCTCGGCCTGCACGAACTGGGCCCGTATGGTGTCCGCTGGATGCTGGTCGATGTTCTCTGGGCCACCGCGGGCGGCCTGGGCATCGGCTGGCTGCTGGGCCTGGCCACCGGCCGCCTGGTGCTGTACCTCCGGCGCGAGCACAAGGAAGCGATCGGCCTCGATGACTTTCTTGCGCTGGGCCTGATCGCGTTGTCGTATGGGTGCGCGCTGCTGGCCCACGCCTACGGCTTTCTCGCCGTCTTCGCGGCGGGCGTGGCATTGCGGCGCCTGGTGGAGAACCAGAGTGCCGGGCCCGCCTCGGCGCGCCAGGTGGAAAAAGCGCTGAGCAACCCGGACCGCAGCGTCGCGGAGAACATGGCTGCCGACCCGAAGCATGCCCCGGCCTTCATGGCGCAGGCCGTGCTGGGCTTCAACGAACAGCTGGAGCGCATCGGCGAGGTGGCGATCGTCGTCACCATCGGTGCGCTGCTCTGGGCGGTCGACTGGCATGCCAGCGCCTGGTGGTTCGTGCCGCTGCTGCTGCTGGTGGTCCGGCCGCTGTCCGTCGCGGTGGGCCTGGCGGGTGGCGCAGCATCGTCGGGCCAGCGCTGGCTGACGGGCTGGTTCGGGATCCGAGGTGTCGGCTCCGTCTACTACCTCATGTACGCGGCCAACCATGGCCTGGACCCCGCGCTCGCCCAGACGCTGACTGCCTTGACGCTGTCGGTGGTGGTGACGTCCATCGTGGTCCACGGCATTTCCGTCACGCCCATGATGGCGGCGTACGAGCGGGCGGTGGCACGGTCGCGCAAGCGCTGAAAGGCGCAATTCCTACAGGGCTGTCGCCGCGGTGCTGACAACGTGCGCACGCGGCTTCTCTAGAGTAGGCCTCAGTTCAAGGAGACCGACATGCCCCAATCCGATCCCCCGGCCCGCGAGCGCGACGACGACGCCAGGCCCAGCGCCGCGCAGAAGCGCACGCCCGGCCCCGACGTGCAACCGGCCGACGCGGGCACGCCCGCCAGCGGCAACACCGGCACGCCTGCCACACCCGTGATGAAGCAGTTCTCGAAGACGGATGCGGAACGCGGCGGCCGGCAGCGCTGAGCGAACGGCCATGAAGCGCAAGAAGGCGCCCGACGCCATCGACCTGCTCGATGCCGACCACTTGCTCGCGCACGAGCTGTTCGAGCGCTACCGGGAGCTGGTGCGCACCAAGGCGGCGGCGCCGCAGCGGCGCGCGCTGGCGGAGGAAATCTGCATGGAGCTGACGATCCATGCGAAGCTGGAGGAGGAGCTGTTCTATCCGGCCGTCCGCGATGCGCTGCGCGACGACGACCTGGTGGACGAGTCCGAGGAGCAGCATGGGAGCGCGCGCGAATTCATCGCGCAGATCCTCACGGGGTCGCCTGACGACGAGCTGTACGACGCGAAGGTCGCGGTGCTGGCTGGTTACGTGGAACGCCACGTGCGCGAGGAACGCGAGCAGGTCTTCAATCGCCTGCTGGCTTCCGGCCTCGACCTCCACGCGCTCGCCACGTCGATCACGGCGCGCAGGGAGGAGTTGCGCACGGTGGCGGAAGCGTTACGCGAGGAGACGCTTTCGAACGCGGCGACGTAACTGGTTGCCTGGCGCCTGTGCCTTGTCCTACAGGTGTCGACAGTTGAGGCCGACAACGCCGGTACCCCGGTTCCCTAGAGTTTGCATCAGACGGCGCGAAACGCTGTCCGGACACTCAAGCAAATCACCCAAGGAGTAAACCATGAACACTGTTCCGATGGCGCGCTGCGCCGCCCTGGCCCTGATGGCCGCCCTCTCACTCGCCGCCTGCGGCGAACGCAATGCGACCGACACCTCGACGTCGTCATCGACCACCACCACGCCGTCATCCAGCACGACGTCGCCCAGCACCGCCACCACCAGCCCCAGCACGAGCTCGACCGATTCCACCGCCAGCACCGGCACCACGGGTTCCACGGGCACGACGGGCACCACCGGTTCCACCGACACCACGGCTTCCACCGGCACCACCGGCACCGGCAGCGGAACGTCGATGGGCGCGTCCGGCACCACCACGACCGATCCGGCCACGAGCGGCTCGACCATGGGTGCCACCGGTTCGACGGGCTCCGGCACCATGGGTTCGGGCACGACGGGCAGCGCCTCCGGGACGGGCACGTCCGGCACGACGGGCACCGGCTCCACCTCGACGACCCGCTGACCATGAAGCGCGCGGCAGCCTGGATCACAGGGCCCCTGGCGGCGGCATTCGCGCTGGCGTTGGCCGGCTGCGACCGGGCGCCGCAGAACGCCAATGCCCCGGGTAGCCCGGGCACGGGGAACCCGGCCCAGGTCGCCGCGCCGCAAGCTCCCGACGGCCCGCCTGGCGGCCCGTCCGGAATCAAGGGCTCGGCGCCGCACACCGGCGCTTCGGGCGCCGACGTCGTGCCGGGCACGACCGGCCGCGGCAGCACGGATCCCGGGACTTCCCCGGCGGCGCATTCCACGCAGGCCGGGTCCGGCCTGCATGGCGGGCTGGGCGCGGCAGCGGATGCGGGCGGCGCGGCCACCCCTGCCACGACACCGGCCCCCGCCGCCGATGCGTCCGCCATGGGCGCGGCGCGCGGCAGCCCGGATTCGAACTCCCGCAGCGAGGTCGGCGCGCGCTAGGAGCCTAGGCGGCGCAGAACGCGCCCGCATCGCTGTTGCCTTCCCGCCAGCGCGCGGTGACACTGCGCGCCATGGCCACGTTGCACACCCGTTGCTGCATCGCCGGCGGCGGGCCGGCCGGCATGATGCTGGGACTGCTGCTTGCGCGCGCCGGCGTCGACGTGCTCGTCCTGGAAAAGCACGCGGATTTCCTGCGCGATTTCCGCGGCGACACGGTCCATCCCTCCACGCTCGAAGTCCTGCACGAACTCGGCCTGCTCGAGGACTTTCTCGCGCGGCCGCATGACAAGGCTTACGACATCCACGTGGACATCGGGGGCGAGCGCGCCCACATTGCAGACTTCCGCCGCCTGAAGACGCGCTGCGGCTTCATCGCGATGATGCCGCAATGGGAGTTTCTCGACTTCCTGCGCGACGAGGGCGAACGGCACGCGAGCTTCCGCGCATTGCTGCGTACGCGTGCCGAGGGCTTGATCGACGAGGGCGGACGCGTCGTGGGCGTGCGCGCCGCCGGCAGCGACGGGCCGCTCGAGATTCGCGCTGACCTCGTGGTCGGCGCCGACGGCCGGCATTCGACGCTGCGCGGCGCGGCGGGCCTGCCGGTGCGCGACCTCGGTGCGCCGATCGACGTGCTGTGGATGCGCGTCACGAAACTGCCGACGGACGTCAGCGGCAGCGGCGGGCGCGTCGGCACCGGCCGCTTCGTGGCCCTCATCGACCGCGGCAGCTATTGGCAATGCGCCTTCGTCATCCACAAGGGCGGCATCGAGGCGATCCGGGCCCGCGGCCTGCCGGCGTTCCTGGCTGACTTCGCGGCGCTCGTGCCGCGGTTTGCCGGGCGGCTGGCAGCCGACCTGCCCGACTGGGAAGCGATCAAGCTCCTGAGCGTGAGCGTGGACCGGCTGGAGCAATGGTGGAAGCCGGGTTTGCTGTGCATCGGAGATGCCGCGCACGCCATGTCACCGATCGGCGGCGTGGGCATCAACCTGGCGATCCAGGACGCCGTGGCAGCGGGCAACATCCTGGGCCCTGCGTTGGCCGACCCGGCTTGCACCCCTGCGGCGCTGGATGCATTGCTGCCGCGGGTGCAGCAGCGCCGCCTGTTCCCGACCCGCGTGACGCAGGCGGTGCAGGTGGCCGCCCAGAACCGGCTGATCAACCCCTTGCTGGACAGCACGCAGGCGCCGCGGATGCCGGCCGCGCTGAAGTTGTTGAACCGCTTTCCGGCGTTGCGCGCGCTGCCCGCCTATGCCGTCGGTATCGGGGCGCGGCCGGAGCATGTCCTGCCGGCCCGGAAGAAAAGCTAACCGCGCTCCACCGGCAGCCTGGTGTCCCGGCACCACTCGCTCCAGCTTCCCGCGTACAACGCTGTCGGCCCGAGCCCCGCGACTTCCATCGCGATGGCGTTGGGCAATGCGCTCACGCCGCTGCCGCAGTGATGCACCACCGTCGCCGGATCGCGCCCGCCCAGCAACTGCTCGAATTCCTCGCGCAACTGCGTGGCCGGCTTGAATTTGCCGTCGGGCCCGATGTTCAGGGCGAACGGGCGGTTCAGCGCGCCGGGGATGTGGCCCGCCACCGGGTCGAGCGGCTCCACGTCCCCTTTGAAGCGCGCATTGGCGCGCGCATCGATCAGCGTCTGGCCCGGGCCGCCGAGGCGCCCGGCGACATCCTTCGTCGTGGCCAGCCGGCGCAGCGGCTCGCCCAGTTCGAAGTTCGACTGGAAATGGGACGGTTCCGTGCCGGAGCGCACGTCACCACCCATGGCCTGCCAGGCCGGCAGGCCGCCGTCGAGGACCGCGACGGCCTCATGGCCCGCCCACTTCAGCATCCACCACAGGCGGCCGCAGTAGTTGGCGCCCTGGCGGTCGTAAACCACCGCCTGCATCTCGTTGGAGAAGCCCACGGAGGACAGCCACACCGCGAATTTCTCGCGGCTGGGCAGCGGGTGCCGGCCGCCTGAAGCGGCATCGGGATGCGGGACGTAGTTGCCCTGGCCGTCCGGTGTGCCCTTGTCGCTCAGCGCGTGGTCGAGGTGCGCGTAGACCGCGCCGGCGATGTGCGCGTCGCGGTACTGTTCCTCGCCCGCGGCAGGGTTCATCAGTTCGAAGCTGCAGTCGAAGACCATCAGCGGCGCGCCGGCCGCGCGCAACGCCTGCAGTTCGGCGACGGAAATCAGTGTGCTGTAACTGGCCATGGCGGACTCCTGATGCTTGGCGAACTCCTAGTGCTCTTCCCCGGGCGCGTCCGGCGCCGCGCGTGAGCGCAGCACGGTCGCCGCGATGCCGCTGCCCACGATCAGCGCCATGCCGATCCAGCCGACCATGGGGATCTGGTCGCCGAACAGCAGCAGGCTGTAGAAGGCGCCGAACACGATGCCCGAGTATTGCAGGTTGGCGACGACCAGCGTGGCGCCCTGGCTGTAGGCGCGGGTCATGCAGAGCTGGCCCAGGGAAGCGAGCAGCCCGACGGGCAGCAGCCACAGGGCGTGCATCCAGTCCCAGGGTGAAAGGCCGGTGAAGAGCATGCCGGCGGCGCCCGCCACGGCCGAGCCCACGGCGAAATAGAACACCGTGCGCGACTCAGGCTCGCCCAGCTTGCCCAGGGCCATCACCTGCAGGTAGGCGAAGGCGGCCATCATCCCCGAGAGCAGGCCCACGGTGCCGGCGAACATCTGGTTCTGCGCGATGGTCGGCCGCAGCATCAGGATCACGCCCACGAAGCCGGCCAGCACGGTCGCGGCCAGCAGCCCCTGCCGCTCCGGCAGCGGCGCGCCGCTGCGCGGGTTCCACGCGGCCAGCGCGCCACCCACCAGGAAAGCCGCGACCCACACGCTGCTCATGTAGTTGAGCGTCATGGCGGTGGCCAGCGGCAGGAAAGCCAGCGAGTAGAACCAGGCCCCAAGCGAGAGCACGCCCACCATGCTGCGCCAGGCGTGCATGCCCGGGTAGTGGGTGGCCAGCGATTCGCGCCGCGAGCGCGCCCACAGCCACATCAGCAGCATGCCGATGAGGCCACGGTAGAACACGAGTTCGGCCGCGTTGAACCAGGCCGAGGAGATCTTCACGCACACCGCCATGGTGGCGAAGAAAAAGGATGCCGCCAGCATCCAGAGCGCTTGCATTCCTTAGCGGAGAGCCGGGTCGTCCGCGCCGATGGCTCCCCTGTACCACTCGTGGAAATGCTGCATGCCGTCTTCCATGGGGCTCTGGTAGGGGCCGACCTCGTTGTCGCCGCGGTCCATCAGTGCCTTGCGGCCGGCATCCATGCGCAGGGCGATCTCGTCGTCCTCGACGCAGGTTTCCATGTAGGCCGCCTGCTGGGCTTCCACGAACTCGCGTTCGAACGCGGCGATTTCCTCGGGGTAGAAGAATTCGACGACGTTCAGCGTCTTCTGCGGGCCGCGCGGGTGCAGCGTCGAGACCACCAGCACGTTCGGGTACCACTCCACCATCACGTTCGGGTACAGCGTGAGCCAGATCGCGCCGTGCTTGGGCGGCTGGCCGTCCTGGTAGCGCAGCACTTCGTCATGCCACTTGCGGTAGACGTCCGAGCCGGCCTTGCCCAGCTTGCCGGCCACGCCCACCGTCTGCACCGAGTAGTCGCGGCCGAATTCCCAGCGCAGGTCTTCGCAGGTGACGAAGTTGCCCAGGCCCGGATGGAAGGGCCCCACGTGGTAGTCCTCCAGGTAGACCTCGATGAAGGTTTTCCAGTTGTAGTCGACCTCGTGCAGCTCGACCCGGTCGAACACGTAGCCGGAGAAATCCAGGTCCGCCTTGGGCCCCAGCTTCGCCAACGTGCGGTTCACGTCGAAGCCGTTGGCCGACTCGAACAGCAGGCCGTTCCAGTTCTGCAGCGGGTAGTTGTTGAGGTTCAGGCAAGGGTCCACCTTGAAGTGCGGAGCACCCAGCAGCACACCGGCCTGTTCATTCTGGCCGGTACTGTAGGTCCAGCGGTGCAGGGGGCACACGATATTGCCGCCTGAGGCCGGGTTGGACTTCGTCGAACCGCGCCCGCGCAGCATCACCGCCTGCCGGTGCCGGCAGACGTTCGAGATGAGCTCGACGCCGGCAGGCGTGCGCACCAGCGCGCGGCCCTCACCTTCGTGGGGCAGTGCGTGGTAGTCGCCAGCTTCGGGCACGGCCAGCTCATGCCCGACATAACGCGGGCCGCGCTGGTAGATGAGCTCCATCTCGCGCGAGAAGAGCGCCGGGTCGAAGTAGCTGGAAACTGGAAGTTGGCTTGCGGCCTGCTGCAGTTGAAGACTTAAATCAGACATTTCACCTGACCTAGAGACTCCCCCTATGAAGGGGCAGGGCCGCGCTTGGGAGCGCGACAGGGGAGGGGATTCTAACCCCCGGGGGGTACCTGGGGGCCGCACCCCTAAAATCCAGCGCTTGCCCCGAAGTATTTGAATGACCGAACCACGTTCCCAATCCCCCGCCAGCTACGAATCCGCCATGGAGGAGCTCGAGCGGCTGACTGCCCAGATCGAGTCGGGCCAGTTGCCGCTGGACCAGCTGCTGGCCGGCTATGAGCGCGGCGCCGAACTGCTGAAGTTCTGCCGCGAACGCCTGCAGGCCGTGGAGGACCAGATCAAGGTGCTGGACGCCGGCGTGCTGAAACCGTGGACTGGCGAATGACATTCGACTTGAAAGGCTGGACCGGCGAACGCGCCGCCGCGGTGGAACAGGCGCTGTCGGCGTGGGTGCCGGCACAGGCGCCCGCGGGCATCGGCGACGCCATGCGTTACGCCGTTCTGGACGGCGGCAAGCGGCTGCGCCCGCTGCTGGTGCTGGCTGCCTGCGACGCTGTAGGCGGCAACGCGGCCGCGGCCTTGCGTGCGGCTTGCGCCGTCGAGCTCATCCACGCGTATTCGCTGGTGCATGACGACATGCCCTGCATGGACAACGACGTGCTGCGCCGGGGCAAGCCCACGGTGCACGTGCAATTCGGCCAGGCGACCGCCCTGCTGGCGGGCGACGCGCTGCAGGCGCTTGCGTTCGAGCTGCTGGCGCCTGACGACGCGGCGATCCCGGCCGCGGTGCAGGCCCGTCTGTGCCGCCTGCTCGCGCAGGCTGCCGGCCATTCCGGCATGGCCGGCGGACAAGCCATCGATCTCGCGGCCGTGGGCCGCTCGCTCACCGAGGATGAACTGCGCCACATGCACCGCTTGAAGACGGGCGCCCTGCTGCAGGCCAGCGTGATGATGGGTGCGGCCTGCGGCGAGCCCTCGCACCTCGCGGCCGAGGGCCTGTCCGGCTACGGCGCCGCGCTCGGCCTGGCCTTCCAGGTCGTGGACGACATCCTGGACGTGACCGCCGACTCCGCCACGCTGGGCAAGACGGCCGGCAAGGACGCCGCGCAGGACAAGCCGACGTACGTGTCCCTGCTGGGGCTGGAGCGCGCCCGCGGCTACGCCGCGGAACTCCTGGAGCAGGCGCGCGTGGCGCTGGCCGCGAGCGGCCTGGCCGACACGCGCGCGCTGCTGGCACTGGCCGAGATGGTCGTGCATCGAGACAATTAGAGAAACCAGGGATCCCATGGCCATGCCCACCTTGCTAGCATCCATCAATGATCCGGCCGATCTGCGCCGGCTGTCGCGTCTCCAGCTGGGCCCGCTGGCCGAGGAGCTGCGGACCTACGTGCTCGAATCGGTCGCGCGGACCGGCGGCCACCTGAGCTCCAACCTGGGCACGGTGGAACTCACCATCGCCCTGCACTACGTGTTCAACACGCCGCACGACCGCATCGTGTGGGACGTCGGCCACCAGACCTATCCGCACAAGATCCTCACCGGCCGGCGCGACCGCATGGATTCGCTGCGGCAACTGGGGGGCCTGGCCGGCTTCCCGCAGCGCGCCGAAAGCGAATACGACACCTTCGGCACCGCGCATTCATCCACCAGCATCTCGGCGGCGCTCGGCATGGCGGTGGCGGCCAAGCAGAAGGGCGAGCAGCGCCGCGCCATCGCCGTCATCGGCGACGGCGCCATGAGCGCCGGGATGGCCTTCGAAGCGCTGAACAACGCCGGCGTGGCCGAGACCGACCTGCTGGTGATCCTGAACGACAACGACATGTCGATCAGCCCGCCGGTGGGCGCGTTGAACCGCTACCTGGCGCAGCTCATGAGCGGCCGCTTCTACGCGGCGGCCAAGGACATCGGCAAGAACGTGCTGAAGGTGGCGCCTCCGCTGTTCGAGCTGGCGAAGCGCTTCGAGGAGCACGCCAAGGGCATGGTCGCCCCGGCCACGCTGTTCGAGAAGTTCGGCTTCAACTACATCGGCCCCATCGACGGCCACGACCTCGAGTCGCTGATCCCCACGCTGGAGAACATCAAGCAGCTGCGTGGCCCGCAGTTCCTGCACGTGGTGACCAAGAAGGGCCAGGGCTACAAGCTGGCCGAGGCCGACCCCGTCGCCTACCACGGCCCCGGAAAGTTCGATCCCGCCGTCGGCCTGGTCAAATCAACGGCGCCGGCCAAGCCCACTTTCACGCAGGTCTTCGGCCAGTGGTTGTGCGACATGGCGGCGGCCGACCCGCGGCTGGTGGGCATCACGCCCGCCATGCGCGAAGGCTCGGGCATGGTGGAGTTCCACAAGCGCTTCCCCGACCGCTACCACGACGTCGGCATCGCCGAACAGCACGCCGTCACCTTTGCTGCCGGCCTGGCCTGCGAAGGGCTGAAACCGGTGGTGGCGATCTACTCCACCTTCCTGCAGCGCGCCTACGACCAGTTGATCCACGACGTCGCGCTGCAGAACCTGCCTGTCGTGTTCGCCCTCGACCGCGCGGGCCTGGTGGGCGCCGATGGGCCGACCCACGCGGGCGCGTACGACATTCCGTACCTGCGCTGCATCCCGAACATGAGCATCGCCTGCCCGTCCGACGAGAACGAGTGCCGGCTGTTGCTGACCACCGCCTACCGGCAGGACCACCCGGTGGCCGTGCGCTATCCGCGCGGTGCGGGCGCCGGTGCCACGATCGCACCCGGGCTTGATGCCTTGCCGCTCGGCAAGGGCCAGCTGCGCCGCGAGGGCAAGCACGTCGCGGTGCTTGCCTTCGGCACGCTGCTGCAGCCGGCGTTGCAGGCGGCGGAGCGCCTGAACCTCACCGTGGCGGACATGCGCTGGGTCAAGCCGCTCGACGCCGAGCTGCTGCTGCAGCTCGCGGCCTCGCACGACGCGCTGGTGACGCTGGAGGAGGGCGCGGTGATGGGCGGCGCCGGCAGCGCGGTGCTGGAGGCCTTGCAGGCCGCTGGCATCGCGAAGCCGGTGCTGCAACTCGGGCTGCGCGACGAGTTCGCGCCGCATGGCGATCCGGCGCGCCTGTTGTCGCTCCAGGGGCTCGATGCGGCGGGCATCGAAGCCGCGATCCAGGCGCGCTTCGCGCAGCACCTGGAACGCAACGCACCCAGCCTCAAAGTGGTGAGTTGATTTCCTCTTCGTTCGAAGCTGAAGGAATGCTGACGAAGACCGCGCGTACGAAGGTTTCAATGCGTGCCGCAAGGGAAAACCCCTGAATACCAAAGTGGATGCAGTCCCGAGAATGTGCAGCGGAAAAGGTCAACACTTAAGTTGACCGCGATCCCTACATTCGTCACCTGCATTTCCCACCAGAGGAGCGTTCCATGGACCGTCGTTCAGTCATCAAAACCACCGGCATCGCCGGGGTGCTCGCCGCGGGCATCGCCCCCGCCGTGCACGCGCAGGCGGCCGTGCGCTGGCGCCTCGCCTCGAGCTTCCCCAAGTCGCTCGACACGATCTTCGGCGCGGCCGAAGTCTTCGCCAACCAGGTGAAGGCCATGTCGGGCGGCAAGTTCGAAGTCTCGGTGCACGCGGCCGGCGAACTCATGCCCCCCTTCGGCGTGGTCGATGGCGTGCAGCAGGGCACCGTGGAAGTTGCGCATACCGCGCCCTACTACTTCTTCGGCAAGAACGAATGCTTCGCGCTCGGCTGCGCCATCCCGTTCGGCCTGAACAGCCGGCAGATGACGGCGTGGATGTACGACGGCAATGGCCTGAAGCTGATGCGCGAGTTCTACGCCAAGTACAACATCGTCAATTTCCCCGGCGGCAACACCGGCGCGCAGATGGGTGGCTGGTACCGCAAGGAAATCAAGTCGCTGAAGGACATGAAGGGCCTGAAGATGCGCATCGGCGGCTTCGCCGGCAAGGTGCTCGAGCGCCTCGGCGGCGTGCCCCAGAACATCCCCGGCGGCGAGATCTACGCGGCGCTGGAAAAGGGCACCATCGACGCCACCGAGTGGGTCGGACCGTACGACGACCAGAAGCTCGGCTTCAACAAGGTCGCGCCGTTCTACTACTACCCCGGCTGGTGGGAAGGCGGTCCGCAGCTGGACTTCTTCATCAACGACAAGGCGTTCAACGGCCTGTCCGCCGAGAACAAGGCCATCGTGCAGGCGGCTGCCGCCGAGGCTCACGTCACCATGCAGGCCCGCTACGACGCCCGCAACCCGGCTGCCCTGAAGCAGCTCGTGGCGGCCGGCACCAAGCTGCGTCCGTTCTCGCAAGACGTGATGGCCGAAGCCTTCAAGCAGTCGCTCGGCCTGTACGAGGAACTGAACGCCAAGAACGAGGACTGGAAGAAGATCTACGCGGACTACTCCAAGTTCCGCGCCGACCAGAACCTGTGGTTCCGCTTCACGGAAGCCACGTTCGACCGCTTCATGCAAAGCCAGAAGCTGTAAGACCACGGTCTTCAGGCACAACGAAAGCCGCACGCAAGTGCGGCTTTTTGTTTTGCATCGCCCGTTTCCTGTGCACCGGGAATGAAACCGATGCCAGTCTTCTGAAAGGGTGCGCAGCGGCCGCGGCTCATCATGCGGGCCGTCGCAATTGCAACCCGCAGGACTGATTCCCATGGACCGTCGTTCCCTCATCAAGCAGGCCGGCATCGCCGGCGTGCTCGCCACCGGCATCGCCCCCGCGGTGCACGCCCAGGCCGCCGTGCGCTGGCGCCTGGCCTCCAGCTTCCCCAAGTCGCTGGACACCATCTTCGGCAGCGCCGAAAAAATGTCGCGCACCGTCAAGGCGCTCTCGGGTGGCCGCATGGAGATCTCCGTGCACGCCGCCGGCGAGCTGGTGCCCGCATTCGGGGTGGTCGATGCCATCCAGAACGGCACGATCGAGATGGCGCAGAGCGCGCCCTATTACTTCACCGGCAAGAACCCGATCTTCGCCTTCGGCTGCGCCGTCCCCTTCGGCCTGACCGCGCGGCAGATGGACGCCTGGATGGAGCACGGCAACGGACGCAAGCTGATGGACGAGTTCTATGCCGCCTACAGCATCAAGAGCATGAGCGCGGGCAACACCGGCACCCAGATGGGCGGCTGGTACCGCAAGGAGATCAAGACCGTCGCCGACCTGAAGGGCCTGAAGATGCGCATGGGCGGCGGCCTGTTCGGCGAGGCGATGGCCAAGCTGGGCGTGGTCGCGCAGAACATGCCGGCCGGCGAGGTGTACCAGGCGCTCGAGAAGGGCACGCTGGACGCCACCGAGTTCGTCGGCCCGTATGACGACGAGAAGCTGGGCTTCAACAAGGTGGCACCCTTCTACTACTATCCCGGCTGGTGGGAAGGCGGCGCCGAGCTCGAGTTCTTCATCAACACCAAGGCGCATGACGCGCTGTCGGCGGAGCTGAAGGAGATCGTGCAGGCCGCCGGCGCCGTTGCCGCGCGCGACATGACGGCGAAGTACGACGCCCTGAACCCGACGGCTCTCAAGCGCCTCGTGGCCGCCAAGACGCAGTTGAAGCCGTTCTCCAAGGAGATCATGGACGCCGGCTTCAAGGCTTCGATGGAAGTGTTCGCCGCGCACGAAGCGAAGTCGCCCGAGTTCAAGAAGATCCACCAGGACATGCGCGCCTTCCAGCGCGACCAGGTGCTGTGGAGCCGGTTCTCCGAGTTCCGTTACGACAGCTACGTCACCACGACGAAGCTCTGATCGGAGCGCTGATCCGGCTTCGTTGGCGAAAGGCCCCCTCAGGGGCCTTTTTTCATGGGTGTCGTGTAGATTCGACTGGTTCATGGACCACAACGTCGCGCTCATCAGCACCATCGCCGCCGGTCTCGGCCTGGCGCTCATCCTTGGTTTCATCGCCGCCCGCCTGCGCTTGCCTGCGCTCGTCGGCTACCTGGTGGCCGGCATCCTGATCGGTCCGTTCACGCCAGGCTTCGTGGCGGACACCAGGCTGGCGGCGGAGCTGGCCGAGATCGGCGTCATGCTGCTGATGTTCGGGGTCGGCTTGCACTTCTCGCTGGGTGACTTGCTGGCCGTGCGCAAGGTCGCGGTCCCGGGGGCCATCGTGCAGATGGCGGCCGCCACGCTGATGGGCATGGGCCTCGCGGTCTGGTGGGGCTGGAGCCTGGCGGCGGCGCTGGTGTTCGGCATCTCGCTGTCGGTCGCGAGCACCGTGGTGCTGCTGCGCGCCCTGGAAAGCCTGGGCCTGGTCGACAGCTTCAACGGCCGGGTCGCTGTCGGCTGGCTGGTGGTGGAAGACCTCGCCATGGTGCTGGTGCTGGTGTTGTTGCCGCCATTGGCGCTGTGGATGAACGGGGATGCGGGGGCCGACGCCGCGAGCTTGCTCACGTCCATCGGCAAGACGCTGCTGCAAGTGGGCATCTTCCTCGCGCTGATGCTGGTGGTCGGCCGGCGCCTGTTCCCCTGGGTGCTGTGGCAGGTGCAGAAGCTGGGCTCGCGCGAGCTGTTCACGCTGTGCGTGGTGGCCGCCGCGGTGAGCATCGCCTACGGCGCCACCAAGCTGTTCGGCGTGTCATTTGCCCTGGGCGCGTTCTTTGCCGGGATGGTGCTGCGCGAGTCGGAATTCAGCCACCGCGCCGCCGAGGAAACGCTGCCGCTGCGCGACGCCTTCGCGGTGCTGTTCTTCGTCTCCGTCGGCATGCTGTTCAACCCGATGGTGCTGCTCGAGCAGCCGCTGCGCGTGTTGTCCGTGGTCGGCATCATCGTGATCGGCAAGTCGCTGGCCGCGGCCGTCCTGGTGCTGCTGCTGCGTTATCCGCTGCACACGGCGCTGACGGTCTCCGCGAGCCTCGCCCAGATCGGCGAGTTCTCGTTCATCCTCATCGGCCTGGGCGTCGCCCTTGGCGTGATGCCGGTCGAAGGCCAGAGCCTGGTCGTGGCGGGTGCGCTGATCTCCATCGCCCTCAACCCCGTGCTGTTCAAGGCGATCGCGCCGGCGCAGCGCTGGCTGCTGGCGCGTTCGCAGCTCGCGCGCGATCTGGCCGCGCGCGACGATCCGCTGGCCGAACTGCCGATGACCACCGACCCCAAGTACCTTTCGCGCCAGGTGGTGCTGGTGGGTTACGGGCGGGTGGGCCGCAAGCTCGCGGCCGCGCTGGCCGCGGACGGCGTGCCCTTCGTCGTGGCGGAGCAGAACCGCGAGATCGTGGAGAACCTGCGCGTGCAGGGCGTTCCGGCGGTGTACGGCGATGCCAGCCTGCCCGAAGTGCTGGTGCAGGCGCACGTGGCGCGCGCCTGCATGCTCGTCATCGCCACGCCGGACATGCTGGGGGTGCGCCAGATGGCCATCAACGCCCGGCTGCTCAACCCTGGCATCGAGATCGTGGTCCGCTCCCACAACGAGGAAGAGGCTCAGCGCTTCGAGGCGGAGATCAACAGCCGCGTGTTCGTCGGTGAAAACGAACTGGCGCTGGCGATGACCCGCCACGTGCTCGCACGCTGCAAGGCCTGAAAGCTTGAGGCTTCCGTTCTAAGGGTTTCGCGTGTTGCGGCAATTCACCAGATAGTGAATAGTGCCTCGCTGGAGGAGTCGCCCCATGGATCTGCCCGAACGCATCGCCGACATCGGAGCCCTCGAGGAGTTGATGAGCCGGCCATCGCCCGCGCTGGCGGCCGACCTGGCGCGCGTTCCAGGGGACGTCCTGGTGCTGGGCGTCGGGGGCAAGATGGGCCCCACGTTGGCCCGAATGGCCAAGCGGGCGGATCCCGGCCGTCGCGTGATCGGCGTCGCGCGCTTCTCCGAGCCTGGCCTGCGCGGCAAGCTGGAAGAACAGGGCATCGATTGCGTCGAGGCCGACTTGCTGTCACGCGAAGCCCTGGCGAAATTGCCCGATGCGCCCAACGTCGTCTTCATGGCCGGCCGCAAATTCGGGTCGACCGGCAGCGAATGGCTCACCTGGGCCATGAATGCGCACGTGCCCGCCCTGGTCGCCGAACGCTATGCGCGCTCGCGCATCGTGAGCTTCTCGACGGCGTGCGTTTATCCATTTGTGCCTGTCACGGGGCCTGGAGCGCCCGAGTCGCTGCCGCCAACGGCGCCATCGGGCGAATACGCCAACTCATGCGTGGCGCGCGAGCGCATGTTCCAGCACTTCTCGCATGCGCACCAGACGCCCGGGCGCATGCTGCGCCTGTCCTATGCCATCGACATGCGCTACGGTGTGCTGCACGACGTCGCGCGGAAGGTGCTGGCGCGCGAGGCCATCGACCTGGCCATGGGCCACGCCAACATCATCTGGCAGGGGGAAGCGAACGAATGGGCGCTGCGGTCGCTCGCGCATTGCGAGACGCCGGTGTCCCCGCTGAACCTGAGTGGGCCGCGCGTGGCGATCCGCGATGTGGCGCAGGCGCTGGGCCGGCGGTTGGGCGTGGAACCGGTGCTGACCGGCAAGGAGGCGGAGACCGCCTGGCTGGTGGATTGCGCCGAGGCTTTCCGGCTGTTCGGTGAACCCAAGGTGTCCCTGGAAACCATGCTCGACTGGACGGCGGACTGGGTGCAAAGGGGCGGTGCCACCTTGGGCAAGCCCACGCACTATGAAGCCCGCGACGGGAAATATTGACCCCCCCGAAGCGCCTGCGGCGCCTCCCCCCAGGGGGCGCCACCGGCGGCCCGGCAAAGCCGGTTCCGCGGTGGCACTGGAAGGGCAACGAGGATCGACATGCATTGGACTGAACTGCCTTCTGAAAGCTTCGCCGTGCTGCGCCGCGGCGCCTGCATCCCCGCGCATTTGCTCGCGCTCGACGCCAACCGGCAACTCGATGCCCGCCGCCAGCGCGCCATGACCCGCTACTACCTCGATGCGGGCGCCGGCGGCGTCGCGGTGGGCGTGCATTCGACCCAGTTTGCGATCCGCGACGTCGGCCTATACGAGCCGGTGCTGGAACTCGCGATGCGTACCGCGCACGAATGGGAACCGATCGGCGGCAAGCGCCCGCTCTTCATGGTGGCGGGACTGGCCGGCCAGACGCAGCAGGCGATGCGCGAGGCCGGCATCGCGCGCGGGCTCGGCTATCACGCCGGCTTGCTCAGCCTCGCCGCGATGCGCGGTGCGAGCGAAGACGAACTGGTCGCCCACTGCAGTGCGGTCGCGGAGGTGATGCCCCTGGTCGGCTTCTACCTGCAGCCTGCCGTGGGCGGCATCCACCTGCCGATGACGTTCTGGCGCCGCTTCGCTGAAATCGACAACGTGGTGGCCATCAAGATGGCGCCGTTCCATCGCTACCGCACGCTGGACGTGATCCGCGGTGTGGTGGCGGCCCGAGCCGAGGAGCGCGTCACGCTCTACACCGGCAACGACGACCACATCGTGCTCGACCTGCTCTCGCCTTTCACCTTCATGCGCGGCGGCCACCCCGTGACGGTGCGCATCCGCGGCGGACTGCTGGGGCACTGGAGCGTGTGGACGCAGAAGGCCGTGCAACTGCTGGACCGGATCCATGCCGCCATCGAGCAGGGCAGCGTGCCGCCCGACTTGCTGGCCCTCGACGCGCAGGTGACCGATTGCAATGCGGCCCTGTTCGACGTGGCCCACGATTTCCACGGCTGCATCGCGGGCTGCCACGAGGTTCTGCGGCGGCAGGGGTTGCTGGAGGGCACGTGGTGCCTGGATCCGGCGGAGGGCTTGAGCCCCGGGCAGGCGGCCGAGCTCACGCGGGTGCAAGCGGACTACCCGCACCTGGCGGACGATGGGTTCGTGGCGGCGCATCGGGAGCGGTGGCTGGCTTGATGCTGGGGGCAACCCGCGTTGACAGCCCGACCGCCAAACCCTAAAGTGCTAATTAACCGTTTAGGGAATTAAACCGGAGACACACCATGAAGAAGCGCTTCCTCCTCCAGGCCGCTGCCGCGGCCGCCCTCGCCGCCGGCTTCGCACTGCCCGCCGCCGCGCAGGCCTGGAAACCGACCAAGCCGATCAACCTGATCGTGCCGTGGGCCGCCGGCGGATCCACCGACCAGATCACGCGCGTGACGGCCGGTGAACTCGAGAAGGTGCTGGGCCAGAAGATCATCGTGGTGAACCAGCCGGGCGCCTCCGGCTCCATCGGCACCAAGAACGCCTGGGAAGCGGCCAAGGACGGCTACACCTGGGCCGCCGGCGCGGCGCAGGACCTCGGCACCTACCAGGCCCTGGGCATGCTGGATGTGCCGGCCAGGGACTGGCACCTGTTCCTGTCGGTGGCCAACATCCCGGTGGTCGGCGTGGGCGCGTCCACCCCCTACCAGAACATGACGCAACTGCTCGACGCCATGAAGGCCAAGCCGGGCGAAATCAAGGTCGCGACGGCAGGGGTCACTTCCGGAGGCCACAACGCGATGGAAGCGATCTCCCGCGCCACCGGGGTCAAGTACCGCCATGTCACTTATGACGGCGGCAACCCCGCGGTGGTCGCCACGGTGTCCGGCGAGACCGACCTCACCACGCAGCTGGCCGTGGAGCAGGCCGAAATGATCCGTGGCAAGCGCATCCGGCCGTTGGCCACGGTGAGCGACCGCCCGCTGGAGATCGAGGGCTACGGCACCATCGAACCCATCAGCAAGTACATCCCCGGCTTCAAGTCGCCGGCCAATTATTTCGGGATCTTCATCCCGAAGGGCGTGCCGCCCGACGTGGTGGCGACCGTGCAGAAGGTCTGGGCCGAAAACATCGCCAACAACGCCGCGATCAAGGCCTACGCGGTCAACCGCGGCGCGCTGTTCGCGCCGGTCGCGGGCGACGCGGCGCTGAACGCCGCGATGCCGGCCATCCAGGCCAACGCCTGGCTGCTGCACTCGACGGGCAAGACCAAGGTGGCGCCCGACACCGTGGGCATCGCCAAGCCTTAACGCACCGGTGAGCATCGAGTCCGGGCCCGAAGGGCAGGTGTCGCCGCGCGCGGACTTCGTGTCCGCGCTGGTTTGGGTTGTGTTCGGTGGTGCCATCGCCGTCGGAGCCTGGCGCATGGACCGGCTGGAAAAGCTCCACATCAACAAGTACGAGATTCCGGGCCTGGTCCCCGGTCTCCTCGGAGCGGCGATCCTCGCGCTGGGGCTGGCACTGGCTGCCCGTTCCATCGCGCGGGGTGCGCTGGGGCCGGCCGGCGCGCCGGCGCCCGTCGAAGCCGGCGCACGCCGCTACATCCTGGTCGTGCTCGGCGCCATGCTCCTCTATGCCGTCGTGCTGGTCGGCCATGGCCTGCCGTTCTGGCTGGCCACAGGAGCCTTCGTCACGGCCTTCATCTTCTTCTTCGACCGCGCGCGGCAGACGGCCCTGGGCCGGACCACCGCGAGGCAGGCGGTCCTGGCACTCACCTGCGGCGTCGCCACTAGCGCCGTGGTGACCCTCGTGTTCCAGAACGTGTTCTACGTCCGCCTGCCCTGATGTTCCAGGGACTCGTCGCCTTCGGCCATTCGCTGGCCGGCTTCCTCACCCCGTCCGCCATCGGGCTGGTGCTGGCCTCCACCTTCGTGGGCGTCGTCATCGGCGCGCTGCCCGGCCTCACCGCGACCATGGGTGTGGCGCTGATGACCACGCTCACCCTGAAGCTGCCGTCGTCGCAGGCGCTGCTGGTGCTGATCTGCACCTACGTGGGCGCCATCTACGGCGGCAGCCGCAGCGCCATCCTGCTCAACATCCCCGGCACCCCCGCCTCGGCCGCGTCGTGCCTGGACGGCTATGCGCTCGCGCGCCAGGGCATGGCCGGCCGCGCCATGGGCATCGCCACCAGCGGGTCGGTCATGGGCACACTGATCGGCATGTTCTTCCTGGCGTTGTTCACGCCGCTGCTGGGCGAGTTCGCACTCAAGTTCGGCGCCTACGAATTCTTCTGGCTCGCGGTTTTCGGCGTGATCATCTCCGCCACGCTCACCGGTGGCGATGCCCTCAAGGGCTGGATTGCCGGTTTCGCCGGGCTGTTCATCGCCACCATCGGGCAGGACGGCATCCATGCCTTCGAGCGCTTCAACTTCGGCAACCGCGACCTGGCCGGCGGGGTGTCCCTAGTGCCAGCCCTGGTCGGCGCCTTCGGCTTTGCCGAAATCCTGGTTGCGATGAGTGAGAAGCGGCCGCCGGTGAAGATCAACGCGCTGGACTCGGTGATCCCGAAGATCCGCGACGTGTTCCAGTACTGGCGCACCATCATCCGCAGCGGCGTCATCGGCACCTTCATCGGCATCGTGCCCGGCGTTGGCGAAGATGTCGCCGCGTGGTCGTCCTACGCGGCGGCCAAGCGCGCCAGCAAGGAGAAGGAGCTCTTCGGCAAGGGCTCGGTGGAAGGCCTGATGGCCGCCGAGACCGGTGACAACGCCTGCGTACCGGGCGCCATCATTCCCGTGCTGACGCTGCAGATCCCCGGCTCGGCGCCGGCGGCCGTGCTGATGGCGGCCATGCTCATCCATGGGGTGAAGCCGGGCCCGATGATCATGATCGAGTCGCCGCAATTCGTCTACGACATCGTCGCGATGATGATGCTGGCCACGATCGGCATCCTGATCTATGGTCTGACCCTGACCAAGTTCCTCGTGCAGGTGCTGCGCGTGCCCACCACCATCATCGTGCCCATCATCCTCGTGCTCTGCACGGTAGGCACCTTCGCGCTCGCCTCGCGCCTTTTCGATATCTGGGTCATGGTGTTCTTCGGGGTGCTGGGCTTCGTGCTGCGGCGCTTCGGCTACCCCATGGCGCCGCTGGTGCTGGGCATCGTGCTGGGCGATCTGCTGGAAAAGAACTTCCGCCGCGGGCTGGTGCTGTCCGACGGGGATCTCTCGCCGTTCTTCACGCGGCCGATCTCCGGTGTGATGTTTGGGCTGATCGTGCTGGTGGTCCTGTTGCGGCTGCCGATGCTGCGGCGGCTGTTCACCCGGCGGCCGGCCACGGAGTCCGCATGAGCTTGAAGTTCGCCCTGTGCAACGAAGTCCTGCAGCCCTTGTCGTTCGCGCAGCAATGCAAGCTGGCCGCCGACCTCGGATACGACGGCCTGGAAGTCGCGCCCTTCACGCTGGCCGCCGACCCCATGACGTTGACCGATGCCGATGCCGCGGCCTTCCGCAAGACGGCGGCGGATCATGGCCTCGCGATCTTCGGCCTGCACTGGCTGCTGGTGGCACCGACGGGCCTCTCGATCGTCGACGCCGACGACAAGGTGCGCGGCCGCACGATGGACGTGATGGAGCGCCTGTGCGAACTGTGCAAGCTGCTGGGCGGCAGCTACCTGGTGCATGGCTCCCCGAAGCAGAGGTCGGTGCCGCCCGGCTCGACCGGCAGCGAAGCCTGGGACCGGGCGCGCGAGTGCCTGGCCACCGCGGCCTTCACCGCGCGCGAATGCGGCGTCACCTATTGCATCGAGCCGCTGGCGCAGCGCGAGACCGACCTGCTGAACACCGTCGCGGACGCCGCCCGCATGGTGCGCGAAGTGGACAACCCCGCGTTCAAGACCATGATCGACTGCAGCGCCGCCGGGCTGGCTGAGACGGAAGAAGTGCATGCGCTGATGTCGAAGTGGATGCCCCAGGACGTCATCGGTCATGTGCAGGTGAACGACCCCAACCGGCGCGGGCCAGGGCAGGGCGAGCTGGACTTCGGTCCCATCGTGCGCACCCTGCTGCAGATGCACGACCTGGGCTACTTCCCCGGCATCGTGGCCGTGGAACCCTTCGACTACGTGCCAGACGGGCCGGGCAGCGCGGCACGCGCCATCGGCTACCTGCGCGGCATCGTCTCGGGGCTGCGCCACCGTGTCTGAGGCGCCGAAATTCAAGCTGCATGAAGTCGCGCTGTACGAGCGGCCCGTCAAGCTGCGCCTGCCGTTCCGCTTCGGCGTGGTCACGCTCACCGAATGCCCGCAGGCTTTCGCGCGCGTGCGGGTGGAGGCGGCCGACGGCACGAGCCACTGGGGTGCCGCTGCGGAACTGATGGCGCCCAAGTGGTTCGACAAGAACCTGGCGTTGTCGAACGAGGACAACTTCGACCACCTGCGGGCCGTGCTGCGGCTGGCCCGTGAGGCGTATCTCTCCGATGCGTCGGGTGCCAGCCCATTCGGCCACTTCGCGCGCCAGCACGACGCACACGCGGTGGAGGGTGCGAAGCGGGGCTTCAATCCGCTGCTGGCGAGCTACGGGCCCGCATTGCTGGACCGTGCCATCCTCGATGCGGTCTGTCGCGCCCAGGGTGTTTCGTTCTACGAAGCGATGCAGCGCAACCTGCCCGGGATCGGGCCGGTGAGGGCCGAGTTCGACGGCCTGGGCATCGACGAGTTTCTCTCGGCGCTGCGGCCCGCCGCCAGCATCCATGCGCGCCACACCGTCGGTCTCCTCGATGCGATCACAGCGGCCGATCTGCGTGAGCGCGTGGGCGACGGCTTGCCCGAAACGCTGGAGGAGGTGATCGCCGCGCATGGCCATCGCTACTTCAAGCTGAAGGTGAGCGGCAACGTGGCGGCGGACCTCGATCGTTTGCAAGCGATCGCGGCGGTGCTGGATCGTGCGGAGGCGCCGTACTTCGCCTCGCTGGATGGCAACGAGCAATACCAGGACGCGGCGGGCGTGCTGGCGTTGGTCGCCGGCATCCGCTCCCGGCCGCTGCTCGCCCGACTCTGGTCATCGATCCTCTTCATCGAGCAGCCCATCGCGCGCAAGGTCGCGCTCGACGTCGACCTGCGCGCAACCGATTTCGGCAAGCCGGTCATCATCGACGAGTCCGATGGCGAACTGGACAGTTTCGTGCAGGCCCGTGAGCGCGGCTACGCGGGCGTGTCGTCCAAGACTTGCAAGGGCTTCTACAAGTCTGTCCTGAATGCCGCCCGCTGTGCCGCATGGAACAGGGAAGAGGGCGGCACGCGCTACTTCATGTCCGCCGAAGACTTGACCACGCAAGCGGGACTTTCCGTGCAGCAGGACCTGGCGCTGGTGAACCTGCTGGGCATCCAGCACGTGGAGCGCAACGGGCACCACTACGTCGACGGGATGGCGGCGTTGCCGGCGGCGGAGCAGGATGCGTTTCTCGCGGCGCACCCGGACGTCTATGAGCGCTCCCACGGGGCGGTGCGGCTGCGGATCGCGGGTGGCGAAATCCGCTTGGCATCGCTCGCGGCGCCGGGGTTCGCGAGTGGAGTGAAGCCGGACTTTTCGGCCATGACGCCGATCTGAGGAAAAGAGGCCGCGCGCAGGGCGCAAGTCTCAAGGCTTCGGCGGATAACGGTGGTACATGAAGAACTCCGCGTCCCGCGCCCAACCCGCGGCGTCGTACAGCTCCTGGGCGGAGACGTTGCCCTGAGCGACATTCAGGCTGACGCGGCAGGCGCCCAGAGACCACGCGTACGCTTCAACCGCCGCGAGCAGGGCCGAGGCAACGCCCGCCCGGCGGCCGGCCTTGGCGACAAACAAGTCGTTCAGGATGAACACCCGGGCCAGCGCCGTCGACGAGAAGCTGGGATAGAGCTGCGCAAAGCCTACGGCTTCGCCCTGGACCGTCGCGAGGAACACCACCGACTCCGCGTGGTTGAACCTGTCATGCAGGAAGGTCCGGCTGGCGGGGAGATCCGCCGCCTTGCCTTGAAACTGCCGGTACTGATCGAACAGTCCGGCGGCCACCTCGAGATCGGCCAGGACTGCCTGACGGACCGCGACTGGATTCATGCCCGGAACATGAGATGTCAGCCGCCTGCGGCGCCTACTTCTTGTTGAACAGCTCGTCGATCTTCTTCTGCTCTTCTTCCGCGCTCTTGTCGGCTTCCGCGGAGCCGGGCAGCGGTTCGGGCTTGAGGTCGACCGATGGTGCGCCGGAAGCCGGCACACCTGGCATCGCGGGCGTTCCAAGGGGCGTTTCCACCGGCATCTCGATCTTCACCTTGTCCAGGTCGTACTTCACTTCCTTGTCGCGCGACACGATGTCGGGGAACGCGATGATGAGGCCGACCATGATGATCTGGAGGCACACGAACGGCACTGCGCCCCAGTAGATCTGGCCCGTGGTGACTGGTGCGATCGGCTGCTTGGTGATGCGGTCGACGTAGGGCTTGTCGGGGGCCACGCTGCGCAGGTAGAACAGCGCGAAGCCGAACGGCGGGTGCATGAACGACGTCTGCATGTTCACGGCCAGCAGGACGCCGAACCACACCAGGTCGATGCCCAGCTTGTCGGCCACCGGCGCCAGCAGCGGGACCACGATGAAGGACAGCTCGAAGAAGTCCAGGAAGAACGCCAGCACGAAGATGAGGATGTTCACCACGATCAGGAAACCGAGCTGCCCGCCCGGCAGACCGGTCAGCAGGTGCTCCACCCACTTGGGGCCATCGACCCCCTGGAAGGTGAGGCCGAACATGGTGGCGCCGATCAGGATGAACAGCACGAAGCACGAAAGCTTGGTGGTGGTGTTCAGGGCCTGCTTGAGCAGCGAGAACGAAAGGCGCTTGCGGGCCATCGCCATCGCGAAGGCGCCCAGCGCGCCCATGGCGCCGCCTTCCGTGGGCGTGGCGATGCCCAGGAAGATGGTGCCCAGCACCAGGAAGATCAGGAACAGCGGCGGGATCAGCACGAAGGTCACGCGTTCGGCGATGCGCGAGAGCAGGCCCAGGCGGGCGACCTTGTTGATCACGGCGATGATGAATGCCAGGCCGACGCCGACGACCATCGACACCACGATGGTCTCGTCCGTGGCCACGCTGGTGACCTCGGTGCCTTTCCACCAGGTCTGGATCTGCGCGTAGTTCTTGCCGAACATCACGGCCGCGGCCGTCGAGATGATGGTCAGCACGAGCAGGGAGGGCGTCCCGCTGTTTCCGTTGGTTTCCCGGAAGACCCGGGCTTCCAGCGGCAGGGCCGGCGTGTGGGCCGGCTTGAACACGGCGACCAGCACCACATAGCCCACATACAGCCCCGTGAGGATGAAGCCGGGAATGAAGGCGCCCTTGTACATGTCGCCCACGCTGCGGCCCAGCTGGTCGGCCAGCACGATCAGCACCAGCGAGGGCGGGATGATCTGCGCCAGCGTGCCGGAAGCCGCGATCACGCCGGAGGCGATGCGGCGGTCGTAGCCGTAGCGCAGCATGATGGGCAACGAGATCAGGCCCATGGAGATCACGGAGGCGGCCACCACGCCGGTGGTCGCGGCCAACAGGGCGCCCACCAGGATCACCGCAATGGCCAGGCCGCCGCGCAACGGGCCGAACAGCTGCCCGATGGTGTCCAGCAGGTCTTCGGCCATGCCGCTGCGCTCGAGGATCAGCCCCATGAGCGTGAAGAAGGGGATGGCCAGCAGCGTGTCGTTCTGCATGATGCCGAACAGCCGCAAGGGCAGGGCCTGCATCAGCGATTCGGGCAGGACACCCATGCTGATGCCGATGACCGCGAAGGCCAGGCCGCAGGCGCCGAGGCTGAAGGCCACCGGAAAGCCGATCAGCAGGAAGACGAACAGGCCCACGAACATGATCGGGGCGAGGTTGTGGGCGATGAGGTCGAACATGGTGTGCTTTCCGGCCTCAGGCCTTGCCCTGCAATTCGGCCTGGCGGCGGATCTCTTCGGCCAGTTCTTCCTCGGCGGTCTTGGCCACGGCCTTCAGCGTGGGATCGGGGATCAGGCCCTGCAGGAAGGCGAGGCGCTTGATCAGCTCCGACAGGCCTTGCAGCATCAGCAACGTGAACCCGATCGGGATCATCAGGTAGACCGGCCAGCGGATCAGGCCGCCGGCGTTGGAAGACATCTCGCCGGAGCGGAACCCCTGCAGGAAGAAGGGCGTGCCGTAATAGAGGATGGCCGCGCACATCGGCATCAGGAAGAAGATGAAGCCGAACACGTCGATCCACATCTGGTTGCGCTTGGAGAACCGCGTGTAGATCACGTCGATCTTCACGTGCTCGCCTTGCAGCAGCGTGTAGCCGGCGGCCAGCAGGAAGGCCGCCGCGAACAGGTACCACTGCACTTCCAGGTAGGCGTTGGAACTGACGTTGAAGACCTTGCGGACGATGGCGTTCACGCCGCTGATCACCGTGGATGCCAGGATCAGCCAGATGACCCACTTGCCCACCTGGCTGTTGAGCCAGTCCACCGCATTCGAGAACTTCAGTAAGCCGCGCATTTTGTCTCCGCTATAGCGAAAGGCCCCCAACTGGCTGGGCGAGTAAGAAGGAAATTCTAGGAGTCGCCTTTCGGGCAAGCCTGACAGCTTGGTGACGGTCGGGCTCGGAGGACATTGGGGTTTGTACCCGGCCGAGCTGCCGATAATGCGGCCATGACCCAGTCCGCCGCCACCATCGACGATCCCGACATGCGGTGCGCCGGCCGGGACCGCCTTTCGCTGGCGCTGATGGATGCGCGCAACCACACCCTGCACCTCCTGGGCAAGTTCGAGCAAGACCTCGGGCCCGGCTTGGCCGTGCCGCAAGCCCCCGATCTCGTGCCGCCGCTCTGGCTGGCCGGCCATGTCGCCTGGCTGGCCGAATACTGGACGGCGCGCAATCCGCAGCGCGGCCTGGGCCCGGCCTGCCCGGCCGATGCCGTGCGCATCGGCTCGGTGGAGCCGCAGGCCGACCGCTGGTTCGATCCGTCGGTGTTGCCGCACGACGAGCGCTGGTCGGCGGACCTGCCCGACGTGGCCGCCGTCAGGGCCTACCTGCTGGACACGCTGGAGACGCTGCTCGACCTCCTGCAAAAGGCCGAGGACAGCGATGCCTCGCTCTATTTCTTCCGCATGGCGCTGTTTCACGAAGACTTGCGGGGCGAACAACTCCTGGCCATGGCGCAGACGCTGGGGGTGCCGCTCTCGCTGGCGCTGCCGCCCGGCGCGCGGACACGCGAGCCGCTGGCCGTGCCCGCCACGCGCTGGACGCTGGGCTGGCCCGGCCCCGGCTTCGCGCTCGGCATCGAGTGCGGCCACGAGACGGAGGCGGTGCCCGAATATGAGATCGACGCGCAGCCGGTGACCTGGGCGCAGTTCGTCGAGTTCATCGACGACGGCGGCTACGACAGGCCCGAACTTTGGTCGCCCGCGGGCTGGCAGTGGCTGGAGCGCGAGGCGCAGGGCGAAGGCCGGCGCGGCCCGCGCCACGTGGAGCAGATCGGCGTGGCCAGCGGCGCGGTGCTGCAGAACCTGTTCGGCAAGCCCACGCGCATGGGCGGCGGCCAGTGCGCGATGCACGTCAACTGGTGGGAGGCCGACGCCTACGCGCGTTGGGCGGGGCGGCGGCTGCCTACGGAGGTCGAATGGGAGATCGCGGTGCACGTGGCGCACCGGCGCGGCTTCCGTTGGGGCGACGTGCGCGAATGGACCGCCGGCACCTTGCAGCCCTGGGCGGGCTACCGGCCCGATGCCTGGGGCCGGCATGCGGAGATGGATCCTCAGCCGCTCTTCGGTAGCGCGCGCGTGCTGCGCGGCGCGTCGTTCGGCACGCGGGCGCGCATGAAGCATCCGCGGGCGCGGGGATGGGCCTTGCCGGAACGCGACGACGGATTCGTCGGCTTCAGGACTTGCGCGGTCTGATCCGTTTCGGCGGCAGGTCCCACCACGGCAACTCCTGGCGCAGGCTGAGCACTTCGCCGCTGCGCCAGGGCTGGTAGCCGGTCAACGCGCCCAGCTGTGCCTGCCAAGTGGCGGACTGCAGGACTTCGCGCAATGCGCGCGTCGCCGGCTGCTCCAGCGTGTCCTTCAGGCAAGCCAGGAAGTAGTGCTCCTCCACCAGCGGAACGAAGTCCAGCCCGCGCGCCTGCGCGGCGGCCGCGATGCCGAGCCCGGCGTCGGCCGCGCCGCTGGCCACCGCGTGCGCGACCGCGCCGTGCGACGGTTCCGCCGCTTCGCCCGGCGATAGATCGGCGGCGGCCACGCCTTCTTCGGCCAGCAACTCTTCGCACAACAAGCGCGTGCCGCTGCCGATCGCGCGGTGCGCGAACCGCGCCCGCCGGCGGGCCACGTCGCCGAGGGTCCGCAGGCCGAGCGGATTCCCCGGCGCCACGAGCAGCCCCTGGCTGCGCTGCGCGAAGCCGATGAGTTTGTGCCGTCCCGGTTGCAGCAGGGGTTGGTAAGCGCGCTGCGTGTGGCTGCCCAGCCCCGGTTGCCGCGAGCTGTGGAAGCCGGCCAGCGTGCAGCGGCCTTCGTTCAACGCGCTGATGGCGTCCACACTGCCGCAGAAGCGGATGTCCAGGTGCAGGCCGGCCTGGGCGCCCGCGCTTTCCCGCAGCAGCGACAGGCCCTCGTCGTGGCTGGCGAACAGCGTCAGCACCTGCGCGCTGGCGTCGAAGGCGACCGCGAACGCGCGCTCCAGGTCCGCGTGCAGCGCCTCGACCTGCGGCGCGATCCGGGCCTGCGCCTGCCGCTCGGCCCACAGCAGCTTTTCGCCGAAAGGCGCCAGGCGCGCCGGCTGTCCTTTGTCCCACACGATGAGCGGCTGGCCGAGCTCGGTCTCCCAGCGCTTCAGCTCGCCCCACACGTGGCGGTAGGACAGGCCCAGCGCCTGCGCGGCACGCGAGATGGAGCCATGCTCCTGCACCGCATGCAGCAGGTCCATGAGCGCATTGCGGATCCAGCCGCCGCGGGCGCGGTCCGCGAATGAGTACGAGAGTTCCACCCGGCGCATGCGGACGAGTATCGGGCATGTGCCGGCACCCGTCCCGCCAGCGTATGCAACGCGCTTCATAGCTCGCTTTTCCCAGCGGCGGGACCGTGGTTCGCTGAGTAGCATGCCAACAGCATGAACACCTTCCAGGACAGCGCGGCGCGCGCGTTGCAGTTGATCGCCGGCGCCGACTCGATGCTGCTGTCCATCGTCGCGCGCTCGCTGGCGGTGAGCGGGCTGGCCTGCCTGATCGCCTGTTCGCTTGGCCTGGCGCTCGGCGCCTGGCTGGGCGTGTCGCGCTTCGCCGGCCGCGGCGCGGTGATCACCTCCCTCAATACGCTGCTGGCCATCCCTTCCGTGGTCGTCGGCCTCGTGGTCTACCTGTTGCTGTCGCGCTCGGGCCCGCTCGGCTTCCTCGGCTGGCTCTTCTCGTTTCCCGCCATGGTGCTGGCGCAGGCCGTGCTGGTGCTGCCGGTCTGCACGGCGCTGACGCGCCAGGTGGTGGAGGACGCCGAGCGCGCGCACGGCGAGCAGCTGCGCTCCCTCGGCGCGCGCGGCTTGCTGCGCAGCCTGCTGCTGGCGTTCGACGAGCGCTATGCGCTGCTCACCGTGCTGCTGGCCTGCTTCGGCCGCGCCATCTCGGAGGTCGGCGCCGTCATGATCGTGGGCGGCAACATCGACGGCTTCACGCGCGTGATGACGACCGCCATCGCGCTGGAGACCAGCAAGGGCGACCTGCCGCTCGCTTTGGCGCTCGGCATCGTGCTGTTGGCCGTGGTGCTGCTGCTGAACGTGCTGATCGCGGCGGTGGCGCGCTGGCGCGGCGCGGCGGTCGACCGGGGCGAACTCATGCGCGGAGCGACTGCATGAGTGCCTGGGTCCAACTCAAGGGCGTGGACTTGCGCTTCGGAGGTGTCGCCGCCCTGCATGCCGTCGACCTGCGCATCGCTCCCGGCGAACGGGTCGCGCTCATCGGCGCCAATGGCAGCGGCAAGAGCACCTTGCTCCGTGTGCTGCACGGCCTGTTGGCGCCCAGCGCAGGCATCGTCCTGCGCGATGGCAACGCGCGCCAGGCCATGGTGTTCCAGCGGCCGTTCATGCTGCGCCTCTCGGCCATGAACAACGTCGCGCTCGGGCTGTGGCTGCGTGGCGCGCCCTGGAAACAGGCGCGCGAGCAGGCGCTGGCGGCGCTGGGGCGGGTGGGCCTGGCCGACGTGGCATTGCGCAACGGCCGCACCTTGTCCGGCGGGCAGCAGCAGCGGCTGGCGCTCGCGCGCGCGTGGAGCCTGCAGCCGCAGGTGCTGCTGCTGGACGAGCCGACCTCGAGCCTGGACCCGCATGCGAAGCGCGAGGTCGAAGCGCTGATGGCGGAGTTCGCGCAGGCCGGCATGACCCTGGTCTTCGCCAGCCACAACCTCGGGCAGGTGAAGCGGCTCGCCACGCGCGTGATCTACCTGGAGCAGGGCCGTGTGCTCGCCGATTTGCCGGTGCACGCATTTTTCAACGGGCCTCTGGGCGCGACCTCGCGCGAGGCGGAGCTGTTCGTCAGAGGAGAAATCGGATGAGAGTTTGTGCAGCTGTGCTGCTGGGCCTGGCGCTGTCCGCCGGTGCAGCGGCGCAATCGATCACGATGGCCTCGACCACTTCCACCGAGCAGTCCGGCCTCTTCGGCCAGTTGCTGCCGGCGTTCAAGCAGGCCACCGGCATCGACATCAAGGTCGTCGCGGTCGGCACCGGCCAGGCCATCGACATGGCGCGCCGCGGGGATGCCGACGTGCTGTTCGTGCACGACCAGGCGGCGGAGGAGAAGTTCGTGGCCGATGGCTTCGCGTCCAAACGCTACCCCGTCATGTACAACGACTTCGTGCTGGTGGGGCCGAAGGCGGACCCGGCCACCACCAAGGGCAAGGACATCGTCGACGCCCTGAAGAAGCTGGCCGGCGCCAACGCGCCCTTCGTGTCGCGCGGCGACAAGAGCGGCACGCACGCCGCCGAACTTCGCTACTGGGCCCAGGCCGGCGCCGCGGCGAACAAGAGCGCCGGCTACAGGGAATGCGGCTGCGGCATGGGTCCGGCACTGAACATCGCGTCGTCGTCCAACGCCTATGCCATCACGGACCGCGGCACCTGGCTCAGCTTCCGCAACCGGGGTGACCTGGTGGTGCTGGTGGAGGGCGACACGAAGCTTTTCAACCAGTACGGCGTGATGGCGGTCAGCCCGCAGAAGCATCCGCACGTGAAGACGGCCGAAGCGCAGCGCTTCGTCGACTGGGTCGTTTCCCCGGCCGGGCAGGCCACCATCGCCGCCTACAAGATCGGCGGGGAGCAGCTGTTCTTTCCCAATGCCGTGAAGTGAGCGCCGGCAGATGCGGCCTCAGCCGCCGCACGCCGCGCGGATGATCCGCTGCGTCGGATTCGGCTGCGCGTCGAGAAACAGCATCTGGCGCACCGGGGGCTTGCTGTAGTCCGTGATGGTGTGGGGGGTTCCGCGCCACAGGGGCTGCAGGTGGAATTCGCCTTGCAGGTAGCGTGCCTTGCGCTCCTTGCAGTCGATCAGCACGCGCGCGACGTAGGAGCGATAGGGCACGCCTTCCCAGTTCCTGCGTTCCGTGGCGCGGCTCACCCGGATGCGCATCACCCGCTGGTCGCCCTTGGCGTCGATCGGCAGCGGGTCGACCTGGACAGTGTCGACGGCCGGGTCGTCCTGGTGGCCCGTCACCGTGAACCACACCCCCGCCGATTGGGCGCGCACGACACCGCCGAGGGTGACCGCCAGGGCCAGCACGATGGCGCATGTGCGGAACATGTGCGGAATGTTACACGCACGTCGACGGTCGCCTAGCGGACCAGGGCCGCGGATTTCACCTGCGCCCACACCCGCATGCCCGGTGCGAGCGCCAGCTGGTCGGCGGCGCGCGCCGTGATGCGGGCCAGGAGGAGTGACTCGCTTGCGATACCCGCGCTGCCGCCGCGGCAAGCCAGTTGCACCATCGCCTGCGAGGGCCCCTCACCGGTGGCGATGCCGCGGACGTCGCAAGGCAGGAGGTTCTGGATGCTGGTGCCGGCGGGTGGCTGCAGCGCAATGCTGACGTCGCGCGCGAGCACACGCACCCGGGCCGCCTGGCCCACCGCGAGGCCGCTGTCGGCCAGCCACAGTGCGCCGCCTTCGAACGCCACTTCCGCGAGATGCCAGCGGGCGTCCAGCGCCCGCACCGTGCCTTGCAGCAGCACGCCGGTGTCGTCCCCCAACAGCGGCGGCAGGTCGAGCCGCGCGAGGGTCCCGGCCAGCGGTCCGGCGGCCACCACGCGGCCCTGGTCCAGCAGCACCAGCGTATCGGCCAGGCGCGCCACCTCGTCGGCCGCATGCGTGACGTAGAGCATGGGAACGCGCAGCTCGTCGCGCAGCTTTTCCAGCCAGGGCAGGATCTCGCGGCGGCGGGCGAGGTCGAGCGAGGCCAGCGGCTCGTCCAGCAGCAGGATGCGTGGCTGCGCCGCGAGCGCGCGGGCGATGGCGACACGCTGGCGTTCGCCGCCCGAGAGCTGGTGCGGGCGTCGCCCCAGCAGCGGTGCGATGCCCAGCAGGTCGATGACCGCTTCGGCAGAAATCGCTTCCCGCGATGCAGCGCGCCGCGCGCCGAACGCCAGGTTGCCCCGCACGTCGAGGTGGTCGAACAGGCTGGCCTCCTGGAACACGTAGCCGAGGGGCCGCCGCCACGTCGGAACGAAGAGGCCCCGGGATTCGTCTTGCCACAGCTCGCCCTCGACCTCAACGCGGCCCGCCGGCGCACGCTCCAGTCCGGCGACGCAGCGCAGCAGCGTGGTCTTGCCGCAGCCGGAGGGCCCGAAGACGGCCGTGATGCCGGAGGCGGGCAAGGCCAGGTCGACGTCGAGCGTGAACTCGCCACGCGCGAGCCGCAGGCGCAGCTGCGTGTTCATCCGAGCACGCGGGCCGTGCGCCGGTTCAGCAAGCCGAGCGCCAGCAGCACGGCGAAAGAGAACAGCACCATGCTGCCGGCGAGCCAGTGTGCCTGCGTGTACTCCATGGCCTCGACGTGGCCATAGATCTGGGTGGACACGACGCGCGTCTTCTCCGGGATGTTGCCCCCGATCATCAGCACGACCCCGAACTCGCCGATCGTGTGCGCGAAGCTGAGGATGGCCGCGGTGACGAAGCCGGGCCGCGCGAGCGGCAGCGCCACATGCCAGAACGCGTCGAAGGGCGAGGCGCGCAGGGTGGCGGCGGCTTCCAGCGGGCGGGTCCCCACGGCCTCGAACGCGTGCTGCAGCGGTTGCACCGCGAACGGCAGGGAGTACACGACCGAGCCCAGCAGCAGCCCGCCAAAGGTGAAGGGCAGCAGGCCCAGGCCCAGTGCCTGCGTCAGCTGCCCGCCTGCGCCTTGCGGGCCGAAACTCACCAGCAGGTAGAAGCCCAGCACCGTGGGCGGCAGCACCAGCGGCAACGCCACGACGGCACCCACGATCGGGCGCCAGCGCGAGCGCGTGTGGGCCAGCCACCAGGCGAGCGGGGTGGCGATGAGCAGCAGGAGCAGGGTGGTCGCCGCCGCCAGCTGCAGCGTGAGGCGGATCGCGCCCAGGGCCTCCGTGCTGAAGGGCATCACTTGGCCTGGAACTGGTACCCGTGCGCGCGGATGATCGCGCGCGCGGCATCACCGCGCAAAAATTCGAGCAGCGCGGTCGCGGCGGCGTTGCCATGGCCCGTGTTCAACAGGATTGCGTCCTGCCGGAGCGGGGTGTGCAGGTTGGCCGGCACGACCCAGGCGGAGCCCTTCTCGATGCGCCCGTCCACCATCACCTGCGACAGCGCGACGAAGCCGAGTTGCGCATTGCCGGTGGCGACGAACTGGAAGGCCTGGCCGATGCTCTCGCCTTGCACGATGCGGGCGATCACGCCGCGGGGCAGCGCCATGCGGGTGATCACGTCCATGGCGGCGGCGCCGTAGGGCGCGACCTTGGGGTCGGCGATGGCGAGGCGCTCGAAGCCGGCGTCGCGCAAGACTTTCCCCTCTGCGTCGACCACGCCGGCCTGCGCGCTCCAGAGCACCAGCCGCCCGATCGCATAGGTGAAGCGTGAAGAAGCGACCGCCCGCCCTTCGGCCGCCAGCTTCGCGGGCGTCTCGTCGTCGGCCGCGAGCAGCACCTGGAACGGCGCCCCGTTCTTCACCTGGGCGTAGAAGCGTCCGGTGGAACCGATGGCGAGCAGGGCCCTGTGGCCGGTCTCGCGTTGGAAGGCCGCTGCGATCTTCTGCATGGGCGCCGCGAAATTGGCGGCGACGGCCACCTGGACTTCCGCCGCGCGGGCGGTGCCGACGGCGAACAGCAACAGGAGCAGGCAGATGCGCATCGACCGCTATTCAAAAATGGAATAGCGAAAGTATAGACGGAGCGGCACAATCGCCGCATGCCCCGCAAACCGAATGCCCTGCAGCTGGCCGGCGCCCTGGGGCACGCCGGCGCCGACAAGCGTGTGGAGATTCTCCGGCGCGTCGCCGAGGCCGGCTCGATCTCGCAGGCCGCGCGCGACGCCGGCGTGAGCTACAAGGCGGCCTGGCAGGCCCTGGACACGCTGAACAACCTGGCCGGTGCGGCGTTGGTGGAGCGCGCCGTCGGCGGCGCGGGCGGGGGCGGCGCGCGCCTCACGCCGGCCGGCCTGCAAGTCCTGCAGGCGGCCGATGAGGTCGGCCAGGCGCGCCGCCAGGTGCTGGCGCAGCTGGCGGGCAAGGGTCCGCCGGCCCAGGCCGTCGCGGGCCTGGCGCTGCGCACGAGCATGCGCAACCAGCTGCCAGCCGTCGTCGAGAAGGTGCAGGCGCATGCGGGCGCCATGCGGGTCTTGTTGCGCCTGCCCGGCGGGCAATCGCTTGATTCTCGAATCACGCGGGAGAGCGCCCAGTTGCTGGGCCTGGCGGCCGGGCTGCCGGTGCTGGCCTTGTGCAAGGCCACGGCGGTCGGACTGGCGATCGGCGAAGAGGCTGGGAACCGTTTGCAAGGGCACGTCACCCGGATCTCACGCGCAGCGGGCGGCGGTGAGTTCGCGCTGGCGCTCGACGGCGGGCAGAGCCTGGTCGGCTTCGCCGCGGGCGGGCACGGGTTGCGGCCAGGGGACGAGGCAGCAGCGCTGGTGAGCGACGCCGCGATCGTGATCGCGTTGGCGGGCTAGGTTGGCGCCGGTGTGTCGTCGCCCGCGCTGATGCTGGCCAGTGGCATCGCGCCCGAGGTTGGCGACAGGCTCGAAGCGGTCACGGGCACCGGCGTGAGCGGTGGCAGGCTGGAGCTCGAGTAGCCGGAGGAGGCCGGCCCGTCGTCCTGGCCGCCGGCCGAAGGCGACGGCGGCACCAGTTGCAGCATCAGCTCGCGCAATTCACCCATCGCCGGCGAGTGATGCAACTGCTCCGAGGCATGGAGCCAGAGGCCGCCGAAATGGCTGAAGTCGGCCAGCCACGTGGCCCGGACCGTCTTGCGCACCTTCGCTTCGAGCAGCGGCAGGCCCAGCAGCACGCGCAAGGCGGAGGGGCGGTCCCACTGCGCCAGCCGCACCATGCCCACGAATACATCGAAGCCGTCCGGTGCCCGTCCGATCTGGCGGACTTCGATGGTGACGCAGCCGGTGGCGATGCCCCAGCGCCGGAATTGCTGCGCGATCAGGGTCTGATATTCCACCTCGAGGCCTTCACCCCGCCGGTCGGAGGGATGGTAGTCGCTGTCCGGGTCCTGGTGGTCTTGCACCTTGCGGGCGCGTAACTCGCGGAGGAAGAGCTTTCTCAGGTCGAACATGCGTCTCGGGCAACAGCTTGCCGTCCTGCATTTCTGCAGCGTGGAAAGCGGTGAAGGAGTTCCCAAGGGGCCTGGGAACCGGCGTTTGTGAGGCTCGCACGCACCGTTTCGGGCTGCGAACTTTCGGCCGAATTCTATGCGAGGCCGCGCCGTTCTCACTCGTTCGAGTGCGACTTTTGTGCCAGTTTCCTGTAAACCGTTGCGCGGCTGATACCAAGGGCCCGCGCCGCCTCCATCACGTTGCCCCGTGCGTCGCTGACGGCCTGGCGGATGAGGGCGATCTCGACATCGCGCAACGGCAGCCTGGAAGCGCCCGGCCGTTCGCCCGCGGGCTGCGGCAGGGCCGCCAGCCGCAGGCCGGACCACAGCGCCACTTCGAGCGCGGCCGGATCGGCGTCGCGGGCGCGGTCGAACAGCGGCTCCCAGGCCTGCGCGAACAGTTCGCTGCAGTGGATCGGGGCGTGCATGCCTTGCGCCAAGGCCGGCGCCATTTCGCGCGCGGCGGCATTGCTGCCCGTCACCCAACCGTCGCCGTCCAGGCAAACGAGGCCATCGCCGTCGTCGCCCAACGGCCGACCCGGCCAATTGAGCCGCAGCACCAGGCGGTGCGGGCGGGCGAGCGTGAGCGCGTTCTCGATGCTGCGCGCCGATTGCGCGACCAGGTGCTTCAGTTCCGGCCGTTCGGCGGCGTCGATGCCCGTCAGGTCCAGCATGCCGGCGCAGCGGCCATCCGGGTCGAACAGCGGCGCGCCGGCGCAGCTGTAGCAGCCGGTGTCCTGGTAGAAGTGTTCCCCGCGGTGCAACCAGACCGGTTGCAGTTCGGTCAACGCGGCGCCGATGGCCGAGGTGCCCACGCTGCGCTCCGACAGGTCGACGCCGATGCGGGTGATGAGGGTCGCGCGCGGATCGGCGCGGTCGATCGGCCCGTGCGCATCGACCACCACACCGGCTTCGTTGGTGAGGATGGCGAAGTAGCGGCTGCTGGCGATCGCACGGCCGAGCTGCTCCAGCACCGGCCGCGCCGCGGCCACCAGCTGGTGGTTGGCTTCCTTCACGCGGCGAAGTTGCTCGACCGGCAGCACGTCGAAACCGACCCGGTCATCCGGGCGCTGGCCGCTCTCCAGGCAGCGGCGCCAGGAGCGTTCGATCCAGGGCGGTGAACCAAGGGCTGGCAACCCTTCCTCCATGACGGAGCGGCGCGCGGTGGCGATCTGCAACAGGCGCGTTGGCGTGGTGGCGGGCACTTGCATCGGCGCATTGTTCCATTTTGAGAATTTCCTGTCCGGCCCGATTGCAACCTAGGGTTTCGCCTAGGGAGGGGCCCCGGACCGGGTTCAACAATGAACGCCCCCAGGTCATCCCCAGGAGACAAGAGAGATGCTCGTCCAACTCAAGGTCAACGGCAAGGCGTCGCAGGTCGACGTCGCGCCCAACACGCTGCTGGTCACTGCGTTGCGGGAGAACCTGCGGCTCACCGGCACCCACGTCGGCTGCGACACCGCCCAGTGCGGCGCCTGCACGGTGCTCGTCAACGGGCGGGCGATCAAGTCGTGCAACACCCTGGCCGCGCAGCATCCGGGGGCCGAGATCACCACCATCGAAGGCCTGGCCGCCGCCGACGGCACCATGCACCCGATGCAGGCGGCCTTCAAGGAATGCCACGGCCTGCAATGCGGCTTCTGCACGCCCGGCATGGTGATGAGCGCGGTGGACCTGTGCAAACGGCACCCGACCGCCAACGAAAGCCAGATCCGGGAGCAGCTCGAAGGCAACCTCTGCCGCTGCACGGGCTACCAGAACATCGTCAAGGCCGTGCAGCAGGCGCAAGCCGCCACGGCCAAGGCCTGAAAGGGGAACCGCCATGGGTGCATCCGACTTCTCCAAGCTGCCGCACATCGGTGAATCGGTCCGCCGCAAGGAGGACTACCGCTTCCTGACCGGCGCCGGCCAGTACACCGACGACATCAACCTGCCGAACCAGCGCTATGCCGTGTTCGTGCGTTCGCCGCATGCGCATGCGAGCATCACCGCGATCGATACCGCCAAGGCCTCGGCAATGCCGGGTGTGCATCGCGTCTTCACCGGCAAGGACGTGGAAGGCAAGATGGGCGGGCTGCCGTGCGGCTGGCTGATCACCAGCACGGACGGCCAGCCGATGAAGGAGCCGCCGCACCCTATCCTGGCCCAGGGCAAGGTCCGCTACGTGGGTGACCACGTGGCGATGGTCGTGGCCGACACGCTGGAGCAGGCGAAGAACGCCGCCGAAGCGGTGGATGTCAGTTACGACGTGCTGCCCGCCGTCGTGAGCGTGCGCGACGCGGCGACAGCGACCGCGTTGCACGAGGCCGCCCCGGACAACCGCTGCTACAAGTGGGCCATCGGCGACAAGGCCGCCGTCGACGCGGTGTTCGCGAAAGCGCACCACATCACCAAGCTGGACCTCACCAACCAGCGCCTGGTGGCGAACCCGATGGAGCCGCGCGCGGCCATCGGCTCGTTCAACCGGGCCAATGACGAATACACGCTGTACGTCTCCAACCAGAACCCGCACGTCGAACGCCTGCTGATGACCGCCTTCGTGCTCGGCCTGCCCGAGCACAAGGTGCGCGTGATCGCGCCCGACGTGGGTGGCGGCTTCGGCGCCAAGATCTTCCTGTACGCGGAGGACGTGGCGCTCACCTGGGCCGCCAAGCAGCTCAATTGCGCGATCAAGTGGACGTGCGACCGCAGCGAGGCCTTCCTGTGCGACGCGCAGGGCCGCGACCACGTGAGCCACGCCGAGATGGCGATGGACGCGCAGGGCAAGTTCCTGGCGCTGCGCGTGAAGACCGACGCCAACCTGGGCGCCTACCTCTCCACGTTCTCCACCGCGGTGCCGACCATCCTGTATGCGACGCTGCTGGCGGGCCAGTACACGACGCCGCAGGTCTACGTGGAAGTCGACGCCTGGTTCACCAACACGGCGCCGGTCGATGCCTACCGCGGCGCCGGGCGCCCTGAAGCCACCTACATGCTGGAGCGCCTGGTGACGCGCTGCGCCTGGGAGATGAACCTGTCGCAGGACGAGATCCGCGAGCGCAACTTCATCACGACGTTCCCGTACCAGACGCCGGTGGCCTTGCAGTACGACACGGGTGACTACGTCGGCGCGCTGCACAAGGCCAACGCGCTGGCGGACGTGAAGGGATTCGACGCGCGCCGCAAGGCCAGCGAGGCCAAGGGCCTCAGGCGCGGCATGGGCTACAGCAGCTACATCGAGGCCTGCGGCATCGCGCCGTCGAACATCGCGGGTGCGCTCGGTGCGCGCGCCGGCCTGTTCGAATGCGGCGAGATCCGCGTGCACCCGACGGGCAGCGTCACCGTGTTCACGGGTTCGCACTCGCATGGCCAGGGCCACGAAACGACATTCGCACAGGTCGTGGCGGCGCGGCTGGGCATCCCGGTCGAGAACGTCGACGTGGTGCACGGTGACACCGGCCGCGTGCCGTTCGGCATGGGGACCTACGGCTCGCGCTCCATCAGCGTGGGCGGGGCGGCCATCATGAAGGCGCTGGACAAGATCGAGGCCAAGGCCAAGAAGATCGCGGCGCACCTGATGGAAGCCGGCGACGGCGACGTCGAGTTCGCGAACGGCGAGTTCACGATCAAGGGCACCGACAAGAAGGTGGCTTTCGGGCAGGTCGCGCTGACGGCCTATGTGCCGCACAACTACCCGCTGGACAAGCTCGAGCCCGGGCTGAACGAGACGGCCTTCTACGACCCGACCAACTTCACCTTCCCCGCAGGCACTTACATCGCCGAAGTGGAAGTGGATCCGGCGACGGGCGTGGTCCGCATCGATCGCTTCACCGCGGTCGATGACTTCGGCACCATCATCAACCCGATGATCGTCGAAGGCCAGGTGCATGGCGGCCTGGTGCAGGGCATCGGCCAGGCGCTGATGGAGAACTGCGTGTACGACAAGGACAGCGGCCAGCTGCTCACCGGCTCCTTCATGGACTACGCCATGCCGCGCGCCGACGACCTGCCGCAGTTCACGCTCGACACGGTCTGCACCCCCTGCACGCACAACCCGCTGGGCACCAAGGGTTGTGGCGAGGCCGGCGCCATCGGTTCGCCGCCAGCGGTCATCAATGCCGTGCTGGATGCGCTCAAACCGCTGGGCGTGAAAGACCTCGACATGCCTGCCAGCCCGAGCCGGGTGTGGGAAGCCATCCAGGCCGCCCGGCCCTGAACGAACAGAAGGAGAAAATCACATGTACGCATTCACCTTCGAACGTCCCGCCTCCACCGCCGATGCGGTGAAGCTCGCCGGCAACGGCGGCGCGAAACTGCTCGCGGGCGGGCAGACCCTGCTGGCCTCGATGAAGCTGCGCCTGGCGAACCCCGAGCAACTCGTCGACCTGGGCGGCATCGCCGAATTGTCCGGCGTGCGCAAGGACGGCAACGCGCTGGTCATCGGCGCGATGACCCGGCACGCCGAAGTCGCGACGAACGCGGACGTCAAGTCCGCGTTGCCGGCGCTGGCGGATCTCGCCGGCGGCATTGGCGACCGTCAGGTTCGCGCGATGGGCACCATCGGCGGTTCGGTCGCGAACAACGACCCGTCGGCCTGCTACCCGGCGGCTTTGCTGGCGCTGGGCGCGACGGTCATCACCAACCAGCGCAAGATCGCGGCCGACGATTTCTTCCAGGGCATGTTCACGACGGCCCTGAAGGATGGCGAACTGATCACGGGCGTGAGCTTTCCCACCGCGAAGAAGGCGGCCTACATCAAGTTCAAGCAGCCCGCGTCGCGCTTCGCGCTGATCGGCGTGTTCGTCGCGCAGACCGACAGCGGCGTCCGCGTCGCGGTCACCGGCGGCGGCAATGGCGTATTCCGGCACAAGGGGCTGGAGGATGCGTTGGCCAAGAGCTTCACGCCGGAGGCCGCGGCTGCCGTGAAGGTCGACCCGGCCACGATGTCCAGCGACCTGCACGCCAGCGCCGCATATCGCGCCAACCTCGTGAGCGTGATGACGCAGCGGGCGGTGGCGAAGGCGCTGGGCTGACGCAAGAGAAACTCCCTCTCCCCTCTGGGGAGAGGGCTGGGGTGAGGGGCACGCGCGCCAGCACCCTCACCCCAACCCTCTCCCGCAAGCGGGAGAGGGAGCCATCCATCCCTCGATGACCACTCCCTTCCCCTCCATCGACGCATTGCAGCAAGCCCTGGCCGGCGCCGGCTACTTCGCCGACCGCCGCCTCGCCACGGCCGTCTACCTCGCGCTCAAGCTGCAGCGCCCGCTCCTGCTGGAAGGCGAGCCCGGTGTCGGCAAGACGGAATTGGCCAAGTCGCTCGCTGTGGCGTTGCAGCGTGCCCTCATCCGCCTGCAGTGCTACGACGGCCTGGAACTGCGTGAGGCGCTGTACGAGTGGAACTACGCCGCGCAACTGCTGCACATGCGCGCGGCCGAGGGCAAGGAAAGCACCGAGCAGATCGAGCGCGAGGTCTACCAGGACCGCTACCTGATCCGCCGCCCGTTGCTGCAGGCGCTGCAGACACCGGAACCCGGCGCCGTGCTGCTGATCGACGAAGTGGACCGCGCCGACGAGCCGTTCGAAGCCTTCCTGCTCGAGTACCTGGGCGAGTACCAGGTGAGCATCCCCGAGATCGGCACCATCGCCGCGCGCGCCGTGCCGGTGACCATCCTCACCAGCAACCGCACGCGCGAGCTGAACGACGCGGTCAAGCGGCGCTGCCTGTACCACTGGCTGGACTACCCGGAGCGCGAGCGCGAGCTGGCCATCGTGCGCACGCGCGTGCCCGAGGCCAGCGAGAGCTTGTCGGCGCAGGTGGCGCTGTTCGTCGGCCGCTTGCGCAGCCAGCCGTTCGCCAACGCGTTCCAGCGCGCGCCCGGCATTGCCGAAAGCGTGGAATGGGCCAAGGCGCTGGTGGCCCTCGACACGCTCGAGGTCGACCCGGAAGTGGTCGCCGACACCGCCGGCATCCTGTTCAAGCAGCGGGAGGATGTGGCTGCGTTGACGCGGGACATGGCGGTGGAGTTGTTGAAGCCGGAAGAGGTGGCGTGATGGGCTCGCTGCCTTCCTCCCTCCCCCTTTGGGGGAGGGCTGGGGTGGGGGCATGCGCGACGAGCCATCTTCACTCGCGCGGGGGGGGGGGGGGGGGGGGGGGGGGGGGGGGGGGGGGGGGGGGGGGGGGGGGGGGGGGGGGG
>NZ_VOBQ01000018.1 GCF_007833165.1 Caenimonas sedimenti | reverse complement strand
GAGCCGGCGCCGGGATCGGGGCCGGTGGCGGCAGGCCCGCCGGGCCCGGCGCGACGAAGCCCGCCGCCGTGATGGGCGTGAACAGGCTCGCGGGAGGCACCGCCGCCAGCACCCAGCCCGAAGGCGTGAGGTGCAGCAGCAGCGTGCTGTGCCCGCTGGCGAGCCGCGGCACATAGCCTGGCAGGGCCAGGCAGCGCTTCTCCCACGGCACCTGCACGACGGCCACGTTGTGGCCCACCTGCGCATTCATGGCGGGTGCATGGATGCGCATGTTCTTGCACAGGTTGGCTTCCTGCGCCACGTCGTCGAGCAAACGCTGGAAGCCGATCATCGAAGGGTCGAGCAGGCGCCGCAGCACGAGTACGTCGCCGTTTTCGACCGCCCGCAGGATCAGGTCGACCGCCGCCATGGCCGCAGCCACGGCATCGGACGCCGGCAATGGCGGTTGCGTGCCGCCGATCGGGCCGCGCGTGGCCGTCGCGCGCTGCCGCTCGCGCAGCCGCTCGTCGCGCGTGCGCGCCAACATCAGCTTGTCGTGCTCGATGGCGGCTTCGTTCGCCGTCGTGCGGAACAGCGGCGGCACGTCGGGCAGCAGGCGCGGCGCCGTCCCGCGCGCACGCGGCACGAACGCCGCGCGGCCGGGGCCCACGTCGACTTTGCCGCTGTCGTTCGCGAGCACCGTCCCGCCTTCGTTGACCTTGTCGTAGGTACCGGCCTCGGCACCGCCCGGGACAAAAACCGCTTCGTGGTCGGTTCCGCGGATGCCGATGGTGGCGGTCGCGGTGCGCACCGTGTAGCGCTGCGGGTTGTTGTGGCCGATCCAGCCGGTGATGGAACGGAAGGCGCCGGTGAGCAGGCGGAAGCTGGCCTGGTCGCGCGGGGTGCCATCCGCCACGTAGGCGTCGATGCGCAGCGAGGTGGCAGGCCGCACCGCGACCAGGCCGTTGTCGTCCATGTGGATGTGCAGCTCGCCGTCGGGCCCGGTCACCAGCGATTCGCCGGCCACCACGCGTTCGCCGGGTTGCGCCACGCGCAGACGGCCGTCGGGGGAAGAGACGCTGGCGCTGCCGCTGACGCGTTCGATGCGGCCGGCCGCGTGAGCCTGCAGGCAGAGCATGCAGGCGAGCCAGACGGGCGCGAACCGGAGTTGGGGTGGTGTTGTGTTCATGGTGTTCAGAACCGCACCGCGAGCTGCAGGCCCACGGTGCGTTCCATCAGTTCGAGGACAGGGTCTGCGCCGTCGCGCGTGCTGTAGCGCAGGTAGAACTTCAGCTGCGCGGCGTCGCCGGCGATCGGAACGGTGACGTCGGCTTGCACGGAGCGCGTGCGCACCGGCGCCGCGTCGGTGGCCTGTTGCAGCGTGCCGATCGCCGCCGCGAGCGAGAGGTTCGCCACACCCGGGCGGTCGGCGGAAACTTGCACCGCCACGTCGCGCGCCTCGGAGCGCAGGCCGAGCGCCATGCGCTGCACCTGCGAACGGCCGGAGAGGCCCACGGCTGCCGTCCAGGCGCCGGCCTCGGCCGCGGCCCAGTTGCGGCGCACGTTCCCCGTCCAGCCCTCGGTGGTGGAGTTGCCGGCAGGGTAGGACGAGTTCTCCACCACGGCGCGGCTGCGTGCCAGCTGGAAATTCCAGACCGGGCCGTAGTAGGTGATGCCCGCGCTGGTGGCTTCGTTGGCCTGGCGCTGGTCGCCGGCGGAGGTGGATTCCGAAACGGCGCGCTGCAGCGTCGCGCTCCAGCCGGGCCACTCGCTGCCGAAATTCACGGTGGCGTTCAGTGCCGCGGACCGCGTGCGGCTGACCACCGCCTGCATCAGTTCGGTCGCCAGCGTGCTGTTGCGCGACGTGCGCACATCGCCGCCCAGCGTGAGCCAGCTCACGACGGGCCAATCGAGCGCGACATACGCCTCTTCCACGCCCGGCGTGGCCCCCTGCGAGAGCGACGTGTAGCCCGGATCGATGTGGTGCGCGCCGAAGCGCAGCGCGGCGGTGCCCATGCGCCACGTCCCGTCGACCACACCCGCGTGGCCTTCGCGGTCACCGTGCACGTCGTCGTCGAGGCGGCTGGTGGCGGCTTCGCCCGTGAGCGTCAAGTCGCCTTTCGCGTACTGCAGCCCCAGCGTCGAAT
This sequence comes from Caenimonas sedimenti, assembly GCF_007833165.1. Taxonomy (GTDB): domain Bacteria; phylum Pseudomonadota; class Gammaproteobacteria; order Burkholderiales; family Burkholderiaceae_C; genus Ramlibacter; species Ramlibacter sedimenti. The sequence goes on along the minus strand of NZ_VOBQ01000018.1, from coordinate 164,444 downwards.
TGCGCGACACCGCGCGCGGCGCGCCGGCGGCCGCACTGTCGTTCGGCAGGCGCTCCTGCGCGTACTGCTGCGATGTCGCATGCACCTTCAAGGTTTCGCCGAGCGGCAGCTCCAGCTTGCCGCCATGCACCGTTCGTACCGGTTGCGTGCGCAGGACGGGTCGGCCCAAAGCCTCCCAGCTCTCCGCGACCCGGCCGGTGAAGCCCGACAGGGCGACGGGCCCCAGGTTGACCTGCCCCAGGGCGCCTCGGACGCCGAGCGCCGACGACAGGCGCGAGAAGTTCGGCGCGACGTCGCCCGCAGCGAACGACCAGGCCCCGGCGGTCCGGCCGACCTGCAGGTTGCCCAGCTGGTACGCGCTGCGCGGCAGCGCCGACCGGTCGTCGGTGTGCAGCGTGCGGAAGCCGAAGGCATCCACCGTGCCGTCGCCGTGCACCCAGCGCGCGTCGCCCTGGGTGCTCGCCTTGCCGAACGTGCCGTTCGACTGCGGCGACCCGGTGTAGCCGCTGCCGGAGCGCACGCGGGTGTCGTACGCGTCCGCGGTGGCGGCACCCGTCCAGGTGAGGCGCGTGCCATCGGCCTGTGGCGTGAGCACCGGCGTGGGTGAACCGGGCATCGCCGCCTGCCAGCCGCGGATCACTTCCTCATCGGACGCCGCCACCACCAGCGGCTGCGAATGTGCGGCCACTGGCAGGAGCGAGGCGCCAACCAGGTACGGAGCGCCGCGGCGGCAGCGGCGCCATAGGACATCGGCAAGGCGGGCTCTCACTTCGGCGGCGCGAGGTTGACCGAGCAGCCGAGGCGGTTCCAGCCTTCCGCGTAGTAGCTGGTGCCCCACGGGTTCTGCGGCAGCGCGCCGGTGACGCAGGCCACCTTGGGCTGCGGCTTCGGCACGCACTTGAGCACGCCGCCGGCATAGCTGCCGTCGAAGCCGGCCGGGCACACCGGGTCCACCGCGGTCACGCATTGCAACTGGCCGGTGCCGTCGTTGAAGCTGGCCTGCTTCCAGCCCGTCGGGCACGATGGATTGGGCTGGTAGCAATGCAGCTTGCCGGTCTGCAGGTTGCGGATGTCCTCCTTGTAGGGCGCCGGCGGGCACATGGGCACCATGCCGCCGATGACCAGGTTCGGAGCCACGACCATCGGGGGCATCGCGGGCTTCTCCTTGACGACGAGCGTCATCGCGGCCTGGCCGGTGCAACCCGGGGTGAGCGTGGGGCTCCCGATCGCCTGGATCTGGTAGGTGCCGGCCTTGGCCAGGGTCTTCGCGATGCTCGCGTTGCCGACGCCGGTGAGCGTGTTGTCGGAGGGTTCGCCGTTCCCGTAGACGAGGCGGATGCCGCACTGGCTGCCGGCGGCCAGGTTGATCGTGAAGGTGACCTGCTGGCCCGCGGTGGGGTTCGCCGGGCTGGCCGAGATGCCGGTGATGGTGGCGGCGTGGGCGCCGCCGGCGAGACAGGCGGCGAAGAGCAACGCGGCAATGCGCCGGGCGAGCGGGATGCGGTTCATGTGTTTTCCTTGAAGGGTTTGCGATGGAGCGAGGCGAATCTAAATTCCGGGTCCACGCGGGTCGCATGACCTAAGTCACTCGCCGGAACTAATCGACTACCGGATTCGCGGTATTCCGCGCTTGCCCTGCCGCTGCTTCAATGCAGCCCATGGACCTCACCCTCAATCCACGCGAGCACGCGCCGATCACGTTGCATGGCGGCACGGACCGGCCGCCCCGCCGCGAGCCGGCGATGCCGACCATCCTGGTGATCGACGACCACGAGCTGTTCCGCATGGGCCTGTGCATCGTGCTGAACGACGCGCGTTCCGAACCGGCCGCGTTGCTGGAAGCCGATTGCCTGCGTGCGGGCATGGCGCTCTATGCGGAGCGGGGCGCGGGCATCGACCTCGTGGTGCTCGACCTCAACCTGCCGGACGGCAAGGGCCTCTACGCGCTGGAAACCTTCCGCCGCGCGCACCCGGCCGCGCGCATCGTGGCGCTGACCGAGACCGTCGATGCGGCGGTCGCGGAGGAAGCACGCGCCCTCGGCGCCGAGGCCGTGCTGCACAAGGCATGCGGCGCCGACGCTTTCCGCGAACTCGCGGTCGCCGCGCGCCGGCCGCTGGCCGCTGCGCAGGACGGCTGGCCCGGTGCGATGCCGCCCGTGAGCGACTGCGTCAGCGCGCAGCTGCGCCTGACGCCGCGCCAGGTGAAGATCCTCGACCTCGTGCTGCAAGGCCACCCCAACCAGGAGATCGGCGCCGTGACCGGCCTGAAAACCGGGACGGTCAAGAACCACATCTCCTGGCTGCTCGTCGTGTTCGGAGTGCCCTCGCGGTCCCGGCTGATCAGCCTGTTCCGGTGAAGCGCCTCGCTTGCCTGGCGCTGCTGGGCGCGGCAACGCTGCCGGCGGTGGCGCAGCCGGTGCCGGGCGCGCCCGTGGCGCGGGTGGTCGGCGTGCGGTTGCAGGCGCAGAACGCGCCCAGCCTGGACGCGCTGACGACCGCCAGTTCCATCGTCGTGCTGGTCGACGGCATGCCGGGGGCTGACTGCGCGCTGGCCATCTCCAGCACCGCCGCGGTGGTGCAGCCCGCGCCGTTCCAGATCGGCAGCCAGGGCGGCTTCCCGGCGAGCCGCAAGCTCGGCACCTACCTCCGCGGCACGCACGAAGTGGTGGTGGCGCCGGCGCAGATCGGCGCGGTCCCGGCGTGCGCCGGGCTGCCGCGTTCGGTGACCATCAAGGTGCAGTAGCGCTCTCGGCCTCGGCTTCAGGCGCGCGCGCCTGGCCGGCGCGGACCGCCTGCAACGACGCGCGCGCGCGCCCATCCGGGGTGACGAAGGCGAACGCTCCGCCGAGCTGCCGCGCGCGGCTGTCGAGACTCGCCAGGCCCCGGTGTGCCAGCTGCAGGCCGGGCAGCGCGCCCTGGCCCGTGGCGACTGCGTCCGCGAGCCCGTTCTCCACGCACAGCTCGACGGCATCCGCATCGCAGCGCGTGCCCACGCGCAAGTGGCCCTTGTCGCCATGCTTCATCGCGTTGCCCAGCATCTCCTGCAGCGAGCGCAGCACGGCGAGGTTGCCCTTGGGCCCCAACCAGTGGCAATCGGCCAGGCCATCCACCGGCCAGTGCACGTCGCTGAAGATCGCCCGCAGGCTGGGCATGCTCTTGGCGCGGAAGTCGCCGAGCATGGCGTCCAGGCTCGCGGCATGCGGGTCGAACGAATCGATCACCAGCCGCAGGTCCGCCAGGCACTCGTCGAGCACGCGGCGAAGGTCATCGTGCCCGACGCCCGGTTTGAGCATCGCCGCGCGCGCGGCGATCAGGCGCGAGCCGATGCCGTCGTGGATGTCGCGCGTGAAGCGGTCGCGCTCCGCCAGCAGCGTCAGCTCCAGCTCGCGCGCGCGGCTGCGGCGGTACTGGTCTTCCAGCTCCAGCGTCTTCGCCGCGATGCGGTCGCCGAGTTCGGTGTTGAGCTTCTCCACCCGCTTCAGGCTGGCCACGTAGCGTTGCACCAGCAGCCCCGCGAGCGCCAGGATCATCAGCGGGCCGCCGAAGCGCAGCCAGAAGATGCCGTCGAAAGCCAGCACCCCCGCCACGACCAGGAAGTCGTGCAGCCCGAAGCACATCGCCGTCATGATGAGGGCGGCGAACAGGAACAGCGGCCGGTTGCCGTTGCGCCAGGCTTCGATGCCCAGGCGGATGTTGAAGTAGAACGCCGCGACAGTGAGCGGCAGGTAGATCCAGCGCAGCAGCGCCGCGGTGGAATCGGCCGGCGCCAACAGCAGCACGATGGCGCCCAGGCCGAAGTGCGCCAGCATCAGGTTCTCCAGCCGGCGCAGCCGCAAACCGCGCAGGCGCAAGGTGGCGATCACCTCGGCCAGCTGCGACCCATGCACCGACACGGCGGACAGCACCTCCGACTGGTAGAGCGTGAGGCCCAGCTCCGGCAGGAACAACTGGTGCACGCGCACGCTCCACATCCAGGCACACACGGCGAACCAGCCGATGAAGGCTTCGTTGCGCTTCATGAACCACATCCACGTGATCGCCATGGCGACCACCAGCACCAGCATCTCGAAGAAGCGCGGCAGCGAGGTCTGCCAGAACGTCCGGCGTTCGTACTTCTGCCGCGTCACTTCGCGCGGGCCGACGAACACGGCGGAAAGGCCGGCGCGCGAACGCGGCTCCGCGGTGAGGCGGAAGGTCACGGTGTTCGCGCCTTCGGCGAGCATCAGCGCGGGGATGGTGAAGAACTGCGGCTCGTTCCAGGTAGGCAGCACGGGCGTTTCCTTGCGGCCGATGGTGGTGGCCGGGATGCCGTTGACCATCACGTCGGCCACTCGGGAGAGGCGAGGAACGAAGACGCCGACGTCACCCTCGGACCGCGGCCAGTCGAAGCGCAGGTGGTAATCGGCCACGCCGCCGCGGCCCTGCGCGCGGCGGTTCCAGTTGTCGGGGAGCGGGACCTGGATGGGAGCGCCGGCTTCAACGAGTTCGGCGCCCCGGATCCAGACGCCCGGCCACGGTCCCGGCAGTTCGACTTGCGCAGCCGTGGACTGCGCCCAGCACAAAGCCAGAATGGTCAGTAGCGCGCGAAGGAAGCGCACGCCGCCCAGGTCAGAGGGCCAGCAGGCCCAGGCGGCCGGCTTCGTACACGGCTTCGGCGCGCGAGTTCACCGCGAGTTTGCGATAGATGTTCTTGACGTGCGTGCCCACGGTCATGGGCGACAGCGCCAGGATGTCGGCGGCTTCCTTCACCGAAAGGCCTTTCGCCACCACCTGCAGCACTTCGATCTCGCGGGTGGAGAGCACGGCTTTGGCCAGCGGCGCTTCCGGCACGGGCGCGGGCCGGAAGCGCTTCAGCAGGTGGCGCGCCATCAACGGGCTGATCGGCGAACCGCCGGCCACGATTTCCAGCACGGCCTGCCGGATCTCCTGCGCCGTGGCGTCCTTCAGCAGGTAGCCGGTGGCGCCGGCTTCGAGACTCTGCAGCACATGGCGTTCATCCGTGAACACCGTCACCACCATCACGTCCGTCGCCGGGCAATGGGCGCGCACATGGCGGATCACTTCCAGCCCGCTGCGGTCCGGCAGGCCCAGGTCGACCAGCAGGACGTCCACGCATTGCTGCTGCATGAGCACGAGGGCGCTGGCCGCGTCGTCCGCCGCGCCGACCAGCCGCAGTTCCGGCGAGGCAGTGACTGCGGCGCAGAGGTGCTCGCGATGAAACGCGTTATCGTCCACCACCGCGACAGTGATCGGTCCGTCGGCTTTGATCTTGGGCCCCTTGCAAGGTCATCGAATTCTAGGCAAAACGGTGGTTTATCTCCGTTTCGCAGGTATATTAATTGCAATGGACCAGATTGACAAGCAAATTGCCGCCCTGGTGCAGGCGGATGCCCGGCTCTCCAGTGCCCAGATCGGGGCCCAGACGGGCCTGTCGGTCTCGGCCGCCGGCGAGCGCCTGCGGCGCCTGGGCGCCTCCGGCGTGATCAAGGGGTGGCGCGCCGTGATCGACCCGGTGGCGGTGGACCTGCGCCTGTGCGCCTTCGTGCTGGTCGACGTGAAGTACGACGGCGAAACAGAAGCCAAGCTGGCCATCGCCGCGCTGCCCGAGGTGCAGGAGATCCATCACATCAGCGGTGCCCACTCCTACCTGGTGAAGATCCGCGTGACCGACACCGCGGCCCTGCAGCAACTGCTGCAGGACAAGATCAAGCCGCTGGGCGCGGTCATCCGGACGGAGAGCCTGATCGTGCTGGAGACGGTGAAAGAGACCAGCGAGATCGCGATCGCGAAGGAGTGATTGCGGCGGCGGCCTACCGCCAGGCCGCCCGCGCCCGCTGCCGCACCTGCAGCACCGGTGCCTGCGGCTGCGGTTGCCCCGCCGGCGACGCCACCGCCTCCGGCCACACGACCTGCTCGAACTGCGCCAGCATCGCATCGCTCACGAAGCGCGTGCGGCCGGCATACATGTGGCGGTCACCGCCGCCGGACTGCTGCGTGACGTAGAAGCGCTGCGGCACCATCAGGTGCAGGTGCTCCTTGGCGCGCGTCATCGCGACGTAGAGCAGGCGGCGCTCCTCCTCGATCTCGTCGGTGGTGCCGGTCGCCATGTCGCTGGGGATGCAGCCGTCCACGCAGTTGAGCACATGCACCGATTTCCACTCCTGGCCCTTGGCGCTGTGGATGGTGGAGAGGATCAGGTAGTCCTCGTCGCGCAGCGGCGGGCCGCTCTGGTCGCTGGTCACTTCGGGCGGGTCCAGCGTGAGTTCGGTGAGGAAACGTTCGCGCGAGCCGTAGGAAGCAGCCAGCCGGGCCAGTTGTTCGATGTCCATCTTGCGCACCTGCGCGTCGTCGTGCATGCGTTCGAGCTGCGGCAGGTACCAGCTCTTGGCGAGCTCCATGTCGGCCGGCCAGGCGAGTTCGCTGTCGTCCAGCTTGGCGAAGAGAGCGGCCAGTTCGCTCCAGCCGTCCTTCGCCTGCGCGGGCGGCTCGAACGATTGCAGCGCGGCCTGCGGGTCCGGCGCTTCGGCCATCGCGTCGAGCAGGCGCGTGGCCGTCGCCGCGCCGATGCCCGGCACGAGCTGGACGACCCGGAACCCGGCCATGCGGCCGCGCGGGTTCTGCGCGAAGCGCAGCACGGCCATCACGTCCTTCACATGCGCCGCCTCCAGGAACTTCAAGCCACCGAACTTGACGAAGGGGATGTTGCGCCGCGCGAGTTCGAGTTCGAGCCCGGCGCTGTGATGGCTGGCGCGGAACAGCACAGCCTGCTGCTTGAGCACGGTCCCGCCCTCGCGGCAGCGCAGCACTTCGTCGGCCACCCAGCGCGCCTGCTGCGCCTCGTCGGGCACCAGCACCAGTTGCGCCTGCTGGCTGGACGCCTTCTCGGTGTAGAGATTCTTGGCATGGCGTTCGCGCGCCGCGGCGATCACCGCGTTGCTCGCGTCCAGGATCGGTTGCGTGCTGCGGTAGTTGCGCTCCAGCGTGACCACGCGCGCCGGCTGCGCGAACTGGTGCGGGAAGTCGAGGATGTTGCGCACCGTGGCGCCGCGGAAGCTGTAGATGCTCTGCGCGTCGTCACCGACCACGGTCACCCCTTCGCCGGTCGGCTTGAGGCCCAGGATGATCTCCGCCTGCAGCTTGTTGGTGTCCTGGTATTCGTCCACCAGCAGGTGGTCGAAACGTGCGCCGATCTCGGCGGCCAGCGTGGGCTCGGCCATCATGTCGGCCCAGTACGCGAGCAGGTCATCGTAGTCCAGCACGTTCTGCTGCTCCTTCGCCTCGACGTAGGCGCCGAACAGCTTCTTCAGTTCGTCCTCCCACTGGCTGCACCAGGGGTAGACCTGCTGCAGCACCAGCGCCAGCGGGTCGCGCGTGTTCAGCACGCGCGAGTAGATGCCCAGGCAGGTGCCCTTGAGCGGAAAGCGCTTCTTCGTCTCCGAGAACCCGATATCGTGCCGCACCATCCCCATCAGGTCCTCGGCGTCGCCGCGATCGTGGATGGTGAAGTTGTCGTCGAGGCCGATGCGCGGCGCGTATTCGCGCAGCAGGCGCGCGCCGAGGCTGTGGAAGGTGCCGCTCCACGGCAGGTTGGGCAACGCGTTGCTGCCTTGCAGGCCCAGCGCCTGCTGGAGCACGCCGCCGACACGGCGCTCCATCTCCTGCGCGGCGCGGCGGCTGAAGGTGAGCAGCATCATCCGCTGCGCGTCCGCGCCGTGGCGGATCAGCGTGGCCACGCGGTGCGCCAGCGTGTTCGTCTTGCCCGAGCCCGCGCCCGCGATCACGAGCAGGGGGCGTTTGTCGCCCGCCGTGTCCCCGGTGCCGTGGGTGGCGGCTTCCCGCTGCTGCGGGTTGAGCGATGCGAGGGGGTCGGGGTGCTGCATGACTGTATATTAGTACAGTGGCCGAGAACATCCTCACCGGGTCCGCCTCCTGGACGGACAAGTCGCTCATCGCCTGTGGCCGCTTCTACCCGCCCGGCTGCAACACGGCCGAGGCGCGGCTGAAGTTCTACGCCACGCAGTTCCCGCTGGTGGAGGTGGACTCCAGCTTCTACGGGATGCCGACACCGGGCAATTCGCAGCTGTGGGTGGCGCGCACGCCGGACGACTTCACTTTCAACGTCAAGGCATTCCGCCTGTTCACCGGGCACACCGCCGCGCCGTCGGCCTTGCATCGCGACCTCCAGGATGCGCTGGGGCCGCAAGCGCCTGCGTCCCTGCGCTACCCGGATCTGCCAGCGGAAATCCGCGACGAACTGTGGCGCCGCTTCATCGAAGCGCTGGCTCCGCTACGCTCCGCCGGCAAGCTGGGCGCGGTGCACTTCCAGTTCTCGCCTTCGGTGACGCAGAGCGCTGCTGGCCACGGCCTCATCGAGCACTGCGCCGAACGCATGGCAGGGCACTTGCTGTCCGTGGAGTTCCGGCACCGGAGCTGGTTCAGCGACGAGGACAAGACCGACGCCACGCTGGCTCTCCTGCGCCGGTTGCAGCTGGTGCACACCGTCGTCGACGCGCCGCAGGGCTTCGCCAACACCGTGCCCGGCGTCTGGGACGTCACCAACCCCAACCTCGCGTTGGTGCGCCTGCACGGTCGCAACGCCGCGAAGTGGAACCACCGCGGCCCGGCGTCCTCCGGCCGCTTCGACTACTGGTATTCCGCCGACGAACTCGCCGCGATGGTCCCGGAAATCGAACACCTGGCGACCCAGGCGCGGCAGGTGCACGTGGTCTTCAACACCAACAACGAGAACCAGGGGCAGCTGCACGCCCGCATGTTGCGGGAACTGCTGCGGCATGGCCGCGGTCACACCGGCTAGACTGCCCCAACCCTGGAGTTTCCAACCCATGCAGAAGCGACGTTTCCTCTTCGCCGCGGCCGCCACGGCGCTGGTCGCCGGCGCCGTCCACGCGCAATTGAAGCCTTCTCCCGCCATCGCGCCGCGCGCCTCGCAGCCCGCCGCGCCGGCCGCTCCGTCCGCCGCTGCCGACGTGAAGAAGGATCCCGACAAGGAAAAAGCCGGCCAGAACGCAGCGCACGCCTGGCTGCTGCTGCTCGACCGGCGAGACTGGGGCACGGCCTGGGATTCGTCCAGCGCCGTGTTCCGCCAGAACGTGCCCTTGTCTTCGTGGATGGACAACATCCCGAAGGCGCGAGCCCCTTTCGGCAACCTCGTCGAGCGTGAGCCCGCCGAGGCGATCTACAAGACGACGCTGCCCGGCCGCCCCAACGGCGACTACGTCAGCGTCCTGTTCCAGAGCAAGTTCGACAAGAAGCCGGGCGTGCAGGAAACGGTGACGACGGTCCTCGAGCCGGACGGCCGCTGGCGCGTCACGGGGTACACCTATACGGAGAAGTAGTCACCGGAAATTGCCGCGATCCGTCATTCCCGCGCAGGCGGGAATGACGTGTTCCAACAGAGAAGAATCAGCTCTTGCCGGCGCCCATGGCGGCGGAGTTCTTGCCGGACTGCGGCAGCTTCTGCGCCTGCGCCAGGTGCTCGCGCAGCGTCGGCAGCGTCTTGTCGACGAAGGCCTTCAGCTGGGCGTCCTTCACATCCTTGCTGGCCTTCTCGAACAGCTTGATGTCCTTCTCGTGGGCCTTGATGCCCACTTCGCGCATGAACTCCTTGTCGAATTCGGCGCCGTTCTTCTTGCCGAGGTCCTCGACGTCCTTGCGCTTGCCGCGGGGCGGCGCGGCGGGCAGCTCGACGCCCTTGGCGTTCGCGATCTGCATCAGCTCGTTGTTCGCGGCCGTGTGGTGATCGACCAGCATGCTGGCGAAGCTCTTCACCTGGGCGTCGGTCGCCTTCGATGCCGCGAGCTGCGCGGCCTGCACCTCGAACATCCCGCTTTCCGCCGCGTTTTCGATGAACTTGCGGTCGCCGCGGGCGATCTTGTCGTCCTTGCGCGTCTCCGCATTGCGGGTGCCCGCGCCCGGCTGCGCCATGGGCGCGGACTGGCCGCCCGTCGCCGACGTGCCGGTGCCGGGTGTGGCGGTCTGGGCCTGGGCGCCAAGCGCGAGCGCGAAGGCCGAAAGAATCAATGCTTTTTTCATGAGATCACTCCCTTTGTTGTGATGGATGGAAATTGGGGCCGGCGGCCCATGCGGCGCCGCCGGCCGGAACGCTATTTCTTCGTGCTGGACGACGAAGCGCTGCTGCCCGTGCCCGAGCTGCCGCTGGCTCCCGAACTGCCGGTGCCGCTGCTGCCGCCCGTTCCACTGGAGCCGCCCATGCCCGAGCTTCCGCTGCTGGAGCCCCCGCTCATGGTGCTGCCGGCGCTGCCCATGCCGCTCGACCCGGCCAGGCTGCTGGATCCGCTCTGGCCGGTGCTGCCGTAATTGCCCGAAGACGACGAGTCGCTGTTCTGGCCCTGGCCGCCGCTGCGGCTGCTGCGCCAGCTGGTGAAATCGTCGCTGAACTTGCGGAACCGTTCCTGCCGCCACGACTGGTAGTCGTTGTCCAGGTTGCGGATCTGCTCTTCGCGCCACTGGTGGTAGTCGGGGTCGTGGTGGCCCTGCTGGCCATGGCTGCCGCCGCTCGAACCATAGCCCTGGTTCTGCTGGCCGCCGCCGAAGTTGCCTTGCGGGCTGCCGTAGCCGTAACCACCACCTTGCTGGCCATAGCCGCCGCCGTAGCCCTGGCCACCCGAGCCGTAACCCTGGCTGCCGTAGCTCTGGCCATGACCCTGGTTCTGCTGCGAACCGTAGCCTTGGCCGTAGCCGCCTTGGCCGCCTTGACCGCCTTGGCCATAGCCCCCTTGGCCGCCCTGGCCGTACCCTTGGCTCCCGCCGTAGCCCTGGCTGCCGCCACCGAACGACTGGCCGTAGCTCTGGCCGCCCTGGCTGCCGTAGCTGCCGCTGCCGTAGCTCCCGCCCTGGCCTCCCTGGCCTCCCTGGCCACTCTGGCCGCCATACCGGCTCCAGTCGCCCTGGGACGATGGGCCGCCCCAGCTGCCCTGGCCGCCCTGGCCACCGTAGCCCTGGCCACCATAGCCCTGCCCGCCGCTGACGTAGCCCTGCTGGCCGTAGCCCTGCCCGCCGCCGCCGAAGCCGGACGACTGCATGCCGCCGGCATTGCGGCCCTGGCCGCCGAACTCGCCGCCGCCCCAGTCCGAACCGCCACCGCTGCCGCCCCGGCCATAGCCGTGGCTTTCACCGCCGTAGCCGCCAAAGCCCGAGGATTGCTGCGAGCCGAACTCCGAGCCGGAGCGTTGCCCGTAGCCCTGGCCCGAACCGCCGCCCTGGGAACTGCTGCCCCAGTTGCCGCCTTGCTGGCCGCCGCCGCGCGATTCGCCGCCGACGCCCTGGCCACGATCCTGCTGCTGCTGTTCGCCGCCCCAGCGTCCTTGCTGACGTTCGCGGTCTTCGTCGTCTCGAGATGCCATGTGCTGTTCTCCTTGGTGAAAAGTCTCTCAATCGAAACGACCTTAGGAGTGCACCGTGTAGGTGGTTGTCAGACAAAAACCACTCGCATGTAGGACTACCCGTCCGTTTCGAAACGAATCGCTTCCAGGGTTCACCTGTGCTTTGCATGCAGCACCGCTGCACTTCACGTTGCACGCACACCATGGACCAGTCCCCCAAGCAAAAGGAGAGAAGCATGAGCAGGAACAAGAGCTGGTTCATCGGTGCGGCGGGTGCCGTCGCCGCAGCTGCCGCGTTGCTGAGTACGCCGGCGGTGGCTGGCACGTCCGTCTATGTGCAGATCGCGCCGGCGCAGTACGGGCATGGCTATTACGGCCACAGTGGTGGTTATGGCGGGGGCCAGTGGGTCCCGCAATCCGTCTGGTCGGGCCACCCCGGCTACCAGGGGTCATACGGCTACCAGGGCCGGCGCGGCCGTGACCAGGACCGCGACGGCATTCCCGACCGCTATGACCGCGACCGCGACAACGACGGCCGAGTCAACTGGCACGATCGCGACCGTGACGGCGACGGTGTGCCGAACCACCGCGACCGCGCCCCGGACAACCGCCGCCGCTACTGACCGGCTGGCCGCGCGGCGGACGCGATGCTAATGCGACGGGTGGGCGAGCCCGCTGACGAGCGAGACCAGGGCAATGCCCACCAGCAGCCAGGCGACCTGCGCCACGGTCTCGCGCGCCCCGAGCCGCTTCTGCAGCTGCGGGATCAGGTCGGCCAGCGCGACATAGATGAAGCTGCTGCTGGCGGCGACCAGGAAATACGGCAGGTAGTCGACCAGTTCAGCGACCAGCCACCAGCCGGCCAGGCCGCCCAGCGGCGTGACGGCACCGGCGAGCGACACCTTGACCAGCGCGGCGCGGCGGCTGCGGCTGGTCTGGCGCAGCACCACGAGATCGCCGATGTGGTGCGGCACTTCGTGGGCGAGCACGGCCAGCGCTGCGACGGCGCCCAGCCGCCAGTCGGCGGTGAAGGCCGACGCGATCAGGATGCCGTCGCCGAAGCAGTGCACGCTGTCGCCGGTGAGCACGGCCCAGCCGCCGGAGCGGGGCCCCTCGTCAGCGTGGTGGTGGTGATGGCCCTCGACGTGATCGTGCGCATGTGTGTCTTCATGCGCCCCGTGGTGATGCTCGTGCCCGTGGTGCCAGAGTTCGGCCTTGTCGAGCAGGAAGAAGAACACGAGCCCGACCAGGAGGGCGATGAACAGGGGCTTGGCACCGGCCTGGCTCTCCATGGCCTCTGGCAGCAGATGCATGAAGGCGGTGGCGAGCAGCGCCCCCGCGGCCAGGCTCAATAGGTGCTGCTCGCCCGGCCCGCGGCCCGACGCCGGGTCGGCGCGCAGCCAGCCGACGCGCATGAGGCCGGCCGCCAGCCACACGCTGCCGATGCCGGCGGCGAACGTGGCGAACAGGATGCTGAGCAGGGTCACCAACAGCGACTTCAGGCGGCGCCGTTCGCCTTGAACCAGGCCAGCGCGCGTTTCCACCCGTCTTCGGCCGGGCCTTGGCGGAAGGTGGGGCGGTAATCCGCATGGAAGGCGTGCGGGGCGTCCGGATAGATCACGAATTGCGATGCCCGGGCGGCAGGTGAACCGCTCGCCAGGGCCGCCTTCATCTTGTCGACAGTGTCCAGGGGGATGCCGGTATCGGCCGAGCCGTAAAGGCCGAGCACCGGTGCCTTGAGACTGCCCGCGATGTCCACGGGATGGCGCGGCGTCAGGTCGGAGGCCGCGCCCACCAGGCGGCCATACCAGGCCACGCCGGCCTTCACCGGGCCATGCGCCGCATAGAGCCAGGTGATGCGGCCGCCCCAGCAGAATCCGGTGATGGCCGACTTGCGGACATTGCCGCCATTGGCGGCCGCCCATTTCAGGGCACCGTCCAGGTCGGCCATCACTTGCGCGTCCGGCACGCGGGACACCACTTCCGCCATCAGCCGCGCCATCTCGCCGTAGGAGCTGGGATCGCCCTGGCGGGCGTACAGCTCGGGCGCGATCGCCAGGTACCCCGCCTTGGCGAAGCGCCGCGCCGTGTCGGCGATGTATTCATGGACGCCGAAGATCTCCTGGATGACCAGCACCACCGGCAGGCCCGTCCTGCCAGCCGGCGCGGCGCGGTAGGCCGGCACCTTGAAGCCGTTCACCTCGTAGGTGAACTCACCCACCGTCAGGCCGTCGGCCGGGGTGCGGATGGCCGTCTGCGCCAAGGCCGTGCCGGCCGCGGCGGTGTAGCCGGCGCCCAGGGCGGCTTTCAGCGCGGTGCGGCGCGTGGCGCCGCCCGAGGTGGAGGCGCCCGGCAGCAGCGAGTCGAATTCGGTCCTCAGGTCGTCGCGAAGCATGTGGATCTCTTTGGCGTGAAAGAAACAGGAACGGCGGAGTCTAGGACAATCCGCTTTTCCATACCCGAAGCCACCCAAGGAGCGTCCATGCCCACCATCCGTGTCGACATGTTCGAAGGCCGCACGCCGGAACAGAAACGCAATCTCGTCAAGGCCCTCACGCAGGCCTGCGTGGACACGCTCGGCAGCAAGCCGGAGTCGGTCGACGTCCTGCTGTTCGACGTGAAGCCCGGCGACTGGGCCACCGGGGGCGAACTGTGGTCCGAGAAGAAGAAGGCCGGATGATGCGCGGCGCCCTGCTTCTCGCATCGACCCTGGCACTGGCGCTCTCAGCCTGTGCGCCGCCGCCGCGGCAGCAGCAGGAGCAATTCAGCCAGGTGCCGCCACCGCCCGCCGCGCCGGGCGGTTGCAACGCCGAAGGCGCCCAGTTCGCCGTCGGCCAGCCGTACGGCGAAGCGCTCGCCGACCAGGTGCGCCGCCGCAGCGGTGCCACCGTGCTGCGCACGATCCGGCCGGGGCAGATCGTCACCATGGAATTCAGCAGCGAGCGGGTGACGCTGGACCTGGATGGCGGCGGGCGGGTGACGCGGGTGCGCTGCGGCTGAAGTCCCCCTTTCCAAGCTGGATCACGTTCCAGGTGATTTCCATCCGATGAGCATCCCGTTGACATCTGCTTACATGCGTGGCATCGTCAAACACGATCAACAGCGGAACGGAGCGTCGTCTGGAGAGTGCACGCATCTCGACGGAGGGACTGCGCGGCTCGAGTCGCATCGCCCTCGTGCGTGACGCGGCGTACGACCTGTTCAACCTGGAGGCCGATCTCGACGGCGCCGAGCCGGAACGGGTTTACGCCGACCTGCGCCTGCGCCGTGGCCCGGCCGTGAGCATGGTGGAAGTCTGCACGTCGTGGAGCATCGTCCGGCGCACGCGCGCGCGCGCTTCGGCCTCGCCCACCGACCACCTCCTCCTCTATCGCATCGCAGAGGGCGGCAGTACGTTCCGCAACGCGCGGGGGGAACAGTTCCTCACCCGGCCCGGCAGCATCGTCGTGGGGTCCCAGGCCTCGGCCTATACGGCCGCACCAGCGCCCGGCCGCCACTGGAAGTTCCGCACCTTGCGGATCGATGCCGGCCGCCTGCCCCAGGTGGTCGACCGGGTGCGGCGCACCGGCTTCCAGCTGTTACCGGAGGCCGGGCAGATCGCGGCGCTCGCCTCCGAATACCTGGCAGGGCTCGAGGGGCGACTGGCGGCGATGTCGCCAGACGAGCTCGATCCGGCGCTGCAGGCGCTCGACACGCTGCTCGCGGCGTCGCTGGGCGCGCCGGCGGACGTCCTGGAAGACGCGGGCCGGGCCGTACACGCCGCTCGTATCGCCTCGGCGCGCGGCTACATCGAACGCCTGGTCTCGAATCCGCACCTCACGCCCGAGCACGTGGGGCGCCATCTCGGTATTTCGGCGCGGCAGGTGCACCGCATCTTCGCGCGCGAGGGGCTGAGCGTCACGCTGGAAATCCGGCGGCTGCGGGTGGCGCGCGCGCAGGCGATGCTGATGCGCGAGCCCGCCCGTTCGGTGACGGACATCGCGTTGGCCTGTGGCTTCGATTCGCTCGCCACGTTCTATCGCTCGTTCCGCGCCGTGGCCGGCATGACGGCCACGGAGTGGCGCTGCGAAGGCACGGCTTGAACGATCGGGGTCGCGTCGCGCGACATCCGTCCTCTCAGATCCGGACATCTCCACCTGCGAGCTGGCACCCGGGCCGGCGCACGGCAAGAATGGGATCGCCTTCGCTCCGGAGGCGACGCACAAGGAGAGCCATGATCCATTTCACCCGCACCTCGTCCATCGCACCCGGCAAGATGGCCGACGCGATGACCTTCGCCGCGGAAATGGTCGAGTACATCGGCACCGCCCACGGCCAGAAGATGACATTGATGGTCCCGGTGGGAGGCAATCCGCACCGGGTCTGCTGGTACAGCGCCTACGACAACCTGGGCGAGATGGAGAAAAGCCAGGTGAAGCTGCTGGCCGATCCCAAGTACCTCGCGCTGCTGGGCAAGGCGGCCACGCTGTTCATCGCCGGCTCCGCGAACGACGAAATGTGGCGCGACCTGTGAGCCGCATGCGCCGTACCGCCGCCCGCGTGCTGCTCGCGGGCTGCGCCGGCCTGCTGGCACTGCCCGCCACCACGCAGGAATCCGACTTCCCCGCGTGGGCCTATCCGCTGACGCCGCTGCCGTTGCCGCAACGCGTGGCGGACGACGGCACGGTGTTCCGGGTACCGGGCAGCGACAAGGGCTTCACGCGCGACCAGTCGCGCGACCCTTTCGCGCCGCCGGACTGGCACCCCGCCGACCACCCCGCGATGCCTCCCATCGTGGCGCAGGGTCGCAAGCCGGCACTGTGGGCCTGCGGCATGTGCCACCGGCCCAACGGCGGCGGCGGCCCGGAGAACGCCAACATCTCCGGCCTCCCGGCCGACTACATCGTGCAGCAGATCCAGGAGATGGCGAGCGGCGCGCGGAGCAGCGCCGTGCCCACCAACCGGCTGGCGCACACGCTGAAGCAGAACGTGGTGAAGAACGTCACGCCTGAGGAGCTGAAGGCGGCCGCGGCGTACTTCGAAAAGACCAGGCCGGCCCAAGTGATGGTGGTGGCCGAAACCGCCATGATCCCGAAGCTGAAGGCGACGCCCTTTTTTCTCACCTCGGCGGGCGACGGCACGCAGGAGCCGCTGGGCAACCGCATCATCGAGTACCCCGAAGACTACGAACGCTTCTCGGTCCTGCGCGACGAGCGCGTGAAGTTCGTCGTGCACGTGCCGCCGGGCAGCATCCAGAAGGGTGAAGAGCTGGTGCGCGGCATGAAGGGCAACAAGGCGTTGGCCTGCATGAATTGCCATGGCGAAAAGCTGCAGGGCATGGCCGCCTTCCCGCCCATCGCGGGCCGCTCGCCGGCCTACATGGTCCGGCAGATGTGGGATTTCAAGCAGGGCGCGCGCAATGGTGCGATGGCTGCGGTGATGAAGCCCGTGGTGGCGGAGTTGAGCGGGACGGACATGCTGAACATCGCGGCGTATCTGGCGACATTGAAACCGTGAATGCGTCCAGTAGCTCTACTGGGTCCTGTTGCGCCACGGTTTAGCGCGGCTGTTGCCCCGTCACGAAGTCGTTCCCCCCATGGCGGTCGACCCCGCTCACCAGCCACAGCGGCCGCCGCGCGAAGTTCACCGCCACGCCGGTCTTGCCGTCCACCGGGCGCAGTGAGCGGTCGAAGAGGGACGTCGAAGGCATGTAGCGCAGCGCGACGCCGGTGCGGCGGCGGCTCGAGGTGTTCGGCCGCGCGCCGTGGATCATGTACACGTCGTGCAGCGACATCTCGCCAGCTTCGAGTTCGACGTCGGCGGCCTGGTATTCGTCGAACGTGCCGGGCGCCAGCCGCTGCTGCAGCGTGAGGTCGGCGCGGTCCTCGTGCAGGTGCTCGTGCAGCAACTTCGCGCGATGCGACCCGGGGATCACCCGCAGGCAGCCGTTGTCGATTTTCGAGTCTTCCAGCGCCACCCACACCGTGCAGGTGGCCAGCGGGCGGATCGGCCAGTAGTGCCCGTCCTGGTGCCAGGGCGTCTCGTAGCCTTCCAGCGGCGGCTTGCAGAACACGTGGCAACCCCAGAGGATGACGTCGGGGCCGAGAATGCCGCCGACCAGTTCGACGATCCCGGGGTCGCGTGCGAGTTCGAGGAAGGCCGCGCTGCCATGCACGCCCTCCCCGTTGTCGCCTTCGATGTGGGCCGAGACCAGTTTCTCGGGGCGCACGCCGGGGTTGCGGCGGATCAGTTCGTCGAGCGCGTCGCGCATTTCGTCCACGCGCTCCGGCGGCAGGCGCCAGGCCGGCTTCACCCAGCCTTCGGCCGCGTACCGTTCGATCTCTGCTTGGGCCAGCACAGCCATGCTCAAGCCATCCAGTGCGTGTGGAACTTGCCGGCGCGATCGATGCGCTGGTACTTGTGCGCGCCGAAGTAGTCGCGCTGCGCCTGCAGCAGGTTGGCCGGCAGGCGCGCCGACCGGTAGCCGTCGTAGTACGACAGCGCGCTCATGAAAGCGGGCACGGCCACCCCGTTGCGGGCCGCCTCGGCCACGACCTCGCGCAGGTCCTGCTGGCAGCCGGCCATCAGTGCCGCGAAGTGCGGAGCGACCAGCAGGTTGGCCGGTACATCGTCGCCGGCGTAGGCCGAACGGATGTCCTCCAGCAGGCGTGCCCGGATGATGCAGCCCGCGCGCCAGACCGACGCAATGCTGCCCAGGGACAGCGACCACTGGTGTTCGCGGTCACCGGCCTGCAGCAGCGCGAAGCCCTGCGCATAGGCGCACACCTTGGCCGCCAGGAGCGCGCGACGGATCTGTTCGACCACCGCGGCGCGCTCGCCGGCGGCGCGCACCGCCGGGCCGGTGAGCACCTGCGCCGCGATGATCCGCTCCTCCTTGACGGCGCTCACCGTGCGGGCGAACACGGCGTCCGCGATCGTGGGCGCCGTCACGCCCAGGTCCAGCGCCGCCTGGCTGGCCCACTTGCCGGTGCCCTTCTGTTCCGCCGTGTCCAGGATCAGGTCGACCAGCGGCAACCCCGACTCATCGTCGATGCGCGCCAGGATGTCGGCCGTGATGGCGATCAGGTAGCTGCCCAGTTCGCCGCGGTTCCATTCCGCGAAGACCGCGCTCATCTCCGCGGGCGTCATTCCGAGCAGCTCCCGCATCAGCCAGTAGGCCTCGCAGATCGTCTGCATGTCGGCGTATTCGATGCCGTTGTGGACCATCTTGACGAAGTGGCCGGCGCCGCCCGGGCCCATCCATTCGCAGCAGGGTTGGCCGTCGTCGGCCTTCGCGGCGATCGATTGCAGCAGGGGCCGGATCAGCGGCCAGGCCTGCGCGTCGCCGCCGGGCATGAGCGCCGGACCGCGCAGGGCGCCCTCTTCGCCGCCGCTGACGCCTGTTCCCACGTACAGGATGCCGGAGCCTTGCAGCGCCAGCATCCGCCGCTGCGTGTCGGTGAACAAGGTGTTGCCACCGTCGATGACGACGTCGCCCGGCGCGAGCAGCGGCCGCAGGTCGGCCAGCACGGCGTCGATGGCGTTGCCGGCGGGCACCATCACGAGGATGCGTCGCGGCAGCTTCAACTGCCCGGCCAGCTCCGCGAGCGACCCCGCCGTGACCGCCCGCTTGCCCTCCGTGCGGCGCGCGAAGCTGGCCCGCTTGTTCTCGTCGAGGTCGAAGCCGCAGACCGAATGGCCGTTGCGCTCGAAGTTGAGGGCGAGGTTCTCGCCCATGACGCCGAGGCCGATGATGGCGATGTCGTGGGATGGCATGGCTTGTCTTCCTGCTTTAGCGACGGATTGTGAACCGGGGCGGCCGCACCGCGCACTCGTGACGGCCCGCCGACCTCCCGTACAGTGGAAGCCATGCCCGAAACGACGATCACCACCAAGGCCTACAAGCTCTTCCCGTCCCCGCGCAACCGCGACCGGGAAATCTTCGCGCACCAGGAGTTCGTGCTGCATCCGTAGGCGCTCATCGATCCGCCCAGCTATGGTCCGAAGGGCAGGTGGAGCCTGTTCGCCGCGCACCGCCTGGCGGACGGCAGGAACGGCCAGCTGGTGACGTTCGAGCTGGAGGCGGACGCGGCGAATTTCAGGGCGCGCTTCGTCCCCGACTGAAGCGTAGACTGCCGCCATGCAAGCAGCCTTCTACGAAAAGGTGGGCCCGGCCCGCGAGGTCCTGCAGCTCGGCGCCCTGCCCGAGCCGCAGCCCGGCGCCGGTGAAGTTCGCGTGCGGATCGAGTGGTCGGGCGTCAATCCGTCGGACGTGAAATCGCGCCTGGGCCTGCGCAGCAAGGAGCTGCCTTTCCCGCGGATCATCCCGCACAGCGACGGGGCCGGCGTGATCGACGCGGTGGGCGATGGGGTTGCCAAGGTGCGGATCGGCCAACGCGTCTGGACCTGGAACGCCGCCTGGGGCCGGCCGCACGGCACGGCCTGCGAATCGGTTTGCCTGCCGCAGGCGCAGGCCGTGCTTCTGCCAACCGGTGTCGAGGGCGCCGCCGGTGCCTGCCTGGGCATCCCGGCGCTCACCGCCCTGCACGCCGTGCTGATGGACGGAGGCGTCGCGGGCAAGACGGTGCTGGTGGCCGGTGGTGCCGGCGCGGTTGGCCACTACGCCGTGCAGATGGCGGGCCGCCTGGGTGCCGCGCGCGTGATCGCCACGGTCAGCACGCCGGAGAAAGCGGTGCTGGCGCGCGAGGCGGGGGCGGACGAAGTCGTGTTCTACCAGACCGAGCCACTCGCCGAACGCGTGCTCGCCCTGACCGGCGGCCTCGGCGTCGATCGCATCATCGAGCTGGATTTCGCGGCCAACGCGGAGGCCGACCTGAAGATGCTGCGTCCGGGCGGCGAATGCGTGGTCTACGGGAGCGGCTCTCCCACCATGCAGTTGCCCTTTTTCCCGCTGATCGCGCGCAACCTGCAGCTGAAGTTCTTCATCGTCTACCACCTGGCACCGGGCGACCGCGAACGCGCCGTCACCACGCTCACCCGCATGCTTGAGCGCGGGGCGCTGCAGCACAACATCGCGGCCCGGCTGCCGCTGGCCGAGATCGCCGCAGCGCACGAACTGGTGGAGTCCGGGCGCGCCGCGGGCAACGTCGTTCTGCAATTGCCCGGCTAGAATGGCCGCAGCGGGGCCTTCGGCAGACGCCCCGTGCACCAGAGGCCGCTGCCTCCAAGTTCTGCGTCTCTTTTGGGCCTGACCCATGAAGGAGCGCGATCTTGCAACATTCCCCCCTCGCCCTGCTCTACCCCGGTGATCGCGCCACGCGCGACCGCTCCGAGCCCGCCGAAAGCCGGTTCGCCGAATTGTTCCAGGCCTTCGCGGCCGCCGGCATCGAGGCCGCCCCAGCGGTCTATCACGACGATTTTGCCGATGAAGTGGAAGCCCAGTTGCAGGCTGCTCGCCTCGTGCTGGTCTGGTGCAATCCGGTCGAGGGCGGACGCCGCCGCGACCGGCTCGACGCCATGCTGCGGCGCCTGGCGGCCCGCGGGGTCACCGTCAGCGCGCACCCCGACGCCATCCTCAAGCTCGGAACCAAGGACGTGCTGGTCGAGACGCGCCAGCTGCCCTTCGGCAGCGACGTGTACCGGATCGGCAGCCTGGCCCAACTCGAAGAGGAACTGCCGCGCCGGCTCGCCAGCGGGCCGCGCGTGCTCAAGCAGCACCGGGGCCAGAGCGGCGCCGGCATCTGGCGGATCGAGGCCGTCGACCCCGCGGCGCCATGGACGGCCCTTCGCGTGCGCCACGCGCAGCGTGGCAGCAGCGAGGAGACGATGACCCCCACGGCCTTGCGCGTGACGCTCGCGCCCTATTTCGAGCCGGCGAATGGCGGCCACATGATCGACCAGGCCTGGCAGCCGCGGCTGGTGGAGGGGATGGTGCGGGCCTACCTGGTGGGCGACCGCGTCGCCGGCTTCGGGCACCAGGCGGTCAACGCACTGTTTCCGGCGCGGCCGGGGGAAGTGGCGCCCACGCCGGGCCCCAGGCTGTACCACGATGCGGAGCTGGCCCAGTTCCAGGGCTTGCGGAAGCGGCTCGAAAGCGGTTGGATCGAGATGCTGCGGTCTTGCGTGGGACTGCCGCACGAGCAGCTGCCCCTGCTCTGGGATTGCGATTTCCTGCTGGGCGAATCCAGGGAGGACGCGGAGGAGCGCTTCGTGCTGTGCGAGATCAACGTCAGCAGCGTGGCGCCCTTTCCTCCTGCGGCCGTCCAGCCGTTGGTGCGGGCCGTCCAGTCGCGGCTTGACCCAGGCCGCATTTAGCGAGCCCGGGTCAAGTCGGCGTCAAGTCTGCTGGAGCTTAAGGACGGACCGAAATCTCGTTGCGCACCGAGCGGACGCCATTGACGCTGCGCGCCACGGTTTCGGCGGTGCTGCGTTCGTTCGAATTCTTGGCGAACCCGGACAGCATCACGGTGCCGTTGAGCGTTTCCACGCCGATGCTGGATGCGTCGACCGCGGTGTTGCCGACGAACTTGGCCTTCACCGCGGTGGTGATGGCGGTGTCATCGATGTAGGCACCGACGGTTTCCTGGCCGCGGGTCACGGCACAGCCGGACAGCGTCAGGAAGGAAGCGGTGAGCAGGACGATGGCGATGGAATGCTTGTTCATGATTGGACTTTCGAAAGGTGGTTGAAGCGGATGGGGTGCGGATCAGGCGCGCGGCTCGCCACGCGAATTGACGCGCACGGTGCGGCCCGGGTCGGACGCCATCTGCACGCGGTGCTCCTGGCCGCGAAACTCGTAGACCACGTCCCAGTAGGCCGGCGTGGCCTGGGCGGGATTGCTGTCGCAGCGGCGCACTTCCTGCGAGCTGACTTGTTGCTGGTCCGAGGTGCGGCCGTATTGCGCGCCCAGTGCCGCGCCGCCGACGGCGCCGCCCACGGTGGCGATCTTCTTGCCGCTGCCGCCGCCGACCTGGTGGCCGAGGATGCCGCCCACGATCGCGCCGATGGCGGCGCCGGGGACATTGACGTTGGACGAGGGTTGTTGCACGACCTGCTCGCGTTCGACCCAGCAGCGCTGGGCCGGCGTGCCGAGCACGGCGCGCGCGGACCGCACGTCGGCCTCATGCATGCGCTCGTTGCCGCGGCGGCGGAAATCCTGCGCCACGACCGGCATCGGTGCGTAAGCACTGTCGGCGACCTGGACGCTGGCGGCCAGCGGGCGGGCCGACGAGATGCGGTCGTTCATGCCCATCGCGGAGAGCGACGGGTACTGCCCGGGGCGCAGCACGACGCAGCGGCCCTGGAAGCGCGCGTCGCCGCAGGCTTCCCAGCGCTGGCCCACCACGATGACGGACGAGATGCGGTCGTTGAAACCACCGCGCTCGGCGTTGCGGACGGGGGCCTGCGTCGAATACGAGCGCCCCTGGAAGTTTTCGTTCTCGTAGAACGTGACTTGCGCGGCGGCCTGCGCGGCGAATGCGATGCTGCTCAGGGCGAGCAGCGTGCGGATCGTTGTCTTCATGGTGGGACCTCGTTGTGTGTGTGTGGCTGGAGAGTAGGCAGGGCGCCATGCAGCGTCGGTGCGCCACCGCACGCAGCCGCGAAGACGGCCCCTTGTCCTACGCTTTGCGCCCGGGGCGCACAATGGGCCGGATGCCCGCGCCCCACGCCACCACCCAGAACCACCTGCTGGCGGCCCTGCCCCTGGCGGAATACGCGCGGATCGAAGCGGGGCTCGAACTGGTGCGGATGCCACTGGGGGAAGTCCTGAGCGAATCCGGCGGGCGGATGGCCCACGCCTACTTCCCCACGACCTGCATCGTTTCCCTGCTCTATGTGCTGGAAGACGGCGCGTCGGCCGAGATCGGCGTCGTGGGCAATGAAGGCATCGTCGGCATCTCGCTCTTCATGGGCGGCGACACCACGCCCAGCCGGGCCGTGGTTCGCAGCGCCGGGCACGCCTATCGGCTGCCGGTTGGCCTGCTGCAGCAGGAGTTCTACCGGATGGGCGCCTCCATGCGCCTGCTGCTGCGGTACACCCAGTCCCTGATGACGCAGATGACGCAGACGGCCGTCTGCAACCGGCACCATTCCGTGGAGCAGCAGCTGTGCCGCGCGCTGCTCCTCAGTCTCGACCGCATGGACAGCGACTCGCTGACGATGACGCAGGAACTGATCGCCCGGATGCTGGGCGTGCGCCGGGAGGGCGTGACGGAGGCGGCCGGCAACCTGCAGCGCGCCGGGCTGATCCGCTACCGGCGGGGCCACATCGACGTGCTCGACCGTTCCGGCCTGGAAAGCGCGGTCTGCGAGTGCTACGGCGTGGTTTGGCGCGAATACGGGCGGCTGATGTCGGACGTCCCCCGGGAAGCGGTGCCCCTGCCGTAGTGCGGCTTTTGGCGTTGCGTGCGGCAGCGCACATACGGCGGACCGGCGCCCTGTTAGCGTCGGCCGATGCCCGCAACAACAAGCAATTCTCCCGCCGGGAATGACCCCTTCATCTCCGACGGCGTTGCCCCGGAGCGCGCCCTGGCCCTCGTGAAGGCGGTGGCGCTGCAGAACGCCATCCTGACCAGTGCCACCTTTTCCATCATCGCGACGGACGAAGCCGGCATCATCCAGCTGTTCAACATCGGGGCCGAGCGCATGCTGGGCTACGCCGCCGATGAAGTGGTGAACCGCATCAGCCCGAGCGACATCCACGATCCGCAGGAAGTGAAGGAGCGCGCCGAGGCGCTGACCCTCGAGCTCGGCACCATCATCGCGCCCGGCTTCGAGGCACTGGCCTTCAAGGCTTCGCGCGGCATCGAGGACATCTACGAGCTCACCTACATCTGCAAGGACGGCAGCCGGTTCCCGGCGATCGTCTCGATCACGGCACTGCGGGACGACGCCAGGAACATCATCGGCTACCTGCTGATCGGTGCCGACAATTCGGCGCGCAAGCGTGTCGAATCGGAGTTGAAGAAGGCGATGGCCGTTGCCGAACAGGCCAATCGCGCCAAATCGGACTTCCTCTCCAGCATGAGCCACGAGCTGCGCACGCCGCTGAATGCCATCCTGGGATTCGCCCAGTTGCTCGAAACCGGTGCGCCCGCGCCCACGCCCACGCAGAAACGCAACATCGAGCAGATCCTCAAGGCGGGCTGGTACCTGCTGGAGCTGATCAACGAGGTGCTGGACCTCGCCCTCATCGAGTCGGGCCGGCTCACCCTGTCGAACGAGCCGGTGTCGCTGGCGGAGGTGATCACCGAGTGCCGCGCGATGATCGAGCCGCAGGCCCGCTCGCGCGGGATCGGCATGACGTTCCCGCAGTTCCCCGTCCCGCGCTTCATCACCGCGGACCGCACCCGGGTGAAGCAGGTGCTGATCAACCTGCTGTTCAATGCGGTCAAGTACAACCGCCCCCAGGGCAGCGTCGTCGTCGAGGCGGCCGCCGTGTCGAATTCGACGATCCGGATCAGCGTGCGGGACACGGGGATCGGCCTGCCGCCGGAACACATCGACCAGCTGTTCCAGCCCTTCAACCGCCTCGGCAAGGAAGCGAGTGCCGAAGAAGGCTCGGGCATCGGCCTGGTGGTGACGAAACGCCTGGTCGACCTCATGGGCGGGACCATCGGAGTCGTCAGCACCCTGGGCCAGGGCAGCGTCTTCTGGGTGGAATTCAGGACGGCTTCCGCGCCGCAGTTCTCGACGCAGCCGGCCTACCCCGAGTCCACCGCGCGCCCGAAGGTCCCCGAAGGCACTCCCCTGCGTACGCTGCTGTACGTCGAAGACAATCCGGCCAACCTCGAGCTGGTCGGGCAGCTCATCGGCCGCCGCGCCGACCTGAACATGCTGAGTGCCGCGGATGGCACGCTGGGCATCGAATATGCCCGCGCGTGCCTGCCCGAGGTGATCCTGATGGACATCAACCTGCCGGGCATGAGCGGCATCGAAGCGATGCAGATCCTGCGCGCCGATCCCGTCACCGCGCACATCCCGATCATCGCGCTGAGCGCCAACGCCGTTCCACGCGACATCGAAAAGGCGCTGGAAGCGGGCTTCTTCAACTACATCACCAAGCCGATCAAGGTCAGCGAATTCATGGACGCGCTGGACGTGGCCCTGGCGTTCTCGCGCAAGACCAGCGGCAATGCCTCCCATGTCTGACCCCACCTCCGCCACCATGTCCACCACCATCCCCGACACGCTCGCGGCCCGCATCCTGATCGTGGACGACCAGGAGGCCAATGTCAGCCTGCTGGAACAGACGCTGGAGCAGGCGGGCTACACGAACGTGAGTTCGACCATGAACTCCATGGAAGTCTGCGCCTTGCACCGCAAGAACAGCTACGACCTGATCCTGCTGGACCTGCAGATGCCGGGGATGGACGGCTTCCAGGTGATCGAGGGCCTGAAGACCAACGACAAGGACGCCTACCTGCCGGTGCTCGTCATCACCGCGCAGCCCGGGCACAAGTTGCGTGCCCTGCATGCGGGCGTGCGGGATTTCATCAGCAAGCCGTTCGACCTGGTCGAAGTCAGGATGCGCATCCGCAACATGCTGGAAGTGCGGCTGCTCTACAAGCGCCTGGAGAACTACAGCCAGGTCCTGGAGGCCGCGGTGCAGGAACGGACGGCCGAGTTGCGCGAGAGCGAAGCGCGGTACCGCAGCCTGACCGAGCTGGCCTCGGACTGGTACTGGGAGCAGGACGAACGGGGCAATTTCACCAAGGTCTCCGGCCCCGTGCTGGAGATGCTGGGCATCCGGGTGGAGGGGTTCGCCCCGGACGCGCAGGCCGCGCCGGTGGAAGGCTGGAACCAGGCCGAGCGGGCCGCGTTGCAGGCCGCCATCGAAGCGAGGCAGCCGTTCCTCGACTTCGTGTTCACCCGGACCGAGGCCGACGGGAGCTTGCAGAAATTCCAGGTCAGCGGGGAGCCCATGTTCGGCCCCGCCTGCCAGTTCCTGGGCTACCGCGGCATCGGCGTGGCCGTGCGGGCGCGATCATGACCGTGCCCGCATGCGAAGCCGCCGCATTGCGGATCGAAAACGAGTCGTTGCGGCTGGAACTGGCGCGGGTGACTGCCGCCGGCCGCGATGCGCACCTGCGGCAGCTGTCCTTCCTGGCGACCATCGCCCACGAATTGCGCAATCCGCTCATGCCCTTGCGGCTGGCCGCGCTGATGCTGGACGGTGCGCGCAACGACGACGTTGCCTATGCGAAGCACCAGGCCACGATCAAGGGCCAGGTCGCGCAGATCACCCGGTTGATCGGCGACCTGCTGGAAGGCAGCAGCATCGGTGCCGGCAAGTTCCGGCTGGAACGCAAGCTGCTCGACGTCGGCACCGTGCTCGACCGGGTGGCCGAGACCTGCCAGCTTTCGATGGACACGCGCCACCAGCACTTCTCGGTCAAACGCGACCCGGGCGCCCTGATGGTGCTGGGCGATGCGGCGCGGCTGACCCAGGTGTTCGGCAACCTGCTGGAGAACTCCTCCCGGTACACGCCCGAAGGGGGAGAGATCTCGCTTTCGGCAGCGACGGTCGGGGACTGCGTCGTCATCGCGGTCAAGGACAACGGCATCGGCATCACGGCGCAGGCGCTGCCGCACGTCTTCGACATCTTCGTGCGCGATGCCCGCGCGACGATGGTCAACGAGATCGGCCTCGGCGTCGGGCTCTCGGTCGTGCGCGAACTGGTCAAGGCGCACGAGGGCGGTGTCGTCGCCCACTGCGCGGGCGAAGATGCCGGCAGCGAATTCATCGTGCGGCTTCCGATCGCATTGGCGAATACCCGGCTCTCCGCCGTCGTCCAGTAGATGCCCCTGGAGAATCTGGGAAACTCCCCGTTTTCCTTCAGGACATTCGACATGGGCGCGCAGTGGAAAGCAAAGGGCAAGGCGCAGGCCGCCGACGCCAGGGGCAAGTTGTTCGGGCGGCTGGTCAAGGACATCATGGTCGCCGCGCGCAATGGCGCCGACCCCGCGAGCAATTCACGGTTGCGCCTCGTGGTGGAGCAGGCGCGCAAGGCTTCCATGCCCAAGGACACCCTGGACCGCGCCATCAAGAAGGGCGCCGGCCTCACGGGCGAGGCCGTGAACTTCGAACACGTGATCTATGAGGGTTTCGCGCCGCACCGCGTGCCGCTGATGGTGGAGTGCCTGACGGACAACGTGAACCGCACGGCGCCGGAGATGCGGGTGCTGTTCCGCAAGGGGCAACTCGGGACCTCGGGTTCCGTCGCCTGGGACTTCGATCACGTCGGCATGATCGAGGCCGAGCCCGCGCAGGCGGGTGCGGATCCCGAACTGGCCGCCATCGAAGCCGGCGCGCAGGAATTCGAGCCGGGCGAAGACGAGGGCACGACGCTGTTCCTGACCGACGCCACCGATCTCGACCTGGTCAGCCGCGCCCTGCCGGCGCACGGGTTCACGGTGCTGTCCGCCAAGCTGGGCTACAAGGCCAGGAATCCGGTCGACCCGGCCAGCCTGTCGGCGCCGGAACTGCAGGAAGTGGAAGCATTCCTGGCCGCCATCGACGCCCACGACGACGTGCAGAACGTGTTCGTGGGGCTGGCGGGTTGACGTCGGCGGCGGACGCCGCGGCCCATGTGAAGCGCATGTAGCAGGCTTGTAGCGCCGGCCGTCTGAGCCCTGGCGTCCCGGTGACAATCCGGCCATGACAAGCGCCACGCCCGCCCCGGCCGAAACCGTGCTGGTGGTCGACGACGATCCGGAGATCCGGCAGCTGCTGCACCAGTACCTGGAAGCGAGCGGCCTGCATCCGTTGCTGGCGGCCGGCGGCGCGGAAATGCGCGCTCGCTTCCAGGAGCATCGCATCGACCTGGTGGTGCTCGACGTCATGCTTCCGCACGAGGGCGGCCTGGACTTGCTGCGCTGGTTGCGCGAGCACACCCGCGTCCCCGTCATCATGGTGACGGCCCTGAACTCGGCCATCGACCGCGTGGTGGGCCTCGAAATCGGCGCGGATGATTACGTCAGCAAGCCGTTCGAACCGCGTGAGCTGGTCGCGCGGATCCGTGCGGTGCTGCGCCGCGCGCCGGCGCAGCCCGTGAGCGCGCCGGGTTCGGAACTGCCCGGCAAGCTGCGGTTCGGCGACTGGCGGCTGGACACCGAATCGCGCGAACTGCGGCACGACGACGGGGTGATGGTGCCGCTCGCGGCGGCGGAATACCGGCTGCTTTCGGTCTTCCTGCAGCACCCGCGCACCGTGCTGCCGCGCGAGCGGCTCGTCGAGCTGGCGCACCGGCGGGAGCTCCAGCCGAACGACCGCTCGATCGACCTGCAGGTGTACCGCTTGCGGCAACGGTTGCGGGATGCGGGCGAAGGCCGGCTGCTCAAGACCATGCGCAACAGCGGCTATGTGCTGGACGCCGACGTGCAGGCGGTGCCGCCGGATGCTTGAACGCTTGCGCCGGGCCTGGGCCCGCGTGCCGCTGCGGGCGCGCCTGCTCCTGCTGCTGGTCGCGGGCCTGTTGTCGGCGCAGGCGGCCAGCTTGTGGTGGGCGCTGTCGGACCGCGCGGCCAGTGCGCGCCAGGCGGCCCTGGTGCTGCAGGTGCAGCGCGCCGCGGACCTGGTGGCCGTCATCGACGCCGTCCCGCCGGGCCAGCGGGCGGCGGTCGCAGCCGCGCTGCCCTACCCGTTGCTGCGGCTCAACCCGGTGCCGCAGCCCGAGGCCGCGCCACCCGAAGTCCTGGCCGTGGCACGGGGCGTGTGGGCCCGGCGGCTTCCGGGCCGTCCGGTTTCCGTCGTCGCCACGCGCGGCCCGCTGCAGCGGGCGCGCCCGCCAGGCCGCACCCACGGGCTCAGGATCGTGCTGGGAACGAGCCTGGGCGACGGGCAGCTGGTGCAGGCGGAGGTCGAAGTCGGCCAGTCGCGCTTCCGCACGGAGGGCCTGCTGGGACCCTTCGTGCTGCTGGGCGTCGTGACCTCGCTGCTGGTCGTGCTGGCGATGCGCCTGGTGCTGCGTCCGCTGGAGCAGCTGGCCGTGGGCGCGGAAGCCCTGGGCACCGGGCTGGACGCCACGCCGCTGCCGGAAGCGGGCCCGCCGGAAGTGCGCCGAGCGGCGGAGGTCCTGAACCGGCTGCACGCGCGGCTGAAGGAGCACGTGCAAGGCCGCGTGCAGTCGCTGGCCGCGATCTCGCACGACCTGCGCACCCCGATCACCCGGCTGCGCCTGCGCGCCGAGCTGCTCCCCGACCCCGAGAGCCGCACGTCCTTCGCACGCGACCTGCGCCAGCTCGAGGAGATGGTGCAGGGCACGCTGGACTACCTGCGGGGCATCGGCGAGGCGGCGCCGCTGGAGCCGGTCGACCTCGACGGATTGCTGGCGCAGGCCGTGGAGGACGTGGAGGCGCTGGGCGCGGCGGTCCCGCACCCCGAGCCGACCGGGCTGATCGTGCAGGCGCACGCGCCCGCCTTGCGGCGCGCCCTGGTGAACCTGCTGCGCAACGCCGTCGTGCATGCGGCCGCGCCGGAGCTGGCGGTGGAGGCGGCAGGCGGCGTGGTGCGCATCCACGTGATGGACCGCGGCCCGGGCATCCCCGAATCCGAGATCGCACGCGTGCTGCGGCCGTTCGAGCAGCTGGACCCCTCGCGCGGCACCTCCCCAGGTGCGGGCCTGGGCCTGTCCATCGCGAGCGAAGTGGCGCTCCGGCACGGCGGCCGGCTCGTGATCCGCAACCGGGACGGCGGCGGCCTTTGTGCCACGCTGGAACTGGCCCCGGCCTGAGTCGGCGGCGCGGGCCGGGTCGCTCGACCCGCTTCACCCGTTCGAAACATGCCGGACAACGCACCGGCCGCCCAAGCTGGAAGAATCAGCCCCCATGACACCTTCCGCCCTTGCCCTCAACCGCTTCGGCCTCGGCGCCCGGCCGGACGACGCGCCGCCGGCCGATCCGCAACGCTGGCTGCTGTCGCAACTCGAGGCTTACGAGCCGCTGCCGGCCGCCTGGAAGCCGCTGCGGCGCACGCCCGCGCTGGTGGACGTCTGGAACACGATGCAGCGCTCGGTGCGGCAGGCGCCCGAAGGCCAGCGCAGCGGCATCCGCGAGGCCTACCTGCGGGAAGGCCGCACGGACTACGTGGCGGCGGTGGGCGCGCGCACCGCCAGCGCATTGCAGACGGCCACGCCCTTCGTCGAGCGGCTGGTGCATTTCTGGTCGAACCACTTCGCCGTGTCCGTCGACAAGCCGCTGATCATCGGCGTGGCCGGCAGCATGGAGGCCGATGCGATCCGCCCCCACGTGCTCGGCCGCTTCGAAGACCTGCTCCTGGCCGCCGTGCGGCACCCGGCCATGCTGCTGTTCCTGGACCAGGCCCAATCGATCGGCCCGCGCAGCCCCATGGGCGCGCGTTCCGAAGAGCGGCAGCAACGCGCGCGCGGCCTCAACGAGAACCTGGCTCGCGAGATCATGGAACTGCACACGCTGGGCGTTCGCAGCGGCTACACGCAGGAAGACGTGACGGAGTTCGCTCGCGCGCTCACCGGCTGGACGCTGCCGGGGGACGCCGGCGCCGCGACCGGCGCGACGTTCCGCTTCGTGCCGGCACTGCACGAGCCCGGGGCGCGCACGGTCCTCGGCCGCGTCTACGCCGAAGGCGGCGAGGAGCAGGCCAAAGCCGTGATCCGCGACCTGGTCGCCGCGCCGGCGACCGCGCAGCACATCGCACGCAAACTGGCCCGCCACTTCGTCGCCGACGAGCCGCCGGCGGCACTGGTGCAGAAGCTGGCGGACACCTTCACCCGGACCGGCGGCGATCTGCCCAGCGTCTACCGGGAGCTCATCGCATCGCCGCTGGCCTGGCAGCCCGCCAGCGCGAAATTCAAGTCCCCCTGGGACTGGACGATTTCCAGCCTGCGCGCGCTCGGCCGCAGCACGGTCCCGCCGGCGCGCGCGGCCGCCCTGATGACCCAGCTGGGACAACCGGTGTGGCGACCGGGCTCGCCGGCGGGCTACAACGACCTGGCCGCTACGTGGGCCGCGCCCGATGCTTTGATGCGCCGGGTCGAAGTCGCGCAAGGCCTGGTCCAGGAGGCAGGCGCCGGCATCGACGCGCGCAGCCTCGCGCCCCGTGTGCTGCCCGGCGCGTTGAGCGAGGCCACCGCGAGCGCCATTGCCCGCGCCGAAAGTAGCGGCACCGCGCTCGCGCTGTTGCTGGTTTCCCCCGAGTTCCTGAGGAGATAAGGAAATGAGCCTGGACCGACGCAGCTTTCTCGGCGCCGCCACGCTGCTGGGCGCACCACGCGTGCTGTTCGCGCAGGCCGCGACCGAGCGGCGCTTCATCTTCATCATCCAGCGCGGGGCGGCCGATGGCCTGAACATCGTCATCCCCTACGCGGAGCCTGCCTATGCGGGCCAGCGGGGCGCGCTGGCGATCGACGCGTCGGCGGCCTTGAAGCTGGACGGCACGTTCGCCCTGCATCCCGAGCTGCCCAAGCTGCGTGAGCTCTATGGCGCGGGGGAGGCCACCTTCCTGCATGCGGTGGCATCGCCCTACCGCGACCGCTCGCACTTCGACGGCCAGAACGTGCTGGAAACCGGCGGCAAAGCGCCGTACCAGTTGAAGGATGGCTGGATGAACCGCCTGCTGGGGCTGCTGCCCCGCAGCGGCAAGGATGCGATCGCCTTCTCGTCCGCGGTGCCCGTGGCGTTGCAGGGCGCGGCGCCGGTCACCACCTATGCGCAGTCCACCCTGCCGCAGGCCAACGAGGACCTGCTGATGCGCGTCGAGCAGCTCTACGCGCGTGATGCGCAGCTGCAGCCGCTCTGGACCTCCGCGCTCGAGGCCCGCGGCATGGCGGGCGGGGGCATGGGCGGCGGCGGGCGGCAGGACGGCGCAGCCCTCGGGCGCATCGCCGCGGGTTTCCTGGCACGCGCGGACGGGCCGCGCATCGCCATGATCGAGACCAGCGGCTGGGACACGCACAGCGGGCAGAACGCGCGCCTCGCCTTCCAGCTGCGGGGGCTCGATGGCCTGGTCGGCGCGCTGCGCGAGGGGATGGGCGACGCCTGGAAGCAGACCGTCGTCGTCGTGGCCACGGAGTTCGGCCGTACCGTCGCCGCGAACGGCACCGGCGGGACCGACCATGGCACGGCCTCCGCGGCCATGGTGCTTGGCGGCGCCGTGCACGGCGGCCGGATCCTGGCCGACTGGCCAGGGCTCGCGCCGCCCAACCTGTTCGAAGGGCGCGACCTGAAGCCGACCCTGGGGCTCGACGCCTTGCTCGCGTCCGCCTGCGCCGAGACCTTCAGGCTCGACCCGGAACGCGTGCTGCGTGCGCTGTTCCCCGAGGCCGTGCGCGGCAAGCCGGTGGCGGGGCTCCTGCGGGCTTAGCGCCCTGCTGCGTCAGGCTTGCCGCCGGGCTGAACGGATCACCATCCAGCCGAGCACCGCCAGAACGACCCCCGAGGCCTGGAACAGGAGGTCGTAAGTCAGGGGCGAAGGCGCGTATTCGTTGACATGGTGGATGCCGAGCAGAAGATGGTCGATCGCCCCCTCGACGAAGTTGAACAGCCCCCAGCCCAGCAGCCACGCGCCCCAGAACGTGCCCGCGGACCAGGAGACGTCGCGCCGGCCGCCGGCGCGAACCAGCATCCACAGGCCCAGCATCGTCATGGCCCAGACGGAGGCGTGAAAGATGCCGTCCCACAACATGTTGACCTTGGCGTCGACCAGGTTGGTGGGCGGCAGCCAGCCGGACAGCATGTTGTGCCACTGCAGGATCTGGTGGAACACGATGCCGTCCACAAACCCGCCCAGGCCGGCCCCCATCAGGATGCCGGCTGCCAGCAGTGGCCTGCGGTTACCGGACATGGGCATCGTCATGCCTCGACTCCGTGGTTCGATAGAGCCAGGTCGCCAGGAGGACGAGCAGGGCGACCGGCAACACCACCAACATCAGCCGCAGTGTGAAGTGGGAGTCGAACACCGAGGCGAAAACCATGGTCCGGCACGGCGAACAGGCCAGTGCCGGCCAGGGGCTGGCGAGCAGCAGGAGCAGCAGCACGATGCGTTGCGATGGCATGGACCCATCCTAGTCACTCACTGCACACCGGATCCGCTGGACAACAGAAAAATGGAAGCCTTCTTACGCCGAGCTGGCGCCAGCTGCCTATTCGCGTTCGATTTCCAGGTAGACCCGGCTGGCATTGCCGGGGTGCAGTTCCGCCGCATTGACCAGGCGGTCGAAGGGGCTCACGTCGAAGCTCCTGATCGCCTCGGAGATCTCCGTGTTCGCGTCGACGGCCTTCTTCATGTGCGCCCGAAGATTTCGCAGGTAGGCCAGGGTGTGCTGGCGGGCGAGCGCGAGGTCCGTCACACGGCCATGGCCGGGGACGATCCGGGCCGGCGCAAGTTGCTCCACGACAGCGAACGCCTCCAGCCAGCTGCGCGTGCTGCTAACGGGCAAGACGGCCAGCATCCGGTCGACGTAGACGATGTCCCCCGCGAAAAGCACGCGCGATTGCGGCAGCCAGACCATCAGGTCGCCCGGCGTGTGCCCGCCGCCACGATGGCGGAATTGCACTTCGACGCCATCCAGCTCCACACGGGCATCCGCCGTGCCGATCAAGCGCGTCGGCAGGGCCGGCACCGTTCCGTCCGCTTTGGCGCCGAGCAAGGCACGCAGCGCGGCCAGCTGATCGCCACCACGGGAGCGCATGTCCGGCACCGCGGCCGCATGCGCGATGAGCTCCGCGCCGCGCCCGGCGAAGTAGCCGTTGCCCAGCCAGCGGTGGTCCTGGCCACCGGTGTTCACCACCCAGCGCACCGGCTTGGCCGTGACCACGCGGACGGCTTCCTCGATCTGGCGCGCCGTTTCCTGGGTGGCCCCGCTGTCGATCAGGATCGCGCCGGTGCGCGTGAGGACCAGCCCGATGTTGGCGTTCAATCCCTCGTTGGCGGCTGTCCTCGGGCCGATGTCACCGATGTGGGCATAGACGCCGTCGGCCACGGGCTGGAAGCGGATGTCGACGGCGCCCGCGCCCGCCGGACCCACCAGCAGGATCGCCAGCAGCGCCTTCGTCCAGGTCTTCAGGATGTTCATGCGCGCCGACCTTAGCCGGTCGTGGACACGCCGTCTATAATCCGCCGCATCGGGGGAATGAGCAGACCCCCCGCCGCCAAGATGCGCAATGCATCCAAGCGCTGCTCCTGATCATGGGCGTTGCCCAGTTAGGAGTCATGGCTTGTCTCGGAACAGCTGGTACGCAGCCACCACCAGAACAACTACGGCGGCGCCGTCAATCGCCTCAACGCCATCGACATGCAGCTGTCGGCCCTGGACCAGGATTCCAGATCAACGGCCTGAAGCGCGAACAACTCGTCGCCACCAACTCGATGCAGGGCCTGAATGCGCGGTTCCTGGTGGGCGGCACGGGTTGCCGCTCGTCGACAAGCCACCCGGGCGCAAGTGCCGGTGCTGGTGATGCAGGTCCGGCGCATGCGGATGTGCATGCAGGGTGGGCCGGTGCACATGAGGATGACTGTGCGCGCCGGCGGGCATCGGGTCATGCCGGTGGTCGTGGTGCCCGTCGTCGTGCGTGTGGGCGTGTTCGTGCGACATGTGGTGATGCTGGTGCTCGTGCGCATGCCGTTCCAGGAGATGCAGGAACACGCCTGCGGCCATCAGGAAGCCGGCCGCGGCCATCATCCAGCCACCGCTGCGATCACCCAGCGCAACCGCGCCCAGCGCGCCGATGAAGGGTGCGCAGGCGAACACAGAGCCGGTGCGCGCCGCGCCGAAACTGCGCTGCGCCAGCAGGTAGAAGCGCAGCGACAAGCCGTAGCCGGTCGCGCCGATGGCCAGCAGGCCCAGGGCCGCGCCCGCCGCCGGCAGGGGCTCGGCCACGGCCACCGCCAGGGCGGTTGTGGCGGCTGTTCCCAAGGCGGACTTGGCCATCACGACCTGCCCAGGGTCCCGGTCGGCCAACGCGCGGGACGCCGTGTTGTCGGCGCCCCAGGCCGCCGTGGCGACCAGCACCGCCAGCAGGCCCCCGATCTGCCCGCTGCCGGCGGTCGCCTGCTCGAATGCCAGCAGCGCGCCACCACCCAACAGCAGCAGCATGGCGGCCCAGACGCGGCGATCCATGGTTTCGCCGTACAGCAACCATGCCAGCAGTGCCGTGAACAGCGCCTCGAGCGTGAGCATGAGGGAGGCGCCGGCGCCGCTCGCCCGCTGCAATCCCCAGGCGAGCGCCACCGGGCCCACGACCGCACCGAGGAACGCGACCACGGCCAGGCGCGGCGCATCGGCTCGCGTGAGCCGGGCCTCGCGCTCGGTGCCCCGCCGCAACGTGGCGCCGACCACGGCCGCTCCTGCGTAGAGCAACGCGGCCGTGGTGAACGGACCGAGGCCTTTGCCCAGCAGTTGCACCAACGGCGTCGACAGACCGAACAGGCCGGCGGCCAGCAGTGCCAGGAGGCCGCCCGATGCGGCCGGGCCGATGCTGCCCGTTGGCGCCTTCATCGGATCACTTCCAGGTGAAGTTCGTCGCCAGCACGGATGGCGATGGCGATGCAGTTCATGTCTGCTTCTACCTGATGTTGTCCCGGCTCGGGCTCAGGGGTGGAAATTTCCATGCCTTCATGTCGATGCCCCTCAGTCAGCCCTCTCCTACAGCTGCACAGGCAAACGGCGCTTGGACCCATGAGCTGGATCGCATACGCTCGATGCGCAACGAAAGCGCTCGTGAAACCAGATTCGCCCTCCGGACCGGAGGCACCCGCCCCTGCGCCGAAAGACCAGCGCTCCGGCGAAGGCGCCGGGTCGGCCATGGAGCGCATGCTCGACCTGGAACGCGCGCGGGCTGACGAATTGCCCTTGGCGAGCGTGGTGGACCCTGCATCGGCCCCATCCTCCGATGCGCCGGGCACTCAGCGGCCACGCTGAATCGCGAACATCAGGTCTTCCGGGTGCAGCAGCGCCTGGCAAAGCCGCCTCGCCGTTTCGTATTGATGCAGCGTGGCCCGCAGGCGCGGCTCCGCGCGCAACGCTTCCCAGACCGGCAGCAGGTCGCCGGCATCTCGTGTGCGGGCAAAGGCAAGACTCGCGGGCTCGCGCAGCAACACCGCCTTGCTGGCCGCCGACAGGGGTGGCAGCGTCTGGGCCGGTGCCGGGCTGAAATACACCACGCGCGGCGGCAAGGCCCGCTCCTTCAAGGGTGCAAGCTCCCGCAGCGACGCACCTGAAATGGCGACGGGTCCATCCGCCGATGAGAACAGGTAGCTGGCGCCGCCATCGGCCTGCGCGAAGGCCAGCAAGCCCCGGTGCAGGCGCGAGAAATCCGAAAGCGCGGACGCGGGCGAGGCCTTGACCTCGCCGAGCAGCACAATGCGCCCGCCCCCGGGGCCCGGCTCGATCAGCGCCACGTCCCACTCGTCTTTCGCCTTGCGCCGTTCGCCTGGGAATCCGCGTGGTGTCTTGAGTCCGCGCGCCAACTCCAACCCGACGTGGCCCCGCCGTTGCAGCACAAGGGCGATCGTCGCCAACGCGGCCACCGTCTGCGCCTCGGCGGAGTCACCGGCTTGCGCGGCCGCGCGGCCCTGCATGGCTGCTGCTTCGGTGCCGCCCGCGGGTCCGTGCGCACGCAGGAGCATCGTGTACTGGCTGACCGCGGGCAAGGCGCGAAGTGCGTCGCGCCGGGCGAGGCGATGCAAAGCCGGATGCTGAGCGACGGCTGTGTCGATGCGGCCGGCCATGCTGAGCAGGTCTTGCCAGCGACCGGCCCTGGCGAGCAGGTGAAGCGCTTCCAACCGCTGCCTCTCATTCGTTTCCGCACGCGGCAGCTTGCCGGGATGTGCGCATGCATCGACCAGGCGCCGGACGGTCCGGGCGTCCCTGGCCGCCTGAACTCGCAGGGCCGCGTATTCCTGCACCGACGCATCGCCGCCGCGCAGCAGCAACGCCTGGAACGCGCTGTCACCGGTGCCTGGATCCGCAGCCCGCGCGATCAGTGCGGCGAGCGCATCGATGAAGATTTCGCGCGCGCCGGGATGGTCGCCCAGGCGGAGGCTTTCGATCGCGAACGCGAGGGCGACATCGGCAGGAGCCGAGCGCGCGCCGGCGAGATCGGCGGGCAACGGCGCGGCCCGGTGCCGGCGCGGCGTGGCGGCAAGGGCGGCTGCAAGGTCCTCCATGGCGCAGCTGTCAGCGGCGGCTGAGCCCCGGCAGACCCGGCCGGAATTGCGGCCGCTTCCTACAGGCCGGCCGGGTGTTCCGGCCTAGATTGATTCGATCTGTTCGAAAGGAGACCGCCATGCCCGACGCCAAAGACAACATGAAACAGACGGGGGACACCCGCTTGCCGGAAGTGGAATCCGACTTCGATGCCCAGGAGGGCTCGACCGACGCCGTCGGCACGGAAGGCACGCCTTCGAACCGTGGCAGGGCCGCGGAGCTCGGGCAGGAAGGCAAGCCCGGGCGCGGGATCAACCAGGCCGGCTTCATCAAGGACCGCGACGCGCCCACCAGCGACAGCTACGGCAACACCCGCGATTCAGGCGAGACTTGAGCGGCTGCGGCCCCTGTCTTGCTATTGCCTTGGGTCATCGAGGCCTCCTGGATGGTGCGACCAGACGATTGTCCGGCGCCCATGAATCGCAGGAGTCGGCATGTGCAGGGGAATGTTGTCGGTTGCGGTTGATGAGGCTCGTGCATGTGGGCATCATCGCGCCCACAAGCCGAGGACGGCGACCACGCACACGTGGGAAAATGGCACATGCCGTTGCCTTGCCCCGAGACGCCTGCGCTGGTTCATACGTCCTTCTACAAGTTCACGCCATTGCCGCAGCCGCAAGTTGCAGCTGCGATGCTGCGCGAGCTGGTGGCGGAGCAAGCCGCGGGTGGGCTGGCTGGCAGCATTCTGGTTGCCGCTGAAGGGATCAACGGCATGCTGGCCGGGTCCCCGGCCGCCGTGGAGCGCTTTGAACAAGCGCTCCAGCGCGAGCCAGCCTTCACCGCAATGGCGTTCAAGCACAGTGCATGCGTCACCAGGCCCTTCGGCAAGGTGAGAGTGCAGGTCAAGAAGGAGATCGTTCCACTGGGGATCGAAGGGGTGGATGCTGCGCGCGCGACCGGCATCCAGGTCAGCCCGGTGGATTGGGGGAACCTGATCAAGCAGCCGGACGTGGTGCTGCTGGACAACCGGAACAGTTTCGAATACCGGCTGGGCCACTTCGAAGGGGCCATCGATCCGCAGGTGACGAATTTTCGCGACTTTCCCGATTTCGTGCGCACCCATGCCGCGGCATGGAAAGCCGGAGGCCAACGGGTGGCGATGTATTGCACCGGCGGCATCCGCTGCGAGAAGACCACCGCCTGGATGCTGGATCTGGGGTTGGTCGCCTACCAGCTGGAGGGCGGCATCCTCAACTACTTCCAGCAGGTGAAGGACCCCGGACTGGCCTGGAAAGGGGAGTGCTTCGTGTTCGACAACCGGGTTGCGCTGAACGCGAGCTTGCAGGAAACCGCGACCACGCTCGAAGATGTGTACCAGGGTGAGCACGACGGCCCGTGGCGGCTGCAACGTGCCCTTCGGCTCGCCGCAGCCGTCGCCGGGTAGCCATGCTGCCGATGCGCGATGGCGTCACGGCCAGCCAGGTGGCCCTGCCCGCGGGCCACTGGCCGTGCATCCTCGACTTCCTGGTGGAAAGGTTCCCCGGCGTCCGCGCGGCCGACTGGGTTGATCGCATTCAGGCGGGTGACGTGGTGGACGCATCTGGCCGCGCGGTCGCGGCGCGGCAGGCGTATGTTCCGCATGGGAAGCTCTACTACTACCGCACCGTCGCCGACGAGTCGCCCAATGCCGCGCAGGCCACCGTGCTGTTCGAGGACGAGCATCTCGTTGTGGCCGACAAGCCGCATTTTCTGCCGGTGACGCCGTCCGGCCCCTACCTGCAGGAAACGCTGCTGATCCGGTTGCGCCGCCAGCTCGGCCTGGCGGCGTTGACGCCTTTGCACCGGATCGACCGCGAGACTGCTGGCGTCGTGCTGTTCGCCAAGCAGCCGGCATTCCGCGGCGCCTACCAGACCCTCTTCGCCGGCCGCAAAGTCATGAAGCAGTACCAGGCTCTCGCGTCCAGCGACACGCGCTTGCAGTTCCCGTTGCACCGCACCAGCACCCTGCTCGCCAGCGATCACTTCATGCAGATGCGTGAGGCCGATGCGCGAGATGGCGCGAAGCCCAACGCACACACCGAAATCGAGCTGATGGAAACACGCGGACCGTGGGCCCGCTACCGCCTGCGCCCATCCACCGGCAAGCGCCACCAGTTGCGGGTGCACATGGCGGCACTCGGACTGCCCATCCTGGGCGACCGCATCTACCCCAACCTGCTCGGGCGAGGTGAAGACGAAACCACCAACCCGCTGAGACTACTCGCCGCCAGCGTTGCGTTCCGCGACCCGATCAGCGGGGAAGAACGCTGCTTTGCCAGCCGTCGGCAGTTGCGCTTTCCCGGGCCGGGTTGAAGGGTGACTCGCGGGGATCCACTCCTCCTGCATCCCGGCCAGGGCGCGGCGATGAACACAGAGGACGTCGCGGCAATTCACGATGCCGAACACCATGTGGACCGCAAAGCTGGCGACGGCGTGTCGTGGGCGAGCGTGCGAACGCACTCCCGCAGGAGGGCTGCCCCATCGACTTCCAGGTCGAGATGCGATCCTCCTGCAAGTCGCGTGTACTGGCACGCAGGGGCCGGGTGATACTGTGCGTCATGAAACACGTGACGCTTCCCTGTGGCGAAACGGTCGCGGCCCTCGGCCAGGGCACGTGGCGCATCGGCGACGACCCGGCCCGCCGGCGGGAAGAAATCGACTGCCTGCGGCGCGGGATCGACCTGGGCCTGACGCTCATCGATACCGCCGAAATGTATGGGGACGGCCTTTCGGAGGCGCTGGTCGGCGAGGCGATCGAAGGCCGGCGCGATGAGGTCTTCATCGTCAGCAAGGTCTATCCGCACAACGCGTCGCGCCGCTCGATGCAGGCCTCATGCGACAACAGCCTCAAGCGCTTGCGCGTCGAAGCGATCGACCTGTACCTGCTGCACTGGCCCGGCAACGTTCCGCTGGCGGAAACGGTGGAAGCCTTCGAAACGCTCCGGCGTGCCGGCAAGATCCGCCACTGGGGCGTGAGCAATCTCGACACCGCGCTGATGCGCGAGCTGCACGATGTTCCCGCCGGCCCGGCGGTGCAGACCGACCAGGTTCTCTACAACCTCGGCCGGCGCGGCATCGAATGGGACCTGCTGCCATGGCTTCACCAGCGCCACATCCCCGTGATGGCCTACTCGCCGCTTGAAGAGGGCCGGCTGCTGCGGCACCGCGGGCTGGTGCAGTTCGCAAAGAGCCATGGCATGACGCCAGCGCAAGTGGCCATCGCGTGGCTGCTGGCGCGGGACGGGGTGATCGCGATTCCCAAGACCGGAAGCCGCGAGCGGCTCGGGGACAATGCCCTGGCGCTGGAGCATCCGCTGACGATGGGCCAGGTACAGGAACTCGATGCGCTCTTTCCGCCGCCGAAAGGACCTGTGCCCCTCGAGATGATCTGAGGTCGCGACTTGCTCCGCGGCAAGCCCGCGGCTCATCTAAGGCTCGGTGGGCGCCATCACCTTGTCGGGCGTCATCGGCAGTTCGCGGATCCGGCGGCCGGTGGCGTGCCAGATCGCATTGGAAATCGCGGCGGCGACGCCAAGCCCGCCGATCTCGCCCACGCCCTTGGCGCCCAGGCGGCTGACGATGCGGTCGTCTTCCGGCACGAAGATGACCTCCAGTTCGTGGATGTCCGCATTCACCGGAACATGGTAGTTCGCCAGGTCCACCGTCACGAAGCGGCCGAGTGCCTGGTCGATCAAGGTGGCCTCGTGCAGCGCCTGCCCGATGCCCCAGACGATGCCGCCCAGCACCTGGCTGCGCGCCGTGAGCTCGTTGATGATGCGGCCGCACGCCGCCGCGCTCACCACCCGCGTGACCCGCACGGTGCCCATCGCTTCGTCCACCCGCACCTCGCAGAACACCGCCGAGTGCACGGCGCGCTCGTAGCGTCCCTGTTCATCCTCGTCGGGCTCGAGGTGGAAGCTCGCCTCGAGTTGGTCCACGCCCGAGGTCAGCAGTACTTCCTGCACGGACAGCCCGTTGCCGTCCTGCTGGCGCAGCCGCAGCTGGCCGCCGGCAAATTCCACCTCTGAAAGCTTGCTGTCCACCAGCGGGGACGCAGGGATGGCCCGCGCGAGCTGCCACGCCTTCTTGCGCAGCTTCTCGCAGGCGCCGTCCACCGCCGAGCCCACGCTGGCCACGTGCGACGAGCCGCCCTCGGTCGGCGCCCGCGGCAGCCGCGTGTCGGCGATGTGCACCCGCACGTCCTGCAGGCGCACGCCAAGCGCGGCCGCCGCCACTTGCGCCAGCACCGTATACGTCCTCGTGCCGATGTCGCTGGCCGCCGTTTCCACGTCGACGTGGCCATCGGCGTGCCACACCACCCGCGCTTGTGCTTCCTGCTGCTCGGCG
Source organism: Caenimonas sedimenti (assembly GCF_007833165.1). Lineage (GTDB taxonomy): Bacteria > Pseudomonadota > Gammaproteobacteria > Burkholderiales > Burkholderiaceae_C > Ramlibacter > Ramlibacter sedimenti. Next base: position 122,632 of record NZ_VOBQ01000018.1, on the reverse strand, counting down.
ATCCACTGGCCGCTGGCCATGCCCCAGCCCACCAGTTCGTGGCCCTCGCGCGTGCTGCGGGGCCGCGGGTTGCGTTTTGACCAGCCGAATCGTTTCGCCGCCCGTTCGTAGCACTCGCGCAGCTTCTTGCTCGAATACGGCTTGTCGCCAGAAGGCGCGCGCTCCGCGTCGTTGGCCAGGCGCAGCGCCAGCGGGTCCATGCCCAGCGCGTGCGCCAGTTCGTCCATGGCCACCTCCAGCGGGAACAGGCCGCTGGCCGCCCCGGGCGCGCGCATGTCCAGCGGCGTCGGCAGGTCCAGCGGCAGCAGGCGGTAGTCGCCGCGCAGGTTGTCGCAGCGGTAAAGCGTGCCCGACCAGCGCGTGACCATCTCCGTGAAGTCCTCCACGCGCGAGGTTTCGCCCACCGCCTCGTGGATCAGCGCCGTGAGCTTGCCGTCGCGTCGGGCGCCCAGGCGTAGGCGCTGCCAGAGCTCGGGCCGGTGTCCGAAGGTGAACATCTGCTGCCGGGTCAGCACGTCCGCCCCGGTTGATCAGACTCGATCCATTGGGCATCATCCCCCGATGAACCTCATCTGGAAACGCCGCCCATGACCGCCGGCACCGACCCCAGCGGCAGCACGGAAGCGGCGCCGGTCTCGAAGGCAGCGACACACCCGGTGGTGAGGGTCGCCTACCTCACCCGCGTCCTGACGTACCCCGGGTACCTGCTGGTCGTCATGTTGCACCTCTACCCGGACGGCATCACGCCGTTCCGGCTGGCGGTGGCGGCGGCCTACACCCTCGTCTGGCCGCACATCGGCTACTTCCTGGCCCGCCGCAGCCGTTCGCAGAAAACCGCCGAATTGCGCAACCTGATGCTCGATGCCCTGTTCATCGGCCTGTGGCTGCCCGCGCTCAAGTTCAGCCTCTGGCCGAGCATGGCGCTGGTACTGGGCGTGCTTTCCGGTAGCCTGAGCGTCGGTGGCCCCGCGCATGCGGCGCGGGGCGTCGGCCTGCTCGTGCTCGGGGCCCTGGGGTCCGGCGCATTCATCGGGTTCGAGCTGGAACCGGACGCGCGCCTCAGTGTTTCGCTCCTGAGCAGCACCGTGCTGTTCGGCTACATGACCACCTTCGCGTTCCTGTCGCATCAGCAAGCAAAACGCGTGCTGCATGGCCTGATCCAGATCCGCCAGCAGAACGGGGAGATCACCGAGAAAAGCCGCCTGCTCGAGCAGCGCGGCGCCGAACTGAAAGCGGCGAAGGACGCCGCGGAAGCGGCCAACCGCGAACTGAGCGAAACGCTCGCGCAACAGCGGATCGTGGTGGCGCAGAATGCGTTGCTCATTCGCGAGATCGAAGAAGCGAATGTCCAGCTCGAGTCGGCGAGTCAGCACAAGAGCGACTTCCTGGCGAACATGAGCCACGAGATCCGCACCCCGATGAACGCGATCCTCGGGATGACCTACCTGGCCCTCAAGACCGACCTTGACGCCCGCCAGCGTGACTATCTCGGCAAGGTGCAGCAGTCCGGCCAGCACCTCCTGGCCATCATCAACGACATCCTCGACCTGTCCAAGGTCGAGGCGGGACGGCTCGAACTGGAGACGGCCCCGTTCCGGCTCGAACAGCTGCTCACCAAGGTGGCCGACCTCGTGAGTGACAAGGCCAGCGCGAAGCGTCTGGAATTGCTGTTCGACGTCGCGCCGGACGTGCCCGGGGCCCTGTGCGGCGACGCCCTGCGGCTCTCGCAGATGCTGATCAACTACGTCAGCAACGCCGTCAAGTTCACGGAGCAGGGCGAGATCGACCTGGTGGTGCGCCTCGTGCGGCGCTTCGATGACGGCAGCGACGATGTCCTGCTGCGGTTCGAGGTGCGCGACACCGGCATCGGCCTCAGCCCCGAGCAGATCGGCAAGCTGTTCCAGAGTTTCCAGCAGGCCGATGTCTCCACGACCCGCAAGTACGGCGGCACCGGGCTGGGCCTGGCGCTCACCAAGATCCTGGCCCAGCAAATGGGAGGCGAAGTGGGCGTCGAGAGCATGCTGGGCGAAGGCTCCCGCTTCTGGTTCACGGCCCGCCTGGCCGTCGGGGCCCACAGCGCACGCGCGCCGCACCCCGGAATCGACGTGCGCGAGCGGCGCATCCTCGTCGTGGACGATCTGCATTCCGCGCGCGTCGTGTTGCACGACATGCTGGCCGCCATGCACTTCCAGGTCGATGTGGCCGACAGCGGCGAGGCTGCTTTGGCGTCCGTGGCGCGCGCGGATGCCGCGGGTGCCGGCTACGACATCGTCCTGCTCGACTGGAAGATGCCGGGCCTCGACGGGATCGAGACCGCCCGGCGGCTTCAATCGCTGGAACTGGCCCATCGGCCCCGGATGGCCATGCTCACGGCCTATGGCCGCGAGGAAGCGGCCGCCCAGGCGCGCCAGGCCGGCATCCTGACCTTGCTGAGCAAGCCAGTGGCGCCGTCACCGCTGTTCGACGCCATGATCGATTTGCTCGGCGGCGTTGCGAATCCCGGCCAGGAGGTCCCCCAGGTGCGGGCTGAAGATTTGCGCGCGATCGAGGGCGCGCGCATCCTGCTGGCCGAAGACAATGCCCTGAACCAGCAGGTGGCCGGTGAGATGCTGCGCGATGCCGGGCTGGTCGTCGACATCGCCGACAACGGCCGCATCGCGTGCAGCATGCTCCAGGCGGCCGGCGAGCCCTATGACCTGATCCTCATGGACATGCAGATGCCGGTGATGGATGGGCTGGCGGCCACCCGGATCATCCGCGCCGATCCGCGCTGGAACGCCGTCCCCATCGTGGGCCTGACGGCGAACGCCATGATCGAGAGCCGCCAGCAATGCATGCAGGCGGGGATGGTCGATTTCGTCACCAAGCCCATCGAGCCGGACGTGCTGTTTCGTGTCCTGCTGCAATGGATCGCGCCGCGGCGGGACGCGCGCACGGCCGGGAGGGAAGCGGCCGTGCCGGACGCCCAGGAGGGGCTGCCGTCCGCGATCCCTGGCCTCGACCAGGCCGTGGGATTGCGCCGCGTGCTGGGCATTCCGCAACGCTACAACAGCATGTTGCGCAGTTTCGCCGCCTCCCAGGGCGATGCCGTGACCGCCACCCGCAAGGCGCTGCGCGCCGGCGACGTGGCAACCGCATCCAGGTTGATCCATACTCTGAAGGGCCTGGCCGGCAACATCGCCGCCGGTGAGCTCCAGCAGGCCGCCGCCGCACTCGAACCCGCCCTTCCCACCGATGACGACCACCGCGACACGCTGCTCACCACACTCGATACGCTCCTGGCTCGCCAGATTGCCGCGATCCAGGCAGCGCTGCCGTCGGCCGCACCGGCCGGCGCCCCGACCGGATGGGACCCGCACCGGCTCGAGACGGTCTGCCAGCAGTTGCGCGTGCTGCTGGCGGCGGACGACGGCAACGCGGAGCGTGTCGTGGGCCAGAACACAACGCTGCTTGCCGCCGCTTTTCCGGATCACTTCGCTGAATTGCAGGACGCGGTGAACCAGTTCGACGCGCCGCGCGGACTCGCCGTGCTGAACGCCGCCATGGCCGACTCGAAGCTGGGAGCCTAGATGCAAGACACCCCGACGTCCAGGCGGCCGCTGGTGCTCGTCATCGACGACACGCCGCAGAACCTTTCGCTGATGCGCGACCTGCTCGATGCGCACTACACCGTCAAGCTGGCGCCCTCGGGCGCGCGAGGGCTGGAAATCGCGGCGGCGACACCGCCGGACCTGATCCTGCTGGACGTGATGATGCCGGACATGGACGGCTATGAAGTGTGCCGGCGCCTCAAGGCGGCGCCCGCCAGCGCCGACATTCCGGTCATCTTCGTCACGGCGATGACGGAGACCGAGAACGAGGAAGAGGGCCTAGCCCTGGGCGCCGTCGACTACATCACGAAGCCGATCTGCGCGCCCATCGTCCTGGCGCGCGTGCGCAGCCAACTGGCCCTGAAGGCCGCGGCCGACCTGCTGCGGAGCAGGAACGCGCTGCTCGCCGCTTCCAACGCGCGCGTCCAGGAGCTTCTGTACAACATCCTGCCCGTCGAGGTGGCCGACGAACTCTCGGCGTCCGGCGAGGTCAAGCCGGTCCGTCACGAATCCGCTTCGGTGCTGTTCACGGATTTCAGCGGTTTCACGCAGACGGCGTCGACGATGCCGGCGAACCGGATGGTCGCCGAACTGAACGACATCTTCGCGGCCTTCGACGACATCTGCGACGAACTGGGCGTGGAGAAGATCAAGACCATCGGCGACGCCTACATGGCAGCGGCCGGCCTGCCCAAGCCCTGCGACGACCACGCCCAGCGCTGCGTGCACGCCGGATTGCGCATGGCCGCGTACATGGCCATGCGGAATGAAAGCGCGGCCTTCAAATGGGATCTGCGCATCGGCATCCACTCGGGGCCGGTCGTCTCGGGCGTGGTCGGCAAGCGCAAATATGCTTTCGACATCTGGGGCGACTCGGTGAACCTCGCCGCGCGCATGGAAAGCGCCGGGGAGGTCGGCCGCGTCAACATCTCCGCCTACACCTACGACCTCGTGCGGGCCACGTTCAACTGCGAATACCGGGGCAAGCTCGACGCCAAGGGGAAAGGGCTGGTCGGGATGTACTTCGCCGATTCGGTCGCCGAACCCGCGCGGTGATCGACCGGAGGTCGCGCGCCCGCGCCTGAATCACCGGGTTGCCACTCCTGGCTCACTGAGCGGCCTGGATCTCCGTCACCGTGAACTTGCCGTCCTGGCTCGTCGCCGCGAAGCGGATCTTGTCGCCGGCCTTCACCTGGTCCAGCATGGCCGCGTCTTTCACGCCGAACACCATCGTCATCGGAGGCATGTCGAGGCTCTTGATCTCGCCGTGCTTCAAGGTGATCTTTCCCGCCGACTTGTCGACCTTGCGGACTTCGGCGTCGGTGAGCTGCACCTGCGCGGACTGCGCGGGTGCCGGCGTCGCTGGTTGCGCGATGGACGGGCCAGCGGCGAAGCACATGGCGGCTGCCAGGATGGTCAGGAGAGAATTTTTCATGGAGGACTCCTTGGATTGACGAACCCGGATCACTTGGCGGGCGAGACTTTGATCTTCCCGACCATGCCGGCCTGGTAGTGGCCGGCGATGAGGCAGGCGAAGTCGAACTCGCCGGGCCGATTGAAGTTCCACACGAGGGACCCCTGCTTGCCGGCGGCAACGTGGGCCATGTAGGGCTCATCGTGCTCCATGCCCGGGAACCTGGCCATCAGCGCGGCGTGCTCGTCGAGGGTTTTCTTGTCGCCGATGACCATTTCATGCAAGACCTTGCCCTTGTTGCGCACGACGAACTTGACCGTCTCGCCCTGCCTCACCTCGATGTTCGAGGGCGTGAAGCGCATGTCGTCGCTCATCGCGATCTCGATCGTGCGCCGGGCCGCCTTCGCGTTCCCGGCAATGCCCCAGGGCATCTGCTCCTTCCTGGTTGCGGCCGCGTTCCTGCTGGCGGCGTCCTTCTCGTGCGCCACGGCGCCGGCACCGATCGTTCCGATCGCTGCCGCCAGCAACAGATGTCTGACGAATCTCATGCGCGCCTCCTGGTGGTGTTCATGATTTCTCCTTGTTCAATGGCCACTGTGACCGGACGCGGGTTTGCGGACACGCACTTCGACCCCCTTCGCCGCGGGCGCCGCCGCCGCGGAAGGGGTGACAGAACTCGCACGCGCGGGTGTGGGCAGCTGACCCGTGAACTCATAGGCGACAGTGCCGGCCGGGTGCTTGAACCACCCCGGGTCCGAGTAGTCGCCGCGCTTCTGTTCGCGCCGAACCTTCACGGTGGTGAACATGCCGCCCATCTCGATGCCACCGAAGGGGCCTTGGCCGGTCATCATGGGAGCCGTGTTGTCGGGCAGTGCCATTTCCATCTCGCCCATGTCGGCCATGCCCCGCTCCCCCATGACCATGTAGTCGGGCACGAGCTTGGCGATCTTCCTGGCGACATCCCGGTGGTCCACGCCGATCATCGTCGGCACGTCGTGGCCCATGGCATTCATGGTGTGGTGCGACTTGTGGCAGTGGAACGCCCAGTCCCCCTCCTCGTCGGCCAGGAACTCGAGTTGCCGCATCTGCCCCACGGCGACGTCGGCGGAGACTTCCGGCCAGCGCGAGCCCTTGGGCGTGGGGCCACCGTCGGTGCCCGTCACGAAGAACTCGTGGCCGTGGATGTGCATGGGATGATTGGTCATCGTGAGGTTCCCCACCCTGATGCGCACCTTGTCCCCGTGCCGCACGTTCATCGAGTCGATGCCCGGGAAGATCCTGCTGTTGAAGGTCCACAGATTGAAGTCGAGCATCGTCATGATCTTGGGCGTGTAGGACCCCGGCTCGATGTCGTAGGCGTTGAGCAGGAACACGAAGTCGCGGTCGACCTCCTCGATGAGCGGGTGCTTGGCCTTCGGGTGCGTGACCCAGAAGCCCATCATCCCCATCGCCATCTGCGTCATCTCGTCCGCGTGCGGGTGATACATGAAGGTACCAGGCCGGCGAGCCGTGAACTCGTAGACGAAGGTCTTGCCAGGCTGGATCGACTTCTGCGTGAGCCCGCTGACGCCGTCCATCCCATTGGGGAGCCGCTGCCCGTGCCAGTGGATGCTGGTGTGCTCGGGAAGCTTGTTGGTGACGAAGACACGCACGCGGTCACCCTCGACCACTTCCATGGTGGGGCCCGGGGACTGGCCGTTGTAACCCCACAGGTGCGCCTTGAAACCCGGCGCCATCTCGCGGACGACGGGTTCGGCCACCAGGTGGAATTCCTTCACTCCTTGATTCATGCGCCAGGGCGCGGTCCACCCGTTGAGCGTCACGACCGGGTTGTAGGCGCGGCCCGTGTTCGGCACGAGGGGGGCCGCGGTGTCGGGCCTGGTCTGAAGGACGGGCTCGGGCAACGCGGCCATGGCCACCTTGTTCACGCTCGTCGCGCTCACCGCCCCAGCGATCGCGCCCATGCCCGTGAGAAAACGTCTTCTGCTGTTCTGGTTCATGGGTTTCTCCCTCAATGGCCCGCCTCGGGGGAGGCGGCGCCTCCCGCCGAGGTGGCGCTCGCGGCCGCGCCCGCGACGGGCCGGCCGATCAATGTGGCGGAGAGCGAAGCGTCGGCGAGCCAGAAGTCGCGCTGCGCCTCGATGGCGGAGATCACGCCCGACACCTGGTCACGAGCGTCGGCAAGGAGTTCGAAGACGCCGATCAGCATCCCGTTGTAGCGAAGCACGTTCTCCTCGGAAATGGTCTTGCGCAGCGGCACCATCTCGTCGCGCTGGTGCTTCGCCTGGTCGAAGGCGGTGCGATACGCCGAATAGCTCTCGCGCGCCTGCGAGCTCGCGGCGCGCGTGACGGCCTCATAGCGGTTCGCGGCCGCGAGGCTCCTCGCATCGAGCGCGGCGCTTCGAGTCGATCCCCAGTCGAAAACCGGCAGGCGCAACTCCAGCTCCCAGCCCCTCGTGGTCGATCTCCCTCCATTGCCCTCGAAGCGCGTGTCGCGCCTGGCCCCGAGCTCCACGTCCAGAAGGCTCGACGCCAGGTCGACGCCACGGGAGCGCCCGGCAGCTTCGAGCTCGAGGCGTGCCAGGCGCGCGTCCAGGCGCTGGGACGCCAAAGCCTTCGAGACCTCCTCGGGCCCCTTCGGAGCCTTGGGCAAGTCCGGCAGCCGCTCGGGCAGCTTCAAGTCGCGGGCCTGCGCGCCGGTCAGGCCCAGTTGCCTCGCAAGCGCCTCGCGCGAAGACACCGCGGCCTGGCGCGCCGTCGCGAGCCGCGACGTGGCGTCCGCGTAGAACAAGTGCTGGCGGGCCGCCTGCAGCCTGGTGAAGTTGCCCACCTGCTGCATGCGCCGCGCGAGCTCCGCGCTCGCCTCGGCCGCCTCTTTCACCTGGACGGCGTAGACCTCGACCTCGCGAGCCGCCACGGCCCGCACCCAGGCCTGCCTCGCGTTCGCCGCCTGGTCGACGATGGCCCCGGCCATCCTGATGCGCGCCTGCTCGGATTGGATCTGGGAGACGCGCGCACGCTGCGGCAAAGTGATCAGCTCGAAGAGGCCGACGGAGAGCAGGCGCCCGAGCTCGAGGTCGGCGCCTTCGCGCAGGCGTTCGAACGAAAAGGCGACGCCTCCCGGGAGCCCCCGCTGCCTGGCCTGCGCAAGCTCCCCCCAGCTGTCGGCGAGAGCGGCCTGGAACGCCGGGCTGTTGGCAAGGGCCAGCTGGGTGGCCCCGTCAGCGGTGAGCGGCTTTGATAGCAGTTCTGAGGCGAGCCTGGCGGCCTCCTCACGCTGTGTGACATCGCGTTGAAGCTCGGCTTTCGCGCGGCCGGAAACAGGACCGGCCAGCGCATTGGCTTCGCTGACGGCTGCTTCCATGTCTGGCGCGGCGCAGCCGGCCAGGGCGACGGCGACCCCGGCCGCGGCTAGCTTGAAGGTCCGCTTCATCGTTGATGTCCCTGGTGGGGGTTGCCAGGCTTCGACGGAGACGGCGCAGCACCCGATGGGCTCTGTCCGGCCGTCGGCGCCGGCTGCGCGCCGTGGATCTCGCGGGCGTATGCGCGCCAACCACCGATCTCGCGGACGGTGTCGTTCGACTTGCGCCAGTCCTGGACTTCGCCTGCTTCGAAGGGACGGTAGCCGTCAAAGGCCGACTGGTAGCCCGGCGCGTCGGCTGGCGCAGGCTGCGCCCCCAAGGGAATGCTCGCGGCAGCGATGGCCGCGGCCGCCAAAATGGTTCTCGTTCTATCTCTCATGGAGCCTCGCGTGATTCGTTGCGCGCGCCTGCGTCGCGCGGAGCGCGAGCAGGGTCGGGTCGGAAAAATGCGGCGGCACGCCCGGCACCAGACCGGGCGGCGCGCGGGGCTCAGCCGCGAGGCGGCTTGTCTGGGAGGGTCAGCGCCCGCGTGGAGACGCGGGCATGTGGTTGCGTCGGCGCCGCAGAGGGTGCGGGCGACGCGAGCGGGAGCGAGTCGAATCCACCGACGGCCTGCGCTTGGGAGCACGAGGCGCAGACCGGGCATGAGTGGCTCTGCATCGAGCCATCGTCTCCGGAATGGCTGGACGATGCGTCCGAGGCGGGCGCGGCGTGCTCATGGAGGCTGTGGTCGGCGCCGTGGCCGTGCGAGGCGTGGTCGAGGCCCCCCATCTCGGGCGCTGCATGGTGCCCTGGATGGGACGCGGCCTGCGCCATTCGCTGCGCCGCCTGCGACCCGCAAAACAGCATCGACGCAGCCGCCATCCCCTGCAGGGGAAGCGCGGCCATGAGGAGGCATGCAATGAAAAGGCGGAGGCGCACCATTGAACTTCGCATGCTAGCGCTCCGGGGATGGCTTGGCAACCTCGGCGGCATGAGGAACCCGTGCGCGCGTCGCACCCTCAGTGCGCCTTCTCCCAGTTCGGCCCCACCCCGATCTCCGCCAGCAGCGGCACGCGCAGCTCCGCCACGCCCGCCATCAGGCGCGGGATCTCGGTCCGCACCCACTCGACTTCATCCCCGGGCACCTCGAACACCAGTTCATCGTGCACCTGCATGATCATCTTCGTCTTGCGCTGCTGCTGGTCCAGCACGTCCTGCACCTTGACCATCGAGAGCTTGATCAGGTCGGCCGCCGTGCCCTGCATGGGCGCGTTGATGGCCTGGCGCTCGGCGCCGCCGCGGCGCGGGCCGTTCGGTGAATTGATCTCGGGCAGGTAGAGGCGGCGGCCGAACACGGTTTCCACGTAGCCGCGCGCCTTGGCCGACAGCCGCGTCTCATCCATGTAGGTCTTCACGCCCGGATAGCGCTCGAAATAGCGCTGGATGTAGCTCTTGGCCGCCGCGCTCTCGATGCCCAGGTTGCGCGCCAGCCCGAAGGCGCTCATGCCGTAGATCAGGCCGAAGTTGATGACCTTGGCATAGCGCCGCTGCTCGCTCGACACTTCCTCCAGCGCGACGCCGAACACCTCGGCCGCCGTCGCGCGGTGCACGTCGATGTTCTCGCGGAAGGCCCGCTGCAGGGCTTCGTCCTCGCTGATGTGCGCCATGATGCGCAGCTCGATCTGGCTGTAGTCGGCGCTGGCGATGAAGTGCCCGGGCGGCGCGATGAAGGCTTCGCGCACGCGGCGGCCCTCGACCGTCCGCACCGGGATGTTCTGCAGGTTGGGGTCGTTGCTCGACAAGCGCCCCGTCACGGCCACCGCCTGCGCGTAGTGGGTGTGGACGCGCCCCGTGCGCGGGTGCGCCATCTGCGCCAGCTTGTCGGTGTAGGTGCCCTTCAGCTTCGACAGGCTGCGATGCTCCAGCAGCTTGGCGGGCAGCGGATAGTCCTCAGCCAGTTCGACCAGCACTTCCTCGTCGGTGCTCGGTGCGCCGCTGGCCGTCTTGCGCTTCACCGGCAGCCCCAGCTTCCCGAACAGGATCTCGCCGATCTGCTTGGGGCTGCCCAGGTTGAAGGGCTGGCCGGCGAGGTCGTGCGCCTCCTGCTCCAGCGCCATCATGCGGTTGCCCAGTTCATGGCTTTGCTGCGCCAGCGACGCGGCGTCGATCAGCACCCCATTGCGCTCGACGCGGTACAGCGCCTCGCTGCTGCGCATCTCCAGGTCGTAGATGAAGCGCAGCTTGCTGTCGCGCTCCAGCTTGGGCCACAGGGCCAGGTGCACGTCGAGCGTCTGGTCGGAGTCCTCGCAGGAGTACTCCGCGGCCTTCTCGATCGGGACCTGGTTGAAGCGGATCTGGTGCGCGCCCTTGCCGGCGATGGTTTCGTAGTCGATGCCGGCGCGGCCCAGGTGGCGCTCGGCCAGGCTGGCCAGGCCGTGCGGCTTGTGCACTTCCAGCACGTAGCTTTGCAGCATGGTGTCGTGCAGGTAGCCCTGCACTTCGATGCCGTGGTTGGCGAACACGTGGCGGTCGTACTTGACGTGCTGGCCGAGCTTCTTCTTCTCGCCGTTCTCCAGCCAGGGCTTCAGGCGCGCCAGCACTTCGTCGCGCGGCAACTGGTCGGGCGCGCCCTGGTAGTCGTGGGTGAGCGGGATGTAGCAGGCGATCCCAGGCTCGGTGCTGAAGGACAGGCCCACGATGGTGGCCAGCATCTCGTCGAGCGAATCGGTTTCGGTGTCCAGCGCCACCAGCTCCGCCGCCTCGATGCGCGCGAGCCATGGTTCGAATTCTTCCCAGGTGAAGATGGTGTCGTACTGCAGGTTGGTGGCCTGCGACAGGCCGGAGAGGTCCGGCTCCTCGAACAGCCCGCCGGGGCCGGGGCCCGCGCCGACCCGCTTCTTGCTGCGGTGTTCCTCCAGCAGCTCCGGCGGCACGTCGTGGGTTTCCAGCTGCTTCACCAGGCCCTTGAAGCCGTAGCGGTCGTAGAACGCCTTGAGCTCCTCCACCTGCTGGCCGCCGATGACGATGTCCGCCAGGTCGGGGATGCCCGGGATGTGGTCCTTCAGGTCGCAATCCTTGCGGATGGTCACCAGGGCGCGCCCCTGCGGGATCCAGTCCAGCGCCTTGCGCAGGTTCTCGCCGACCGCGCCTTTCACCTTGTCGGCGTTGGCGACCAGATTGTCGAGCGAGCCGTATTCGGTCAGCAGCTTCACCGCCGTCTTGGGGCCGACCTTGTCGACGCCCGGCACGTTGTCGACCGTGTCACCCACGAGCGTCTGGTAGTCGACCATCAGCCGCGGCGGCACGCCGAACTCGGCCTCCACGCCGGCGGCATCGCGCCGGCGGTCGTTCATGGTGTCGATCACCACCACGTGGTCGTTCACCAGTTGCGACAGGTCCTTGTCGCCGCTGGAGATGACCGTGTGCACCCCCTGCTCCGTCGCCACGCAGGACAAGGTGCCGATGACGTCGTCGGCTTCCACGCCGGGCACGCTCAGCACTTTCCAGCCCATGAGGCGGACCACCTCGTGGATCGCGTCGATCTGCGAACGCAGGTCCGGCGGCATGGGCGAGCGCGTCGCCTTGTAGTCGGGATACAGGTCGTCGCGGAAGGTCTTGCCGGGCGCGTCGAACACGCACGCGGCGTAGTCGGCGCGCACGTCCTTGCGCAGCTTCTGCATCATGTTGATCATGCCGCGGATGGCCCCCGTGGCCGGGCTCGTGGGGTCGCCGGGCACCGCCCGCAGGTCGGGCATGGCGTGGAAGGCGCGGTAGAGGTAGCTGGAGCCGTCCACCAGCAGCAGGACTTTGGGTTCGGGCAAGGGGACTTGCGGACTGTCTTCGCTCATGGCCGGGATTGTGCCTGCGCCCTACAATCCAGCCATGCGCTCCACCCTGCTGCTCCTGACATCGGTTGTTGCCGCCGGCGGCGCCCTGGCGCAGGCCGCGCTGGTGCAGGAGTCCGCGCCGGCCGATCCCCGCCTCAACCAGAAGATCGAACGGATCGTCATCGAGGACGAAGGCAGCCGCGTGGAAGAGGTCCGGGTCGGCGGCCAGACGCAGAGCGTCACGGTGCAGCCGCGCGGCGCCCTGCCCGCCTACGAGATGCAACCGAACGACCTCGCGCGCAACCGTCCGGGCGACGGCCGGGAAGGCCTGTCCGGCAGTGGCGGCCGCCAGCGCGTCTGGAACGTGCTCAACTTCTGATGGCCGTCTTCACCGAGGTCTCCGAAGACGAGGCGCGTGCGCTGCTGCACACGCTGAAACTGGGTGAGCTGCGCGAGCTGCGCGGCATCCAGGGCGGCATCGAGAACACCAACTACTTCGCCACCACCGAGCGCGACGGCACGCCGCACGAGTACGTGCTCACGCTGTTCGAGCGTCTCGGGCCGGAACAGCTGCCGTTCTACCTGCACCTGATGAAGCACCTGGCGCAGCGCGGCATCCCGGTGCCCGACCCGCAGCCCGACGCGAACGGCGACATCCTGCACACGGTCTGCGGCAAGCCCGCCGCCGTGGTGAACAAGCTGCGCGGCAAGAGCGAACTCGCGCCGCTCGCCTCGCATTGCGCCGCCGTCGGCGCCATGCTGGCTCGCATGCACCTGGCCGGCCGCGACTACGACCGCCGCCAGCCGAACCTGCGCGGCCTCCCGTGGTGGAACGAGACGGTCCCCGTGGTGCTGCCCCACGTGAATGAATCGCAGGCGCAGCTGCTGCGCGGGGAACTGGCTTTCCAGAACCATGTGGCCGGCAGTTCCGCTCATGCGGCACTGCCCACCGGCCCCGTGCATGCCGACCTGTTCCGGGACAACGTGATGTTCGAAGCCGGGGAGCTCACCGGCTTCTTCGACTTCTATTTCGCCGGCACCGACACCTGGCTGTTCGACATCGCGGTGTGCCTGAACGACTGGTGCGTCGACCTGCCCACCGGCGCGCACGTGCCCGACCGCGCCGACGCCTTCCTGCGCGCCTACGCCGGCGTGCGCCCGCTGGCCGCCGCCGAGCGCCAGCTGCTGCCCGCCATGCTGCGCGCAGGCGCCTTGCGCTTCTGGATTTCGCGCCTCTGGGACTTCCACCTGCCGCGCGAGGCGGCCCTCCTGCAGGCCCACGACCCCGCCCATTTCGAGCGCGTCCTGCGCCAGCGGGTGCGTGCGCCGGCCGTCAGCTTGCCCGCGTTGCGTTAAATTTGTCACGCGGACACCCACTGATCCGCCCCGCCGTCGTCAGAAGGCGCCTCCAAAACCGACCCATGCTGCGTATCTGTTTGTGAAACTCAACATCGTCCCGGCTCGCACCGGCATCCAATGGGTCAAATCCGGCGTCCAGACCTTCCTCAAGCAGCCGCTCGCGCTGGCCGGCCTGTTCTTCATGTACATGGCCGCCGTGCTCGTGGTGTCGCAGGTGCCCGTGCTCGGGCCTTTGCTGGCCGGCATGCTGGTGCCCGCGGCGACGCTGGGCCTGATGGCGGCCACCGCCGAGGCCGCCAAGGGACGCTTCCCGATGCCCTCGGTCCTGATCAGCGCGTTTCGGGCGGGGCGCCAGCAGGCCCGCGCCATGCTGGTGCTGGGCTTGCTGTACACCGGTGGTTCGCTGCTGGCCACCTTGATCGGCAGCTTGCTGGTAGGAGCCGGGCCGGTGCCCGCCCCTCCAGCCGCGGGCGCGGAGGCCACGCCGCAGATCGACGGCCGCACGCTGTTCATCCTCGCGCTCCACACACCGCTGCTGCTGGTGTTCTGGCATGCGCCGGCGCTGGTGCACTGGCATGGCGTGCCGCCGGTCAAGAGCCTGTTCTTCAGCGCCGTGGCGTGCTTCCGCAACTTCGGCGCGCTGCTGATCTACGGCATCACCTGGCTCGGGCTGTTCCTGGGCGTGGGGTTCGTGCTGAGCTCGATCGGCCTCATGTTCGGCGGCCTGGCCGTGGCGCGCAGCGTGATGATGCCGACCGTGCTGCTGCTGGTGGCGATGTTCTCCACCTCCATGTATTTCACCTTCCGTGACAGCTTCCTCGCAACCGACGACAACGATGAACCGGGCCCGCCCGCAGGAGAGACGACGTGAGCAATGAACGACACATGCTTCAGGGACGCACCGAGGAGGAAGTCTTCTGGTTCCGCCGGCGCAGCTTCCTGCAGGGCGCGGCCGCCTTCGTGGCGATGGGCGGCTTCGGCGCGGCCCTCGCGCAGCAGCGCAGCAACATCGTCGAACTGAAGGGCGACGCACAACTGAACGGCCAGCCCCTGCGCGCCGCCTCCGTCATCCAGACCGGCGACCGCATCGAGACCGGCCCGGGTTCGAACCTGGTGTTCGTCGTCGGCAATGCGTCCTTCCTGGTGCGGCAGAACTCGCGCATCACGGTGGAACGCGGCGAAACGCTGAACACGGTGAGCGTGCTGCGGATGGTCACCGGCGCCGTGGCCAGCGTCTGGGGCCGGGGCACCAGCCGCCAGATCATCACGCCCACGCTGACCGCCGGCATCCGCGGCACGGGCGTCTACACCGAAGTGTTTCCGGAGCAGGACTCACGCAGCTACTTCTGCAACTGCTATGGGGTGGTCGACGTCTCGGCCGGCCGCGAACGCGACCTGTCGCGCGCGGAATACCACCAGTCGTACTGGGGCGAAGCGCAACCCAAGGACGGCAAACTGCTGACCGCGGCCCCCCCGATCAACCACACCGACGAAGAGCTGGAGATGCTGGCACAGCTGGTGGACCAGCGCACGGCCTGGCAGATCACGGGGCGCAAGGGGCAGAAGGCTTCGGATGCGGGTGGTGGCAGCGGCTATGGGGCGGCCAAGCCGGCAGCGGGGGGGGCTCCTGCGGCTGGTGCGGCGCCTGCGAGCAGTGGCGGTGGTTATGGGGCGTCGCCGACTGGGGCGTATCGGTAACTCATCCCGTCATTCCCGCGGGGGCGGGAATCCAGGGCTTTCCGTCTCTCTGCATCGTCGCGGGCAAAGCCGCGCCCGGGCGGACTGCCCGATCGGTTAACTCCACTTATTTGGCATGAACTACCGCTGCGTCTTGCCGGAGGCGTTGAAGACCGTAGCCTCACAGTTTCTTGAGTTCGCCAATGGTGGAGCACAGGCCACAGTGGAACTCAAGGACGGTCGCGTGTTTCCGAGAGCGCTCATCTCGAATTCATCTGCAATCGTGGCCCTGCGAGGTTTCGATTCCCCTCCTTTTGGGTCTGACCAGATCGCGCGCGTGTACCAGACCGAAGATGACGCAAATCCGGAAGAGCGAGACGGCTGGAGGTATTGGGACAACTGGGCGTGACCACGCCGGCCATCGTGCTCTGACTCGCGGCCGCTGTCTGAACGCAGCGGCGCAGGGGCGAGTTCTGCAGGGAAGCCGCAGCGAAGCGGAGGCCGCCTTGCCTAGCGCGGCGCAGCCCGCCCGGGCGCGGCTTTGCCAGCGAGGATGAGAAAAGAAGGGAGCCCTGGATTCCCGCTTCGCGGGAATGACGAAGGCCCCTACTTCGCCGCCGCCTTGAACTCCCCGATCGCCTTCGCGAGCTCCTGGTACTCCGGGCACTCCTTGTTGCCGCAGATCTTCTCCAGCTCCGCCAGGTGCTGCTCCGCCTGCGCGGGGCGCTTCTCCATCAGGTAGGCCTGGCCGATGTACTCGTGCGCGCCCTTGTGGCGCGGGTCGAGCCGGAGCGCGATGTAGTAATGCTCGAAGGCCTTGGTGATGTCCGGGCTGGAGCGCTTGCGGTAGCTGTAGCCCATGAGGTTGTGCGCGTCGGCGTTCCGCGGTTCTTCACGCACCACCACGTTCAGCTCGCGCTGGGCGGTGCCGAAGTCCTTCGCGGCGAGCGCCTTGCGCGCGTTGGCCATGCGGTCGGCCGAAGTGACCTGCGGGACATTCGGGTTGCTGCCGGGGGTGTCGGCCGCCTGGGCGGCACAGCCGGCGGCGATCAGGGCCAGGGCCAGAAGCTGCTTTCTCATGGGTCTTCTCCTTGCGATGCGAGGTTGAGGTTGGGACCGAGTGTGGAAGCGGCGGCTGCGCGCGTCAACGGGATCGGCCTGCAATCACAAACGGCCGCCAGATCGCATTGGATGCAAACCAGCCGCCCGCATCGCAACTAAGTCACGCTTTTCAGGTTCCAGCGGCCATGTGCTGCAGCCGCTCGCCCATGCCCACGAGCAGCGGCCGCACTTCCTCCAGCAGGAACTCGCGCGAAAGATTGACACCGGCCCCGCCGCAGTTGATGGCCATGATGCTGCGCCCCGTGGGCGGGCGGAAGGCCACGGCGACGGCGTTGACGTGCGGCTGCCATTCGCCGAACGAGGTGCAGCAACCCAGGCGCCGGTACTCTTCCAGGGCGCGGTCGACGCCCGCGTCGATCCGTGGCCACAACTCGGGATTCCGGTCGCGCACTTTCTGCAGCAGGTCGTTGCGCTCGCCGTCACTGCACAGCGCCAGGTAGGCGCGTCCCATGGCGGTGGTGGCGATCGGGATGCGCGAGCCGACGTCGAGGCTGAGCGTCAACGCCGACTCGCTGCGGCAGTTCTCCACGTAGATCATCGACGTGCGGTCGCGCATGCCGAGGGACACCATGGCCTGCGAGTGGTCGGCCAGCTCCTGCATCAACGGCCGGGCGACGGCGCGCATGTCCATCCGCGCGAGCATGGTGCTGCCCAGCGCCAGCACCGCGCTGCCCAGGCGGTAGCCAGTGGCGCCGGTCGCGTCCTGCGCGTGCTCCAGGTAACCCAGCTTCGTCAGCGTGTACGTCAGGCGCGAGATCGTGGACTTGGGCAGGCCGCTGCGCTTCGCGAGCTCCTGGTTGCCGAGCATGCGGTCGCGCGAGCGGTACGCGCTCAAAACGTCGAGACCGCGCGCGAGCGCCGTGACGAAGTGGCGGTCGGCCTTGGCGTTGATGGGGCGGCGGGCGGCGGGGGCGATGGCGGTCGCGGACTGCGGGGGCATTTGGCTGGACTCCTCGTTCTGCATCTCAGAACCAAAACTCTAGCTGAACTCGCCGCTCTGCCATAGAGGCCAGGAGTCGCCGGGGCTACAGGGACCACAACTCCGCTCGGCTTCAGGGTTCTGCAATGCGAAAATCGTGTTGGGCGCCGGCCAGAGAATGGTGTCGCCAAGCCGGTAGAGAACTAATGGATTCACGTTGTTTTTTGATTGGATGCCACTGGACCGCCACGGTACAGTCCGTTCAACTCACGCTCGCAAATGGCCAAACCACCCTCGAAACCAGGCTCCCCCAAACGCCCGCGGACCGCGCTCGACCTCCCTTACGAGCCCGGTGACCTGATCCCGAAGCCCGACGTGGTCGAACGCTCGGGCGATTCCGCGTGGGCGATGTTCAATGAGCTGCAGGACCAGCAGGACCGCAAATTCGCGGACACCGTTCCTGGCGGCGTCGGGATTCCGTTCGCGCCGTCCACGCAGGACCCGGCGTATGCGCCGACCAAGCCCATGGGCTTGCCGAGCACCAAGGACGGCGAGCGGCCCGTGGCGGCGCCGAAGGTCACGCTGGACTTCGTGATGGTCGAGGCACGCCGCAAGAACCGCGTCTGCCCGCGGCCGCGCCGCTGGCAACAGCTGTACGACATGCTGCCGAACAAGCAGGTGGTCAACGGCATGCCGCATCCGCCGGCACCCATCGTCGGAGCCGCCTGGAATGCCGTCGCGCCCCTCGGCAAGCGCCTTTGCTTCCGCGAACACCTCGAGTGGGCGGAGAAGCAGGGGAAGCTGGTGGAAGTGTTTGCCCTGATCCAGTCCTTGACTGAAGAAGAGTGGTTCCACATGGAAGACGCCTAGGCGTTTTCCACTCCGGCGTCAGTTCACCGGCGTCAGCTTCGCCACCGAGAGCGCCAGCCACTTGGCGCCATGCCGCGGAAACTGGATGTGCGCGCGCGCGTCCAGGCCCTGCCCTTCGAGCGTCAGCACGGTGCCTTCGCCGAACTTCGTGTGGAAGACCTTCATGCCCTGCCGCAAACCGTGGGTAGGCTCGGCCTTCTGCACGGGCACGGGCGGGCTGGCGATGGATTCGCGCTGGTAGCCGCCGCGGGTCGAGGGGTAGCCCATGCCATAGCCGAACGCGGAGCCGCCGAAGTTCTGGTTCTTCGGCGTCAGCCACTTCACCGCGTGCTCCGGCAGCTCCTCGAAGAAGCGGCTCTTGACGTTGTAGCGGGTCTGCCCGTGCAGCAGGCGCGTCTGCGAGTAGCTCAGGTAGAGGCGCTTGCGCGCGCGCGTGATCGCCACGTACATCAGGCGCCGCTCTTCCTCCAGGCCTTCGTAGTCGGACATCGAGCGTTCGCTCGGGAACAGGCCCTCCTCCAGTCCGGTGACGAAGACGCAGTCGAACTCCAGTCCTTTGGCGGAATGGACGGTCATGAGCTGCACGGCTTCCTGGCCGGCGTTCGCCTGGTTGTCGCCGGATTCGAGCGCGGCATGGGTCAGGAAGGCCGCCAGCGGCGACAGTGTTTCCCCCGTCTCGGCATCCGGCGGCACGTAGTCCGGCGCCGGCTCGTGCACCTCCGGCAGGCTCGGGTCCAGCCCCTGGCTCGCCGGTGACTGGCGCAGGATCGCCCCGCCGCCCAGTTCGTCCACGGGCAGGGCCACGGCATCACGGCCGAAACCTTCCTGCGTGACGAAGCTCTCCGCCGCGTTCACCAGTTCTTCGAGGTTCTCGACGCGGTCGGCGCCGTCGCGCTCGGCCTTGTAGTGATCGAGCAGGCCGCTTTGCTGCAGCATCACTTCCATGATCTCGCGCAGGGTCAGGCCTTCGGTCTGGGCGCGCATGGTGTCGATCTTCGCCACGAAGGCGGCCAGGTTCGCGCCGGCCTTGCCGGTGGTGGCCGTCACCGCATCGTGCAGCGAACAGCCGACGGTACGCGCCGCATCCTGCAGCTGCTCGACCGATCGCGCGCCGATGCCGCGCGCCGGAAAGTTGACGACGCGGATGAAGCTGGTGTCGTCGTTCGGGTTCTCCAGCAGCCGCAGGTACGACAACGCGTGCTTGATCTCGGCCCGTTCGAAGAAGCGCAGGCCGCCGTAGACGCGGTACGGCACCGCGGCGTTGAACAGCGCCGTCTCGATCACCCGGCTCTGGGCGTTGCTGCGATAGAGCACGGCCACTTCGTTGCGGGACACGCCTTCGTCGGGCCCGCCGCCGCGCACCACGTGGCGGATCTCCTCCACCATCCACTGCGCCTCGGCCATGTCGGTCGGCGCTTCGTAGATGCGCACCGGTTCACCGGCGCCCTGGTCGGTGCGCAGGTTCTTGCCCAGGCGCGTCTTGTTGTTCGAGATCAGCTGGTTGGCGGAGTCGAGGATGTTGCTGTAGCTGCGATAGTTCTGCTCCAGCTTGATCTGGTGCCGCACCGAGAACTCGCGCACGAAGTCGGCCATGTTGCCCACGCGCGCCCCGCGAAAGGCGTAGATGCTCTGGTCGTCGTCGCCGACGGCGAAGACGCTGTTCCCCGGGCCGGCGAACATCTTGATCCACGCGTACTGCAGCTTGTTCGTGTCCTGGAACTCGTCGATCAGGATGTGATGAAAGCGCCGCTGGTAGTGCTCGCGGATCGGGTCGTTGTCGCGCAGCACCTCGTAAGCGCGCAGCATCAGCTCGGCGAAGTCCACCACGCCCTCACGCTGGCACTGCTCCTCGTAGAGCTGGTAGATCTCGACCTTGCGCCGGTCTTCCTCCGACTTCACCTCCACCATGTTCGGGCGCAGGCCGTCCTCCTTGCAGCCGGCGATGAACCACTGCAGTTCCTTCGCCGGGAAGCGCTCCTCGTCGACGTTGTGCTGCTTCATCAGCCGCTTCACGGCCGACAGCTGGTCCTGCGTGTCGAGGATCTGGAAGGCTTGCGGCAGCGCGGCCAGCTTGTAGTGGGCGCGCAGGAAGCGGTTGCACAGGCCGTGGAAGGTGCCGATCCACATGCCGCGCACGTTGACGGGCAGCATCGCGCCCAGCCGCGTCATCATCTCCTTGGCGGCCTTGTTGGTGAAGGTGACGGCCAATACGTTGCCTGGGCCGATCTGGCCGGTGGCCAGCAGCCAGGCGATGCGGGTGGTCAGCACGCGAGTCTTGCCGGAGCCCGCCCCGGCGAGAATGAGCGCGTGTTCGTTGGGCAGCGCGACCGCGGCCCGCTGTTCGGGGTTGAGGTTCTGTAAGAGCGGGGAGCTGTCGGCGACTTCTGGGAACATGGGCCATTGTAGGAAAGGACTCGAATGCCGACTGCCGGGCTGAAGCGGATCGCCGCGGGATTGCTGACACTGGTGCCTTTGGGAAGCTGGGCGCTGTGCACCAGCGATGGCGTGGCGCAGCCGCAAGCCGTGCTGGAGCGCTTCATCAGCGCCGACTGCGACACCTGCTGGGCGGATCCGGCCACGCCGGGCGCCGCGGCCAACGCGCTGGCACTGGACTGGGTGCTGCCGGGTGGCAGGGGCGACGACGCCCCGCTCTCGGCCGTGGCCAGCCGCGACGGGCTGGACCGGCTCGCGGCCCTGCGCCAGCCAGTGCCCCCGGCGTCCGCCGCGCACACCAGCTTGCGCAAAGGCGCCGGCGCGCGGGTGCGGGTGGCGCAGGGCAACGCCTTCAACGATTACGTCGGTGCATCCATCGAACTGAAAGGCGGCGGCCGATGGGATGCATGGCTGCTGCTGGTGGAAGAACTTCCGGCCAGCACCGAAGGCAGCCCGGTGGCCCGCAACCTGGTTCGCAATGTCTTCCGGCCCGACTGGGACCGTCCGGACCGCGGCGGGCGCACGGGCGCCGGATTGGCCGAAACGCGCGCGATGCAGATTCACCAGGGGGCGCAGCCCGACCGCTTACGGCTGGTGGCACTGGTGCATGACCGGTCGGGCCGCCTGGCCGCCGCCACCATGACCAGTTGCAAGCCCTGATTGGCCCGCGTCCGGAATTTTTCTTCACGAACCCAAACCCCGTTCGTCCGCGTGGCTCGTATGAGCATGGGAACCACCTGGAGGACACCATGCGAAGACTCTTGCGCCCGCTCGCGGCGCTGGCCCTGACCTTCCTGGGCGCGGCCGCGTCCGCGCTCTCGCCCCCGCCACCACCGTTCAAGCCGCCAACCAACTGGCAGCCGCCGGCCATCGTCGTGCCCATGCCGGGCCAGCAGGCCATTCAGCTGCGTTCGGTGCAGATCCGCGCGACCCTCGCCGCGGGCCAGGCCCAGACCGAAGTCGAGATCGTGCTGTTCAACCCCAATCAACGGCAGTTGGAAGGCGAGCTGCAGTTCCCGCTGCTGGAGGGCCAGGTGGTGACCGGCTTCGCGCTGGACGTGAATGGCCGCCTGCGCGACGCCGTGGCCGTGCCCAAGGCGCGCGGCCAGGAGATCTTCGAGGACATCCGGCGCCGCCGCGTCGACCCGGGCCTGCTCGAGGCCACGGCCGGCAACCAGTACAAGCTGCGCGTCTACCCGCTGCCGCCGCGCGGCGAACGCCGCGTGCTGTTGACCATCGCCGAGACGCTGCCGCGGCACGCCGCCGGAGCACTGCTGCGCCTGCCGCTGGAATTCGGCGCGCCGGTCGAGGCGCTGGACGTGTCCGTGGCCGCACCCGGCGCGACGGCGCGCGAAGTCACGCTGGTGGGCGGTCCCGCCGGTGTCACGCCGAACTCCATCCAGTCCAGCCAGGACGGCTCCGCCCTGCGCTTCACGCGGCAACGCTGGGAAGCCCCGCGTGGCCCGGCGGGCTGGCTGCAGGTGGCGCTGCGCGAGCCGGACCGGCCGCAGCTGATGCGCGGCGAATCGGGCGGCGCGCGCTACTTCTCGGGGCTGCTCCCCTTGCGCGATGAGCCGGTGCGGCGCCCTGAACCCAAGCACATCGCGCTGGTGTGGGACGCCTCCGGCTCCGCCGCGCAGCAAGCCCGCGTGCTGCCGGTGCTGGACGCCTGGTTCGGCGCGCTGCGCCAGCCGGTGCAGGTCAGCCTGCTGGTCGTGCGCAACCGGGTCGAGCCGGTCCGGCATTTCACGGTCTCGCCGGGCGGTTTCGCGGCGCTGGCGGATGCCCTGAAGCGCGAACCCTTCGACGGGTCGAGCAACTTCGACGATCTGCCGATTCCGTCCGGCGTCGATGCCACACTGCTGGTGAGCGATGGCCTGGCCACCGACGGCCAGCGGCTGATCAACTACCGCGGCACGGCCCCGCTCTTCGCGATCAACGGCGCGACCGCGGCGGATGTGCCGCGCCTCACCCGCCTGGCCGAGCGCACGGGCGGCGCCTATGTGGACGCCGCCGCACTGGCGCCGGCGCAAGCCGCACGCGTGATGCTGATGCACGGCTGGCGCATCGAGCGGCTGCACAGCCTGGTGGCGGACGACCTGGTCGCGCCCTCGCTCGCGGTGCGCGATGGCCGCATCGCCCTCGCCGGCCGCCTGATCGACGACGGCGGTGTGGTGGAAGTGGCCCTGACGCATCCCGACGGCCGGCGTCGCACGCTGCGCACGCGTTTGCCCGGCACGGACACCGGCCGGCGCTGGCCCGGCCAGCAATGGGCGCAATGGCGCAGCGCGCAGCTGGCGGACAACGCGGTGTCGCATGCGGGCGAGCTGCGCCGCATCGCCGCCGAACACGGCATCGCCGGGCCCAACAGCTCGCTGATCGTGCTGGAGCTGGCTTCGGACTACGCGCAATACGACCTGCCGGCACCGCCGGAACTCGCCGCCGAGGTGGCGCAGCTGCGCCAGCAGCGGCAGGGGCAGCAGCGCGCGACCCAGCAGGCGCACCTGGAACAGATGGTGCGCCAGTTCGAGGCGCGCCAGCGCTGGTGGGAGCGCGACTTCCCCAGGGAAGAGCAGGTCAAGAAGGAGCAGGCGGCGGCGTCCACCCAGGCGGCGCTCGGCGAAGCGAAGCTGCGGCGCGACGCGTCACCGCCACTGCCCGCCATGCTTGCGCCGGCTGCGCCCGCCGGGCCGCCGATGGAGTCGCGGGCGGGAGCCTCCCGCGCAGCCGCGGCAGCGCCTGCCTCGCGCATGCAGCAACTTGCGGCTGACTCGGCGGCGCCGGCGCCCGCCCAGGCTTCCGCACGCATCGCCCTCCAAGCGTGGATCCCGGATGCCGCCTACCTGCGCCGCCTCGCCGACGCACCCGACGGCGACCTCTACGCCGCCTACCTGGACGAGCGCCGCGAAAACGCGGCCAGCAGCGCCTTCTTCATGGACGCCGCGGGCCTGTTCCTGCAGCGCGGCCAGCCCGAACTGGGATTGCGCGTGCTGTCGAACCTGGCCGAGATGAACCTGGAGAACCGCCAGTTGCTGAGGCTGTACGCCTATCGCCTGGTGCAGGCACGCCGGCATGCGCTGGCGGTGCCCGTGTTCGAACGCGTGGCCACGCTGGCGCCGAACGAACCGCAATCCTGGCGCGACCTGGCGCTGGCCCAGGCGGATGCGGGCCAGCCGCAACGCGCGGTCGATCACCTGTGGCAGGTCGTGTCGCGGCCCTGGCACGGGCGCTTCGCGGGCATCAACATGATCGCGCTGGCCGAACTGAACGCGCTGGCGACCCAGGCGCAGGCCACGGGCCGTCCGCTGGACCTCTCGCGCGTCGACCCGCGCCTGCAGCGCAACCTGCCCCTGGCGCTGCGGGTGGTGCTGGCCTGGGACACCGACGACACCGACATGGACTTGTGGGTGACAGACCCGAATGGCGAGGTGGCGAGCTACGGGCGTCCGCTCACGCGCCAGGGCGGCGCGATGAGCCCCGACGCCACGGGTGGCTACGGCCCCGAGGAATTCGCCTTGAAGCAGGCCAGGCCCGGCAAGTACGTGGTGCAGGCGCAGTTCTACGGGCACCGCCAGCAGGCGCTGTCCGCCGGCACGACGGTGATGGTGCGGGTGACGACCGGCTTCGGCACGCCGGCGGCGCGCGACGAATGGCTCACCGTGCGGCTCACCCGGGGCAGCGAGACGGTGCGGCTGGGGGAAATCGAAGTGCAATAGGCCCCATACGAAAGGCCGGATAACCCTACCGGCTGCGAACGCCTAGAATCAGTCACCGGGCCCAAGCATTTGTGGCCCGGTTTTTCTTTGGCGCGCCCGCGCCGGAGCTTGCCGGGTCCCTGTCCAAGCGCTCACCCTCAAGGAGCCTGGAATGGAAATCTTCGACTACGACAACGTCCTCCTGCTGCCGCGCAAGTGCCGCGTGCAGAGCCGGTCCGAATGCGACGCCGGCGTGGAACTCGGCGGGCGGCGCTTCAAGCTGCCCGTGGTGCCGGCCAACATGAAAACCGTGGTGGACGAAAAGATCTGCCTCTGGCTGGCGCAGAACGGCTACTTCTACGTGATGCACCGCTTCGACCTCGACAACGTCGCCTTCGTGCGGCGCATGCGCGAAGCGGGCGCCTACGCGTCCATTTCGGTGGGCGTGAAGCAGGCGGATTACGACGTGGTCGACCAGCTGGCGGCCGCAGGCCTCGTGCCGGAGTACGTGACCATCGACATCGCGCACGGCCATGCCGACACGGTGAAGAACATGATCACGCACCTCAAGGCGAAGCTGCCCAATGCCTTCGTGATCGCCGGCAACGTGGGCACGCCGGAAGCCATCATCGACCTGGAGAACTGGGGCGCCGACGCCACCAAGGTCGGCATCGGCCCGGGCAAGGTTTGCATCACGCGCATGAAGACGGGCTTCGGCACCGGTGGCTGGCAGCTGTCGGCGTTGAAGTGGTGCGCCCGCGTGGCGACCAAGCCGATCATCGCGGACGGCGGCATCCGCGAGCACGGCGACATCGGCAAGAGCATCCGCTTCGGCGCCACCATGGTGATGGTGGGCAGCATGCTGGCGGGCCACGAGGAGTCGCCCGGCGAAACCGTCGTCGTCGACGGCAAGCGCTTCAAGGAATACTACGGCAGCGCCTCGGACTTCAACAAGGGCGAGTACAAGCACGTGGAAGGCAAGCGCATCCTCGAGCCGGTGAAGGGGCGCCTGCCCGACACGCTGCGCGAGATGGAGGAAGACCTGCAAAGCGCCATCAGCTATTCCGGCGGCACCAGGCTGATGGACATCCGCAAGGTGAACTACGTGATCCTGGGTGGGGACAACGCCGGCGAACATCTATTGATGTGAGACGGCGTTTTGCTGTGACTCGCGGGGGAGCATCTGCTGATGTGAAAAAGGGGCCGACTGGCCCCTTTTCTTCTCGATCCGATGGATCAGCCCTTCGGCGGGTCCTTCTCGAACCAGCTGTCGGTGGCCGAGCGCTCCCACGCCGCGATCTGCTTCTGGGCGTCTTCCTTGGCCACGCCATAGCGTTCCTGGATGCGGCCCGCCAGTTCGTCGCGACGGCCGGCGACGACCGTGAGGTCATCGTCGGTCAGCTTGCCCCACTGGGCCTTGGCCTGCCCCTGGACTTGTTTCCAGTTGCCTTGGATGCGGTCCCAGTTCATGGTCACAACGCCTTGCGGCCGCTGATGACGCGCAACAGCACGACCACGATGGCGATGACCAGCAGGACGTGGATCAAGCCACCCGCGCTGACGGAGGTGACCAGGCCCAGGGCCCAGAGGATGACGAGGACGACGGCGATGGTGTAGAGCATGATGTTTCCTTACTTGGCGATCTGGTTGCCGATGACGCCGCCGATGGCCGCGCCGCCCAGGGTCCCGCCGACGCTGCCGCCGGTGAGAACTGCGCCGGCGACACCACCGATGGCGGCGCCGCCGACGGTGCTCTGGTCACGGTGGGACATGCCCGCGCAGCCGCTGAGGGTGGCGACTGCGAGAACAGCGATGGCGAGGGACGTGCGAATCGAATTCGTTTGCATGGTGGATCTCCTGGATCGGGTGGCCCGGCAAGACATTCACCAGGACGTTGACCTCAGCCAACCCGTTCAGGATGAGTCATGCGGTGCCCACGCGGCGTACGCGGAGAGACCGATGAGCTGTAGGACGTACGGCTGACCTGCGCCGCGGTCAGGCGCGCAGCAACTGCAGCGCCAGCTGGTGCAAGCGCTCCCCCGGCGTCACCAGCGCATCCAGCACGCTGAAGTGGTTGCGCCCCAGCACCGGCTCGCACACCGGCACCCGTTCCGCTCCCCAGGCCTGCTGGATCAGGCGGTTCTGCCGGATGTATTCCTCGCTCTCGTCGCCCCCCGTGACGGTGTAGAGCGTGCCGTGCGGCGGCGCGGGCAGCCGCGCGGGGCTGGCTTGCGCCACCTGCTGCGGGGTGAGCTTCAGGTCACCCTGCAGGAAGGGTGACTTCATGATCGGCTCCAGATCGTGCAGCGCGGAAATGGCCAGTGCACTGCGCACCACGTCCACCGGCAAGGCCTGGTCGTGCCGCTTCCACTGGCAGGCCAGCATCATGGTCGCGAGCTGGCCGCCCGCGGAGTGACCGGCCACGGTGATGCGCCGGGGATCGCCGCCGAACGGCGCGATGTTGGCGCAGGTCCAGGCCACGGCACGCACCATCTGCAGGGTGATCTGCGGAATGGTGACCGCCGGAGCCAGCGCGTAGTTGGGGACGACAACGCAGGCGCCAGCGGCCGTGAACGGCGGCGCCACGAACGAGTGGTCGCGCTTGTCGAGCGCGCGCCAATAGCCGCCGTGGATGAAGACCAGCACAGGCGCGCCCGAAGTCGCCCCGGGAAAGACATCCAGTGTTTCACCAGGCTCGCCGCCGTAGGCGATGTCGAGCTTGCAGGGAAGGTCTGTCCGCGCCTGCGCGGAGGCAGCCGCCCACCGCGCCAGGTAGTCCGCCGTGTCGGCCACCCGCGCGCGGTTGTTGTACATGCTGTCGTGCCAGGCGCCGTCTTGCTTGCTCATTGCCGTTCCATGGTGTGCGGCGGCATCTTGGCACAGGCCCAGCCTGGCGGTTGACACGGCCGTACTCTGTATACAGAATGCGAACCATGCCCGCCCAACTGGTCCAGCTCGAAGCCGCGCCCGACCTCGTCGAACGCGTCTATCGCAGCCTGCTCGACGCCATCTGCGAAGGCTCGCTGGCGCCCGGCCAGCGGATCACGCAGGAAGACATCGCGCAGCAGCTGGCCGTCTCACGCCAGCCGGTGCTGCAGGCCCTGCGCCTGCTGAAGAAGGACGGCTTCGTGCACGACGCCCCGGGGCGCGGCCTGCAGGTGGCGGCGCTCGACAGCGCCTGGATGCAGAAGGTCTACGAGGTGCGCGGCGCGCTGGATGCGCTGGCCGCCCGCCTGGCGGCGGCGCGCAAGGTGAAACTGGACCCGCACCTCATCGAACAGGGCCGCAAGGCCGCGCGCGGCCGCAACGTGATGGCCATGATCGACGCCGACACCGCTTTCCACCAGGCCATCTACGAAGCCGCCGGCAACCCGCTGATCGAGCAGAGCGCGCAGTTGCATTGGCGCCACCTGCGGCGCGTGATGGGCGCCGTGCTGCAGCAGGCCCGGCAGCGCGAAGCGGTGTGGGACGAACACGAGGCGATCGCCAGGGCCATCGCCTCGGGCGACGGCGGCCGCGCCGCGAAATTGATCGAAGAGCACAGCCGCCGCGCCAGCGACAACCTGGGCGCGCGGCTGGACGTCGTATTGAAGACCCAAGGAGACAAGTCGTGAAGCGAAAGGCGAGGGGCCCCAGCTTTGCTGGGGATCGACTCGCGCAACGACTTGATCTGGGCGACGCCCGTATCTATGAAAACCAAACGCCGTAAGGAGCCCACCATGAGACTCACCAAGGAGCAACTCGAACAGTTCGACCGCGAGGGCTACCTGTTCTTCCCCGGCCAGTTCACACCGGAGGAGACCCGCACCCTGACCGCCGCCGTCCCCGAGCTGTACAGCCGCCGCGAGGCCTACAACGTGCGGGAGAAGGACAAGGAAGCGGTGCGCACGAACTTCGCGGCGCACATGTACAGCGAGCCTTTCGCCCGCCTCGCGCGCCACCCCCGCATGATCCAGCCCGTGATGGACCTGTTCGACGAACAGCTCTACATGCACCAGTTCAAGATCAACGGCAAGATGGCCTTCGAGGGCGACGTCTGGCAATGGCACCAGGACTACGGCACCTGGCTGAACGACGACATGATGCCGACGGAGCGCGCAATGAACGTCGCCATCTTCCTGGACGACGTCAACGAGTACAACGGCCCGCTGATGTTCATCCCCGGCAGCCACAAGAAGGGCGTGGTCGAGGCGAAGCATGACCTGACGACGACGAGCTATCCGCTGTGGACCGTCGACAACGACCTGATCCGCCAACTGGTGGACCGCGCCGGCGGCAAGCAGGGCGGCATCGTTTCGCCGAAGGGGCCCGCCGGCTCCATGATCCTGTTCCACAGCTGCCTGGTGCACGCGTCCACCAGCAACCTGTCGCCCTGGAACCGGGTGAGCGTGTACCTGAGCCTGTGCGCGGTCTCGAACCACATCCGCCGCTTCAAGCGGCCGGAGTACATCGCGCATCGCGACTTCACGCCGATTGAAGTGCTGCCCGACGATTGCCTGTTGAAGCCCTACCCGGTGGACCTGCCGTGGAAGAACGGCATGCCGGCAAGTGCACTGGCGACGACGAGCGAACCGTTCGACCAGATCCGGAAGGCCGCCTGAGATGTCGTTGCATGCTCAACTGCAAAAGCGCGCCGCCGAAGGCAAACCCATCCGCGTCGGCCTGATCGGCGCCGGCAAGTTCGGCTCGATGTACCTGGCGCAAGCGCCGCGCACGCCGGGCGTTCACCTGGCGGCCATCGCTGACCTTTCGCCCGACAATGCACGCGCCAACCTGGCGCGCGTCGGCTGGAAGGCCGAACGCTCGCAAGCCTCGTCGATCGAGGAAGCCCTGAAGACGGGCGCCACCCATGTGGGCACCGACTGGCAGGCGCTGGTGCGCCATCCGGCGATCGACGTGGTCGTCGAATGCACGGGCCATCCCATTGCCGCGGTGGACCACTGCCTGGAAGCCTTCAGCAACGGCAAGCACGTGGTGAACGTGACCGTCGAAGCCGATGCGTTCTGCGGGCCCCTGCTCGCCCGCAAGGCGGCGGACGCCCGCGTCCTCTATTCGTTGGCCTTCGGCGACCAGCCGGCGCTGATCTGCGACCTGGTGGACTGGGCCCGCACCTGCGGCTTCCCGGTTGTTGCAGCAGGCCGCGGCCACAAGTGGTTGCCCCACTTCAGCGGGTCGACACCCGATACGGTCTGGGACAACTACGGCCTGACGCCGGAGCAGGCGCTGCGCGGCGGCCTCAACCCGAAAATGTTCAACAGCTTCCTGGACGGGTCCAAGCCCTCCATTGAGAGCACGGCCGTTGCCAATGCAACGGGGCTCACGGTGCCCAGCAACGGCCTGCTCTACCCGCCCGCCAGCGTCGAAGACATACCCTATGTCACCCGGCCCATCAGCGAAGGCGGCGTCCTGGAGCGCAAGGGCATGGTGGAAGTGATCTCGTCACTGGAGGCCAACGGTCGCAAGATCCCTTACGACATCCGCATGGGCGTCTGGGTGACTGTCGAAGCCGAGACGGAGTACATCAAGAACTGTTTCGAGGAATACAACGCGCACACCGACCCGAGCGGCCGCTACTTCACGCTCTACAAGCGCTGGCACCTGATCGGGCTGGAAGTCGGCATGTCGGTGGCCAGTGTCGCCCTGCGCGGCGAAGCGACCGGCGTGGCGACGTGCTGGAACGCGGACGTGGTGGCCACGGCCAAGCGCGACCTGGCACCGGGCGAACTGCTCGACGGCGAAGGCGGTTACACGGTCTGGGGCAAGCTGCTGCCGGCCGAAACCTCGGTGCGCCTGGGCGGCCTGCCGCTGGGCCTGGCGCACGACGTCAAGGTGGTGCGTCCCGTGAAAAAGGGCCAGAGCCTGTCGTGGAGCGACGTCGCGATGGACACCGCGACGCATGCTTACAAGATCCGCCGCGAGATGGAAGAGCGCTTCGCGCCGCCTGTGCTGAAAGCTGCCTGAAAGTAATCGCGGCGCCCGCGGCGCCATCATGGCCCTCTCACCTGGCAAGGAGCCGCCATGAAGATCGCCGTCCTGGGCACTGGAGCGATGGGATTCGCCTTGGCGCGCCGCCTGTGCGAGGCAGGCTTCGAGGTCCACGCCTGGAACCGCACCCGCCACAAGGCCGAGCGGCTGCTGCCCTTCGGCGCCCAGGTGCATGACAAGCCGGCCGGCGCCGTGCAATCCGCGGAGATCGTCATCGGCATGCTGGAAAGCGGGCCGGTGGTCGACGACGTGCTGTTCCGCCAGGGCGCGGCGGCCGCGATGGCGCGCGGGACGCTCTTCATCGACATGGCCTCCATCCAGCCGCGCGAGGCGCGTGAGCATGCGGCGCGACTGTCCGACTTCGGCGTGCAGCACCTCGATGCCCCCGTCTCTGGCGGAATCCACGGCGCGGAGACCGGCACGCTGGTCATCATGGCCGGCGGCAAGGCGGCGGACTTCGCGCGCGCGCAGCCGGTGTTCCAGGCCTTCGGCCGGGCGACGCATGTGGGGCCGCATGGTGCGGGCCAGCTGGCGAAACTCGCCAACCAGATGATCGTCGGGGTCACCATCGGCGCCGTGGCCGAGGCGCTGCTGCTGTGCGAACGCGGCGGCGCCGACATGGCGAAGGTGAAGGAAGCCATCACCGGCGGCTTCGCTGACAGCCGCATCCTGCAACTGCATGGCCAGCGCATGGTGGAGCGCAACTTCGCCTCGGGCGCCAAGGTGGCGATCCAGTTGAAGGACATGCGCAACGCGCTGGCGACGGCCGAGGAGATCGGTTTCGAAGCGCCAGTCACCGCGCTGTTCGAGAAGCTCTATGCGGAATCGGCCGAGCATGGCCTGCAGGACCTCGACCATTCCAGCCTGTTCGTCGAACTGGCGTCGCGCAACGGGATGAGCTGAGGGCCCGCCGGAAAGCTCCCGCAAGGTTTGCTAGAATATCGTTCGTTGTGGGGGGGTAGCTCAGCTGGGAGAGCGTCGCGTTCGCAATGCGAAGGTCGGGAGTTCGATCCTCCTCCTCTCCACCACAACACATCAGTTTTCAGACGTGGGTTCTTAGCTCAGTTGGTAGAGCAGCGGACTCTTAATCCGTAGGTCGTAGGTTCGAATCCTACAGGACCCACCACCACATCTTCCAGTGAAAAAGACAACGCCGGCCTTGTTGCCGGCGTAGTGCTTTTCGATGGCGACAGTTCGGTGACAGTTCCTCATCTCGTCACCCGCCGTCCTCGCGCACTCGCTTGACCCAGCTCAGCGCGGTGCAGGACCGCAGAGTGAATACCGCACAGGATCCGCGCGCAGTGGTTCATCGCGGTCGCGGCGCACCACCGGCACGATCCAGGCATGAAGACCCAGCCCAGTCGCGAAGACTTGCCCTGCCAGTTCGACGACTGGCCTGCCGTGCTGCGCCACTGTATGGCCAAGCGCCCCACCGAGGCGCGCACGGCTCAGTACCTCCGGCTCCTCTTCGCGCGCGGGTAGCCATGGCACTGCCTACCGCCCCGGGCCTCTACGACTTCCTGGACGCCGTGGGCGGGCCGCCGCAGCTGCTCCATGTGAGGGATGCCGACGGCGTTCTTGTGGCGCGCTTCCCGGTGCTCGGAAGCTATGAAGTGCCTGTCATCGATCTGATGGGCGAGTTTCGTCCAACTCTCCACGCACCGTGGGCTGCGCAGAGGGGCGGGCGGCCATAGAGCAGGTGGGATCGGTGACGGTTCCGGTGACTAAATCAGCGCTCGCAGTCGCTGCATCGCCGGAGCGAGGTGTTGGGGGTTGCGCCAGTAGCCACCCCATGGATCCGACTTGCGCGAGCGAAGGTAGGCGATCGCAGTGCTGACTGTCCAGTGGCCGCCGCTCCTGACTTCCGCCAACTGGTCCCAGGTGATGGGCATGCTGACCCCCATCCCGGGCCGTGCGCGCGCCGAGTACGCTTCCGCCGTGCTTTGCGACTGGCCGTTGCGGAGGTAGTCGACGAAGATGCGACCCATCCGGTTGCGGCCGCCGGACTTCGCCACGAAGAGTTGCGGCACGGCTTGGCCCAGGTGGGTCGCCACGGCTTCCGAGAACGACTTGACGGTGGGGTACTCCAGCTCGGGCTTCAGAGGCACGACGATGTGAAGACCCTTGCCGCCACTGGTCTTGAGCCAGGACGCCAGTCCAAGCTCCTGGAGCATCACCCGCACCAACTCCGCCGCCTGGCGCATCCGCGCCCAGGTGACGCCGTCGCCCGGGTCAAGATCGAAGATCACCCGGTCCGGCAGCTTGATCGCATTTGCAGTGCTGTTCCACGTGTGGATCTCGATGCAATCGAGCTGCGCGGCCCGCACGAGATCCTCCGCGCTCTCGAACGCAATGGCGGGCTCGTGTCCCCGCCACAACGCAGGATCGGTTCCACGGAGTCCCGCCATCCCTTGAGGGTGTTGCTGGAAGATTCGTTCACCTTCGATGCCCGTGGGGAAGCGCACGACGTAGGCATGCCGGCCCGCGAGGTACGGGAGCATCCACCGCGCGACCTGGGCGTAGTAGGTGGCCAGGTCGAGCTTCGTCAGGCCCGTGGAGGGGTCGATCACCCGCTCGCCGTGCGTGATGCGCAGCTTCCCCGGAGGCGCCACTGCCCTTGTTCTGGCCTTCGCAGGCCGCTCAGGCGCAACTTCCGCCGCCGGCTTGTCGTCAGGCTCCCGCAGCCCCTTGAACGATGCGTGCCGCAGGCTGCCGCCTTCGGGCCACTCGCTGTAGACGACCTCGCAGACCAGTTCAGGCCGCACCCAGGTTGCATGCGTGTCGTGGCCCGTGGGGCCTGCAAAGGGCCGCTTCGGCATGGACATCGCATCCAGTCGCTGGCGCAGGGCTGCGGACACCTTGCCTGTGTAGCCGGTGCCGACCTTCCCCGCGTACTGCAATATTCGGCCCTCATCGACGTAGCCGACCAGCAACGCCCCGATCCCGTTCGCCCGGGAGTCGTCCGGCCAGGTGAATCCGCCGATGACGAACTCTTGCCGCTGCGTGCACTTCAGCTTGATCCAGTCATCCGAGCGCCGATGCACGTAGGGGGAGCCTCTGCGCTTGCCGATGACGCCCTCCAGGCCCAGGCGGCAAGCGGAGTCCAGCAGGTCCGCGGCCTTGCCCTCGATCTCCTGGCTGAATCGCAACCGGTCGGTCTCCTGCAGCACCTCCTGCAGCCTGCGGCGGCGTTCTTCGACGGGCACCTGCCGCAAGTCGTGGCCGGCCAGAAAGGGGGCGTCGAAGAGGTAGAAAACGATGTCGGCATTGGCGCCGCTCTCGATGGCGTTCTGCAGGCCGTTGAAGGTCGGCATCCCGGTTCCGTCGAGCAGCACCATTTCGCCGTCGTACCAGCCAACGGGCAGCTTCGCGGCCATCAGCGCGGCGCGCAGGGTCGGGAAGCGCGACGTCCAGTCGTTGCCGCGCCGGGTGAGGATTCGCACATCGGGCCCATCCACCCGGGCCAGCATGCGGTACCCGTCGTACTTGATCTCGTACAGCCAGTCGCCTGCGGGTGGCTTGCTCACCAGCGTGGCAAGTTCGGGCTCCAGCGTGGCGGGAAGGGGCGAGAGGGGTGCGCGCGAGTGCTTCGAAGTCACGCTGCCCGTGCCCACGCGAGCGGGGCCTACGCGCCTGGGGGCCTGTTCCGGTTCCGCCCTGGCCTTTGGTTTCGCCACCATCGCGGCCTCTTTCGCGAAGCTGAACAAGCATGGTGAGCGCTTTGCCAAGGCCCGCTGGTAGGACGCGATTGATCGCGCCTGTCTGCAAGCCGCGCGAACCTGGCCCGAGTGGCCCCGGCCCTCACCGGCCCAAAAGCCCTCAAGCGCCGATCGCTTCCACCCGCCACTGGACACAGAGGCTGCAAGCCTCCCCCGTCCCCAGCACCCTCAGGCCGGGCCGCCCCGGCAGATGGAACGCATCGATCGGCTGGGTGATGGGCTCGAAACAGAACGCGGGCCCTTGCGGCGGACGGTAGACCAGGCAGAAGTGCCGGTCCGCCCCGCCGTCCTGCTCGAAGTCCGGCATGCGCATCGTGAGCTGCAACCCGAGTTCCGGCCAGGCGATGCGGGCCTGGCCGCCCCAGCCGGTGAACCCGTTGTCGATCAGTGAGCCCCAGGCTTGCATCCCCTCGTTGAGGTTCCAGCCTTCGGGGAAAACTGTCGTGTGCGCAGTCGGCAGCGGATCGTCACCGCACAACCAGACGCCCTTGACCGGCGTGGTGATGCGTGTGTTCTCTGTTCGCGGAAACCACGGGTGCAGGCCCAGACCAAAAGGCAAGGGGTCGGATCCGAGGTTGCGAACCTGCAGCTCCTGGTCGAGCCCGCCTTCCACCAGGCGGAAGGTCTGCGTGGCTTCGTACTCGTAGGGATTGCCGTCGAAGCGGCGCGACTCGAGCGTCATGACCATCGTGTCGGGCGCCGGCTGTGCCAACTGCCACGGCTGCAGCCAGCCGTCGCCGTGAATCGGGTACGGCTCGCCGGCGCGATTGGGGCGCATCGGGTGAGACGTCCCCTCGTGCGTGAAGCCGCCGCCGCTGATGCGGTTGGACCACGGCACCATGGCGAACGACGCCAGACGGTAGAGATCCGGCGTGGCACCGTCCCAGGGCCGCCACAAGTCCAGCGGGCCTTGCGGGCGGTCCAGTTGCCAGGCGGCCACGGAGCCGCCGAGCGAGGGGACGAGCCCCAGGCGCTGGCCGGCATGGTGCAGCCAGGTGATGGGGTGCGTGGAGGATGTCGACATCAACCGCGAAAGGAATGAGCGGGGGTGCCGGGGCCATCGACGCGCACAGCGAACAGCCCGCCCGCCAGCGGTTGCGCATCCAACTGCGCCGGTGTGAGGCCCGTGCGCGCAGTCGTGATGAAAAGTGTCCGCAGGTCCGGCCCGCCGAAGGCGCAGTTGGTCACGTTGCTCACGGGCAGCGCTACGCGGCAGAGTTCGGCGGCGCTCGCGGAGTCGTGGCAGCTGACGCAGGCTCCGCCCCAATGCGCGATCCAGATGCGGCCGGCAGCATCGGTGGTCATGCCGTCCGGCACGCCATCTCCTGGTGCGAAGCTGTGCCACAAGCGCTTGTTGGAGAGCGTTCCACTCGCCGCGTCGAAGTCATAGGCATGGACATGGCCTTTGACCGTGTCGTTGAAGTAGAGCGTGGTGCCGTCGGCCGACCAGGTCGGGCCGTTGGTCACGGCGAAGTCGTCGTCCTGCTTCGAGCAGGCGCCACCGGGGTCATAACGGTAGAGCGCGCCGGTGGGTGCCACGCAGTCGAAGTCCATCGTCCCGGCCCAGAAGCGCCCTTGCGCGTCGCACTTGCCGTCGTTGAAACGATTGCCGGGCAGCGCTTGCTCGGGCTGGTGCAGGTAGCGTGGTTCGCCGCCTTCCGAAGGGTCGAACAACGCGAAGCCCCGGCGCAGCGTCACGATGAGTCCCGGGTGTCCGGCTCTTTCCGCGAGTGCCGAGATCTCTTCCGCGAAGCGCCATTGAGCCGTGGCCCCGGTCGCCGGATCGAAGCGATGCAGCCGGCAGCCGAGGATGTCCACCCAGTAGAGCGCCTGTTCGCGCACGGACCACAGCGCGCCCTCACCGAGCAGCGCCGCTGCGGGCAGGACGCACCGGGGAGTGCCGACGGTGGGGGCGGGCAAGTTCGTGCGCACTCCATCTCCAGGAAAGTTCAGGTCCGTCCAGCTGCGAATGGCCGCCACTTGACGCGACGGATGATATCCACGCATAGTCATGCTTGAAAGTCAAATTTTTGGCATAGTTACATATCGAAATTGCAATGTCACATTCGCTCACCACTCCAACATCCCGGGCCGCGCCGCAGGGCGCCTCCCTTTCGATGTTCCCCAGCCTCAAGGGCCGGGCCGTCTTCGTCACCGGCGGCGGCAGCGGCATCGGCGCGGCCATCGTCGCGGCGTTTGCCGAACAAGGCGCGCGCGTCGCCTTCATCGACGTGGCGCGCGAAGCCAGCGAAGCGCTGGCGGGACGGCTGGCCGACGCGGGACATGAACGCCCGTGGTGGCGCATTTGCGACGTGCGCGACGTGGCGGCGCTGCAGTCCGCAATCGCCGACGCCGCCAATGCGCTGGGCGACTTCTCGGTGCTGGTCAACAACGTGGCGAGCGACGACCGCCACACGCTGGAGTCGGTGACCGCCGAGTACTACGACGAACGCATGGCGATCAACGAGCGTCCGGCCTTCTTCGCCATCCAGTCGGTCGTGCCGGGCATGCGCCGGCTCGGCGCGGGCTCGGTCGTCAACCTGGGCTCGACGGGCTGGCAGGGCAAGGGGGCCGGCTACCCCTGCTACGCCATTGCCAAGTCGTCGGTGAACGGCCTGACGCGCGGGCTGGCCAAGACGCTGGGCCAGGACCGCATCCGCATCAACACGGTGTCACCCGGCTGGGTCATGACCGAGCGGCAAATCAAGCTGTGGCTCGACGCGCAAGGTGAAGAGGAACTCAAGCGCAACCAGTGCCTGCCGGACAGGTTGATGCCGCACGACATCGCGCGCATGGTCCTGTTCCTGGCGTCCGACGACGCCGCGATGTGCACCGCGCAGGAATTCAAGGTCGACGCCGGCTGGGTCTGACAGCGGTCACGGAGCGCCTCAGTCCGCCTCCAGCTTGCGCCCGTACAGCGTGAGGCTGGCGGCCTTCAGTGCCCGCATCATCACCTTGGCCGCCGGCGACGGGAGCCGGTCGGTGCGGGTGATGATGCCGAAGGCGTCCATCTGGCAGGGCATCTCCAGCGGCAGGATGGCCACCATGCCGTGCGAAGCGTAGTAGCGCGCGACATCGGCCGCCAGTACCGCCACCATGTCGCTCTGCTGCAGCATCCGCGTGATGAAGAGCAGCGCGGCCGTTTCGATCACGTTGGCCGGCGGTGCCAGCCCGGCGGCGCGGAACATCAGGTCGAAGCGGTGCCGCAACACGCTGCCGGCGGGCGGCACGATCCAGCCGTTCGAAACCACGTCGCGCAAAGTCACACCGGCCATGCCGGCCAGCGGATGCCCGGGCCGCGCGACGGCCAGCACCAGTTCCTCGACCAGCGGCTCGTAGCGCAGGTTCGATTTGTCGTGTTCGGCCATGACGCGAGCGACCAGGATGTCCAGCTTGCCCTGCTCCAGCCGCTCGACCAGCACGGGGCTGGTCTCGATGTCGAGCGAGATCCGCAGGCTCGGCTGCTCGCGCTTGACGATCGCCATCGCCGGCGGCAGCAGCGCCAGTCCGGGCGACGTGATGGCGCCGACGCCGACCTGGCCGAAGCGGCCCGCCTTCAGGGCGGTCAGCTCATCGTTGGCCTGGTTCAGGTTGGTCAGCACCATGCGGGCGTGCCGGATCATGCTTTCCCCATACCAGGTCGGCTGCATCCCGCGCGGCAGGCGCTCGAACAGCTGCACCTCCAGCACGTCCTCCAGCTCCTTGAGCATCTTGGAGGCGGCGGGCTGCGTGATGTTGAGCACCTGCGCCGCGCGATGGATGTTGGCCTCCTCATCCAGTGCCACCAGCAGCAGCAGTTGCCGCGTCTTCAGGCGCGCGCGGATGAACCAGTGGTTGTAGGTCGTCATGGCAGGGTTTGTCCCCGATGTCCGGATTGATATCTATTTTGCCGAAAAAACCATTGGTTCGATTCCTTTCTTGAACCTAGACTCGCGCCGCATCAGAAGGAAGGTTGCGTTTGAGAGTCCACGAGCTGAAGCAGAACGCGCGGCAATACATCAACGGCCGATGGGAAACGAGCGGCACCACCGGCATCAGCCGGAACCCCTCGGACACCCGCGAAGCCGTGGCGGAGTTCGCCCGGGCCGACCGCAGCCAGGCCGAACTGGCCATCCGCGCCGCCAACGAAGCCCTGCCCCAATGGAGCCACAGCGGGCCGCAGCGCCGCGCCGACGCGCTCGACCAGATCGGCACCGAACTGCTGGCGCGCAAGGACGAACTGGGCAACCTGCTGGCGCGCGAGGAGGGCAAGACCCTGCCCGAGGCCATCGGCGAAGTGGCCCGCGCCGGCAACATCTTCAAGTTCTTCGCTGGTGAAGCCCTGCGCATCGGCGGCGAGACCCTGGCCTCGGTGCGGCCCGGCGTCCAGGTCGAGGTCACGCGTGAACCGGTCGGCGTGGTCGGGTTGATCGCACCCTGGAACTTCCCCTTCGCCATTCCGGCCTGGAAGATCGCGCCCGCCCTGGCCTACGGCAACACCGTGGTGTTCAAGCCGGCCGAATCGGTGCCGATCTGCGGCTGGGCGCTGGCCGAGATCATCAGCCGCTCGACGCTGCCCGCGGGCGTGTTCAACCTGGTGATGGGCAGCGGCCGCGAGGTCGGACAGACCTTCGTCGACAGCCCGCTGGTCCACGCGCTGAGCTTCACCGGCTCCGTCGCCACGGGCGAGCGCATCCTGCAGGCCGCGTCGGCCCGCCGGGCCAAGGTGCAGCTCGAAATGGGCGGCAAGAACCCGCTGGTGGTGCTGGCCGACGCCGACCTGGACCAGGCCGTCGACTGCGCGCTGCAAGGCGCCTATTACTCGACGGGCCAGCGCTGCACCGCATCCAGCCGCCTGATCGTGGAAGACGCCGTGCACGACGCCTTCGTGGCGCGCCTGCGCCATCGGCTGGTCGCGCTCAAGGTCGGCCATGCCCTGGACCGCGACACGCAGATGGGCCCGGTGGCCGACGCGGCCCAGCTCGCGCAGAACCAGACGTACATCGAAATCGCGCGCAACGAAGGCGCCGAGCATGTGTGGGGTGGCGAGCTGCTGGAGCGGCCGACGCCGGGCCACTACATGAGCCCCGCCCTGTTCCTGGCCAAGCCCGAACATCGCGTCGCACGCGAGGAAATCTTCGGGCCCGTGGCCTGCGTCCTGCGTGCCGACGACTACGAGCATGCGCTGGCGCTGGCGAACGATACCGAATTCGGCCTGTGCGCCGGCATCTGCACCACGTCGCTCAAGCAGGCCACGCACTTCAAGCGCCACGCACAGGCCGGCATGGTGATGGTCAACCTGCCCACCGCCGGCGTCGATTTCCACGTGCCCTTCGGCGGCCGCAAGGGCTCCAGCTACGGCCCGCGCGAGCAGGGCCGCTACGCCGCCGAGTTCTACACCACCGTCAAGACCGGCTACACGCAGGCCTGATGGCGGCCACCGCATTCTTTCGCAACCGCAACAGGAGACAACCATGAAGATGAACCGCAGAACCCTGGCCGCCACGCTGGCCGCCGTATCGATGGCAGCGATGCTGCCGGGCACCGCCCTGGCGCAGAAGAAGATCGTGCTCGGCTTCAGCCAGGTCGGCGCCGAGAGCGAATGGCGCACCGCCAACACCGAATCGATCAAGAGCGCGGCCAAGGACGCCGGCATCGAGCTGAAGTTCAGCGACGCGCAGCAGAAGCAGGAAAACCAGATCAAGGCGATCCGCGCGTTCATCGCGCAGAAGGTGGACGTGATCGCCTTCTCGCCGGTGGTCGCGTCGGGCTGGGACACCGTGTTGAAGGAAGCCAAGGCGGCCAAGATCCCGGTGGTCCTGACGGACCGCGCGGTCGACTCGAAGGACACCTCGCTCTACGTCACCTTCATGGGCTCGGACTTCACCGAGGAAGGCCGCAAGGCCGGCCGCTGGCTGGTGGAGAAGATGAAGGACACCAAGGGCGACGTGAACATCGTGGAGCTGCAAGGCACCGTGGGTTCGGCGCCGGCGATCGACCGCAAGAAAGGCTTCGAGGAAGTCATCAAGGCCGACCCGCGCTTCAAGATCATCCGCTCGCAGACCGGCGACTTCACCCGCGCCAAGGGCAAGGAAGTGATGGAAGCCTTCCTGAAGGCCGAGGGCAAGAAGATCAACGTGCTGTACGCGCACAACGACGACATGGCCATCGGCGCCATCCAGGCGATCGAGGAAGCCGGGCTGAAGCCGGCCAAGGACATCACCATCATCTCGATCGACGCCGTCAAGGGTGCCTTCGAAGCCATGATCGCCGGCAAGCTCAACGTCTCGGTGGAGTGCAGTCCGCTGCTGGGCCCGCAGCTGATGACCGCGGTCAAGGACATCATGGCCGGCAAGCCGGTGCAAAAGCGCATCGTCACGGAGGAAGGCATCTTCCCCATGGAAGTCGCGGCGAAAGAATTCCCGAAGCGCAAGTATTGACCCCGCGCCTTCCGTCATCAAGGGCCTGGCGCTGCCGGCGGCGGTGCCGGGTTGACGTTGATCAACAGAACAAGGCATGACCCCAGAAAGCGCCAACCCCATCCTGGACCTCTCGGGGATCGCCAAGCACTTCTCCGGCACGCCGGTGCTGCGCGACGTGAAGCTGCGCCTGCATCGGGGCGAGATCCACGCGCTGATGGGCCAGAACGGCGCGGGCAAGTCCACGCTCATCAAGGTGCTGACCGGCGTGATCGAACCCGACGCCGGCCGCATGCTGCTGGAAGGCCAGCCGGTCTGGCCGAAGTCGCCGCTGGCGGCCCAGAAGCTGGGCATCAGCACCGTCTACCAGGAAGTGAACCTCTGCCCGAATCTCTCGGTGGCGGAGAACATCTTCGCGGGCCGCTATCCGCGCCACGGGCTGGCGCAGGGCTTCCGCATCGATTGGGCGACCGCCAACCGGCGCGCACGCGAGGTTCTTGCCCGGGTTGGGCTCGACATCGACGTGGAACGCCTGCTGGCCAGCTACCCGGTGGCAGTGCAGCAGCTGGTCGCGATCGCGCGCGCCATCAGCATCGAGTCCAAGGTGCTGATCCTGGATGAACCCACCTCCAGCCTGGATGACGACGAAGTCCGCAAGCTGTTCGAGGTGCTGCGCCGGCTGCGCGACGACGGCCTGGCGATCGTGTTCGTGACGCACTTCCTGAACCAGGTGTATGCGGTGTCGGACCGCAT
This sequence comes from Caenimonas sedimenti, assembly GCF_007833165.1. Taxonomy (GTDB): domain Bacteria; phylum Pseudomonadota; class Gammaproteobacteria; order Burkholderiales; family Burkholderiaceae_C; genus Ramlibacter; species Ramlibacter sedimenti. Next base: position 81,527 of record NZ_VOBQ01000018.1, on the reverse strand, counting down.
CACGGTGCTGCGCAACGGCGGCTGGGTCGGCGAGTGGCGCGCAGCCGACCTCGGCCCGCAGGCGCTCATCGCGGCGATGCTGGGGCGCGAGATCGCGGCGCAATCCACCGCACCGGCAGTCGCGCCGGCCTTCGACAACAGCGCGCCGCCGCTCTTGCAGGCGCTGGGCCTGGGCCAGGCCCGCCAGTTGCAGCCGGTGGACCTGCAGGTGCGCGCGGGCGAAGTCCTCGGCGTCGCCGGACTGCTTGGTTCGGGCCGCACCGAACTGGCCCGCCTGCTGTTCGGCCTGGAGGCGCCGGACCGCGGCGTGTTGCGCATCGACGGCAGCGAAGTGAAATTCGGTTCCCCGGCGGACGCCATCGCGCAGGGCCTGGCGCTCTGCCCGGAGGAACGCAAGACCGACGGCATCGTGGCGGAGCTCTCCGTGCGCGAGAACATCGCATTGGCCCTGCAGGCGCGGATGGGCGTGCGGCGTTTCCTGTCGCACGCCGAGCAGACCGCACTGGCGGAGCGTTTCGTCGCCGACCTGGGCATCAAGGCTGCGAGCGTGGAAACGCCGATCGGCCTGCTGTCCGGCGGCAACCAGCAGAAGGCCATGGTTGCCCGCTGGCTCGCCACGCAGCCGCGCCTGCTGATCCTGGACGAGCCCACGCGCGGCATCGACGTCGCGGCCAAGCAGGAGATCATGGAGCAGATCCTGCGGCTGGCCCGCGCGGGCATGGCCGTCATCTTCATCTCCTCGGAGATGAGCGAGGTCGTGCGGGTGGCGCATCGCATCGTGGTCCTGCGCGACCGGCGCAAGGTGGGCGAGTTGCCCGCCGGCAGCAGTGAAGACGCGGTCTACGAACTGATCGCGGCCGAGCATGCCTGAATTCATGCGCCACCGTCTCGCCTGGCCGCTGGTCACGCTGTTCCTGCTGCTGGCTGTCAACACGGCGTTCAACCCCAGCTTCCTGCACATCCAGTGGCGCGACGGCCACCTGTACGGCAGCCTGATCGACATCCTCAACCGCGCGGCGCCGCTGGTGCTGGTGTCGCTGGGCATGACGCTGGTGATCGCCACCCGCGGCATCGACATCTCGGTGGGCGCCACCGTCGCCATCGCGGCGGCGCTGGCAGCCTGGATGATCGGCGGGTCGGTGGCGGGCGACGTCAGCCGCTTCCCGATGCCGGTCGCCATCCTGGGCGCGCTGGCCATCGCCCTGGTCTGCGGCCTGTGGAACGGCCTGCTGGTGGCCAAGGTCGGCATGCAGCCGATCATCGCCACCCTCATCCTCATGGTCGCGGGACGCGGCATCGCGCAGCTGATCACCGGCGGCCAGATCATCACCATCTACTACGCGCCCTTCTTCTTCCTGGGCGGGGGCTACCTGCTGGGACTGCCCTTCTCGCTGTTCATCGTGGGGGCGGTCTTCGCCGCGCTGTACCTCGCCATGACGCGGACGGCGCTCGGGCTGTTCATCCAGGCGGTCGGCATCAATCCCGGGGCGGCGCGCGTGGCCGGGATTCAGTCGCGCCGGCTGATCGTCGGCGCCTACGCGTTCTGCGGACTGTGCGCCGGCATCGCCGGCCTGCTGATCTGCTCCAACGTCAAGAGCGCGGACGGCAACAACGCGGGCCAGTTGCTGGAGCTCGATGCGATCCTGGCCGTCACGTTGGGCGGCACGGCGCTCACCGGCGGGCGCTTCAGCCTGGTCGGCAGCGTGATCGGCGCCCTGATCATCCAGACGCTGACCTACGCGATCTACTCGCTGGGCGTGCCGCCCGAGATCAACCTGGTGGTCAAGGCCATCGTCGTGTTCATCGTGATGCTGCTGCAGTCGCCCGAGTTCCGCGCCTTCATCGGCAAGGCGATCCGCCGCCCTGCCCTGCACGAGGGAAGGCCATGAACCCCGCCCCGCCCCGGCGCTTCAACCTCAAGTACCTGCCGCTGGCCGCGACCGTCTCGCTGTTCGTCGCCATGGCCACGCTCGGCTCGGCCATGTACACCGGGTTCTTCTCGGCGCAGGTGTTCCTGAACCTGCTGATCGACAACGCCTTCCTGATCGTGGTGGCCGTGGGCATGACCTTCGTGATCCTCTCCGGCGGCATCGACCTGTCGGTCGGTTCCGTGGTGGCGCTCACGACCATGGTCTGCGCATCGCTGGTCGAGCACCGCGGCTGGAGCATGGGCACCGTGATCCCTCTGGTGCTGGCGATGGGCACCGCCTTCGGCGCTTTCATGGGCTTCCTGATCGAGCGCTTCCGCCTCCAGCCCTTCATCGTGACGCTGGCCGGCATGTTCCTGGCGCGCGGCCTGTGCTACCTGATCAGCATCGACTCGATCAGCATCGGCAACGAGACCTTCGCCGCGGTGTCGCAGATGCGCATCCCGCTGTGGGCGGACGCATCGCTGTCGGTCGGCGCGGCGATCGCCCTCGCCGTGCTGCTGGCCGCGATCTTCATCGCCCACTGCACCGGCTTCGGGCGCGCCGTCTACGCGATCGGCGGCAGCGAGCAGTCGGCCGTGCTGATGGGCCTGCCCGTGCGGGGCACGCTGATCGGCGTCTACACGCTGTCCGGCTTCTGTTCGGCACTCGCCGGCGTGATCTTCACCTTCTACATGCTCTCCGGCTACGGCCTGCACGCGGTGGGCCTGGAGCTGGATGCGATCGCCGCCGTGGTGATCGGGGGCACGCTGCTGACCGGCGGCGTCGGCTACGTCGCGGGCACGCTGTTCGGCGTGCTGATGCTCGGGATCATCCAGACGCTGATCGCCTTCGACGGCACGCTCAGCTCCTGGTGGACGCGCATCGTGGTCGGCCTGCTGCTCCTCGCTTTCTGCCTGCTGCAGCGCCTGCTGACGCAGCGCGCGCCGAAGGCCTGAGACCCTACAACCTCCAGGCAATCCAATGACTGACACCAAGAGAAAGCTGCGGTCCACCGAGTGGTTCGGCACCGCGGACAAGAACGGCTTCATGTACCGGAGCTGGATGAAGAACCAGGGCATCCCCGACCACGAGTTCGACGGCCGCCCCATCGTCGGCATCTGCAACACCTGGTCGGAGCTGACGCCCTGCAACGCCCACTTCCGCAAGATCGCCGAGCACGTCAAGCGCGGCGTCTCGGAGGCCGGCGGCTTCCCGGTCGAATTCCCGGTCTTCTCCAACGGCGAATCCAACCTGCGCCCCACCGCCATGCTGACGCGCAATCTCGCCAGCATGGACGTCGAGGAGGCCATCCGCGGCAACCCCATCGACGCCGTGGTGCTGCTGGTGGGCTGCGACAAGACCACGCCGGCGCTGATGATGGGCGCGGCGAGCTGCGACATCCCCGCCATCGTGGTGTCGGGCGGCCCGATGCTCAACGGCAAGCTCGACGGGCGCGACATCGGTTCGGGCACCGCCGTCTGGCAGCTGCATGAATCGCTCAAGGCGGGCGAGATCAACCTGCACCAGTTCCTCTCGGCCGAGGGTGGCATGTCGCGCTCGGCCGGCACCTGCAACACCATGGGCACGGCATCGACCATGGCGTGCATGGCCGAGGCGCTGGGCGCCTCGCTGCCGCACAACGCGGCGATCCCGGCCGTCGACGCGCGCCGCTACGTGCTCGCGCAGATGTCCGGCGCGCGCGCCGTCGCGATGGCCCGCGAGGGGCTCACGCTCTCGAAGATCCTGACCCGCGAAGCTTTCGAGAACGCGATCCGCGTCAACGCGGCGATCGGCGGCTCGACCAATGCCGTGATCCACCTCAAGGCCATCGCCGGCCGCATCGGCGTGCCGCTGGAGCTGGAAGACTGGACGCGCATCGGCCGCGATGTCCCCACCATCGTCGACCTGATGCCCTCGGGGCGCTTCCTGATGGAGGAGTTCTACTACGCCGGCGGCCTGCCGGCCGTGTTGCGCCGCCTGGGCGAGAACGGCCTGCTGCCGCACCCGGGCGCGCTCACCGTCAACGGCCAGTCGATCTGGGACAACGTGCGCGAGGCGCCGAGCTTCAACGACGAGGTGATCCGCCCGCTCGACAAGCCGCTGATCCAGGACGGCGGCATGTGCATCCTGCGCGGCAACCTGGCGCCGCGCGGCGCCGTCCTCAAGCCTTCGGCCGCTTCACCGGAACTGCTCAAGCACCGCGGCCGTGCGGTGGTGTTCGAGAACCTGGAGCACTACAAGGAGCGCATCGTCGATGAGACCCTGGAGGTCGACGCCAGCAGCGTGCTGGTGATGAAGAACTGCGGCCCCCGCGGCTACCCGGGGATGGCCGAGGTCGGCAACATGGGGCTGCCGCCCAAGCTGCTGCGCCAGGGCGTGAAGGACATGGTGCGCATCTCGGATGCGCGCATGAGCGGTACCGCCTATGGCACCGTGGTATTGCACGTCGCGCCGGAGGCCGCTGCTGGCGGGCCGCTGGCCGTGGTACGGGACGGCGACTGGATCGAACTGGATTGCCACGCGGGCCGGCTGCATCTCGACATCAGCGAAGCCGCGCTCGCCGAGCGACTCGCCGCACTGGAAGCCGCTCCGGCACCGGCGCGCCAGAGCGGCTACCAGCGACTGTACATCGACCACGTGCTGCAGGCCGACGAAGGCTGCGACTTCGACTTCCTGGTCGGCTGCCGCGGCTCCGAAGTGCCCCGCCACTCCCACTGACACCACCCGAGAGGCACACATGACCACGCCCCGCCAGCCGCGCTATCGCGGCATCTTCCCCGTCGTCCCGACCACGTTCACCGAAGCCGGGGAGCTCGACCTGACCAGTCAGAAGCGCTGCGTCGACTTCATGATCGACGCCGGCTCCGACGGCCTGTGCATCCTCGCCAACTTCTCCGAGCAGTTCGTGCTTTCGGACGAGGAACGCGAAGTGCTCACCCGCGCCATCCTCGAACACGTGGCCGGCCGGGTGCCGGTGATCGTCACCACCACCCATTTCTCGACGCGGGTGTGCGCCGAACGCAGCCGGCGCGCCCAGAACATGGGGGCGGCCATGCTGATGGTGATGCCGCCCTATCACGGCGCGACGTTCCGGGTGAGCGAGCCGCAGATCCAGGAGTTCTACGCGCGGCTCTCCGACGCGGTGAACATCCCCATCATGATCCAGGACGCGCCGGCGGCCGGAACGCCGCTCTCCGCACCATTCCTCGCGCGCCTGGCCCGCGAGATCGAGCACGTCGCCTATTTCAAGATCGAGACCGCGGGGGCCGCGGCCAAGCTGCGCGAACTGATCCGCCTCGGCGGCGACGCCATCGAGGGGCCCTGGGACGGCGAAGAGGCGATCACGCTGTTCCCCGATCTCGAAGCCGGCGCCACCGGCTCCATGACCGGCGGCGGCTTCCCCGACGGCATCCGCCCCATCATCGAGGCGCATCGGCTGGGCGACCGCGAACGGGCGTTCGCGCTGTACCAGCAATGGCTGCCCCTGATCAACTACGAGAACCGCCAGTGCGGCCTGCTGGCGGCCAAGACCCTGATGAAGGAAGGCGGCGTGATCGCCTGCGAGGCGCCGCGCCATCCCCTCCCGGCGATGCACCCCGAGATCCGCAGCGGGCTCATCGAGACCGCGCGCCGGCTGGATCCGCTGGTGTTGCGCTGGGGCTAGGGAAAATACGGTCAGGCCAATTTTATATAAATCTATAATTGGCCTTACCACACAACAGGAACGACCTCGTTCCCGTTGGACATCCATGCCACAGCCCCATTCCCCTGCCCTCCTCCTCGTGACGGGTGCCACCGGCAAGGTGGGCCGCGCCTTCATCGAGCGCCTGCTGCAGGGCCCTGAGCGTGAGCGGTTTCGCGTGCGGGCGCTCTGCCACAAGCGCACGTTGCCGCCGCAGGAAGGCCTGGTGTGCGTGCACGGGTCCATCCAGGACCGCGCGGACGTCCAGCGGTCCCTCGACGGCGTCACGCACGTCCTGCACCTGGCCACCAGCAAGGAAACACCCGATGACGTGATGGACGTCGCCGTGAAGGGGATGTTCTGGCTGCTGGAGGGTTGCCGCGCGAGCCCCACGTTCCGGCAGTTCGTGCTGGTCGGCGGCGACGCCGCGGTCGGGCATTTCCACTATGCGCACCCGGCACCGGTGGTGGAGAGCCAGCCGCACACCGCCTATCCGGGCTGCTACGCGCTGTCCAAGGTGCTGGAGGAGGTGATGCTCCAGCAATACCAGATCCAGTACGGCCTGAACGGCTGCTGCCTGCGCGCCCCATGGATCATGGAGAAGGACGATTTCCGCTTCACCCTCTCGTTTGGCGAGGACGTGTTCGGCGGCCCGCGCTGGCGCGACCTGGTGTCCGAGAGCGAAGCGCGGGACCACGTGCGGACCGGCGCGGTCCCGGTGATGCTCGACCCCGAAGACCGGCCGGTCCAGCGGAACTTCGTCCACGTGCAGGACCTGGTGGACGCGATCCTGCTGGCCCTCGATGCGCCGCGCGCGCGGCATCAGCTGATGAACGTGTGCATGGACGAGCCCATCGACTACGGCGTGCTGGGCGAGTACCTGGCCCGTACGCGGGGCGTGCCACTCGTGCCGATCCGCACGCCCTATCGCTCCACCTGGCTGGACAACACCAAGGCGAAGTTCCTGCTCGGATGGCGGCCGAAATTCGACATGGTCCGGCTGGTCGAGTCCGCGTGGGCGCATGAACGGGCGGCAGACGACCCGCGCGTGGTCTGGTACCCCGGTTGATCTCCGGCCGCCCGCCACAGCACCGGGCGGCCTGCAACACCTGAAGTGCTGCTGTCCATTGAATCGAGACGAACGCGAGGAGACACAGATGAACACGATGAAGCGACGCCGCTTTGCCGCGGCACTGGCAGCCACCGGGCTGGCCGCCACATGGGCAACCCCGGCCTGGAGCCAGGCCGCCGGCAAGAAGCTGGTCATCGGCTTCGCGCAGACCGGCGCCGAAAGCGAATGGCGCACGGCGAACACCGACTCCGTCAAGGCCGCCGCCCAGGCGGCCGGGTACGAGCTGAAGTTCTCCGATGCGCAGCAGAAGCAGGAGAACCAGATCAAGGCGATCCGCTCCTTCATCGCCCAGAAGGTGGACGTCATCATCCTGGCGCCGCTCGTCACGACGGGATGGGATACCGTGCTGAAGGAGGCCAAGGCCGCCAAGATCCCCGTCATCCTGGAAAGCCGCAACGTGGTGGTGAAGGATCCCTCCACCTGGACCACGTTCGTGGGCTCGGACTTCGTCGAGGAAGGCCGGCGCGCCGCGCAATGGCTGCTCGGGCACACGAAGAACACCACCGGCACCGTGAACATCGTCGAATTGCAGGGCACTGTGGGGTCCGACCCTGCCATCGAACGGAAGAAGGGCTTCGAGGAAGTGCTCAAGGCCCATCCGCGCTACAAGATCATCCGCTCGCAGACCGCCGACTTCACCCGCGCCAAGGGCAAGGAGGTGATGGAGGCCTTCCTGAAGGCCGAGGGCAAGAAGATCAACGTGCTGTACGCGCACAACGACGACATGGCGATCGGCGCGATCCAGGCCATCGAGGAAGCGGGCCTGAAGCCCGCCAAGGACATCCTGGTGATCGGCGTGGATGCGGTCAAGGGCGCCTTCGAGGCGATGATCGCCGGCAAGATGAACGTCAGCGTCGAATGCAACCCCTTGCTCGGCCCCCAGTTGATGGAAGCGGCCGCCAAGGCCGCCGCCGGGCAGCAGCTGCCGCGCTGGATCAAGTCGATCGAGGGTGTGTTTCCAGCCGAAGTGGCCGCCAAGGAATTCCCCAACCGGAAGTACTGACGCCGCGCCGCCCGCGATCAGGTCTGCGGCTCTTCCCGCGGGTGCACCGAGGTCACCACCCGCACCGCCCGCAGCCGGCCGATCGAGCGGCTCATCGCGGGGGCCAGCATGTTCCACTGGATGGCCAGCACGCTGCGCCGGTAGCGATAGCCGTTGGCGCGCAGCGCGGGGGCCACCAGCTGCAGCGGATCGCTGACGACGCAAAGCACGCGCTTGAGCAGCGGATCGTTCTCGATGGGATGGCCGCCGAGGAAGGCGTCGTCCTTGCCGTTCCAGAGCATGTCGGCGTCGCGGTGGAGTCCCCAGCCGCAATCCCAGCCGCGTTCTTCCATGTGCCGCAGGGCGCCCGAGACGTAGGACGCATCGAAGATGTAGGTGTCCGTACGCACCCAGCGGTCCAGGAAGATTTCCAGCACCGGGCGCGCGGCATCCGGCGGATCGGGGCTGGGCACCAGCCCGCGCAGCATCACGCCGTTCATCTCCATGTAGCGGATGCGCGCGGGGATCTCGCTGACGCGCAGCAAGGCGACGAAGAGCGTGGCCTTGTCGTCGCCGTCGCCGCTGCGCTGCCGCAGCACGTCGGCCGCGGTGGGATATTCGAGCTTGATGCGCTTGGCGTAGGGCAGGCGCTTGACGAAGGCATAGATGGCCAGGGCCTTCTGCCGGTCGGACCGGGCGAGCTGGGTCAACGCCCGCGCTTTGAGGCGCAGCTTGGGATCGGACAAGTCCAGCAAGGGCGTGTTGCCGAGCCAGTCCTCCGGCCGTTCACTCAGTGGGGCCGGCCCCACCGTCTCGGACAAGCGGCCGCGTTTCATGGGTGCCTCGCAGGCACATGGTGAGCCAGTTGGGCGCGCCGGTCAACCGTCGCGGCGCGGCGGACTCGTGAAGCTGGTGGAACAGACTGGCTGGCGGCCCGTCGCGAGCTAGTGCGGCTTGTCGGTGACGAGGATCTGGCGCAGCCGCTTGCCGAAGTCTCGCGCGGCCCCCGCGACTTCCTTCAGCGCCCCTTCATGGTGCCGGCGGCGGCTCACGGGCCGTGCCCAACCCTCGTTGTCGGGATTGAATCGTTCGGGACACCGCCAGGGTTCGCGGTCGCCCATCCTGCGTTCGTTCATCGCGGTCTCCCAGTGTTTTGACGTCATCCTGCGGGAGCTGGCGGGCGGCCCAGGTAGGACGGGTCAGGGCGGCCGCGACAGCCGCGACGCCGCGTCTTCCCGGCCGACAGCGCGACAGCGGCAACCGACGCTTTCTCGGCGAACTGTCCCGCAGCTTCCTCGACGCGGGTTGCCTATCTTTGCTGGACTGTCGTTTTGGACCAGCATGAAACCCAAGAAGCAACCGCCGCAGGAGAAGCCCCCCAGGCAGCACCAGCAACAGCAGCAGCAGCCAGCGCGCGGCAAGGATCAGGCCCAGCAGGCTCTGCACAGCGGCAAAGGCGCGGACAGCGCCCTTCGCCGGCTCAAGGAGTGGGAGCGCGGCCGCGCATCGGCCAGCCCGAAGCGCGGCGGAGACGGCCAGCCGTCGGCGACCTGACGCCCGGGGATGTCCAGCACCACCGGGACGCGTCAGGGCCGCCCGTAGCGCAGAACCATGCTGCTGCTGCCCTTGGCACGCCCGGCCAGGCGTTCGGTCAGCTCCTGCATGGTCAACCCGGCGGGCAATGCGCCGGGTTCCACATCCGTGGCGATCACCGTGAAGACGTAGTGATGTTTGCCGGTATTCACCGGCGGGCACGGGCCCATGTAGTTGGGCAGGTTCAAGGTGCTCTTGCCGCCGGTGTACTTGGGGGAAGGCCCACTGATCTCGTTGTCCGCGAAGGCGGTCACCGTGGCGGGGATGTTGTACGCCACCCAGTGCGCCACACCCAGGCCGTTGCGGCCCTGCTGGTCGTACACCAGCATCGCGAAGCTGCGGGTGCCCGCCGGGACGTTCGTCCAGGCGAGCGGCGGCGCCACGTTCTGCCCGACACAGTTCGGGTTGGTGGGCACGTTGCCCGCGTGCTTCTGCTCCAGCTGCGCGCCATCCGCGAACGCAGGCGACCAGAGGGTGAACACGGGGCCCGCAGGCGGCGCCACGTTGCCGGTGGCTGCGCAGCCGGTTACCAGGGCCGCAGCCAGCACGGCTGAGATTTGTTGCTTCAAGGGAGTCTCCTCGTCGTTGATGAATCAGGCGGGGCACGTCATGGCAAAGCCCAGCGCGAGCGCGGCTTCGTCGACCAGCGCACGGGCATCCGCCGGGTCCGCCGCCAAGCCGAACACGTAGTTGTCCGGCCGCACCAACGCAGCCACGCAGGCATGCCGGTGGAACCAGGCCGCAGCCACGCCGTCCGCCTCGGGCTGCGCGTCCAGCGACACCAATCGCAGGCCGGGCCATGAAGCTGACTCGTCGAGCGAAACTCCTGCCGCCAGCACCAGGCGCCAGCCGTTGCCGGCGATGGCGTCCATCTGCCGACGCCCGCCACCAGCCAGCAACCACGGCTGGGGGAACAGGCTGCCGCGCGCCGGATGGTCCTGTTGCGCCAGCAAGCCGGGTTCCAGGCGGGGCAGGATGTCCTGCCTCGGTGTGTCCTTCACCACGCCGCCGCAGTCGGCCAGCAGCTTGGCATCGCGCGCGCGCGCCTTCGCCGGGTCCCGTTCGCAGATGACCGCGCCCACGCCCTTGATGCGGCTCGTGAGTTCACGCACGTGCGCCTTGCGCTCGATGCCGTAGCTGTCCAGAAGTGCTTCACCGGCGGCTCCCCCGACTTCGCCGCGCAGCACCGGAGCCAGCTTCCACGACAGGTTGACGGCATCGCGGATGCCCTGGCACATGCCCTGCCCCAGGAAGGGCGGCTGCATGTGGGCGGCATCGCCCGCCAGGAACACACGGTCCTTGCGCCATGCCGCGGCCACGAGGGCATGGAAGCGGTAGCTCGCTTGCCGCCACAACTGCCCATCTTGCGGCGTCAGCCAGCGGGCCAGCAGCTTCCAGGTTTCCTCCTCCGTCGCCACCTGCTTGAGGTCCTCGCCCGGCTTCAGCGAAATCTCCCAGCGCCGATGGTTCTTCGGCCCGATCACCAGCGTGCAGGGACGCTCCGGCTCGCAGTACTGCACGCTCGTCTTCGGCAGCTTGGCGAGTCCTTGTTCATTCACCAGCACGTCGACCACGAGCCAGGGCTCGTCGAAATCCAGGTCTTCCAGCGGCATCTCGAGCTGCGTGCGTACCGTGCTGGAGCCGCCGTCGCAGGCGATCGCATACTTCGCTCGCACCTGCTTGGTTGCAGCGCCGTCGACGATGTCCAGCGTGACACCATCGCTGTCCTGCGCGACGCGCGCCATCTCCACGCCGAGCTCCACGGTCACGTTGTCCAGTTCCGCCACTCGGGCACGCAAGGCCCGCTCCACCGGCGGCTGCGTGAAAACCACGGACGGCGTGTAGCCCTGCGGGTAGGGCGGCGCGACCATCGTCATGCGGCGGATCAGCTGGCCGTCGACGCCGTAGAACTCGGATGGCGTGAACGGCTCGCAGTACGGCGCGACGGCATCCATCACGCCGAGCTGCTGGAAGACGCGCTGGATCTCGTGGTCCATCGAGATCGCGCGCGGGATCGCGTACACCTCGCGCAGCCGCTCGCACACGTAGACGCTCAGCCCGGCCTGCCCGAGCAAACCCGCGGCCACCGCGCCCGCCGGGCCGTAGCCGACGATCGCGACGTCGTAGACAGTCTCCGCCGTCATTGCGCTTCGTTGACGATGGGATTGGAAAGCAGACCCACGCGCTCGATGTCGATCTCGATGGTGTCACCGGCTTGCATCCACACCGGTGGCGTGCGGGCCTGGCCCACGCCGGCCGGCGTGCCCATCACCAGCACGTCGCCCGGCTCCAGCGTCAGCACGTCGGCCAGCAAGGCGATGGTTTCGGCGACGCTGAAGATCATGTCGCTCGTGTTCGCGTCCTGCATCACGCGGCCGTTGAGGCGGCTCTGGATCTTGAGGCCCACGGCGCCGGCCGGCAGTTCGTCGGCCGTCACCAGCACCGGGCCAAAGCCGCCGGTGCGGTCGAAGTTCTTGCCGATGGTCCACTGCGGCGTGCGCTTCTGGTAGTCGCGCACGCTCATGTCGTTGTAGCAGCTGTAGCCGAAGACGTACTGCAGCGTGTCGGCCTCCCTGGTGTGACGCGGGACCTTCTTTCCGATCACGACAGCGAGTTCGGCTTCGTAGTCGAACTTGGTGGAGACCTGCGGCAACCACGCAGCCTCGCCGTGCGCCACCTGGGAGGATGCGGCGCGGAAGAAGAACCACGGGTAGTCCGGCTTCTCGCGGCCGCCCTCCTTGGCATGGTCGAAGTAGTTGAGGCCCAGGCAGACGATCTTGCCGGGCTCAGGCACCAGCGGGGCGAGCTTCACGCTGGCCAGTGCGACGCGCTTGCCGGAGAGTGCGGCGCGCGCGGCCGCGGCCAGGTCGACGCCCGCCTTGAGCGCCAGGCGCAGATCGGAGGGGACCTGCGGCTGCGCATCGTTCAGGTCGATCAGGTCGGTGCCGTCGACGAGGGCGAGGCGGGGCGCGGCGTCGCGCAGGTAGGTGGTGAGTTTCATTGAGCAGCTTTCAGTCGGAATCAAGGGAGCCCTGGATTCCCGCCTTCGCGGGAATGACGGCCAAAAGGGAATGACGGCTAAGTGGGAACGAACAACACGCGCCGCTGCGCTTCTTTCAAGGAAGCACCGGGCGGCGGGGAGATGCCCCACTGGTCGACGCGGCCGGGGGGCCACTTCCAGTCTTCGGGGCCGCGCGGCTGGTAAGAGTCATCCACCTGCTCCACCTCGGCGGTGTACTCGATGACGACACCAAAGGGATCGATGAAGTAGTTGAAGAGGTTGTTGCCGGGGCCGTGGCGGCCGGGGCCCCACTGGATCGGATGGCCGGCATCTTTCATGCGGCCGCCGCCGCGCATCACCGATTCGTAGTCCGGCATCAGGAAGGCGATGTGGTTCAGCGCGTCGTTGTCGGTGATGCCGATGGCGATGGTGTGGTGGTCGGTGTCACAGTTCATGAAGGCCATGATCCCGGTGCGGTCGGCCAGGGTGAAGCCCAGGGCCTGCTCCAGGAAGGCCTTGGTCTCGTCGACGGCATGGCTGTTCAGCACCACGTGGGTGAGGCGGATGGGGCGGTCGCGCGTGGGCTCCCTGGCCTCGTGCGTGCGGTCGCCGTGCACCACCTGGAAGATGCGGCCGTGCGGGTCACGCAGCGTGAGACCCGTGCCACCGGCCGGATTCTTCGTCAGCGGGCCGATCGGCGAGAGGATGGTGCCGCCGGCACGCGGCGCCGCCTCCGCCACGGCTTGCAGGGCCTCGGCGCTGCGCGCGCGCAGCGTCACCTGGCGCAGCTGCGGCAGCTCGCCGCCCGCATAGAGCGCCAGCAAGTGATGGTCGGTGCCGCTGCCGCGCAGGTACACCGCGCCTTCCTTGCGGTGCGACACCTCGAGGTGCCACACCTCGGTGTAGAAGGCTTCGGCCTTGGCGAGGTCCGGCACGTTGAGCGCGACGCTGCGCAGGCCGGCGATCCAGGGGGAGCTCATGAGACGGTGTCTTTCTGCCGCGCGAGGAAGCGTTCGGCGTTGCCCTGCACGAGCGCGGTGACGGTGGCCTCGTCGAAGCCGGCGGCTTCGATCCGCTCCACCGGCGTGCGATCGTGGAAATTGAATGGATAGTCGGTGCCGATCATCAGCTGCGAGCTGCCGAAGCTGTCGGCCAGGAAGCGCAGCGTCGGCATGTCGAACACCAGCGTGTCGTAGAACAGCTTGCGCGCCTGGTCCACCGGCGCCTCGGCCACGCTGTCCTTCAAGGCCGGGAAGACGCCCCAGCCCTGCTGCAGTCTCGGCAGCAACAGGCCCAGCGTGCCGCCGCCGTGGCTGAACGCGATTCGCAGCTTGGGCCGGCGCACCAGCAGGTTGCCGGTGATGACGGAGGCAGCGGCCAGGCCGACATCGCCCGGATAGCCCAGCACTTGCTGCAGCGGCGCTGGTCCAACGAGGCGGTCCATCCCGGCCGGCCGGATCGCATGCACGAAGACGGCCGCGCCCAGCGCCTCGCAAGCTTCGAAGAACGGATCGAACTGCGGCGCACCGATGGGCGCGCCATTGATGTTGCTGCCGACCTCGACGCCGGGGAAGCCCAGCGTCTTGATCACGTATTCCAGTTCACGGATGGCGAGGTCGACGTCCTGCAACGGCACGGCGCCCAGCCCAGCCAGGCGGCCGTTGCTCTCGTCCACCATGCCGGCGATCTGGTCGTTCAGGTAACGCAGCAAGGGTTGCGCGTCGGCGGGCGCCATCCAGTACGACAGCAGCTCCGGCATCGGCGAGACGACTTGCAGCGCCAGGCCCATGCCCGGCAGGTCTTCGAGCCGCTTGGCGGTGTCCCAGCACTTGTCGGACACGGTGCGGTAGACCTTGCCCGCGATCATCACGTTGCGGTGGCATTCGTGGGCCGGCGCCATCGAAGGCCAGTCCGTCGGGACCTTGGCGCCCAGATACGACGGGAAGTCGTGCGGGATCACGTGCGCATGCACGTCGATGCCGCAGGCGCACTTGATCTGGCCGGCCATCACTCCGCCGTGATGCCCAGCGTCTTGACGACCTGCGCCCAGCGCTCACGCTCGCCGCGCATGAAGGCTTCGAACTCCGGCACCGACATCTTCTGTTCCGCGATGGACCCCAGCGCCAGCAGGCGTTGCGTCACTTCGGGCTGCTTCAGCACGGCTTCCAGGTCGCGATTGACACGCGCGACGATGTCGGGCGGCGTGCCCGCCGGGGCGAACACGCCGTTCCAGCCGGTGTATTCGAAGCCCGGGAACGTCTCGGCCAGGGTGGGGACATTCGCCAGGTCGGCCTGGCGTTGCGCCGTGCTGATCGCCAGCCCGCGCACCTGGCCCGCCTTCAGGTAGGCCGTGAGTGCCGCGTCCGGCAGGCACACCAGCTGCACGCGGCCGCCGATCACATCCTGCATCGCATCGGTGGCTTTGGTGTACGGCACGTGATTGAACTTCACGCCGCCCATCTGCGCCACGCTGTCGGCCAGCATGCCGGAGAAGGTCTTGGGCCCTTCGGTGGCGATGGTGATGGTTCCCGGCGCCGCTTTCGCCTTGGCGAAAACCTCGGCGAGGTCCTTCGCCTGGAAGCTCGAAGCCGCGGCGATGACGAACGGGCTGCGTCCGACGAGGCGGACCGGCACGAAGTCCTTCACCGGGTCGTACGGCAGTGCCTTGAAGGTGAAGGCGTTGGTCACCATGGCGGCGGTGGTCGCGTAGTAGAACGTGTAGCCGTCAGCCGGTGAGCGCGCCGCCGCCTGCGCGCCGATCACGTTCTGGCCGCCGGGGCGGTTCTCGATGACGATGGGCTGTGGCCAGCTCTTGCCCAGCTGGTCGGCAACGTAGCGCGCCAGGATGTCCGGGCCCGCGCCAGCCGGTTGCGAGAGGATGAACTTGACCGGGCGCTGGGGCCAGGCCGGGGTCTGGGCCCATGCCGCGCCGGCGAATGGGAATAGCGCCGCCGCGCGGGCGAAGTCTCTGCGTTGCATGGGGCTTTGTCTCCTGATTGCCTCGCATGCTAGGGACTTCCCCTGCATCTGGCCAGACGATACCGTGGATTCATAGAATCCATGCCATGGATATCCGATCTGTTGACCTGAACCTGCTGGTGGTGTTCGACGCCATGGCGCGCCACCGCAGCGTGGGCCTTGCGGGCGAGGCCCTGGGCCTGAGCCAGCCGGCGACCAGTGCCGCCCTCGCGCGCCTGCGCGCCACCTTCGACGACGCCTTGTTCGTGCGCGCCGGCACGCAGATGAAACCCACGCCGCGCGCACTGGAGCTGGCGCCAGCCATCCACCGCGTGGTGGAGTCCATCCAGACCGACATCCTGCAGCAGGCCGAGTTCGATCCGGCCAGTGCCGACCGCAGCTTCACCATCCTCACGCCCGACATCGGCGAAGTGGCTTTCCTGCCCGGCGTGTTGCGCAGGCTGCGGCAGGAGGCGCCGCAAGTGCGCCTGCTGGCCAGCGCCTTGCCAAGGCAGGCGGCGGCGCAGGCGCTGGAGTCGGGCGAAGCGGACCTGGCGGTGGGCTTCTTCCCTGATCTGCAGAAGGCGGGCTTCTTCCAGCAAGGCCTCTTCAAGACTTCCTATGCGTGCATCACGTGCGCCAAGTCCGGCCCGCGCGTCGAGCGCCTCACGCGCAAGCAGTACCTGGAAGCGCGGCATGTGGTCGTGCGGCCCGACGGCCGGGAGCATGCGCTCGACCGCTTCCTCGAAGCCAAGGGGTGGCGGCGCCATGTGACGCTGGAGCTGTCGCACTTCATGAGCCTGTTGGCCCTGCTACCGGGCACCGACCTGGTGGCCACGGTGCCGGAAGACATCGCGACCGTGACGGAGCGCCTGGTGCCGATCCGTCGCATCGCCCTGCCCTTCAAGGCGCCGGTGATCGATGTGCAGCAGTTCTGGCATCGGAGAATGCAGCACGATCCGGCGAGCAAATGGCTGCGGGGGGTGTTTTACGACGTCAACCGGCGGGAGGCGAATGCGGGACTGCCGCGGTGATCTGTTTGGTTTACAAATCATCAATGCCATTCCCGGGGACCACGTATGGATGCGCTGTTAACCGACTTCAGCCAAAGGCGGTGGGAGACACGCCCTTTTGAACGGCTGTTTGAACTCTTGCAATCAGGCCCGCAAGCGGCGGCGTTGTTTGCGGAATCAGCCCTTGAGCGCGTGCCGGAGGGAGGAACTTTCCTCAACACGGCGCTGAGTTTCGTGCCGCGCGATGAGTTCCAACGCTTGGTCGAGGCATCGCTGCAGCGTTTGGGACGGTCGCAAGCGGCAGAGGATTTGGTGGCCCATGCCAGCCTGCAGTTTCCCGATCTGCTGCACCCCCATCTGGGGCAAATCTTCGAAGCGCGGCCCAACAAAGACACTTACTACGAGCAATGGCCATGGAGGAGTTCCGGCGAAGCCGCAGGCGAACACTTGCTGGACGTGCTGGCATGCCCACCTTCCGAAGCTGCCGCGCTCAGGGCTTGGCTCTGCCTGCTGGAGACCCGCCACGAAACACTGTTGCGCGTGGCCGAGGCCAAGGCCGATGCGGTTCCGCTGGAGCTGCCATTCGCCGACTACTTGCTGGAAATTGGATTCGCGTGGCCTCACGGGCCAATGTACACGTCCGAGGTCTCGCACCTGATCTTCGCGGAAGGCTACTTCACCGCACCCCGTGCGACCTGGACCGCGCGGACACTGCACCCGAGCTGGCATGTCGAGGGCACCGGAGTTGCATGCAGAGTGGGTGGCTGCGCCGCTGGCACCTGTGGCCTGTGCGGAGGGCAGTTGCACCATCTCCTCACTTGCCCTTTGCCGGCCGGCAACGGTGAGTCGACGTGTGAACCGATCGCTTTCGTGACGTGCCTCTCCTGCCTGGGCTGGGAAAAGCCTTTGCTGTCGTACCACCATCCTGTCGGCGACTGCCCGCGCTCTCTGGATGTCGGGAATATCGTGCCGCAGTTTCCTGCGCTGCCGCTGAGAGAGACCGTGGCGCAACTGACGCCGACCCCGTCTCGCTGGAGATGGCAGGATTGGGGACTCTCCAATTCGCGCGAGAACCTCTGTCGCGTGGGAGGCTATCCGACCTGGGTTCAATCGGCAGAGTACCCGGCCTGCCCGGGATGTGAAGAGCGAATGCGCTTCGTATTGCAACTCGACTCCGAGTTGCCAACGGAAAATGACGGCGAGTGGCTCTGGGGCAGTGGCGGGGTGTGCTATGCGTTTTGGTGCGCCAGTTGCCGCAACAGCAGCTTGTTCTGGCAATGCACTTGACCCGCAACTGGAATCCGGGCGACGGTGAATACGAACCTGGCGGCCCATCAACCTTGCTGATCCGGCACCTTCGACGCGAGAAACTCCCGCACGATGCGCGCCGCCTGGTCGGGCACACACTGAAGCAGGAAGTGCGGTGCCACGAACTCTTCAAGGTCGGCCTGCATGGCCGCAGCCAAGATCAACTTCGACGCGCTTGGTGGCACCACGCGATCCTCCGAGGCCCGGAGGACCAGCACCGGAACTTCAATGGACTTCAGCTTTTCGACGACGTCGATGCTCGTGACTGCGTTCAAGCGCTCACGCAAAGCGGTTGGGGAGACTTGTTGAATTGATTGGCGCAGCGCATCGCGAAGGCCTGAATTCGCGAAGCGGCCGCATAACGCAAGTTCCAGCAATCGAAGGGGCGGCTTGCCAGGAGCATGGGAAGCAAGGATCGGAACGGCCCGAGGAAAGGACGCGGATTCCGCGCGAACGTGCAGCACAGGATGACGCCCAGCAGATTCGGCGGTCGGCTGGCGGCGAGGGAGATGGCGATCGGACCGGAGAAAGATTCGCCGAGGAGCACGAATGGCTCGCCACGCGGCAACGCCGATCTCGCGACCTCTTCGAGACCGGCATAGTTCAATACGGCCGTCGGTGGATACCGAACCACTTGCGTCGCGCCCCCGTAGGCCGCAATGAACGGCGCGAACAGCTCGCCCGTTCCGTCCATGCCGGGGAGAAGCACGAGAGTCAACTTGCTCGTGCTACCGGGAACCACACGGGATCGCGAAATCGACATGGTAGTGCTCGTCGTGGCGCACCCACGGCTTGCCCTTCATGAACGGAAGCTGCGTGCGCAGGTAGGCGCCGCGTGGCGTCGCGAAGAGCTTCGGCAAATACTTGTCGTCGAAGATCACGAGCGCAATACCTGCGCCTCGCGCCTTCGCCGACACGTCGAGCTGGTAGAGATGTTCCGCCATCGCCTGGAAGTCGATGGCGTACTCGCCGTGACGGCCGTTCGCATCGAACTCGATGTCGTAGCCGAATCGCTCGGTCAACTTCGTCGGCAACGCGACCGATTTCCCCTTGGCATCCAGGACGGGAACGAAGAAGTCGATCGAAAGGCCGTTCTGGTGCGTTCGATGCGGACGGAATTGGCCGCCGGACGGCCAGCCGGTCTCGCCGTAGACGAAGGTCTTGGCCGGGGCCGATGCTTCGAGGGCCTTGTAGCTTTGCGCGAAGATGGCAGCGACGCGCGAATGCACATGGGTTCGGCCAGCCGCGGCTGCCAGGGAACTGTAGGCGGAGAAATTCGCTCCGCCTGCCGGGAGCGCCACGGCGCCCTCGATGCGCCCGTTGCTGACGGTTCCGAAGCAGCGGCTCTCGGCGGCAACTGCCGAAGCATGGGCGCAGGCCAGGAGCGCAAATCCCAACAACAGTTGATCGATCGAAAGGAACACAGGGCGGCAATACTACGCCGTCGCGTTGCGAGCCGGGCCGCGGGGGGGCGCCCCCATCCCAACCTTCCCCCAGAGCGGGAAGGGGGAAAGCCCGTCAGCCGGCGGTGAGGCCAGCCGCTTCCACCCCCGCCATGCAGATCAATTCATCCTCATCGCCGGTACCGCCACTGGCTCCCACCGCGCCGATCACATTTCCAGTCGCATCCTTGATGACGACGGCGCCCGTCTGCGGTAGGAACTTCCCTTCCGCGGTCGCCGCCAGCGACACGAAGAAATTCGGATTCCCCTTCGCCCGCTCACCCAGCACCCGGCTGGAAACGCCCATGCCGACCGCGCCCCAGGCCTTCGCCCGCGCGATGTCGAAACGGAACATGCTGGCGCCGTCCTCGCTCGCGAAGGCCTTGAGGTTGCCGGATTCATCCAGCACGGCGATGCCCATCGGCTTGAAGCCGGAGGCCGTGGACTTCGCGAGGGCCGCCTCGATGATCGTGTTGGCTTGCGCCAGGGTCAGCTTGACCATTCAATCCTCCGGTTTGAAGCCGATCGCCTTGGCCACGCCGCCCCAGTAGGCGTGGTCCTGTTTCACCATGGCGGCGAAGCGGTCCGGCGCGACCCGCAAGGGTTCCAGGCCATTCTTGGCGAAGGTCTCCGTCATCGCCGGCGAGGCGAGCGCTTCGCCGACAGCCGCATTGATCGCGGCCACGCGCGTGGCAGGCATCTGCGCCGGGCCGAACCAGGCCAGCCACTCCAGCGATGCCAGCTCCTTGTACCCCAGCTCCGTCATCGTCGGCACCTCGGGCAGCGCCTTCCAGCGCGTGGGGGCATTGACGGCCAAGGCCCGCAGCTTGCCCGAACGCACATGCGGCAGGATCTCGCTGACGACATTGATGCTGAACGGGACCTGGCCACCGAGCAGGTCGGTGAGCAGCGGCGCACCGCCCTTGTAGGGGATGGGATTCAAGTCCACGCCGGACTGCTTGGCCAGCAGCATGCCGGTCAGGTGGCCCGCCGAGCCGGTGGCCGGAATGCCGAAATTGGCCTGCGTGGGGTTGGCCTTGGCCCAGCGCAGCAGGTCGGCCACCGACCTCACGTCCGCCGGCATGCCCGGGCCCGCGGTCAGCACCGTCGTGAAAGAACACAAGCCGACGACGGGCGTGAAATCGGCCAGCGTGTCGTAGGGCAGCTTCTTGTACACGTGCGGCTGCAGCACGATGATGGACCCCGGGGCTTGCAGGAGGTTGTTGCCGTCCGGCGCGGCGCGCTTGACGAATTCAGCCGCGATGCGCCCGCCGGCGCCCGGCTTGCTGTCGTAGACCATCGTCTGGGGAAACTTGCCCCGCATCTGCTCGATGAGAGGCCGCGTCACCTGGTCGCCCAGGCCGCCCGCCGGAAAGCCCGACCAGATGAACATGTTGCCCGCCTGGCCGAAGGCCGGCAGCCCCGCAGCCGCGCCGCCGATGGCCGCGGCTGCGCGCAGGATGTCTCTACGTTGCATGCTTGTCTCCTTGTTCAGAACGGGTAGTGCCGCGGCGCCGTCTGGATCGTCATCCAGCGCAGCTCGGTGAAGGCTTCGATGCCGGCCTTGCCACCGAAGCGGCCGTAGCCGGATTCCTTGACGCCGCCGAAAGGCATCTGCGCCTCGTCGTGCACGGTGGGGCCGTTGATGTGGCAGATGCCCGATTCAATGCGCCGCGCGACCTGCATGGCGCGCGCAACGTCGCGGCCGAACACGGCTGCGGACAAGCCATAGGGGTTGTCGTTGGCGCAGGTGATGGCGGCTTCGACACCTTCGACCCGCACCACCGGCTTGACCGGGCCGAAGCTCTCGTCGTGGTAGATCTTCATGTCGCGCGTGACGTGGTCGAGCACGGTCGCGGGCATCAGCGTGTTCTCGGACTTGCCGCCGCACACCAGCGTGGCGCCCTTGGCCAACGCATCGTCGATCAGCGCGTTGCAGCGCTCGACCGTGGCCATGTCCACCACAGACCCCAGCACGACCGGGCCCTTGCGCGGATCGCCCAGCGGCAGTCCGACGGCGCGCGCGGCGAGCTTGGCGACGAACGTATCGGCAATTTTCGCGTCCACCACGATGCGTTCGGTGGACATGCAGATCTGGCCGGAGTTGGCGAAGGCGCCGAAGATCGCGCCGTCGACGGCCGCGTCGAGATCGGCGTCGTCCAGCACCACCAGCGGAGCCTTGCCGCCCAGTTCGAGGATCGCCGGCTTGAGGTACTTGGCGCAGGTCTGCGCGATGATCTTGCCGACCTTGGTGGAGCCGGTGAAGTTGACGCGGCGCACGGCCGGGTGGGACACCATCGCCTCGACGACTTCACCAGCATCGGCCGGCGCGTTGGTCACGAAGTTGACCACGCCAGGCGGCAAGCCCGCCTCTTGCAGCGCTTCGATGATCAAGCCGTGCGTGGCCGGGCACAGCTCGGAGCCTTTGAGGATGACCGTGTTGCCGCAGGCCAGCGGCGTTGCGATGGCGCGCACGCCCAGGATCACCGGCGCGTTCCAGGGCGCGATGCCCAGCACCACGCCGGCCGGCACACGCAGGCCCATGGCCAGGCTGCCGGGCACGTCGGAGGGGATCACTTCGCCGCCGATCTGCGTGGTGATCGCCGCGGCCTCTTGCAGCATGCCGGCGGCCAAGTGCACGTTGAAGCCGGCCCAGGGGGCGGCGGCGCCGGTCTCGGCGGCCATCGCTTCGATGAACTTCGGCGCCTTGGCCTCCAGTGCCACGGCCGCCTTCTGCAACAGCGCACGGCGCGCGCCGGGGCCCATCGCCGACCAGGCCGGGAAGGCCTTGGCGGCGGCGTCGACCGCAGTCAGCGCGTCTTGTGCGGTTCCCGCGGGAGCCCGCGTGGCGATCGTGCCATCCAGCGGATTGCGCCGCTCGAAAGTCTTGCCGGAAGCGGAGGCTGTCTTTTCACCGGCTATGAGCATGCGGATGTCGTTCATGGTTCTCTCTTTGGTGGGCTCCACGCGCGTGAGCGACTGGAAGCCGTACTTGTTCATGCTGACGAATTGGGGGACCGCGGGATGCGGCAGGAACTTGGTGCGGCAATCCAGCACCGCCGGCAGGCCGGAGGCGATGGCGCGCTGCAGGGCGCCGGCGACGTCGCCCGCGCGCGTGACGACTTCGCCATGGCAACCGAAGCCGCGTGCGATGGCCGCGTAATCGGTGTCTTCCAGCGCCGTCGCCATCTCGAAATCCAGGCCCAGCTTCTGGCCCATGCGGATCACGCCCCAGGCGGCATTGTTGTGGATGAGGGTGATGACTTGCAGCTTGTTCCGGCGTGCCGTGTCCAGCTCGTTGAGCGTGAAGCCGAAGGCGCCGTCACCGGTGATGTTGACGACGGTCTTGCCGGGGTTCTGCGACTTGAGCGCGATGGCCGCCGGCAGGCCGTAGCCCAGGTGGCTCATGCCCGGCTCGTGGAAGCGCGTGCGCACGTCGTGCACCGGCGTGAAGTCGTTGCTCCAGAAGGTGGTGTGGCCGCCGTCGTAGACCGCGAGCGAGTCCTTGGGCAGCGCGTCCGCGATGGCCTTCGCCAGGGCGGCCGGGTGCATCGTCTCTTCGGTGTCGGCGGCCATGATGGCCAGCTTGCGTTCGTAACGGGCGCGAACGGCGCGGACTTCTTCCAGCCAACTGGCGTCGGCCGCTGCGTCTTCACCCAGCGCAGAGAGGATGTCGCGCAAGGCTTCGCCCGCATCGGCTTGCATCGCCACTTCATGCATCGCCGCCCCGCCGAGCGCCGAAGGATCGATGTTGACGTTGATGAGCTTGTGGTGGCGCCGCGCCAGCGCGCCGCGCTCGTCCCACATCCACGAGGACCAGCGGCAGCCGACACTGATGATCACGTCGGCGCGCTCGAAGGCGTGCTTGACCGCCTCGCCGGCGATGATGCCGCCGTGGCCGATGAAATGCGGGCTGTCGGACGGCACGACGCCCAGCGCCATTTGCGTGGGGACGACGGGGGCGTTGAGGCGTTGCGCGAGTTCGCGAAGCGCGTCAGACGCGCCAGCCACCACCACGCCGCCACCGCCGACCACGAGCGGCCGCTTGGCGCTTTGCAAGAGCGCGACTGCGGCCTCGACTGCCGCTGCAGCCGGACGCGGCGGCAACGTCGCGCGATACCGGGCCGGAGCCACATCGAACTCATCGGCTGCGAAGGCATGCACCTCACCCAGCACGTCCTGCGGGATGTCCAGGTGCACAGGCCCGGGCCGGCCACTGAGCGCCTCGCGGAAAGCGCGCCGCGCCAGCTCGGGCATGCGCCGGCCGTCCTGCACCACGGCATTCCATTTCGTCAGCGGTGTCGTCACGGCCCGCGTGTCCATGTCCATGAACACGCCGCTGTGCGGATAGGAGGAGGCGCGATGCTGGTTGGTGGTGATCGCCAGCAGCGGCAGGTTGTTGTTGAAGGCGACGCCGAGGCCGGAGGCCATGTTGAGCCCGCCGGGGCCCAACTCGCCGACCGCCACCGCCATCTTGCCGGTGCCCGCATGCACGGCCGCGGCCATCATCGGGCCGGCAGCCTCGTGGCGCACGCCGATGAAGCGGATCTTCGGTTCCTGGCTCAGCGCGTGGAACAGCGGCGAGAGCTTGCCGCCGACGATGCCGAACACCGTGTCGACGCCTTCGGCCAGCAGGATGCGCACCAGCGCCTGCGCGCCCGTCACCCGCACGGGCGGGCGTTGCGCCGCCTGCAGGACGGCTTCGCCTGGGCTGGGATTGCGTGTCATAGGGGCTGGATGATGCGCGGCAAACCCCTGTGACGCGATGGACGATTCGGCCGTTTACATGTACTTTTCCGGCATCGGGTGAAAATCCAGTCCATGAAGCCCGCGCCGCTGCTGCTCGTCCCCTTCCGCGAAGTCCGTCACGACCAGCCGGACGATTGCCTGCACTACGAATCGGTGGCGGAACGCGGCACCGAGATGGACTGGACGATTCCGGCCCATCGGCACGACGGTTTGCATCAGTTCCAGTTGCTCGCGCAGGGCAGCATGCGCGGCACCATCGACGGCCGCGAGTTCGAGGCGCAGGCGCCGGTGCTGCTGATGCTGGCGCCGGGCTCTGTCCACGGCTTCACCTACACGCGCGATGCCGTGGGGCACCAGGTGACGGTGCCGACGGCGACGCTGCAGCGCCTGTTGGCCGGGTCGACTCTCGCTGAATCCGAGCTGGCCGCGTCGTTCGTGCTCGACGGCTTGCCGGACGAAGAGCAGGCGGTCTGCAACGCGCTCTTCGCTCAGATCGCTCGTGAGTTCCGTGCGCAGAGCCCAGGCCGCGTGCACGCCCTGCTGGCCTGCGCCACGCTGCTGGCGGTGCAATTCCTGCGGCAACGCGGTGAGCATTTCAGCCGCGAGAAGAGCCAGGGAACGCGGGATGTGCTGGTGCAGCGGTTTCACGCGCTGGTCGAGCAATCCTTTCGCGAGCATCGGCCGTTGTCTTTCTACTCTGATGCGTTGGGGGTGACACCCGACCACCTGAGCCGCAGCTGCCGCAGCGTGACGAAGCAATCCGCGCTGCAGTTGCTGCATGAGCGATTGATGCTGGAAGCGCGGCGTCTGCTGGCCTATACGCCGATGCCAGTGGCAGAGGTCGCCGTGCAACTGGGGTATGAAGACGCGGCGTACTTCAGCAAGTTCTTCAGCAAATGCGTGGGGAATACGCCTTCTGAATACCGCGCGTTGGTGGCGAAGGGTGTGCTCGCGAGCCGCTGAATTGACTTGCTCCCTCTCCCTCTGGGAGAGGGTTGGGGTGAGGGCAGGCGCGGCACGGCATTGGTCTGGTGACGCCTCGTCGGGCGGCAACCCTCACCCCAGCCCTCTCCCAGAGGGAGAGGGAGAAACAGCCCGAAGCCGCTGCGATCCCACCATGCCTCGACGCATCTTCGCTGGGGGTGTCCCCATGCAAGTGCGTGGGGAATGCGCCGTCGGAATACCGGGCGCTGGTGGCAAAGGGCGTGCTCGCGAGCCGCTGAATTGACTTGCTCCCTCTCCCACAGGGAGAGGGAGAAACAGCAGGAATAGCAACTCAGGACTCCGCGTCCAGCAAACCGCCAGTCCGCGCCAACCGACGCGCGATCGCCGGCTCCAGCAGGCCCAGGTGACCCGCAACCGTCAGCCGCGCACTCGCCCGCGTCACGGCGGTATAGACCAGCTCGCGCGTCAACACCCGGTTCATCCGGTCCGGCAGCAGCAGCGCCGCATGCGCGAACTCGGAGCCCTGCGATTTGTGGACGGTCATCGCGAACGCCGTCTCCACGCCCTGCAGCCGGCTGGGAAGCACCCAGCGGATGCCGCCGTCGCCGCGCGCGAAGGCCACGCGCAGGGTCCAGTCACCCCGGCCGCCGCCGGCCGGTGGCTGCGCCAGCGTGACGCCCACGTCACCGTTCATCAGCCCGAGCCCATAGTCGTTGCGGATGACCATGACCGGCCGGCCCAGGTACCAGCCCTGGTCGGCCGGGACCAGCCCTTCGGCTTGCAGCCAGGCCGCGACTTGCGCGTTCAGCGTCTCGACGCCGGCCGGGCCGCGGCGCACGGCGCACAGCAGCCGGAACGCACCGAACGCATCGAGCACATCACGCGCCCAGCCGTCCATGGCGGCCGCATCGGCGGCCGCCGGCGGCTTGCGCCGGCGCAGCACGCCCAGATAGTGGCGAAACCCAAGCGGCGCATCGCGGCGGGGCCGCCCGGCGCGGGCTGCCGGCACGGCACCCACCGCGTCCACCGCGCCTTCCAGCACCAGTTGCCGCAGCGCCTCGCCGTCCATCGGCAGTTCCGCGAATGCCAGGTCGGCCGGCGGATCGGCGCGCAACGCGGCGAGCGCACCGGCATCGCCCGCGTTCACCGCATCGGCCAGCCGGCGAATGCCGCTGCCCTCGGTGAAGCGGTGGCTCTTGCGCAGCTTCACCACGGCCTGGTCCAGCGGTTGACCGCGTGGGTCCCGCATGTCGCCGGGCACGTCTTCGCCGGTGACCGCACGCAACCAGTCAGTCGTCGCCTGCGTATAGTGGCCGCCGTCGGCACGCCGGCACAAGGCACCCAGCACCGCACCCGCTTCCACCGAAGCCAGCTGGTCCTTGTCGCCCAGCAGCACCAGCCGCGCGTGCGCGGGCAAGGCCTCCAGCACGTTGGCCATCATCTCCAGGTCCACCATCGAAGCCTCGTCGAGCACCAGCACGTCGAGCGGCAGCGGATTGCGCGCATGGTGATGGAAGCGCCGCGTGTCCATCCGGCTCCCGAGAAGGCGATGCACAGTCGTCACTTCGGTGGGGATCGCCGCGCGCACCCGTTCGCCATGCGCGTCGCGGGCGAGCAGCAAGTTGGCCACCGCGCTCGCGATCGATTCGTTCAGCCGCGCCGCCGCCTTGCCGGTGGGCGCGGCGAGGCGGATCCGCAGCTTGGGCCCGGTCGCCATCGCGAGGTCCTGCAGCACCGCCAGCAGCCGCACGACCGTCGTCGTCTTGCCCGTGCCAGGACCACCGGTGACGATGGCGAAGCGCGAGCGCGCCGCGAGCGCGCAGGCCACCTTCTGCCAGTCGAGCGGTGCGAACAGGTCGTCCGCAGGCGGAAACAACGCCGAGAGCACAGCGTGCAGACGTGCTTCGCCGCCGGTGCCGAGCGAGGCGGGACTGGCGAGACGTTCGGCGATCGCTTCGTCCACCGTGCGCTCGTAGCGCCAGTAGCGACGCAGGTAGAGGCGGTCGCCGGCCAACACCAGCGGCGTCGCGCCCGCGCCCGCGCTGTCGCCGAACCCGACGAGGCTGGCGTGGTCCAGCGCGGCGCGCCAGTCCTCCAGGCGGATGCCGGCCAGCACCTGGGCCGGCCCCAACGGCAAGTCCGCAGCGGGGGCATCGCCCTCTTCCGGCGGCAACGCCAGCGTCTCGCCGGCGTCGGCCAGCACGGCGCGCAGGTCCAGGAAGGCGTGACCGCGCCCAAGCTGGTGGCTGGCGAGTGCGGCGCCCAGCAGCAGCAGGGGATGCGCATCCGGCGCCTCGCGCGCCAGGAAGGCGGCCAGGGCGGCGTCGATCTCGCGCAACCAGCCGTGCCGCACCCAGGCTTCGAGCTGCGCCAGTTGCGCGACGGTGGCGACAGGCGGCGTCATGCGCGGCCCGCCCCATCGAACAATCGGTCCATCGCGTCCATCAGCGCGCGGCCCGGGCGTTCCAGATGCAGCCCCTGAGTGGGCGCGGCATGCCCGCGCAGGAAGATGTAGACCGCCCCGCCCACATGCCGGTCATAGTCGTAGTCCGGGATGCGGCTGCGCAAGAGCCGATGCAGCGCGAACAGGTAGATCGCGTACTGCAGCTCGTAGCGGTGCTTCAGCACCTCGGCCTGCATGGCTTCGGCGGTGTAGTCGGCATCGTGTTCCCCGAGCCGGTTGGACTTGTAGTCCGCGACGAAGTAGCGGCCATCATGCTCGAACACCAGGTCCATGAAGCCCTTGAGCATGCCGTTCAACTGCTGCTGCGCCAGCACCGGCCGCGCCACGCCGCCCAGCGTGTGCGCGGTGACCAGGGCATCGAGCTGGAGCGCATCCACGTGGTCCGCGGGAAACCAGAACTCCATCTCGTTCTGGATCGTGTGCAGGTCCGCGGGGCGCACCGGCGCGACGCCGGGCAATCCGGCGAGTTGCATCGGTGTCGCCAGCCAGCGGGCCAGCCAGCGCTGCAAGGGCGCGGCCCACTGCGTCCAGCCGCGCACCTCGCAACGCTTGCGGATCAGTTCGTCCACCTCCTGCGGCTCGCTCGCCACCGCACCGAAACCGCGCTCCCCGGCCCATTCCAGCACGCCATGCAGGAAAGTACCGGCGCTCGCGCCGCGCGGAAAGCCATGCAGGCTGTCCGGCGCCGGCTCCACCACGGGCGGTGGGCCTTCCTCGCCCGCGGCTTCCAGGTAGTTCGCCTCTTCCGCCGAAGCGGGCAGGCGCTGCGCCGGCTGCCCGCTCTCCGCCACGCGCAGCGCGGAGTAGCTGGCGATCCACCAGCGCTCGCGCGCGCCGGCAGGCAGCTTCGGCTCGGGCGCGAGGACGGTCTGCGCCGTGTCCGGTACGTAGCGCGACTCGCCCTCCGCCGGCACGGGCACGATCGCGACCCCAGCGGTGCGGCCGAAGGCCGCTTGCAGCAAGCCCTGCAGGCTGCCCGGCGGCACCGCCTCGCCACCCGCCAGCAGGTAGCCCGGCGCGCTGCGCGCGAAGTCCGCCAGGGGCGCCAGCCCCACCCAGGTGGCGAAGCGCCCGCGCGTGAGCGCCACGTAGAACTTGCGCACGTCCTCCCCCAGCCTTTCGCGGTTCACCCGCTCCAGCACTTCATCGCCGGCCGACAGCGACACCTGCAAGCGGCCCTCTTCGTCGTGCCACCGGTGCGGCAAGTCCGTGGCCTTGGCGGCACGGCTGTTGCTGGCAAAGGGCACGAACACCAGGCCGTACTCCAACCCCTTGGACTTGTGGACCGTGACCACCTTCACCAGTTTCTCGTCGCTTTCCAGGCGCAGCTGGCGCTCGTCCGGCTGCATCACCTGGGCCTGGCGCTGCTCGGCGAGATGGCGAACCAGGGCGTGCTCGCCCTCCAGCAGCCCGCTCGCCTGCTGCAGCAATTCGGCCAGGTGCAGCACGTCGGTCAGCTGCCGCTCGTCGTTCGCGGCGATCAGGCGGCGCGGCACGCCGAAGTCGTTGAGCAGCCGGCGCAACATGGGCAACACGCCTTGCCGCCGCCACTGCGAGCGGTAGTCGCGGAACTGCAGCAGCCGGGCTTCCCAGGCGTGCTCGTCGCGCTGCAATTCGTCCAGCGCGGACCAGGGCAGCGCGAGCAACGCGCTGCCGAGCGCGGCGCGCAGCAGGCGCCCGTCGTCGGGGTCGGCGCAGGCCTGCAGCAGGCGCTGCAGTTCGCGCGCCGCCGGGGTGCTGTAGACGTTGTCGCGGTCCGAGAGATAGACGCTGCGCACGCCGCGCCGTTGCAGCGCGCGTTGCAGGGTGCGCGCCTCGTGCCCGGTGTTGACCAGCACGGCGATGTCGCCGGGCTGCAGCGCACGCAGGCCTCGCGGGCCGGCAAACGCGGCTTCGCCATGCTGCCCCAGTTGCAGCAGGCGCACGATCTCGCTCGCGCAGCCGGTCGCCATGGCGGCGATGTAGTCGCCGGGCCGCGGCGCCTGCGGTGGATCGAACCACCAGCAATTGAGCGCCGGCGCCGGTGCGTCATGGACCTGCCAGGTCTCGGCGCGGCCCTGCGCGCCCACCTCGAAGAAGGGCAGCGGATTGTCATCGCCCTGGCGGAACAGGAAGGCCCCCGCGCCCTGGGCACGCTCCTCGGCCTGCACGAAGAAGCGGTTGACGGCCGCGACCAAGGTCTCGGTCGAGCGGTAGTTGGTCCCCAGCGTCGCATGGCGGCCCTGGGTGTCGCGCCGCGCCGCCAGGTAGGTGTGGATGTCGGCGCCGCGGAACGAATAGATCGCCTGCTTGGGATCGCCGATGAGCACCAGGGCCGTGGCACCTTCCGGCGATGCCGCGCCGTAGATGGCGCGGAAGATCGCGTACTGCACCGGGTCGGTGTCCTGGAACTCGTCGATGAGCGCCACCGGGAATTGCGCCCGGATGGTCTGCGCGAGCCGCTCGCCGTTCGGGCCCTGCAAGGCGGCCGCCAGGCGCGTGAGCAGGTCGTCGAAGCCCATGCGGGCGAGGCGCTCCTGTTCGTCCTGCAGGCGTTGCGCGACCCAGCGGGCGGCGTGGCGCAGGACGTCCGGCTTGGCGTCGCGCAACGCTGCGAGCTGGATGTTCAGTTCGCGGAGGGCGGCAAGCGCGGCATGGTCGGGCGCTTTCCGGCCCTCTTTCCAGGCCACCTGCAAGCCCTCGGGCGTGAGTCTGGTCCAGGCCGTGGCCGTCAGCGCAGGCCGCACTTCCGAACCGCTGCACCACGCGCGCAGCAGGTTCAGCCAGCGGTGGTAGTCGGTCTTTTTCAGCTTGCGGCCGTCGACATGACCTGCCTCGACCGCCGCATCCAGCAGCCGCTGGATGTCATCGCACCAGTTGCGCCACGGGGCCTTGAGACCTGCCAGCAGCGCTTCGTTTTCTTCCCGCGCCTGCCGCAGGCTGTCGCGCGGCGCGGGCGCAGCCCCCCAATGCGCGGCATGCGGCAACAAGCCGAGCAAGGCCTGACGCAGCGCGGCCGGATTGCGCCACCAATCGGTGATGCTGCGGGCGTCCTCCTCCGCCAGCGCGTAGAACTCGCGCCGCCAGTAGTCGCGCACCGCTTCGTCGAGCAGGTCGTTCTGGTCGGCCTCCAACGCCTGCGAGAACAGGCTGCCGCTGGCGAACGCGTGCTCGCGGAGCATGCGGTTGCACCAGCCGTGGATGGTGGAGACGGCCGCCTCGTCCATCCACTCGGCCGCCAGGCGGAGGATGTGGGCGCAGGCGGGCCACTCGGCGGGCGGATAGCTCGCGCGCAGGTCGAGCAGGAAGTCGTCCGCGGGCGCCTGGGTTCCTGCCTGCGCAGGAACGACATCCTTTGCCTGGGTTCCTGCCTGCGCAGGAACGACAGCCTCCTGGACAGCCTGGAAAAGCACCGCGGCCGCCGCCAGGCGGGCGCGGATGCGGTCCCGCAGTTCCTTGGTGGCCGCCTCGGTGAACGTCACCACGAGGATCTGCGGTGGCATCAACGCTTCCCGGAAGGCCCCCGCGCCGCCATGCCCCAGCACCAGCCGCACGTAGAGCGCGGCGATGGTGTAGGTCTTGCCCGTGCCGGCGCTCGCCTCGATGAGCGAACGGCCCTGCAGCGCGAACCGCAGCGGGTCCAGGATGTCCGTCATGCGGAGTCTCCCTTGGGCGGATCGCCCAGGGCCTCCAGCATGGGGGCCAGCAAAACCTCGGCCCAGTGCATGAACTCGTCGCCGGCCCAGAGCGCGCCGAACTCCGGGAAGGCCCGGGCCAGGTGCGGCTGCATCGCGGCCTCGCCGGCGTTGTCGAAGTCATTGCCCTCGTAGGCTTTGCGCGCGGCTTCGTAGGCGGCTTCGCCCGCCTCCGCCCCGCCGGCGCGCAGGAAGGCATAGGCCGCTTGCGGCGCAAAGGGCAAGGGCCGCCGCATGCCGTCCTGAAACGCGGCGAGCAAGGCGTTCCAGTGCCGCTCGACGTCTTCGGTGGCGAGAGGAGGAAACGTCGCCGAACCCGCCTTGCTGAGAACGGTGGTGGTGAGCGCATGGCCACCCAGTTGCCCGGCCAGGTGCGCCACCCAGGGCGGCAGCAGCCGCTCGACGCGCCAGCGCTTGTCTTTCACGAGACCGCTGCTTTCCAGGACCAGGCGTGCGCGCTCGCCCTTCGCGTTGCGCCGCAGGCCCGTGAGCCAGTCGTCCAGGGCCAAAGGCGGCTCGCATTCGGCGAAGGTGATCGTCACCGCTTCATCGGGCAGCGTCGCCGGCCAGGCCGCCAACTCTTTCTGGTATTCCCCGAACAGCTTCTCCATCGGCGCCGCCAGCTCCTCGCGCACGCGGGCCGCGAACGCACCCACCGGCAGATCGCCACGGCGTTCGAACGCGGCCAGACGCGCCTGCAGCGCCGGCTCGCGCGGCGCCCCCGCATCCACCGCGGCGCGCTGCGCCTGGATCAGGTCGTCCTGCAATTGCCAGTTGGCCAGGCCGTCCAGGTCGAAGGGCTCGTGGTCCTGGCCGACCACGTCGTCTTCGCGCAAGTCGACGCCCAGGCGCTCGCGCAGGAAGGACCGCACCGGGCTGCGCGCGAAGTCGCCGAGCAGGCGCAGGTTCAACGGCGTCTCACGCACGCGCACCGGCAGGGCGGCGTGCAATGCGTCGTCCTGCAACGCATCCGGCTGCGCCCAGCTGGCCCGCCATTCGCGCGCAT
Source organism: Caenimonas sedimenti (assembly GCF_007833165.1). Lineage (GTDB taxonomy): Bacteria > Pseudomonadota > Gammaproteobacteria > Burkholderiales > Burkholderiaceae_C > Ramlibacter > Ramlibacter sedimenti. The sequence continues at coordinate 49,668 of NZ_VOBQ01000018.1, read as the reverse complement.
AGCTGAACAGGCCCGGCACCTTGCCTTCGAAATAGGCCGGGTGGAAGGGCTGGAGGCGATGCTCCGTCGTCAGCGCCCGCAGCAAGGCTTCACCGGCCTGAGCAGGATCGTCCACGCCTTGCAGCCGCCAGCCCGCAGCCAGATGGTCGCGCAACTGCGCCACCAGCACCGAGGGCGGGCGCGACTCGTTGTCGTGGATGCTCCGCCCCACCCAGCTCACGTGCAGGTGGTCGCGCGCCGACAGCAGCGCCTCCAGGAAGAGATACCGGTCATCCTCCCGGCGCGAACGGTCACCCGGCCGGAAGTCGCCCGCCATCAGGTCGAAGTCCATGGGGATGCGGCTGCGCGGATAGTCGCCGTCGTTCATGCCGAGCAGGGCCACCCGGCGGAACGGGATGGCGCGCATGGGCATGAGCGATGCGAAGGTGACGCCGCCGGACAGGAAGGCCTGGTTGAGGCCGGAAGGCTCCATGCGGGAGAGCCAATGCTCCCGCACCACCGCGAGCGGCAGTTCATCCTCGAGCGCGGCGGCTTCGCAGGCGTCCATCCACTCGTCCAGCGCCCCGTGCAGGCGCATCAACGTGAAACCGTCGTCGCTGCCGTCGTCGGCCTGGAAGAAAGTCTGCAACAGGCCCTTCAACCGGGTGAACCAGCTCGCCGGCGCCGCCGACTGCCCGATCTCGCGCCACAGCGCGTCCAGCGCGTCCACCAGCCGCACGAGTGGCCCCAGCAGCGCGGCGTCGAGCCCGCCGATCTCGTCGAGCGGCTCGATGTCCTGCCAAGGCTCGCCGCCGCCGACCGCATAACCCAGCAGCATCCGCTTCAGGCCGAAAGCCCAGGTGTTTTGCGCCAGGCCGGCCGGCAGTTCCAGATGTGCACGATGCTCCTCATGCAGGCCCCAGCGCACACCCGCCGCCGCGATCCAGCGGTGCAGCAGCGGCAGCTGCACCTCCGCGATGCCGAAGCTCGCGCGCAGCGCCGGCACTTCGAGCAAGTCGATCACGTCACTGGCGGACACACGGGCCTCAGGCAGGTTCAGCAACTGCTCCAGCGCACCCAGCAATGGATCCTGTTGCCGCTGGGTCTGGTCCGCCACGTTGAAGGGGATGTAGCGCGCGTCATCGCGCGCCAGCTGGCCGAACACCGCCTGCACGTGCGCGGCATAGGTGGCGATGTCCGGCACCATCACGATGACGTCACGTGGCGTCAGCGTGGGATCGTGGGCGAAGGCGTGCAGCAGCTGGTCGTGCAGCACCTCCACCTCGCGCTGCGGGCCGTGGGTGATGTGGAAGGCGAGCGAGCGGTCGCTCTTCTCGTTGACGGCCGGCCAGCGCGTTTGCGTCTCGCCCAGCGGCCGCAGATCGCGAATGTCGTCCTGCAACTGCCGCAGCAGCGTGTCGGCCGCGTTGGCCTCGAAGTGGTCGATGCGCAGGCCCGCGGCGGTGAAGCGGGGCTCGTAGCTTTCGCGTTCGTCGTGCGCGTCGAGCAGCCGGATGAAGTCGCGGCCCTGCCGGCCCCAGGCGGCGAGCAAGGGCTGGGCTTGCAGGTGCAGCAGCTCGGGCTCAACTTCCTTGCTGTTGCTCGCGCCTTGGTCGCGGCGCTTGCGCCGCGTGCGGCTGGCGCGCAGCAAGTGCTGGTCGGCCACGATGTGCGACCAGTCGTGCTCGCAGGGGTTGTGCACGCACAGCAGCACCTGCGTCCAGCGCGCCAGCGCGGCGAGCACTTCCAGCGATTGCTGCGGGAGGGAGGAGACGCCGAAGACGGTGATGCGGCGGGGGAGGCCTTTTGGTCTTTCATCGTCACCTGCGGCCTGGCATTTCTCGATGAAGCGGCGGTGGACTTCGGCGCGGCTGGAAGCGGCGCCTTCAGGGCCGACGTCTTTGAGCAGTTCTCTCCACAGCCTGGGCTGCCAGCGGAGGTCCCCAGGGATGTCATTCCAGCGAAGGCTGGAATCCAGGCCTCCGCCCGCCCCACCCTTCCCCGTCACCACATCCCTCCCCACCGCCCACTCCCCCAACCAATCCGCCCGATACACCTGATACTGATCAAACAAATCCGCCACCCGCATCGCCAGCTGATGCCTTTTCCGGCAATCCGGATCCTTCACCAAGAACCTTTGCAGCGGCACAAACTCAGCCTCACCCAGCAACGCAGGCAACAACCGCATCAACCGCCACACCAACCTCGACTTGTCAAACGCAGAAGTCGCCGGCACCGCATCCCGCCCCAACACCTGCCGATACGCCTCCCACAGCCCTTGCGAAGGCAGCTTCGTCTGCACCGCCGCCGCAATCCCCACGCCGCCCTGCGCCGGATCCGCCGCCAGCGCCAGCTTGAGCCACTGCGCGATGCCGTTGCTTTGGACCAGCACGACTTCGTCTTCCAGCGGCCCGAGCGGGTGCCGGGCCATCCAGGCGAGCATCAGCTCGCGCAGGGACTCGGGGTGGTTGCCGTGGACCACCATGAAGCCGGAGGGGAGGGAGATATGGGAGGCGGACATCAATCAATCACTTGGAACAATCACGCCGCTCTGCACAATCGCCAGTGATTCGCTAAGCAAGAACGTCAATGAATTCCGCCACTATGGACACTGTCCCTTGAGCGCTCTCATCCAAGATGATTGGCTGATATGTTGCATCATGGGATTTTGGTGACAGTACGACGCGTCGATGTGTCCAGCCCCCGTCGGGACCGACCTGCTTTTCGCTGGAATAGACCTTCACCGTAAAGCTTCCGCCCGTTTCCGGATCGGAAATGTCACGATGCTGTGCAAGCACGATCTTGCCCTGTCGCGTTCCCTGCGGTTTCGTCCGAAATAAGCACCACGCCCCGTTGGGAATAGTTCTATTCATGGACTCGCCGATCACCTGTGCGATGAACATGTCAGGGCCGATGGACACTTCATCATCCACAGGTGCGCCCCATTCCAGATCGTTGTCGTCCAGCGACTGGATGGATGAGAACGTTCCCGCCGCAATCTTCAAAGGAATGACGGGGACAGCATTCCGAAACCGGACCACCTCACCCATCGGCAAGACTCGGAAGGGTCGATCGTTGGCTGCATCCGGGAGCGCAGGTATAGGCAACGTTCGTATGGGTAGGATTTGCGTCGGTCTGGTGCCACGAATTCGCTGTCGAAAGTGTTCCGCGGTCTCGCCATCCGTGCAATAGACATAGCAGCCCTTCATGCCACGTGTCATCAAGGTCCGGTAAGTGTTCTTAATGATTGCGTCGGCCTGTCGCGAAGCGTTCACCGGGTCGCACTCCGCCATCGACTTGAGTCCGCGAATGGTCTTGTCCGATTTGGCTCGCTTCTCCGGTCGAGTGATGACCTGGCCGTTGCGGACGATCAAGTCATCTCCAATGATCACGCCAACGTAGTCCACTTCCAAGCCCTGGCAGGTGTGAATGCATCCCACCTCAGACACCGACTCCGGTGAGACGATCCACAGACTTCCGTTCTGCGTCAAATTCCAGCGGGCCTTGAAGTCATGGTCCGGCATGACGATGTCGTATGCAGCGGGATCCTTCTTGCTGGGCCAACCCCAGCAGTACCCGGCCACCATGCGCGCCCGATTCCTCTCCTTGTTGCGTTCAATAATGAGATTTCTGAGTTCCACGGGAGAAGCGACGACCCGGAAGTCGAACTCCGCCACATCCAAATCAGGATTCGCGGTCTCCCTGACTTGCAGGTTGCGATCGACCCAAGCCAAGTACCCGTCTGAGCCATTGCATCGAAACTGCGACGCGAGTGACGCTTCCTTCACCCGTGCGCCGAACTCTCGCGCCCAATGCTTGATCGTCTCCCGGTCGCCGACATCCTTCAACGTCACCTTTTGGGCTTCATCGAGGAAGAAGACAGTGAATCGCGCCGCCCGGATCAACTCCTTCACCTGATGATCTCCAAGGTTCCCGTAGAGTCCCGATTTTTCGTTGAGACGGTGCGCTTCGTCGACAACAAGCCCATCGAACGCATCCGGTTTCGTTTCGGTGAACGCACCGGATCCAGAGAACATGTGTGAAATCTCAGTTTTCTTCATGCTCCCAGTAAGCCGGGCTTCGAATACCGCTCGGGGTGCAGCATTCTTGGTCACGTACTTGGCGACCAATCCAGCGCCCGTCAGAGCGACGAGCAGATGGACGGCGACGACCGACTTCCCTGTGCCGGGTCCACCTTCAACGATCAAGACCTGCTTTTCACCATTCTGTGCCTTTCGGGCTTGCTTCATCGCCGCCTCGAAAACGAGCTTCTGGTCGTCGAGGAGAACGAACTCCTCGTTCCCTTTCAGCATTCCAAGCAAGCCGTCCGCCAGACTCTTGGAAGGACGGATACGCCCCTTTTCGACTTCATACAGCGCGTGGCCTTTGTCGCCTTGGCGAACGTGCTGCCGAATGAAATCCCGAAGGCGCTGGCGCTCGTCAGCCCCTTCAAGAAAAAGTGGAGCGCGTTCCACGTGGTGCCGGTAGAAGTCGTGCGTGATTGCGTCCGCTGGCGGCGGATAGTTGTGCAAGTAGGCACACGGCACTAGTTGAATGCCCCCCTCGTAGACGGCTTCGTTAAAGCCCTGGAGCAAAGCAGCGTATGACCACGCTTGGTACGACGGGTGGCTCACTTCCGTTTCGCCATGGGCGAACCTCGCCCACACGACGGCGTCCTTGTCCGTCTTCCGCGCCGAACTCCATTGCTTGAGTTCGACGATGATCATGCAAGAGCGCTCATCAGCCGTCTTCCCAGTGAGCAGGAAATCGACGCGCTTTGCAGACTGCGGAATGGTGTATTCGATCGCAACGCCGCAATCGTCCGGAACTCCATCGTCATTCAGAACCTTGCCCATGTACGCAAGCGAGGAGGCCCAAGCTTGCACTTGGCTTTTCGACACACTTCCACCGGTTCGACGTCGATACTGATCGAGGACCACTTCCTCAATATCGTTCTGGAAGACGTCCGTCAGGAACTGCTGCTTCTCGGCCTGGTAGATGATCACGGCCTAGAGGTCCGAGTATTTCTTGCTCGAGCCACGCGCCTTCTCGATCGGGTATCTGCTCGCATTGGCCGCAAGCTTTGACAAGAGCGCAGACTCCAGATCAATGCCGGTGTCATGCGCCATGAGGAGCAAATAGGACAGCACGTCAGCGAGTTCATCCGCGACTTCTTGCTGGCGATCCTTCGCCACTTGTTGAATGGCAGGGCCTTCTTTCCACTGAAAAATCTCCAGCAGCTCAGATGCTTCCAACGATAGTGAGAGCGCCAAATCCTTGGGGTTATGGAACTGCTTCCACTCACGCTCATCTCGGAAGCAGACGACCTTTTCGGCCAGTTCACGTAGGTCTGACATCTTGCCTTCCATTTTGCTGCAGCAAGTCAGCGCAGCTTGGTTGAAGCGACCTTACACGATCGCGGAGGCACCGGCATCCCCACTCAATGCTCAGGCGTACCGGGCCGCGGACGCCAGCAACGCCCTCTGCACCCGCGTCGTCCGCAGCTCCCCCGGCCCCACCACCTCCACATCCTCCCCAAACCTCAACACATCCCCCAGCAACTCCCGATCATCCGAATACGGCACGCTCAGCACATACCCCCCATCCGCCTCGTCCCGGCCCTCTTGCTGCGGATGCCACTGCTCCCGGCGCACCCACCGCGCCCGCTCCGCCGAAAACTTCAGCACCGCCATGTGCTTCGGCTTGCCGTTGAAGATGCCAAACCCCTGCCACTAAGCGTTCGTCCAGGCTGCGGGTGCTCACCTCCTTGGCCGCGGTGGCCAGCACATGCGCCTCGGCCAGCGCGTCCACGGCGAAGCTGCGCAGGTCTTGGCGCAGGTGGCACCAGGCGTCCACATACCAGTTGTCTCGGTAGTGCACCAGGCGTTGCGGGGAGAGTTCGCGCTCCAGCGTCTCGCCGGTCTGGCGATTGAAGTGCTTCACCTGGATGCGCTTGCGGCCCATGGTGGCGGCGGCCACGGCTTCGAAGTGCTGGATCTTCAGCTTGCGCTTGCCGGCATGCAGCAGGCGGATGCGCTTGGCGACGACTTCGCCGCTCAGGCCCTCTTTGGCCATCAGTTCGTCCAGCCGAGCCTGTAGCGGGCGCAGCTTGGGGCCGATGAGGCCCGGCGCCAGTTGCGCCAGCAGCTGCTGGATGGTGACGAGGGCGACGACTTCTTCGGCGCTGAACCGCAGGCCGGGGAGTGGTCGTCTGCTGCCAATGCACTGCCTTCTGCAGGGTGCAGGAAGCTCTGGATTCCCGCCTCCGCGGGAATGACGGGGTGCCGGGCGCTGGTCGCGCAGCTTGGCGATGTCGCACTTGAGGGTGGCGCGGGGGACTTCGAATTGGGCCATCAGCTCGGTGGCGGGATGGCGCGGCGGCCGGTGAGCAAGGCTTGTATTGGTAGAGGCGGACTGCTTCGCTCAACTCGGGGCCTCCATCCTTTTGTAAGGAAGATGTTACTGGGAAAGGGGGTGGGGGAGGTAGGGGTTTCTGGGTGGAGCGGTGCCAAGCGTGACGCCCTCACCCCGGCCCCTCTCCCGCAAGCGGGAGAGGGAGGAAGGCGGGCGGTGGTGGGCATGGTGCGGCTACTTCGGACAGGACGCCTGATCGTCTGCTTGGGCAAGCTCACGGGATGAGCCCGGGGGCTGATCGTTTGGACAGGGGTGACGCGCTCGAATCTTGGAATCTTGATTGCCTCCGCGAGGTGCCCGTCTGTACACTCGACAGAATGCTGCCGCACTCTGACCGCGCAGTTGTCGAACCGAGCAAAGTCCGGGACTACTTGCTGTCCCCGTCCCATCCTATCGGCCGCTTCAAAGCGATGGTCTTCGCTGCCCTGGGATACACCCCGGACCAATGGGAGACGCTCCAAAGGGATTTGCTGACCCTGGGCCAGACCAACCCCGCGGTTCCTGGTCAGATGAGCCGGTATGGGCAGAAGTACGAGGTCAGTGGTACTCTGGTGGGGCCTTCCGGCCGAAGTGGCAAGTTCGTCTCTGTTTGGCTCATCGCGACAGGGGACGACGTTCCGAGGCTGGTGACTGTTTTTCCGGGGTGAGCCATGTACAAGTTGCTAGACACCGTTGCCTTGACCCATGACATGCCCGATGCCGGCTTGCAGCGCGGCGACTTGGGTGCGATTGTCGAACTGCTGGCACCGGACGCCATGGAGGTTGAGTTCGTTGCTGCGTCCGGACGAACCCAGGCCTTGCTAACGCTTCATGCGGAAGACATCCGGCATGTGGGTGATCGAGACGTTATCGCCGTTCGGACTTTGGAGGGGGCGGCCGGCTGAGTGTCGGCCGCCGGCGAGCGCCCTGGTCGGGCACCGCCGGCTCGTTACCACGGGTCACTGCACTTCGCGACCGACGGAGGTGCCGAACTCCACCGAAGCATGCAGGTTGGCTTTCGTGATCCCTTGAATCAGATCGTCCAAGCGGTACCCGCGGAGAGTGGGGATCAGCACGATCTTCCCGTCCAGCGTCTGAAGTTCTAGTTGGTCGCCCAAGGCGACGTTCACCTCCTGCATGACGGCGGCGGGCAGGCGGACGGCGCCGCTCTTGCCCCATTTCTGAATTTCGACCTGCATCGCTGCCTCCAGGCGGCTGGTTCTAGTCCGGAAGGACTGTACCCCGAACCGCCCGTTTCCAGTATCTTGCCCACCGGTGGCCGCCTCCCCCGGCTCACCAGGAGCGCAGCTTGCCCCCACTTGCCGCCACACTCTCATCCGCCATGAAGCCGCCACCGAGCCGCCCCAGCTGGATCGCGGCCGATCTCCGCGGCGGCATCGTCTCGCCTGGTCGCCATTCCGCTCGCCATGGGTTTCGGCATGTTCGCCTTCGTCGCGCTCGGCGAGGCCTACTTCGGCCACGGCGTGCTGGCCGGGCTGTGGAGTGCCTTCATCGCCGGCGTGGTGTGCGTGCTCACGGGCAACCGTTCCACCACCGTCTACGCGCCGCGCGTCACCACCACGTTCTATCTCGGCTCGGTGCTCTTCGCGCTGTCGCACTCGCCGGTGCCCGCGTTGCAGGACGGCGGCCTGCCGATGGTGCTGGCCGTCTTCATGGGGATCGTGTTCCTGGGCGGCGCCTTCCAGGCGCTGTTCGGCCTGGTACGCCTGGGCTCGCTGATCAAGTTCACGCCCTACCCCGTGATGGCCGGCTTCCAGAATGCGGCAGCGCTGCTGCTGTTGCTGGTGCAGGCCAGCACGCTGCTGGGCATGCCGGTCACGACGGGGTTCATGGAGGTTCCGGCGCAGCTGGGCCAGGCCCACCCGCTGACGCTAGTGGTGGCGGCAGTCGCCGTGTTGGTCATGTGGAAAGGCAAGCGCTGGTTCCCGCGCGTGCCGGCCTTGCTACTGGGGCTGGCCGCCGGCACGCTGGCCTGGTACGCGCTGGCGGCCTTCGGATTTCGCGCCGCCCTCGGCCCGCTGATCGGCGGTCTGCCCGCGATGTTGCGTCCGCTGGATGTGAACGCGCTCTGGAATCTGATGCCGGGCGCCGCGCACTGGCCGCTGGCCTGGGTGATGGTGCCGGCCGCCCTGGGGCTGGCCTTCATCGCCTCCCTGGACGCGCTGCTGTGCGAGCGCATCGTCGCGCCGGAGGGCAACAGCCCCCGCGAGAGCGACAGGCAGCTGGTCCGCCTGGGCCTGGGCAACATGGTGGCGGCGCTGGCCGGCGGCATCACCGCCGGCGTCAACATCGGCCCGAGCACCCTGAATCGCGCACAAGGCGCGCGCGGCGCGGCGTCGGTGCTGGTGAACGCGCTGGTGATCCTGCTCACGATGCTGTTCCTGCTGCCGCTGGTGGGGTTGCTGCCGCGGGTGGCGCTGTCGGCGGTGATCGCCGTCATCGCCATCCAGCACTTTGACACGTGGACGCTGCAGGTCTTGCGGCGGGTCCGCACGGACGCCGGGCCGCGCCGGCGCGGCCTGTTGCTGGAACTCGGCGTCGTCTTCGTGGTGACGCTGTTGTCGGTGGCGGTGAACATCGTGGCGGCCGTCTTCATCGGCGTGCTGATCGCCGTGGGGCTCTTCCTGCTGCGCATGAGCCGCTCGGTGGTGCGCCGCCACTACCGCTGCGACGAGGTGCGCTCGCACCAGAGCCGCGACGCGCTTTCGATGAACCTGCTGGCGCGGCATGGCGCGCGCATCACCGTGTTCGAGCTGGAGGGTCCGCTGTTCTTCGGCAGTTCCGAGGCGCTGGCGCGCACGGTGCGCGAGGTGGCCGGCGAGGACGCCTTTGCCGTGATCCTGGATTTCCGGCGCGTGAACGACCTGGACAGCACCGGCGCGCGCGTGCTGCTGCAGCTGCACCAGGACTTGACGCGTGCCGGATGCAGTGTGCGCTTCAGCGGCCTGCGCGCGGGCAGCGTGGTGGCGGGCGCGATGGCGGATCTGGGGTTGGCCGCGGACCGGCGCCGGCCCACCGGCACGCCCGACCTGGACCTGGCCATCGAAGCGGCGGAAGACGACTTGCTGGCCACGCTGCGGCCGACGCCCGCTGTGCTGCAGCCGATCACGTTCGAGACGCTGGAACTCGCGCGCAACTTCGATGCGCGCGAGCGGGAGATCCTGCGGAGCTTCTTCGTCGAGCGTCGGTTCGCCGCGGGCGCGACGGTGTTCGCGCAGGGCGACTTCGGCACCGAGCTCTTCATCGTGATGCAGGGCCGGGCTACCGCGATGCTGCATCAGCGCGGTGCCGAGCCATTGCGCCTCGCCACGTTCGCGCCAGGCGCCACCATCGGCGAACTCGCGCTCCTGGACAGCGGCTCGCGCTCGGCCACCGTCGTAGCGGACTGGCCGCTGGTCTGCCTGGTGCTGTCGGCCGGCAGTTTCCGCGACATGCAGGCGCGCGAGCCCGCCGTCGCCATCCGGCTGCTGGTGAACCTGGGGCGCGAACTGGGGTTCCGCATGCGGCGAGCCAACCAGATGCTGCATCGGCTGGCTGCGTGACAAATCCCCGGCCATCCGCGAGACTCGTCGCATGAACCCTTCCCCGGACTCCCCGCGCGCCCCCCGCCACGCCAGCTTGCTGCTGCGCTGCCCCTTGCGCGCGGGCGTCGCGGCTGAACTCACGCAACTGGTCCAGGCCCACGGCGGCCGCATCCTTTACCACGACCAGCATGTGGAGGCCGAGGAGGGACAGTACTTCACCAGCCTCAAATGGGATGCGAGCGACATGACGCTGACCGACGCCGACGTGGCCAAGCGCCTGGCCGTCATCGGCGGCAAGAGCCCGGCCGCTGAATGGTCGCTGCACTACTCCGACCGGCCGTTGCGAATGGCGTTGTTCGTTTCGCGCGATCCCTGGTGCCTCTACGACATCCTCGCGCGCGTGAGCTCAGGCGAATGGCAGGTGGAAGTGCCGCTGGTGGTGGGCAACCACCTGGACCTGGAGCCGGTGGCGCGCCAGTTCGGCGTGCCGTTCCACCATTTCCCGATGACCAAGGACACCAAGGAGGAAGTGGAGACGCGCCAGCTCGAACTGCTGAAGCAGGAGCGCATCAACTTCATCGTGCTGGCGCGCTACATGCAGATCCTGAGCGGGCGCTTCGTGCAGGCGTATCCCAACAACGTCATCAACATCCACCACGCGTTCCTGCCCGCGTTTCCGGGGGCGAAGCCGTATCACTCAGCGCGGGAGCGTGGGGTGAAGATGATCGGGGCGACGAGCCACTATGTGACGGAGACGCTGGATGCTGGGCCGATCATCGAGCAGGATGTGCAGCGGGTGAGCCATCGGCATTCGGTCGCGGACCTGGTGCGGCTCGGGAGGGACCTGGAGAAGATCGTGCTGTCGCGCGCGATCTGGCGGCATCTGCAGAGGAAGGTGATTGTGTTGGGGAATCGGACGGTGGTGTTTGAGTAGGGGCTGGGGCGGCCGTCCTACGGGTCTGTCATGCCGGACTTGGTCCGGCATCCATGCAACCCTGACTCGCCAAGATGGATGCCGGATCGAATCCGGCATGACAAGTCTTGAAGATTCGCTACAGTCTCCACAAGACGCAGGAGCAAAAACCCATGTACACCCCCTTCGATCTCCGCAACCGCGGCGTCGTCATCACCGGCGGCAACGGCGGCATCGGCTACGGCATGGCACGCGCCCTCCTGGCGGCCGGTGCCTGGGTCGCCATCTGGGGCTCCAACGACGAGAAGACGCACAAGGCCGTGGCCTCGCTGGCTGAGGAATGCGGCGACGCGTCCCGCGTCCACGGTTTCGTCTGCGACGTCAGCGACGAAGCGCAGGTCGACGCCACGTTCCAGAAGTCGGTGGACGCCCTCGGGCAGGTCGACGCCTGCTTCGCCAACGCCGGGGTGGGCGGCAAGGGCACGGCGCTGGTCGACATGACACTCGAAGAGTTCCGGCGCGTGCAGCGCGTCAACGTCGAGGGCGTGTTCCTCACCTTTCGCGCGGCGGCGCGCTACATGATCGGGCGCGGTGCCGGCGGTTCGCTGGTGGCCACGTCGAGCACGGCGGCCGTCGAAGGCGCGGGGCGCAACAGCCACTACGGCGCCTCGAAAGGAGCTGTGTCGTCCTACGTTCGCGCGCTGGCGATGGAACTCGCGCGGCACCGCATCCGCGTCAATTCCATCCTGCCGGGCTGGATCGTCACCGACATGACGCAGCACTCCGTGGAGAACGAGAAGTTCGCCAATGCGGTGATGCCACGCATTCCCATGCGGCGCTGGGGCGACATCGATGACTTCGGCGGCATCGCCGTCTACCTCGCCAGCGAAGCATCAGCCTACGCCACCGGGGAGCAGTTCCTCATCGACGGCGGCTATACCAAGTTCTGAGAGCCTCGACATGACAGACAAAGTGGCCCTGATCACCGCCGGTGGCAGCGGCATGGGCGCGGCGGCCGCGCGCCGCCTGGCGGCCGACGGCTTTCAGGTCGGGGTGTTGTCCTCGTCCGGCAAAGGCGAAGCCCTCGCGAAAGAACTCGGGGGCGTGGGCGTCACGGGCTCGAACCAGTCGAACGAGGCACTTGGTCAACTCGTCGATCTCGCGATGTCACGCTGGGGCCGTGTCGACGTCCTCGTCAACAGCGCCGGCCACGGGCCCAAGGGGCCGGTCCTCGAGATCTCCGACGAGGATTGGCACAAGGGCATGGAAACCTACCTGCTGAACGTGGTCCGTGCGACGCGCCTGGTCACGCCCATCATGAAAGCGCAGCAAGGCGGCGCGATCATCAACATCTCCACCGCCTGGGTTTTCGAGCCGAGCGAGCTGTTCCCGACCTCCGGCGTCTTCCGCGCTGGGCTGGCCGCGTTCACGAAGGTCTTCAGCGACACGCATGCGCAATTCAACATCCGGATGAACAACGTGCTGCCGGGGTGGATCGACAGCCTGCCGGCGTCGGAGGCGAGGCGTGAAAGCGTGCCGCTGCGACGCTACGGCAAGAGCGAGGAGATCGCCGCGACGATCGCCTTCCTGGCTTCGGAAGGCGCCGCCTACATCACGGGCCAGAACCTGCGCGTGGACGGCGGGCTCATGCGTTCGCTCTAGGGGCCGCAGCGCATGAATCCCGATGCCGCAAAGATCTGGCAGGCGCCCCGCTGGGCCCTCGCGCTGCTGCTCGCCGTGCTCGGCATGCTCGGCCCGTTCTCGATCGATACGTACATCCCCGCCTTCGCGGGGATCGCCAAGGCCCTGAAGGCCACGCCGGTGGAGATGCAGCAGACGCTTTCGGCGTACCTGTTCGGCTTCGCCTTCATGAACCTGTTCCACGGCGCGCTGTCGGACAGCCTGGGGCGGCGGCCGGTGGTGCTGTGGGGCATCGGCGTGTTCACGCTCGCTTCCGCCGGCTGCGCCTTGTCGCAGACGGTCGGGCAACTGGTGTTCTTCCGGGCCTTGCAGGGCTTGTCGACGGGCGCCGGCATCGTCGTGTCGCGTGCGGTGATCCGCGACATGTTCCCGCCGGACCAGGCGCAGAAGGTGATGAGCCAGGTCACGATCTACTTCGGCGTGGCGCCCGCCGTCGCGCCCATCATCGGCGGCTGGCTCTTTGTCTACGCGGACTGGCACAGCATCTTCTGGTTCCTCACCGGGGTGGGCGTGCTGCTCTGGACAGCCAACTACAAGCTGCTGCCGGAGACGCTGCACGATTCGCAGCGGCAACCCTTCAACGTGCCGAACCTGATGCGCGGCTATGCGCAGTTGGTCTCCAACCCGCGTTTCTTCCTGCTGGCACTGGCCAGCGGGATCCCGTTCAACGGCATGTTCCTCTACGTGCTGTCGGCGCCGGCGTTCCTGGGCGAGCACCTGCGGCTGGAGCCGACCGAGTTCTTCTGGTTCTTCGTGCTCACGGTCGGCGGCATCATGGTGGGCTCGTTCGCCAGCGGCCGGCTGGCTGGGAAGATCGCGCCGAAGAAGCAGATCCGCCACGGGTTCGTCGTGATGCTGCTGGTGTCGGTGGCGAACGTGGTGGCCAACGAGGTGTGGGCGCCGAACCCGGCATGGGCGCTGTGGCCAATCGCCGTGTTCGCGTTCGGCTGGGCGCTGATGGTGCCGGTGGTCACGCTGCTGGTGCTGGATCTGCACCCCGAGCGCCGCGGCATGGCTTCGTCGCTGCAGGCTTTCGTGGGGTCGTCCGCGAACGGCATCGTCGCGGGGATCATCGCGCCGCTGGTGATGCACTCGACGCAGGCGCTGGCCTGGACGTCATTGGGGATGATGAGTATCGGGCTGGTGGCGTGGGTGTTCTTGCGGAGGCGGTGGCCGGAGACGGGGAGGTAGCTCCCCCCGGATGTCATCCCTGCGTAGGCAGGGATCCAGGAGGACTTTGCCGTGAGGCCGAGACGCTCCAAGGCCTGGATCCCAGCCTGCGCTGGGATGACGGCCCTCGGGCTACTGCAGCGGCCCCTTCAGCGCCTTCGGGATCGGCAGCGGCAACACCGTGATCCCCTCCTCCAGCAGTGAATCGGTCTCCGCGCGCGAAGCCTGCCCGCGGATGCTGCGCTCCTCGCTCTCGCCGTAGTGGATGCGGCGGGCCTCCTCGGCGAAGCGCTCGCCGACGTCCTCGGTGTTGGCCATGACATGGCGCACCATCTTCATCCAGGCGGCCTGCATGTCCGGATCGGCGGTGGCGACGACGTCGCGCTTGGGTTCCGCCGGAGCAGCGGCGCCCAGGTTCAGCCGTGGTGCGCTGGGCAGCTTGGCGACCGCCGCATCACCGCACATCGGGCACTCGACCAGGCCGCGCGCCAGCTGCGACTGGAATTCGTCTTCCGACGCGAACCAGCCCTCGAAGCCGTGGGCATGACTGCACTGGAGATTGAGGACCTTCATGGAACCCAGATTATGGCTTCCAGGCCAAATCCCAAGTCCCCGCCAGGACGTTCTGCAGCCAGAGCGCACTCGCCAGCGTCTTGGAATCCCGCACGATGCCATCGCGGCACCATGCCAACAGCTCCTGGGGCGTGGCGGTGATCACCTCGAGGAACTCGCCTTCATCGAGCTTGCGCTCGGTGAGGGTCAGCCCGCGGGCGAACCAGATGTCGATGAACTCGTTGGAATAGGCCATGGTGGGGTGCATCGTGGCCGCGAAGGCCCATTCGCGCGCCACATAGCCGGTCTCTTCCAGCAGCTCGCGCTTGGCGCAGGCCAGCCTGTCCTCACCCGGGTCGACCTTGCCGGCCGGGAATTCGATCACCACCTGGCCGATCGGGTGGCGGTACTGGCGCTCCATGACCAGCCGGCCGTCGTCCAGGATCGGCACGATGCAGACCGCGCCGGGATGCAGGATGTACTCGCGGGTGGCGCTGCCGCCGTCGGGCAGGCGCACGGTATCGCGCACCGCATGCAGGAAGTGGCCTTTGACCAGCTGCTCCGAGGCGGTGGTCGTTTCGATCAGGTGCTTGTCGTCAGGCATGGGTCACTTCTTGTGCTTGGCGAGATAGCGCCAGACGAATCCGGGAAAGGCGAACGTGAGAAACAGCGTGCCGGTGATCGCGTAGAACTCCCAGCGCTGCGGCGCGATCTGGCCCGCGTGCTTCTCGAGCATCAGGCCGATGCCGCCGACGACGAAGTACAGCACGACGAGTTCCGCCAGGCGCAGCGGGAGGCTCTTGGGCTGCTTCAGCGCGAGCACCCCGAACAGGCGCTGCGAGACGAAAGGCAGGTTGGCCCCCAGGAAGGCCAGGACCAGCACCGTCCAGACGGATGCGGTTTGGGACACGGTGCCCTGCCAGCCGGTTCAGGTATTCAGTGTGCGGAGGATGGCCTGCGCGCACAGGGTCATCAGGCCACCCGGCAGGATGCCCAGCACCAGGATCAACGCGCCGTTGATCGTGAGCACCACCCGCACGTCGAGCGGCGCGGCGACGGTGGTCGCCGTGATCGGCGCATCGAAGTACATGACCTTGATGACGCGGATGTAGTAGAACGCGGCCACCAGCGACATCAGCACCGCGTAGACCGCCAGCCCGATGTAGATCGGGCTGCCCGACACCACCAGCGACTGCAGCACGGCCAGCTTGGCGTAGAAGCCCACCATGGGTGGCACCCCGGCCAGCGACAGCAGGCAGATCGCCATGATGGCGGCATAGAGCGGGCTGCGCTGGTTCAGGCCGGCAAGGTCGGCGATCTCGTCGCTTTCGAAGCCCTCGCGCGCCAGCAGCAGGATCACGCCGAAGCTCGCCAATGCGGTGAGCACGTAGGTGACGATGTAGAACATCGCCGAGCTGTAGGCGTTGGCGGCCGGTGCGGTGCTGCCGTTGACGACCCCCGACAGCAGGCCCAGCAGCACGAAGCCCATCTGGCCGATGGTGGAGTAGGCCAGCATGCGCTTCAGGTTGGTCTGCGCGATGGCGGCGAAGTTGCCGATGAAGAGGGATGCCACGGCCAGCACCATCAGCATCTGCTGCCAGTCCATGGCCAGCGGCATCAATCCTTCGGCCAGCAAGCGGATGCAGATGGCGAAGGCGGCGAGTTCGGGCGCGCTGCCGATCATGAGCGTCACGGCCGTCGGCGCGCCCTGGTAGACGTCCGGGATCCACATGTGGAACGGCGCGGCGCCCAGCTTGAAGGCCAGGCCGGCGACGACGAACACCAGGCCGAACACCAGCACCTGGTGCTTCACCTGGCCGGTGGCGATGATCTTGGAGACGGTGCCGACGTCGAGCGAGCCGGTCGCGCCATAAAGCATCGACAGCCCGTACAGCAGGAAGCCGCTGGCCATCGCACCCAGCACGAAGTACTTCATGGCCGCTTCGGTCGCCGTGGCATGGTCGCGCCGCAGCGCCACCAGCGCATAGCTGGAGAGCGTGAGCAGTTCCAGGCCGAGGTAGATCACCAGGAAGTTGCTGCCGGAGATCATGACGAAGATGCCGAGCAGCGAGAACATCGCCAGCGTGAACATCTCGCCGCCGCGCAGCATGTCGCGGTCGCCCGCGTAGGGACGGCCGTAGACCAGGCAGACCATCATGGCCAGCGTGGCGAAGCACTTCAGCCAGTTGCCCATGGGGTCGCTCACCACCATGCGGCCGAAGGCGTAGATCGTCTGGCCTTCCGTGGCGAAGAAGGCCGTGAAGTACGCCACCACACCGAGGGTGGCCATGGTCAGCCAGTAGGTCGCGGTGCGCAGGCGCGACGTGACGCTCAGGTCGGCGATGGCGATCACGCAGGCCATGGTGAGCAGCACGATCTCGGGCGAGACGATGATCAGGCTCAGTTTGTCGATCATTTGAGATGCTTCCTGTGCTTAGAGCTTCGAAGCCGCTACGTGCTTCAGGAAGTCGGCGACCGACACGTTCATCACGTCGGTGAAGGGTTTCGGGTGGATGCCCATGTAGAGCACGGCGATGGCCAGCAGCGAGAGCATCAGGAACTCGCGCGCATTGATGTCTGTCAGCGCCCTCACGTCATCGTTGGCGATGGGGCCGAAGTACACGCGCTTCACCATCCACAGCGTGTAGGCGGCGCCGAAGACGAGGGCCGTGGAGGCCAGTGCACCGAGCCAGAAGTTGGCCTTGACCGCACCCAGGATCACCATCCACTCGCCGACGAACCCGGCGGTGGCGGGCAGGCCGCAGTTGGCCATGGCGAACAACACCGCGAAGGCCGTGAAGTTGGGCATGGTGTTGACCACCCCCCCATAGGCCGCGATGTCGCGCGAATGCACCCTGTCGTACAGAACGCCGATGCACAGGAACATGGCGCCCGAGACGAAACCGTGGGCGATCATCTGCACGATGCCGCCGGCCACGCCGAGGTCGTTGAAGATGAAGAAGCCCAGCGTGACGAAGCCCATGTGGGCGACCGACGAATAGGCCACCAGCTTCTTCATGTCCTGCTGCACCATCGCCACCAGGCCGACGTAGATGACGGCAATGATCGACAGCCCGATCATCAGCCAGGCCCATTCGCGCGCGGCGTCCGGCGCGATCGGCATCGAGAAGCGCAGGAAGCCGTAGGCACCCAGCTTCAGCATGATGGCCGCCAGCACGGCGGAGCCGCCGGTGGGCGCCTCCACGTGCACGTCGGGAAGCCAGGTGTGCACCGGCCACATCGGCACCTTGACGGCGAAGGCCGAGAAGAAGCCGAAGAAGAGGAGCGTCTGCGCAGTGGATGACAGCTTGAGCTGGTGCCAGGTGGCGATGTCGAAGCTGCCGTTGGACTTGGTGTAGAGGTACACCAGCGCGATCAGCATCAGCAGCGAGCCGAGCAGCGTGTAGAGGAAGAACTTGAACGCCGCATAGATCTTGTTGGGCCCGCCCCAGATGCCGATGATCAGGTACATCGGGATCAGCGTGGCCTCGAAGAACGTGTAGAACAGCACGGCGTCGAGCGCGCAGAACACGCCGATCATCAGGCCCGACAGGATCAGGAACGCACCCATGTACTGGTTGACGCGCTCCGTGATGACTTCCCACCCGGCGATGACCACCACGACGGTGATGAAGGCGGTGAGCAGCACGAACCAGAAGGAGATACCGTCCAGCCCCAGGTGATAGTGCACGTTGAAGCGGTCGATCCAGCGGACCTTCTCGACGAACTGCATCGCCGAGGTGGTCACGTCGAACGCGCCGTACAGGGGCAGCGTCACCAGGAAGCTGATGACGGCACCGACCAGCGCCACCCAGCGCACGGTGCGCGCCTGGTCGTCGCGGCCCAGTGCCAGCAGCAGCACGCCGAAGACGATCGGCGTCCAGATGGCCAGGCTCAAGAGTCCCATCTTCATTCTTGTTCTTCTCCTACTTGCCGAGCCACTGCTTCAGGACCGGCTGGAACATGGGCCAGCTGACGAAGTACGTCATGAGCACGATCACGCCGATCAGCATGGCGAAGGCGTAGTGGTAGATGTAACCCGTCTGGAACCACCGCACCACCCCGGCGAACCAGCCGACGAAGCGGGCGCTGCCGTTGACCATGGCGCCGTCGATGATGGCCTGGTCGCCGCCCTTCCAGAACGCGATGCCAAGGCCGCGCGCGCCGCGGGCCAGGACGTTCTCATTGAACCAGTCCATGTAGTACTTGTTCTCGAGCAGCGTGTGGATCGGCTGCACCGCGGACTTGATGCGTGCCGGCAGCGCCGGATTCACCATGTACATGTAGTACGCCGCGCCCACGCCGGCCACGGCCAGCCAGAACGGCAGCGTCATGAGGCCATGCGCCGCCATCTGCAGCGGGCCGTGGAAGATCTTGGCGAGTTCGGCCATCGCCGGATGCCGCGCCGCGTCGACCACGATGGCGTCCTTGAAGAAGTCGCCGAACAGCATGGGGCCGATGGTGAGGAAGCCGATCACGACCGAGGGGAAGGCCAGCAGCAGCAGCGGCGCGGTCACCACCCAGGGAGACTCGTGAGGCTCGTGGTGGTCGTCGTGACCATGACCATGGCCGTCATCGTGATGCGCATCCGGGTTCTGGCCGAAGCGCTCCTTGCCGTGGAACACCAGGAAGTACATCCGGAACGAATAGAACGCCGTGACGAACACACCGGCCAGCACCGCGAAGTGGGCGAAGCCCGCACCCGGCAGCGTGCTGAAGTGCACCGCCTCGATGATGCTGTCCTTGGAATAGAAGCCGGCGAACAGCGGCGTGCCGATCAGCGCCAGCGACCCCAGCAGCGACGTGATCCAGGTGATCGGCATGTACTTGCGCAGGCCGCCCATCCAGCGGATGTCCTGGTTGTGGTGACAGCCCATGATCACGGAGCCGGCCGCCAGGAACAGCAGCGCCTTGAAGAAGGCGTGCGTCATCAGGTGGAACACGGCGACCGAGTAGGCCGAGGCGCCCAGCGCCACCGTCATGTAGCCGAGCTGCGACAGCGTGGAATAGGCGACCACGCGCTTGATGTCGTTCTGGATGATGCCCAGGAAGCCCATGAAGAGCGCGGTGATGGCGCCGATCACGAGGATGAAGCTCAAGGCCGTGTCGGACAGCTCGAACAGCGGCGACATGCGCGCCACCATGAAAATGCCGGCCGTCACCATGGTGGCGGCGTGGATCAGCGCGGAGATCGGTGTCGGGCCTTCCATCGAGTCGGGCAGCCACACATGCAGCGGGAACTGCGCGCTCTTGCCCATGGCGCCGATGAACAGGCAGATGCACAGCACCGTGATCACCAGCCAGTCGGTGCCCGGGAACTGCAGCTTGGCGACTTCGCCTGCCTTGCCGAACACTTCGCCGTAGTTCAGCGAGCCGGTGTAGGCGACGACCAGGCCAATGCCGAGGATGAAGCCGAAGTCGCCGACCCGGTTGACCAGGAACGCCTTCATGTTGGCGAAGATCGCCGTGGGCCGGTTGAACCAGAAGCCGATCAGCAGGTACGACACCAGGCCCACCGCTTCCCAGCCGAAGAACAGCTGCAGGAAGTTGTTGCTCATCACGAGCATCAACATCGAGAACGTGAAGAGCGAGATGTAGGCGAAGAAGCGGTTGTAGCCTTCGTCTTCCTCCATGTAGCCGATGGTGTAGATGTGGACCATCAGCGACACGAAGGTCACGACGCACATCATCATGGCCGTGAGACCGTCGACCAGGAAGCCGACTTCCATCTTCAGGGAGCCGATCACCATCCACTCGTAGATCGTCGCGTTGAAACGCGCGCCCTGCGTGGCCACGGCCCACAACGTCTGCGCCGAGAGGATGAAGGCCACCAGCACGCCGAGGATGGTCAGCGTGTGCGTCAGGCGCCGGCCGATCCACTTGCCGCCGAGGGTGGTGCCGAAGATGCCGGCCAGCAGCGCGCCCGCGAGGGGCGCGAGCGGGACGGCGAGCAGCGTCGATGCGTTGAGGGTCGTACTCATGTTTCTTGGGCGAGGCTTTTCGCGCCCCTAGCCCTTCAAAGTGTTCAGTTCTTCGACGTTGATGTTCGACTTGTTGCGGAACAGCAGCACCAGGATCGCCAGGCCGATGGCCGACTCGGCCGCGGCCACCGTGAGGATGAAGAACACGAACACCTGGCCGTGCATGTCGCCCAGGTAGTACGAGAACGCCACGAAGTTCATGTTGACGGCCAGCAGCATCAGCTCGATGGCCATGAGCAGCACGATCAGGTTGCGGCGGTTCAGGAAGATGCCGATGACGGACAGCGCGAACAGGATCGCGCCCAGCGTCAGGAAGTGTCCGAGCGTGAGGCTCATGCTTTTGCCTCCCCGCCGGCGGCGGCCGCGGCGACGACCGGGTCCGGTTGTTGCGGCACCGTCGGCAGTGACGGCGGCAGCTTGACGATCTCGAGCCGGTCCTTGGCCTTCACCCGCACCTGGATGGAAGGATCGATGTGCTTGCTGTCCTTGCGCTGGCGCAGCGTGAGCGCGATGGCGGCGATGATGGCCACCAGCAGCAGCACCGCGGCGATCTCCAGCGGGTACAGGTACTCGCTGTAGAGCAGCTTGCCGAGCTCCTTGGTGTTCGAATACTGCGCGCCGCCCGAAGCCGCGGCCTGCGCCGCCACGCCCGGCATGGCCTTGGGCTCCTCGCTGGAGCGGAAGCCGCCCATCAGCACTGCGGCCATCTCCAGCGCGATCAGCGCGCCGATGCTCGCAGCCATCGGAAAGTTCTTCCAGAAGCCTTTGCGCAACTCGGCGACGTCGATGTCCAGCATCATCACCACGAACAGGAACAGCACCATCACCGCGCCGACGTACACCAGCACCAGCGAGATGGCGAGGAACTCCGCCTTGAGCAGGATCCACACCGCGGCGGCCTGGAAGAACGCCAGCACGAGGTAGAGCGCCGCATACACGGGGTTGCGCGACGTGATGACGCGGAAGGCCGCGAAGAGCAGCACCGCGGCAAACAGGTAGAAGAGGCCGGTTCGGATGTCCATGGTCTTGTTGTTTTCCGCCTTACCGGTACGGCGCGTCGGCGGCGCGGTTGGCGGCGATCTCGGCTTCGTAGCGGTCGCCGATGGCCAGCAGCATGTCCTTGGTGAAGTACAGGTCGCCGCGCTTCTCGCCGTGGTATTCGAGCACGTGCGTCTCGACGATGGAGTCCACCGGGCAGCTTTCCTCGCAGAAGCCGCAGAAGATGCACTTGGTGAGGTCGATGTCGTAGCGCGTGGTGCGGCGGGTGCCGTCGTCGCGCTGCTCGCTCTCGATGGTGATGGCGAGCGCGGGGCAGACGGCCTCGCACAGCTTGCAGGCGATGCAGCGCTCTTCGCCGTTCTCGTAGCGGCGCAGCGCGTGCAGGCCGCGGAAGCGTGGCGACAGCGGCGTCTTCTCTTCCGGGAACTGCACCGTGATCTTCTTCGCGAAGAAGTACTTGCCCGTGATGCGCAGGCCCTTGAACAGCTCCATCAGCAGGAAGCTGGAGAGGAAGTCCTTGAGCGAGAACGCGGACTGGCCGGGGGCCAATGTTTGGGAGGACATAGGCGGTTTACTTGAAGATGTTGTACGGCGTCTGCATCCAGGCGCCGATCACGACCAGCCAGACCAGCGTCACCGGAATGAAGATCTTCCAGCCCAGGCGCATGATCTGGTCGTAGCGGTAGCGCGGGAAAGTCGAGCGGACCCACAGGAACATCGTGACCACCATGAAGGTCTTGATGCCCAGCCAGATCCACCCGGGGATCCAGTTCAGCACCGGCGCGTCGATCGGGGGCAGCCAGCCGCCCAGGAACATGATGACCGCCAGGATGGAGACCAGCCACATGTTGGCGTACTCCGCCAGGAAGAACATGGCGAAGCTCATGCCCGAGTATTCGATCATGTGGCCGGCGACGATTTCGGATTCGCCTTCGACCACGTCGAACGGATGGCGGTTGGTCTCGGCCAGGCCGGAGACGAAGTACACGACGAAGATGGGCAGCAGCGGCAGCCAGTTCCAGGACAGGAAGTTCACGCCCTTGGACGCGAAGAAGCCCTTGTCCTGCTGCAGCACGATCTCGGTCATGTTCAGGCTGCCGGCCACCATGAGCACCACCACCAGGCAGAAGCCCATGGCGATCTCGTAGCTGACCATCTGCGCGGAGGCGCGCAGCGCGCCGAGGAACGCGTACTTGGAGTTGGAGGCCCAGCCGGCAATGATCACGCCGTACACCTCGAGCGAAGTGATGGCCATCAGGAACAGCAGGCCGGCATTGATGTTGGCGAGCGCGACGTCGGGCCCGAACGGGATGACGACCCAGGCGGCCAGCGCCGGCATGATCGTCATGATCGGGCCGAGCAGGAACAGGCCCTTGTTGGCCACCGTCGGGACGATGATTTCCTTGGTCAGCAGCTTCAGCGCGTCGGCGATCGGCGTGAGCAGGCCGAACGGACCCACGCGGTTCGGGCCCGGGCGGATCTGCGTGAAGCCGATTGCCTTGCGTTCCCACAGCGTCAGGTAAGCCACAGCGCCCATCAGGGGCGCGACCACGCAGACGATCTTGATCAAGGTCCAGACGATGGGCCAGCCGGCGCCCGTCCACCAGGGTGCCGCGATCAGCCCGTTGCCGAGACCGTAGACGGTGTCGATCATGCCGGCACTCCCTGCGCCTTGGGCGCGGTGGCGAGCGCGTCGGCGGTGAGCTGCAGCGAGGGCGCGCGGCGGACGATGCCGTCCAGCTGGTAGATGCTGGCCGTGACGGGCACGCCGCCTTGCACATTGGGTTGAACACCAGCCGTCGTGGCGTTGCTCAGCTTGTCGCCCTGCACCAGGGCCTGGCCGTTGTCGGCGCCACGCGCGTCCGCCAGCACGTCCTGCGCCGACTCGTATTCGAAGCCGGAGACGCCCATCAGGTTGGCCAGCACGCGCAGCACCTTCCAGGCCGGGCGCGTTTCGCCCAGGGGCTTCACGACGGCGTGGAAACTCTGCACACGGCCTTCGGCGTTGACGAAGGTGCCCGGCGTTTCGCTGAAGGGGGCGATCGGCAGCAGCACGTCGCTGAAGTCCAGGTTGGCCTTGAACGGGCTCAGCGTGATGACCATGTCCACGCCGTTCAGCGCGGCCGCGGCGCGTTCGCGTGCCGCGGAGTCGTGCACCGGCTCGGTGTTCAGCAGCAGCACCGCCTTGAGGCCACCGGCCAGCATCTGGCCGGCATTCAAGCCGCCCGCGCCGGGGAGCGCGCCCACGAGTTGCGCGCCCACGGTGTTGGCCGCCTCGGTCAGGTAACCCACCGTCGCGCCGGTCTGCTGGCCGATCCAGTTGGCCAGCGAGAGCAGCGCCGAAGCGCTGGCGTGGTGTGCCGCCGCGTTGCCGAGCAGGATGGCCTTGCGTTCGCCGCCCAGCAGCGACTTGGCGATTGCCTTGGCGCTGTCGGTGGCCTGGCCCGCACCGGGTGCCTGGGCGCCGGTTTCGGCGCCGATGGCCGACGCGACGTCCGCCAGGGCCTGCAGCCACTGGCCAGCCGGCGCCACGACTTTCGACGCGATGCCCATGGCCCAGTCGTTGTCCGCGTCATGGATGACGGAAATCTGGCAGCCCTTGCGGTTGGCGGCGCGCAGGCGCAGCGCGAACAGCGGGTGATCCTTGCGCAGGTTGGAGCCGATGACCAGCGCGCGCTGCAGATGCGACAGCGAAGCGACAGAGGTGCCGAGATAGCGCACGCCCTCGCTCGCCGTGAACTCCGCGTTGCGCAGCCGGTAGTCGATGTTCTCGCTGCCCAGGCCGCGCACCAGCTTGCCGGCCAGGAACAGTTCTTCCACCGTGCTGTGCGGGCTCACCAGGGCCCCGATGCTCTTCGCGCCGTGGTCCGCCTTGATCTGCTTCAGGCCGTTCGCCACGTATTCGAGCGCGGTTTGCCAGTCGACAGGCTTCCATTCGCCGCCCTGCTTCAGCATGGGCGTGGTCAGGCGCTCGTCGGTGTTGAGCGCTTCATACGAGAAGCGGTCCCGGTCGGCCAGCCAGCACTCGTTGACGTCGTCGTTCTCCAGCGGAAGCACGCGCATCACACGGTTGTTCTTGACCTGGACGATCAGGTTGGCGCCGGTGGAGTCGTGCGGGCTCACCGACTTGCGGCGCGACAGCTCCCAGGGCCGCGCGCTGTAGCGGAACGGCTTGCTGGTGAGCGCGCCGACCGGGCACAGGTCGATCATGTTGCCGGAGACTTCGGAGTCGACGGTGTCGTTCAGGATCGTCGTGATCTCGGAGTGCTCGCCGCGGTGGATCATGCCCAGCTCCATCACGCCGGCCACTTCCTGGCCGAAGCGCACGCAGCGGGTGCAGTGGATGCAGCGCGTCATCTCCTGCATGGAGATCAGCGGGCCGACGTCCTTGACGGGGACCACGCGCTTTTCTTCCTCGTAGCGCGAGGAAGAGCCGCCGTAGCCGACAGCGAGGTCCTGCAACTGGCATTCGCCGCCCTGGTCGCAGATGGGGCAGTCCAGCGGATGGTTGATCAGCAGGAACTCCATCACCGACTGCTGCGCCTTGATCGCCTTGTCGCTCTTGGTGCGCACGATCATGCCGTTGGTGACGGGCGTGGCGCAGGCCGGCATGGGCTTGGGCGCCTTCTCCACGTCGACCAGGCACATGCGGCAGTTGGCTGCAATGGACAGCTTCTTGTGATAGCAGAAATGCGGGATGTAGGTGCCGGCCTTGTCCGCGGCATGCATGATCATGCTGCCTTCGGTGACCGAGACCGTTTGTCCGTCAAGGTTGATTTCGATCATGGCTTTACTCCCTCCCCCTCTGGGGGAGGGTTGGGGTGGGGGCGCGCGCGTCGAGATGCAGGATCATTTCGCTACCACCATGCCTTCCGACGCCTTGGCGATCTTCGCCTCGAACTCACTACGGAAGTGCTTGATCATGGCGCGCACCGGCATCGCCGCCGCGTCACCCAGCGCGCAGATCGTGCGGCCCTGGATGTTGTCCGCCACGGAATTCAGCAGCTCGATGTCCGATGGCTTGCCGGCGCCGTTGTCGATGCGGTCGACCATGCGCCACAGCCAGCCCGTGCCTTCGCGGCAGGGCGTGCACTGGCCGCACGACTCGTGCATGTAGAAGTAAGACAGGCGCTTGAGCGCGGTGACCATGTCACGCGTCTCGTCCATCACGATGACGGCGCCCGAGCCCAGCATGGAGCCGGCCTTGGCGATGGAGTCGTAGTCCATCGTGCACTGCATCATCACGTCGGCCGGCAGCACCGGCGCCGACGACCCGCCCGGGATCACAGCCTTCAGCTTCTTGCCGCCGCGCATGCCGCCGCACAGTTCCAGCAACTTGCTGAAGGGTGTGCCCAGCGGGATCTCGTAGTTGCCTGGCAGCTCGACGTCACCGGAGACCGAGAAGATCTTGGTGCCGCCGTTGTTCGGCTTGCCGATGTCGAGGTAGGCCTGGCCGCCGTTGCGGATGATCCAGGGCACCGCCGCGAAGGTCTCGGTGTTGTTGATCGTGGTGGGCTTGCCGTACAGGCCGAAGCTGGCCGGGAACGGCGGCTTGAAGCGCGGCTGGCCCTTCTTGCCTTCCAGCGATTCGAGCAGCGCCGTCTCTTCGCCGCAGATGTAGGCGCCGAAACCATGCGAGGCATGCAGCTGGAAGCTGAAGCCCGAGCCCAGGATCTTGTCGCCCAGGTAACCGGCGGCACGCGCTTCTTCCAGCGCCTCCTCGAACCGGTCGTACGTGGTGAAGATCTCGCCGTGGATGTAGTTGTAGCCCACGGTGATGCCCATCGCGTAGGCCGCGATGATCATTCCCTCGATGACGATGTGCGGGTTGTACTGCAGCAGGTCGCGGTCCTTGCAGGTGCCCGGCTCGCCTTCGTCGGAGTTGCACACCAGGAACTTCTGGCCGGGGAACTGGCGGGGCATGAAGCTCCACTTCAGGCCGGTCGGAAAGCCCGCGCCGCCGCGGCCTCGCAGGGCCGACTCCTTCATGGTGGCGATCACCTGGTCTTGCGTCAGCCCTTCGCCGAGGATCTTGCGGAGCGCCTTGTAGCCATCGCGCGCCTCGTAGTCCTTCAAGCGCCAGTTGGTGCCGTCCAGGTCCTTGTAGATCTGCGGGTTGATGTGGCGGCCGTGGAAACAGGTCTGCACGCCCGTCGCCTGGAATTGCGCCAGCACTTGTGCGGCATTCATGCGCCCGCCCCCTTCAAGCCGTCGATCATCTGGTCGAGCTTGTCTTCGCTCATGAAGCTGCACATGGTGCGGTCGTTCACCAGCAGCACCGGCGAATCGGCGCAGGCACCCAGGCATTCGCTCTGCTGCAGCGTGAACAGGCCGTCGGGCGTGGTCTCGCCCATGTGGATGCCCAGCTTCTTCTCGAGGTAATGCAGCGCGTTCTGCCCGTCGCGCAACTGGCACGGCAGGTTGGTGCAGACGTTGATCTTGAACTTGCCCAGCTTGCGCTGGTTGTACATGTTGTAGAAGGTCGTGACCTCGTGCACCGCGATCGGCGGCATGCCCAGGTAGGCGGCGACTTCGTTCTCGCTTTCCTTGCTGACGAAGCCCTGCTCCTGCTGCACGATGGCCAGGCAGGCCATCACGGCCGACTGCTTCTGGTCGGCGGGGTACTTGGCCACTTCACGGTCGAAGCGGGTGCGCATGGCGTCCGAAATCATCTGTCGATTTCTCCAAACACGATGTCCATCGTGCCGATGATGGCAACGGCGTCGGCGATCATGTGGCCGCGGCCCATCTCGTCGAGCGCGGCCAGGTGCGGGAAGCCGGGCGCGCGGATCTTCAGGCGGTAGGGCTTGTTGGCGCCGTCGCTCACCATGTAGATGCCGAACTCGCCCTTGGGGTGTTCCACCGCGGCGTAGGCCTCGCCCTCCGGCACGCGGAAGCCTTCGGAGAAGAGCTTGAAGTGGTGGATCAGCTCTTCCATGTTGGTCTTCATGGATTCGCGGTCCGGCGGCGCCACCTTGTGGTTGCTGGTGATCACCGGGCCCGGGTTCACGCGCAGCCAGTCGACGCACTGCTTGATGATCTTGTTGGACTCACGCAGCTCCTGCACGCGCACCAGGTAGCGGTCGTAGCAGTCGCCGGTGCGGCCGACCGGGATGTCGAAATCCATCTTGTCGTAGACCTCGTAGGGCTGCGTCTTGCGCAGGTCCCAGGCGAAACCGGAGCCGCGCAGCATCGGGCCGGTGAACCCGAGGTTGAGCGCGCGCTCGGGCTCGACCACGCCGATGCCCACGGTGCGCTGCTTCCAGATGCGGTTGTCGGTGAGCAGTGTCTCGTACTCATCGACGTAACCCGGGAACCGCTGCGTGAACGCGTCGATGAAGTCGAGCAGGCTGCCCTTGCGGCCTTCGTTCAGTTCGTCGATCGAACGCTGGTTGCGCACCTTGCTCGCCTTGTACTGCGGCATGCTCCCCGGCAGGTCGCGGTAGACGCCGCCCGGCCGGAAATACGCCGCGTGCATGCGCGCGCCGGATACCGCTTCGTACATGTCGAACAGGTCTTCCCGCTCGCGGAAGCAGTAGATCAGCATGTTCATCGCGCCGCAGTCGAGGCCGTGCGCGCCCAGCCACAGCAGGTGGTTCAGGAGGCGCGTGATCTCGGAGAACATCACGCGGATGTACTGCGCGCGGATGGGCACCTCGATGTCCATCATCTTCTCGATGGCCAGGCAGTAGGCGTGCTCGTTGCACATCATCGAGACGTAGTCCAGGCGGTCCATGTAGGGCAGCGACTGGATGTAGGTGCGGGTCTCGGCGAGCTTTTCGGTGGCGCGGTGCAGGAGGCCGATGTGCGGATCGGCGCGCTGGATCACTTCGCCGTCGAGTTCCAGCACGAGGCGCAGCACGCCGTGCGCGGCCGGGTGCTGCGGACCAAAATTGAGCGTGTAGTTCTTGATTTCTGCCATGGGGCGCTCAGTGCGTCAGTCCGCCGTACTTCTCTTCCCGGATGATCCGCGGCGTGATCTCGCGCGGCTCGATCGTCACCGGCTGGTAGATCACGCGCTTGCGCTCGGGGTCATAGCGCATCTCGACGTGGCCGGACACCGGGAAGTCCTTGCGGAACGGATGGCCGATGAAGCCGTAGTCGGTGAGCAGGCGGCGCAGGTCGTCGTGGCCTTCGAACACGATGCCGTACAGATCGAATGCCTCGCGCTCGAACCAGTTCGCGCCGCTCCAGACGCTGGTGAGCGAATCCACCACCGGCAGGTCGTCGTCGGCCGCGAACACCTTGAGGCGCACGCGCTGGTTCAGGCTGACCGACAGCAGATGCACGGCCACGGCGTAGCGCAGGCCATCCCATTCGCCCGCGCGGTATTCCGAATAGTCGAGGCCGCACAGGTCGATCAGTTGCTCGAACTGGCAGCCCGGCGCGGTCTTGAGCGTGCGCGCGGCTTCGAGATAGTTGGCCGCGGTCACGATGACGGTCACTTCACCCAGGCGCAGGTCGATGCGTTTCACCTTGTCGCCGAGCGCGGCGGCGATCGTGTCCTTCAGGGCGGCCGGGTCGACGACGGCCAATGCGGTCTGGTGCATGGACATGGCTCAGGCCCGGGCGATGGTCTGGGTGCGGCGGATCTTCTGCTGCAGCTGGATGATCCCGTACAGCAGCGCCTCGGCGGTCGGCGGGCAGCCGGGCACGTACACATCGACGGGCACGATGCGGTCGCAGCCGCGCACGACGGAATAGCTGTAGTGGTAGTAGCCGCCGCCGTTGGCGCAGGTGCCCATGGAGAGGACCCAGCGCGGCTCGGCCATCTGGTCGTAGACCTTGCGCAGCGCCGGCGCCATCTTGTTGCACAGCGTGCCGGCGACGATCATCAGGTCGCTCTGGCGCGGGCTCGGGCGGAACAGCATGCCGAACCGGTCGATGTCGTAGCGGGCTGCACCCGCGTGCATCATCTCGACCGCGCAGCACGCGAGGCCGAAGGTCATGGGCCACAACGAGCCGGTCTTGGCCCAGTTGATGACGCTGTCCACGGTCGTGGTGACGACTCCCTTTTCGAGAATGCCTTGGTTGCTCATGGCGAAACTTTCTTGGACGCTGCGAGGGCCGGGTTCATTCCCAGTCCAGCGCGCCCTTCTTCCACTCGTAGATGAAACCCACCACCAGGATGGCCAGGAAAATCATCATGGCCCAGAAGCCCACGGGCCCGATTTCCTTGAGGGCCACGGCCCAGGGGAAGAGGAACGCGATTTCCAGGTCGAACAGGATGAAGAGGATGGCCACCAGGTAATAGCGGACGTCGAACTTCATGCGCGCGTCTTCGAAAGCCTCGAAGCCGCATTCGTAAGGGGAGTTCTTCTGCGCATCGGGCTTGTGCACGCCGATGCCCATGGAGATGAGGCGGCCCAGCACCTGGGGCGCGACGCCGACACCGACGCCGACCAGGATGAACAGGAGGACAGGGAGGTACTGGTCGAGGTTCATCGAGAAGGCTCAGGTCCGCGCAAGGTGCCTGCCGATGCGGTGCCCGGCAGGCTGTTGTCTTGGTGCCGTCGGCGAGACTCGAACTCGCACAGCTTTCGCCACTACCCCCTCAAGATAGCGTGTCTACCAATTTCACCACGACGGCGGTTTCTTCCAGCGCCCGGACAGGCTTGAGGCTTGCGCTCCACAGAGGGAAACGCTGGCTTTCCGGACAGCCATGGAGTGTACTCCGATTCCAGTGCCCCACTGCCGCGCAGGCGGCCTGCGCGGGCGGGGTTGTCAGCCTCTACTTGGTCGGAATCTGCGCGGCCCCCGAGGCGGGCGTGGCGGCAGGCGCCGGGACGGCGGGCGTCATCGGAACGGAGATGGCTCCGGCGGGAATCTGGGCAGCGCCCGAAGCGGGCGTGGCCGGCGCCGGCGCGGAGGCGGCGGGGGCCGAAACGCCCGCACGCTCGAGCACGCTGCTGCCGCCGGTGCCAGCCGGGCGGAGGTTGCCGAAGTAGGCCAGCAGCAAGGTGCAGACGAAGAACACGGCGGCCAGCACGGCCGTGGTGCGCGAGAGGAAGTTGGCACTGCCGCTGGCACCGAACAGGCTGCCCGACGAGCCGCTGCCGAAGGCCGCGCCCATGTCGGCGCCCTTGCCGTGCTGCAGCAGGATCAGCCCGATCATGCCGAGGGCCGTCAGCATCTGGACGGCGAGCACAAGGGTCAATACGACGTTCATTCAATCACTCCTGATTCTTCTTGGATGCCGCGGCGACGATCTGCAGGAAATCGGCCGCTTTCAGAGACGCGCCACCTACGAGGCCGCCGTCGATGTCGGGTTGGGCCAGCAGGCTGGCCGCATTGGCGGCATTCATGCTGCCGCCGTAGAGGATGTGCACCCGCTCCGCATGCGATGTGGCGGCGCCCAGCTGCTTTCGCAAGAGGCCGTGCACCTGCTGCGCCATTTCGGGGGTCGCGGTCTTGCCGGTGCCGATGGCCCAGACGGGTTCGTAGGCCACGACGATCTCGCTGATGCAATGGCCGTTGACGTGGATCACGGCGGCCAGCTGGCGCTTGACCACTTCCTCGGTCTGGCCGGCTTCGCGCTCGGCCAGCGTCTCGCCCACGCAGACGATCGGGGTGACGCCGTGCGCCAGCGCCGTCTTGGCTTTCTCGGCCACCAACGCGTCGGTTTCGCCATGGTACTGGCGCCGCTCGGAATGGCCAACGATGGCATAGCGCACGCCGAACTCGCGCAGCATGGGGGCCGACACCTCGCCGGTGTACGCGCCCTGCGCGTGCGGGGAGACGTCCTGCGCCCCGAGTTCCAGCGCGGAGCCGGCCTTGAGCAACTGCACCTGGCCCAGATAGGGCGCGGGCACGCAGACGGCCACGGAACAGGCGGCATCTTTCATCCCGGCGACCAGCGCGCGCACCAGGGCGTCGTTGGCTTCCAGGTTGCCGTTCATCTTCCAGTTGCCGGCGATCAGTTTCTTCTTTTCCATGGCGCTCACCAGGTCAGGCCGATCTTGCCGATGTGCTGGTTGGTTTCCATCAGCGCGTGCGCCTGGGCGGCTTCGGCCGCCGGGAACGTGCTGTGGATCACCTGCTTGATCTTGCCGGCTTCGATCAGCGGCCAGACCTTCGCCTTCAGCGAAGCGGCGATCGCGCCCTTGAAAGCGATGGGCCGGGGCCGCAGCGTGGAACCGGTCACCAGCAGGCGCTTGCGCAGCACCATGCCGGCGTTGAATTCGGCCTTGACGCCGCCCTGCACCGCGATGATCACCAGCCGGCCGTCTTCGGCCAGGCATTCGACTTCGCGCGCGACGTAGCTGCCGGCGACCATGTCGAGGATCACGTCGACGCCCTTGCCGCCGGTCAGCTTCTTTGCTTCTTCGGCGAAGTCCTGGATCTTGTAGTTGATGGCATGGTCGGCGCCGAGCTTCAGGCAGGCCTGGCACTTCTCGTCGCTGCCGGCCGTGGCGATGACCTTCGCACCCAGCGCCTTGGCCATCTGGATGGCCGTGACGCCGATGCCGCTGGTGCCGCCCTGCACCAGCAGCGTTTCGCCAGCCTGCAGGCGCCCGCGGTCGAACACGTTGCTCCACACCGTGAAGAACGTCTCGGGCAGGCAGGCCGCTTCCAGGTCGCTCAGGCCCTTGGGCACCGGCAGGCATTGCGCCACCGGCGCCACGCACAGCTCGGCATAGCCGCCGCCGGCGACCAGCGCGCAAACCTTGTCGCCCACCTTGAAGCCCGCGGCAGCCATCGCCGCGGCATCACCACTGACGATTTCCCCGGCGACTTCCAGGCCCGGGATGTCCGACGCGCCCGGCGGCACCGGATAGTTGCCGGTCCGCTGGAGCACGTCGGGCCGGTTGACCCCGCTCGCGCTGACGCGGATCAGCACCTCGCCCGCGGCGGGCGCGGGATCGGGGCGCTCACCCAGACGCAGGACGTCGGGCGCACCGAAGGTGCTGATTTCAACGGCTTTCACTCTTGCGAGTCGACCGGCGTGCGGGCTTGCGGTTCGCGCGGTTGCTGCTGGTCTTGCGGCTCGCGCGGGAGCTGGTCGCCACGCGGCTGCTGGTCGCCGCGCGGTTCACGGTCGCCACGCGATCCCCGGTCGCCACGGTCACCACGATCACCACGATCACCGCGATCACCACGGTCCCCGCGGTCACCACGCGGCTCGCGGAATTCGCGCCGGGGCTCGTCCTGCATGCCGGCCGGGCGGTCCAGCAGGGCCTTCATGGACAGCTTGACGCGGCCCTTCTCGTCGGTCTCCAGCACCTTGACCTTGACGATCTGGCCTTCGGACAGGTAGTCGGTGACCTTCTCCACGCGCTCGTGGGCGATCTGGCTGATGTGCAGCAGGCCGTCCTTGCCGGGCAGCAGGTTGACCAGGGCGCCGAAGTCCAGGATCTTGGTGATCGGGCCTTCGTAGACGCGGCCGATCTCGACTTCCGCGGTGATCTCTTCGATGCGCTTCTTCGCCACGTCGGCCTTTTCGGCGTCGGTCGCGGCGATGGTGATGGTGCCGTCTTCCTCGATGTTGATCTGGCAGCCCGTCTCTTCGGTCAGCGCGCGGATGACCGCGCCGCCCTTGCCGATGACGTCGCGAATCTTTTCCGGGTTGATCTTCATCGTGTAGAGCTTGGGCGCGAAGGTCGACACCTCGGTGTTGGCCGCGCTCATGTTCTCCTGCATCTTGCCCAGGATGTGCATGCGGGCTTCCTTGGCCTGCGCCAGCGCGACCTGCATGATTTCCTTGGTGATGCCCTGGATCTTGATGTCCATCTGCAGCGCGGTGATGCCGTTGGTCGTGCCGGCCACCTTGAAGTCCATGTCGCCCAGGTGATCTTCATCGCCCAGGATGTCGGTCAGCACGGCGAAGCGGTTGCCGTCCTTGATCAGGCCCATGGCGATACCGGCCACGTGCGCCTTCATCGGCACGCCGGCGTCCATCAGCGACAGGCAACCGCCGCACACCGAAGCCATCGACGACGAGCCGTTGGACTCGGTGATCTCCGAGACCACGCGCATCGTGTAAGGGAACTCTTCCTTGGTCGGCAGCACGGCGATCAGCGCGCGCTTGGCCAGGCGGCCGTGGCCCACTTCGCGGCGCTTGGTGCTGCCCATGCGGCCGACTTCGCCGGTGGCGAAGGGAGGCATGTTGTAGTGGAACATGAAGCGGTCTTCGAACTCGCCCATCAGCGCGTCGATGCGCTGCGCGTCGCGCTCGGTGCCGAGCGTGGTGATGACCAGGGCCTGCGTCTCGCCGCGCGTGAACAGCGCCGAGCCGTGGGTGCGGGGCAGCACGCCGTGGCGAATCTCGATGTCGCGCACGGTGCGGGTGTCGCGGCCGTCGATGCGGGGCTCGCCCTGCAGGATCTGGTTGCGCACGATCTTGGCTTCGATCTCGAACAGCAGGTCGTTGACCTTGCCGGCGTCGAACGCTTCGCCGCTGTCCTTCAAGGCCGTCATCACCGCGGTGTTGGCTTCGCGCAGTGCCTGCGTGCGGGCCTGCTTGCTGCGGATCTGGTAGGCGGCGCGCAGCTTCTCTTCGGCCAGGCCGTTGACCTTGGCGATGAACACTTCGTCCTTGGCGGGCGCCTGCCAGTCCCACAGCGGCTTGCCGGCTTCGCGCACCAGCTCATGGATGACGTTGATGGCGATGCCGGCCTGCTGGTGGCCGAACACCACCGCGCCCAGCATGATCTCTTCGGACAGCTGCTTGGCTTCCGATTCCACCATCAGCACGGCGCCTTCGGTGCCGGCGACGACCAGGTCCAGCAGCGAATCCTTGCGCTGGGTCTGGCCCGGGTTCAGCACGTATTCGCCGTTGATGTAGCCCACGCGCGCGGCGCCGATGGGGCCGGCGAACGGGATGCCCGAGATGGACAGCGCGGCGCTGCAGCCGATCATGGCGGCGATGTCGGGGTCGACTTCGGGGTTCAGCGACACGGTGTGCACGACCACGTGCACTTCGTTCAGGAAGCCTTCGGGGAACAGCGGGCGGATCGGGCGGTCGATCAGGCGGCTGGTCAGGGTTTCGAGTTCGCTGGGCTTGGCTTCGCGCTTGAAGAAGCTGCCGGGGATCTTGCCGGCCGCGTACGTCTTCTCGATGTAGTCGACCGTCAGCGGAAAGAAGTCCTGGCCGGGCTTGGCCGATTTGGACGCGGCCACCGTGCACAGCACGACGGTGCCTTCGATGTCGACGACGACGGCGCCCGACGCCTGGCGCGCGATCTCGCCGGTTTCCAGCACGACCTTGTGCTGGCCCCATTGGAAGGTCTTGGTGATCTTGTTGAAAATGCTCATGTTCTGTTCTCCTTGTTGTGTGACGAGGAGGCCGAGCTCGAACACGATGCCATTCCAGAAAGGCCCTCAGGACCCTTGTGGAATGACACAGCGCGTATTCGTTTCCAGCCTCGTTGAAAGTGCAAAGCGCCTGAGCCAGTCTTGAACCGTCTCAGGCGCCATGCAATTCGTGATGCGCTCTTACTTGCGCAGGCCCAGCTTGCCGATCAGGGCCGTGTAGCGCTCGGCGTCCGTGTTCTTCAGGTACGTGAGCAGGCTCTTGCGGCGGTTCACCATGCGCAGCAGGCCGCGGCGGCCGTGGTGGTCCTTGGCGTGCGTCTTGAAGTGCGGGGTGAGTTCGTTGATGCGGGCGGTCAGCAGCGCGACCTGAACTTCGGGGCTGCCGGTGTCCTTGGCGCCGCGGGAATGGGCGGCGACGACCTCGGCCTTGTTGATGGCGGTCATGGGGTGTCCTTGATGATTGTTGACTTGCGATGGGCTGCCGGAACTGCGGCCCAACGTGCGATCTGCCGTACTACAAATGGCAGGAGGGTAGGAACAGCCCATTTCTGGACCATTCCCCCCTAAGAACCGGACTTGCGACTTTCACCGCATCCGGCTCAAGCACAACTATGTGCCCCCTACATTTGGCAGAACCTTGGAATTCTACTCCAAAGTGCCAGGGGGCGCCCTAAGTCCCTTTCGGGACCGGCTTTGCCACGGATAACCGTTCCGCGTGCAGGCGGCCATGACAGACCGGATGCATGAGCACCCGGTTGGACAGCAGGTCAGACCCGCCATCCACTCGTCGGTCGATATGGTGGTCGTGCCACCCGGTTTCCCGGGTGATGGCCGTGCCACATAACGCGCAGTTGCCCGACTGGGAGAGGTACAGCGAGCGAAGCTCCTTGCGGTAGCCGATGCTTTGCAGCATGCGTTTTCCGCGCAGTTCTTCGCCGTAGACCTCCCACTTCGGGTCAAAGGGGTTGTAGTCCCCTTTGACCTTCAAATGCCGGGTGATGGCTGTGTCCGCAAGCGGATTCAGCCGCACCAGTTGCCATGTTCCATCTTTCGACTGACGAGCAGCAGCAAACTCTTCCCGGTCGTCCAGATGCTTCCAGTACTTCGAATAGCACCACTTTCGACTTTTCTGAGGATGCCGCCGCCGCGCCCAGCGTTGTAGCCGCCAATGAATCAGCGAATCCAATCTGCTGAACGCGTCTTTCGCGACCACCGGGTGGTGGTACTGAGCCCAACCCCGAAGGATCGGATTCAGCTTCTCGATCAGGACTACCTGTTTCACCATCCGGTGCGACTTGATGACTTCCGCCACCTTGGCGTAGAACGCTCTCACGTTCTTGCGACTCGGCTTGATGAGCATCGTCCCGCGGTATTTGCGGAAGTTCCACCCAAGGAAGTCGAAACCGTCATCAATGTGCGTGACGCGAGTCTTTTCCGGCGACAGCCGCAAACCCCGTTTTGCGAGGAATGCTTCTATCCACGGCCTGACTTCAGTTTCGAGAACCTCTTTCGAGATGCCCGTCACGACGAAATCGTCGGCGTACCGGATCACATTGATTTTCAGCTTCGCGGCTTTCGTCTTCTTCAGCTTCGCATCGAGATACGCCGCCAGTTCGGATTCCAGCCCATTCAAAGTCACATTCGCCAACGTCGGCGAGATGATGCCGCCTTGCGGCGTCCCCTCATCGGTCGGTGTCAGCTGGCCCTTGTGGACCACCCCGGCCTTCAACCATCGTTGCAGGATCGTCTTGTTCATGCGAACTTGACTCACCAGCCAGTCGTGGTTGATGTGGTCAAAGCAGCCTTCGATGTCCGCCTCCAGTACCCAGCGGGCCGAAGCCTTCTGGGACATGCAAACGAATATCTGGCTCATGGCATCTGCCGTCGAGCGATTTTTCCGGAACCCGTATGAGTTCGGATCACTCGTCGACTCAGCCACTGGCTCAAGACCAAGCAGGTGGAGAGCCTGCATGGCCCGGTCGAACATGGTCGGAATACCCAGCGGGCGTTCCTTCCCGTTCGACTTGGGGATGTAGACACGCCGCAGTGGCATTGGCCTATATCCCCTTTGCTGCTTCAACCGGCTGACAGCCTTCCATTTCAGGTCAGGCGTGTCCCAGAGCGCGCGATCGACCCCTGCCGTTCGCTTGCCTTGGTTTTCCGTCACTCGCCGCACCGCCAGTGCCCTGGCGGAGAACGAGTGGGTTAGCGACCGTTGCAGGGCTTTCACCCGGCGCCAATCGCATTCCTGCGTAGCCTTCGCTATGCGTCGCTGCGTTGTTCGCACGTTCCGCTCGACAAGCCGCCAATCAATGGCATGCCAGTCTTGCGGTTCGCGTGAGGATGCAGCGTCATCGTTGCCGATGATTGTTCTCATGCTTTCCTCGTTGGAGTTGATCCTTCGAGGACGCACCTGTCCCCGAAGGGACGAATGCATCCCTTCGGGGCTCGGTTGAACTCTTGCAGCCGTCTAGCGACGGTTGCACCGCGTGGAAGTCAGCACGCTTTCGCGTCAGGGCAAATATTGAACCCCTATGCCACCCATTACAGGCAGCCATTCGCTTTTTCCACAGTCCCATACCCCCTCATCCAACAGGTCGCCTTGCGGCTTCCCTGCCCGCGCACCGAGGTGTGCAGGCGGATGGTGGGGCTTACCACGTTCCCTCATCTACCGACGACGCGTTGCCGCGCCGACTATCTGTTTAGGGTTCATCTTTTCCGGGGCTGTACTTCAACAACGTGCACCCATGGTCCACAGGCGCATCCGACAGCTTGCCTTTTGGCTCTGGCCTAACAGCAACTTTGGCCAGTCAATCCTTACCCGGATTCGAACGATGATTCAGTTAGCTTACCCATGCAGAACTCACCTAGCCCCCTCAACCGCCGCGTGCTGGCAGTATCCGGTGCTCCCCCTCGCGGGTGGGCACCGCCGCTTGCGCGGGGAGTACATTGTCAGTTGGGCTTCACACAGTCTCGTTACCAAGGCTGCATGCCAACGTAGGTGACTGCCGGTTGTACGGCAGGACAGCGCACAGCCACGCCGGAGGCGCAGTTGAAGCTGTCAAGGTAGTTGAGAGCTTTCGCTCATCGGACTATCGAAGCCGGTCATGCGAAAAGCATGCGGCGTGTACGTCCCACGGTCCGTCCAAGGTTGTACCTCGGGTTTTCCGTCGGTTCGCTTCCCGAAGGATGCGAAGCACTTGATAGGCCGGGTCTTGCACCCGGCAGCTTCTGGAACCAGCCGGTTCCGGGAGCCTCTTTAGTGGCAGGCACATGACCTGCGATCAGCGACACGTGTCGCACGAACCTGGGGATTATAGCCTGGGCGAGGAATCCAGCCACGAAGCCAGCCGGTCCGCCCCCTGCCGCAGCCGCCCCAGGTCCTTGGAGGCGAAGCACCACCGCAGCCATCCCTGCGCCTCCGGCGCAAAGGCGGTCCCCGGCGCCAGCCCGATGCCCGCCTCGGCCACCAGCCGCTTGGCCAGCCCCAGCGAATCGCCGAAACCGTCGAGCTTGAAGAAGCAGTACATGCCCCCATCGGCCGGCGTCAGGGCGACCCCTGGGATGGCCTGGAGCAGCGGCGCCAGGGTGTCGCGGCAAGCCTTCAGGTGAGCCACCACGCGCGGCGTGACCTCATCCGTGCGCTCCATCGCCAGCTGGGCGGCCCGCTGGGCAAACACCGGTGCGCAGGAGGTGTTGAACTCGATCAGCTTGCCCATGTGCTCCGTCATGGCGGGCGGCATCACCAGCCAGCCCAGCCGCCAGCCGGTCATCAGGAAGCTCTTGGAAAAGCTGTGGGCCACCACCAGCCGGTCGTCCGGCTCGGCCGCGTCCAGAAAGCTCGGGGCGCAGCCGTTGGCGCTGGGCGCGTAGTACAGCCGCTCGTAGACCTCGTCGGCCAGGATCCAGGTGCCCGTCTTGCGGCAATGCGCCAGGATGGCCTGCTGTTCGCCGGCAGTGAGCGTCCAGCCGGTGGGGTTGTTGGGCGCATTGACGATCAGCAGCTTCGTCGCCGGCGTGATGGCGTCCAGCAGGGCCTGCAGATCGAGCTTCCAGGCGCCGCCCTCGGGCCGCAGCGGCAGGCAGCGCAGCTTCGCGCCGAGGATGCGCGGCTGGGCCGTGAGGTTGGGCCAGACGGGCGTCACCGCGACCACCTCGTCGCCCGCGTCCACCAGCGCCTGCACGGCCAGCATCAGCGCGTTGACGCCGCCGGAAGTGACCGCGATGCGCTCCACGTCCACCGCTTTGTGCAGACGCGACGTGTACGCGGCGATGGCGCCTCGCAGTTCGGGCAGCCCGAGGTTGTGCGCATAGAAGGTCTCGCCACGGCGCAGCGAGTCGATCGCGGCTTCACGGATGAATTCCGGCGTGACTTCATCGCTTTCGCCGAACCAGAACGGCAGCACATCGCTGCGTCCGATCCCGGCGTTGGCGACTTCGCGGATCTGGGAGGCTTCGAGGTCGAGGACGGCTTGGCGCATGGTCCTAGTGTCCCGCGACGCGCGCCATCTTGCAGGCGTGGGGCAATTCCGCCTGGGCGGCCGGCACCGACCGCACGACGCGGAAGCCGTAGCCGGACCCCTCCACGTCGAACTTCACGCCTGGCGCGCCCTGGCGCTCCATCACGCCCACCACCAGCGGCTGCTGGAACTGGTGGTCGGCCGCGCGCATGGTGCCGGTCTGGCCGGCGAAGCTCACGCTCACCTGCTCCAGCGCCCGCGCCAGCGGCACTGCCTCCGCGCTGCCGGCCCGCTCGATGCCCTGGGCCAGCGCCTCGATCATCAGCTGCATGCGCATGTGCACGTAATCGTCGGCCGCCTTGGGGTAGCGCTGGCGGAACGCCTGGTAGAAGGCCTCGCTCTGCGGGGTCTGCACGTTGGGCAGCCAGTCCGCCACGGCGATCACCTTGCCGACGCCCGCATCGGCGATCGCCGCAGGCGCGCCCAGCGCATTGCCGTAGAACGTGTAGAACTTGCCGTCGTAGCCCACCTCTCGCGCCGCCTTCACCAGCAGGGTGAGGTCGTTGCCCCAGTTGCCCGTGACGACAGCTTGCGCGCCGCTGGCCTTGATCTTTGCCGCGTAAGGCAGGAAATCCTTCACACGGCCCATCGGGTGCAGCTCGTCACCCACGATCTGCACGTCCGGCCGCTGCACACCGAGCTGCCGCTTCGCCTCGCGCAGCACGGCCTGGCCGAAGCTGTAGTCCTGCCCGATCAGGTAGGCGGACTGCACCGTGCGGTCGTCCTTCAGCACCTGCATCAGCGCCGCCATCCGCATGTCGGCATGCGCGTCGAAGCGGAAGTGCCAGAAGCTGCACTTCTCGTTGGTCAGGATCGGGTCGACGGCGGAGTAGT
Source organism: Caenimonas sedimenti (assembly GCF_007833165.1). Taxonomy (GTDB): domain Bacteria; phylum Pseudomonadota; class Gammaproteobacteria; order Burkholderiales; family Burkholderiaceae_C; genus Ramlibacter; species Ramlibacter sedimenti. The sequence goes on along the minus strand of NZ_VOBQ01000018.1, from coordinate 9,827 downwards.
TGAGGAACACGACCCGCTTGTCAGGCTCCCGTTCGTTGTGCTTGCCGATCGCGTCGATGAGGGCCGCGGCGGTGGCGGACGAATTGCCCTGCAGGATGACGCGCGCGCCGCCGTCGATGGCGGAGCGCAGCGCGGCCAGCGCTTCCTCGTTCTGGCCCTTGCCGTCGTGCCGATCGAGTTGCAGTGCGCGCATCCCCTGGGCGGTCTTCACGCCGCCGCGCTGGTTGACCCGCTCGACCGCCCACACCAGGTTGCGGAACACGGCCTCGCCGGTGTTCGCGAACGAGCCCGAGAGGCTTTCGATCAGGGCCAGCTTCACCGGCGGCAATGCGGGCGCCGTCGTCTGGGCCCACGCGAGCGCCGGCAGACATAGCGTTGCCGCCAACGATTTCAAGACCCCGCGCCGCACATTTTTCGTCAATGGATTTCCCTTGAAAACGCCGCTGGGGCACGCAGATGTGCGCCATGCGGCAATCATTTCGAAAGCCGCGGAGTTTAAGGGACGCAACGGCACCGATTCCGCCAAGCGTTTCACGTTTAACGTCACAGGAGTTCATGCCATGTTTTACGCACCCGCCCTGCGCACCCGCGCCTATGTTCCCGCCGCCCGCAGCTTCGACCGCAGCTTCGAGCGCTTCCTGTCCGACTCCGTCCTGCACGGCCTGAAGTTCGAGCAGAACGACACCGCCTGGACCGTGTCGCTTGACGTGCCCGGCGTGGCCCGTGAGCAGCTGACGCTGGAAGTCGACGGTGCCGTGGTGCGCATCAGCACCGTGGCCGACGCCCCGCGCCAGTTCAAGGCCGCCTACGAGCTGCCGGAAGCGATCGACGCCGAAGCCACCAGCGCCAAGCTCGAGAACGGCGTGCTGACGCTCACGCTCGGCAAGCAGAAGCCCGTGGTGACGGCGCGCACGATCGAGGTCAAGTAAGCGCTCTCCCTTCCCTGTCATCCCGGGCTTGACCCGGGATCCATGGTGGCGTGCACCGATGGATGCCGGATCAGGTCCGGCATGACAGGCACAGGGGCGAGGCCCGCCGGGAGGTGACCCCGGCGGGCTTTTTTCATGGCGCCGCGTTCAGCGCATCGAGCGGCCAGCGCGGCTTGACGTCGAACGAATAGCGCGGCGCGGCCCGCTCCACCCCCGCCTGCATGCGCATCGCCGCCGCCATGGCGATCATGGCGCCGTTGTCGGTGCACAGGTCGAGCTCCGGGTAGTGCACGCGCACCCCCCGCTTCGCGCATTCGGCATTCAGCTGCTCGCGCAGCAGGCGATTGGCGCCGACCCCGCCCGCCACCACGATGCGGTGCAGGCCCTGGCGTTCCAGCGCCGCCAACGACTTCTTCACCAGCACCTCGACGATGGCGGCTTCGGTCGACGCCGCCAGGTCGGCTTTGCGCTCGTCCAGGTCCTCCCCCAGCTTTTTCGCCTGCGTGAGCACCGCCGTCTTCAGCCCCGCGAACGAGAAATCGAGGTCGCCACTTCGCAGCAGTGGGCGCGGCAGCTTGAACGCCGTGGGGTCCCCCTGCTGGGCGAGCCGTGACAACGCGGGCCCGCCCGGATAGCCCAGCCCCAGCAGCTTGGCCGACTTGTCGAAGGCTTCGCCCGCGGCATCGTCGATCGTCTCCCCGAGCATTTCGTACCGGCCCACGCCGTCGACCCGCATCAATTGGGTGTGGCCGCCGGAGACCAGCAAGGCGATGAAGGGGAATTCAGGCGGGTCGGCGCTGAGGAAGGGCGACAGCAGGTGCCCTTCGAGGTGATGCACACCGAGCACCGGCTTTGCGAGCGCCGCGCCCAGGGCGCAAGCCACGCCGGCGCCCACCAGCAGTGCGCCCGCCAGGCCCGGCCCGCGCGTGTAGGCAACGACATCGACGTCGGACAACTGGCAACCGGCCTGCGCGAGCACCTGTTGGGCGAGCGGCAGAACGCGACGGATATGATCACGGCTCGCCAGCTCCGGCACCACGCCGCCGTAGGCCTGGTGCATCTCCACCTGGCTGTGCAAGGCATGCGCGAGCAATGCGGGAGCCGCCGCCGGACGCGTCTCCACCAGGGCCACCCCCGTCTCGTCGCACGACGATTCGATTCCCAGAACCTTCATCGAGGCAGTGTAAGCGGCCCACACGGCACGTTTGTTGCAGGAAGGACAGGCAGATGAAATCCGGACTCAGCTTCCTCCTCGCCGCGCAGCAGTGCGAGATCCGCGAACTCGAGCAGCTGGCCGCGACCAGCGAACTCGTGAGCCTGCTCGCGCGCTTCACCCATGCCGTTCAGCGCGAGCGCGGCATCACCAACCTCTACCTCGCTTCCGAAGGCGTGCGCTTCGCCGACCAGCGGCTGCAACAAGCGGCGGAATGCGCGGCCATCGAAGCGCAGGTGCGCGAACGCTTCGACGGGCTCGACACCGAGGGCCACAGCGTGCGCAACGGGGCGCGCCTGTTCAGCCGGGTGGCCGGCGTCCTCCATTCGCTCGACGGCCTGGCCGGCGTGCGCCGTTCCATCGCGGCGCAGTCCGTGACGCCCAAGGAGGCAACCACCGCCATGGTGCGGGTGATCAGCGGCCTGCTCGGCGTGGTGTTCGAGGCCGCCGACAGCGCGACCGACCCGGAAATCTCGCGCTCGCTGGTGGCGCTCTTCAACTTCATGCAGGGCAAGGAATTCGCCGGGCAGGAGCGCGCCTTCGGCTGCGCCATCTTTGCCGCTGGCCGGCCCGACGCCGGCGGGGTTCAACAGTGGCAGCACCTGATCGACTCGCAACAGGCCTGCTTCCAGGTCTTCGCCGATTTCGCGGATTTCCAGGTGCTGGAGGCCGACCGGGCCAGCGTCGACCTGCGGGGGCTGGCAGAGCTGGAACGCCTGCGGCGCATCGGTTTCACCCAGGCCGACGGCGGCCGCAGCGACGGCGGGCTCGCCCAGGTCTGGTACGACTGCTGCACCCGGCGGATCGACACCATGCGCCGGGTGGAGGAAATCCAGGCCGAGTACCTGCGCGCCCTGTGCGAAACCAAGATCGCTCAGGCACGCACCGAACTGCGCGACCAACGGGCCATGCTGGAAGCCCTGGCGGCGCAGCCGCCCGCCGTTGCCGGCGAGGCGCCCATGTACGGGCCGCAGCTGGAGCGCTCCATCCTCGGCATGGTGCAAGACCAGGCCCGGCGCCTGCAGGCGATGAGCGATGAACTCGACACGGTGCGCGCCTCGCTCAACGAGCGAAAGGTCGTCGAACGCGCCAAGGGCCTGCTGATGGCCGCGCAGCACCTCACCGAAGCGGAAGCCTACAAGGCACTGCGCCAGATGGCCATGAACCAGAACCGCCGGGTGGTCGACGTCGCCGAGAACGTCCTGGCCATGGCGGACGTGCTGCCCAGCCGCGCACGCTGAAGGCTGTTGCGGCGCACAAATACCGTGCCACCCGCCGGCCGTGCACCCCGGGCGTGCGGCCGCGGCCGGGCGCCCGTGCCGTGGCCGGCCGCGCGGGTCCGGCGCGGGAAGCGGCTCGCTCCCAGTGAAAGCAAGCCCACGCCGGCTTGATGGAAGTCAAGCTGGCACAGCTCCTGCTTAAAGGGTCTCGTCACCCGCGCCAACGGCGGCGTGAGTGACACGGTCTTTCAAGACCCCACGGACAACGGCGTCCATTTTTCCTTTCGCGCGGCCTTGCGTGATTCGAGAGATGGGCGCCTTTCTTGTTTTCAATGCTTTCTTTTCCGCAGGAGTGCCCCCATGACGACGCAGCCATCCACGATCCGCCGCCGCACCCTTCTTCGCCGCGCCGGCGCCGCCACCGGCGCCGCGCTGTTCTCCTCGCTGGGTTACCAGCCGGCCTGGGCCCAGGGCTCCGACGCCCCGGAAAAGAAGGAAGTGAAGATCGGGTTCATCCCGCTGACGGACTGCGCCAGCGTGGTGATGGCCTCGGTGCTGGGCATCGACCAGAAGTACGGCGTGAAGATCATCCCCAGCAAGGAAGCCAGCTGGGCGGGCGTGCGCGACAAGCTGGTGAACGGCGAACTCGACATGTCGCACGTGCTCTGGGGCCTGATCTACGGCGTGCACATGGGCACGTCCGGCCCCAAGAAGGACATGGCCGTGCTGATGAACCTGAACCACAACGGCCAGGCCATCACGCTGTCGAAAAAGCTGGCCGACAAGGGCGCCGTGGACGGCCCCTCGCTGGCCAAGCTGATGACCACCGAGAAGCGCGAATACACCTTCGCGCAGACCTTCCCCACCGGCACCCACGCCATGTGGCTGTACTACTGGCTGGCGGCCTACGGCATCAACCCGATGAAGGACGCCAAGATCATCACCGTGCCGCCCCCGCAGATGGTCGCGAACATGCGCGTGGGCAACATGGACGGCTACTGCGTGGGCGAGCCCTGGGGCCACCGCGCCATCATGGACGGCATCGGCGTGACCGGTGTCACCACGCAGGACATCTGGAAGGACCACCCCGAAAAGGCGCTTGGCACCACCGGCGAGTTCGTCAAGAAGTATCCGAACACCTGCCGCGCGGTGGTGGCCGCCATCATCGAGGCGGGCAAGTGGATCGACGCCAGCCTGCAGAACAAGCTCAAGATGGCCGAGACGGTCGCCGACAAGAGCTACGTCAACACGGGCGTCGACGCGATCAACCAGCGCATCCTGGGCCGCTACCAGAACGGGCTGGGCAAGACGTGGGACGACCCCAACCACATGAAGTTCTACAACGACGGCATGGTGGGCATGCCCTACCTGTCCGACGGCATGTGGTTCCTCACGCAGCACAAGCGCTGGGGCCTGGTCAAGGACCACCCGGACTACCTGGGCATCGCGAAGCAGATCAACCAGATCGACCTCTACAAACAGGCCGCCCTCGCCGCCAAGGCCACTGTCCCCAAGGACGTCATGCGCACCAGCAAGCTGGTGGACGGCGTGGTGTGGGACGGCAAGGACCCGAAGAAGTACGCCGAGAGCTTCAAGGTGCTCGGTTGAGCCATTCATCCCCATCCAGGAGCACGAACATGGTCAGTGCAGTCTTCCATTCGCCGGCCGAAGCAACTCCCTCCCCTTCCGGGGGAGGGTTGGGGAGGGGGCATGCGCGCCCCGCCTCTTCGCAATCGGCCAATGAAGTGCCGCTCGCGGCGGCGGGCGCCCCCACCCCGGCCCTCCCCCAGGGGGGGAGGGAGGAACAACCAGGCTACGACTGGCGCGAACTCTTCCTGAAGGTGCTTCCGCCACTCTTCGGCATGGGCTTCCTCGTGGGCATCTGGGCCGTGGTGGCGATGACCAGCACCAGCAATTTCCCCTCGCCGGCGGACACTTTCAGGCAAGCCATGGTGATCTTCGGCGACCCGTTCTACCAGAAGGGCCCCAACGACCAGGGCATCGGCTGGAACGTGCTGTCGTCGCTGAAACGCGTGGCCATGGGCTTCAGCATGGCGGCGGCCATCGGCATCCCGCTGGGTTTCATGATCGGCCGCTTCACCTTTCTCTCGCGGATGTTCAACCCGCTGATCAGCCTGCTGCGCCCGGTCTCGCCGCTCGCCTGGCTGCCGATCGGCCTGATGGTGTTCAAGGGCGCGAACCCCGCGGCCATCTGGACCATCTTCATCTGCTCCATCTGGCCCATGATCATCAACACCGCCGTGGGCGTGCAGCGCGTGCCCAGCGACTATATGAACGTGGCGCGCGTGCTGAACCTCTCCGAATGGAAGATCTTCAGCAAGATCCTGTTCCCCGCCGTGTTGCCTTACATGCTGACTGGCGTGCGTCTTGCTGTAGGCACCGCATGGCTGGTGATCGTCGCCGCGGAGATGCTCACCGGCGGCGTCGGCATCGGCTTCTGGGTTTGGGACGAATGGAACAACCTGAACGTCAAGAACATCATCATCGCGATCTTCACGATCGGCATCGTCGGCCTGCTGCTCGAGTTCGCGCTGATCAAGCTGGCCACCGCATTCACGTTCGAGGAGGTGAAATCATGAACACGAACCTGACCGACAAGTACATCCAGATCCAGGGTGTGGCGCAGACGTTCAAGACGGCGAAAGGCCCCTTCGTCGCCCTGCGCGACATCAACCTCACCGTGGCCAAGGGCGAGTTCGTCGCGCTGATCGGCCATTCGGGCTGCGGCAAGTCCACGCTGCTGAACCTGATCGCCGGCCTGACCCAACCCACGCAGGGCAGCCTGATCTGCGCCAACCGCGAGATCGCCGGACCGGGGCCGGATCGCGGCGTGGTGTTCCAGAACCACTCGCTGCTGCCCTGGCTCACCTGCTTCGAAAACGTGCATCTCGCCGTCGAACGAGTCTTCGGCGCCACGGAGAGCCGTGCGCAGTTGAAGGCACGCACCGAAGCGGCGCTCGACATGGTGGGGCTCACCCCTGCGTCCACCAAGCGCCCTGGTGAAATTTCGGGCGGCATGAAGCAGCGCGTGGGCATCGCCCGGGCGCTGTCGATGGAACCCAACGTGCTGCTGCTCGACGAGCCGTTCGGCGCCCTGGACGCCCTCACCCGCGCCAAGCTGCAGGACGAGCTGCTGCAGATCGTCGCCAAGACCCAGAGCACTGTGGTGATGGTCACGCACGACGTGGACGAAGCCGTGCTTCTGTCCGACCGCATCGTGATGTTGACCAACGGGCCCGCCGCAACCATCGGCGAAATCCTCACGGTTGACCTGGCCCGCCCGCGCAACCGCGTCGAGCTGGCCGAGGACGCCGGCTACGTGCACTGCCGCAAGGCAGTCATCGACTTCCTCTACACCCGCCAGGCTCACGTCGAAAAGCTGGTGGCCTGAACGCCAGCCGCACACCCACAAGAACCACAGGAAGGGAATCTCCATGGCCGCCGTTTTGCCCCTAGAACCCAGCACCGCCACCGGCAAGCAGGCGCAAGCGCGCCGCGCGCCGAAGCAGCAGGGGTTCTCTTTCGGCAAGTACCGCGAAATCATCATCGCCGTGGCCTTCTTCCTGCTGTTCGACCTGGGTGTGCTGGTCCTGAACTTCTACACCTCCTTCAAGATCGACCAGGACACGGTGGCCATCAACCTGGCCGGCCGCCAGCGCTACGTGTCGCAGCGGATCGCCCGGACCCTGCTCGAACTGGACGCCGCCCGCGTCGCCGACAAGCCCTACAAGCCGGAGACGCTGGCCGAGCTGCGCGCCGGCGCCAAGGTCTTCGACATTTCCGCGGCTGCGTTCAAGGAAGGCAACGTCGTCCCGGGCGGCGATGGCAAGCCGGTGTTCCTGCAACCCGTCACCTCGGAGCGGGGTCGCGCGCTGGAAGCCCAGGTCGACGCGGTGTGGAAGCCCTACTTCCAGAAATTGCAGCCGCTGCTGGCCAGCGACAAGTTCACGCCCGAGGACCTGGCGGGGGCGCTGGCCTACAGCCAGGCCAACAACATCAAGCTGCTGAACATCGCCAACGATTTCGTGACGGAGACACAGCAGATCGGCGCTTCGCGGGCCAGCACGCTGCGCATGGTGCAGACGGGCGGCATCGTGCTGGCCCTGCTCAACTTCGCCTTCATCCTGTTCAAGTTCCTGAACCGGCTGAAGACCTCGGACGCCGCCATCGAGGCCGCCACCGAGGAGAACCGCGAAATCCTGCAGAGCGTCCGGGAGGGCCTGTTCCTGATCACGCCCGATTTCAAGATCGGCTCGCAGCTCTCGCAGTCGGCGCACGGGCTGTTCGGCCGCACGCTGACCCCGGGGCAGGACCTGTTCTCGCTGCTCGCGCCGCTGTTGCCCGACAAGGCGCTGGCCGATGCGCGCGACTACGTGCAGCTGCTGTTCGCGCCGCACGTCAAGGAAGCGCTGGTCCAGGGCATCAACCCGCTTTCCGAAGTCGAAGCGGTGATGAAGAACCGGCTGGGCCAGGAGGTCGTGCGCCACCTGTCCTTCCACTTCAACCGCGTGCAGGAAGGCGCCGGCGTGCGCCACCTGCTGGTGACGGTGCAGGACATCTCGGCGCGCGTCGAGCTCGAACGCAAGCTGCAGTCGGAACGCCAGCGCTCGCAGAAGGAATTCTCGATGCTGCTGAAGGCGATCGACGCCGACCCGGCGATGCTGCGCCAGTTCGTGGCGCGGGCCGAGCAGAACCTGCTGGAGGTGAACGACCTGCTGCGCAGCACCTCCAGCGCGCAGGGCGAGACCGCCATCCTGAAGCGAATCGACGAAGCGCGGCGGCGGGTGCACGCGGTGAAAGGCGACGCTGCCACGCTGGGGCTGGATACCATCGCCGCTCAAGCCCACCAGTTCGAGAACGACCTGGACCGCATCCGCCAGGGCGGCAGTGCGGGCGGCGACCTGGGCAACGCGCTGCTGGCGCTGCCGCTGCCGCTGGAAGACCTGCTGAACAAGATCGGTTCACTCAAGAGCCTCACCGGCCTGCAGAAGCCGGTGGCCGACCTGGCCGTCAGTGGCGAGGCGATCAACGGGGTGCTGGCCAGGCTGGCGGAGGACATCGCCCGCGACGCCGGCAAGCGCGTGCAGCCCGCGATCACCATGAGCGCCATCGCCGACCTGCCGCCGGACGCCAGCGACCTGGTGCGCGAGATCGCGGTGCAACTCGTCCGCAACGCCGTCACCCACGGCATCGAAGCGCCGATCTCGCGCACCGGCGCGGGCAAGCCGGAAGCCGGTGCCGTCACCGTGCAGTTGTTGCGCGGTGAGACCGAGTGGACGCTTTCGGTGCGCGATGACGGCGCGGGCCTCTCCGCGCCGCGCATCCGCCGCAAGCTGGTGGAAATCGGCTGGTACACGGCGCAGCAGCTCGAAAGCTTCGACGACCGCCAGATCGTCGCCCACATCTTCAAGCCGGGATTCTCCACTGCGGGCGGGGTCACGATGCATGCGGGCCGCGGCGTGGGGCTCGACGTGGTCCAGGCGAACGTCCAGAAGCTGGGTGCGCGGCTGTTGCTTGGCTCGACGCCCGGCGAATACACCGAATTCAAGGTCCGCTTCGCGGCATGAGGAACACCGCGATGCGCCTCATGATCGTCGACGACTCCAACATGATCCGCTCGCGGATCTCCCGGGTGGTACAGAACGGCGGCCTGGCCCACGTGGCGCTGGTCGGGCTGGCACGCAACGGCGCGGAAGCGCTGCGGATCGCCCGCGCCACCCAGCCGGAGGTGGTGACCATGGACCTCACCATGCCGGAGATGGATGGCGTGCAATGCATCGGCGAGCTGCTGCGGATGCTGCCCAGGACCAACATCCTCGTGGTCAGCGCGCTCTCGGACAAGTCGACGGCCATCGCCGCGCTGAAGCTCGGTGCGCGCGGCTTCGTGGCCAAGCCGTTCTCGGACGACGAACTGCGGATGGCCCTGCTCGACGTGATGGAGGCCCGCTGATGGACACGCTCAATGAGAACGAACTCAAGCTGTTCGTCGAATCGGTGCGCCGCTATTTCAAGGTGCTGACGCGCAACGAACCGGAGATCACCTCCGCCTTCCTCGCCACCACCGACCTGGAAGGCCACGACTTCAACGGCATCGTCACCTTCTCGGGTTCGTACAACGGCCACGTCATCGTCTCGATGCCGCCGCAGCTGCTGAAGGAACTGCTGCTGCTGCAGGGCGAGACCGACCTGTCCGACGGCAACCTGCTGGATGCCGTGGGCGAGATCGCCAACACGCTGGGGGGCAACGCCCGCAAGACGCTGGGGGCGGCGCTGCAGATCTCGGTACCGGTCAAGCTGCAAGGCAGTTCGGGCATCAAGGCACGCGTGCGCAAGCGCCCGTACGTGATCACCATGCGCTGGAACCGGCAGCCGGCGCTGGTGTGCGTGGACATGTCGCGGCGGGATTAATTTGCTCTCCCTCCCCCTCTGGGGGAGGGCTGGGGT
>NZ_VOBQ01000017.1 GCF_007833165.1 Caenimonas sedimenti | reverse complement strand
CAGCCTCCCCCCAGCGGGGGGAGGGGCAACAGCCACATCCGTCTATCCCCCAATGGTCGCCGCGGACCAAGACAGGCACAGTCCCCGCGCAGATGTACCGTTATTTCCGCGCTATCGACCCGGGCCGCAGCCTGGCCACCGCCGTGGCCTGGCTCGCGGTGGTGCTGTCGCTGGCGATCGCGCTGGCGCTGATGGCGGTGGGCGACTACGCCACCAACAGCATGCTGGCCCAGCGGGACGCCGCGATGCAGCGCTTCGCCAATGACTATGCCGCCGAGCTGGAGAAGGCCATCGCCAGCCAGCAGCGCGCGGCGGGGAAACTCGGCGTGCTGCCGCCGCCAGCGCGCTTGGCCGCCGCCGCCGCCGCGGCGCGACAAAAGTCCAAGCCCGATCCGCGCGCGCGGGTGCTGCTCGTCGAAACCCGGCGCGTCGTCTTCGAGGAACCGGAAAGTCCAACGACCCGGAGGCCGCCCCCCAGCCCCCATGACGTGACGCTCGTCCCCGATGCGGGCGAGGGGCCCCGGTTGGTCGTGGTGACGGCGCCGCCTGCCGCGGCACCGGCGCTGGCCGCCCTGGGCCTGCAGGTGGCCGTGGTGCAGCATGCCGACGAGCTCGGCCAGGGCGGGGGGCTGGAGGAGAAGCTGACCGCGATCTCCATCCTCCTCAGCATCACGGCCGCCTTGATCGGCGCGGCCTTCGCGCGCCGCCTGACGCGCCGGCTCGGCGAGCTGACGACGCAGGTGCAACGGGTGGCGCGGCAGGAGGCCGAAGGCATTCGCGAACCGGCGGGGCGCGACGAGGTGGCCCTGCTGGGCCGCGCCTTCAGCCGCCTGCTGGAGGCCTTGCGGCGCGAACGCGACGAGCTCGACCTGCTCACCCAGGAACTCGAACAACGCGTGCAGGCCCGCACGCGCGAGGTGGAGCGCCTGGCCGCCGACAGCCGCTACGCCGCCGTGGTGCGCGAGCGCCTGCGGCTCGCGCGCGACCTGCACGACACGCTGGCCCATTCGATGATGGAGATGCTGGTGCAGGTCCGCACGCTGCGCACGCTGCACGCGCACGACCCCGCCAAGCTCGGCGACGAGCTGGCCCGCGCCGAGGAAGTCGCGCACGAGGGGCTGAAGGAAGCGCGCGAAGCGGTGAGCCGCATGCGGCTGAACGCCGTGCGCGATCTCGGCCTGGGCCCGGCGCTGTCCAGCGCCGCCAACCGCTTCGCCGAGCGTTCGGGGCTGGAGGTGCGCTTCGCGGCGGATCCGAAGGCGGCGAGCTTCGCCGATCCGCGCGCCGAGACGCTGTTCCGCATCGCCGAGGAAGCGCTGCGCAACATCGCGCGTCACTCGGAGGCGGGCAGCGTGGACATCACCCTGCGTGACCTGGAGGACGGCGCCATCGAGCTGGCCATCGTCGATGACGGCGTGGGCTTCGACCCCGCCGCGCCGCACCCCGGGCACTACGGCGTGGTGGGCATCCGCGAGCAGGCGCAGATGATCGGTGCCGAGCTGACCCTGTGCAGCGCGCCGGGCGAAGGAGCCCGCGTGCAGGTGCGATTGCCGGTGGGCCCGGAAATGGGCAGCCTGTTCGATCCGGAGTCGGCGCCGGCCGAGCTGTCATGAAGCGCACATGAATCCAGCCATGCACGAGGCGATGACGCGAGTCATCCCACCCGAGGGGACCGCGGCGGCGGCCGCGGCTCCCGTGGAGACTCGCCCAGCCGCCCTGCTGCTGCCCTGGACCGAGGAGCTGGAGGACGACGCGCCGCCGGGCCCCGCTTTCCGCTGGGTGCAGTTGGGGATGGCCATCGTCTGCATGGCCGCCATCGCCAACCTGCAATACGGCTGGACGCTCTTCGTCGACCCGATCTCGAATCGCTTCGGCTGGAGCCATGCCGCGATCCAGACCGCATTCGCCGTGTTCGCGTTGCTGCAGACGTGGTCTGTACCGATGGAGGGCTACCTCGTCGACCGCTACGGCCCGCGCCCGATGGTGCTGGCCGGCGGGCTGCTGTGCGCGACGGGCTGGGTGATGAATGCGTTTGTCGATTCACTGCCGCTCCTCTATCTCGCGGCCGCCGTCACCGGCATCGGCGCCGGCGCGGTGTACGGCACCTGCGTGGGCACGGCGCTCAAGTGGTTCCCCGATCGCCGCGGTCTCGCCGTCGGCCTGGTCACCGCCGCCTTCGGCGCCGGGTCCGCACTCACCTTGATCCCGATCACGGACGTGATCGCGAATCGCGGCTTCGAGGCCGCCTTTCTCTGGTTCGGGCTCGGCCAGGGGCTGCTGGTGATGGCACTGGCGCTCGGCCTGGAAGACCCGAACCGGTTGCTGCCGCAGTTGGCGGCGCCGCCGCAGCCCTCACCGCACGTGCCGCAGTCGCAGCGCGACTTCACGCCCGCCGAGACGCTGCGCCAGCCTGTGTTCTGGGTGATGTACCTGATGTTCGTGCTGGTCGCCGCCGGCGGCCTGGTGGCCACCGCTCAGCTGGTGCCCATTGCCCGTGCGTTCGGCATCGGCGATTCGCCCGTGGCGATCGCGGGACTGGTGCTGCCGGCGCTCACCTTTGCGCTCGCTCTCGACCGCGTGCTGAATGGCGTCACGCGCGTGTTCTTCGGCCTGGTGTCGGACCGCATCGGCCGCGAGGAGACCATGGTCATCGCCTTCTCGCTGGAGGCCCTGGCGATCCTGGCGCTGTATGACCTGGGCGCGCATCCGCTGGGTTTCGTGCTGCTCACCGGCGCGCTGTTCTTCTGCTGGGGCGAGATCTACACGCTGTTTCCGGTGACCTGCGCCGACACGTTTGGGTCGCGCTATGCGGCGGCCAATGCGGGTCTGCTGTACACCGCCAAGGGCGTGGCATCGCTGGCCGTCCCGGTGTCGAGCGCGATCGTGGCGGCCACGCATGACTGGCATGGGGTGTTCCTGGCGGCAGGGGTGATGACAGCGGTGGCGGCGTTGCTGGCGTGGTTTGTGTTGCGGCCGTTGCGGAGGAAGCTCCTGACCGCGTAACGCAGCTGGGGTTCGCCTGCGGGCTCACCCCAGCCTACGAGGCTGGCGAGGCCGTGACGTCTCATGCGCGAGCCACCGCGGAACCGGCTTTGCCGGGCTGCTGGCGGGGGTGGGCCTTACACCCGTCTTTGCCGCAACGCAATCACCGCCAGCTCCGTCCGGCTGTGCGCATGCAGCTTGTCCATGATGCGGCTCACATGGTTCTTGATCGTGCCTTCGGCCAGGAACAGCAAGGCGGCGATCTGCTTGTTCGACTTGCCTTCGGAGATCAGCTGCAGGATGCGGCCTTCCTTGTCGCTCAGGTCGCCGGTCTGGTCTTCGGGGTCCGCGCCACGCAGCACGGGCGGCGGCGTGGCATCCTGCATGCGCCGGAACTCGTCGAGCACCTTGCGGGCGATCTGCGGCGTGAGGCGCGACTCGCCGCGGTGCACGGCCCGTACGGTGTCCACCACCTCCTGCTCCGTCGCGTCCTTCAGCAGGTAGGCCACGGCACCGGCGCGCACCGCGTCGAACACGGTCTGCTCCGCTTCCATGGTGGTCAGCACCAGCACGCGCGTCTGCGGCAGCGACACGGTGATCTCGCGGGTGGCGCCCACGCCGCCTTTGCGCGGCATGTGCAGGTCCATCAGCACCACGTCGGGGCGGAGCTTCTGCGCCTGCTCGATGGCCTCGAGCCCGTCGCCGGCCTCGCCGACCACGTCGAGGTCCGGCTCCATCGACAGCATCAGCAGCAGGCCGCGCCGCACCAGCGGCTGGTCGTCGACGATCAGCAGGCGGATGCGGGGCGCAGCGGCGGAACGGTCGGTGGCCATGCGCTGCAATATACCCGTCGCAGGTGCGCCATTGGCGCGGGCTGGCTCGACGGCCAGGCGCGCATTCATGCGGCGAGTCCGGCGGCGCGTTGCCGCCGCGTCAGCCGGCAAAGCGTCTCGGCCGACAGGTTCAGGTGCGACGCCACATCCTTCTGCGGCAACCGTTCGACCAGTTCGGGATGCCGGTCGGAAAACTGCAGGACGCGCGTCGCCGCATCCAGCATCAGCAGCGTCACCGCATGTTCCGCGATCGCGCTGGCGACGGCGACCAGCTGCGTGTGGAAAGCGCGCTCCGCCGCCGGATGCCGCTCCAGGAAAGCACACCACTCGGCCATGGGCAGCGAGACGACCAGACTGCGGGCGGCGCACACCACCGCGTAGCGGGCGGGTGCGCGCTGCTGCCAGGCGTCCCAGCAAGTCTCCAGATCGCCCTCGCCGGCGAAGTGCAGCGTCATCTCGCGCCCGTCCGGGCCGGTCACCACACGCTTGAGCAATCCCTCGATCACGAAAAACTGCCGCAGCTCGCCGCGGCCGGGTTCCAGCAGGCGCTCGCCACGCACCCCTTCGTGCACGACGAGCAGCGCCGCGAGTTCGGCCTGCGCCGCCTCATCGAGGGGCTGCAACGCCGCCTGGCCCCGCAGCTTCAGGCGGATGGTGTTGCGCAGCGCGTGGAGGGAGAGTGGGCAGGTCATGGGCCCACTGTAGGCAGCACGGGTTACATGCACCGATGCGGAACGTCATCGCGCACCGGGGCCGTGCGTCACGAAACGGGGATGACCAAAGTCACGATCAGCCTGCGGGAAAACCCACCGCCAAGCATGAGCGCGCCTTCAGATCTTGCCCTTTTGCCGCAAGCGCGACAGCGTCTCCGGCGTGAGGTTCAAGTACGACCCGAGTTGCTTCTGCGGGATCCGGTCGACCAGCGCCGGATGCTTGCGCGCGAAGCGGTGCACGCGCCCCGGCGCATCCAGCAGGTGCAGCGTGATCGTGTGCGCCATGATCTCGCTCATGATGCGCATGACCTCGAGTTCGAAGGCCGCCTTGGCCCGCGGCCGCGACTCCAGGAAAGCCGCCCAGTCGGCCAGCGGCATGCGCGCCACGCGTACCTTGGTGACGCAGACGATGCCGTAGGGCGTGGGCGTGCCCAGCCGCCACGCGGCGTAGCTCGTCTCCACGTCGCGCTCCTCGGCGAAGCGCAGGATCATCTCCTTGCCTTCCGGGTTGGCGACCACACGCTTCAGGATGCCGTCGATCAGGAAGTACTGCTCCATCTCGCGCACACCCTGGTACAGCAGGAAGTCGCCCTTGCTGCCGTCGAAGATGGACAGGTGCGGCTCGAGCTCGGCGCGGGCGGCGTCGTCGAGTTCCGCCAACACGCCGTTCTGCTTCAACTGCAGCCGGATGACATTGCGTTCGGGATGCTGGGCCAGCTGGGTCATGTACTCCGCATTTCTCGAAACTTGACCGCGGTCAACGGGCAAAGTCGCCTGCCCGAATGATATTCGTCCGCACGCCGGGCCCCGCAATGCCAACGGCGCAGAGCAGCCAAGACCCACGAAGACGACACCGCGCACAAGGAGCCCCATGTCATCCGTCCTCGACAACCCCAAGGCCACGATTCAAGAGGTCGCGACCACGCAGCCGCGGGCCCAGACCGACGGCTTCCACCTCGTGATCGACGCCCTCAAGCTGAACGGCATCGAGACCATCTACGGCCTGCCCGGCATCCCGATCACCGACCTCACCCGCATGCTGCAGGCCGAGGGCATGCGCATGATCTCGTTCCGCCACGAACAGCACGCGGGCAACGCCGCGGCCGCCGCCGGCTTCCTGACCGCCAAGCCCGGCATCTGCCTCACCGTGTCGGCACCGGGCTTCCTGAACGGGCTCACCGCGCTGGCGAATGCCACCGTCAACTGCTTTCCCATGATCCTGATCAGCGGCTCGAGCGAGCGCGAGATCGTCGACCTGGCGCAGGGCGACTATGAAGAGATGGACCAGCTGAACGTCGCCAAGCCGTTCTGCAAGGCCGCCTTCCGCATTCTTCACGCGCAGGACATCGGCGTGGGCATCGCACGCGCCATCCGCACCGCGCTGTCGGGCCGTCCCGGCGGCGTGTACCTCGACCTGCCGGCCAAGCTGTTCCCGCAGACGATGGACGCCGAGGCGGGCCGCAACTCGCTGATCAAGGTGGTCGACCCGGCGCCGAAGCAACTGCCCGCGCCGGAATCCGTGCAGCGCGCGCTCGACCTGATCAAGGGCGCGAAGCGGCCGTTGATCCTGCTGGGCAAGGGGGCCGCCTACGCCCGCGCCGACGCCGAGATCCGCGCGTTCGTCGAGAAATCCGGCATCCCTTACCTGCCCATGTCGATGGCCAAGGGTTTGCTGCCCGACACCCATGTGCAATCGGCCGGTGCCGCGCGCTCCTACGTGCTGGCGGAAGCCGACGTCGTGGTGCTGGTCGGCGCGCGCCTCAACTGGCTGCTGTCGCACGGCAAGGGCAAGACCTGGGGCGCGGAGAAAGGTGCCAAGCAGTTCGTGCAGATCGACATCTCGCCCACCGAGATGGACAGCAACGTGCCGATCGCCGCGCCGCTGGTCGGCGACATCGGCTCCTGCGTGTCGGCTCTATTGGCGGGCATGGGCAAGGACTTTCCCAAGCCGCCTTCGGGCTGGACCGGCGGCATCGCCGAGCGGCGCGACAAGAACCTCACCAAGATGGCGGGCACGCTGGCGGCGGACCCATCGCCGATGAACTTCCACAGCGCGCTCTCGGCGATCCGCGACAAGTTCAAGGAACGGCCGGACATGATCCTGGTGAACGAGGGCGCCAACACGCTCGATTTCGGGCGCAGCATCATCGACATGTACGAGCCGCGCAAGCGCCTCGACTGCGGCACCTGGGGGATCATGGGCATCGGCATGGGCTTCGCGGTGGCGGCGGCCGTCGAGACGGGCAAGCCCGTGATCGCGGTGGAAGGCGACAGCGCCTTCGGCTTCTCCGGGATGGAGGTCGAGACGATCTGCCGCTACAACCTGCCGGTCTGCATCGTCGTCTTCAACAACAACGGCGTCTACAAGGGCACCGACCGCAATCTCGGCGGTGGCGCGGACCCGGCGCCGACGGTATTCGTCAAGGGCGCGAAGTACGAGCTGATGATGGAAGCCTTCGGCGGCAAGGGCGTGGTGGCGAACACCCGCCAGGAGCTCGCGAAGGCGCTGGACGAGGCGGTGGCGAGCGGCCGGCCGACGCTGATCAACGCGATCATCGACGAGACCGCGGGCACCGAGAGCGGCCGCATCACCAGCCTGAACCCGGCCAAGGCCAGCAAGACCTGACCCGCGCAGCGGCACCGGACCACGCGGAATAGCATGCACCTCCCTTCGAGGAGGAACCGGCTTTGCCGGGCCTCCTCGAACCGATCAAGCCACTGACAAATCGCGCAGCGATTTGCCAGTGAAGACAGTCTAGGGTTAACCCTAGTACAATGACTCCCAGTTGGTTTCAAATCACTGGGAGTCTTCCTTGTTTCAGCTGCTCGCCCTGTCCGCCCCGCTCCGCTCCTCGCGCGCCTTTGCCGTGCTGGAGCGCTTCGGCATCGAAGTTTCGACGCTGCTCGACGCGCTGACGAGCCCGGTCCAGTTCGTGGCCGAGGTCGAAGCAGAGCATTGCAAGCCCGGCAGCCGCAAGCAACGCCTGGCGTAAACACCGCAGCACCAGATCCACCCCCATCCCAAAGGCGCCGGCGAGGCAACTCGCCGGCGCTTTTTCTTTTGGCCCACCGCAGGCCGAAGGCGCCCCCCGGGTCAACCCGCACCCCGGCAGTGACTCTCGTCACGACCTCCGCCCGCCGAACCGGAATCTTGACTTCGGTCAACAGCATTTCCAAACCGCGGGGCGGACCATCTGCCGCACTCCAAGGGGTCCGCGCCGTGCGGCCCTCCCCGCAGGAGCCACAGCAACTTCAGGAGACAAGGCAATGAAAGCAGCAAGACTCAAGCGCGCCATCGTCACGGCCATCGCGGCCTCCTTCGCAGTCGCCGCTCCGGCCTGGGCCTGGGAGCCCACCAAGGCGGTGGAATTCGTCGTGCCCGCGGGCACCGGCGGCGGCGCCGACCAGATGGCCCGGCTGATCCAGGGGATCATCGTCAAGCACAAGCTGATGAAGGAGTCGATGGTCGTCGTCAACAAGTCGGGCGGCGCCGGCGCCGAAGGCTTCCTCGACGTGAAGAACGCCAAGGGCGACCCGCACAAGATCATCATCACGCTGTCCAACCTGTTCACCACGCCGCTCGCCACCGGCGTGCCCTTCGGCTGGAAGGACATGACGCCGGTCTCGATGATGGCGCTCGACCAGTTCGTGCTGTGGGTCAACGCCGCCACGCCCTACAAGAACGCCAACGAGTTCGTGGCCGCCGTCAAGACCGCCGGCCCGCTGAAGTTCAAGATGGGCGGCACCGGCTCGAAGCAGGAGGACCAGATCCTCACCGTGGGCTTCGAGAAGGCCACCGGCACCAAGTTCATCTACGTGCCCTACAAGGGCGGCGGCGAGGTCGCGGTGCAGCTGGTGGGCAACCACATCAACGCCACCGTCAACAACCCGATCGAGGCCGTCGCCCAATGGCGCTCCGGCGCGCTGCGGCCGCTGTGCGTGTTCGACGACGAGCGCATGCCCTACAAGTCGAAGATCACCGACACGCAGTCCTGGAACGACATCCCGACCTGCAAGGAAGCCGGCGTGCCCACCGATTACGTGATGCTGCGCGGCATCTTCATGGCGCCGGGCACCACGCCCGACCAGCTGGCCTTCTACGTCGACCTGCTGAAGAAGGTCCGCGAGACGCCGGACTGGAAGGAGTACATGGAGAAGGGCGCCTTCAACACCACCGCGATGTCCGGCGCCGACTTCCAGAAATGGCTCACCACGGCCGAGGCCCAGCACCGCACGCTGATGACCGAAGCCGGCTTCCTCGCCCCCAAGCAGTAGCACCACCCCGCCCGACGGAGAGCATCCCCATGCATGAACAACCCGCAGGCGAGGCGAAGAGCCTGGCCACCAACGCCACCGTCGACGCCGTCGTCGCGGCGCTGCTCACCCTGGTGGGCATCGTCGTGATGGTCCAGGCGCGCAAGCTCGGCGCCGGCTGGGCCAGCGACGGCCCCGGCGCCGGCTACTTCCCGTTCTACATC
This sequence comes from Caenimonas sedimenti, assembly GCF_007833165.1. Lineage (GTDB taxonomy): Bacteria > Pseudomonadota > Gammaproteobacteria > Burkholderiales > Burkholderiaceae_C > Ramlibacter > Ramlibacter sedimenti. Next base: position 173,067 of record NZ_VOBQ01000017.1, on the reverse strand, counting down.
GGCGGACTGCTCACCGTCGGCGGCGTCGGCATCCTGTACCAGTCGTTGCTGTCGAAGAAGGCCGACAAGGGCAGCTTCGTCGACGCCTGGCAGATGAAGCAGATCCTGTCGGTGCTGCTGCCCTCGACGGCATTCGTCGGCGTGATCATGGTGGTCGGCATGTACGTCGCGGCCGCGATCTTCCTGGCCTGCTTCATGGTGTGGCTGGGCAAGTACTCGTGGGCGAAAAGCGTGACGCTGGGCATCGGCTCCAGCGTCTTCTTCTTCGTGCTGTTCGAGATCTGGTTCAAGGTGCCCCTGGCGAAGGGCGCGCTGCAGCCGCTGGCCTTCCTGGGCTATTGAGGAGTCGACGACATGCAAGAAATCTCGGCCCTGATGCAGGGGTTCGCCGTGGTGCTGACGCCCACGAACATCGGCGTCATGTTCATCGGCATCATCCTCGGCGTGCTGATCGGCGTGCTGCCCGGACTGGGCGGTGCCAACGGGGTGGCGATCCTGCTGCCCCTCACCTTCACGATGTCGCCGACCACGGCCATCGTGATGCTCTCGTGCATCTACTGGGGCGCCCTCTTCGGCGGCGCCATCACGTCGGTGCTGTTCAACATCCCCGGTGAACCCTGGTCGGTCGCGACCACGTTCGACGGCTACCCGATGGCGCAGAACGGCCACGCCGGCCAGGCGCTGACGGCGGCGTTCACGTCGTCGTTCATCGGCGCCTTCGTCGCGGTGCTGATGATCACGTTCCTGGCGCCGATGGTGGCCAAGTTCGCGCTGAAGTTCGGGGCGCCCGAGTTCTTCGCCGTGTACCTGCTCACCTTCTGCAGCTTCGTCGGCATGGGCAAGGGCTCACCGTTCAAGGTGCTGGTGTCGATGGCGCTCGGCTTCGCGCTCGCCGCCGTCGGCATGGACACGGTCACCGGCCAGTTGCGCCTGACCTTCGGCCTGCCCGACCTGATGCGGGGCTTCGACTTCCTGATCGCGGTGATCGGCCTGTTCGGCATCGGCGAGATCCTGCTGTCGATGGAGGAAGGCCTCAACTTCTCCGGCAAGTCGGCCAAGATCAACGCCAAGGTGGTCTGGGAAACCTGGAAGAAGCTGCCGAGATACTGGGCGACTTCGATCCGCAGCTCGCTGGTGGGCATCTGGATGGGCATCACGCCCGGCGGCGCCACCCCGGCTTCGTTCATGAGCTACGGCCTGGCGAAGAAGATGAGCAAGAACGGCGACAACTTCGGCAAGGGCGAGATGGAGGGCGTGATCGCGCCCGAGACGGCGGCACACGCAGCGGGCACCAGCGCGCTGCTGCCGATGCTGGCCCTCGGCATCCCCGGCTCGCCAACGGCGGCGGTGCTGCTGGGCGGCCTGCTGATCTGGGGCCTGCAGCCCGGGCCGCTGCTGTTCGTCGAGCAGAAGGACTTCGTGTGGGGCCTGATCGCCAGCATGTACCTGGGCAACCTGGTCGGCCTGATCGTGGTGCTTTCCACGGTGCCGCTGTTCGCGTCGATCCTGCGCATTCCGTTCTCGATCATCGCGCCGCTCATCATCGTCATCTGCGCCATCGGTGCGTACACGGTGCACAGCGCGATGCTCGATGTCTGGCTGATGCTGGCGTTCGGCGTGATCGGCTACGTGTTCAAGAAGCTCGATTACCCGCTGGCGCCGATGGTGCTGGCCCTGGTGCTCGGCGACAAGGCCGAGGACTCGTTCCGCCAGGCCATGCTGATCTCGCAGGGCGAAGTCTCGATCATGTGGGCCAACCCGCTGGTGGGCACGATCACCACGCTGGCCCTGCTGATGCTGTTCTGGCCGCTGATCTCCCGGCTGATCGGGGTGGTTCGCAAGGCCAAGCCCAAGGCCGCCTTCCCTGAACAGCAGCCCGTGGACTGAAACCCGTTTTTCCGGAACTTGACCGCGGTCAACGGCAAAAGGCGGACCCGCTTCCTAGCATGGTTCCCTTCAAGCCCAAGGCCGCGCCTTCATCAACAAAGCAGGAGATTTTCATCATGACCAAACCCCTCGAGGGCATCCGCATCATCGACTTCACCCACGTGCAGGCGGGCCCGGCGTGCACGCAGATGCTGGCGTGGTTCGGCGCCGACGTGATCAAGGTCGAGCGGCCCGGCGCGGGCGACGTGACGCGCAGCCAGCTGCGCGACATCCCCGACGCCGACGCGCTGTACTTCACGATGCTGAACAGCAACAAGCGCTCGATCACGCTCGACACGAAGACGGCCGACGGCAAGAAGGTGCTGGAGAAGATGATCCAGGAGTTCGACGTGCTGGTCGAGAACTTCGGCCCCGGCGCGCTCGACCGCATGGGCTTCAGCTGGGAGCGCATCCAGCAGCTCAACCCGAAGCTGATCCACGCCTCGGTGAAGGGCTTCAGCGAAGGCCACCACTACGAGGACCTGAAGGTCTACGAGAACGTGGCGCAGTGCGCCGGCGGTGCTGCCTCCACCACCGGCTGGTGGAAGGGCGAGAACTCGGCCCCGACGATCTCGGCCGCCGCGCTCGGCGACTCCAACACCGGCATGCACCTCGCCATCGGCATCCTCACGGCCATCATCGGCCGCCAGAAGACCGGCAAGGGCCAGAAGGTGGCCGCCTCGATGCAGGACGCCGTGCTGAACCTGTGCCGCGTGAAGATGCGCGACCAGCAACGCCTGGAAAAGGTCGGCTACCTCGAGGAGTACCCGCAGTACCCGCACGAGATGGAAGCCTTCGCCGACAAGGTGACGCCGCGCGGCGGCAATGCCGGCGGCGGCGGCCAGCCCGGCTGGATCCTGAAGTGCAAGGGCTGGGAGAAGGACCCCAACGCCTACATCTACTTCACGGTGCAGGGGCACGCCTGGGAACCGATCTGCGAGGCGCTGGGCAAGCCGGAGTGGAAAACCGACCCGGCCTACACGACGCCGCGGGCCCGCCAGCCGCACATCGACGAGATCTTCGCCACCATCGAGGACTTCATCAAGGACAAGACCAAGTTCGAGGCCGTGGACATCTTCCGCAAGTTCGACATCCCGTGCGCCCCGGTGCTCTCGATGAAGGAACTGCTGCGCGACGAGTCGCTGATCAAGAGCGGCTCGATCGTCGAAGTCCCGCACAAGGTGCGCGGCAGCTACTGGACCATCGGCAGCCCGATCAAGTTCTCCGACCTGAAGCCCGAGGTGACGGCGTCGCCGCTGCTCGGCGAGCACACCGACGAAGTGCTGGCGGAACTGGGCTACACCAAGGACCAGATCGCCACCTGGCACGCCGTCGGCGTCGTCTAGCGTCCCGCGCTTCGTCCGCCGGCCCGGCAGCGCATCGGGCCCGCCATTCTCCAGCGAGCGAGGGGCCGCCCGGCACCGAGGACGGCTGACCCCGGTCCCGATCGGTGCGAGGAGACAAGACATGAAGCAAGCCATCCTGGTGGCGGGGGCGCTCGCCTGCGCCTCCGGCGCCTTCGCGCAGACGTGCGAAGGCGGCCTCTATCTCAACCCCCAGACGATCCGCGGCGAGGGCACGGCGAAAGCCGCGACCGCAGCAGCCGACCTGGCGGATTTCCTGCGCGGCAGCGGCCTGTCGGTGGCGCCCATCGTCAACATCGCCACCGCCGAGGACGTCGCGACGGCGCTGAAACGGCGCGTGCCGCCTTGCTGGGTCTATGGCAACCCGGTGGTCGGCTTTGCCTCCGGCTACCAGACGGTCGCCGTCAACAAGGACTCCATCCAGGCCGCGGTGCTGGTGGTCGCCGAAGTGGGCACGACCACGGACGCGAAGCCGGTGGAGATTTCGAAACTGCCGCCCAACGAACAGGCCCAGGTCCTCGCGAAACTGAAGGCCACCACCTGCATGGGCATCCGCAGCGGCGTCACCACGGCGCTGGTGCGGGCCGAGAAGCTTTGCGGCACCATGGTCGATGTCCAGCCGCAGCAGGGGCTGGGCCAGGCCTACCTGCCCACCAAGGCGTCGTTCCACTGGCAGCCCGATCGCTGGGTGGGCCTGGTCATGCGGGTGCAGGGCGCGAAGGCCACGAGCATGAAGTCGCTGGTCGGCGCCAACCCACGGATCCACAACGCGCGGCTCATCGTGGTGCCCACGGCGGGCGCGAGCTGGGGCTATGGCCTCTACGTGCGGGCCGATGCGCCGGCCGACGCCACGCGCAAAGCCACCAGGCTGTTCACCGGCCTGCGCGGCGCGGAGCCGGCGCTGCTGCGGGCGCTGGATGCCAACGCCCAGGCGGAGTTCGTCACGCCGCCCGACGCCGAGGTGGACGCGATGCGGCGCACCCTCGACATGAGCCTGTGAAGCTGCAGGAACTTTCCAGCTTCATCCAGGCGCGCAGCAATGTGTCACCCCGCCGGTTGGCCGCGCCCGGGCCGGGGCGCGACGAACTCGAGCAACTGCTGACCCTCGCCGCCGCCGCGCCCGACCACGGCCAGCTCGCACCCTGGCGATTCGTGCTGGTGCCGATGTCCGCCCGCGACCGGCTGGCGGATGCCTTCGGCCTCGCCTTGCTGGGACGCGACCCGCAGGCCTCGGAGGAGGAAGTGGGCCGGGCGCGCGAGAAGGCGTGGCGGGCGCCCACCTTGCTCATCGCGATCCTGCGGACCGGTGGCGACGCCGATCCCCGCATTCCCGCCCTGGAACGCGCGGTCTCCTTCGGCGCGGCGATCCAGAACGTGCTGCTCGGCGCCCAGGCCATGGGTTACGGAACGGGCCTCACCAGCGGCAAGGCCATGCCGTCAGCGCCCCTGCGCGAGCTGTGTTCGCTGGCGCCGGAAGAGCACGCGGTCTGCTGCATCAACATCGGCACGGCGGTGGCTGCCCGGGCTGCTCGCACGAACCGGCGCCAGCCTTCCGACATCCTGAGCGAGCTCGCGCCGCGGCGCGTGCTGCAAGCGGCCTGACGTCCCGCCGGATATCACTTGTGGCGCCACCCACCTGGGCGCATCATGCCCGGCATGGAAACCCAAGGCCCGGCGCGGCTGCACGCCCTCGACAACCTGCGCGCGCTGATGATGTGGCTGGGCGTCGTGCTGCACGTCGCGTTGATCCACACCGTCCACGCCAACCCGCTGCCCTGGCGCGACCCGCAGCGGACGATCGTGGCGGACATCGCCTGGACGGCGATCCACACCTTCCGCATGCCGGCCTTCTTCATCCTCGCCGGGTTCTTCGTGATGATGCTGCTGCAATCGCGCGGGCCCAAGGGTCTCGCCGAACACCGGCTGGCGCGGCTGGGCGCGCCGATCGTGGTGTTCTGGCTGCCCATCGTCATGGCTTGCGGCCTGTTCGCGGCGCTGTACATGCACCGCATGGTGCGCGGCACCTGGGGCATCGACATGAGCCTCGTGACGCCGCCGCCCGGCGTGCCAGTCGGGCCCAACCTGCTGCATCTGTGGTTCGTGTGGATGCTGCTGTGGATGAGCCTGGGGACGGCCGTCCTCGCGCAGTTCGAAGGCTTGCGGCCGCTGTTCACCGCCGCCGGCGCTTTCCTGCGCAGGCTGGCAACGTCATGGTGGGGCGTGCTGGTGCTGGCGCTGCCGCTGCAGGGCGCGGGCTGGGCCTATCCCAACGGCATCCTGGTCTCGAGCGGCCTGTTCCTGCCGCCGTTCGCGGAATGGCTGCACTACGGGACCTTCTTCGCCTTCGGTGCGGCGGCCTACACGTGGCGCGCGGAACTGTTCCCGGTCTGGGAAAGGCGCTGGTGGGTCTTCGCGGGGCTGGGGCTGGCCGCCTACCTGGCGGCGGGCGCCATGATGGAGCGCCGCTCGCCAGCCTCCGACCTCGCGTTCGTGCAAGGCTGTGCCTCCTGGCTCTGGAGCTTCGCCGCCATCGGGGCGGCGTTGCGCTTCCTGCCGGCCAGCAACAAGGTGCTGGCTTACCTGTCGGACAGCTCGTACTGGGTCTACATCCTGCACCTGCCGCTCACCATTGCCTTCGGGTGCGCGCTCTACGCGCTCGAATTGCCGGGCTTGCTGAAGATCGCCCTGAACATCGCGGCCACCACCGTGGTGTGCCTCGTGACCTATGAACTCTGGGTGCGGTCGACGTGGGTGGGCGAGCTGCTGAACGGCAGACGGCGGCCCTCCCGCTTCGGGCCCACACCTCAGGGCCTGGCGACGCGGTAGCGCGGCGCGGCCGCGGTGCCGACCGAGAGGTTGTTGATCACGCCCATGACGTCGTCCACCAGCAGCACCGCCTTTTCCAGCTGCTCGGCCTGCGCCTTCGATTGCACGCAACCCATCAGCGTCACCAGCCGGCGCTCGCCCAGCACCCAGACCGACGTGTCGTCGAATCGCCCGTCGAGACGGATGTACTGCTGCACGCGCGGGATGATCTCCTTGTCATAGAGGTAGGAGTTCGGCAGCCGGCACCGGCCCACGCGAAAGCAGCTGCCGCCGTGCTGCGAGCGGACGTGCGCTTCCTTCCGGACCTCTTCCTCGGTGAAGCCGGGCGGCGCCGGGACCGGGCAAGCGGGCAAGGCATTCGTCACCTGCAGGAAGGGGTCGTCGAAATGGTTCTTGCGCTCCTGGGCGTGGCTGGCGGCGGCCAGCAGTGCCATGGCGAGCATCAGCATCCGGTGGGTCGTCGTCATGGGCGCATTTTCAGGGCTCCCAGGCTTTCCCTCAAAGCTCTATAGCTCTATTGCGTTCGTGGGCCACCAGGCCTAGACTGGGATGCGATGCTGCCCGCCGCCTCCCCCATCGTCGCCCGTTTCCAGATGGCGGCGGCCGCCCTGCCCAAGCACACCAGGTTGCGCCACGCCATCATCGAGGCGGTCGAAGCCGGGGAACTGCCGGTCGGCAGCAAGGTGACGGGCGAGCGCGATCTCAGCGAGGCCCTCGGCCTGAGCCTGGGCACCACGCAAAAGGCGTTGGGGCGGCTGATGGACGAAGGCTTCCTGGTCCGGCGCCAGGGACATGGCACGTTCGTGGGCAGCATGCGCAAGCCCATCGCCGGCTCGTGGCACTTCCGCTTCACGGCGCCCGAAGGCGGCCTCGAGCTGCCGGTGTTCGCGGCCATCGTCGAACGCGGGTTGGTGCGCGAAGAAGGTCCCTGGACCGCCGTCCTGGGCCCTGATCCCAAGGGCTACGTCATGGTGCGGCGCCGGCTCGACATCGGCGGCGCCTTCCACTGCGCGAGCCGCATGTACTTGCCGGCGACGCGCTTTGGCAAGCTGCTGCGCATCCCCGAAAAGCGCCTGGTCGATACCAACCTCAAAGCCGTGCTCGCCAACGAGTTCGGCGCGCCGACCCTGCATTCCGAGGGCCTGGCGTTCGTGCGCGAGACGGCGGCGGACGACGCGGCCGTCATGGGCATCGCGGCAGGCGCCATGGGGCTGCAGGTGCACATCACCGGCCGCAGCGTCGGCCGCGTCGCCATCACGTTCCAGCTGATGTGCGTGCCGCCCACGCCCTATGCCTTGAAGCTGGATTTCAATCCTCCTGCTCCGGACTGACGCCGCACCATGCGCAACAACGCATTCCACTCCACCTACCTGAACGACCGCGCCGGGCACGCCACCATCTCGCCCAGCACGCCCTGCGAGGCCGGTGCCTTCGCCTCGCTCACGCTGACCTACACCGCGGGCTACTTCGGCATCGACGACACCGGCGGCTTGAAGATCGTGCACCGCTTCGCCAGCGACATGGGCAAGCCGCAGTTCACCGACCCCAAGGGCTGGAACTACGTGACCGCCGAGGCCAGCAACGGCGCGGTGCTGGAACTGCGCTACGACCAGAAGGGCAACGTGCGGCCTTGGGACAAGACCATCGCGATCCGGGTGCAGCGCGGCTTCCTGCGCGAAGGCGAAACGATCACCGTGCGCATCGGCGACACCCGCCAGGGCTCGCCCGGCATCCGCATCCAGACCTTCACCGAACCGACGTTCGAGTTCAAGGTGCTGGTCGATGCCTTCGCCACCTACAACTTCGTGGAGTTACCGATCCAGCCGACGATCCCCGTGGTGGCCGGACCGCCGGTGCTCTACAAGGCGATCCTGCCGACGCAGCGGCGTGTCGGCCAGCCCTTCACCTTCGGCTTCAAGGGCGAGGACAAGTGGGGCAATCCCAGCCATCGGGTCAGCGGCCGCTTCACGCTGGAAGCATCGATGCCGGTCGAGGGCCTCCCGGAAACCATCGATGTGCAGGCGGGTGTGCTTTCGACGCCGTTGCACGGGCTCTCGGTGGCCGCACCGGGCGAGCTGGTCATCACGGTGCGCGATGCATCCGGTGCGGTCGTCTGCACCAGCAATCCGCTGCGCGTGGACCCGGTGGTCGAACTGCTGCCCTACTGGGCCGACCTGCACGGCCAGTCCGAGGAGACCATCGGCACCAACTCCGCCCGCGAACTGATCGAGTTCGCACGCGACCGCGCCTTCCTCGACGCCATGAGCCACCAGGGCAACGACTTCCAGATCACCACGCCGTTCTGGGAGGAGCTGAACCGCCTCACCGCCGAATACAACCAGGACGGCGAATTCATCATCTTCCCGGGCTACGAATGGTCCGGCAACACCGGCCTGGGCGGCGACCGCAACGTGATGTTCCGCGATGAAGGCCGGCAGATCCACCGCTCGCACCACGCGCTGGTCGAAGACCTGAGCGACGTGGAAACCGACGCCAACAGCGCGGCCGACCTGTTCAAGGCGCTGCAGGACGAGAACTGCGTGGTCTTCGCCCACATCGGCGGGCGCTATGCCGACATCAAGCAGGCGCACGACGGGCGGATCGAGCGATCGATCGAGATCCATTCCGACTGGGGCACGTTCGAGTGGCTGCTGGAGGATGCTTTCGACCAGGGCTACCGCGTCGGCATCCTCGCCAACTCCGACGGCCACAAGGGCCGGCACGGAGCCAGCCACCCGGGCGCATCGCTGTTCGGTGCTTATGGGGGGCTCTCCTGCCTGCTCGCTCGCGAACTCACGCGCGACGGACTGTTCGACGCCCTGCGCCGGCGCCACCACTACGCCACCACCGGCTGCCGCGCCCACCTGGACACCCGCGTGCGCTTCGACCGCCCGGCCGAGCTGTACGGTGACGATCCTGCCATGGGCGGCCGGGTGATCGACCGCGTGAGCGAGGCGCGGATGGGTGACATCATGCGTTGCGAAGACGGTGCCGTCACGCTGGAGATCGACGTCTCCACCCAGGCGCCGATCGAGCGCATCGAGATCCGCAACCGCATGGGCGTGCTGGAAACCTGGCGTCCCTACGCCGAGGCGGAGCTCGGCAAGCGCCTTCGCATCATCTGGGAAGGGTCGGAGTACCGGGGACGCGGCCGCCAGACCCCCTGGGACGGCACGGCCACGCTCAGCGGCAACGCGTTTGAAGCCTTCGCGCCCATCAACCTGTGGAACATCGACAAGCCGTTGCGCCAGACGCAACCGGGCCAGCTCGCCTGGTCGGCGCTCACCACCGGCGGCTTCGGTGGGGCTGACCTGCGCCTGGCGGATGCGAAGGCCGGCCGCCTGGCGATCGACACGCCCCTGGTGAAAACGGACATCGAGGTCGCGGGCATCGGACTCGAGGACCAGGTGTTCGACACCGGCGGCGGCATCCAGCGCCGGCTGCGCGTCTTCCGCCTGCCGGACCAGAACACCACGCGCACCGCTCGACTCACTCGCCGCATCGAGCGCCTGCCCGCCGGTGAAGACGCGCTCTACGTCTGCATCACGCTGGAAGACGGCCACCGCATCTGGTCCAGCCCGACCTACCTGCTTCGCTGAAAGGAACCGCCATGAATCTCCGCCGCTTCACCCTGCTGGCCACGCTGGTGCTGGCTTCACCCTTCGCCTTCGTCGCAGCCGCGCACGCACAGGCCTATCCCTCCAAGCCGATCAAGCTGCTGGTGCCGCTGGCGGCCGGCAGCACGGCGGACATCCTGTCGCGGACCATCGGCACCGAGCTGGCACGGGAGATGGGACAGGCGGTGGTGGTGGAGAACAAGGCGGGCGCCGGCGGCACGATCGCCATGGCCGAACTGGCGCGCTCGGCGCCGGACGGCTACACCATTGCCTTCGCGTCCCAGGGCACGCTGGTCTTCAACCAGGCGCTGTACAGCAAGCCCGGCTACGACTCGATCAAGGACTTCGCGCCCATCGTGCTGGTCGGCGGCGTCTCGAACGTGATGATCGTCCCGCCCGGCAGCACGGCGAAGACGGTGATGGACGTGATCACCGCGGCCAAGGCCAAGCCCGGCATGACCTTCTCCTCGGGGGGCAGCGGCACCAGCCACCACCTGTCCGGCGTGCTGTTCGGCCAGCTGACGGGCACGCAGCTCACGCACGTTCCCTACAAGGGTGCGCCGCAAGGCATCCTGGCCGTGATGAGCGGGGAAGTGGACATGGGCTTCTACAACACGCCCACGGTCATCGCGCAGATCCGCGAGAACAAGGTCAAGGGGCTGGGCGTGACGAGCCTGGCGAAGTCAGAGTTGCTGCCGCAGTTGCCGACTCTGGACAGCAGCGGCGTCAAGGCTTACGAGGTCAACACGTGGTTCGGGTTCGTGGCGCCTGCCGGCACGCCGCCCGAGGTCGTGACCCGACTGCACGCGACCATCGGCAAGATCCTCGCGCTGCCCGCGATCCGCGAGAAGCTGGCGGCGCAGGGCTTCGACCTGGCGCCGCTGCAACCGCCGGCGCACTTCGCGACCGTCATCCAGGCCGACCTGGCCAAGTGGCCGACGATCGTGAAGGCTTCCGGGGCCAAGGTCGACTGAGGCCGCGGCCGCCAGCCGGGCAATGGGGTCATCGCGGATTGCGATGACGGATGCGCGCGATTGGAGGAAAATCCGGGTCTGGACATCGTCCGATGCGATGTCTCCACCCCCATGCGCGCCACCGAACGCTCCTTCGCCCGCCGGATCGACCTCACCTCGCTGCAGCTCTTCGTGGCTGTCTGCGAGCTGGGCTCGATCGGCCGTGCCGCGGAGCGCGAGTTCATCGCGGCTTCGGCGGTCAGCAAGCGCCTGTCGGACCTGGAGGCGACGCTGGAGACGCCTCTGCTCTACCGGCACACCCGCGGCGTCGACCTGACACCGGCTGGCCAGAGCCTCCTGCACCACGCCCGCTCCGTGTTGTTCAGCCTGGAGAAGATGCAGGCAGAACTCTCCGAGTACGCGGACGGCGTGCGTGGCCACGTGCGGATTCACGCGAACATCTCCGCCATCGTGCAGTTCCTGCCCGAAGACCTGGGGGCCTTCAGCGCGGAGCACCCGCAGGTCAAGATCGACCTGGAAGAGCATCTCAGCACGGAGATCCTGCGCGCGGTTCAGGAGGGCGCGGCCGACCTCGGCATCTGCCATGCGGCGGCCGGCGTCGAGGCCCACGCGCTGCAGGCCCTGGCCTACCGGCACGACGAACTGGTGCTGATCGTGCCGCGCGGCCATGCGCTGGCGCGGCACCGCACCGTGGCGTTCGAGGACACGCTGGATTTCGATCACGTCGGGCTGCACACCAACAGCTCCATCTACCTGGCGATGCGCGAAGCCGCAGCCGCGGCGGGGCGCACGATCCGCCTGCGCATCCATGTCACCGGGCTGGACGCCATGTGCCGGATGATCCACAACAAGCTGGGCATCGGCGTCATGCCGCGCCGCGCCTTCGAACTGATGCATGGCGTGGGCGATCTCGAATCCGTCAGCCTCAGCGATGCCTGGGCCCGCCGCGAGATCCGCCTGGTCGCCCGCGACTTCTCCACCCTGCCGCTCACGGCCCGACTGCTGGTCGACCACCTGCGCGAACGCGCCGAAGCGGTCGAGCCCCAGCCTGCCCAGGCCGCGCCGAATAAAATCACCGCTTAGCAAGGACACCCCAGCCACCATGGCCCGCACGCTGTACGACAAGATCTGGGACGAGCACGTCGTCCACACCGAGGAGGACGGCACCGCCATCCTCTACATCGACCGCCACCTGGTCCACGAGGTGACGAGCCCGCAGGCTTTCGAAGGCCTGCGCGTCGCGGGCCGCAAAGTCTGGCGCGTGAGCTCCATCGTGGCCACCGCCGACCACAACACGCCGACCACCGGCTGGGAGCGGGGCTACGACGGCATCACCGACCCCACCAGCAAGGAACAGGTCACCACGCTCGACAAGAACATGGCCGAGTTCGGTTCGGCGGCCTACTTTCCGTTCCTGTCGAAGCGACAAGGCATCGTCCACGTGATCGGGCCGGAGCAAGGCGCGACGCTGCCGGGCATGACGGTCGTCTGCGGCGATTCGCACACGTCCACCCACGGCGCCTTCGGCGCGCTGGCGCATGGCATCGGCACCTCGGAGGTCGAGCACGTGATGGCCACGCAGACCCTGCTGGCCAAGAAGGCGAAGAATTTGCTGGTGAAGGTCGAGGGCCAGCTGGCCCCTGGCGTCACCGCCAAGGACATCGTGCTGGCCATCATCGGGCGCATCGGCACGGCGGGCGGCACCGGCTACACCATCGAGTTCGCGGGCTCGGCCATCCGCTCACTCTCGATGGAAGGCCGCATGACGGTGTGCAACATGGCGATCGAAGCGGGCGCGCGCGCCGGCCTGGTGGCCGTGGACGAAAAGACCATCGAATACGTCAAGGGCCGGCCGCTCGCCCCGACGGGCGTCGAATGGGAGCAGGCGGTGGCCTATTGGCGCACGCTGCGCTCCGATCCCGACGCGAAGTTCGATGCCGTGGTCGAACTGAATGCGAATGACGTCATCCCGCAGGTGACCTGGGGCACCTCGCCCGAGATGGTCACCGGCATCGACGGCAACGTGCCCGACCCCGACAAGGAGAAAGACGCGAACAAGCGCGATGCGATCGAGCGGGCCCTGACCTACATGGGGCTGCCGCCCGGCAAGCCGATGAACGACATCTTCGTGGACAAGGTGTTCATCGGCTCCTGCACCAACAGCCGCATCGAGGACATGCGCGAAGCCGCGGCCATGGTGAAGAAGCTGGGCCAGAAGGTCGCGAAGAACATCAAGGTGGCGATGGTCGTGCCGGGCTCGGGCCTGGTGAAGGACCAGGCCGAGCGCGAAGGCCTGCACGAAATCTTCCGGGCTGCGGGCTTCGAGTGGCGCGAACCGGGCTGCTCGATGTGCCTGGCCATGAACGCCGACCGGCTGGAGCCGGGCGAACGCTGCGCCTCCACCAGCAACCGCAATTTCGAAGGCCGCCAGGGCGCCGGCGGCCGCACGCATCTCGTGAGTCCCGCCATGGCCGCGGCGGCCGCCGTGCATGGCCATTTCGTCGATGTCCGTCAATTTGCATAGCCAAAGACTGATTAAAAAGGAGTGAAACCATGAAGACCATCGCCACCCTGATCGCCCTGACCTTCGCTTTCGCCGTCGCCGGCTGCAACACCATGGCCGGTGCCGGCAAGGATGTGCAGAAGGCCGGCGAGAAGTTGGAAGACGCGGCGAAAAAGAAATGACCAGCGCCCGTCATTCCCGCGGAGGCGGGAATCCAGGGCTCCCGCATTCAAAGACAGGAAGCTCTGGATCCCCGCCTCCGCGGGGATGACGGCAACACACCATGCAGAAATTCACCGTGCACAAGGGCCTCGTGGCCCCGATGGACCGCGAGAACGTCGACACCGACGCCATCATTCCCAAGCAGTTCCTGAAGTCGATCCGCAAGACGGGCTTCGGCCCCAACCTGTTCGACGAATGGCGCTACCTGGACCAGGGCCAGCCCGGCCAGGACCCCGCCACGCGCAAGCCCAACCCGGACTTCGTGCTGAACCAGCCGCGCTACGCGGGCGCGTCCATCCTGCTGGCACGCAAGAACTTCGGCTGCGGCTCCTCGCGCGAGCACGCGCCGTGGGCGCTGGACCAGTACGGCTTCCGCGCCATCATCGCGCCCAGCTTCGCCGACATCTTCTTCAACAACTGCTTCAAGAACGGCCTGCTGCCCATCGTCCTGCCGGAAAGCACCGTGGCCAAGCTGTTCGACGACGCGCTCGCCTTCCCCGGCTATGAGCTCACGGTCGACCTGGAGCGCCAGGTGATCGTGCAGCCACAGGGCGCCGAGCTCCCGTTCGAAGTCCAGGCATTCCGCAAGTTCTGCCTGCTGAACGGCTTCGACGACATTGGCCTCACCCTGCGGCAAGCCGACAAGATCAAGGCGTTCGAAGCCAACCGCCTGGCCACCAAGCCCTGGCTCGCCCACACGTTGTGACCGCGCCGGTCCAGACACCCTTCTTCCGCTGGTTGCAACAACACTGGTTGTGCACGTTCGGGCTGATGGGGCTGGGCTTCGTGATGTTCGGCGCTGCGTCCCTCAACCTGGTGCAGCTGTTCACGGCCAACCTCGGTTTCCTGGCCGAGCACGGCCTGGATGCCGTGCGGGAAGGCGCGCTGCGGCAGCTGGCCGAGCTGGTGTTCAGCGCCTACCTGGCGGTTGCCTTCTATCTGCTGTTCAAGACGTGCGAGCTGGCCTTGGTGCAACGGCTCGCCCACCACCAACCAAGGAAAGATTCGTGAAAATCGCAGTGCTGCCGGGCGACGGCATCGGAACCGAGATCGTGGCCGAGGCCGTGCGGGTCCTGGAAGTCCTGGACCTGAAATTCGAGATGGAAACGGCGCTCGTGGGTGGCGTCGCGTACGACGCCCACGGCCATCCGCTGCCGGAAGCGACGCTGAAGCTCGCCAAGGAAGCCGACGCGATCCTGTTCGGCGCCGTGGGCGACTGGAAATACGACAAGCTGGAACGCCAGTTCCGGCCCGAGCAGGCGATCCTGGGCCTGCGCAAGAACCTGGGGCTGTTCGCGAACTTCCGCCCGGCCATCTGCTACGAGCAGCTCACGCACGCCTCCAGCCTGAAGCCCGAACTGGTGTCCGGCCTGGACATCCTGATCATCCGCGAGCTGACCGGCGACATCTATTTCGGCCAGCCGCGTGGCCGCCGCAGCTCGCCCGATGGCCATTTCCCCGGCGCCGAGGAAGCCTTCGACACCATGCGTTATTCCCGACCGGAGATCGAGCGCATCGCCCACGTGGCCTTCCAGGCGGCGCGCAAGCGCAACAAGAGGGTCACCAGCGTCGACAAGGCCAACGTGCTGGAGACCTTCCAGCTCTGGAAGGACGTGGTCACCGAGGTCGGCCAGCAGTACCCGGACGTGAAGCTCGACCACATGTACGTGGACAACGCGGCCATGCAGCTGGTGAAGCAGCCCAAGTATTTCGACGTGGTGGTCACCGGCAACATGTTCGGCGACATCCTGTCCGACGAAGCCGCGATGCTCACCGGCTCCATCGGAATGCTGCCCTCCGCCAGCCTGAACGCAGGCAACCAGGGCCTGTACGAACCGTCCCACGGTAGCGCGCCCGACATCGCCGGCAAGGGGGTCGCCAATCCTTTGGCTACAATATTGTCTGCCGCCATGATGCTCCGCTTTTCCCTGAACCAGCCCCAAGCCGCCGACCGGATCGAGTCCGCGGTGCAGGACGTGCTCGCCCAGGGCCTGCGGACGGCCGACATCTATTCCGACGGCACCACGAAAGTCGGCACCCGCGCCATGGGCGACGCCGTCGTGGCCGCGATCACGACCACCAAGAAGATTACCAAGAGCTAGCTAGCTCCGGTTCGTCGTGCGCCCTCCCCCAAGGCCAGACGAGCCGGGGGAACCAGGAATTCAAACTGAAAGGGCGATGACATGACTCTCAAGGCACAACAACCCCTCGTCGGCCTCGTCGGCTGGCGCGGCATGGTCGGCTCGGTCCTCATGGACCGCATGCAGGCCGAAGGCGACTTCGGGCTGATCGAGCCGGTCTTCTTCTCCACTTCCAACGCCGGCGGCAAGGCCCCGGCCCAGGCGAAGAACGAAACCACGCTCAAGGACGCCTTCGACATCGACGCACTGAAGAAGTGCGACATCGTCATCACCGCCCAGGGCGGCGACTACACCACCGAAGTCTTCCCCAAGCTGCGCGCCGCCGGCTGGACGGGCCACTGGATCGACGCCGCCTCCACCCTGCGCATGAAGGACGACGCGGTCATCATCCTCGACCCCGTCAACCTTCCGGTCATCAGGAACGCCCTCGCCAGGGGCGGGCGCAACTGGATCGGCGGCAACTGCACCGTCAGCTGCATGCTGATGGGCGTGGGCGCCCTCTACAAGGCCGGCCTGGTCGAGTGGATGACCAGCATGACCTACCAGGCCGCCTCGGGTGGCGGCGCCCAGCACATGCGCGAGCTGCTCACCCAGTTCGGCACGATCAACAACGAAGTGCGGCAATTGCTGGATGACCCCAAGTCCGCCATCCTCGAAATCGACCGCAAGGTGCTGGCCCGCCAGCAGGGCATGGGCGCCTCGGAGACCGAGCACTTCGGCGTGCCGCTGGGCGGCTCCCTGATCCCCTGGATCGACAAGGACCTGGGCGAGGGCGTGAGCCGCGAAGAGTGGAAGGCCGGCGCCGAGACCAACAAGATCCTGGGCCAGGGCCCGGGTTTCGACGCCCCCGCCATTCCGGTGGACGGCTTCTGCGTGCGCGTCGGCGCCATGCGCTGCCACAGCCAGGCCATGACGTTCAAGTTGAAGAAGGATGTGCCGCTGGCCGACATCGAGGCCCTGCTGGCGAATGACAACGCGTGGGTGAAAGTGATCCCCAACACCAAGGAGGCCACGTTGCAGGGGCTGACGCCGGTGGCAGTGACCGGGACGCTGGACATCCCGGTGGGCCGCATCCGCAAGCTGGCCATGGGCCCCGAGTACGTGGGCATGTTCACCATCGGTGACCAGCTGCTGTGGGGCGCGGCCGAACCTTTGCGCCGGATGCTGCGGATTTTGCTGGCCGCATAATCGCGTCGGTCGCCGGCGAGGGCCGCGGCACAAACACCATGGCCCGTTGTCATGTGGCAACAAGCAAAGCCTTCGCGCCTTGCGTGACAGGCTTGCGCCGAAGTTAAAAGGTGTCTCAGCTTGTCAGTCTAAGACATTGATGCTATGGTCCTTTTTCGAAATTAGCCTCGGGGCGATGGGCCGCATGAAGAGAAAAAGACTGCCTTCAGATCGAGCAGTGGGGACGCCAAGTTCGAAGCGCATGCCGCAGGGGCGGCTGTCAGCGTTGGCCCTGGCCGCCGCAGTCACTTTGGGTCTCGCCTCCCCCAACGCGCTCGCGTTGGCGTTGGGCCGGGTGAATGTCCAATCCGCGCTGGGCGAGCCCCTGCGGGCGGAAATCGACATCCCCGAAATCAACGCCGAGGAACTCAATTCGCTCAGGGTGGCCATCGCCACGCCGGCCGCGTTCCGCGCTGCCGGCCTGGAGTACGCCGCCGCCCTCGCCAACGTCCAGATCACCCTGCAACGGCGGCCGGATGGCCGCTACTTCCTGAGCATGTCCAGCGATCGCGTCGTGAACGACCCGTTCGTCGACGTGATCCTGGAAGCCAACTGGGCGTCCGGGCGCATCGTGCGCGATTACACGATGCTGTTCGACCCGCCGACCATGCGGCCCGCCGCCCCTCCGGTGGCCGCGCAGACTTCCCCGGGGGCGGGAGCCGTCACGACGACCCCCGGCTCGCCGTCGCGAGCCCCGGCCCCCAGCACGGCGCGCGCACCTGCCACGCCGGCCACGCCAGGCGCGGCAGGCGACAAGCGCGTCACCGTCCAGGCGGGCGACACCGCCGGCAAGATCGCCGCGGCCAACAAGCCGCCCAGCATTTCACTCGACCAGATGCTGGTCGCCATGCTGCGCGCGAACCCTGAAGCCTTCATCGGCGGCAACATCAACCGCCTGCGCGCCGGCGCCGTCCTGGAAGTGCCGGGCGTGGAATCCGCCGGCACCGTGCCGCCGGACGAAGCGAAGGAAACCGTCGTCGCGCAAAGCCGCGACTTCAACGAATTCCGCCGCCGCCTGGCCGATGGCTTGCCCGTCGCCGCCGTTCCCAGCTCGGACCGCCAGGCCACGGGCCGCGTCCAGGCGAAGGTGGAAGACAAGAAACCGGGCGCCGCCCAGCCGGACCGCCTGACGCTTTCCAAGGGCGCCGTCCAGACGCCGCCCGGCAAGGCCAGTCCCGACAAGATCGCGAAGGACCGCGCCAGCCAGGACGCCGCGACCCGCGTCGCCGAACTGAACAAGAACATCGCGGACCTGAACCGGTTGACCGGCAGCGCACCCGCCGTCGGCGCCAGCGCGCCGCGCCCGGGAGTGACGACGCCCCCGGGCGTGCCCGCCACTGCCGCGCGTCCGCCCGCGGCGGCAACGCCGGCCACTCCCGCGACCGCCACCACCGCCCGGCCGGCTTCCGGGCCCGCTGCTGCCGGCGTCACCGCCGCGGCACCGAAGGCGGCCGTGCCGGCACCGACCCCGGCGCCGACGCCTGCTCCCACACCGGCACCGACCCCGGCGCCGACGCCCGCGCCGACCCCGGCGCCAACGCCTGCTCCCACCCCGGCACCGACGCCGGCGCCCACCCCGGCGCCGACGGCTGCTCCGGTCGCCGCGGTGGCCTCCGCGCCGGCGAGCGCCCCAGCCGCCGCCGTCACTCCCGTCACACCGGCGCCAGCGCCCGTCGTCGCCGCACCGGTCGCGCCGCCCGCTCCGAAGAAGGCCGCCGTTCCCCCGCCACCTCCGCCCAGCATGATGGACGAGATGATGGCGAACCCGCTCATCCCCGGCCTCGGCGTGGGTGCCCTGGCCTTGCTGCTCGGGTTCGGCTTCTGGCGCATGCGCCAGAAGCGCAAGGTGACCCAGGTCGACAGCTCGTTCCTCGAAAGCCGCCTGCAGCCCGATTCCTTCTTCGGCGCCAGCGGCGGCCAACGCATCGACACGGCGGAAAGCAACAACCCGACCGGTTCGTCCATGGTCTATTCGCCGAGCCAGTTGGATGCGGCGGGCGACGTGGATCCGGTCGCCGAGGCCGATGTCTACCTGGCCTACGGCCGTGACCTGCAGGCCGAGGAGATCCTCAAGGAAGCGTTGCGCACCAACCCGCAGCGCGTGGCCATCCATGCCAAGCTGCTCGAGATCTACGCCAAGCGCCGCGATCCGAAAGCCTTCGAGGTGGTCGCCACCGACGCCTACAACCTGACGCATGGCGCCGGCCAGGAATGGGAACACATCTGCGAACTGGGGCGTGAACTCGACCCGGCGAACCCGATGTACCGGCCCGGCGGCCAGCCAGGCGAGAGCGCTGTTTCTTCCGCGGGCATGGGCATGGCGGCCGGCGCCGCCAGCGCAACCGCTTTCGGCGCCACCCAGACGGTGCCGATGCACCTGCAGACCAACGCCTCCGCCCCGCCTGCACCGGCCGCATCCGACATCGACCTGGACCTCGACTTCTCCCTGGGCGACGACGACCCGCCGCCCATGGCCACGCCGGAGCCCACGCTCAAGATGGCCGCGATTCCGCAGCACGAGCCCCCGGCGGCTCCCGCCGGCCTCGACATGGATTTCGGTGGTCCCACCGTCGCCATGAAGGCGCCGGACCCGATGTCGCTCGACATGCCGTCGCAGCCGGAACCGGTGCGCCTGGAGGCACCGGACCTGACGCTGAACGAGAACAGCCTGAGCTTCACGCCTGAGCCCCTGCCCGGCCCCGCACCTGCACCGGCGGCGGCCAAGGCGGAGCCCGACGCGGGCATGATCGAGTTCGACCTCGGTGCCTTGTCGCTTGACCTCGATGGCGGCTCGGCTGCCGGCGACACCGCGGGTTCTCCGCTGTCCACGGGGCCGACTTCGCTGGCCGCGGGAACCGACGGCGGTGACGATCCGCTGGCCACCAAGCTGGCGCTCGCCGAGGAATTCAACGCCATCGGCGACGCCGACGGGGCCCGCAGCCTCGCCGAGGAAGTCGTGGCCGAGGCTTCAGGCGACCTGAAGTCGCGGGCGCAGAAGCTGCTGGCCGAGATCGGCTAGCCGGTTCGACGGCATCCGGGGGACGCCCATGCGGCAGGCCCTGGCCATCAGCTACCACGGTCAGGCCTACCAGGGCTGGCAAAGCCAGCCTTCGGGCCTGACCGTCCAGGATCGGCTGGAAGAGGCGCTCGCCCGCTTCGCCGACCGCCCCATCTCCACCGTCTGCGCCGGCCGCACCGATGCCGGCGTCCACGCCCTGATGCAGGTGGTGCACTTCGACACCGAGGTGCAGCGCGAAAACCATTCCTGGGTGCGCGGCACCAACACCTTCCTGCCTCCCGACATCGCCGTGCAATGGGCGATGCCGGTGCCCGATGCGTTCCACGCCCGCAACAGCGCCCGCGCCCGCCGCTATGCCTACGTGGTGCTCGAATCCCCGGTTCGCCCCAGCGTCGACGCGGGGCGGGTCGGCTGGGTGTTCCGCCCGCTGGATGCCGGCGTGATGGCCGAGGCGGCCGCCCACCTCGTGGGCGAGCACGACTTCACCTCCTTCCGGGCGTCGTCCTGCCAGTCGCCGACCCCGGTCAAGACCTTGCAGCCGGTGGGCATCCGGCGGCGCGGCGCGTACTGGCGCTTCGACTTCGAGGCCAACGCCTTCCTGCACCACATGATCCGCAACCTGATGGGCTGCCTGCTCCAGGTCGGCCAGGGCCTGCAGCCGCCGGGCTGGATGCGCGAGGTGCTGCAGGCGCGCAGCCGGGACGTGGCCGCGCCCACGTTCTCCCCCGACGGCCTGTACTTCCTCGGCCCGGTCTACGAAGCCGCCTGGAACATCCCGGACCGCACCGCTGCGTATGATTGGCTGCCATGACGCAAGCGCTCGACCACCGCACCCGCATCAAGATCTGCGGACTGACGCGCGAGCAGGACGTGGACGCGGCGGTCGAGGCGGGCGCGGACGCCGTCGGCTTCCTGCTCTATGCGAAGAGCCCGCGCCACGTGCCCGTGGCCCGCGCGGCGCAGCTGGCGCGGCGGCTGCCGCCCTTCGTGAGTCCGACCCTGCTCTTCGTCAACGCACCGCTGGACGAGGTTCGCGCCGCCTGCGACCTGATCGGCGCGGCCACGCTGCAATTCCACGGCGACGAGACCCCCGAATATTGCGCGGGCGCGACGGCGGACGGCGCCCGCCCCTACCTGCGGGCTGCCCGCATCCCGCTGGACGAGGCCACGCCCTTCGACTTGCTAGAATTCGCCCACCGGTTCGCGGGCGCGCAAGCGCTGCTGCTCGACGCCCACGTCGAGGGCTACGGCGGGTCGGGCAAGGCATTCAATTGGTCACGTCTTCCTCCAAGCGTCAACGCTCACCTCGTTTTGAGTGGTGGGTTGACGCCTGCAAATGTGACCGATGGCATCGTGCAAGTGCGGCCGCGTTGCAAAACGCTCGCCGTTGATGTGAGTTCCGGGGTCGAGGTTTCCGCCGACGGGGGTTCCACCCTCAAGGGAATCAAGGACCCGGCAAAGATCCATCAGTTCGTCGCGGCCGTGCGGGCCGCCGACGCGCTTCTTGCAAGGCCAACCCATGCCCTCCTATCAACAACCTGATCCGACAGGCCACTTCGGAAAATACGGCGGCAGCTTCGTCAGCGAAACGCTGACCCACGCGATCAGCGAACTGCGCGACGCCTACGCGAAGTACCAGCACGAGCCCGAATTCCTGCGGGAATTCAACTACGAGCTCAAGCACTTCGTCGGCCGCCCTTCGCCGATCTACCACGCCGAGCGGATGAGCCGCGAACAGGGCGGCGCGCAGATCTACCTGAAGCGCGAGGACCTGAACCACACCGGCGCCCACAAGATCAACAACGTGATCGGCCAGGCGATGCTCGCCCGGCGCATGGGCAAGCCCCGCGTGATCGCCGAGACCGGCGCCGGCCAGCACGGCGTCGCCACGGCCACCATCTGCGCCCGTTACGGGCTCGAGTGCGTCGTCTACATGGGCAGCAACGACGTCAAGCGCCAGAGCCCGAACGTCTACCGCATGAACCTGCTGGGCGCCACCGTGGTGCCGGTGGAGTCGGGCAGCAAGACGCTGAAGGACGCGCTGAACGAGGCGATGCGCGACTGGGTGACGAACGTCGAGAACACGTTCTACATCATCGGCACTGTCGCGGGCCCGCATCCTTACCCGATGATGGTGCGCGACTTCCAGAGCGTGATCGGCAAGGAGTGCCTGGAGCAGATGCCGGCGCTGGCAGGCGCGCAGCCTGACGCCGTGGTCGCCTGCGTGGGCGGCGGCAGCAATGCGATGGGCATCTTCCACCCCTACATCCCGCACGAGAAGACGCGCCTGATCGGCGTCGAAGCCGCGGGTGAAGGGCTCGACAGCGGCAAGCATTCCGCATCGCTGCAACGTGGCAGTCCCGGCGTGCTGCACGGCAACCGCACCTACATCCTGCAGGACGCCGACGGGCAGATCATCGAGACGCACAGCGTGAGCGCCGGCCTCGACTATCCGGGCGTGGGCCCCGAGCACGCCTGGCTGCAGGACATCGGCCGGGCGGAATACGTCGGGATCACCGACGAGGAAGCGCTCGCGGCCTTCCACTACCTGTGCCGCACCGAAGGCATCATCCCCGCGCTGGAATCGAGCCACGCCATCGCGTATGCGATGAAGCTCGCGAAGACGATGCGGCCGGATCAGAAGATCCTGGTGAACCTGTCCGGGCGCGGCGACAAGGACATCGGCACCGTGGCCGACCTGGCGGGCGTCGACTTCTACGACCGGCCTTCGATGCGCGGGCTGAGCGTGAAGGGCGGCACGAAATGAGCCGGATCGCGACGACCTTCGACAACTTGCAGAAGCAGGGCCGCAAGGCTCTCATTCCCTACATCACCGCCGGCTTCCCCTTTGCCGACATCACGCCGGAGCTGATGCACGCCATGGTCGCGGCCGGCAGCGACGTGATCGAGCTGGGCGTGCCCTTCTCCGATCCGATGGCCGATGGCCCCGTGATCCAGCGCGCCGGGGAGAAGGCGCTGGCGCTCGGCGTGGGCCTCGCCCAGGTGCTGGGGATGGTGCGCGACTTCCGCCAGCGCGACGGCAGCACACCCGTGGTGCTGATGGGGTACGCCAACCCCGTCGAGCGCTACGAGCTGACCCATGGCCAGGGGGCCTTCGCACGCCACGCCGCCGCGGCGGGCGTCGATGGCCTGCTCATCGTGGACTACCCGCCCGAGGAATGCGAGGCATTCGCGGCCCAGCTGAAGGCCGTGGGCCTGGACCTGATCTTCCTGCTGGCGCCCACCAGCACCGACCAGCGCATCCAGCAGGTGGCACGCGTGGCCTCCGGCTACGTCTACTACGTGTCGCTGAAAGGTGTGACGGGCGCGGGCCATCTGGACACGGCGGCCGTGGACGCGGCACTGCCCCGGATCCGCCAGCACGTGAAGATCCCGGTGGGCGTGGGCTTCGGGATCCGCGACGCGGTGACCGCCAAGGCGGTCGGGCGCGTCGCCGATGCGGTGGTCATCGGCACCAAGGTCATCCAGGTGGTGGAAGACCAGCCGCGCAACGGCGCCGCGAAAGCGCTGTCGTCCTTCCTGACCGAAATCCGGACGGCGTTAGACTCATAGGCATGCAACGTCGAGGAGCGCCCAGATGAGCTGGCTGGAAAAACTGCTGCCCCCGAAGATCCAGCAAACGGATCCCAACGAACGCCGCAGCGTGCCCGAAGGCCTCTGGGTCAAATGCCCCAGCTGCGAGACGGTGCTCTACAAGACCGACCTGGAGCAGAACCAGAACGTCTGCCCCACCTGCAGCCACCACCACCGCATCGGCGCCCGGGCCCGGCTGAACGGTTTCCTCGATGCCGAAGGCCGCTATGAGATCGGGCAGGAAGTGCTGCCGGTCGACGCGCTCAAGTTCAAGGACAGCCGCAAGTACCCCGAGCGCCTGAAGGAAGCGCTGGAGAACACGGGTGAGACGGACGCGCTGGTGGTCATGGGCGGCGCCGTCCATTCCATCAGCCTGGTGGCCGCGGCGTTCGAGTTCGACTTCATGGGTGGCAGCATGGGCAGCGTGGTCGGCGAGCGCTTCGTGCGTGGCGTCGAATCCGCCGTCGAACAGAAGGTGCCCTTCCTCTGCTTCACCGCCACCGGCGGCGCGCGCATGCAGGAAGGCCTGCTGTCGCTGATGCAGATGGCCAAGACCAATGCCGCGCTCACGCGGCTGGCCAAGAAAGGCCTGCCTTACATCAGCGTGCTGACCGACCCCACCATGGGCGGCGTGAGCGCCGGCTTCGCTTTCGTGGGCGACGTGGTCATCGCCGAGCCGAAGGCGCTGATCGGCTTCGCCGGGCCGCGTGTCATCGAATCGACCGTGCGCGTGACCCTGCCGCCGGGCTTCCAGCGCGCGGAGTTCCTGCAGTCCAAGGGCGCGGTGGATTTCATCTGCGACCGGCGCGAGCTGCGCAAGACCGTGGCGAGCGTGCTCGCCATGCTTCAGCGCCAGTCGGCCGACGCGATCAGCTAGGTATCTCACATAGAAAAGTCGCTATGCGACTTTTCTATGTGGCTTGATCAGTGCGAGAAGGACCGGCAAAGCCGGATCCTTCTCGCAAGGGGAACCGCGCTGCATGCTATTCCGCGCGGTTCTCGCCCGGCGGGCAGCTTGTGCTGCCCGCCTCGAAGATTGCGCGGAGCATCGCGCAGCGCAGTCTCCCATAGGGTCAGGAACCGGCTTTGCCGGGCCTGACCCTACCGATCAGGCCTCTGAAAAATTGCAGCAGCAATTTTTCAGAGATCAGAACAAGACAGCTTCGCGGGTTCCGCCCAGGACGATCAGGGCGATCTGCAGCACCACGAGCAGCGCCAGCGGCGACAGGTCGATCCCGCCGACCAGCGGGATCACCCGGCGGAATGGCCGCAGCAACGGGGCGAGCATGGCGTCGAGGACGTCCGCCGCGTCGGATTCGGCCCGCACCCAGGACAGGATCGCATAGATCACCAGCATCGCGATCAAGCCCCAGATCGCCATGTAGGCGACACCGAAGATGGCATCCACCGGAACCAGGCCATAGCCGCCCCGGCCGAACAGCAGCCACAGGATCGAGTAGTGCGCGAGCGAGATCAGGTACGCGCCCAGGATGCTGGCGATGTCGACACGCGCCTTCGGGAGCACCTTGCGCAGGGGCAGCACCAGCCAATCCGTGACCGCCATCACGAAGCGCCCCAGCGGGTTGCGAAATGGAATCCTTTGGTACTGCATGTAGAACCGCATCAGGCAGGCGCCGCCGAGCAGCGTGGCAGCAACCTGGAGCAGGAGCGAAAGGATTTGGGAGAGCATGAAGACGCGCTGAGCTGGGTCGTGGGATGATAGCGGCAGCGCAATGGAGCTTCCGTGCCGGCCGCCCTCACCCTGCAGTCCCTTCCCCTGTTCCCGCTCGATGCCGTGCTGTTTCCCGGTGGCCTGCTGTCACTGCGGGTCTTCGAAGTGCGCTACCTCGACATGATCGGCAAGTGCCGCAAGGCCGGCGCGCCCTTCGGCGTGGTGTCCCTCACGCAGGGCAGCGAAGTGCGCCAGCCCGGCAGCCAGGAAGCGTTCTCCAAGGTGGGCACGCTCGCCACCATCATCGACCTCGAAACACCGCGCCCCGGCCTGATGCTGGTCCGCGCGAGCGGTGCGCAACGCTTCCGCATCACGTCCAGCGACCAGCTGAAGCACGGCTTGTGGGTGGCGGACGTGGAACGCCTGGCGATCGACATGACGGTGGCCATTCCCGACGACCTGAAGGGCACCTCGGATGCGCTCAGCCGGCTGATCCAGTCGCTGCAGCAGCGCGCCGGCGATGCATCGCCCATGCCCCTGCAGGAGCCCTGGCAGCTGGACGACTGCGGCTGGGTGGCCAACCGGTGGTGTGAGCTGCTGCCGTTGCCGGTCGCGCTCAAGCAGCGGCTGATGGAACTCGACAACCCGCTGGTGCGGCTGGAACTCGTGAGCGACGTGCTCACGCGCACCGGCATCACGACCTGAGGTTCGACGCGGCGCGTCTGGGACCCCCAAGTTGGGGCCAGCCGGCGCCCATGCGGATGTCTCGATAATACGAACCCGTCAACGGACCGAGCATGCTTTCCCAATCCTCCCTCCTCATCACCGGCGGCACAGGCTCCTTCGGCCGTGCGTTCGTCCGAACGGTCCTGGGGCGCCATCCGGACATCCCGCGCCTGGTCGTCTATTCCCGGGACGAGCTCAAGCAGTTCGAGATGCAGCAGGAGTTTCCCGAGAAGCGCTATCCGGGCCTGCGCTACTTCATCGGCGACGTGCGCGACGAGGCACGGCTGCGGCGTGCGCTGGAAGGCATCGACACCGTCATTCACGCCGCGGCGTTGAAACAGGTGCCGGCCGCCGAATACAACCCGTTCGAGTTCATCAAGACCAACGTCCTGGGTGCCCAGAACATGGTCGAGGCCTGCCTGTCGGCGGGCGTGCGGAACGTCGTCGCCCTGTCCACCGACAAGGCGGCCGCGCCGGTCAACCTGTATGGCGCCACCAAGCTGTGCTCCGACAAGCTGTTCATCGCCGCCAACAACGTCAAGGGCAGCCGCGACATCCGCTTCTCGGTGGTGCGCTACGGCAACGTGATGGGCAGCCGGGGGTCGGTCATGCCGTTCTTCCTGCGGCAGCGCGCGAGCGGCGTGCTCCCCATCACCGACCCCCGCATGACGCGCTTCAGCATCAGCCTGGACCAGGGCGTGGAGATGGTCCTCTGGGCCATCGACAACGCCTGGGGTGGCGAGGTGTTCGTGCCCAAGATCCCTTCGTACCGGATCACCGACATGGCGCAGGCCGTCGGCCCGGATTGCAGGCAGGAAGTCGTCGGCATCCGGGCCGGCGAGAAGATCCACGAGGAGATGATCACCTCCAGCGACAGCTTCAACACCGTCGACCTGGGGCAGTACTACGCGATCCTGCCGGTTGGCGGCGCGTATTCACTGGAAGAATATTGCAGCAAGCGCGGCGCCACGGCGGTCGCGCCCGGCTTTGCCTACAACAGCGGCGCCAACCCGGATTTCCTGAGCGTGGAAACGTTGCGGACGCTGATCGACGCCTACGATCCTGCCGCCGGCTGAAGCCGGCGCAGCACGAGCTCCGCGACGCTTGCGGCGGCAGGTGTCGGGATCACCAGGACGGGCGCCGTCCGCCGCAGGCGCGCCGCCTCCAGCGCGGGAGGCAGGTCGGCCAGCGCATGGATGCCGGTCGCGATGCCCAGGCCAGCCCAGCTGAAGCCGGCATGGTGCGCGGCCGGGGACTCCTCCATCGAGAACACCGGTTTGCCCGCCACCTCCGCCTGCACACCGACGGTGGACACCTGGACCACCACGGCGTCGGCCGCCAGGAGCGCGTGTTCGACGGGCTCCTCGTCCGGCAGGCTGAGGTGCACGCGCGGGTGCGCTGGCCGTCCGGCCCAGGCCTCCTGGAACTGGTGCCAGTGGTTGGGGTGCTGCCGGATGACCAGCGCCAGGTCGGGGTCGGCGGCCACCCAATCGCGCAGCGTGTCCTCGATGGCCAGGGGAAACGCTGTGCCGGCAGGCCAATGCGGCCCCGCGGCCGGCTCGGCGTGACCCGCATACAGGACCACCCACTTGGCCGTCCAGCCGAGGCGGGCGCGCAGCGCCAGCGCCGCGGCCGCGTGTGCGGGGTCCGCCAAGCCGTCGAAGGCGGGGTTGCCTGTGACCACGACCGCCTGCTCGGGCACGCCAGCGCGCACCAGCGCCGCTTTGGCTGCGGGCGCGACGACAGCGGTGCAGTCGGCCAGCACCGGCCGCTGGGCATACGGGTCGTTCTCGATCGGGAACAGGTCGAACAGTGCCAGGTTGGGGATGCCTGCTTCCACCGCCGCCTGCAGCGCGGCCTGCTCCGCACGCGGCGAATTGGTGGCGAGCACGAAATCGGGCTGCAAGTCGGCGAGCAGCCGCCGCAAAGTGTGGAGGGGGAAGAACGCCCCGCGCCCAGCCTGCGCATACCTCTGCGTGGCTTCCTCAGCGCCGTGCTGGCGCTCCAGGTCCACCCAATTCAGTCCCAGGTAAGCCAGCGATTCCGCCGGGTCCACCGCCGGGTGGGTGTGCGACGCAAGCAGTCTTTGACCATGCCGCGTCGCGTCGGCGTCGGGCCAGCGGGCCAGCAGTTCCGCGAAGCCGAAGCTGAGGGGCGCGAACTCCGCCGCCGCGGCCCGCGCTGTGGTGAGCGCAAGCAGGTGGATCTGCAGATCCGGCATCCGCTCGCGCAGGGCCCGCAGCACAGGCAAGACCATCGCGATGTGGCCCCCGCCGTAACTCACCGCCAGCAGACGCGCAGGACGGTTCATTCCGGTGGGGTGCGCAGCAGCCGCAGGCTGTCCGCGCCGTGGTGGGCCAGCAGGTCGACCACGCTCAGGTACGGCTCGAAGGGCAGTGACCCCTGCGGGTAGACCGGATGGGCGTAGTCGTGGAAACGCAGGGCGATGCCCGAGCGTTCGAATGCGGATGCATCCAGGTAGTCCCGGCCAAAGGGGCCGGAAAGGTAGACCGTCGCTCCCACCGCCTCGCACAGCCGCAGGATCAGTTCGCTCTTGCTTCCGGGCACGCCCAGCTGCGAGCTGGTGACGATGCGGGTCCCGATGCCCAGGGCATCCAGCAGCCAGCCGCGTTGCACCGCGAGCAGGTCATTGAGGCGTGTCCAGGGAGTTCCGTAAGAAGTTTCCAGCAAGCCCGCCAGTGCGGCGAAATGCGGCGTCTTGCCGTAGGCCTGCTCCAAGGTCCGCCGGTGCCGCTGCTGCCAGCCTTGCGTGGTATCGATCTCAGCGGCGTTGATCGCCGGCTGGCGGCTGGCGCCCACGACCGGCACCGTGAGCCAGAGCGGGCCGCCCGGCCCGCGCACCTTGTTGCGATTGGTGAAGCGCGTGGTGGAACTGCGCTCCAGCGGCACGTGATCCAGGACGACGTGCAGGTCGCTGGCCGCCACGCGGTCGAAATAGCCGAGCCACGGCAGGTAGGCCGGCTGCGCAATCGACACGATCACCGCATCAGCCTTCGCGCCGCAGGTAGACGGTGAAGTCGCGCGGGTGATACCCCGTCACCAGCTCCGCTCGCGGGGTCAGCCCCCGGCAGAAGTCCAGCACCGTCTCCGGGTCGGCGTAATACTCGCCGGGCTCGCGGTCCGGTGCGTGGGTGCTCAATGCGTTGAAGGCCACGCCGCGCCGCGCAAGCTCCCACATCCTGCACACGCTTTGCCGCAGGACATCGTCGGCGCCGTCGCTGTAGGTATAGAAGACGCCGCTGGCGAACACATAGTCGAACTGCTCGCCGGCCAGCACCGCAGGATCCAGGATGCTGCCCGCAACCAGCCGCAAGTCCGGCCGCCGCCGCGCCGCGCCTTCCAGCAGCGCGGGCACCAGGTCGAGGCCGGTGTAGCCGGCGGCCATCCCGCGCTCGTCCAACCAATCCGCGAAATGGGCCAGGCCGCAGCCGACATCCAGCACGCTGGCGTTCGCCAGGTCCCCCACGCCGGCCAGCACCTCGAAGCGCAGCCGCTGGCCCGCGGCGCTGCCCCAGTCGAGGGCGCGAAACGAGTCCCCGTGCGCGGACATCAGGGCTTCGTAGTGAGCCACGGTGCGCGCCTCCTCGCCTGCGACCCGCCGCCAGGTGAGGATCAACGCGTCCGGCCGGTCTTGATCCGGACAACGCTGGAAGCCGGCGCGAAGGAAAGCCGACAGTGCCGCGCGATTCCCGGGCACGACTTCGGCGATGACAGCCGACCACGGACGGCTTTGGGCACAGGCCTGGCAGGCCAGTTCGATCGCTCGCACGCCCCACCCATGACCGGTGGCGTCCTGGGCCAGGTAGATCGTCAGCAGCCAGTCCTGCGCCTGCGGTTCGGCCCGCGCGTGGCCGATGGGCCTGCCGGCCACTTCCACCACCCAGGCCAGGACGTCGTGCCGCTGCAGCAGCGCGGTGAACCAGCGGCGATGCTCGTCCGGCTGCACCTCCCGCCGGCTCAACGAGCGGGCGACGATGAAAGGGTCGTTGCGCCAGGTGAGCAGGCGTTCGGCGTCCGCGGCCGCCAGCGGGCGCAGTGCCAGCCTGTCCGCCGCGGCCACTGTGCCGGTCCCGTGGCTCCCGTCGTTCACGCCGGCTTCTCCGCCACCACCCGCCATTCGGCATGCAAGCTGCCGTCCAGCGCTTCCTGGAGTTCCAGGTGCTGCAGCGAACGCACCACCCAACCCTCGCGCAGGAGCCCGTCGACCTCATCGCGGCCGTAGAAGCACAGCTGGCCGACGCCCACCAGGCTTCCCTTGTCGATCCCCACGCGCAGGCCATCCGCGGCGGCGCGGCCGGACGACGCGCTCGTGTGGCGGTCACTGTAGGGATTGAAGAAGAAGCGGCCGCCAGGCTTCAGCACGCGGCCGATTTCGCGGACGGCTCGCGCGGCGTCCGAATAGCCCGTGCACACCAGCGCCCCACGGTCGATGACCAGGTCGAAACTCGCATCCGCCAGGCCGTCCAGGCGGGTGAAGTCGCCGACGCGGAGATCACCGCTGAGGCCTTCGTCGGCGAAGCGGCGCCGCGCCTGCGCGATCGCCGCGGCCGATCCATCGATGCCGGTGACGCAGAAGCCTTCCCGCGCCGCGAACCACAAGTTGCTGGCGGACCCGCACCCCACTTCGAGGATGCGCACGGACGCGCGGGGCACGCCCCTGGGCGCATGCCGGAAGACAAAACTGACCACCGCGTCCCAGGGGTAGCGCACCGTGTGACCGCCGCCATAGATGGTGTCCCAGACCGGATCGAAGCTGGGTTCAGCCATGGCCGAAGTGCTCCCAGGTCAGCGTCGTGCCGGCCGGCAAATCCTGCCGCAGCACCTGGCCGATCAACGCCGCGCGCGCCTCGGGCGCAATGCCGGTGCCGGGCCGGCGGAACGCGATGTGGGCCTCGCCCAGCCGGGTTCCCGCTGGGAGGGCCTGCGCGGTGGTGCACGACAGGCGGAATTGCTCTCGCCCTTCGGCCTCGGCCGCGGTCGGCCCGGGCATCGAGTCGCCCAGTGCCGCTTCGGCGGTGCGGATGCCATGCACCAGTGCCGCGAAGCCATCGGGGTCGCAGGAGAACCAATGGTCCGGGCCCGGGAGCGTCCGATCCAGGGTGAAGTGCTTCTCGACGAAGCAGGCGCCGAGCGCAACGGCCGCCGTTGCCGCCGCCACGCCCTCGGAGTGGTCGCTGAAGCCGACGGGACAGCCGAACGCCGAGCGCAGTGTCGCCATGCGGCGCAGATTGACCTGGTCCGGCGGTGTCGGGTAGCTCGACGTGCAATGCAGCAGCACGAGTTCGCGTCCGCCCTCCGCACGGAACAGGCGGACCGCCGCATCCACTTCCGCCAGCGTCGCCATGCCGGTGGAAAGCACGGTGGTCAGGCCGCTGCGCGCCATGGCACGCACCACGTCGATGTGGGTCAGCAAGTCGGAGCCATTCTTGATCAGCGGCGCCCCCAGGTCCACCAGTTCGCGGATGCCTTCGGCCCCGGTCGGGGTGCTGAAGAACAGCACGCCACGCGCATCGCAACGGGCCTTGAGCTGGGCGAGCATGCCCGGGCGCAGCTCGCAGCGCTTGAACATGGCGAATTGCGACTCGCGCACTTCGCGCCCACCGCTGCGGTAGCTGTACTGCAGGGTCTCGTCGCTGAGGAAGTCCTCGGTGCGGTAGTTCTGGAACTTGACCGCGTCGGCGCCCGCCGCTGCCGCCGCATCGATGCTGCGCAGCGCCAGGTCCAGGTCGCCGTTGTGGTTGATGCCGACCTCGGCCGCGATCAGGCAGGGCTGGCCCCGTCCGATGCGCCGGGGTCCCGCGCGTACTTCATCCATCCTTCGTCCCTTGTTCCAGCTGTGCCGCAACCCGCGGCGCCCCCTGCCCGGAGCACATGCCCGCGGCCGCCTGCGCCATGGCTGCCAGGCTGGCGGGCGTCAAGGCCCGCAGCGCCGCCGCAATGTCTTCTGGCCGCGGCGGCCCCGCCGGCTCCAGCACCACCGCCGCGCCGCGAGCCCGCAGCTCCGGCACCACCGCCCCCTGATTCTCCGCCAGCACGGCCACCAGGCTGGGCAGGCCCAGGCAACATTTCTCCCAGGTGACGCCGCCCCCGGCCGTGATGGCGACATCGGCATCGGCCATCAGACGGGCCATGTGTTCGGTCTGGACGTGCAGGACGGCACTCGGGAAGGATTTCAATTGAGCCGCAACCGCGTCGGCGCCCGGTACGCCGCTGCCCAGAACCACATCCACATGGGTCCAGGGGATCCCGCTGGCCAGCGCGCCCGTCAGGGCAACTTGCACGTCCGCGGCCACGTCGCCTCCACCCAGGAACACCAGCAGGCGTTGCAGCACCGGGCGCTGCCGGCGCTCCAGGCTGGTGGCGCGCAGGGCGGGGAATTCAGGCCGCACCAGCGCCCACTCCGGCCCCACCAGCAAACGGGTGCCCGGTGGCACGCGCGCTGCATAGCGCTCCGCACCGCCCGGGTTCTGGTCCAGCAGCAGGTCGCAGCTGTGCAGGCGGTCCGCCAGGTCGTCGAGCGCGAGGACCCGCGCGCCCGCATTCCGCAAGACCTGCTCCCAGCGCGCCCCGAGTCCATAGTGGTCGACCACCACCCAGTCGAGTGCGCCGGCCAGCTGCACACAGGCCTGCGCGTCCGCCAGAGCCTGCGCGTCGCCGATCGGTTCGAGCCCGGTGGTGACATGCGGGTCCAGTGGCAGCGCGGCGGTTTCGAATCCGCCGGCGCGCAGCAGTTCCAGCAAGTGGCCATCCAGCGGCCGGCAGGCGAAAGTGACCCCATGGCCGCGCCGTTGCAGTTCAGCGGCCAGCGTGCGGCAACGCATGACGTGGCCGCTGCCCAGGGCCAGCGACGCGTCGGCGCGCACGAGCACCTTCACCGCACCAGCCGTCCCAGCATGAAGGCTTCGGCGGCCTCGCAGCCGACGGCCGCGCCGCGCCAGCGCGCCAGGGCCTCCACCGCGCGGGCCGACCGCGGGTGCGGCCAGGGCCGCAACTCCTCGGCATACGCCTGCAAGGCGGCGAGCTTGCGGTCGAGCGTGGCGCCGACGTCCTCGTGCCATTGCGGAACGAAGGCCAACGCGGGCGACGGCGTCTGCCATTCGGTGCTGGAGGGCACCTCGAAAAACAGCAGCGTCCGCACGGTGTGGCCGGGCTGGGGCCGGCAGGCGGTCATTGCCGCCTGGTGAACGCGCTGGTGGTCGATGTTGAGGTCGCCGTGGTGGTGGGTCAGCACGGTGGTGGGACTGAAGCGCGCCACCAGTGCTTCCACCGCCTGGGCCATTTCCAGCAGGGGAACAGCATCGCAGCGGTTGTCCGGGAAGTCGCCGAACCAGGGCGGCGGCAGGCCGAGGGCGGTGCTGGCCGCGCGGGCAGCGGCGCGCCGGCGTTGCGCGGCAGGTCCGGCATCCGCCGCCCCGCGCGCCGCGACACCGTCCGCGAGGAAGGCGACCTGGATCTCGGCACCCTGCGATCGCCACTTGGCCAGTGTGGCGCCGCAACCCAGCACCTCGTCGTCCGGATGGGCGGCCACGACCAGAACCCGGGCCCCGTTCATGTCCGCCGCTCCTGCCATATGCGGTACAGCAATTCAGCCATCTCCCAGTCCTCCGGTGTGTCGATGTCCTGGACCCGCCAACGCGGCAAAGGCACGATCGCGGAGCGGGCGCCGAACAGTGGCCGCCGCTCCAGCCAGGCCGCGCGCTCGCCCCAGTAGAACTGGGCCGCGTCGTGCCACGCGTCGGGCAGGTCTTGCGAGCGTGTGTCGTAGTGCTGCGGCATCAGCATGGCGCAGCCCTGCCCCGGCTGCCAGGTGAACGCGCGAAACACCGGGTGCGGGTAGCGCGCCGCGGAGAACGCGTAGTCCCACCCCTGCGCCAGCAGTTCGCGGCCGGCCCGCAAGTCGTCGGGCCGCAGCAGGGGCGCGGTCGCATAGACGCAGCAGGCCTGTGGCGGCGATTCGCCCCGTTCAGCCAGCGCGCCCAGCACCTGCGCCATGACTTCGTCGGTGCCGGCATGATCGTCCGCGAGGCCGGCGGGCCGCAGGAAAGGAACTTCCGCCCCATGCGACCGCGCGACCTCCGCGATCTCGGCATCTTCCGTCGAGACGATCACCCGCTCGAACAGGCCGCTTTCCAGGCATGCCGCAATGCTGTGCGCCACCATCGGCCGGCCGGCGAAGTGGCGGATGTTCTTGCGCGGGATGCGCTTGCTGCCGCCGCGCGCCGGGATGATGGCGAGCGTCACTGCAGCACCTCGCGCAGACGCGCGATCACCGTGTCCTGGTCTTCCACCGTCAGGCCGGCATGGAGCGGCAGCGTGATGCAGCGGGCGTAGTAGCGCTCCGCGGCCGGCAAGCTCTGCGCGCGCCGTTCACGGAAGAAGGGCTGCGTGTGGACCGGGATGTAGTGCACGTTGACGCCGATGCCGCCGGCCCGCAGCGCCTCGAAGGCGTGGCGGCGGCTCACCCGGGTCCGCTCCTCATCGAGCTGCACCACGTACAGATGCAGGGCGGACCGGGCCGGCGACCCGCGCCACGGCAGCAGCAGCGGCAGGCCGGCAAGCTCCTGGTCATAGCGATCCGCGAGCGCGTGCCGGGCATCGACCCAGGCGGGAACACGGGGCAGCTGGGAGCGGCCCAGCGCGCCCTGCAGTTCCGTCATGCGGTAGTTGTAGCCCAGCGCCAGCTGCTGGTAGTACCAGGGGCCGTCCGGAGCACCGCGCATTTCTTCCGGCTCGCGCGACATCCCATGCGAACGGAGCAGCGCGAGCTTGCGCGCCAGGGCCCCGTCGCGCGTCAGCGCCGCACCGCCTTCCGCGGTGGTCATGATCTTCACCGGGTGAAAGCTGAACACCGTGATGTCCGAATGATGGCCGCTGCCGACCGGCGAGCCGTCGCCGTAGCGGGCGCCCACCGCATGCGAGGCGTCTTCCACGACGGCGACGCCATGCCGCCGCGCCAGCCCTGCGATCTCGGCCATGTCGCACGGCAGGCCGGCGAAATGCACGGGGATCAGCACCTTGGGCAAGCGGCCGGCCGCACTGGCGGCCTCCAGTTTCGCCGCCAATTCCGGCACCGACACGTTGAGCGTCCGTGGATCGATGTCCAGGAACTCCACGTCAGCGCCGCAATAGAGGGCGCAGTTGGCGCTGGCCAGGAAGGTGTTGGTGCAGGTCCAGACCGTATCGCCCGGCCCCACCCCAAGTGCCAGGCAAGCGATGTGCAAGGCGCTGGTGGCGCTGTTGACGGCCACGGCATGCGGCGTCTCGCAGAACGCGGCCAGCGCCTGCTCGAAGGCCGGCACCTGGGGGCCTTGCGTCAGGAAATCGGAACGCAGAACCGCGACCACCGCTTCCACATCGGCGTCGGAGATGATCTGGCGGCCATAGGGGATCATGGCGGCCATTGTCGCCCCTGGCGTGGCGGCGTCACAGTCCCGCCTCGCCGGCCCACAACGCCAGCGCCGCCAATGCACGCAGCTCTCGGGTGTGGTTGGCCTGGCCGCCGTGGTGCTGTTCGACCAGGCGGGTCACCTCACCGGCATCCAGCGTGCCGCGGAGGTATTCGCTTTCCGCCAGCAGCTTGCGCAGCCAGGCCACGCCGTCACCCTTGAACCATTCGCCCACGGGCACCGTGAACATCTGCTTCTTGCGCAGCGCGAGTTCCTCGCCGATCAGCGGGGTGACGGCGCGCTTGAACCAGTGCTTCTTGTCGCCTGCCTGCAGCTTGGTGGCGCCGCGCGACCGGAAGGCGAACTCCATCATCCGGTAGTCCAGGAAGGGCGTCCGTGCCTCGATCGAGACCGCCATGCCCATGCGGTCCGGCTTGACCAGGTTGTTGCCGGAGAGCAGCAACTGCATGTCGAGGTACAGCGCCTGGTTGATGCGGTCGAAGTGGGCGGCCTCCTCGAACCAGGGCCGGGCCGCCGTGGCGAAACTGTCCATCTGCGCCACCTGCGCGCGTTGCGCGGGCTGCAGCAGCCGCAGCTGCGCATCGCGCGGAAAGAGCGAGATGGAATCGAAGTAGCCGCGCCGGAACGACTCGTCGGGCAGCGCCTCCCAGCCCGGCCGCCCGAAGTAGTCGGCGTACTTGTCGTAGCCGGCGAAGAGCTCGTCGCCGCCGTCGCCGGTGAGCACGACTTTCACGTGTTTCGCGGCGAGCTCGCTCACGCGCAGCGTCGGCATGAAGGATGCGTCGCCATGGGGCTGGTCGAGGTGGTGGATGACTTCCGCCCACCGGTCCAGCATGTGGGGCTCCGCGAACTCCGTCGTGTGGTCGCAGCCGAAGCGGCGTGCCGCGGCTTCGGCGTGCTGCGATTCGTCGAAGCGGGGGTCGCGGAAGCCGATGCAGAACGTCTTCACCGGCCGGTCGACGTGGCGCGCCATCAGGGCCACGATGGTGCTGGAGTCGACGCCGCCGGAGAGGAAGGCGCCCCAGGGTACGTCGGCGCGCAGGCGGATGCGCGTCGCATCGTCGAGGATCGCCAGGAATTCGTCCGCCCAGGCGCCGAAATCGTGGTCCCGCTCCCGCTGGTCCGCCAGGCTCCACCAGCGGCGGGTCTCGGTGCCCGTGCGGGTGAACTTCATCCAGGTCCCGGGCATCACGTGGCGCATGCCGCGCCAGATGGTCCACGGCGCCGGCACGTAGTTGAAGGTGAGGTAGTGGTGCAGCGCTTCCAGGTCGGCCAGGCGCTGCACGCCCGCCGCGAGCAGGGCCTTGGGCTCCGAGCCGAACAGCATGCGCCCGCCGGTGTCATGGAAGAACAGCGGCTTGACGCCGATGCGGTCGCGCGCGAGATAGAGCGCATCGATGCGCGCGTCATCGATGGCGATCGCGAACATGCCATTCAGGCGTGCCAGGCAGGTGATGCCCTCGCGCTCGTAGAGCCGCAAGATCACTTCGGTATCGGAGCCCGTCCGCAGGTGGACGCCCTGGGCCCGCAGTTCGGCTGCGAGTTCGATGTAGTTGAAGATCTCGCCGTTCTGCACCACGGCGACCTGGCCGTCGTCGGAGACGAAGGGCTGGTGCCCGCCCGCCAGGTCGATGATGGAAAGGCGGCGGTTGCCGAGTCCCACCCCGCGCCGCTGGTCCAGGTGCACACCATGGTCGTCCGGGCCGCGATGGCGCAGGCGCTCGCCCATCGCGGCGAACAGATCCGGGGCGAGCGGCTGCCGCCGGCGATCCCAGAAGCCGAAGATGCCGCACATGCTAGTTGCCGCCCTTGCCGCTCAGCCGGGCGACCGTGAGGAAGAGGATGCGCATGTCCATCCGCACCCCGTGTTCACGCGCGTACTGCAGGTCGAGGGCGAGCCGTTGCTCGGGCGTCGCCTCCGAGCGCATCAGGGCCTGGGCGAGCCCGGTGATGCCGGGGCGTACCGAGCAGCGCAGCGCCCAATCTTCCGGTGCGTACAGCGCGCGCTGGGCAGGGACGTCCGGGCGCGGCCCGACGAGGCTCATGTCGCCGCGCAGCACGTTCACCAGCTGCGGCAGTTCGTCCAGGCTGGTGCGCCGGATGAACCGGCCGATGCGTGTCACGCGCGGGTCATCCTGGGCGGTGTGCCAGTTGCCCAGGCGATCGGCGCCGCGCACCATGCTGCGGAACTTGTAGAGGCCGAACTCGCGTCCGTTGCGGCCGACCCGCACCTGGCGAAACAGGACCGGCCGGCCGCTTTCGAACGCCACCGCCGCAGCCACCGCCGCCAGCAGGGGCGACAACACCACGAGCGCCAGCAGCGACAACGCCAGGTCCATGGCGCGTTTCATCCCGCGGCGGCGAGGTCCGTCACGATCTCGCGGACGCGTGCGACCAGACGCTCGGCATCCTTGTGCGCCTCGGCCGGTGTCCGCCGGTGCAGGCGCGCCTCTTCCGCCCGCAGGTCCGCCACCGCCTCTTCGAAGCCGGCCTCCGAGACGCCACGCACGAACTTGCGCGAGATGATGACCGCGCCGGAGCGCAGCCGCACATGCTCGCCCAGCACTTCGCGCCCGGGCAGCAGGCCATCGCACATGCGCGCGATCCCCCCGAAGCCGAAGCGCAGCCCGCGCCGGTGGACGGCCTGGGCGACGCGCTCGACCCGGCCGTCCGCGAGGGGTTCGAACATGAAGCGCTGGCCCAGGGAAAGATGCAGGTCGTTGAGGCCGACGAACACTTCCTGCAACCCCGGCGTGCCCAGCCAGTCCTCCATGGAGTCCAGCGCGCCCGCGGTTTCCAGCAAGGCCACGATGGGGACCCGGCCGGCCATCAGCGACGAGAACTCGCGCATCTGCGATGCACTCGTGAACATGGGCAGCATGACGCAGTCCGGGCGGTGCGCGAGCACGGCGTCGAGCTCGTCGCCGCTCGCGGCGTGCAAGGGGTTCACGCGGACCATGAGCCGCGAGTGGCGCAACACGGCCTTGATGACCGGGATGTCGTCCACCGTGTGTTCGCTGATGAAGCTGTTCATGCCGGCCTGGCGTTCGGCCTTGCCCGTGCGTTCGAGGTCGACGAGCAGGCGGAAGCCACCCAAGGCGTCGCAACGCTGGGCCACCGCTGGATCGTTGGTGATCCTGATCAGTTCAATCATGGCCAAGCCGACGATTATCGCCGCAGGGCCATGCGCACATCCGGACTCGCGGCCCAGGCGGCGAGCAGCACGGCGGCGGCCGCCGCAGCACCGGCGGCAAGCTGAGCCGGTACGCCGCTGAGCCATGCGGCGCTCACGGCGAGGTGCACCAGCAGCAGCACCCCACCTGCGGAAGCGAGCGCGCGCCAGGGCAGCCATGTGAAGACCGCCCGGCCGGCGGCGGCCAGCACGGCCAGGCTGATCCCCGCGGACAGGGCATTGAGCCAGAGCATCAGGCCCGCGCCATCGTGCGCCCCGCCCAGCAGCAGCAAACCCAGCGCCACCGCATGGGCCAACGCCGCGGCGCGCATGCGCGATTGGGCGGCGAGCACCGCGAGGCCGACCGCTGTCAGTGCCTGGGGGAGCAGGCCCCAGGAGCCAATGCGTGCCCAGGCCGCCATGTGCGCCAGGGCGGCCTCATCCATCCGGCCCCAGCCGAAGAGGAGCTGCGCCAAGGCCGGCGCCGCCACGGCAATGCCCGCCGCGCTGGCGCAGGCGAGCGTCCAGGCCAGCGCCAGGGCGCGCCGGACCACGGCAGCTGCGTCAGGGGCCGGTGGCACCGTGGACCAGGCTTGGGCGATCGGGCCCAACGCGAGAGTCGCCACCAGTTGCACGGCCAGCAGCAGCGGCAGTTCCACCAGCTTCCAGGCGTAGTTGAACGTCGCCAGGGCCCCGGCGCCTTCATGCGAAGCGAGCGAACGGGCCACGAAAGGCAGTGCGAGCGGCAAGCCGGCGCTGGCGATCGCCCAGGCCCAGAGCGGGAAGGACGGCAATGGCACTGAGGGGATCGGTGGTGACACCGCCGCGGCACGAAAGCGGCGCAATCGCAGGAGTTGCCAGGCGGCGCGCGCGCCCATCGCCGCGAGCAGGGCGATGCCCAGGCCGAGGATCGCCATCGTGGCATTTCCGCCAGCCGTGGCCGCCAGGCCCGCCAGCGCTGCGACGATGACGAGATTGAAGGCGATGTTGCCGCCGTAGAGGCCGGCGAAGTCCTTCTCGTGCTGCAGTCGGGTTGCCCACAGCGCGGCAAGCAGCGCCGGCGGGATCGCCAGCGCATTCCAGAATAGCGCCTGGCGGCCTTCCGCCTGCAAGTCCGCTGGCAAGCCAGGCACCAGTGCACGCAACACGGCGCCTTGCAGCAAGACGGCGGCCACCGCCAGCGCGAGGCCCGCCGCGAGCAGACGCAGGGCCACCCTGCGCTGCGCGGCGGCCACTTGCGCCGGCGCGTGCCGCGCCCAGGCCGGCAGCAGCACATAAGCCAGTGCGCCACTCGCGAGCACCCCCGCCACCCAGTCGGGCAGTGACAGCATCAGCACCGCCAGGTCCCCGGCGGCGGTCGCGCCAAAGGCGCCGGCGAGCCCGGATTCGCGCAGCAACCCCAGCACGCGGCTCGCCAGCAGGAAGATCAGGGACACCATGCCGGCGCGCAGGAACATGGCGGCGATTATCCGGTCGGGGGCACGCGCCGACCGCAAAACCTAGAATGGCGGGTTTCGCCCTTGCCCAGGCGCCACGCCGCGCCGCCCTCATGTCCGATTCCAACACTCCGCCCCCGCCGCCCATCGATGAAAACCAGCTGATCGCGGAGCGCCGCGAAAAGCTGAAAGCCTTGCGCCAGGCGGGCGGCCCGGCATTCCCGAACGATTTCCGCCAGGGCGACCACGCCAGCGCCCTCCACCGCCTGCATGGCGACAAGTCGGCCGAGGAACTGGAAGCCGAAGGCGCGACGGCGCGCGTGGCCGGCCGCATGATGCTCAAGCGGGTGATGGGCAAGGCGAGCTTCGCGACGCTGCAGGACCAGAGCGGCCGCATCCAGGTCTACGTGACGCGCGACAGCGTGGGCGAAGAGGTCTATGCCGCCTTCAAGCATTGGGACCTCGGCGACATCATCGGCGCCGAGGGCAAGGTCTTCAAGACGCGCACCGGCGAACTGTCGCTGCACCTGACTTCCATCCGCCTGCTGACCAAGAGCCTGCGGCCCATGCCCGACAAGTTCCACGGCGTGGCCGACCAGGA
Organism: Caenimonas sedimenti; assembly: GCF_007833165.1. GTDB lineage: Bacteria > Pseudomonadota > Gammaproteobacteria > Burkholderiales > Burkholderiaceae_C > Ramlibacter > Ramlibacter sedimenti. The sequence continues at coordinate 132,619 of NZ_VOBQ01000017.1, read as the reverse complement.
GGTGAAGTACCGGCAGCGCTATGTCGACCTGATGATGGACGAGGAGGCCCGCAAGCGCTTCGTCGCCCGCAGCAAGGCGATCTCGGGCATCCGGGAGTTCATGGTGGACCACTACTTCCTGGAAGTGGAAACGCCGATGCTCCATCCGATCCCGGGCGGGGCCAACGCGCGGCCCTTCGTCACGCACCACAACGCGCTGGAGCAGGAGATGTTCCTGCGCATCGCGCCGGAGCTGTACCTGAAGCGCCTGCTGGTCGGCGGCTTCGAGCGGGTGTTCGAGATCAACCGGAACTTCCGCAACGAAGGCATCTCGGTGCGCCACAACCCCGAGTTCACGATGATGGAGTTCTACGCGGCTTACTGGAACTACCGCGACCTGATGGACTTCACCGAGGCCCTGCTGCGCGACACGGCGCAGAAGTCGGTGGGTACCTTGAAGCTCGGTTACGGCGGCAAGCCGGTGGATCTGTCGCAGCCGTTCGCGCGCCTGACGATCCGCGAAGCCATCGTGAAGCACAGCGAGGCCGGCGAGAACGTGGACAACCGCGACTGGCTGGTGCAGCAGCTGCGCAAGCTGGGCCTCACCGAAGAGAAGCATCGCCTGGCCGGCCGGACCCTCGCCAGCCTGCAGGTGCTGTACTTCGAGGAGAAGGTGGAGAGCGAGCTGTGGCAGCCGACCTTCATCATGGAGCACCCCACCGAGATCTCGCCGCTGGCGCGCGCCAACGACGAACGGCCGGAGGTGACCGAGCGCTTCGAGCTCTACATCACCGGCCGCGAGATGGCCAACGGTTTCTCCGAGCTGAACGACGCGGAAGACCAGGCGGCGCGCTTCGCCGCCCAGGTGAACGCCAAGGAATCCGGCGACGACGAAGCCATGTTCTTCGACCACGACTTCGTGCGGGCGCTGGAATATGGCATGCCGCCGGCCGGAGGGTGCGGCATCGGCATCGACCGGCTGATGATGCTGCTGACCGACAGCCCGAGCATCCGCGACGTGATCCTGTTCCCGGCTTTGCGACGAGAATCGTGAGTAGGCTGGGGTGAGCCCGCAGGCGAACCCCAGCAGCGGGGCGCGAAGCTGGGGTTCGCCTGCGGGCTCATCCCCACCCTACGAGAGGATCTCAGGGCAAGAGCTCGAGCGCGTGCATGTAGCGCGGCTCGGACATGAGGGCATCCCATGAGGGCGCCGCCGACACCGGCAGCAGCGCCAAACGCCGCTGCTCGCTCGCTTCCCGCGCCCGCCAACTGCCCGCGCGTTGCGCCGCCTGCAAGCCGTCCAGCAATTCGTCGATGGCCGCGCCTTCGGGGCTGTTCACCGACTCGTTGCACAGCAGCACCATGTCGCAGCCGGCGGCCAGCGCGGCGACGGCCGCTTCCGTGTAGCTGACGCCGCGGCCCTCGATCTTGCGGGCCCCGGCCATGCTCAGGTCGTCGCTGAAGATCGCACCCTGGAACCGCAGCTGCCCGCGCAGGATGTCCTCGAGCCAGCGGCTGGAAAAACCGGCGGGCCGGCTGTCGACCTTCGGATAGACCACATGCGCCGGCATCACGGAGGTGAGCACCGTGCCCAGCCACTCGTAGGGCAGGCCGTCATCACCCAGCAGCGCGCGCAGGCTCCGGTGGTCGACCGGGATCTCCAGGTGCGAATCGGCCTTGACGTGCCCATGCCCCGGAAAGTGCTTGCCGCAATTGGCCATGCCCGCTTGCAGCAAGCCGTGCATCAGGGCACGCGCCAGCACGGCGACGACACGCGGGTCACGATGGAACGCGCGGTCGCCGATCACCTGGCTCGGGCCCCAGTCGAGGTCGAGCACGGGCGTGAAACTGAAGTCGACGCCGCACGCGCGCAGCTCCGCGCCCAGCACGTAGCCGGCGGCGGTGGCCGCTTCCTGCGCCAGCATCGCGCCAGCGCCCTCGGGCCCCTTGACGGAGCGCATCCAGAGTTCGCCGAACGCACGCATCGGCGGCAGGTGCGTGAAGCCATCGGTGCGGAAGCGCTGCACCCGCCCGCCCTCGTGGTCGACGGCGATCAGGAGGTCATCGCGCACGGACTTGATCTCGGCGCACAAGGCGCCGAGCTGCTCGCGGTCACGCCAGTTGCGCCCGAACAGGATCAGGCCGCCGACCAGCGGATGGGCGAGCCGGCGCCGGTCGGCGTCGCTCAATGCAAGGCCGGCGACGTCGATCACCACGGGGGCATGTTCACTCATGGGGAATCCTTCCTTTCCACGACCACGAAGCTTGCCGCGTAGTCGGTTTCATCGGTGACGGTCACGTGCGCCGACAGGCCGCGGCCTTCGAACCATTCGCGCAGGACCCCGTGCAGCACCAGCACCGGCTGGCCCGAGGGCAGCTTGCCGACTTCGCACAGCCGCCAGGTCATCGGCATGCGCATGCCCATGCCGATGGCCTTGCTGAACGCTTCCTTGGCGGAGAAGCGCGTGGCCAGGTAGCGTACGCCGCGCTCCGGCCAACGCGCGCTACGGGCGCGCCAGGTCGCGAGTTCGGCCTCGCTCAGGATCTTGCGGGCGAAGCGCTCGCCGTGCTTGTCGAGCGACGCACGGATGCGCCGCACGTCGCAGATGTCGGTGCCGATGCCGTAGATCACGGCGCCGGCGCAGCGTGGGCGCGGGCGATCGCCGCCAGGTACTCGCGCACCGTCGCGGTGTAGCCCAGTTCCAGCGCGTCAGAGATCAGTGCGTGACCGATCGACACTTCACGCACTTGCGGCACGGCGCGCAGGAAATCGCTCAGGTTGTCACGGTTCAGGTCGTGGCCGGCGTTCACCTCCAGCCCCGCAGCAACGGCCGCGCGCGCGGCGGCGGCGAAGCGTTGCAGCACGGCGGCCTGATCGGAGGTGCCCCAGGCCTGGGCATACGGCTCGGTGTAGAGCTCGATGCGATCCGCACCGACCGCCCTGGCCAGCGGCATGGCTTCGGGGTCCGGGTCCATGAACAGGCTGACGCGCACGCCCAGGGCCTTGGCCTGCGCGACCAGCGGACGCACCCGTTCCGCGTCGGCCGCCAGGTCCCAGCCGTGGTCACTGGTGGCTTGCCCTTCGCTGTCCGGCACGAAAGTCACCTGGTGCGGCCGGGTCTCCGAGAGGAACGGCATCAAGTTGTGGAACGGGTTGCCTTCGATGTTGAACTCCACCTGGGGCCAGGACTTCAACAGTTCGTGGAGCCCCCGGACATCGTCGGCGCGGATGTGCCGGCCGTCCGGCCGCGGATGCACGGTGATGCCTTGCGCACCGGCCTGCAGGCACAGCGTGGCCGCTTTCAGCACGCTGGGAATCCCCAGGTGCCGCGTGTTGCGCACCAGGGCCACCTTGTTCAGGTTGACGGAAAGGGCTGTCTTGTGGGCGCTCATAGGCCTTGCAGGTCGATCATCAGCTGGCGGGTACGCAGCGTCGTGACGCCGCAATGGTAGTGCAGCAGCGCGCGCAGCTGGGGCTTCAGATCGGCGGCCGACGGCTTCGCGGCCTCCGCACGGACGGCCGTGTAAGAGGCCGGGGCATCGAGCGCGACCTGCAGCGCCTGCCACTGCGCACCGGGCAAGGCGGCCCGGTCGTCATCCGCCGCCTCGACCAGCCCCGCCTCGGGCCGCAGGCCGTAGCGCGCCCGCGGCTCCAGTGGCGCCAGCGTCGCCGTCTGCGCATCCAGCGTCGGCAGGAGTCCGATTTCGCGCAGCAGCAGCAGTTCGAAAGCACGCAGCGCCGGTTGCAGGGCGGCCGCGTCCTCGCCGGCCAGCACGCTCACGGTCGCGGCATAGGCGTCGAACAGCGCGGGATGCGGGTCGTCGCGCGCGAGCAGGCGCAGCATCAGCTCGTTGAGGTAGTAGCCCGACAGCAGGGCATCGCCGGTGGGCATCACCTGCCCGCCCATCCATTCGGCGGCGCGCAGGGTGCGGATCTCCCCGTCGCCCCCGAAAGCCACGTGCAGCAACTGCAGCGGCAGGAGGATGGGCCGGAAATTCGAGCTTGGCCGCTTGGCGCCCTTGGCCACCACGGCCACGCGGCCGAAGTGGCGGGTCAGCAGTTCGAGGATGAGGCTGGACTCGCTCCAGTCATAGCGGTGCACCACGAAGGCCGGCTCGTCGGCAATGCGTGTCACGTCGGCCGCCTGAAAAGACGCTTACTCGTAGCCGAAGCTGCGCACCCGCGCTTCATCGTCGGCCCAGCCGGAGCGCACCTTCACCCAGAGCTGCAGGAACACCTTGGCTTCCATCAACTTCTCGAGCTCCATGCGGGCCTCGGTGCCGATGCGCTTCAGGCGCTCGCCGCCGTCGCCGATGACCATGGCCTTGTGGCCATCGCGCTCCACCACGATGGTCGCGGCGATCTTGACCAGGCGACCATGCTTGGGGCTGGGCTCTTCCTCGAACTTGTCGATGATCACCGTCGAGGTGTAAGGCAATTCGTCGCCGGTGAAGCGGAACAGCTTCTCGCGCACCATCTCGCTGGCCAGGAATTTCTCGCTGCGGTCCGTGAGCTCGTCGGCGCCGTACCACCAGGGCTGCTCGGGCAGGTACTTCTCGCACACCTTGAGCAGGTGCTCGACGTCCTTGGGCGCCTTGGCCGAGAGCGGGATCAGTTCGGCGAATTCATGGCGTTGCTGCATTTCCTGCAGCCATGGGGCCAGTTCGGCGCGCCGGTTCACCTGGTCGAGCTTGTTGGCCACGAGCAGCGCCGGGATGCCCGGCTTCAGCAGCGACAGCACTTTCGCATCCGCCACCGCGAAGTTGCCTGCTTCCACCACGAACAGCACCACGTCGACGTCGCTGATGACGCCGGTCACCGTCTTGTTCAGCGAGCGGTTCAGGGCGGACGAGTGCTTGGTCTGGAACCCCGGCGTGTCGACGAAGACGAACTGCGTGACACCCTCGGTGCGCACACCCGTGATGCGGTGGCGCGTGGTCTGCGCCTTGCGCGAGGTGATGCTGATCTTCTGGCCGACCAGGGCGTTGAGCAGGGTCGACTTGCCGACGTTGGGCTTGCCCACGATGGCCACCAGGCCGCAGCGCTGGGGGGTGTCCGGCGGTGGGTGATCTTTCACTTTCCCTTGGCCTTCAAAGCCATGAGCATAGCGGCCGCGGCGGCCTGTTCACCGGCGCGGCGCGATGCACCGATGCCGCGGACGGACATTCCCAACTCGGCCACCTCGCACTCTACGTCGAAAGTCTGCTTGTGCGCCGCGCCCAGCGTGGCGGCGATGCGGTAGGCAGGGAGCTTCATCTTGCGGCCCTGCAGCCATTCCTGCAATTCGGTCTTGGGGTCCTTGGCGATGGCCGGCATCTGCGGCGTGATGGCCACGGACTGGAACAGGCGGTGGACCAGCGCCTCGGCCGCCGGATAGCCGGCGTCGAGGTGGACCGCCCCGATGATGGCTTCCAGGGTATCGGCCAGGATCGATGGCCGGCGATGCCCCCCGGAGCGCGACTCGCCCTCGCCGAGCTGCAGCACCGCGGGCAAGCCGAGCTCGACGGCCAGGCCGTGCAACGTCTCCTGCTTCACCAGGTTGGCCCGCACCCGCGACAGGTCGCCTTCGGGCATGTCGCGCAGACGCTCGTACAGGAGCGCTGCAACAGCGAGGTTCAGCACCGAATCCCCGAGGAACTCGAGGCGTTCGTTGTGTTCGGCCGAGAAACTGCGGTGGGTGAGCGCCCGGGCCAGCAGCGACGGGTCGCGAAACGCGTGCTGCAAGCGGGCCTGCAGCGCCGCCAACGCGTCCACGGCTAGTTGTTGAGCGTGTTGCCCGTGTACTTCATGAGCACGTAGGCCGGGCCGAACATGTGGATTTCCTTGTTGTACGCGAACGCCACGACCACCTTGTCGCCCGCCTTGGTGATCGTCAGGTCCTTGCCTGTGATCGAGCGGATGTCGTCGATCTGCGCGGCCTTGTCGAAGATGTTCTTCACATCCTGGACGGTCGCGCCCTCCTTCGCCTTGTGAATGGCCTTCACCGCCCCCGTGTACTCCAGGTAGGTGGGGAACACCTGCGCGACGACCAGCCCCAGCCAGGCGATCAGCGCCACGAAGATCAGCGTGAAAAGGAAAGAGAAACCCCTTTGATTCGATTTGCCTGCCATGGTCCCGTCCTCAGAAATGCTTAGTTGAATGCGCCGATGCGTTTCAGGTTGCCGAAGTTCATCCAGATCAGGAACGCCTTGCCGACGATGTTGCGATCCGGCACGAACCCCCAATAGCGGGAGTCGAGCGAGTTGTCGCGGTTGTCGCCCATCACGAAATACTGCCCCTCCGGCACCTTGCAAACGACCCCCTCGACACTGTAGCGGCAATTCCCCTTGAAAGGAAAGTCCTCCGTGCCGGGAATGAAGGCCGGGCGCTCATCGTCGGTCAGCAGGCGGTGCTTGCGCTCGCCCAGGCTTTCCTCGAAATGCTTGAAATAGCGCATCGCGTCCTGGTCGAAGTATTCCGGCAGCTGCGTCGTGGGCACCGGCACCCCGTTGATGGTCAGGCGCTTGTTCAAGTACGCCACCTGGTCGCCCGGGATGCCGACCACCCGCTTGATGTAGTCCAGGCTCGGCTTCGGGGGGTAGCGGAACACCATGACATCGCCGCGCGCCGGCGGGGTGCCGCCGGTGAGGCGGGTGTGCAGCACCGGCAGCCGCAGGCCGTAGGTGAACTTGTTGACCAGGATCAGGTCGCCGACCAGCAGGGTCGGGATCATCGAGCCCGAGGGGATCTTGAATGGCTCGAACAGGAACGAGCGCAGGACGAACACGGCGATGATCACGGGGAACAGGCCGGCCGTCCAGTCCAGCCACCAGGGCTGCATCAGGATGCGCTGGCGCTCCTCGGCCACATCGGCGTCGGCGGTGGTCTTGATGCCCTGCGCCGCGAGCGCCGCGGTGCGCTCCTCGTGGCGGGCTTCCAGCGCTTGCGCCTGCCGGCGGCGCTGCGGCAGGAACCACAGGCGCTCGGCGACCCAGTACACGCCGGTGACCACGGTCGCCAGGAACAGCAGGAGGGCGAAGTTGCCCTCCACCATCTCGAAGTACCAGGCACCCGCATAGCCGGCGAAGGCCGCGAGGACGGCGGCGGTGACGAACTGCATCATCGGGTCATTCCTCGACCTGGAGGATGGCCAGGAACGCTTCCTGCGGGACTTCGACGGTGCCGATCTGCTTCATGCGTTTCTTGCCTGCTTTTTGTTTTTCGAGGAGCTTGCGCTTGCGGGTGATGTCGCCGCCGTAGCATTTTGCCAGCACGTTCTTGCGCAGCGCCTTGATGGTCTCGCGGGCGATCACGTTGGCCCCGATGGCGGCCTGGATGGCGACGTCGAACATCTGCCGGCTGATGATCTCCCGCATCTTGGACACCACGGCCCGGCCCCGGTATTGCGACTGGCTGCGGTGGACGATGATGGAGAGGGCGTCGACCTTCTCGCCGTTGAGCAGGATGTCGACCTTGACCACGTCGGAGGCGCGGTACTCCTTGAACTCGTAGTCCATGGAGGCGTAGCCCCGGCTCACCGACTTCAGCTTGTCGAAGAAGTCCAGGACGATCTCGCCGAGCGGCAGCTCATAGGTGAGCATGACCTGCTTGCCGTGGTAGGCCATGTTCAGCTGGACGCCGCGCTTCTGGTTCGCCAGCGTCATGACTGGCCCCACGTACTCCTGCGGCATATAGAGATGCACCGTCACGATGGGCTCGCGGATTTCCTGCAGCTTGCCCTGGTCGGGGATGCGCGAGGGGTTCTCGACCATCAGGATCTCGCCGTCGCCCTTGACCACCTGGTACACGACGCTCGGGGCGGTGGTGATCAGGTCCTGGTCGAACTCGCGCTCCAGCCGTTCCTGCACGATCTCCATGTGCAGCAGGCCGAGGAAACCGCAGCGGAAGCCGAAGCCCAGTGCCTGGGAGACCTCGGGTTCGTAGTGCAGGGACGAGTCGTTGAGCTTGAGCTTTTCCAGCGCGTCGCGCAGTGAGTCGTACTGGTTCGCCTCGGTCGGATACAGCCCGGCGAAGACCTGCGGCTGGATTTCCTTGAAGCCGGGGAGCGGCTCGGTGGCCGTGAAGGCCGCGCCGCCGGTGCCGGGCTTGATGAGCGTGATGGTGTCGCCGACCTTGGCCGCCTGGAGTTCCTTGATGCCGGCGATGATGTAGCCCACCTCGCCCGCCTCCAGCGCCTCGCGCGGCGCGTTGGCCGGCGTGAAGACGCCCAGGTTGTCGGCGTTGTAGCTGGTGCCGGTGGCCATCATCTTGAAGCGGTCGCCCTTGGCCAGGCGGCCGTCGACCACGCGCACCAGCATGACGACGCCCACATAGGTGTCGAACCAGCTGTCCACGATCATGGCGCGCAACGGACCCGCCGGGTTGCCCTTGGGCGCCGGGATGCGCGCGACGACGGCTTCGAGAATCTCGTCGATGCCCATGCCGGTCTTGGCCGAACACGGGATGGCGTCGGCCGCGTCGATCCCGATCACGTCCTCGATCTCGAACTTCGCGTTCTCCGGGTCGGCCTGCGGCAGGTCCATCTTGTTCAGGACCGGCACGACCGTCACGCCGAGGTCGAGCGCGGTGTAGCAGTTGGCGACCGTCTGCGCCTCGACGCCCTGGCTCGCATCGACCACCAGCAACGCGCCCTCGCATGCCGAGAGCGAGCGGCTGACCTCGTACGAGAAGTCCACGTGGCCCGGCGTGTCGATCAGGTTGAGGTTGTAGACCTGGCCGTCGCGCGCCTTGTAGGTCAGTGCGGCGGTCTGCGCCTTGATGGTTATCCCACGCTCTTTTTCCAGATCCATCGAGTCGAGAACCTGCTCTTCCATCTCGCGATCGGAGAGTCCGCCGCAACGCTGGATCAAGCGGTCGGCGAGCGTGGATTTGCCGTGATCGATGTGCGCGATGATCGAGAAGTTTCTGATGTGATTCATCAAGGGGCGAGACTAAGTGATTGAATTCAAACGCGCGCGCAAAGAAAAAAGGGCGCGCCCTCGAAGTGACGCGCCCTAAACCAACAATCTATGGCAACTGCGATAGTTGGAACTTCATTGTAGGCAAAAAGCCCAGGGCGTACAGACGCAGAGGGCCCGCTCACGGTCCGTTGCAGGCGAGCAACTGGCACGTTATTCACAGGTTTTCAACAAAACGTGGGGACCTCTGGGGGGACAACATGTGGGCGATCTGTGGATGCGCCTGGAACCGGCTTCCGGCATCTCGCATAGTGGTGCTCGAAGCCGCCGATATGCTGCAATGGATGCGGGAGCGCTCAGGATTCTATCCAAATTCATCGTTAGGGCAGGATCTGAAGTTAGCGTTCGCCAACATTCTGGGCGTTCCGGGGGTCACAAAATTTTTCGAAGCCATGTCTTTTTTTGACCCATGGCCAGAAGAAAAGCCCCAAACCCCACTCGGGGCTTGGGGCTTTCGCCCGTTTGCCGCTGAAAGTGCTTAGCCCCGCGCCGGGCGGATCAGCAGGTAGGTGGCAAGCTCGCCCCGGCGCAGCAGCACGGGAATCGGCTTGGCCTTGTCCACCTTGGCGACGACGTTGTCGAACTCGCGCACGGTCGCCACTTCGGTGTTGCCGATGGCGACGATGATGTCGCCCTCCCGGATGCCGGCGCGCGCGGCGCCCTCCGTCGCGGTGTCGACCTTGACGCCGCCCTTGAGCTTCAGCTCCTTCTTCTGGCTCTCGGTCAGCTCGCTCACGACAAGGCCGATCGACTGGGCGGCGGGCGATGCCTTGGGCTTGTCGTCGGGCGCGGCCGCGCGGCGCACCGGCGCCTTCTCGGGCTCCAGCTCCGCCACGGTGATGGCCAGGTCGCGTGAGCCGCCGCGGCGGAACACGCTCAGGTTCACCTTGCTGCCGGCCTTGGTGTTGCCCACCAGGCGCGGCAGGTCGGTCGCGCGGTCGATCGTCTGGCCGTTGAACTTGGTGATGATGTCGCCGGCTTCGACCCCGGCCTTGTCCGCGGGGGAGCCGCTCTCGACACTGCGCACCAGCGCACCCTGCGCCTTGCCCAGGCCGATGGACTCGGCGACGTCGCGGGTGACCTGGTCGATCTGCACCCCGATGCGGCCGCGCGAGACCTTGCCGCTCGTGCGCAGCTGCTCGGCCACGCGGGTGGCCTCGTCGATCGGGATCGCGAAGGAGATGCCCATGAAGCCGCCCGAGCGCGAATAGATCTGGCTGTTGATGCCGATCACCTCGCCGCGCATGTTGATCAGCGGGCCGCCGGAGTTGCCGGGGTTGATGGCCACGTCGGTCTGGATGAACGGCAGGTAGTCACCCGTGTCGCGCCCCTTGGCACTGACGATGCCGGCGGTCACGGTGTTGTCCAGGCCGAACGGCGAGCCGATGGCCATGACCCATTCCCCGACCTTCAGCTTGCCGATGTCGCCGAGCTTCACGGCCGGCAGGCCGGTCGCCTCGATCTTGACGACGGCGACGTCGGTGCGCTTGTCGGCGCCAATGAGCTTGGCCTTGAATTCGCGCTTGTCGGTGAGGGTGACGATCACTTCGTCCGCCCCGTCCACCACGTGGGCGTTGGTCATGACGAAGCCATCCTGCGTGAGGATGAAGCCGGAGCCGACGCCGCGCGGCGTCTCTTCCTCCCCGCCACGGGGGCTGGGGCGCTGGCCGCCACGCGGGACGTTCGGCATCGGGACGCCGAAGAACCGCCGGAAGAATTCCTGCATCTCCTCGTCCATCTGGCCGCCACCGGGGCCCGGTGCGGCGGCGGCCGCACGGGAGCGCTCCATCGTGCGGATGTTGACCACGGCCGGCCCGACGGCGTCGACGAGGTCGGTGAAATCAGGCAGCGAGCGCGGCTGCGGCGCCGATTGCGCCACCACGGGCTGGTGCTGCCACAGCGCCGCCGTGCCGGTCACGGCCAGGGCCACGACCACGGCGTAGTTGCGCAGCTGTTTCCATTGAATGCGGAACATGTGCAGGCTCTCCAGAAGCTCTAAAGGGATATAGCTGAGAATACGGCGCGGCGAATTGGTTCAGCGTCAGCCGACCACCCGTCGATCCGGGACCACCCCTTCAGTTGGGGACTTATTTGCGCCGCTCAAGACTGAGGGAGAACGCCTTCAAGGTCGCGGGCGGCACCTCGCCCACCGCCGTCAGCCACCACTCCTGCATGCGCCGGGTGAGCGTGTGCGTGGCGCCGCTGGCGGCCACGCTTTCGTGGAAATGGCGCTTCGGGTCGTAGGTTTCCACGAAGAGCGAAACCGACGCCAGCCCGTCCGAGAAGATCCATTGCAGCACGCCCTGGGCCGGGCGCTTGTAGCAGCTCATCGGCTTGAAGCCCGCCACCGCCGACTTCATCGCCCAGCCTTCCGCCGCCGGCGTGGTCTTGACGGCATCCGACTTCTCGACGCGCCAGCCTTCGGGCACGTTCATCATCTGGGCCAGCTTGTCCATGCGCACCGGCACGTCGAGCTGCAGCTCGGAAAAGGCCGCCTGCTCGAGGACGTTGCCCTCGCGGTCGAGCGTCTGCAGTTTCACCACCAGGCCGGTCTTGCGTTCGCTCCAGATGCGGTAGCCGAAACGCAGGTTGTCCTTCGGGGCCAGCTGCACGACGTCCGCCTCGAAACCGGCGACGCGGTCGCCGCCGGTACGGCGCGCCGAGTAGAACTCGGCGATCGCCGTTTCATCGGATTTCAGCAGGTCCGGGAACAGCCCCAAGGATTCGCGCCGGTCGGTGAGCACCGTCCGGCTTTCCGGCAGGAAGGTCAGCACCTCGTTGTTGCGGCGGAACGTGGACCGGGGTGCACCGGTGAGCGACTCGACCCGCTCCATCTGCTGCTGGCCATCGCAGGCGTGCCAGATGCGGGAGCTGGACATCCCGCCGAAATTCGACGAGACGACGAATGTGCCCGCATAGCTGCGCAGCCGCGAGGCTTCATGCATGCGGACCAGCCATTCACGCACCGAGCGTTCCGGCTTGTTGTCGGCCCGGATCTCCTTTTCGACCGAACGCGTGGGCGCGCCCGTGGGGCCCATCACGGCTTGCGCCGCGGCCAGGCCGACGGCGGTGGCCGCCCAGGCGCCAAGCAAGGCGCGCAGGCAGTGGGTCAGCGTCCGTCCAGGGGCTGCGTGCGGCATGCTCGGGCCCTAGCGGACCGGCCCTTCGAACGTCGCGTTGCGCAGGAACCCGGAAGTCGATTGCCAGGCGGTCGCACCACCCAGCTGGCGGTGGGCGGCCAGCAACTGGTCGAGGCGCGGGTCGCGGATCATTGCGGCCTGCTGCACGCCGGCCTCCGGCGCGATGGCGGCCGTGGCCGCAGCGGGAGCCGGGGCCGCCGCGAGCTGCGGCTGGGTGGCAGGCGCGAGCGCGGGAGCCGCCATGTTCCAGCCGATGGCCGCAACGGCGGCGACCGACGCGACGCCGGCCACCATCTTCCAGAGCCAATCGTTCGCGGGCGGCTGCGGCCGCGCCACAACTGCCAGCGCGGGCTCGGCGGCGGCCGCCGCGGCCGGCAGGGCTTCGGCCTGCAGCTTCATTTGCAGGCGCGCCAGGAAAGCCTCGGTGTCCGTTCCCGCCGCAGCCTGGCCCGAGCGCAACACTTCGCCGACCGTCTGGTAGGCCTGCCAGGTGCTGCGGCCGGAGCGGTCCGCCGCCACGAGCGCCACGGCGCGCGCCAGCTCTCCGCCGCGCAGTTGTCCGTCCGCCAGGGCTGAAATCAGTTCGTGGTTGTCCATCTTTTCCATCACATCACCTTCGCCGCTCTACTACTATCTACCAGCGCTTGCCCGACTGGTTCTCCAGCATGGGCTTCACCTTGGCCGAGATGGCCTCCCGCGCCCGGAAGATCCGTGAGCGCACCGTGCCGATCGGGCAATTCATCACTTCCGCAATCTCTTCGTAGCTCAGGCCCTCGATCTCGCGCAGGGTCACCGCCTGGCGCAGTTCATCGGGCAGGGCTTCCATGGCCGAGTTGACCGTGGCGGCGATTTCCTTGGCGGCGAGCACCGTTTCGGGTGTTTCCGCGGAGGTTAGTTCGTTCTCCACGCCGGAAGTTTCGTCATCATCATCACCGCCTTTGAGGGAACTCTCGGAAACCACCGGATCCCGCTTGAGGTCGACGAGGGCCTTTTTGGCTGTGTTGACGGCAATCCGGTACAGCCAGGTATAGAACTGGGCCTCGCCGCGGAACTGGGCGAGCGCCCGGTAGGCGCGGATGAAGGTCTCCTGGGCGATGTCTTCCACCAGGTCGGAATCACGGACCATCCGGCCGATCAGGCGCTCGATCCGCTTCTGGTACTTGATCACCAGCAGCTCGAACGCCTTCTGGTCGCCGGCCACCGTGCGCTCGACCAGCACGAGGTCGGAGTCGCCGGGCGATGGCGCAGGGGCGGCTGGGGGTGGCGTTGTCATGGTGAGGACACTGGCGGCTGACTTTCGGATTGCACCCCTGGCGGCGCCTCGGTCCTGGCGCGCGAATATACCGCACGGCGCAGCGCGTCCCAGGCATGCGGAGCCTGCCGGTGCTCCAGCCACAACCAGGCCGCGCCACCCGTTTCCGGTCGCCAACGCGCGAGCAGGAGCCATTGCAGGTCGGCGCCGGGTTCGATGCGGCCCGGGTCGGGGCTCCCGCCCGCCCGCTCCAGGCTCCAGTGCGCGCCGTCCCAGGCAAGGGTTCCGTGCGTGGAGCGCAGCCAGGCCGACGCGCCGAACCCGCCCGCTGCCAAGACCAGCAAGGCGGCGGCACCCTGGCGCCAACCCGGCGCACTCGCCTGCCAGGTCCACCAGAGTGTCACCAGCACGCCGGCGCCCCAGGCAGCGGCCAGGAAAAGTCCCGCCGCACGGCTGCGCGCCACCGGGTACCGGACCGATGGGGCGGCGTGCATTCCGCGGTTCAGACGCGCTTGAAGACCAGCGTGCCGTTGGTGCCGCCGAAGCCGAAGTTGTTCTTCAGGGCGAAGCCAATCTTCAGGTCACGGGCCGTGTTGGCGCAGTAATCCAGGTCGCACTCGGGATCCTGGTTGAAGATGTTGATGGTCGGCGGGCTTTTCTGGTGGTGCAGCGCCAGCACCGTGAACACCGACTCGATCCCGCCCGCGCCGCCGAGCAGGTGCCCCGTCATCGACTTGGTGGAATTGACCACGGTCTTCTTCGCGTGGTCCCCGAGCGCCAGCTTGATCGCATTGGTCTCGTTGATGTCGCCCAGCGGCGTGGAAGTGCCGTGCGCGTTCACGTAGTCGATCTGGTCGGCGTTCACGCCCGCGTTGCGCAACGCGGCCACCATGGAACGGCGGGGGCCGTCGACGTTGGGCGCCGTCATGTGGAAGGCGTCGGCGCTCAGGCCGAACCCGGCGACTTCCGCGTAGATCTTCGCGCCGCGGGCCTTGGCGGCCTCGTACTCCTCGAGCACCACGACACCCGCGCCTTCGCCGAGCACGAAGCCGTCGCGGTCCTTGTCCCACGGACGCGAAGCGGTCTCGGGGCTGTCGTTGCGGGTCGACAGGGCACGCGCCGCCGCGAAACCGCCGATGCCCAGCGGGGAGACGGTCGATTCGGCGCCACCCGCGACCATGACGTCGGCATCGCCGCTCTCGATCATGCGCGCGGCCAGGCCAATGGCGTGCAGGCCGGTGGTGCAGGCCGTCACCACGGCGATGTTCGGGCCCTTGAAGCCATACTTGATGGAAACGTGCCCGGAGATCATGTTGATGATCGAGGCCGGCACGAAGAAGGGCGAGATCCGCCGCGGGCCACGGTTCACGAGTTCGGCGTGCGTGTCTTCGATCAGCGGCAGGCCGCCGATGCCCGAGCCGATGTTGACGCCGATGCGAACGGCGAATTCCTCGTCCAGCGCGTCGCCTTGCGGCAAGCCGGAATCTTCCACCGCCTGGCAGGCAGCCGCCAGCCCGAAGTGGATGAACCGGTCCATGTGCCGGGCCTCCTTCTCGGCGATGTACTTCCCGATTTCGAAGCCCTTCACCTCGCCGGCGAACTTGCAGGCGAAATTGCTCGCGTCGAAGGCGGTGATCGTGGCGATGCCGGATTGCCCGGCGAGAAGGTTGGCCCAGGATTCACCCACCGTGGTCCCCACGGGGCTGACGCAGCCCAGGCCGGTCACGACGACGCGGCGGCGGGTCATCTCGGGGTCAGGCCTTCTGGTGCGCGTTCGCGTAGTCGATCGCGTTCTGCACGGTGGTGATCTTCTCGGCGTCCTCGTCGGGAATCTCGATGCCGAACTCGTCTTCGAGGGCCATCACCAGCTCCACGGTGTCCAGCGAGTCGGCGCCGAGGTCCGCCACGAAGGACTTTTCGCTGGTGACCTGGGACTCCTCCACGCCGAGCTGCTCGGCGATGATCTTCTTGACGCGTGCTTCGATATCGCTCATGGTTCCCTCAGAGGGTTGTGTTGAATCAGTGATTTTAGACCGGCCGGATGGTCCGGCCGGGGGGTGCCCGGGTGGGCGTGCCGTCAGGCCATGAACATGCCGCCGTTCACATGCAGTTCCTGGCCGGTGACGTAACCGGCCTGCGGCGACGCCAGGTAAGCCACGGCATGGGCGATGTCCGCCGTCTTGCCCAGGTGGCCCAGCGGGATCTGCCCCAGCAGGGCCTTCTGCTGTTCTTCCGGCAGCGCGGCCGTCATGTCGGTTTCGATGAAGCCGGGCGCCACACAGTTCACGGTGATGCCCCGGCTGCCGAGTTCGCGCGCCAGCGCCCGCGTCATGCCGGCCACGCCGGCCTTGGCGGCCGCGTAGTTGGCCTGCCCGGGGTTGCCGGAGGCACCGACCACGCTCGTGATGCTCACGATGCGCCCGTAGCGCTGCTTCATCATCGGCCGCATCACGGCGCGGCTCAGCCGGAAGACCGCCTTGAGATTGGTATCGAGGACCGCGTCCCAGTCGTCGTCCTTCATCCGCATCGCCAGCGTGTCGCGCGTGATTCCCGCGTTGTTCACCAGGACATGCAGTCCGCCGTGCTCCTTGACCAATTCGGCGACAAGCGCCTCGGCCGCGGCACCGTCGTTCACGTCGAGCCTGGCGCCGCGGCAGCCGGCATGCGCGGCGAGAGCCGCGCCGATGCGTGCGGCGCCGTCGTCGGTCGTCGCCGTGCCAATCACCTTGAACCCGCGCGCAGCGAGCTCCAGGGCGATGGCGGCGCCGATGCCGCGCGATGCGCCGGTGACCAGGGCGGCCTGGGCCGCGAGCGGCTGCGTGCTCATTGCAGCAATGCCTTCGCTTCGGCCAGCGACGCGGGGTCATGCACGCCCACGCCCGTCAACGCGGGGTCGATGCGCCTGGCCATGCCCGCCAGCACCTTGCCCGGCCCGCACTCGACGATCAAGTCAATGCCGCGCGCATGGATGGCGCGCACGCACTCGACCCAGCGGACCGGCCCGAAGGCCTGCTCATACAAGGCGGCGCGGATGCGGTCCGGGTTGGTTTCCGCCTGGACCTCGATGTTGTTGATGACCGGGATGGCGGGTGCGCTCAGGGGCGTCTGCGCCAGGCGCTCCTTCAACCGGTCGGCGGCCGGCTTCATCAGGCTGGAATGGAATGGCGCGGAGACCGGCAGCGGCAGCGCACGCTTCGCGCCCATGGACTTCAGCAGCTCGCAGGCTTTCTCGACCGCCGCCTTGCTGCCCGCGATCACGGTCTGCGCCGGGTCGTTGAAATTCACGGCCTCGACGACTTCGCCGCTGTTGGTGCCGAAAGTGCGCGCGGCTTCGGCGCAGCCTTCGATCACGCGCTGGGCGTCCATGCCCAGGATGGCGGCCATGGCGCCGGTGCCGACCGGCACGGCCTCCTGCATCGCCTGCGCCCGGAAGCGCACCAGCGGCGCCGCCTGGGCCAGGGTCAACGCCCCCGCGGCGACCAGCGCCGAATATTCGCCGAGCGAGTGCCCGCCGAGCGCCGCGGGCTCGGCACCGCCTTCGGCCCGCCACGCGCGGTAGGCCGCCACACCGGCGACCAGCATCACGGGCTGGGTGTTGGTCGTGAGCGCGAGCGCCTCCTTCGGGCCTTCCTTGATCAGGCGCCCGATGTCCTCGCCGAGCGCGGCGGAGGCTTCCTGGATGGTTTCGGCGACGGCCGGATGGTCGCCCCATGCGTCGAGCATGCCCACGGACTGGGACCCCTGGCCGGGGAAAACGATGGCGAACGGTTTCATGCGGGACGTCTCGATGATTTGACGGGCGGCCGGACGGCCTAGAAGTCGAGCAGCACCGCGCCCCAGGTGAAGCCGCCGCCGACACCTTCCAGCATGAGGGTGTCACCCTGCTTGACCTTGCCGGACCGCACGGCGACGTCGAGCGCCAGCGGGATCGAGGCGGCGGAGGTGTTCCCGTGTTCGTCGACCGTGACCACCAGCTTGTCCAGCGGCAGCTTCAGCTTCTTCGCCGTGCCCTGCATGATGCGGATGTTGGCCTGGTGCGGGATCAGCCAGTCGATGTCGGCTTCGGTGCGGCCGGCCTTCGCGAGCGTGGTGCGCGCGGCCTGTTCCAGCACGCCCACGGCCAGCTTGAACACGGCCTGGCCATCCATCTTGAGCAGCGGGTCGCCCAGCACCTGCCCGCCCGAGACATGGCCGGGCACGCACAGGATGCCGACATGCTTGCCGTCGGCGTGCAGGTCACTCGCCAGGATGCCCGGCGTCTCCGAAGCTTCCAGCACGACCGCGCCGGCGCCGTCGCCGAACAGCACGCAGGTCGTGCGGTCCTTGAAGTCCAGGATGCGCGAGAAGACTTCGGCCCCGATCACCAGGGCCTTGCTGGCCGAGCCGGTGCGGATCATGGCGTCCGCCACGGTCAGGGCATAGACGAAGCCGCTGCAGACCGCCTGCACATCGAAAGCCGCGCAGCCGGCGATGCCCAGCTTGTTCTGCAGGATGCAAGCCGCCGAGGGGAACACCATGTCGGGGGTCGAAGTCGCCACCACGATCAGGTCGATGTCGGACGCCTTGCGCCCCGCGGCTTCCAGCGCATGGCGCGCGGCTTGCACGCCAAGGTCGCTGCTGGTCACTTCGGGCGCGGCGAAATGGCGCGCCCGGATGCCGGTGCGCTCGATGATCCACTGATCGGACGTTTCGATGCCGTTGGCCGCCAGTTCGGCGGCGAGGTCGGCGTTGGTCACGCGGCGCGGCGGCAGGTAGCTGCCGGTGCCGGTGATGCGGGAATATCTGCTCATTCGATGTGTGCTGCTTCCAGCGGCTGCGGGTCGGCCGTGGGGCCCACCAGCAGCGGACGGGCGTGCGCGATGCGCGCCTCGACACGGTCCAGCAGGTTGTTTCGCGCCGCATCATACGCCCGGTTCAAAGCCTGCTCGAAGGCGAACTCGTCGGCCGAACCGTGGCTCTTGAAGACCAGCCCGCGCAGACCCAACAGTGCGGCGCCGTTGTACCGGCGGTAATCGACACGCTTTTTAAAGGCAGTTAGGATCGGATAGGCCACGATCGCGGCGAGTTTCGTCAGCGGATTGCGAGAAAACTCTTCTCGCAGGAAACCACCGATCATCGAAGCCAGGCCTTCGCTGGTCTTGAGCGCCACGTTGCCGACAAAACCGTCACACACGACGATGTCCGCCGTTCCCTTGAAAATGTCGTTGCCCTCGACGTTGCCAAAGAAATTGAGATCGCCGGCATTGCCGGCCGATCGCAGCAATTCGCCCGCTTTCTTGATGACTTCGCTGCCTTTGATCACTTCCTCGCCAATGTTGAGGAGCCCCACCGAAGGCGTCGGATTGCCCGTGAGGGCGGAGACCAGCGCGGAGCCCATCACGGCGAACTGGAGCAAGTGCTGCTCCGTGCAGTCCACATTGGCTCCGAGGTCAAGCACGGTGGTAGCGCCGCCCTTGGCATTCGGCAGTGGTGAGGCAATGGCGGGACGATCGATGCCGTCCAGCGTCTTCAACAGGTAGCGCGCCAGCGCCATCAGGGCGCCGGTGTTGCCGGCCGAGACGGCCGCCTGGGCATCGCCCTGCTTCACCTGCTGGATCGCGATGCGCATCGAAGAATCCTTCTTCTTGCGCAACGCGACCTCCACGGCATCGTCCATGGCCACCACTTCGGTGGCGGCAACGATGCGGGCTCGGGGATGCTGCAGGCCCGCCAGCTGCTCGGGCGCGCCCACCAGCAGCAAGCGGGCTTCGGGATGGCGGTCCAGGAACTGACGGCAAGCCACGAGGGTGACCCGGGGGCCGTGGTCGCCGCCCATGCAATCGACAGCCAAAGTGGTCGTCATGGCTTCAACTGTAGTTGCAAAGATTGATTCAGGCCCATCAAGACAAAGGCCCGGACTGCGGAGTGCCAGCAGCCGGGCCTGGGGCCGGGGTTGGACGCGAGGCTTGACGCCAGGCGTCGCGCCAAGCGGCGCGTGGTCAAGCGTCGTTTTTGGTCTTCAGCACCTTGCGGCCACGATAGAAGCCCGTCGGGCTGATGTGGTGGCGCAGGTGGGTTTCGCCCGTGGTCGGCTCGACGGCGATGCCCGGGACGTTCAACGCGTTGTGCGAACGGTGCATGCCACGCTTGGAGGGCGACTTCTTGTTCTGCTGGACAGCCATGAGGGGCTCCTGATTTCAGGCGGCGGCTCGCGGGCCGCAGCACTTGGTTGGGTTGGACAATCCTGGGTTCGACGAACGGCCAGGGGGTCTGCGGGCACTTGGCTGGGAAAGCCAGGGCGCAACCGGCGCGAAGCCCGCGATTATAGCCCATTGTCAGGACTTGCCGGCCTTCAGCTTGCCCAGCACCGCGAAGGGGTGCTGGCGTTCGGCTTCGGCCAGATGGTAGGCCGGGTCCGCGCTGGACATTCTGACGGGCACCGGACAGGTCTCGTGCATGGGAGCCACGGGCAGATCCATGATCAACTCGTCCTCGACCAGTTCCAGCAGGTCGAATTCGCGGCTGAGAGCCAGGACCTCCTCCTCGGCCTCGTCGTCTTCGGCGGCAGCGGTGGCTTCGTCCGCCACGAAGCGGAACGGGCGTTCCAGCATCACCTCCACGTCGACCGGCTGCAGGCAGCGCTGGCAGGTCAAGGCGAAGGTGGCCTCCGCCTCCAGGTAGAGCCACATCTCAGGATGCACGTGCTCGGGATTGCGCAGCTCGCCGGTCGCCGTCCAGCGCACCTCATTGGAGGCGCTCACCGTCTCGAGTTCGGAAGCCAGCCGGGGGAACGAGAGCGCAGGCGTCACGCCGGCCAGGGTGCCGGCCTCCTCGGCAAAGCGGCGCACATCGAGGCGGCGCGGATCGAACTCCTTGGGCATGCAGGCAGTGTAAGAGAATCGAGCCATGAAGAAGGGTTCTTCCCCCGGTCCAACGCCTGCGCGCGCTGTCGTGCTGGGATCGACTTCGCGCTACCGCCGCGAACTGCTGGGCCGGCTGGGCATCGCCTTCCAAGTGGCTGCCCCCGAGGTCGACGAGGCCGCGCTGCCGGGCGAAGGCCCCGCCGCCTTGGCCAGCCGCCTCGGTCTGGCCAAGGCCCAGGCGGTCGCGGAGCGTTTCCCGGGCGCCGTCGTGATCGGCTCGGACCAGGTGGCGGACCTGGACGGCGAGGCCCTCGGCAAGCCTGGCGACCATGCGAATGCCGTGGCGCAGCTCAGCCGCATGCGCGGACGCAGCGTGCTCTTCCACACGGCGCTCAGCGTGGTCTGCCGCGAGACCGGCTTCCAGCAGCAGGACGTCGCCGTGGTGCGCGTCCGCTTCCGCGACCTGTCGGATGCGGAGATCGAGAGCTACCTGCGCCGCGAGCAGCCCTACGACTGCGCGGGCAGCGCGAAGAGCGAGGGGCTGGGCATCGCCTTGCTGGACGCGATCGAAAGCGATGACCCGACGGCGCTGGTCGGCCTGCCCCTGATCCGCACCTGCCGCATGTTGCGGGCCGCCGGCGTCCCGCTGCTGTGACGACGCCCGGCCGCCTCCTGCTCGTCCCGGGACCGCTCGATTTCGGCTGCGCGGCGCAGGTGCCGCTGGCGGACGTGCTGCCCGCCGGCACGCTGGCGGCGGCCGCCGGCCTCACGCACTGGATCTGCGAGAACGCGAAGACCGCGCGTGCGTACCTGAAACGCATCGGCGAGCTGCATCCCCTGGCCGCACCGCTGCAGCAGCAGGCGCTGGTGGAATTGCCGCGGGAAGTTCACAAGAAGGGTGACCACACGCCCCACGCGTTCGACGCGCGGCCGCTGCTGCAGCCGGCGCTGGATGGGCACGACGTCGGCCTGCTCAGCGAAGCGGGCATGCCCGCCATCGCGGACCCCGGCAGCTCCGTGGTGCGCGCCGCGCACGACCTGGGGCTGGCGGTGGTGCCGCTCGTGGGGCCGGTGTCGCTGCTGCTCACCCTGGCGGCCAGCGGCCTGAACGGCCAGAACTTCGCCTTCGTCGGCTACCTGCCGCAGGACCCGGATGGCCGCTTGCGCCGCCTCCGCGAGCTCGAAAAGATCGCGCTCGCCACCGGTCAGGCGCAGCTGTTCATCGAAACCCCCTACCGGAATTCGGCAGTCTGGCAGGCCCTGCTGCAGGCGTTGCAGCCGGCGACGCGGCTGGCGATCGGCTCGGGTCTCACACTGCCCTCAGCGAGTTGCCTGAGCGCCACTGCCTCCGCCTGGAAGAAGCGGCCCGCCCCCGTGGGCAACGACACGCCGGCAGTCTTCGGGATCGGCCGCTAGACGTTCGCCAGCCGCTAGCGGATCGGCTGCATCGTGCGCAGCGCCTTCACGGCACCCTCGCCGATGGCCGCCCCGAAGCGCTTGGCCAGTTTCTGGGCGACGTTCTCATGCCGGGTGTAGTCCACCAGTTCCTCGGCCTTCACCACTTCGCGAGCGACGTAGTCGAGGTTGCCCAGCTGGTCGGCCAGGCCCATGTCCACGGCCTGCTGGCCGGTCCAGAACAGGCCGCTGAACAGCTCCGGCGTTTCCTTCAGCCGCTTGCCGCGGCCGGCCTTGACCACGTCGATGAACTGCTTGTGGATCTGGTCCAGCATGCCCTGCGCATGGGCGCGGTGCCGCTCGGTCTGCGGGCTGAACGCGTCGAGGAAGCCCTTGTTCTCGCCCGCGGTCAGCAGCCGGCGCTCGACGCCCAGCTTGTCCATGAGGCCGACAAAACCGAAGCCCTCCATCAGGACGCCGATGCTGCCGACGATGCTGGCCTTGTCCACGAAGATGCGGTCCGCGGAGGCGGCGATGTAGTACGCGGCGGAAGCGCAGGACTCCTCGACCACGGCATACAGCGGCTTCTTGTGCTTGGCCTTCAGGCGGCGCAATTCGTCGTTGATGATGCCGGCCTGCACCGGGCTGCCGCCCGGCGAGTTGATCAGCAGCACGATGGCCTGCGCGCCCTGGTCCTCGAAAGCGGCCTTGGCGGCCGCCACGATGAATTCGGCGCTGGCCTCCGCCTCCGGCCCGATCTCGCCCTTGATCTCGATCACCGCGGTGTGCGCGGTCGATTTGTCGGTGCTGGGCGAACCCTTGAAACCCACCACCCAGATCAGGAAGACGAAGAACGCCAGCCAGGACAGACGGACGAAGCTGCGCCAGCGCCGCGCCGTGCGCTGCTCTTCGAGCGTCGCGAACAGCAGCTTCTCCATCGTCTGCCGCTCCCAGCCGGGCGCGACAGCAGCCGCCGCGGCCACAGGCGGCGGGTTCGGGGCGGTCGCGGCGGAAGGTGCAGCCTCGGGCGCCGGCGTCGCGGCGGGGCCGCCCGGGCTCTCGGGATCAGTCATTTAGAACTCGATGGGTTTCAGGTTGAAGGCAGTATGCCAGTGCACCACGCCATCGCGCTCGGTGAGGGCGATGGCCACCAGGCGGCCGCCGCGGCAGGGGCCGCCCACGCAGACACCGGTGTCGGGTTCGTAAGCCGCGCCATGGGTGCTGCAAAGCAGCCAGCGTCCGGTGTCGTCGAAGAAGCGGTTCGGCTGCCAGTCCATCTCCATCGCCACGTGCGCGCAGCGGTTCAGGTACGCGTGCGCCCCGCCCTGCCAGCGCACGGCGAAGGCCCGGCAGGTCTGGCCGCCGTAGATGACGTCGAAGGGCACGGCCAGGCCGCCATCCGCCAGGTCGGCCGAGTTGCACAGGGGAATGGCCTCGCCGTCCATGCTCAGGCGTTCCCCACCAGCCAGCTGTGCAGTTCAGCCACCGAATGCGCGACATGGCGCGGCCCCAGCGCCGCGAAGCCGGCCGTCTCGTGGGCGCCGTAGCTGACCCCCACGCTGGCGCAGCCGGCGTTCACCGCCATCTGCAGGTCGTGCGTGGTGTCGCCGACCATGAGCGTGCGTTCCGGCTCCACGCCGAACTGCTCCATCAGCTCGTGCAGCATGCGCGGATGCGGCTTGCCCGCGGTTTCGTCGGCCGTGCGCGAGCCGTCGAACACGCCTTTCAGCTGCACGGTGGTGAGCACGTCGTCGAGGCCGCGGCGCGACTTGCCGGTGGCCACCGCCAGCAGGTGGCCCCGCTCGCGCAGGCTCCCGAGCATTGGCAGCACGCCGTCGAACAGGCTCAGGTCATCCTGGTGCGCCAGGTAGTGCACGCGGTAACGCGCCCCGAGTTCCGCGTACTTCTCTTTCGGCACGTCAGGCGCCGCGTGGGCCAGCGCCTCCATCAGGCCCATCCCGATGACGTAGGCAGCCTCCCGGTCCGCCGGCACCGTGCCGCCGACATCGGCCACCGCCCGCTGGATGCAGCGCACGATGATCTTGGTGGAGTCGAACAGCGTGCCGTCCCAGTCAAAGGCGATCAGGTCGAATTGGCGCGGGGCTGGCATGGTCAACGTACTTCTGCAATTCAGGAGGTAAGGCGGCCTGGAGGCTGATGCGTTCGGCGCTCGCGGGATGATCGAACTGTAACCGCCAAGCGTGCAGGAACATGCGCTTCAGGCCCTGCTTCTGCAGTGCCTTGTTCCACTCGAAATCGCCGTACTTGTCGTCGCCCGCGATGCCGTGGCCCTGGCTGGCCAGGTGCACGCGGATCTGGTGCGTGCGGCCGGTCTTGATGGTCACCTCCAGCAGGGAGCAACCGGCCAGCCGCTGCGCGACCTTCACCAGCGTGATGGCCCGCATGCCGTCGGGATCGTCCTTGGGCACCACCTTGACGCGGCGCTCGCCGTCGTCCAGCAGGTACTTGTGCAGCGGCTGGTCGATGACTTTCTTGTTGCCGGGCCACTCGCCCTGCACGAGCGCGAGATAGGTCTTGCCGGTCTCCCGCTCGCGGAACTGGTCCTGCAGCCGGGTCAGGGCCGAGCGCTTCTTGGCCACGAGCAGGATGCCGGAGGTTTCGCGGTCGAGCCGGTGGACCAGCTCCAGCAGCTTCGCGGCCGGGCGTGCCTGGCGCAACTGCTCGATCACGCCGAAGCTGACGCCGCTGCCGCCATGCACCGCCACGCCGGCCGGTTTGTCGATGGCCAGCAGGTGGTCGTCCTCGAACAGGATGGGAAACTCGCGCGGCGGCGCCGGCTTGTCCAGCTTGCGTTCCATCGCCTCGGACACGCGCACCGGCGGCACCCGCACCACATCGCCCTCGCCCACCCGCGTGTCGGCGCCCGCGCGGCCTTTGTTCACCCGCACCTCGCCGCTGCGGATGATGCGGTAGACATGCGTCTTGGGCACGCCCTTGAGCACGCGCAGCAGGAAGTTGTCGAGGCGCTGGCCGGCGGATTCTTCCCCGACTGTCAGAAATTTGACCTCCGCGCTTGCAGCCCGCGGCGCGCCCCCTATAATCTGTTTCACTAGCGTTACGCTGTAAGTGGTTGATTTGGCTGGCAGTTTAGTCCACCCCACCACTTTCGCCACGCTGGAAGGTCGATGCCACCGTGGGTGTGGGCGAGCAGATTCCGGGCCAAAGCCCGTCATGGCCGCCCCGCTGCCGGCGCGGGCCGATTCCTTGAAACACGATACGGAATTCAAGTCCGTCAGCGCACTGCGCTGGCGGGCGGATCAAAGCGAGACAACGAAGTGCTGATGGCGATCCTCCTGGCATGCTGGCGCTGGCTTCTGCCCGCGCAACGCGTGCCGGCGTCATCCGCACCAGCCGACGGCGCACTCGCCGCGGCAACCCTCGCGGTGCATCTTTCGCACCGCGCGCTCGCCCCCATCCCTGTGCCTTTGCCACGCCTGCTGAGCTAGCCTCGGCACGCTGCGTCGCACTCCGGCAATTCCACTCGTTTCAAGGCGTCAGTCCCGGCACCGAATTCCGCGCCCCAAGGCGCGTTGAAGAAGTTCGCGACCCCTCGGGGGGCGCGTTGAAAGTTGAGGGACAGACCTATGAAGCGCATGCTCATCAATGCCACCCAGGCGGAAGAACGCCGGCTGGCGATCGTCGACGGACAAAAGCTCCTCGACTACGAAATCGAGATCGAAGGGCGCGAACAGCGCAAGGGCAACATCTACAAGGCGGTCGTCACCCGCGTCGAGCCGTCGCTGGAAGCCTGCTTCGTCGACTACGGCGAAGACCGCCACGGCTTCCTGCCGTTCAAGGAAATCTCCCGCCAGTACTTCGCCCAGGGCGTGCCCGTCTCCCAGGCCCGCATCAACGACGTGATCCGGGAAGGCCAGGAACTGCTGGTCCAGGTCGAGAAGGAAGAACGCGGCAACAAGGGCGCGGCCCTCACCACCTTCGTTTCCCTGGCTGGCCGCTACGTCGTGCTGATGCCCAACAACCCGCGCGGCGGGGGAGTCTCCCGGCGGATCGAGGGCGAGGACCGCGCCGAGCTCAAGGAGAACATGGACCAGTTGGAATACCCCAACGGCATGTCCATCATCGCCCGCACCGCCGGCATCGGCCGCAGCGCGCCCGAGCTGCAGTGGGACCTGAACTACCTGCTGAAGCTGTGGTCCGCCATCGACGGCGCGACCAAGGGGGCCAAGGGCGCTTTCCTGATCTACCAGGAATCGTCGCTCGTCATCCGCGCGATCCGTGACTACTTCAATCACGACATCGGCGACATCCTGATCGACACGGACGACATCTACGACCAGGCGCACCAGTTCATGGCGCACGTGATGCCGGAACACGCGGCACGCGTGAAGCGCTACCGCGACGACGCCCCCCTGTTCAGCCGCTTCCAGATCGAGCACCAGATCGAATCGGCCTATGCGCGTGAAGTGAAGCTGCCCTCCGGCGGCGTCATCGTCATCGACCACACCGAGGCGCTGGTCTCCATCGACGTCAACTCGGCGCGCGCCATCAAGGGCGGCGACATCGAGGAAACCGCGACCCGCACCAACCTGGAAGCCGCCGACGAAGTGGCCCGCCAGATGCGCCTGCGCGACCTGGGCGGCCTGATCGTCATCGACTTCATCGACATGGAAGAGTCGAAGAACCGCCGTGAGGTCGAGAACCGGCTGCGCGACGCGCTGCGGCAAGACCGCGCCCGCGTGCAGTTCGGCAGCATCAGCAAGTTCGGCCTGATGGAGATGAGCCGCCAGCGGCTGCGCCCGTCGCTGTCCGAAGGCGCCTCCATCCCCTGCCCGCGCTGCGGCGGCCACGGCCACATCCGCGACACGGAAAGCTCGGCGCTGCAGATCCTGCGGATCATCCAGGAAGAGTCCATGAAGGACGGCACGGCCGCCGTGCACGTGCAGGTGCCCGTGGAAGTCACCTCGTTCCTGCTGAACGAGAAGCGCCCCGAGATCGCCAAGATCGAACTCAAGCAGCGCATCAGCGTGATCCTCGTGCCGAACAAGACGCTCGAGACGCCGAACTACCGGCTGGAGCGCCTGAAGCACGACGACGCGCGCCTCGACAACATCAAGGCCAGCTACCACATGGCCGAAGAGATCGAGGACCCGACCGCCGTCACGCGCCGCTCGCACGAGCGCACCAACAAGCAGGAGCCGGTGATCAAGGGCGTGCTGCCCGATGCGCCGGCACCCATGCCGGTGGTCAAGCCGGAGCCGGCACCGGCTGTTCCTGCTCCGGTGGCCGTCAAGGCGCCCGCCCCGACGGCCGCGCGTGCGCCGGCCCCGGCGCCAGTGCAAGCCCCGGCCGAAAGCGGCTTCTTCTCCTGGGTCAAGGGCCTGCTGGGCATCACGCCCGCGGCCGAGCCGGCACCGGCGCCCGTGGCATCCGCGCCGGTGGCGCCCGTTCGAACGGAAGAAAAGCGTGAACATCGCGGCGATGGCCGCCGCGATGGCCGTCGCGGTGAAGGCCGTGGCGACCGCGATGGCCGCCGCGACGGCCGCCGGGGCGATGGCCGCGGCGGCGACCGGGACGGCCGCCGCGACGGTGAGCCGCGCCGCGAGCGCGCTGCCGCCGAGAGTGGCGAAGGCACGGGCCAGCCGCGCGTGGAAGGTCAGGGCGGCCAGGGTGGCCGCGGCGAGGGCCGGCGCGAGCGCGGCGAAGGCCGGGGCGAAGGCCGCGGGCAGGACGGCCGCCGCGAGCGCGGCGAAGGCCGGGGCGAGGCCCGCGAACCGCGCGAGAGCCGTGAACCGCGGGAAGGCCGCGAACCGCGGGAAAACCGCGAGCCGCGCGAACCCCGTGAGGCGCGCGAAGGCCGGGGCGAGGCCCGCGAACCGCGTGAGAACCGTGAGCCACGGGAGCCGCGTGAAGCGCGTGAACCGCGCGAAGGACGCGAGAACCGTGAACCGCGCGAGCCCCGTGAAGCACGAGGTGAGGTGGCCGGCGAGGTCCGGGGTGAGGCACGCGAGCCGCGCGAGGCCCGCGCTCCCCGCGAGACGCGCGATGACCGCGAGCCGCAGGAAAGCCGCGAACGGCATGAAGCCCGCCTGCGCCGCCAGCGCGAAGATGCGCAGGCGCGCGAGTCCGGCGAAGCCGCCCCCGCCGAGCCGCAGGAAGCCGGCGCCGAGGGCGCTCTGCCCGTGCAGGCGCAGGACCGTCCGCCCCGCGGTGAGCGTGGGGATCGCGGCGAACGCGGAGACCGCGGCGAAGGCCGCCGCGACGGCCGCCGGGGCCGGGGTGACCGTGAAGGCCGCGGCGACCGCGAAGGACGCGATAGCGTCAGCCCCGAAGCGACCGTGGAAGCGCAGGCCCTGGCCGGCGCCGGCGGTTCCGTCGGCGCGGTGACCGAATCCGCGGGCGACCAGCTGCCGCCGGGAACCAACCCGGTGCTGGAGTCGCACACGCATTTCGACGAGGCCAGCGCGGCCAACGCCGCCGAGAACGGCCCCGACGGCGAAGGCCGCCGCCGCTCCCGCGACCGTTATGGACGCGAACGCCGCGAGCGCGACGAGCGCCCGCAGCGCGACAGCCTGCCGGTGGGCGGCGCCGAACTGTCCGCCGGCGAGCAAGCCGCGGTGCCTGTGACGGCACCGGTGGCGGCCAGCGCTCCGGCGGCGCAGGCGCTGCCGCGCGTGACGGCGTACCAGTTGCCGGTGGAGACACTGGCGGGCGTGGCGCAGAGCTCCGGCCTGCAATGGGTGAACTCGGACGCAGCCAAGATCGCCGCGGCGCAAGCCGCGATGGCGGCCGAGCCGGCACCGGTGCGCACGCCGCGCGAGCGGCCGCCGGCCGTCGTGATCGAAGAAGGCCCGCTGGTGCTGGTCGAAACCAAGCGCGACCTGCGCAACCTGCCTCTCCCGTTCTGAGCCTTCACGCTGAAAAGTCGCTGCGCGACTTTTCAGCGTGGCTTGATCAGTGCGACGAAGCCCGGCAAAGCCGGATCTTCATCGCAAGGGAGGCCGGCCTGCATGCTATTCCGGCCGGCCTGGTGCCGCGGTGCGGAGGATTCAATCCCCCGCCGCGCGCTTCCATGCCAGAGCCGCGGCTTCCGCATCCTCCCGCTGCTCCGCCAATTCGGCCAGCGCGCGCCAGGCGCTGCGGTGCATGCGCGGGTCCTGCAGGCCCAGCGCCGCCTGGCGCAGCAGTTGCTGGGCCTTGCCCCAGAGCTGGCGCTTCATGCACGCCATGCCCGCCAGGTACTGCAGGTTGGGGTCACGCGGATTCGCTTTCTGCGCCGCCTCGATGCGGGCCAGCCAGGCGCCGTCCAGGCTGTCCAGGCCCTCTTCGAGCGCGCCCACCAGCTTCACCCTCAGGCTGTCCGGGAGCTGGCCCTGCGCCTCCCACACCGGCAGCAACCAGTCGCGCGCCAGGTGGGCGTCGCCGCCCAGCGTGGTGAGCCGGCGCGCGGCGTGGATCGCGACTTCGGGAACCGTGCGCTCCGCCGGCTCCAGCGTGGCCCAGGCGCGCTGCAGCTGCGCGACGTCGTAGGCGCCGTTCAGGGCATCGATGGCCAGGCCGCGAACGATGCTCTGCGCGGCGACCGGCGAAAAAGCATGGTGCTTGGCCAGCAGCCGTGCCGTGTCCAGCGCCTCGCGGGTCTGGCCCGCCAGGCGCGACGCCTTCAAGCGCGTGCGCAAAGCCAGCGTGCGCCGGGCCGCCCCCTGTGGCAACCCTTTCAGCCAGGTCAGGGCGGCCTGCGGCTCGCGGTCCTCCAGTGACCAGCGCGCCGCGCGCATCAGCACACCTTCGTGCGTGCCCTGCGCGTCGCGGGCAGCCGCGTGTTCCAGGGCCTGCTGCAGGTGCTCCTCGCGGCCCGTGCGGTCCTGCAGCGATTGCGCGCTTTCCGCGGCCAGGAGGTGGGCAAGCGCGCGCAGCTGGACGCCGTTGGCGGGCCGCCGGCCGGAGGCGGCCAGCGACGCCTCCTGCTGCAGCGCCGCCTCGGCCGACTTGCGCGCGCGGATGTAGCGGCCCGCCAGCATGTGCGACAGCGCGTCCAGCACCGAACCGTGCATGGCGCGCTCCTTCTGCTGGGTGCGCCAGCGCAGCGCCTGGCGCGGCAGGTCGAACAGCGCGGCCAGCGCGCCGAGCGCCGCATGCAGGAACAGGAACGCGCCGAGCAACAGCAGCAGCACCAGGTTGAGCGACAGGTCGATGCGGTAGGGCGGCCAGAACAGCGTCACCGTGCCCTGGTTGTTGCCCGCGAACAGGGCCACCGCCACCGCGATGGCGAAGAGCACCAGGAGCCAGAGTGCCGCGCGCATCGGGCCTAGCGCCCCGCCGCGGCGGTCGCCAGCGCGGCCAGGGTTTCGTCCATGCGCGGCACTTCGGCCACGCGCACCTGGGCCTGCACCTGCTGCAGTTGCGTGGCCACCTGCTGCGTGCGGCGCGAGGCCGGGTCGAAATACTTGTGCAGGGTGGCGACTGCGGCAGCGACGTCGGTGCGGGCCGCCTCGTTCTGGCGGGCCAGCAGCGAGAGCCGTGCGTTCAACAGCTTGAGCTTGAGGTTCTCGCGCAGGAAGAAGGTCTGCTCCGGCGCCAGCAGCGCGGCCTCGGGCTGGTCGATGCGGCTGACGCGCACCAGGCCGCGGGCCTCGTCGAGCACGGCATCGCGCCACTTCTGCCACCACAGCGCCTGACCGGCCGCCGGTGTGGTCCGCCGCGCCGCGTCGAGCGCCCCGCGCGCCGGCACCTGGTTCGCCACCGGCAGCTCGTCGATCTGCCGCGCCAGGTCGTCGAGGCGGGCGAGCACGCCGGGTACGTCGGTCACCGTCGCCGCCTTGATGCGGTCCACATCTCGTGCAATCGCCGCGCGCAGCCGGGCGAGGCGGGGCTGCGCCGCGCGCGCCAGGCGCTGATCGGCGGTGCGCAGCGCGGCCAGCAAAGGCTCCGCGCTGCCGGTCAGCTGCGTCTGCTGCTGCGCCAGCCGCAGCGCGGACTCGATGTCGACCACCAGGTTTTCGTCGCGCGAGCGCGAGAGGCTCTGCATCAGTTCCTCGAGCTGGCTGCGCTGCAGCGCAACCTCGCTCACGCGCGACTCCAGCAGCACCTGCCGGGCCGACGCATCGCGCGCCACCTCCTGGGCCTGCTGCGCCAGGGCGCGCGCCGCCATCGACGTGGCGGCGCTGTCCGCGCTCTGCCGCGCGAGCTGTTCCTGGATGTGGGTCAGGTTCTGCCACAACAGCGCTCCCAGCACCAGCGAAGCGCCGGCCATCACCACCAGGGCGATCAGGGCGCCGCGCGGCACGGCGATGATGCGGTCATTCACCGGCACGACCATGGTCGACACGGCGTGCCCCACCGGCAGGGCCGGCGCGGGGTCGGGCGGTGGCGTGCCGGGTGCGTTCATCGGCGCGATTCTATCGACGCGAGCACGTCGCCCAGCGCCGGGCGCGTCTCGTCCACCACGCCGAAGCCCGCGTCCCGTGCCGCAACGGCGATGCGTGGGTGGGTCGCCAGAGCGCGCGCGGCGGACCAGTCCTGGCCCGGCAGGAGGGCGCGCAAATGGCCCACGGCCTCGGAACTGCTGAACAGCCAGAGCGAACCGTCGGCCGACGCTTCGCGCGCAGCCGCCAGCTGGGAGCCGGTCCAGCCCGGTGCGCCCCGCGTGTAGGCCACGACGCTCTCGGTGCGGGCCCCACGCGCGGCAACCTGCTCCGCCAGCCATTCCCGGCCGGCCGCGCGGCCGGTGGCATCGCCACCGCGCACCAGCAGCACGGCGCCCCCGGTGCGTACCTGGGGGCCGACTTCGCGCCAGAGCGCTTCCGAATCGAACTGCTCGGCATCGGGCGCGGGCGCGTCGATGCAGGCGGCAGGCACTCCGGCCGCGCGCAAGGCGTCGCGCGTGCCGGGGCCCGGCGCCCAGGCGCGCGGACCGGCAGGCCAGGCCGCGCCGGCCGCGAAGAAACCTTGCACGGCGTTGGCGCTGACGAAGAGGGCGGCCTGGCAAGCGGACAGCCGCGCCCAGGCGGCGCGGACCGCCGTGGGATCCGGCGCCGGGCCGATCGCGATGAGGGGCAGCACCAGGGGATCGATGCCGCGCGCCGCGAAGTCCGCCGCCCAGGCACGCGACTCCGGCTCGGGCCGCGTCAGGACCACGCGCATGACGGTCCCTCTAACCGGCGCCGGCCGCGCGCAGCTTGGCCGCGACGCTTTCGCCGAGCACGGCCGCCTGCGCCAGGTCGGCCACGACTGCCGCGCCGCGAGCCCTCACCAATGGCCCGGCCTGCTCCGCATCGCCCCAGGCCGCGGCGAGCTGCACGTATTCGCCCTCCATGCGCGCGTGAGCGGCCAGCGGCATGGAGCAGCTACCGCCCATGGCGCGGCTGACCGCGCGTTCGGCGGCCACGCACAACCAGGTGCCCTGATGCGCCATGGGGGCAAGCGCCTGCGCAACATCCATGCGGCCGGCCCGGATCTCGATGCCGAGCGCGCCCTGCCCGGCCGCGGGCAGCATGTCGGCCGGTTCGAACACCTGGCGGATGCGCTCGGCCAGGCCCAGGCGCTTGAGGCCGGCGGCGGCGAGCACGATCGCGTCGTACTGGCCGTCGTCCAGCTTGCGCAGGCGGGTGTCGAGATTGCCGCGCAGGGGTTCGATCCTGAGGTCGGGCCGGGCCGCCATCAGCAGGACCACGCGGCGCAAGCTCGACGTGCCGACAACGGCGCCCTGGGGCAGTGCTTCGAGAGACGCGAAGCGGCTGGAGACCAGGGCGTCGCGCGGATCCTCGCGTTCCAGCACGCAGGCCAGTTCGAACCCGTCCGGCAACTCCATCGGCACATCCTTCAGGGAGTGCACGGCCAGGTCGGCACGGCCTTCCTCCAGCGCCGTCTCGAGTTCTTTCACGAACAGGCCCTTGCCGCCGACCTTGCTCAAGGTGCGATCCAGGATCTGGTCGCCGCGGGTGGTCATGCCCAGCAACGACGCGGTGTGGCCGCCCTGTTCGAGCAAGGCCTTCACGTGCTCGGCCTGCCAGAGGGCGAGCCGGCTTTCGCGGGTGGCGATGGTGAAATGCGGCACGTAACCAGAACGGAATCGGGGGGCGGAAGTCGATGCTAGCATGCACGTTGCCAGAACAATGAGCACGCACCGCCCCAACCCGCGCGGTGCCGCACCCCCCGGAGAGAGAAGCATGCCGCCCAGTGCCACGACGCCTCCAGCGCGTCGCGCGAAGGACAACGAACGCCCGCTGGTGGAAGACATCCGCCTGCTCGGACGCATCCTGGGAGACGTGCTGCGGGACCAGGAAGGCGTGGACGCCTACGAGCTCGTCGAGCGCATCCGCAAGCTCTCGGTTGCCTTCCGCCGCGACGCCGACCACGAAGCCGACAAGGCGCTCAAGTCGCTGCTGAAGGCGCTCTCCAGCGACCAGGCGGTGAGCGTGATCCGGGCCTTCACCTATTTCAGCCACCTCGCCAACCTGGCCGAGGACCGCCACCACATCCGCCGCCGCCAGGTGCACGAACGCGCCGGCGACACGCAGGAAGGCAGCATCGAGGTGGCGCTGGCGCGCCTGCGCTGGGCCGGCATCGGCGCCAAGGCCGTGGCGCAGACGCTGGCGCACAGCTACCTGTCGCCCGTGCTCACCGCGCACCCCACCGAAGTCCAGCGCAAGAGCATCCTGGATGCGGAACGCGACATCGCGCGCCTGCTCACCGAGCGCGACGAGATCAAGGCGCGGGCGCTGCCCAAGGACGCCCTCGCCCCGCGCGAACTGGCCGCCAACGAGGCGCACATCCGCGCCCGCGTGCTGCAGCTGTGGCACACGCGCCTGCTGCGCTTCACCAAGCTCACCGTGGCCGACGAGGTGGAAACGGCGCTGAGCTACTACGAGGCGACCTTCCTGCGCGAGATTCCCAAGCTGTACACGCAGCTGGAGCAGGAACTCGGCAACCACCCGGTGGCCAGCTTCCTGCGCATGGGCCAGTGGATCGGCGGCGACCGCGACGGCAACCCCAACGTCAGCGCCGAGACCCTCGAATACGCCCTGCGCCGCCAGTCCGAAGTGGCGTTGCGCTACTACCTGACCGAGCTGTTCTGGCTGGGCAGCGAGCTGTCGCTCTCGGCCATGCTGGTCCCGGTCACGCCCGAGATGCGCGCGCTGGCCGACGGCTCACCCGACGGCAGCGAACACCGGCAGGACGAGCCCTATCGGCGCGCCGTCACCGGCATGTATGCACGCCTGGCGGCCACGCTGAAGGAGCTGACCGGCGGTGACGCCGCCCGGCACGCCGTGGCGCCGCAGAACGCCTACCGCCGCGCCGAGGAGTTCATGGCGGACCTGCGCACGATCCGCGCATCGTTGCTCGCGCACCATGGCGCCGCCCTGGTGCACCAGCGCCTGCACGCGCTGATCCGCGCGGTGGAGGTGTTCGGCTTCCACCTGGCGACAGTCGACTTGCGGCAGAACTCCGAGCAGCACGAGGAAGTGGTGGCCGAACTGCTGGCGGCGGCACGCATCACGCCCACCTACCGCAAGCTGGATGAAGCGGCCAAGCGCGAGGTGCTGCTCCAGCTGCTGAATGACGCGCGGCCGCTGCGCGTCTGGGGCGTCGACTACAGCGAGCACGCCCGCAAGGAGCTCGCGATCTTCGAATCCGCGGTCCGCATGCGCGAGCGCTATGGCGTGCAGGCGATCAAGCACTACATCATCAGCCACACCGAGACGGTCAGCGACCTGCTGGAGGTGCTGCTGCTGCAGAAGGAGGTCGGCCTGGTGCGCGGGACGCTGGACGCCAACGCGATCGCCGACCTGATCGTGGTGCCGCTCTTCGAAACCATCGAGGACCTGCGCAATGCCGCCCCCATCATGCGCGAGTTCTATGCGCTGCCCGGCATCGCCAAGCTGGTGCAACGCTCGGGCGCCGAGCAGGACATCATGCTCGGCTACAGCGACAGCAACAAGGACGGTGGCATCTTCACCAGCAACTGGGAGCTGTACCGCGCCGAGATCGCGCTGGTCGATCTCTTCGACCAGCTCGCCAATTCGCACAACATCCAGCTGCGCATGTTCCATGGCCGCGGCGGCACGGTGGGCCGCGGCGGCGGGCCGAGCTACCAGGCGATCCTGGCGCAACCGCCGGGCACCGTGCGCGGGCAGATCCGCCTGACCGAGCAGGGCGAGGTGATCGCGTCGAAGTACGCCAACTCCGAGATCGGCCGGCGCAACCTGGAGACACTGGTCGCGGCGACGCTGGAGGCGACACTGCTGCAGCCGACCAAGCCGGCGCCGAAAGTGTTCCTGGACACGGCGGCCAGGTTGTCGGAGGCCAGCATGGCCGCGTACCGCGGGCTGGTCTACGAGACGCCCGGCTTCGTGGACTATTTCTTCAGCGCCACGCCCATCCGCGAGATCGCGGAGCTGAACATCGGCTCGCGCCCGGCCTCGCGCAAGGCCAACCAGCGCATCGAGGACCTGCGCGCCATCCCCTGGAGCTTCAGCTGGGGCCAGTGCCGGCTCACGCTGCCGGGGTGGTACGGCTTCGGCTCCGCGGTGGAAGGCCTGCTGGCCGGCGCCGGCAAGGAGCGCAAGGAGGCCGTCGCGCTGCTGCAGAAGATGTACCGCCAATGGCCCTTCTTCAAGGCGCTGCTGTCCAACATGGACATGGTGCTGGCGAAGAGCGACCTGGCGCTCGCCTCGCGCTACGCCGAACTGGTCGGCGACGCCCGGCTGCGCAAGCGCATCTTCGGCCAGATCGAGGCCGAGTGGCACCGCACGGTGGAGGCGCTGGCCCTGGTCACGGGCGAGAAGCATCGCCTCTCCGGCAACGCGGCGCTGGCGCGCTCCATCAAGCACCGCTTTCCGTACATCGACCCGCTGCACCACCTGCAGGTGGAACTGGTGCGGCGCTGGCGGCAAGGCCAGCACGACGAACGGGCCAAGCGGGGCATCCATCTGTCCATCAACGGCATCGCCGCAGGGCTGCGCAACACCGGTTGATCAGGTTCCGAGCAGCTCGCCGACCGGCTTGAGGTGATCGACGCGGTCGCACACCGCCTTGATCGCCATCAGGATCGGGATCCCGAGCAGGAGCCCCCAGACGCCCCAGAGCCAGCCCCAGGCCAGCACCCCGATGAACACCGCGACGGCATTCATGCGGCTCGTCTTGCTGGTGGCCCAGGGCACCAGCAGGTAACCCTCGATGGTGTTGATCAGCAGCGAGATGCCGCCCACCAGCAGCGCCATGTCGATCTGGCCGAACTGCAGGAAAGCGACCAGAGAGGCGCCGCCGGTCACCACCAGCGAGCCCATGTAGGGCACCAGGTTGAGCACCCCGGCGGCGACGCCCCACACCGCCGCGTGGTTCAGGCCGAGCATGGCGAAAGCGATGCCGGTCGCCAGGCCCACGCCGACGCTCGCCGCCAACTGCACCACCAGGTAGCGCTGCATCTGCGCGTTGATCTCGTCCAAAGCCTGCACCGTGAGCTTCTTCTCCGAAAGCCCCGGCCCGGTGATCTTCACCAGCTTGCGCCGGAACGTGTCCCCGGACATCAGCATGAAGTAGGTGAGGAAGGTGACCAGCACGATCTGGCCGAGGAGGCTGGCGAGACCCAGCGTTCCGGACACCAGGTGGTCCCGCAGGTCGAAGCGGGGCTTCTCGATGATCACGCGGGCGACGCCGCGGGCGTTCGGGGCGCTGGTGGCGCCGCCTGCCTCCTCGGCCGCTTTCTGCAGTTCGGCCGCCGCCTTCTGCACGGTCTCCAGCGTGGTGTCGGGCGCCCGCGCCTGCTTGCGCACGCTGTCACGCAGCTTGGCCGCCGCCGCCGGCAGCGAGGTGATCAACTCGTTCGCATCGTCCGCCAGCGCGTAGACCGAGGAGCCGGCGGCCCCCAGGATGCCGAGGATCAGCACCGCCGCGCTGAGGGCCCGGGGAATCTTGCGCCGGGCCAGCCAGTCGACGACCGGCGACAGCGCGTAGCTGAAGACGAGGCTGATCATCAGCGGGATGAAGAAGCCGCTGGCCCACTTCAACACCGCCAGGACGGCGATGCAGGTCAGGACCACCAGCATCACGCTGCGCACGTCCGCCGGCAGCGGCAGCAGCACGTGCGGCGGCGCTTTCGGGTCGACCGGCGTGCGCGTGGCGGCAATGGCGTCCGACACT
This sequence comes from Caenimonas sedimenti, assembly GCF_007833165.1. Taxonomy (GTDB): domain Bacteria; phylum Pseudomonadota; class Gammaproteobacteria; order Burkholderiales; family Burkholderiaceae_C; genus Ramlibacter; species Ramlibacter sedimenti. The sequence goes on along the minus strand of NZ_VOBQ01000017.1, from coordinate 95,933 downwards.
TCGTCGCTTACGGGGGTTTCGTCACTCAAGGGGCCATCTCCAAAGGGCCGGATGAGAATACCCCGCCAGGCATATGGATGGGGCAGCAACGGCCGCGCAGCCGCAAAACGCGCCGCAGGCCTACCCGCCGGCTGCCTCTTGGCCTACCCCGCGATCGCCTCGCGCACCGCGCTCAACTGCCGGCGGGACACCGCGAGCGATTCCTCGACCCCGGTCAGGCGCACGGCCCAGCCTTCTCCCTCCTCCGGGTCGTAGTGCTTCTCCAGCGCCCGGATCGCGCGGCGCGACACCAGCGCATTGCGATGCACCCGCAGGAACTGGGCGCCATGGCGTTCCTCCAGTTCGCTCAGCGAGCCGTCCAGGATGTAGCTGCGGACCGACGTGCGCACCGTCACGTACTTCAGTTCCGCCTTGAAATACAGCACCTCGGCCACCGGCACGCGTTCGGTCCGGCCCCGGTCCTGGATGACGAGCACGTCCGGCGCACCCGCCGCGGGAGCGGCCTGGCGCCCCTGCAGGGCGCGCTCGGCCTTTTGCAGGGCGATCTGCAGGCGTTCCAGCCGCACCGGCTTGGTCAGGTAATCCACCGCTTCGAGGTCGAAGGCCGCGACCGCATGCTCGGCATAGGCGGTCACGAAGATCACCACGGGCGCGGACGGCAGGGCGCGCAGGGCCTGCGCGAGCGCGAGCCCGTCGGCGCCCGGCATGTGGATGTCGAGCAGCACGGCGTCGAAAGGCTGCCGCCGCATCTGTTCCATCGCCTGGGCCGCATTGCCGGCCTCGCCCGCGACGTCGCCAGCCGGGGCGTTGCATCCGGCCAGCAGCGTGCGCAGCCGTGACCGCGCGAGCGGCTCGTCGTCGACCAACAACAGTTTCAAACCCATGGCTCCCCCGCACTCGCGTGCCGGCCGGCGTCCTTCAAGCCGGTACTTCGATCCGCACCTGGTACACCCCGTCGGCCAGCACCGTCTGGAACTGGCCCTGCACGTCGTGCAGCAGGCGCAGCCGGTCGCGGACATTGCCCTGCGCCACGCCATGGCCCCGCCGGCCCTGCCCCGACGGCACCGTATTCGTCACCTTGATCACCACCACGCCGCCCCGCCGCTGGGTGCTGACTTTCACCTCCGCGCCGGTGGAGCTGGGCTCGACCCCGTGCTTCACCGCATTCTCCACCAACGGCTGAAGAATCAAAGGGGGCACGCGCGCGCTGCCCGCCAGCGGGTCGAGCGCCCATTCCAGCCGCAGCCGGTCGCCGAAGCGCACCGCCTCGATGGCCAGGTAGCGCCGCGCGACGGCGATTTCCTCCGACAGGGTGACGGCCTCGCCCCGGTCGACCAGCGCGTGCCGGAACAGCTCGCTCAGGTCCTCCAGCAGGGATTCCGCCTTGGCGGGGTCCTCCCGCACCAGCGCGATGGCGCTGTTCAGGCTGTTGAACAGGAAGTGTGGCCGGATGCGGGCCTGCAGTTCCGCCAGGCGCGCCGCGGTCTCGGCCGGCATGCGGCTCTTCGCGCGCAGCACGAGGGCCGCCACCACCAGCGCCGCCAGCATGCCCCCGACCAGGGCGGAGCCGATCCAGGGCATGGGCGCCGTGATGCCGACCAGCGCCAGCAGGAAGCAGCCGTACAAACCGGCGAGCATGCCCAGCACCACCCCGAACAGATGCTGCCCGGTGGGCGGCAGGCGCGCCAGCAACTGCTTCAGGCTGCAGGCGACGATCAGCCAGCTCAGGGTGCCCGGCAAGGCCGCGCCGGTGAGGAAGGCCAGTCTTTCGATCCAGTCCGGCACGTTGCCGGAACCCAGCGTGGCGCCGACGGCCATGACCGCCTCGACGAACAGCACCGTGCGCAGCACCACCCCCAGCTGGCAGGCGTCGAACACCAGCGCCGGCCGGATGGCGGGCGGCGGCTCCGGCGGCGGCGGGGTGCGCCGCGAATCGGAGAACGTCGATAATAGGTGCGAGTCGTTCATCGGTCGGCAGGCCTTCATTATGGTGAATCAGCCGGCATGACGAATCCGCATCGCATCCCTTTTCCTGCCCCTCCCCCCATGAGCCAATTCGATCAGAAATCCGAGGCCTGGTCCGCGCTGTTCAGCGAACCCATGAGCGACCTCGTGAAGCGCTACACCGCCAGCGTGTTCTTCGACAAGCGGCTCTGGCAGGCGGACATCCAGGGCTCGCTGGCGCATGCGGCCATGCTCCAGCGGCAGGGCGTGATCTCGGCGGACGACCTGGCCGCCATCCAGAAGGGGCTCGCCCAGGTGCGCGCCGAGATCGAGTCGGGGGCTTTCGAATGGAAGCTGGACCTGGAGGACGTGCACCTGAACGTCGAAGCCCGCCTCACGCAGCTGGTGGGTGATGCCGGCAAGCGCCTGCACACCGGCCGCAGCCGCAACGACCAGGTCGCCACCGACGTGCGCCTGTGGCTGCGCGGCGAGATCGACCTGATCGCGGGCCTGCTCGAAGACCTGCAGCGGGCGCTGCTGAAGCTGGCGGAGAAGAACGTCGACGTCGTGCTGCCGGGTTTCACCCACCTGCAGGTGGCGCAGCCCGTGAGCTTCGGCCACCACATGCTGGCCTATGTGGAGATGTTCTCGCGCGACCACGAGCGCATGCTCGACGTGCGCAAGCGCGTCAACCGCCTGCCCCTGGGCGCCGCGGCGCTCGCCGGCACGAGCTACCCGCTGGACCGCGAGTGGGTGGCGAAAGAGCTCGCGATGGAAGCCGTCTGCCAGAACTCGCTGGACGCCGTCAGCGACCGCGACTTCGCCATCGAGTTCACGGCGGCCGCCAGCATGGTGATGGTGCACGTGAGCCGGATGTCGGAGGAACTCATCCTCTGGATGAGCCAGAACTTCGGCTTCATCCGCATCGCCGACCGCTTCACCACCGGCTCGTCGATCATGCCGCAGAAGAAGAACCCCGACGTGCCGGAGCTGGCGCGCGGCAAGACCGGCCGGGTCGTCGGCCACCTGGTCGGCCTGATCACCCTGATGAAAGGCCAGCCCCTGGCCTACAACAAGGACAACCAGGAGGACAAGGAGCCGCTGTTCGACACGGTCGACACGCTCAAGGACACCCTGCGCATCTTCGCGGAGATGGCCGAGGGCATCACCGTGCAGCCGGAGGCGATGGAAGCCGCCGCCCGCCGGGGCTACGCCACCGCGACGGACCTGGCCGACTACCTGGTGAAGAAGGGCCTGCCGTTCCGTGATGCGCACGAGACGGTGGCGCACGCGGTGAAGGCGGCCACTTCGCACAACTGCGACCTGTCGGAGCTGCCGCTGGCCGTGTTGCAGGGCTTCCATGCCTCGATCGAGAAGGATGTGTTCGATGCGTTGTCGCTGCGCGGTTCGCTGAATGCGCGCAATACGCTGGGTGGTACCGCGCCGGCGCAGGTCAAGGCGCAGATCGAGCGGCACCGGGCGCGGCTGGGCTGAGCCATGCCGCTGGACCTGGCTGAGCAGGAACTGGCGCGGCTGGTGGCTGCCGGTTCGACCTACGCCATCGGCATGCTGCCGGTGAACCTGTACCTGCACAAGGGCGACCGGGCCACGGTGAAGAAGCACCTGGACACCCTGAATGCCAGGAACAAGGCCAAGGGGCTGCCGCCGCAAACGCTGGCCGATTTCGAGATGTGGCACTGAGCGCAGTCGCGCCACAAAATCGCCTTGGCGGCACAATGCTCGCTCCAGGAGCGATCGCCCGATGTCCCGATCTGAACCCGCGTCATGGTCCCGTCGGCGCTGCCTGCACGCGGCCGCCGCCCTGTTCGCTGGCATGGCGCTCCCACTCAACGCCGCTGCGGACGGCCCGCAGACGGAGGGCGCCCGGCTGACGGCGGACTTCGATCCGATCGGCGCCATGTGGCTGGGGTATGACGCTGGTCACGAGGCCTTCACGGGTGATCTGGCGCAGGCCTTGTGGCCTCACGTGCCCATCCGCATGCTGGTCCGCGATCCGCAGGCGCGCGTCCGCGCGATGGCCCTGTTGGCCGACCGGGGCCTGGACGCGGGCAAGGTGCAGTTCACCGAGGACCGTTCGGCGCACTTCTTCGTGCGTGACAGCGCGGTCTTCGGTGTGGACGGGGACGGCCGCCCCTTCATCGTCGATTTCCGGTGGACCGGCTACGGCCTGGGGAACTGGTGCCGGCGCCGCCATGGCACCAACACCGTGGAGGCCGCCGCTTGCGCGGCGACGCTGGACCGCGATGCCGGCGCCGTGGACGAGCGGCTGGCCGAAGCGCTGCGGCTGCCCCGGTTCACGACATCCCTCGCGATGGAAGGTGGAGGGGTCGAGGTCAACGGGCAAGGCCTGCTGATTGCCCACACCGCCTTGTGGCGCCGCAGGAACGGGGGCATGGCGCGCGACGCCCTGGAAGCGCAGATGCTGGCGCTGCCGGGCATCCGCAAGGTGATCTGGATCCCGTTCGGCCTGGCGCACGATGCACCGCATCGCGCGACCATCACCGGCCCCTATGTCGGGTGGGGGACCGGCGGGCACACCGACGAATTCGTGCGCTTCGCCGACGAAAACACGGTGCTGCTGGCGTGGGTGGACGAAGCGGAGGCGAACCTGCATCCGGTGGCCCGCCTGAACCGCGAGCGCATGCAGGCGAACCTGGAGGTCCTGCGAGCCAGCACCGACCAGCGCGGCCGCCCGCTGCGCGTGGTCAAGGTGCCGCTGCCGCGCGTGGTCGAGCGGCCGGTGGTGCTGCGGGCCGATGCCGACACCGCGTATTCGGAACAGTGGTCGGCCACCACGTTCCCCCCCGCCGAGGGGCGCCGTGAGGGTGACACTGTGCTTCAGGTCGCCACCACCAGCTACCTGAACCACGTGGTGGCGAACGGCCTGGTGCTGCTGCCGGACTACGTGCCGCACGGAACGCCGCCCGCGCTGCAGGAACGTGTGCTGAGACGCTACGAAGCCGCTTTTCCCGGGCGCACCATCCGGTTCATCGATTGCATGGGCGCCAACTGGGTCGGTGCCGGCGCGCATTGCGCCAGCCTTGGCCAGCCCCGGGCCAGGCCAGGCTGGGGCTGAGCCGGCCGCAGCCCTCGCACTGCCGGAGTGCGCAGGAGCCCAGGCGCTCCATGCCGGTGCCCCACCCGCGACCCGGAATTCCAGGGACGCCGCCCGCGGGGCGATTGAACGCAACCCGGTGGTGTTCTGGAAGGGCTCGCTGTTCCTGGCCGTGGCGTGCGTCGTGTTGCCGGGACTGTGGCGGTTGAAGTGAGTCACGCCAGCCGTTCGACCGGCGGATAGTCAAACGTGCCTTCGAGGTGGGCCCGGCGCGGCTGGTACAGCCGCAAGGCCAGGTAGAACGCCTCACCCGCGGGCGCCGGCAGCCAGTTCCTCCCCGGCCCCGGGTCCTGCGCCTGGATCGCGATCGTCAAGCCGCCGTCCGCATCGCGCACCAGCCCGCGGGTACGGTCACCGATGGAGTGGCGGCCGATCGGATTCGCGGCCAGCAGGCAGTCGGCGCGGCGGTACAACGTGACCGACCAGAACGCATCCACCTCCGGCATCCCCCCGGCCGTCAAGCGCAATGCATAGCGGTGCGTTCCATCCAGCACATGGCCTTGCGCGTCGACTTCCGCCATCACATACATCGCCTCCTCGACCCCCAGCGTGCCGATCCAGTTGCGCGCGACGCGGGCGCGCGTGGCGAAGTCCTCGCCGAAATGGGTGCGCACGTTCACGGCGGTGGTCCAGCCGCCGCCGAGTTCGGATCGCGCGTCGGCCTCGCGCAGTGCGGCGTAGACGGGAGGGAGCGCTGCTTCGAGCGCCGACGCCGCCGGCGGCCAGCCTGGTACGGGGCGCGGCGGCGGGTTGCGCGCCATCATGCGCTCCACGGCGTTCAGGTATTCGCCCGCGCCCGGCGTGCCGGCGCGGCGGCCGTCGAGCAGCACGTCCAGCCGTGCCAGCGCCGACGAACCATCGGGCCGCGAAATGCCAAACCGGTCCTGCAGCGCATGCACCCGGGCCAGGTCCTCATCATCGTGGTCCACGATGATCCGCCCGATCACCCACACGTCGTCGCCCGGCGCACGCACGCCGTGCATGCCGGCCGGCACCCCGCCCTGCCAGGCCGGGCCATGCACGAAGACGCGCTGGCGGGCCCCGCCCGTCGTGCGCCGTCCCGCGTAGGCCCAGGGATTGGTCCAGGCGTCGAGGAAGCCGAGCACCCAGTAGCGTTCGCCCATTTCCGGGACGTCGATGACCAGGGGGCCGGCCGAAAGATCGAGCCAGGCGTTGGTGAACAGCGTGTCGTTGTTCGGCGTCACGACCTCCTTGTCGCCCGGACCGATCAGCCGGCGGGTGTGCGTGAACTGGTTCACCCACCGCATCGTGGAGGCTGGGCCAGCGCCCGCGAAGCCTTGCACGGCGTGGCGGCGCGCCGTGTTTGCCGAGCGCATGCGCGCCATCTCGAAGAGCGGCAGCGTTTCGATCACGAGGTCGCCCACGCCCGTCTCTCGAGCCGTACCGCGGCCGACGATGACCGCATCCAGCGCGACGGCGCCTTCCCCTAGCGGCAACACGGCGAAGGGATTCACGTCCACGGATTCCAGCGAATCGCCGGCGGCCATGGCGAATCCGGAGAGCCGGACGATGGCCTGCGCCAGCGCTTCGGCATCCGCCTTCGGCGCGCCGCGAAAGCCGTGCAGCAGCGCCGCGGTCTTGAGCCCGGCCACCATGCCGCGGGCTTGCCCGAGGTCCACCGGCGCGATGCGGAAGCTGACGTCCCTCAGGAGTTCCACGTTCACGCCGCCCGCACCCAGCATCACCACATGGCCGAGCACCGGGTCCCGATGCACGCCCAGGATGCATTCGACACCGCGCACCATTGGCGCCGCCAGCACGCCGTCCAGCCGCGCATCGGGCGCGCCGGCGCGTACGCGCTCCATGATGCGGTCGTAGGCTGACGCGACCGCGGCGGCGTCGGCCACGCCGAGGGCGACACCGCCCAGGTCGGTCTTGTGCGTGATGTCCGGCGACAGGATCTTCAGGGCCACGGGATAGCCGAGGGCTGCGGCGGCAGCGATCGCTTCGTCCCGGCTGCCGGCCCGGCGCGCGGCGACCGCGGGCACGCCATGCGCCTGGAGCAGTTCCAGCGCGTCGGCCTCGTTGTAGGTGCGGGGCTGCAGCGTGAGTGAAGCCGCGGCGGGGGAAGGCGCAGCATCGTTCGCCCGCTGGCCCTGCTCGCGGAAGAAGTGCAGGGCGGCCAGGACGCCGATGGCGCGGCTCGGGTCCGTGAAGGTGAGGCAGCCGAGTTCCTCCAGGGCGCACTGCTGCCGCGGATCGGCCAGCGTGCTGAAGACCACCGGGCGGTCCGGGAAATCGCGCCGCAACTGGCGCGCCAGGTTCAGCTGCATCTGCTGCATGACGGGGGTGAGGCCGGCGGCGGCGAGGAACACCAGCAGGCTGCCGTAGCCGCCTTCGCGCAGCATGACGTTGGCCGCGACTTCCAGCAGGTCCGGTTCGGACGTCACCTGGCCGGTCACATCCACCGGGTTGCGCGTGGCCGCGAAGGGCACGCGGTCCAGGATGCGCTGCTGCGCGGCCGCGGGCAATGGCGCGACATCGAGTCCGGCATCGGCGGCGGCGTCGGCGAGCAGGACACCGACACCGCCCGATACCGTCAGCAAGCCCACCTTGCCGTTCGCCGGCAGCCCAGAGACCGCCAGGCCATGCGCCACGTCGAAGAACTCGTCGATGGTGCGCGCGCGCCAGGCGCCGTACTGCCGGAACAGCGCGTCGAACGCGGCGTCGTCGCCGGCCAGCGCCGCCGTGTGCGAAGCCGCCGCCTGCGCGCCGAGCTCGGTGCGCCCCACCTTGACGACGACGACCGGCTTGCCCGCCGCGCGGGCCGAGGCCAGGGCGCCCTTGAGCCGGGCGCCGTCGTGGCAACCCTCCATGTAGGCCATGATGACGTGTGTCGCCGGGTCTTGCGCCATCCACGCGATGCACTCGGCCACGTCGATGTCACCCTCGTTGCCGGTGGCGACCCAGGTCGAGAGCCCCAAACCGCGCTCGCGCGCCATCCCGTAGGCGTAGGCGCCAAACGCGCCGCTCTGCGTGACGATGCCGACGGTGCCGCGCGGTGCCAGGCCGGTCGAAACCACGGGCGAGAACGTCGCGTAGACGGAGGCGGCGGCGTTCATGAACCCCAGGCAGTTGGGGCCGAGCACGCGGATGCCGTGCGTCCGGGCTCGCTCCATCACGCGGCGCTGGGCCGCCAAGCCCTCCGGCCCGGTCTCCGCGAAGCCGGCAGTGAAGACGACCACGTTGCGCACACCCGCGGCGACCGCGTCCTCGAAGGCGGCTTCCACCTGGTCCGCCGGGACGGCGAAGATCGCCAGGTCGATCGGGCGGCCGACCTCCCGCAGTCCCGGATACGCACGCAAGCCAGCCACCTCCTGCCGCGCCGGGTTGATCGGGTAGATCTCACCTGCATACCCATGGTCCGCGAGATAGCGCAACGGGATCGCCCCGATCTTGCCGGCGGTCGCGGAGGCTCCCACGACGGCGATCGAGCGCGGATGGAAGAAGGACTGGAGGTCTGGCGAGGGCACGGCGGCAGTCGAAGCAAGGGAAGGACCGCAAGATAGTCGCGCCTGCCCTATCGGACAAACTGCGATTTCCGTCCGATTGATAGGACGGCGCGATAGGTGGCCTAGCGGCGCGCGCCGGCGCCCGGCTTTTGGCGCGTGAATTCGAGCGCGAAGCGCAGGAAGCTTTCCACGGCGGGCGATGCCGACGGGCCACGGCGGACATACATCGCCACGCGCCAGCTCACCTGCGGCTGCACCAGCGGCAGGAACACCAGCCCGAAGCCGCGCACCAGCGGCTCGGTCATCGACGGGCAGACGACGGCGCCGCGTGTCACCTGCAGCATGGACAGCGCGGTGTTGACGCGGTGGACCGGCATGAGCTTGCGCGGGTGGTTGCGCACCGGCACCTGGCTCAGCACGTTGGGCGCGAAGTTGGGCATGTAGTTGATCATGGGCAGATCGCGCAGGTCTTTCCAGCTCACCGACGCTGCATCGGCCAACGGGTCGTCCGGCGCGAGCGCCGCCCACAGCGGGTCTGCCCAGAGCACGTGCGCCTCGATGGCTTCGTCCTGCACGATGCCCGCCGGCCCGAAGCCGATGTCCGCGCTGCCCCCCTGCAGCTCGGCCAGCACGAGTTCGATCGGCACGTCGTCGAAGCGCACGTCGATGCCGGGATGGCGCGCCGTGTAGCTGGCGATCAGCTGCGGCATCAGCGTGCATGACAACGGCTCCGGCGCGGCCAGCCGGATGACGCCCCGGCGCAGCTCCTTCAGGTTGCTCAGGCTGCCCAGCGCCTCGTCGAGGCTGGCCAGCACGCGGCGCACCATCGGTTCGAAGGCTTCGCCCACGGCCGAAGCCGAGACGCTGCGCGTGGTGCGATCCAGCAGCCGCACCCCGACGCGCTGCTCGAGCTCGCGGATGAGGCCACTCAGCGCCGCCTGCGACAGGTGCATCGAGTGCGCGGCTTCGGAAAAACTGCCGGTGCGCACCACCGCCACGAAGGCCTGCAGCTGCCGCAGTGTCACGTGCATGGTCATGGGAGGTTCCCGCCGCGACGGCGCGGCACTTATAACGCGCGATGATAGATTGCTTGAAAAAAACGTCTTGCGCGATAGCCCGGGCGCGCCTTACCGTGTCGCCAGGGCTGCATCGACAGCCTCTCATCCGAGGAGACGAAATGAAGTTCACCCGCCGGGCCCTGCTGGGCACCGCCGCGGTCTGCCTGTCGGCCGGGACCGCCCCCTTCGCATCGGCCCAGGGCTCGGCATGGCCAGCGCGGCCGATCCGGTTGATCTCACCGTACGGCGCCGGCGGCGCCAGCGACATCTCGGCACGCATCCTCGCCGAATACCTCGGCAAGAAGCTGGGCCAGCAGATCGTGGTCGAGAACAAGCCGGGCGCCGGCACGCGGCTCGCCAACGAGTTCGCCGCCCGCGCCCCGGGCGACGGCTACACGATCCTGTATGCCGCCGCGCCCTACGCGACGGCCGAAGCGCTCTATGGCAGGCAGAACTTCGACACGCGCAAGGACCTGCAGCCGGTGGCGCTGGTCGCGATGGCGCCGCTGTTCCTGATCGTCAACGCGCAGAGCGGGATCAAGACGGCGCAGGAACTCATCGCGCACAGCAAGACCAAGCCCAGCGGCCTGAACATCGCGTCACCCGGTGCCGGCTCGCAGCCCAACTTGGCCGCCGAGCTGTTCCTGCGCGATGGCGGCGCCCGGGGTGTCGTCATCCACTATCGCGGCGACGCACCGGCCTACGCCGAATTGCTGGCCGGGCGGGTCGATGCCACCTTGACGGCGATCACCACGGCCTTGCCGCACATCCAGGCCGGCAAGCTGCGAGTGCTGGGCGTGGCGGCGACCCAGCGCAGCGCGCTGTACCCGGACGCGCCCACCTTGCGCGAGCAGGGCTTCCCGAACGTGGTCGCCTCCGGCTGGTACGGCTTCATGGTCCCCGGCACCACGCCGCCGGCGATCGTCGAGCGGCTGCAGCTGACCACCATCCGCGCGCTGGCCGACCCGGAGGTGAAGCAGAAGTTCCTGGCTCAGGGACTCGAACCCAACAGCAAGACCAGCGCCGAGTTCCGCAAATTCATCGATGACGAGGGGCGCAAGTGGGGCGAATTGATCGCCAAAGCCGGCATCAAGGGGGAATAGCGTGCATGCGCTTGACCGCTCCCTGCTCGCGCGCTCTTGCGCCGTCGCCCTGCTGGCCCTGCTGCAGGCTTGTGCCCATCCCGTGAACACCGGGCCGGGAACTCAACGCAACACGTCGCACGGCCCGGTCCTCGGCGTCGAGGACGCGGGCACCGCCACCATCAGCTGGAAGGGCGTGCCCTTCGCCCGGCCGCCCGTGGGCGCGCTGCGCTGGAAGGCCCCGGTCGATCCCGAGCCCTGGTCGGCGCCACGGCAGGCGTCCGCTTTCGGGCCGGCCTGCGTGCAGACCGGCCGTCTCTATGGCCCCGGCCTGAACAACCGGTACGACGAAACGATCGGCGCGACGCTGGGGCAGACCCTCGGCTCCGAGGATTGCCTGTACCTCAACGTCTGGGCACCCGCCACGCGTTCGGCGGCGCCGCGTCCCGTGATCGTCTGGGTCTACGGCGGCAGCAACATCACCGGCCACACCGCGGACCCCGTGTACGACGGGGCGAACCTCGCGCGTGCGGCCGACGCCGTGGTCGTCTCGGTCAATTACCGCCTCGGCATCTTCGGCTTCCTGGAACTGGCCGAACTGAAGACGGGCAACGCGGCCGACGACTCCGGCAATTTCGCGTTGCTGGACCTGATCAAGTCGCTGGAGTTCGTGCAGAAGAACATTGCCGGCTTCGGCGGTGACCCGGCGCGCGTGACCTTGATGGGCGAATCCGCGGGTGCGGTCAACGTGTACGCGCTGATGACGTCGCCGATGCTGGCCAGCAGAACGCCGCAGCTGTTCCACCGCGTCATCGCGCTGAGCGGCGGGCTGTCCACCGCCGCCACGTTGCCGCCCGGGTCCATCCCCGGTGTGCTTCCCAGATCCGTCTGGGCCACGCGCGGACAGGCCTTGCTGACGCACTCCTTGATCGCCGACGGCACGGCGACGGACGAAGCCGCGGCCAAGGCCAACCTGGCCCGCCGCTCGCCGCAGCAGATCGCGGACGACGTGCGCAGCAAGTCGCCCGATGCGTTGCTCACCACGGTGCGCACCCGCCTCACGCCCTTGGGCATGTCTGCATCCAACCCGATCCCTGACGGGACCGTGGTGGCCACGGACCCGATCGCGGCCATCCGCGCAGGCCGTTACGTGAAAGTGCCGGTGCTGGCCGGCAGCACGCGCGACGAGACCAAGCTGTTCCCCCAGCTGTTCGCCATCCGCCCCGACCTCGGCGGCGCGAGCGGGCGCCTGATCGACGACGCCAGGCTGTTCGCCATCGTCCACAAGTACGATCCCGAAGGGCCGCCCGCGACCCGTGTCGAAGACTGGATCCCGGCGCGCTACCTGCCGGTGGACCAGCCGGCCACCGGCTTCAATGCGCGCGCGCGGGAGCTCAACCGCGTCTGGTTCGCGGCGATCCGCGACGACATGCTCAACGCCCTGCGCACGCAGCAGGCCGCGGTCTGGCACTACGACTTCGAGTGGGACGAGCTGCCCCCGCCGTTCGACACGATCTTTGGCGCCGCCCACAGCTTCGACCTGCCCTTCGTCTTCGGCAACTTCGGGCCTTCGCTCTACGCCAATGTGTCGTTCACGCGAGCCAACCAGCCCGGGCGCCTGGCGCTGTCCAACGCGATGATGGCCAGCGTGAGCGCGTTCGCCCGCGCGGGGGACCCGAACCATCCGGGACTGGGAGCGGCCTGGCAGCCGTGGCCGCGGCGCATCGTGTTCGATGCCACGCCGGCGGCAGCCCGCATCTCCGCGAGGTAACCCGGCAACGAGGAGAGTTCGATGATGCAGTCTCTGCTCGCACCCGCGCACAAGCTGCTTGGCCACATCCATTTCACCGCGGCCTTCGGCATCGTGTGCGTTCTGGCCGTGTTGCCCGCCGCGGTGGCGCTCGGTGCGCGCGACTTGCTGGGGCCTCAGGAACTGTTCATCGCGGTTGCCGCGCTCTGCGCGCTCGCGCTCTACGCGCTGGCGGCGTTGCGCACCTTCGCATCCGCCGACATCTCCGCCATCGTCCGCATCATCGACCGGCTCGCCAGCGGCGAACTGATCGGCAGCGTCCAGCCGGCAGCCGCGGCCACGGGCGACGGCACGCGGCTCTGGGCGTCGGTCACGCGGATGAACACCACGCTGTCGGCCATCGTGAAGCAGGTGCGCGCGAGCGTGGAAACGGTCGTGGCGGGATCCGACAGCATCGCGGAAGGCAACACGCTGCTTTCCGAGCGCACGCAGCAACAGGCCGCCGCGCTCGAGGAGACGGCGAGCGGCATCGACCAGCTGGCGGCAGGCGCGCGCCGCAATGCGGAGAACTGCGAGCGCGCGAGGCAGCTGGCGAGCGAGTCGAGCGAGGTGGCTGCGCAGTCGGCCGAGCGCATGGGGCAGGCGGCGCAGACGATGCAGGCCATCGATGCCAGCGCCCGGCGCGTCGCCGAAGTCCTGGCCACGGTGGAAGGCATCGCCTTCCAGACCAACATCCTGGCCCTCAACGCCGCCGTCGAGGCCGCGCATGCTGGTCACCGCGGGAACGGGTTCGCCGTGGTCGCCGCGGAGGTGCGCGAGCTGGCGCGCCGATGCGCCGAGGCCGCTCAGGAGATCAAGTCGCTCAACGAAGTGGCCGCGGGACACGTCGAAGCCGGCCAGAAGCTGGTGGGAGCCGCCCAGGAGGCTGCCACCCGGGCGGCCGGCAACGCTTCCGAAGTGGTGAGCGTCCTGGGCACCATCGCGCTGTCGACCCGCGAGCAAAGCGTGGCGCTGCAAGAGGTCAGCCTCGCCGTGGCCCAGGTCGACACGGCGACCCAGCAGAACGCGGCGCTGGTGGAAGAAGCGGCGACCTCCGCAGAAGCCTTCCGCGAAGAGGCCCGGCAGCTGTCCGAGGTGGTGGGGCGCTTCAAGACGGACCGCAACGACGACCGGGGCCGGGTGATCGCGCTGGTGAAGAACGCCGTCGAACACGTGCGACGCCGCGGGGTGCGCGGTGCCTGCAGCGACTTCAACGACGCGCGCGGGGACTTCGTGCGCGGCGAGGATTACGTCTTCGCGCTGGCCGGCGACGGCATGCAACTGGCCTACGCCCCCGACCCCAGCATCGTCGGGCGCAACAACGTCGACCAGCCGGATGCCGCGGGCAAGATCGTGGGCCGCGAGATCCTGCAAGTCGCCCACGGGGACGGGTTCGGCTGGGTCGACTATCTGTTCGCCAACCCGCGCACGGGACGCATCGAACCGAAGTCGGTCTATGTGGAGGCGGTCGAGGGCATCATCGTCGGATGCGGCATTTATCGCAACGACGGCGTCGGCGATGTCGTGCAACCGGCGCGGCGGCCGCAACCCGTGCGGTCCGCGCCCGCGCGGCTGGCGCGCGCCTAGCGCACCCTCAGCCCAGCCGGGCCGCGACCTTGCGTCGCAGTTCCTCGTCGCCCAGGGTCCACAGGCGCAAGGCGATGTGGATCTCCAGCACGCGGGTAGCGCTGCCCCAGTGGCCGAGCAGGTCCTCGATGGTGCCGAGACGCTGGCGCACGGTGTTGACGTGGATGCCGAGGCGCTGCGCCGCCACCTTCGCGTTCTGCTGCGCGTCGAAATAGCAAAGCAGGGTCGGCGCGAGTTCGGTGCCGCGTTTCTGGTCATAGCCCGTGAGCGCGCCGATGGAGGCTGCGAGGAACGCAGCAAGGCTGTCCTGGTCGTGCGTCTCGAACAACGTCGAGTAAAGCGCCATCTCGTTCTGCGGAACGATCTGCGAGCGGATGCCGATCCGGCGCAGCACCGGCAGGGCACGGCGAAGCGCCGTGTAGGTGGCCGGGATCTCCGCGGGACCCGACAACGGGCGCGAGACCACCCCCAGGAAGGCCGAACCGAATTCGCGCCCCGCCAGCTCGGCGACGCTCCGGCGGCAAGGCTCGGCGCGCGTGGCCGCGGTGAGCAGCACGAGCGCGCCGTCGATCTCGTCGAACACCGCGCCGGCGTGGGTCTCCGCCGCTCGCAGCCGGCGTGCCGCGTACCCGGCGTTCGAATCGGCGATCTCCACCACCAGCAGGGATACCGGTTGCGTCAGGTCCAGCCCGAAGCCGAGGGCGCGGTCCCACTGCAGCGCCAGGTCGTCCTGGCGCGGTGACAGCAGCGCACGCAACAGGGTCGCAACGTCGCGCGTCTTCGTCGCTTCCATGCGCTCGCGCGAGAGCAGCACCACCCCGATGACGGTGGCGCTGCGCTCGAAGGTGCGCACCGCGATCTCGTCGAGTTCGCCCCGCCGGAACAGCAGGACAGCGCCCAGCACATCGTTGCCGCCAATCACCGCGATGGCGCGGCAGCTCTCCTCGCCTTGTTGAAAAGCAACGACGGACCGGCCGATCTGCCGGCTCTGGCGCAACGCGCCCGTGAGGGCGCTGCTGGTCCCGGCGTGCGGCGCGTAGGCCGCCATCGCGGCGGAAGCGAGCCCCGGCGCGGCACCCCGGCCGATCGCCTGGCCGGCCTCATCGAGGACGATCACACCGCCGTCGAGCAGCCGCGCGAGGGATTCGCACAAGGCGGCCAGCGGCGCGCCGCGCGCCAGCAGCGAAGTCATCTCGCCGTGCGCCTCGGCGGCGCCCTGGACGCGGCGGGCGTGCAACTCCAGCTCCGCCCTGGTGGTCTCGGCGCTGCGCAGCGCCGCCTGCGCCTGCCGGAACGCCATGGCGTTCTTGATGGCCACAGCCGCGTGCGCCGCCAGCGTGGAGAGGATGGAGACGTTCTGCGCCGTGTGCGTGCGGTGGTAGCGATCGGCCACGAACAGCAGGCCGATCACGTCGGCTTCCCAGAGCAGCGGCACGCCCACCACGGCGGCGATGCCCTCGTCGCGGAAGGTCTGGTCCAGGTCGGGATCGTGCGGGAACCGCGTGTCATGCAGGTAGTCGGGCGTGCTGAAGGGCAGGCGCGTCTCCATGACGACGCTCACGATGCCGCGGTCGCGGCTGGTCGCCATCTTCCCGGTGCCTCTTGCGAGGGCACCGTCGGCGGCCAGCACATGGAATTCGCCCGCTTCGCTGTCGTAGGTGGACAGCCATGACACGTGCGAGCCCAGCATGTTGCGCGCGCGCGAGGCGATCGTGCGCAACAGTTCGTCGAGTTCCAGCCGCGCCGTCAGGTCCCGCGCCGATTCGATCACGGTGAGCAGGCCGCTCTCGCGCTGCTGCCAGAGTTCCAGGCGGTTGTGCACCGCCATGGCCATGCGGACGAGTTCGACCAGGCTTGACTTGCCGCGGCCGTCCTCAGGCAGGCTCTCGACTTCGGCCAGGCGGGCCGCGAATGCCTCGGCCGGCGCCCCCTGGTGCAGCAACGCGACAAGGTCGCGCGCGATGCCTTCGCCGTCTGGGGGCTGGGGACTGGATGGCACTTCTTCTTGCTCCGGGTTGGCGTCACGTCGAAGTGTGCAGGCTAACGCGCGGCCTGTCTGCCCCCAGGTGGCACGGCCACATCCGAAGCCGCCCCCGCATGTGGCGGGTGCACATTTGATTCGCGGCGCGGGTCGGACAAAGTCCCCGCATGACAGTTCTTGATTCCCTGCGGCCCCCGGCGGGACTGCGGGTCCTGGTGACCGCGGGCGCCAGCGGCATCGGCGCGGCGATCGCACGCGCCTTCCATGAAACCGGCGCGCGCGTCCACGTGTGCGACATCGACCGGACGGCGCTGGACCGCCTGGCCACGGACAGCCCCGCGATCACCGGCAGCGTCGCGGACGCGTCGATCGCGCGCGACGTCGACCTCGTGTTCGACGACGTGCTGGGCACGCTGGGCGGTCTGGACGTGCTCGTCAACAACGCCGGCATCGCCGGGCCCACCGCGGCGATCGAAGCGATTGACCCGGCGCAATGGGACCGGACGGTGGCGGTGAACCTCAACAGCCATTTCCTGTTCGCCCGGCGCGCGGTCCCGATGCTGAAGGAATCCCGCTCGAACCCCTCGATCGTGATCATGAGCTCGGTGGCCGGGCGCCTGGGTTATGCGTGGCGAACGCCGTATGCCGCAACCAAATGGGCGGTCATCGGCATGATGAAGTCGCTGGCGGTGGAGCTCGGGCCGCAGGGCGTACGGGTCAACGCGATCCTGCCGGGCACGGTCGAGGGCGAGCGCATGGACGCGGTGATCGCCGCGCGCGCGGCCGCCACCGGGCTGAGCCCCGTCCAGGTGCGCGAAGAGTACGTCCGCAAGACCTCGCTGCGCCGCATGGTGACCACGGACGACGTCGCGGCCATGACCCTGTTCATGTGTTCCCCCGCGGCGCGCAACCTCACCGCCCAGGCGGTGAGCATCGACGCCAACATCGAATATCTCTGAAGGCGACAGGCAGGCCATGGCAAGAACCCAGGACAAGGTCATCATTTCCTGCGCGGTGACCGGCTCGGTGCACACGCCCACGATGTCGCCCTACCTCCCGCTTTCCCCGGACGACATCGCCCGGCAGGCGATCGAGGCGGCGGAAGCAGGCGCCGCCATCCTGCACCTGCACGCACGGGACCCCGGCGACGGCCGGCCGAGCGCGGATCCGAAAGTGTTCGACCAGTTCGTTCCGCGCATCCGCGCGGCGACCGATGCGGTGATCAACATCACGACAGGCGGCAGCACCCGCATGACGCTGGTGGAGCGGCTGGCCTACCCGTTGCAGGCGAAGCCGGAGATGTGCTCGCTCAACATGGGGTCGATGAACTTTTCCATCCACCCGGCCGCGCGGAAAATCCAGGACTGGAAGTACGACTGGGAGAAGCCCTACATCGAGGGCATGGAAGACCTGATCTTCCGCAACACCTTCCGGGACATCAAGCACATCCTGCGCGTGCTGGGCGACGACTGCGGCACGCGGTTCGAATTCGAGTGCTACGACGTCGGGCACCTCTACAACCTGGCGCATTTCGTGGATGAGGGGCTGATGCGCGGGCCGCTCTTCATCCAGGGCATCTTCGGCATCCTCGGCGGCATCGGTCCGGACCCGGAGAACCTGGTCCACATGAAGACCACGGCCGACCGCCTGTTCGGCGACGGCTACCGCTTCTCGGTGCTGGGCGCAGGCCGGCACCAGATGCCGCTGCTCACCATGGGCGCCCTGCTCGGCGGCAACGTCCGCGTCGGACTGGAGGACAGCCTGTACCTCGGCAAAGGCCAGCTGGCGAAATCGTGCGCCGAGCAGGTGCGCAAGATTCGCCGGATCCTCGAGGAGCTGTCGCTGGAAATCGCATCCCCCCAGGAGGCCCGCGCCATGCTGGGCCTGAAGGGCCAGGAGAACGTCGCGTTCTGAAGAAGGCGCGATTCGCGCCAGGCACAACCAGGAGACACCCATGACCCCGCAATCGCAAGCAGTCACCGCGCACCCGCGCACCCTCGGCAGGCGCGCCTGCCTGCATCGCCTGGCCAGCTCGGTGGGCTGGCTGGTCGCCGGCTCGACGTTGGCCGCCTGCGGCGGCGGTGGCGATGCCGGGCCGGCCGGCGGGGCCGAGCTCGCCTACCGGCCCGACATCCAGGGGCCCTTCCCGATCCCGCCGAGCGAACGCGGGCTGTACACCGTCACGGCGGAACCGTACTTCAAGGTGTCGGACAAGGGGCTGCAGCTCGAGGCCGCGTCGTTCGACAAGGCGGGCAACCTGCTGTTCGTGGACGTCTTCGGCGGCACCATCTTCAAGCTGACGCCGGCGAAGACGCTGAGCACCGTCCTGCCCGCGAACGCGCTCGGCTCCGCCGGCATCGCCATCCACAAGGACGGGCGCATCTTCGTGGCCGGCCTGGGCAACTTCGTCGATACCGGCAGCATCTTCTGGATCAACCCCGACGGCACGGGCCTCACGACCATCGTGCCCGCGAGCGCGGGCTACCTGCCGGACGACCTGGTGTTCGACGCGCAGGGCGGTTTCTACTTCACGGACTTCCGCGGCAGCACCGTCGACCCGATCGGCGGCGTCTACTACGTGTCGCCGGACTTCAAGACGATCACGCCGATCCTGAAACACATGGCGATCGCCAACGGCGTGTGCCTGAGCCCGGACGGCAAGGTGCTGTGGGCGACCGAGCTGAGTGCCGGGCGCCTGCACAAGATCGAGCTCTCGAACGCAACCACCATCGCGCCGTTCGGCACCGCCGTGCCCTACTACTTCAACGGGTTCGCGCCGGACTCCATGCGTTCCGACGCCGACGGCAACGTCTACGTGGCCATGTATTCGCAGGGCCGCGTGCTGGCATTCAACCCGAACGGCATCGCGATCGGCCAGATCCTGCTGCCCAAGCGCGAGAGCGGCCACAACATGCGATCGACCAGCGTCGGCTTCATCCCCGGGACCAACGAGATGGTGATCCTCACCAACGACGCGGACGGGGGCGAGGGCTCGTGGATCTTCCACGCGAAGGGCTTCGCCAAGGGCACCACGCTCTATTCGCACGCCTGATTCCGGTTTTCATCGAGAGAGGTTCATGAAGAAGCATCTGCAGGATCGGGTGGCCGTGGTCACCGGGGCGGGAGGGGGTCTCGGCCGCGCGCACGCGTTGGAACTGGCGCGCCACGGCGCGCGCGTGGTGGTGAACGACCTGGGAGGCGATCGCCCCGATTCCGCCGCCATGCGGGTGGCCGAGGAAATCCGCCGCCTCGGCGGCGAGGCCATCGTCGATGGCGGGGACGTGACGGACTTCGCGCGGATGGAAGCCATGGTGGCCGCGGCGGTGGACGAGTGGGGCCGGGTCGACGTCCTCGTGAACAACGCCGGCATCCTGCGCGACAAGTCCTTCGCCAAGATGGCGCTGGACGACTTTCGCGCGGTGCTCGATGTCCATGTGATGGGCGCGGTGAACTGCACCAAGGCGGTCTGGGAACGGATGCGCGCGCAGAACCACGGGCGCATCGTGATGACGACCTCGTCCTCCGGCCTGTACGGCAACTTCGGCCAGGCCAACTACGGCGCGGCCAAGATGGCGCTGGTCGGGCTGATGCAGACGCTGGCACTCGAAGGCGCGCGGCACGGCATCCGCGTCAACTGCCTGGCACCGAGCGCGGCGACCGGCATGACCGCGGGCGTCCTGCCTGGCGAGGCACTGGCGGGACTGGCGCCGGAGAAGGTCAGTCCCGGGCTCATCGCACTGGTGGGCGACGACGCGCCCACGCGCATGGTGCTGCTGGCGGGCGCCGGCAGTTTCGAATGCGCGCACGTGACCATGACGCAGGGCGTGTTCATCGGCGAAGCCGGCGACGCGGCGGAGCGGGTCCGCCGCAGCCTGGACGCGATCCGCGACCGTGCAGGCGAGAGGGTGCCGGAGTCCGGCTGGGAGCAGTACCAACTGGAGCTTTCCAAGGCCGGGCTGGCGAGCGAAGTCGCCTAGGACTGGCAGCCGATGGGCACATCGAAGAGGGCCGGCGGGTGTGGCGGAACCACATTTTCCCGGGCGCTGCGCCCGGCCAGACTGGATGACAGGGTGCCCCATCCGCTGGAGGGTGCCCGCACACAACATCGGAGACGACATGAACGCAACCTCTCACACGAAGCTCAGGCCGCTGGCCTGGAGCGGGCTGGCCACGGCGGCGCTGCTGGCCGGCTGCGGCGGCGACGACGGCCCACCCGCGCAACCACTGGCCTGCGCCGACTTGTCCGGCATGGCCATCCCCGCCTCGGCCATCGGCCTGCCGACCAGCGGCGGCACCGTGACCACGGCGACCATGGTCGCGGCCAGCGGCACCGGAGCGGCGGCCGTGCCCGAGCATTGCCTGGTCTCGGCCAGCATCTCGCCGGTCGATGCGACCGCGCCGAAGATCCTGTTGCGCGTCGCGCTGCCGGGCACCTGGAACTCCAAGGTGCTGATGTACGGGGGCGGCGGCTTCGACGGCTCGATCCCCAACGTGGCCGGCAATGTTCCCGCCGGTCCGACCGACGCGCCCTTGCCGCTCGCGCGCGGCTACGCGGTGTTCGCGAGCGACTCGGGGCACCAGGCCGGCGCCAGAGGATCCCTCGACGGCTCGTTCGGCCTCAACGACGAGGCCTTGCGCAACTGGGGCGGCGACGCGCTGAAGAAGACGCGCGATGCAGCGGTGTTCCTCGTGAAGGCGCGCTACGCCGGCAACCCGGCGAAAGCCTACTTCGCAGGCGGCTCCACCGGCGGCCGCGAAGCGCTGCAGAGCATCCAGCGCTGGCCGAACGACTGGGACGGCGCGATCGCGTGGTACCCGGCCTGGAACCAGGCGTCGGCGATGCTGGGCGGCCAGAAGGCCTCGATCACGCTGGCCAGGCCGGGCGCCTATCCGAACGGCGCGAAGCGCCTGGCCGTGTTCCAGGCCGCCATGCAGGCCTGCGACGGACTCGACGGGGTCACCGACGGCCTCATCGCCAACCAGGCCGCCTGCAATGCGAGCTTCGATCCCGCCACCGCCATGGTGAACGGGGCCCCGCTACGCTGCGCTGGCGGCGCGGACACCGCCGACACCTGCCTGTCCGACGTGCAGATCGATGCGCTGAAGACGATGAATGCCCCCGTGAAGTTCGGCTTCACGCTGACCAGCGGCGAGACCGGCTACCCCGGCTACAACATCTGGGGCGCGGACCTGGGCATCCCCTCTTTCACCGCAGCCATCCAGCCGACCATCACGTTCCTGAACCTGGGTTCGAGCCAGCCGGCCAACCCGATGCCGGCGACCGCGCCGTACATCAGCCAGCAGCTCGACCAGGTCCTGAAGAACATCATCACGCGCGACCAGGCCTTCGATCCGCTGACGTTCGACCCCACCCTGCCCAATGCCGCCCTGGCGCCGCGCTGGGGCTTGCTGAGCAGCATGATCGATCAGTCCACCGACATCTCCGGTTTCGCCGCGCGCGGCGGCAAGCTGCTGCTGGCGCATGGCTTGCATGACGCGCTGGTGAGCTCCCGCGCCACCGCCGACTACTACGGACGGCTGCGCCAGCGCTTCGGCGCCGCCACCGCGGACAGCTTCATCCGGTACTACGAGGTCGCCGGCTTCGGCCATGCCTTCAGCAGCCAGTTCAACGCGACCTGGGATTCGCTGACGGCACTGGAGCAATGGGCAGAGAAAGGGGCGGCGCCGAGCGGGCAGATCACCCGCGACACAGTCGGCGTGCCCGGCCGCACGCGGCCGCTGTGCGACCACCCCACGTGGCCGCGCTACAAGGGCACGGGCGACGTGAACGTGGCGTCCTCGTACAACTGCGTGAACTGAAGTCCGATGGAGAGTGGCGCCGTCATGTCCGATCTCGAAGACTTCGTCCTCGACGACGAGCTGCGCGGCGGCGCCACCGTCATGCCATTCCCCGGCGGGCCGCTGGCCGCGCCATGGGCCGGCGCCGCGCTCCACGCGTTCCGGGACGCGCGGTCCTCCGAGCCGCTGCTCACGCTTCCGGAGAGGGCAGCACTCGACGCGGCGCCGTGGCTGACGGGCCTGCCCGCGGCGGCCCGCGACGAGATCGTCCGGCATTGCCGGGTGCGAAACCTCCGCGCCGACGAGAGCGTGCACGCGGCGGGCGACGGGCCCGTGCTTTGCGGCGTCGCCTCTGGCGCCTTGCGCATCCGCCTGCGCCGGCCCCACTCGGAAGCGCTCGACTACTTTCCCGCCGGCACCTGGCTCGTCGATCCTGGGCGGATGGCGGCCGCCTCTTCGCTGCTGGTCCTGGAGGCCCATCGCCGGGCCACCGTCGTCACCATGCCGGCCGAGACGCTCAGCTCGCTCATCCAGCGCCATCGCTGCCTGCAGCAGCCGCTGCTGGAAGCCGGCTGGAACCTGATGGCTCGCCTGATGGGCATCCTCGAGGAATTCTCGACCCTGCCCCTGAAGCTGCGCGTGGCGCGCTGCCTGCTGCGCCTCGCCGGCCACTTCGGCGTGCAGGAAGACGGCGGCATCCGGATCGTGCTGGCCATCAACCAGACCGAGCTCGCCCTCCTGGTTCGTGCCAGCCGGCAGCGGCTCAATCTCGAGCTGAAATCGCTGGAAGCTCAGGGCGCGCTGCGGATCGGAAAAGAGCTGCTCATCACGGGTTCCGCCGCGCTGAAATCCATGGCCTGAGCCGCGGGCGAATATATTCGCCCGGTGCCGAAAGCAAACAACAGCCGGATGGGCTTCGCCGGCGCCCTCCTGCGCCGCGGCCGCGAAGAACGCCTGCCCCTCGCCACGGGCGGCCTCGCCTTCGCCACCGTGCTCTCCATGGTGCCGCTGCTCGCGGTCAGCTTTGCCTTGTTCGCGCGCGTCCCGGCCCTGCGCCCCGCCGGTGAGGCGATCCGCGAGTCGCTGCTGCGCGGCCTGCTGCCCGCCGACATCACCCGGACGATGGTCAAGTACCTCGGGCAGTTCACAGGAAACGCGAGCGGTCTCACACTGGTCGGCTTCATGGCCCTCCTGGTGTCCGCCCTGGCCCTGTTGCTGAACGTGGAGAACACCCTCAACCGGATCTGGCAGGTGAAGAAGCCGCGGCCGTGGGTGCAGCGGGCCCTGCTGTATGCCTGCCTGGTGCTCGCGGGGCCGGTATTGCTCGGGGCCAGCTTGTGGGCCACGTCGTACCTGCTCGCCGCATCCGATGCGCTGCTGGCATCGCGTCCGGACTGGTGGCCCCATGCCCTGAGCGTCGGGCCGGTGATGCTGGGTGCTGCCGGCTTCGCCTGCCTGTTCCGCTTCGTGCCGCACACGGCCGTGCGCTGGCGCCACGCGGCAGCCGGTGGCCTGCTCGCCGGCATCGCTTTCGAACTGGGCAAACGCGGTTTCGCGATCTACCTGGCCAACGTGCCTGCCTACCGGACCATCTACGGTGCCTTTGCCCCTCTGCTTGCGTTCCTGATCTGGGTGTACTACTCGTGGTTCATCACGCTGGCCGCGGCGCTGGTCAGCGCGGGCCTGGGACGCGGCGGTTCCTCGGGGCGCCGCTTGTCACCCGCGTAGCGTTCGCGGCATTTGTCACGGTGGGCCCCGGCCAATTGCGCTACCCTCCCCGCGCACAGGAGGGACGATTGAACCAGCTCCCAGCTTTCTTCGCCGCCGCTTGGCTGATGGCGTTCGCCGGTGGCGCGCAAGCCTTGCAGATCACCAGCTTCACTCCGCAAGGCGAGATCGCCCGCGTGCGCCAGGTCGTTGCCAAGTTCGACGAAGCGGCTGTCACCTTCGGCGACCCGAAGGCGCCCGCGCCGCTCGCGCTGAGTTGCAGCGACGCGCAGGTGAGCAAGGGCAACGGCCGCTGGACCAGCGACCGCGAGTGGGTGTTCGACTTCGAGAACGACCTTCCGCCCGGCGTGGCCTGCACCGTGCAGTCCAAAGCGGGCTTCAAGTCCCCGCGTGGTGCCGAACTGCCTTCCACCACCTACAAGTTCAACACTGGCGGCCCCTTCGTCCAGCAGATCCGGCCCGGCACCTCGCAGCGCATCGACGAGGAGCAGTTCTTCGCGCTGCAGCTGAACGGCGCGGCCACGCTGCAGAGCGTGCGCGACAACGTCTGGTGCAGCGCGGAAGGCCTGGGCGAGCGCGTCCCGATCCGCCTGCTCGAAGGTGCGGAGCGCACCGCGTTCCTGAAGTCGCTTGGCCTGGAGAAACCGGCCGCGCAGGATCCGCTGCGCCACGTGACCTTCGCCTGCAACCGGCGGCTGGCGCCCAACGCCAAGGTGCAGGTGATCTACGGCAAGGGCGTGGCCACGCCCAGCGGCATCGCGAACGCGGTGGAGCGGCGCTTCAACTTCCAGGTGCGCGAGCCGTTCGCCGCCACCTTCAGCTGCGAGCGCGAGAACGCGCAGGCCGCCTGCATGCCGATCCGGCCGATGTCGCTGTCCTTCAACGCGCCGGTGCCGCGCAAGCTGGCGGAGCGCATCGTGCTGAAGTCCGCCAAGGCGACCTTCAAGCCTGCCTTCGGCAAGGACACCGACGGCGAGGATGTGGTCAACGACATCGCCTTCCGCGACATCTTTCCCGAGCAGACGGCCTTCACCGTGGAACTTCCGCCGGATTTCAAGGATGCGTCCGGCCGGCCTTTGCGCAACGCGGACAATTTTCCGCTGAAGGTCAGCACCGCCGCGATGCCGCCGCTGGCCAAGTTTGCGGCGGCACCCTTCGGCATCGTCGAGCGCTTCGCCGAACCTGACAGCGGGCCGCTGCTGCCCATCACCGTGCGCAACGTCGAACCGGCGCTGCGCGCGGCGACCCTCAGCCCCGGCCAGATCAGCGACCTGCAGGCGCGCACCGATGCCGACATCATCGCGTGGTTCCGCAAGGTGGCGCGCTACAACGAGTGGCAAGTGCCACGCGAAGCCGCGAAGGTCGACGTCAAGGGACCGCTGCCGAAATCGCTGGACGCGAACGACAAGGAATGGGTGCAGGGGCGCATGGTGTCGCTGCTGGGCGGGCAGGCGAACGTGAAGACGGTGGACCTGCCCAAGCCCCAGGGCGGCGATCCGCGGCCGTTCGAGGTGGTCGGCATTCCGCTCACGCCCGGCTTCCACGTCGTGGAGATCGCCTCGCCCATGCTCGGCCAGTCGCTGCTGGACGAACGCCACGGCAAGCCGCGAACCATGTACGTGCGCACCTCGGCACTCGTCACCAACCTCGCCGTCCACTTCAAATTGGGGCGTGAGAACTCCGTCGCCTGGGTGACCACGCTGGACAAGGGCCAGGCCGTTCCCAATGCGCGTGTGAACGTTTCGGACTGCCAGGGCAAGCTGCTGGCCAGTGCGACGGCCAATGCGCAGGGCGTTGCCTCCTTCACCAACCTCGCGCCGCAGGCGCCGCGCTGCAGCGGCTCCGACGAACACCGCGAAGCCTATTTCGTGAGCGCACGTGCCGCCGACGACCTGGCTTTCACGTGGACCGACTGGTACCGCGGCATCGAGCCCTGGCGCTTCAACGTGCCGACCAGCCGCGAGGCGCAGCCCGACGAGCGCATGCACACCATCTTCGACCGCACGCTGCTGCGTGCCGGGGAGACCGTGTCCATGAAGCACGTGGCGCGGACCGAGACCGCCACCGGATTCGGGGTCCCGCGGCAATTGCCGACCGAGCTGTCGATCACGCACGTCGGCAGCGGCCAGCAGTTCACGCAGCCGCTGACGTGGCGCAAGACCGCCACAGGAGGCAGCAGCGCGGAGAGCACGTTCCAGGTGCCGCCCGCCGCCAAGCTGGGCCAGTACCAGGTGGAACTGAAAAGCCTGGGCGAGAAGGACAAGCTCGACCGGAGCGCCACCACGGGTGAATTCCGCGTCGAGGAGTTCCGGCTGCCGGTGCTGGAAGGCCGTGTCACGCCGGCCGAGAAGAAGCCGCTGGTGCAGGTGACCAGCGTGCCGGCGCAGGTGCAGGTGAACTACGTCGCCGGGGGCGCCGCAGCGAATCTTCCGGTGCGCGTGTCGGCCATGGTGCGCGGCATGACGCTGGGGTTCCGCGACTACGACGAATTCAGTTTCCAGCCACCGCGCGCCCGGCGCGAGGGCGGCAATGACGAGGAAGATCCCGCAGCCTCGCGCGATGCCAAAGTGATCGCCGACAAGCTCCCGGTCACGCTGGACCGCAACGGCACGGGTCAAGTGACGGTGCCGGGCATCCCATCGTCCAGGCGCGCGCAGGAACTCGTGCTGGAAGCGAGCTATGCCGATCCCAACGGCGAGATCCAGACGCTGCGCAGCGTGCAGACCGTCTGGCCGGCCGGCGTGGTCGCCGGCATCAAGACCGAGGGCTGGGTCTCCGCCAGCCAGAAGATCGGCTTCCAGGCGCTGGCGCTGCAACCGGACGGCAAGCCAGCCGCCAACGTGCCGCTGGAAGTGAAGGCGACCGCCCGCGTCACCACCACCAGCCGCAAGCGCATGGTCGGCGGGTTCTACACCTACGACAACAGGACGGAAGTGAAGGAACTCGGCACGGTCTGCAGCGGCAACAGCGATGCGCGCGGGCTGCTGCTGTGCGAAGCGAAACTGGAGCAAGCCGGCGAGGTGGAACTGGTCGCCAGTGCCAAGGACCCCGAAGGCCGCGTCGCGCAAGCGGCGAGCTCGGTGTGGGTGACGAAGCGTGGCGAACTCTGGTTCGGCGGCGAGGACCACGATCGCATCGACGTGCTGCCCGAGAAGAAGGCCTACCAGCCCGGCGAGACGGCCAAGTTCCAGGTGCGCATGCCGTTCCGCTTCGCCACCGCGCTCGTCGCGGTGGAGCGCGAAGGCGTGCTGGAAACGCACGTGGTGCAATTGAACGGCAACGATCCCACGGTCAGCCTCAAAGTGGGCGCCGGCTGGGGGCCCAACGCCTACATCAGCGTGCTGGCCCTGCGCGGCCGGTTGCGTGAAGTGCCCTGGTACAGCTTCTTCACCTGGGGCTTCAAGGCGCCTCGTGAATGGTGGACGGCCTTCTGGTTCGAAGGACGCGAATGGGTCGCGCCGACAGCGCTCGTGGACCTGAGCAAGCCGGCGTTCCGCCTGGGCCTGGCCGAGATCCGCGTGGCGACGAAGGGACACGAGCTCGCGGTGGCCGTGCAGGCCGACAAGGAGGCCTACCCGGTGCGCGGGCAGGCGCGCGTGACCATCACGGCGAAACTTCCAAACGGCCAACCGGCCGCCAACGCCGAAGTGGCCCTGGCCGCCGTGGACCAGGCTTTGCTGGAGCTGATGCCGAACCACAGCTGGAACCTGCTGGATGCGATGCTGAAGCGCCGGTCCTGGGGCGTGGAAACGTCCACGGCGCACATGGAGATCATCGGGCGCCGGCACTACGGCCGCAAGGCGGTACCGGCGGGCGGCGGCGGCGGCAAGAGCCCCACCCGCGAACTGCTCGACACGCTGCTGCTCTGGAACCCGAAGGTGCAGCTGGATGCCAATGGCCAGGCCGTGGTGACCGTGCCGCTGAACGACGCGCTCACCAGCTTCCGCATCGTCGCCGTGGCCGATGCCGGCACCGGCATGTTCGGCACCGGGCAGACGACCATCCGCGCCACGCAGGACCTGCAGATCATCAGCGGCCTGCCGCCTTTGGTGCGCGAGGACGACCAGTTCCGTGCGCAGATCACCTTGCGCAACACCACAGCCAAGGCGATGAAGGTGGAGGTGGCGCCGCGCGCGACACTGCTCACGCTGGCGCCGCAGACCGTCGACATCCCGCCCAATGAAGCGCGCGAAGTCGCGTGGAACGTGACGGCGCCGGCGCAGCTGGCGTGGACGCGCAGCGAAGCCCTGCTGTGGGAAATCGAAGCGAAAGACACCCTGGGCGGTGCGCGCGACGCCTTGAAGGCGCGGCAACGCATCGTTCCCGCGGTCCCGCTCACCGTGCAGCAGGCGACGCTGGTGCAGGTGGACGGGCCGCTGTCGCTGGAGGTCGCGGCACCCGCTGACGCCCTGCCTGGCCGCGGCGGCATGAAACTGGCGCTGCAGCCCAAGCTGGCCGAAGGGCTGCCGGGCGTGCGCGACTGGTTCGCGGCTTATCCCTTCATCTGCCTGGAGCAGAAGACCAGCAAGTCGGTCGGCCTGCGCGACGCGAAGCTGTGGCAGTCCGTGGTGGCCCAGTTGCCGACGTACCTGGATGCGGACGGTCTCGCGAATTACTTCCCGCCGCGCGATGGCGATGCCAACCGCGGCAGCGACGTGCTGACGGCCTACCTGCTCGCGGCCACGCATGAAGCGTCGGCGATCAACCCGGCGTTCGCCTTGCCCGATGAAGCGCGCGCGCCGATGGAACGCGGCCTGACGGCCTTCGTCGAAGGCCGCATCCAGCGCGAGTTCTGGAGCCCGCGCAAGGACCTGGACGTGCGCAAGCTGGCGGCGCTGGAAGCGCTCTCGCGCTACGGCAAGGCGCAGGGCCGCATGACGGCCAGCATCACCATCGCGCCCAACCAGTGGCCCACGCATGCCGTCATCGACTGGCTGAACATCCTGAAGCGCGTCGCCGACGTGCCGCAACGCGAGCAGCGGCTGGCGGAAGCGATGCAGGTCTTGCGCTCGCGCCTGTCGTTCCAGGGCACCAAAGCGATCTTCAGCACGGAGAAGGACGACTACTGGTGGTGGCTGATGACCAACGGCGACGTCAATACCGCCCGCCTCCTGCTGGCGGTGATGGACGACCCCGCCTGGAAGGACGACATGCCGCGGCTGGCCAACGGTTTCATCGCGCGCCAGCAGCGTGGTGCCTGGCACACGACCACCGCCAACCTCTGGGGCGGCCTGGCGCTGGAGAAGTTCTCGGCGAAATTCGAGGCCGTGCCGGTCGCGGGCGCCACCCGCGCCGTCATGGGCGGCGGCAACGCGGCGGTCGATTGGGCCAAGGTGGACCGGGTGAAGACCACGGACGCCGCCGGCGCCCCGCACCAGACCACCGCCTTCGGCGCACCCGCCGCGGCGGGGAACTTGCGCAACAACACGGCGTTCCTGCCCTGGAGCCAAGGCGTCACGAAGGACACCCTCACGGTTGCGCACCAAGGGCCCGGCAAGCCCTGGCTCACCATGCAATCGGTGGCGGCGGTGGACTTGAAAGCACCCTTCAGCGCCGGCTACGTGCTGAAGAAGACCATCACGCCGGTGGAGCAGGCGGCCCCCGGCAAGTACTCGCGCGGCGATGTGCTGCGCGTGACGCTAGAGATCAATGCCTCCGCTGACATGACCTGGGTGGTGGTCACCGACCCCATCCCAGGCGGCAGCACGTTGCTGGGCGGCGGCCTCGGCCGCGATTCGCAGATCGCCACCGCCGGCCAGCAGCGCCCCGCCGGCAGCGCCTGGCCGGCGTTCGAGGAGCGAAGCTTCGAGGCTTTCCGCGGCTACTTCGAATATGTGCCCAAGGGCGTCTTCAAGATCGAATACACGCTGCGGCTGAACAACGTGGGCGAGTTCGCCATGCCGCCGAGCCGGGTGGAGGCGATGTATGCGCCGGAGATGTTCGGTGAGGTGCCGAATGCACGGGTCAAGGTGGAGGCCGGGCGGTGAAGCTGGCTCGTGCCTGGCTGGCGGCGACGGCGCTGTGCGCCCTTCAATCTGCGCACGCCCTGCCCACTTTCGACGAAGTTCGCGCCGCGCACCGTGCTTCCGACAGCGTGCTCCTCGACCGGCATGGCGAAGTGCTGCATCGCCTGCGCACGGACCCCAAGCTGCGCCGGGGCGAATGGGTCCGCCTTGAAGACATCTCCCCGGCCCTGCGCCACGCCATCCTGGCCTCGGAGGACAAGCGCTTCCACGAACACAGCGGCGTCGACTGGCGCGCCGCTTCGGCGGCCGCCTGGGGCAACCTGTGGAACACGCGCACGCGCGGTGCCTCCACCATCACCATGCAACTGGCCGGCTTGCTGGAGGATGGCCTGCGGCAGGATGGCGGCGGGCGCAGCGTGGCCCAGAAGGTGGGCCAGACGGTCGCCGCGCAGGTGCTGGACCGCCGCTGGCGCAAGGACCAGATCCTGGAGGCCTATCTCAACCTGGTGCCGTTCCGCGGCGAGATCGTGGGGGTGGATGCCCTCTCGCGTACGCTGTTCGGCAAGGCAGCGCATGGGCTGGACCTGCAGGAAGCGGCGGTGGCGGCGGCGCTGGTGCGCTCGCCGAATGCGAAGCCCGCCGTGCTGGCCCGCCGGGCTTGCGGCGTGCTGCGCGACATGCAGCCGCCCGGCGCGAAGGCCGACTGCGAAGCACTCGACGTCTTCGCCACCTCGGCGCTGCAGCGCAAGGCCATGATGGCGAGCGAGGGCATCGCGCCGCACCTCGCGCGCCGGCTGCTGCCCGCTGGCGCGCCGCCGCGCGTCTCCTCCACCGTGCGTGCTGACCTGCAGCGCTTCGCCACGTCGGCCCTGCGCCAGCAGCTTTCCGAACTCCGTGGCCGCAACGTGCAGGATGGCGCGGTGGTCGTGCTGGACAACGCGACGGGCGAGGTGCTGGCCTGGGTCGGCTCCTCCGGCAGTTTCAGCGCCGCCGGCGAGGTGGACGGTGTGCTGGCGCCGCGCCAGCCAGGGTCCACGCTCAAGCCCTTTCTCTACGCCCAGGCCCTCGCGGAACAGCGGATCACGGCCGCTTCGCTGCTGGAGGATTCGCCTGCCCACATCCCGACCGCAGCCGGGCTCTACGTGCCGCAGAACTATGACCGGCAGTTCAAGGGCTGGGTCACGGTGCGTACCGCGCTCGGCGCCTCGCTCAACGTGCCGGCCGTGCGCACGCTGGTGATGGTTTCGCCGGACGCTTTCCACCGGCAGTTGCGGGCGCTGGGGCTGCCGCTGAAGGAGTCCGGCGGGTATTACGGCTACAGCCTGGCGCTGGGCAGTGCGGAGGTGCCGCTGCTGCAGTTGACGAATGCGTATCGGGTGCTGGCGAATGGGGGGCGGTTCAGCGAGGTCCGGACCACGCGCGCGCCCCCCTCCCAACCTTCCCCCGGAGGGGGGAGGAGCAACAGCCAGGCGATCGATCCGGCAGCGGCCTTCATCGTCACCGACATCCTCGCCGACCCCAACGCCCGCGCACGCACCTTCGGCACCGACAGCCTGCTGGCCACGCGCTTCTGGACGGCCGTGAAGACCGGGACCAGCAAGGACATGCGCGACAACTGGGCGCTCGGCTATTCGCAGCGCTACACCGTGGGCGTCTGGGTCGGCAACGCTGCCGGTGCGCCCATGCACGACGTCAGCGGCACCAGCGGCGCCGCGCCGGTCTGGGCCGCCGTCATGCAGCACCTGCATGCGCGCGAACCCAGCCGCGCGCCGGCGCCGCCGGCCAGGCTGATCGCACAGCAGGTGGCCTTCGGCGGAACGGAAGCGCCACGCCGCGAGTGGTTCGTGCCGGGCACGCAGCAGGCGGCTTTTGCGCTGGCCTCCGGTGAAAGCCGCCAGGGCGCCCCCTTCATCCGGCAACCGGCGGCCGGCGCGATCATCGCGCTGGACCCCGACATCCCGCCGCGTCACCAACGCCTGCGCTTCAGCGCCGGCGGCGCGGCCACCGGACTGCGCTGGCGCCTGGACGGCAAGGAATTCGCCCAGGGCGCCGATGCCGCCTGGCTGCCCTGGCCGGGCCGGCACGTGGTGCAGCTCACCGACGCGCGCGGCACCGTGCTGGACGAGGTGCGGATCGAGGTGCGCGGAGCCGGCGTGAGAAAAATGGTGACCGACCCCAAAACTCTTCAAGCCGTCGCGCACCCGGGCCGTTAGCATCCTTGGATCGCCGAGGAGACAACACCGTGCCAGTGATCACCAACATCGAAGACCTGCGCGTGCTCGCGAAGAAGCGCGTGCCCCGGATGTTCTACGACTACGCCGATTCCGGCTCGTGGACGGAAAGCACGTACCGCGCGAACGAGGCGGATTTCAACCGCATCCTGTTCCGCCAGCGCGTGGCGGTGAACATGGAAGGCCGCAGCACGCGCACGAAGATGCTGGGCCAGGACGTGGCGATGCCGGTGGCCATCGCGCCCACCGGCCTGACCGGCATGCAGCATGCCGACGGCGAGATCCTCGCCGCCAGGGCCGCCAAGAAGTTCGGCATCCCCTTCACGCTGTCCACCATGAGCATCTGCTCCATCGAGGACATCGCCGCCGCGACCGATCGGCACCCGTTCTGGTTCCAACTGTACGTGATGCGCGACCGCGGCTTCATCGAACGGCTGATCGACCGGGCCAAAGCCGCCAACTGCTCGGCGCTCGTGGTCACGCTCGACCTGCAGATCCTCGGCCAGCGCCACAAGGACCTGAAGAACGGCCTGTCGGCACCGCCCAAGCTGACCATCCCCAACATCCTCAACATGATGACCAAGCCGCGCTGGTGCCTGGGCATGCTGGGCACCCGGCGCCACAACTTCGGCAACATCTTCGGCCACGTCGAGGGCATCGAGAACATGGGCTCGCTGTCCGAATGGACGGCCAAGCAGTTCGACCCGGCGCTGTCGTGGGCTGACGTCGAATGGATCAAGAAGCGCTGGGGCGGCAAGCTGATCCTGAAAGGCATCCAGGACCTGGAGGACGCCGAGCTGGCCGTGAACTCCGGCGCCGATGCCGTCATCGTCTCCAACCACGGCGGCCGCCAGCTCGATGGCGCGCCCTCCTCCATTTCCGCGCTGCCGGCCATCGTCGACGCTGTCGGCAGCCGCATCGAGGTGCACATGGATGGCGGCATCCGTTCGGGCCAGCACGTTCTGAAAGCCGTGGCGCTGGGCGCCAAGGGCACCTACATCGGACGCGCCATGCTGTACGGGCTGGGCGCGATGGGCGAGGCCGGGGTGGACGCCGCGCTCGCGATCATCCACAAGGAGCTCGACCTGTCGATGGCCTTCTGCGGCCGCACCGACATCGCCAAGGTCGACAAGGGCATCCTGCTCCCAGGCAGCTGGGAGCATCTGGGCGCGCGGCAGTAAAGGCCCTCAGCGCTCTCCCAGCTTGCGGGGCGGCACCGTCTTCAGGTACGTGAAGAGCGCCTGGGCGTCCACGTCGTTCATCTTCGCCAGCGATTCGAATGGCATCACCGCGATCGCCGTGCCGTCCGGCCGCTTGCCGGTGCGCAGCATGGCGGTGAAGGCGGCGGCATCCGTGTAGCGGGACATCGCCGTGCCCTCTCCCGGCGTGAGATTCGCGGCAGCCGGCCAGTCCGGCGGTCCGCCGGGGATCTTGCCGCCCGCCAGTTTCTCACCGTGGCAGCCGATGCAGGCATTGGCGACATAGGCGCCGTGCCGCGCGTCCACGGCGGCCGGCACGGGCTGCGCCGGCGGGAGCGTGTGGTCGATCTTGGCGGCCGCCTCGGGGATGGCACCGAAGCCATAGAGCACGCGCACCGGCAGCGGCAGATCGACCGCGCCCGGGCCGCCCTTCGCCGGCGGCAAGCTGCGCACGTAGGCCACGAGCGCCGCCAGGTCCTCGTCGGTGAAACGGTTGTAGTCCTCGCTGGGCATCACCATCGCGGGCCGGCCATCGGGTTTCACGCCGTGCCGGATGATGCGCACCCAGTCTTCCGGCTGGTAGCCCGCCACCACGCCGCCTTGGGAGATGTCGGGTCCGCGCAGCCGCATGGCGCCGTCGTTGACGAAATCGCGCCCGCCGCCGCTGGCCCCATGGCAGTCGGTGCAGCCGCGCGACAGGAACAGGTACTTGCCGCGCTCCAGCGCCAGCTCGCCGCTGGCGTCAGCGACCGGCTTCACGGCCACCTGCACCACGCGGTTCATCCTGCGCTCCGCCATCTGCGCGCCCAGCACCGCCGCGCCCGCCACCAGCAGCACGAGCACGCCCACGCCGCCCGCGGTCCACTTGATCCAGGGTTTCATCGTTCCTCGCTCCATCCTCAAGGGGCGGGATTCTAGGGACGTGTCAGCAGAGTCCCAGTGAACCTTTGCACGCTTGCGGCGAGTTCGTGCGCGAGGCGGCAGAATTCGAGAACTGTGCCCACCCTGCGCCGCATCGCCCACCTCGACATGGACGCGTTCTTCGCGTCGGTGGAGCTGCTGCGCTATCCGCAGCTGAAAGGCCTGCCGGTGGTCATCGGCGGCGGGCACCGCAAGGTCGACGAGCTGCTGGCGGAAAAGTACGCGGGGCGACCCCGCAGTGCCATCCGCGTCGAGGACTTCCCGCTGCTGAAGGACTATGCCGGGCGCGGCGTCATCACCACCGCGACCTATCCGGCGCGCCAGTTCGGGGTGGGCTCGGCGATGGGGATGATGAAGGCGGCGAAGCTGTGTCCGCAGGCCATCGTGCTGCCGGTGGATTTCGAGGAGGTGCGGCGCTATTCGCGCGGCTTCAAGGCGATCATCCGCGAGATCGCCCCGTTGGTCGAAGACCGCGGCGTGGACGAGGTCTACATCGACTTCACCGACGTGCCGGGCGGCCAACGCGATGGCGGGCGGGTGCTGGCGCGCCTCATCCAGAAAGCCATCTTCGACGCGACCGCCCTCACCTGCTCCATCGGCGTGGCGCCCAACAAGCTGATCGCCAAGATGGCGAGCGAGTTCAACAAGCCGAACGGCATCTCGATCGTCTACCAGGAGGATGTGCAGACGAAGATCTGGCCGCTGCCGGTGCGCAAGATCAACGGCATCGGCCCGAAGGCGGAAGTGAAACTCGCCAAGCTGCACCTGCACACCATCGGGGACATCGCGGCGCAAGAGCGCGCGTGGCTGATCGACAACTTCGGCCAGGCCTACGGGGCCTGGATGCACGACGCCGCCTGGGGCCGCGACGACCGACCCGTGGTCACGGAATCAGAACCGGTCTCGATGAGCCGCGAGACCACCTTCGACCGTGACCTGCACGCGGTGCGCGACCGCGCGGAGCTCGGCGCGATCTTCACCGACCTGTGCGTTCGGGTCGCTGAAGACCTGCGGCGCAAGGGCTACGTCGGCAAGACCATCGGCATCAAGCTGCGCTACGACGACTTCCGCATCGCCACGCGCGACCAGACCATCGAGGACTTCACCGCGGATGCCGCCACCATCCGCCGCATCGCGGGCCAGTGCCTGAAGCGGGTGGACCTGGGCCGGCGGCTGCGCCTGCTCGGCGTGCGCGTGGGGAAGCTCGCCAAGGCGGACAGCATCGCGCCGCCGGCCCCGGAGGGACAGGCGGCGCCACACAAAGCGGCCGAACAGACGTTCGACCTGTTCGCAGACCCTCGTTAGATACTGGGGTCCGGCTCGTCGGTCTCGCTGGTCGCGAGCTTCGCTTCACCCAGCGTGATCGGCTCGGCGCTGTCGGCGCCGGTCAACGTGCGCTGTTGCTGCACGAAGCTGATCGCCTCCGTCGACGTGTTGGTCGCCGTCACCGGAACGTCGGTGCCGGCCACGAGAGCGGGGCCGCTGTCGCCCCCGCCGCCGCCGCATGCCACCAGCAGGGGACCGGCGATCACCATCGCGGGCAACAGGCGGCTTCTGGCAAATCGGTTCATCGCATGCTCCTTGGGATGGTTCAACGCGAACCCGGATTCGGCGTGTTGAGGTACGGGAAGCCCGGCAGGAAGGGCACCACGGCCTGGTCGACACCATCGTGCACCGCGGCCGACGTGGCGCCCAGCGGCACGCTGGACGGCTTGCAGGCGGAAGTGACGCCGGCCACGCCGGGGATGGAGTTCAGCTTCAGGCCGTCGTTGTCGCCGTTGATCACGCAGAGGCCACCCAGCATCGCCACCAGTGCGATGTCGACCACGTCGTCCTTGGGACGGCGGCCGTTCGGGAAGCCGGCCAGGTCCTTCGCTTGCGACAGGTTCGCGAGCCCGCCGACGCGCAGCACTTCACCAGCCACGCCCAGTCGGTTCTGGTCGGCGAAGGCCACCGGCGCGATGGCGGTGTTCAGGCGCAGCATTTCCGAAGCCGTCACGGTCGCGGGCTTGTTGACGCCGGTGATGCCGGTCAGGAACACCGTGGCCAGGTCGGTCCGCGGCAGGTTGGTCGGCGCGAGGCCGGCGGCGTTGTTCGCGAGCACCAGTCCCAGGAGCGCGGGCAGCGTCGGGTTGGTGACGTAGTCGAGGAACTGGCCGTCGCCCGAGGGCTTGCTGGCGTTGAACTTGTCCTTGTCGCGCAGGCCGATCACGACCTCGTTGACCAGCGGATGGCCGAGGCGCGAGACCTGCGTCCAGGCGCCGCCGTTCTTGTCGGATGTCTGGTGGCCCGAGGCGGGGGCGCCGGACAACAAGCGGGCCTGGCGCAGGCTGGCGGTGGTCCAGCCGCCGATGACCGTTTCGCTGCCCGCGGTCAGGCAGTCCTTGTGAACTTCGATCGCCAGCGACGTGACGTTCTTGCCCTGGATGGAGTTGGCCGCGAACGCGTTGATCAGCTGCGGATTGGTGACCTGCGCGGCGGTCGCATTCACCAGGTCGAAGATCGGGCCGAGATTGACGGCGAAGCCTTCCTGCCGCTGCCCGACGAACACGCGCCCGCTGTCCTTGCCGCTGGGGCACCCGGGGATCTTGACGGAGTGGATGTGCTTGCCCGCGTACGAGGCGTAGGCGGCATCGTCGCCCAGCGTCTTGACGCCGATGTAGTCGACCGGCTTCTCGAAGGTGGCGGCGCCGCCGTCCTTGGTGACGGCTTGCACGGTGCCCTTGCGGCGGTCGCCGCGGACGATGCTGACCGAGTAGGTTTCGGCGACGTTGAGGTTGGGGTCTGACACGCGCGACACTGCACCAGCCTGCGTGAGGGGAATCGCCACGGACTTGCTGCCGATCGGCAGCTCGACGCCCTTGCCGGCATTGGCCAGCGTGTTGTTGAAGCGGAACTGGAAGGTGAGGTCTTCCTTCGCGTCGCCGTTGTTGTCGAGATGGATCTCGTACAGCGCGTTCGGGTCCAGCTTGAAGTAGTTCGGCCCGCCGTACCCGTCCTGCAACGGCAGGTAGTTCGCGATCAGGGTGACGTAGTCGCTGCGTCCCGCTTCGTAGCTGCGGAACATGTAGAAGTCCGTCCCGTCCGCCTTCGGGCTGGTCGTGATGAACGGTGCTTCGCGATGGCTGGAAGCGAAGCTGAAACTGGCGGCGCAGGCGGTGGCGACCGCCAGCATTCCCGCAGCCAAGGGGCTGACGCGCATGAAGCTCTCCTTTTGTTCGAACCGATGACCGGCCCGAACGCAATACGGAGCGAAGCGCGCGCTGGATTCACATATCTTTGCACGGCCTGTCCAGCTCGACAGTGCCGCGCGTCGCGGTTCTATACTGCGCCGCATGAGTGGGGACCCGACGAACCTGCAAACCTTGCTGGCGCAGACCGCGCGCGGCGATCACCGGGCCTTCGAGGAGGTCTACCGGCGCACGCACGCGCATCTGTTCGGCCTTGCGCTTCGTATGTTGGGGCGTGAGCAGGCCGCTGAAGACGTGTTGCAGGAAGCTTTCGTCAGCATCTGGAAGAGCGCCTCGCTCTACCGGACGCAGGTGGAAGGCCAGGAGATCCAGCCGATGACCTGGCTGATCGCGATCGTCCGCAACAAGGCGCTGGATGCCTTGCGGGCCCGGACGCGCCGGCGCGAGAGCGAACTGCCCGAGCCTGGGGAGGCCGACGAGGATGAAGGCGCTTTCGGCGGCGATGCCGCGCCGAGCGCGCTCGAGCTCTTCGCGCAGGCCACCCGCGCGCTGCGGCTGGAAGATTGCCTGAGCGAGCTCGACGGCAGCCATCGCCAGAGCCTCGCGCTGGCGTACTACCAGGGTTTGTCGCACAGCGAAGTGGCGAGCCAGATGGGTGCCCCGCTGGGGTCGGTGAAAGCCTGGATCCGGCGCGGCCTCGACAAGCTCAAGTCCTGCCTGCAGGCGGCGGGAACGGCATGAAGTACAGCGACCCGGCACTCGTCGACCAGCTCGCGGCGCGGTATGCATTGGGCACGCTGTCGGGCGGGGCGCGGCGCCGCTTCGAGCGGCTGCGGGCGCATCGCAGCGACGTCGCGCTGGCCGTGGCGGCGTGGGAATCCCGCCTCGGGCGGCTGGCGCAGTCCGTGCCGCCGGCGCGGCCCTCGCCGCGCGTCTGGGAAGCCATCGCGCGGCGCACCATGCCGCCGGCGCGCGCCGAATCTCCAGCGGTGCCCGCGCGTGGCGGCTGGCGCTGGGCGGGCTTCGGCTTCGGCGGTTTTGCCGCTGGCCTCGTGGCCGCGTTCGCCTTCTTCCTGACGGCCCCGGCGGTCTTTCTCACGACCGACCAGCTGGCCATGCGCACCGGCGAGAAGCTGCCGCAAAGCTACGTGGGCCTGCTCACCGACGCCGCGGGCGACGGCAAGCTGCTGGTGAGTTCGCTGCGGCACGGCCGG
Organism: Caenimonas sedimenti; assembly: GCF_007833165.1. GTDB lineage: Bacteria > Pseudomonadota > Gammaproteobacteria > Burkholderiales > Burkholderiaceae_C > Ramlibacter > Ramlibacter sedimenti. Next base: position 57,634 of record NZ_VOBQ01000017.1, on the reverse strand, counting down.
ACGATGACGGTGAAGGTGATCGGGCCGCTGGCGCCGCCGGCCGCCGGCAAGCAACTCGTGCTCTGGGCCGTGCCCCCCACCGGCGCGCCGTTCGTGCTGGGCGGTGTGCCCGGCAGCGGATCGGCCGTTTCGCAACTCCCCGATACCTCGGAACGGCTGCTGTCCAAGGTGACCAGGCTGCTGGTCACCGAGGAGGCGAGCGCCACCCCGGCCACGCCTGGTACCCCGGTCTACACCGGCAATTGCGCGAAGCTTTGGTGATCCGCCGCTAAGCCTTTCCGAGGCTGGGCGCAGCGCTCCGTTTTCGGTAGCGTTTGACAGACTTCTTACGCGTGCCTTACAGTCCGTCTGACTGGAAACTGACGCCGACTGCACAGGGGGATGCCATGAGCCTGGATGAACTTCAACGCATCAAGCAGTGGCACGTCCATCATCGCGGCGACCATCCGCTGGAGTACCACCTGTGGGACGGCATGCTCACCTTGTGGATGATGGGATGGGTGGGCTGGGTGCCCGCATTCGCATTCGACGCGCTCTGGGCGATGCCGCTTTGCGTGCTCGCGATGGCCGCTCCCAGCCTCTATGTCACCTGGCGAATGCGCGCCCACCACGCCCGCCGGCTGCGTTGCGACTGGCTCGCGCGCAAGGTCCAGCAGTAGCTCCTGTCCCGCAACAGGCAGCGGCCGCGCGAGGCGAGCCGCTACAGTGCGGCTGAAGGAGACTTCCCATGCAATGTTTCGACCTGCAGCAGGTGGGCCACGTGGCCCACCTGGTGCTGAACCGCCCCGCCGCGCTCAACACGATGGACCCCACGTTCTGGCGGGAGCTGGACGAAGTGCTGGTCCGGCTGCATCGCGGCAAGGAAGCGCGCGTCCTCCTGATCTCCTCCACTGGCAAGCACTTCAGCGCCGGCATGTCGCTCGAGGCTTTTGGCGGCGCGGTGACGCTGGACGACCGCAGCGCGGAAGGGCGCGCGGCGGTGTTCGACCAGCTCACCGACATGCAGGCGACCTTCACCAGACTGGAAACGCTGCGCATCCCGGTGATCGCGGCCATCCACGGCGGCTGCATCGGCGGAGCGGTCGACATGGTCACGGCCTGCTGCCTGCGCTTCGCGACGGCCGATGCGTTCTTCTGCGTGCAGGAGATCAACATCGGCATGGTGGCGGACGTCGGCACGCTGCAACGGCTGCCCAAGCTGCTGCCGATGGCCGTCGTCAAGGAGCTCGCTTACACGGGCCGCCGGCTGCCGGCCGCGCGCGCGTTGTCGCTCGGGCTGGTCAACGAGGTGTTCGAGACCCAGCAGGCGATGATGGAGGCGGCGTTGAAATGCGCTGCCGAGATCGCGGCCAAGCCGCCGGTGGCGATCTGGGGCACCAAGCAGGCGCTGAACTACGCGCAGGACCATTCGGTGGAAGATTCACTGAAGCAGATGGGCTGGCTGCAAGGCGCCATCTGGAGCAACGCGCACGTGCGCGAGGCGATCACGGCGATGAAGGAGAAGCGCGCAGGCGAGTTCCCCTCGCTGGCGCCGCTGCAGTCCTTCCGGGAAATCTGAAAGTGCCGTCATTCCCGCGGAGGCGGGAATCCAGAGCATCCAAAGACGGAAGCCCTGGGCCCCGCCTCCGCGGGGACGACGCCTTCTCTACTGCCGCGCCGTCCGCACATTCGGCGGCAGCGGCATCGGGTGGCTGGTGCGCAGCGGATTGATGTCCAACCCGCCGCGGCGCGTGTAGCGCGCATACACCGCCAGCCGGGTCGGTTTGCACTGCCGCCACAAGTCCATGAAGATGCGTTCCACGCACTGCTCGTGGAATTCGTTGTGGTTGCGAAAGCTCACGAGGTAGCGCAGCAGCCCGCCCTGCTCGATCTGCGGCCCGGTGTAGCGGATCCGGATGCTGCCCCAGTCCGGCTGGCCGGTCACCAGGCAGTTGCTCTTCAGCAGGTTGCTGGTGAGGACTTCCTCCACCGGGGGTTCGCCCGCCACCGTGGTCAGCAAGTGCGGCGCGGGTGTGTAGTCGGTGCATTCGATGTCGAGGCGGTCCAGGCTCAGCCCGTCGAGCTCATGCACCGGCTCCCGGTCGAACACCTCGGGCAGCACCAGGCGCACGCCGACGGTGGCCGGTGACTCCGCGCCGCGCCAGACCGCTTCGCTCAAGTCCGCCCGCAGGCGGTCCCGCACGGCATCGGCCGTCGCGAACACCGTATTGCTGAAACTGCCCAGGTAGAGCTTGAAAGACTTGCTCTCCACGATGTTCGGGGTCTCGCACGGAACTGTCACGTGCGCGATCGCCACTTGGGGCTTGCCGCGCGGATTGAGCCAGCTCAACTCGAACGCCGTCCAGAGGTCGGCGCCGAAAAACGGCAGCGCGCCGGTGAGCCCGATCTCGTGGCGCGCCGGCGCCCGCGCGAGCGGGAACAGCAGCGCTGGGTCGTACTGGTCCGCGTAGTGCGCCTGTTTGCCGAGCAGCGACTGGTCGGGCGTGTTCATCGTGCCTGGGCCTCACGCAGATGGGGCAGCAGGGGCGCGAGGATGCGGTCCACCACGCCGGGTGGCAAATCATGCCCCATGCCGGGGACGGGAACCAGCTTGGCGCCCCGGATGCGCCGCGCCGTATCCTGGCCGCAGGCGAACGGCACCAGCGGATCGCTCAGCCCGTGAACCACCAGGGTGGGCAAGTTGATCCGGTCGAGTTCGTCAGCGCGGTCCGTGTCCGCCGCGACCGCGGCGATCTGGCGCGCCGTGCCGGCCGGGTGGAAGCTGCGTCGCACACCGCGCAGGATGCGCTCGCGCAGTTCCGCTTCGTCCAGAGGGAAGCCCGGGCTGCCGATGACCTTGAAAAGCGAGACGTAGTGGTCGGCGATGGCCTGCTCCGTGTGGTCGCGCGGCCGCCGCAACAGCGCCTGCAGCACCTGGGACTTCGGGCCCGGAAGGTCGCGCGCGCCGCTGGAACTCATGATGCTCGTGAGGCTCAGCACGCGCTCCGGCGCCGCCAGCGCGAGCCGCTGCGCGATCATGCCGCCCATGCTGACGCCGACGACGTGGGCCCGCTGGATCTTCAACGCATCGAGCACGCCGAGCGCGTCGGCGGCCATCGCCTTCAGGTCATAGGGCGCCCGCACCGGGAAGCCGATGCGGTGCTTCAGGCTTTCCCACAACAGGTTGGGCACCCCGAGATGGTCGAACTTGGCGGACAGCCCCACGTCGCGGTTGTCGAACCGCACCACGCGGTAGCCGGCGTCGACCAGCGCCTGCACGAGCGCCGGCGGCCAGGCCACCAGCTGCATGCCGAGACCCATGATGAGGAGCACGACGGGGCGAGCGGCGTCGTCCGGCCCCCCGGCGGTGTCCTCGACTTCCACCGGGATGCCGTTGGCCTGGACTTTCATTCGAAGCGCCGTTCGCGCAGCCACTTGGTGGCGATCCACTTCTCGCCCGCCAGCACGGGCGAGCCGCCGTGCAGGGTCTTGGTGGAGGGATGCGCGCGGTCGTAGCTGAAGAACACCCCGTTGCCGCGTTTGGGCGCGACTTCCAGGTGGATGTCCGGAAACACGGTGCCGCCCCCCTTGGTGGGTTCGCCGAGATACATCACCAGCGTGGCGACGCGCTGGCCGCCGCGCTTCAGGATGGTCGGCGTGCCGGGCTCGACCGGATCGAAATAGTCGTAGTGCGGCTTGTATTCGGCGCCCGGCCCGTACTGCAGGATCTGCAGGCCCTCGCCGTTTTCCTCGGGCCAGTTCACCAGGCGGGCGATCCGTTGCTCGAGGCGCCGCACCACTTCGTGCTCGCCGCGCTGGAAGAACATGCCGTTGCTGGTCCGGTCGGCGTTGACTTCTTCGCCGCCGGTCTTGGTGGCGACGGTGAGCGAGCGCGCCAGGCGGGGCTTCGCCAGGGCGATCAGCGCATCGCATTCCTCATCCGACAGCAGGTTGCCGAACACGACGATGCGCGGATCGGACACGGTCTGCAGCACGCACACCTGCCGGTCGCCCGCGTCGATGTAGAGCGGGGATTCCGCGAGCGCCGGTTCGGGCACGGGCACCGGCTGCGGCTGGCTCTGGTCCTGCTCCGCGGCCTTGCTCTCCAGGTGGCCGCGCAAGGTGGCTTCCATCGCTTCCACGGCGACATCTTCGGTCCAGCCGGAGGCCAGCATCGCCTGCAGCACCGATTCGGCGCTGTGGCCGGCCTCGGCCTGTTCGACGATCCATTTGCGCAGGTCGGGCGTGACCTGCTGACGGGCTTGGGTGGTTGTCATTTCGCGATCCTGCGGCGGAAGACCAGGCGGTCGGGCTCCGAATGGGCCTTGGCGAAAGAGTAGCCTTCCACGGCAAAGGTTTCCAGCCGGCGCGGGGTTTCGATGCGATTCTGGATCGCAAAGCGCGCCATCAGGCCGCGCGCTTTCTTCGCGGGGAAGCTCACCAGCCGGAACGGCCCATCCTCCTTCGCTTCCTCGAACACGCAATCGATCACCCGGCCACGCAAGGCCGCGCGGTCGACCGCCTTGAAATATTCCTGGGACGCCAGGTTGATGACCACGGGGGTCTTGTCCGCCTGCAGCTGCCGGTTGAGGGATTCCGAAATGCGGGTGCCCCAGTACTGGTACAGGTTGCGGGCACGCCCGACCGCCAGCGAGGTTCCCATCTCCAGCCGGTAGGGCTGCATCCAGTCCAGCGGCCGCAGCACGCCGTAGAGGCCGCTCAGCATGCGCACGTGCGACTGGGCCCACTCGAGGTCCGCCGGGCTGAGGCTTTTCGCGGCCAGGCCGTCGTAGACGTCGCCGTCGAAGGCCAGGAAGGCCTGCCGCGAATTGCGCTCCGTGAATTTTTCCGACCAGGCCTGGTAGCGCGCGGCGTTCAGCACCGCCAGGTTGTCGCTGATGTCCATCAGCCCGGACAGCTGGCGCGGCGACTTCTTGCGCAGCACGCCGATCAGGCGTTCGGCATCGGGCGCGAACTCCGGCAGCGTGTGCGGCAGCGCCGCCAACGGCGATTCGTAGTCGAGTGTCTTGGCGGGGGAAAGCAGGAACAGCATCTGGCCGCAATTATCCCCGGCGCCAGCCTCGCCCCGCCAGCCATTGGCAGGTGGCCACCACGCCGACCAGTGCGGCGTAGGTCCCCATCAGGCCGTCGCGCCCGCCCAGCCACAGGCCGCCGGCCAGGACGGCAATCCCTGCTGCGGAATTGATAGCAAACGAAGCCCACCAGCCGGGGGCACCAGCGCCGCGCGGCAGCAGGAAGCGGGCGGCCAGCGCCACCAGGGCGGCAACCGCCAGAGCGGGTGCCGCGAAGCTCAGCAAGTGGATCAGGAAGTCGGCGGGACCCATATTCGCGGGGTTTGATGCAAGCTAAGTGCTTGATCTTCCGGCAAATTTTATAATTCGTCCCATGGCAGTCTGGGCTTTGGGCATCAACCACACGACGGCACCGCTCGACATGCGGGGCCGCTTCGCGTTCGGCCTGGAGCAAATCGCCCCGACTTTGCAGTCGCTGCGGGAGAATTTCGCCTCCCGCACCGGCCGCGAGCCGGAGGCCGCCATCCTCTCCACGTGCAACCGCACGGAGATCTATTGCGCCGCCTCCGGCCAGGAAATCGACCCCACGATCGACTGGCTGGCCCACTCGCGCGGCATCGCGCCGGGGCTGCTGCGCCACCACGCGTACACCCTGCGCGATGGCCAGGCGGCGCGGCACGCCTTCCGCGTCGCCAGCGGCCTCGATTCGATGGTGCTGGGCGAAGCGCAAATCCTCGGCCAGCTGAAGGACGCCGTCCGCGCCGCGGATCAAGCCGGCTCGCTGGGCACGACGCTGAACCAGCTGTTCCAGCGTTCGTTCGCCGTCGCCAAGGAAGTGCGCTCGTCGACCGAGATCGGGGCGCATTCGATCAGCATGGCCGCCGCCGCCGTGCGCCTGGCCGGCCAGCTGTTCGAAGACCTCGGCAAGGTGCGGGTGCTGTTCGTGGGCGCCGGCGAGATGATCGAGCTGGCGGCGACGCACTTCGCCGCGCGCAACCCGAAGTCCATTGCCATCGCCAACCGCACGCTGGAGCGCGGCGAGAAGCTCGCCAGCCGCTTCGGCGGTGAGGTGCTGCGCCTGGCCGACCTGCCGGCGCGCCTGCATGAATTCGACGTGGTCGTGAGTTCCACGGCCAGCCAGTTGCCCATCATCGGCCTGGGCGCGGTCGAGCGGGCACTCAAGGCACGCAAGCACCGCCCGATGTTCATGGTCGACCTGGCGGTGCCGCGCGACATCGAGCCCGAAGTCCAGGCGCTCGAAGACGTCTACCTGTACACGGTGGACGACCTGGCGAACGTGGTGCAGACCGGCCATGCCAACCGGCAGGCCGCGGTGGCGCAGGCCGAGGCGATCATCGACGCCGGGGTCCAGAGTTTCCTGCACTGGATGGACCAGCGCCAGGCGGTGCCGGTGATCCGCCAGCTGAACGCGCAGGCGGACGAGTGGCGGCACGCGGAAATCGCGCGGGCCCGCAAGGCGCTGGCGAAGGGCGAGGACGTGGATGCGGTGCTGGAAGCCCTGTCTCGCGGGCTGACGCAGAAGATGCTGCACGGGGCGCTGGCCGAGCTGCACGCTGGCGATGCCGAGTCGCGCCAGCGGGCGACCACGGCGATCGAACACTTCTTCCTGCGAAAAGAACGGTAGCGGCGCTCGCCGCCCGCCCGTCGCCATCCGTCCTTGCCAATCCGCGGCCTTCAGGCCGCGCTACCGTCCGTCATGAAGCCCTTCCTCCGCCAGCAACTCGAACGCTTCCCCGTCCGCCTGCAGGAACTCGACTTCCACCTCTCGCAGCCGGAAGTGGTGAACGACATGGAGCGCTACCGGGCGCTCACGCGCGAGCATGCGGAGGTGAGCGAAATCGCCGGGCGCTTCCAGCGGTTCCTCGAGCAGGAAAGCAACCTCGCCCAGGCGCGCGAGATGCTCGACGACCCCGACATGGGCGACATGGCGCGCGAGGAGATCGCCACGATCGAGGCCGAGCTGCCCGCGCTGGAGACGGAACTGCAAGGCCTGCTGCTGCCCAAGGACCCGGACGACGTCCGCAACACCTTCCTGGAAATCCGGGCGGGCACGGGCGGTGACGAGTCCGCCCTGTTCGCCGGCGACCTGTTGCGCATGTACGTGCGCTACGCCGAGCGCCAGGGCTGGCGCACCGAGATCGTGAGCGAGAGCGAGGGCGAGGTCGGCGGCTTCAAGGAAGTCGTGATCCGCGTCGTCGGCGACGGCTGCTACGGCAAGCTCAAGTTCGAGTCGGGCGGCCACCGGGTGCAGCGTGTGCCCGCCACGGAAACGCAGGGCCGCATCCACACCAGCGCCTGCACGGTCGCGGCGCTGGCCGAGCCGGACGAAGCAGTCGCGGTCCAGATCAACCCGGCCGACCTGCGCATCGACACCTATCGGGCCTCCGGCGCCGGCGGCCAGCACGTGAACAAGACGGACTCCGCGGTGCGCATCACCCACCTGCCGACCGGCATCGTCGCCGAATGCCAGGACGACCGTTCGCAGCACCGCAACAAGGCCAAGGCGCTGCAGGTGCTGTCGGCGCGCATCCAGGAAAAGGAACGCTCGGAGCGCGCCGCGAAGGAAGCGGCCACCCGCAAGGGCCTGATCGGCAGCGGCGACCGCTCGGACCGCATCCGCACCTACAACTTCCCGCAGGGCCGCCTCACCGACCACCGCATCAACCTGACGCTCTACAAGCTGGCGAACATCCTGGAGGGCGACCTCGACGAAGTGGTGCAAGCCCTGCTGCTGGCCCGGCGGGCCGAGCAGCTCGAAGAGCTGGAGATCGGCATGGGCGCCGCTCGGGGATGAACACCTTGCGCGAAGGCCTCGCGCAGGCGGTCGCCACCGGCGTCGCCCGCCTCGACGCCCAGTTGCTGCTGCTGCACGTGCTCGGCCGGCCGGCCGCGGACCGCGGCTGGGTGATTGCCCACGACGGTGACCCACTCCCTGACGATGCCCATCGCGCGTTCCTGGCCCTGGCAGCACGCCGGGCGGCCGGCGAGCCGCTGGCCTACCTGGTCGGGCAGAAGGAGTTTTTCGGCCTCACGCTGGCCGTGGATGCGCGCGTGCTGGTGCCGCGTCCGGAGACGGAGCACCTGGTGGAGTGGTCGCTCGAAGTGCTGGAAGGCAAGGCGCAGCCCACGATTGTCGACCTGGGCACCGGCAGCGGCGCCATCGCGCTGGCACTGGCCAGCCGGCGGCCAGACGCACGCATCGAGGCCGTGGATGCCTCGATGGGCGCCTTGGAAACCGCCGCGGCCAACGCGCGCGCCCTCGGCCTGGCCGTGGCCTTCCGGCAAGCGGACTGGCTGGCCGGCGCGCAGGGGCCTTACGACCTGATCGTCAGCAATCCGCCCTACGTCGCCTCGGCGGATCCGCACCTGGCGGCCCTGAAGCACGAACCCTTGTCCGCCCTGGCCTCGGGCGCCGACGGCCTGGATGCCCTGCGCGCGATCGCCGGCCAGGCGCCCGCCCTGCTGCGCCCTCGCGGCTGGCTGCTGCTGGAACACGGGCACGACCAGGCGCCGGCCGTCCGGGCTTTGCTGGAAGCTGCTGGGCTGTCCCAAATCCAGAGCCGCAACGATCTCGCGGGCATCCCGCGCTGCACCGGCGGGCTTCGGCTTGAACTGGGATAATCCACCGCCATCTGCAGAAGAGTCTTGTCTAGGAGAGATTTCGACATGAGCGACGTTCAACAACGCATCGACGGCCTGGTCAAGGGCAACGACGTCCTGCTCTTCATGAAGGGCAATGCGACCTTTCCGCAATGCGGCTTTTCCGGCCGCGCGATCCAGATCCTCAAGGCCTGCGGGGTCGACCCGCGCCAGCTCGCCACCGTGAACGTGCTGGAAGACGACGAGATCCGCCAAGGCATCAAGGAATACAGCAACTGGCCCACCATCCCCCAGCTGTACGTGAAGGGCGAATTCATCGGCGGCTCGGACATCATGATGGAGATGTACCAGAACGGCGAACTCCAGCAGGTGCTGGGCACGCCGTCACAGGCCTGAGTACGCGCCGATAGCACTCTGCCGGCCCGGCTGCTACCAAGCCGCCCCCTCCCTCCGTCCCGCCTCCACTGTCGACTCCTGCTGACAGTGCGGCGCGCCGCGCGCCGCGGCGTGTTGCCCATTGGCACGCCTTATGCTGGAATCAGTTCACAGCCGAGTCGTCGTTGAAGGAGAGGTCGATGGAATCACGTAGTCTCGTTCCTCAGAGCCCGGGCCTGAAGTTGCCGATCGCCAACTTGCGCAGCGTGTTCCGCCCGCATGACGTCGAGCGCAAGCTGGCCAAGCTGCCCAACCGTGACCACGAGAACCTGCGGGCGACCTACGAACGCATGCTCGAGCGCGGCCCGGATCGCTTCCAGGTCAAGCCCAGCGGTGTGCCCGAGATGGCCTCGCTCTACGAGCAACTGCCGAATTTCGCGGACGCGCTCGACGACGTGAAGCGCCATGTGGCGCTCTCGCAGGACGGCGGCGATGGGCTCGAAGTCACGCCCATGTTGCTGCTCGGTCCGCCCGGCATCGGCAAGACCCATTTCGCGCGCCAGCTGGCCGACCTGCTCGGCACCGGCATGAACCTGGTGCCCATGAGTTCGATGACGGCGGGGTGGCTGCTGTCGGGCGCGTCGTCGCAATGGAAGGGCGCCAAGCCCGGCAAGGTGTTCGAAGCGCTGGTGGAGGGGCAATACGCCAACCCGGTCCTGGTGATCGACGAGATCGACAAGGCGAGCGCCGATGCGCAATACGATCCGCTCGGCGCGCTCTACGGCCTGCTCGAGCACGACACCGCGGGCGCCTTCATGGACGAGTTCGCGGAGATCGCGATCGACGCCAGCCAGGTGATCTGGATCATGACGGCCAACGACGAGCGCTGCATCCCCGAGCCCATCCTGAACCGCATGAACGTGTTCGAGATCGATGCGCCGAACCTGGAGCAGGCGCGGCAGATCGCCCGCAACCTGTACGTTTCGATCCGTGGGGACCACGGCTGGGGCCGGCGCTTTGAAGAAGAACCGTCGGACGACCTGCTGGACCAGCTGGCGGAGCTGGCTCCGCGCGAGATGCGGCGCGCCCTGATGACGGGGTTCGGCAACGCGCGGTTGGCGCATCGGGGGCAGATCCAGGCCGAGGACCTGCCGAAAGCCGGCGCGGGCAAGACCCGCATCGGCTTCATGCAGTAGCCGGGCCCCTCAGCCCCCCGGCCCGCCGGGAACCCGTTCGCTCGGTTTCGATGGGTCCGGCGACCTCTCCGGGATGACGCCGGGCTGCATGTCGAACTGCCAGTTGCGCGCGGCGGCGAACACCGCATTGGGATATTGCGGCTGGCCCCGGCTGCCGTTGTAGCGTCCGAGCGCCATGTAGAGGTCGCCCCGCTCGCGGTCGAGGTAGTGGCGCAGGATGACGCAGCCGAACCGCAGGTTGGTCTGCATGTGGAACAGCTTGGAGACGTCCCCGTCGCCGATGACGCGGGTCCAGAACGGCATGACCTGCATGTAGCCGCGGGCGCCCACCGGGCTCACCGCGAATTTGCGGAAGGCACTCTCCACCTGGATCAGGCCGAGCACGAGCTGGGTGTCGAGGCCGGCGCGCCGGCTCTCGTACCAGACGGTCTGCAGGAATTCCTTGCGCTCCTGCCAGGAGGGCTTGCGCCTCTGCAGCCGTGCGCTCATGGCGCCGAGCCAGCGCAGGTAGGTCAGGCGCGCCTCGAGGCTCGCGAACTCGGGGATCGGCGGCGCGCTGTTGGCCACGGCCGAACTGAGCGCGGTGCGGATCGAGTCGACCAGGGGCTCCTCGAGCTGGCCGCCCGCGCGCGCCGGGCTCGCGCCCAGCGACCAGAGTCCGGCGCCGCCCAGCGCCGACGCGATCCAGCGGCGCCGCCGGATCACGCCGCCAGCCGACCCCGCAGGAAGTCCAGCACCTCGCCCACCGCCACCTTGCTGGCCGCCGTGTCGCGCCGGTGCTGGTATTCCAGCTGGCCTTCCTTCAAGCCGCGATCGGAGATCACCACGCGGTGCGGCACGCCGATCAATTCCCAGTCGGCGAACATCGCGCCGGGGCGTTCGCCCCGGTCATCGAGCATGACGTCGATGCCGGCGGCGGCCAGCTCATCGTGCAGCTTTTCCGCGGCCGCCTTCACGTCAGCGCTGCGGTCCATGCCGATCGGGCACAGCACCACCGTGAACGGGGCGATGGCGTCGGGCCAGATGATGCCGCGCTCGTCGTTGTTCTGTTCGATGGCGGCCGCCGGCAGCCGCGTGATGCCGATGCCGTAGCACCCCATCTGGAAAGGCTTCGGCTTGCCATCCTCGTCCAGGAACGTGGCATTCATCGGCACGCTGTACTTGGTGCCCAGCACGAAGATATGGCCGACTTCGATGCCGCGCTCGATGGCGAGCCGGCCCTTGCCGTCGGGCGACAGGTCGCCCTCGACCACGTTGCGCAGGTCGGCCACGGTGTCCGGCTCCGGCAGGTCCCGGCCCCAGTTCACGCCGGTGAGGTGGTAGTCCTCCTCGTTGGCGCCGCAGATCCAGTCGGCCATCAGCGCCACCTCGCGGTCGGCCACGATCTTCACCGGCTGCTTCAGGCCGATCGGGCCCAGGTAGCCGGGCTTCGTTCCGAAGTGCGCCTCGATCTCCGGCACCGTCGCGAAGCGGAAGCCGTCCAGCCCCGGCACCTTGCCTGCCTTGATCTCGTTCAAGCCGTGGTCGCCCCGCACCAGCAGCAGCCAGACTTGCGTCTTCACGACGTTGCCCCTGTCGTCGTGCTGGTCGGTCGCCAGCACCAGCGACTTGACGGTCGTGGTCAACGCCACGCCCAAGAGCTGCGCGACGTCCTCGCAGGTGGCCTTGCCCGGGGTGGGCACGCGGGTCATCGCCTGGGCCGCAGCCGCCCGCGGGCCCGCCGGCGCGAGCGCCTCGGCCTTCTCCATGTTGGCCGCGTACTCGCTGTCCGGGCAATAGACGATGGCGTCCTCTCCGGTCGCGGCGATCACCTGGAATTCCTGGCTGACGTCGCCGCCGATGGCGCCGCTGTCCGCCGCCACGGCGCGATAGCGCAGGCCGAAACGGTCGAAGATGGCGCGGTAGGCCTGGCCCATCTGCTGGTAGCTCCGCTTCGCGGCTTCGAGGTCGCGATCGAAGCTGTAGGCATCCTTCATCACGAACTCACGGCCACGCATCAGGCCGAAGCGGGGCCGGCGTTCGTCGCGGAACTTCGTCTGGATCTGGTACAGGTTCTTCGGCAGCTGTCGGTAGCTGCGCAGTTCCTGCCGGCCGATGTCGGTGATCGCCTCTTCACTGGTGGGCTGCACGACGAAATCGCGCTCGTGCCGGTCCTTGATGCGCAACAGTTCCGGCCCGTAGGCCTGGAACCGGCCGCTTTCCTGCCACAGCTCGGCCGGCTGCACCACGGGCATGGTGAGCTCCACCGCGCCGGCGCGGTTCATCTCCTCGCGCACGATCGCCTCGACCTTGCGGATCACGCGCAGGCCCATGGGCATGTACGTGTAGATGCCGGCGCCCAGCTTCTTGATCATGCCGGCGCGCATCATCAGCCGGTGGCTGGCCACCTCGGCATCGGCGGGTGCTTCCTTGAGCGTGGAAATGAGGAACTGGGAGGCTTTCATGAATCTGCGCAGGGAGATTGGGTGACTGAGCCCTTCCAGCGCGCAGGGGCGCCGTGCATAATGAACTCAGTTCAAAGATTTGGGGTCAGATTATGCTTGACCGGGACGGCTTCAGGCCTAACGTCGGCATCATCCTGCTCAACCAGAAAAACCAGGTGTTCTGGGGCAAGCGGATCCGGACACACAGCTGGCAGTTTCCGCAAGGCGGCATCGATCGCGGCGAAAGCCCCGAACAGGCCATGTTCCGGGAACTGCACGAGGAAGTCGGGTTGATGCCGGAGCATGTCCGCATCGTCGCGCGCACGCGCGACTGGCTGCGCTACGAAGTGCCCGAGCGGTACATCCGCCGCGACGCGCGCGGACACTACAAGGGCCAGAAGCAGATCTGGTTCCTGCTGCAGCTGACCGGGCAGGACTGGAACCTCAACCTGCGCGCCACCAATCACCCCGAGTTCGATGCCTGGCGCTGGAACGACTATTGGGTGCCGCTCGACGTGGTGGTGGAGTTCAAGCGCGGCGTGTATGAGATGGCGCTGCGCGAACTGGCCCGCTATCTGCCGCGCAACGACCACCGCAACCGCTACCTCCGCAGCGGCATGCGCGCCCGCGAGCACGACCACCTGGGCCACGATGGCGGCGGCATGCTGCCGGGGCCGGCGATGGAACTGCCGCCGGGCGCCAGCTTCGAACCGAATCCGCAAGCGGCCTTCGTGAAGGGCAAGCATGCGCTTTGAGCGATGGCTGCTGGCGATTGCCTTCGCGAGCACCGGCGCGATCGCCCAGGTGCTGCCGGCCGACCCTGACTGGAAGGAAGTGGAAGCGCCCCGCCCGCCGGCCCTGCGCACCACGGGCCTGATCATGCTCGAAGTGCGGGGCAGCAGCCTGCAGTTCGGCGTGGACCCGGAGTCGTTCTCGATCGGGCCCGACGCCATCGTGCGCTACGTCCTGGTCGCCCGCAACGACAGTGGCGCGCTGAATGCGCTCTACGAGGGCATCCGGTGCAACAGTGGTGACGTGAAGGTGTATGCGCGGCACGACCCCGACAAGGGCTGGGTGCCTGCACCTGGCGCGGAATGGGTGCCCCTGCAGCGTGGCCGGCACGAGCGGACCAGCCTGCAGGTGGCGCGCCAGGGCGCGTGCATGGGGCATTCCCCGAACGGGTCGGCCCGGCAGATCGTCGAGGACTTGCGCGCCCCGGTCAATCGGCGCTTCGGCGCCCGCTGACGCTTTCCTATCGGGTGACGACCAGATTCGTCCGGTGGATCATCTCGGGCTCGGCCACGTAGCCCAGCAGCCGTTCGATGTCACTTGAGGGCTTGCGGCACAGCAGGCGGGCTTCGGCTGCCGCGTAGTTGGCCAGGCCGCGTGCGATCTCCCGGCCGCCGGGGTCGCGCACCGCGATCACGTCGCCCCGCGAGAAATCGCCATCCACTGTGGTCATGCCGATCGGCAGCAGGCTCTTGCCTTCGTCGCGCAGCTTGGCGACGGCGCCCGGGTCCACGGTCACGGCCCCGCGCAACTGCAGGTGGTCGGCGATCCAGCGCTTGCGCGCCTGGTGCTTCTGCGTGGGCGCCACCAGCAGCGTGCCGATGATTTCGCCGCGCGCCAGGCGGACCAGGCAATCCGGCTCGCGGCCCCAGGCGATGACGGTCGACGCGCCGGAGCCGGCGGCGCGCTTGGCGGCGAGCACCTTGGTGATCATGCCGCCCCGGCCGATGCTGGAGCCAGCGCCGCCGGCCATGGCTTCGAGCGCGGCGTCACCGGCGGCGGCCTCCTGGATGAAACGCGCGGCGGGGTCCTTGCGCGGGTCGGCGCTGTACAGGCCCTTCTGGTCCGTCAGGATCACCAGCAGGTCGGCCTCGACCAGGTTGGCCACCAGGGCGCCCAGGGTGTCGTTGTCGCCGAACTTGATCTCGTCGTTGACGACCGTGTCGTTCTCGTTGATCACGGGCACCACGCGCAGGCCCAACAGCGTGAGCAGCGTCGAGCGGGCGTTCAGGTAGCGTTCCCGGTCCGCCAAGTCCGCATGGGTCAGCAGCACCTGGGCCGATGCCAGCCCGTGCTCGCGCAGCTTGGTCTCGTACATCTGCGCCAGGCCCATCTGGCCGACGGCGGCGGCGGCCTGCAACTCATGGATCTCGTGGGGCCGCGTGGCCCAGCCCAGGCGCTTCATGCCTTCGGCGATCGCGCCGCTCGACACCATGATCACTTCGCGGCCGTCGGCGGCGAGCGCCGCCAGCTGGCGGGACCATTCACCGATGGCGGTTTCGTCGAGGCCGCGGCCTTCGTTGGTGACCAGGCTGGAGCCGACCTTGACGACGATGCGTCGGGCCTCGCCCAGCACGGCGGACAAGCCCCCGGCGTCCCCAGCGGCGCTCATTGTTCGTCGGCCGGCCCGCCGGCAAATCGCACGTCGACCTCGGTGACGGGCTGCTCCGCGACCTGCTGCGCATGCACATGCTGGTAGATGGCCTGGACCAGGTGCTCGCAGCCCTCCCGCGTGAGCGCGGAGATCTGGAACAACGGGCCCTTGTAGCGCATGCGCTTCACGAAATCCTTGACCCGGGCCTCGCGCTCCTCGGCCGGCACCATGTCCAGCTTGTTCAGCACCAGCCAGCGGGGCTTCTTGTAAAGACCCTCGTCGTACTTCTTCAGCTCGCCGGCGATGGCTTTCGCCTGCGCCACGGGGTCCGCGCCGTCGAAAGGTGCGATGTCGACGAGATGCAGCAGCAGGCGGGTGCGCTGCAGGTGGCGCAGGAACTGGTGGCCCAGGCCCGCGCCCTCCGCCGCGCCTTCGATCAGGCCGGGCAGGTCAGCCACCACGAAGCTCTGCTCGGGACCCACCCGCACCACGCCCAGATTGGGATGCAAGGTGGTGAAGGGGTAATCCGCGATGCGCGGGCGCGCGTTCGAGATGGCGCTGATCAGCGTCGATTTCCCGGCGTTCGGCATGCCCAGCAGGCCAACGTCGGCCAGCACCTTCAACTCGAGCTTCAGGCTGCGCTTTTCGCCGGGCCAGCCGGGCGTCTTCTGCCGCGGCGCCCGGTTGATCGAGCTCTTGAAGCGCATGTTGCCGAAGCCGCCGTCGCCGCCCTTGGCGATCATGATCTGCTCGCCCGGCACGAGCAGCTCGAACAGCACTTCGCCCGTTTCCACGTCGGAGAGGATGGTGCCCACCGGCATCTTGAGCACGATGTCGTGGCCCATGGCGCCGAACATGTCGGAGCCCATGCCGTGCTCACCGCGCCCCGCGTCGTGCCGGCGCGAATAGCGGTAGTCGACCAGGGTGTTCAGGTTCGGGTCGGCCACGGCATACACGTGGCCGCCGCGCCCGCCGTCACCGCCGTTGGGCCCGCCGAATTCCTTGTACTTCTCGTGCCGGAACGAGACGCAGCCGTTCCCGCCATCTCCGGCGGAGATGTCGATGAAGGCTTCGTCTACGAATTTCATAACGGAGGAAAAACGAAGCCCCGACAAGCGGGGCTTCGCACTTGCATGTGAAGATTAAATCAGCTTTGGGCCGGGACGACGTTGACCGTCTGCTTGTTCAGCGAACCCTTGACCTGGAATTTCACGTGGCCGTCCACCAGGGCGAACAGCGTGTGGTCCCGGCCCAGGCCGACATTGACGCCGGGGTGGAACTTGGTGCCGCGCTGGCGCACGATGATGGAGCCGGCGCTGATGAGTTCGCCGCCGAAGGCCTTGACACCCAGCATCTTGGGCTGGGAATCGCGCCCGTTTCGCGTAGAGCCGCCGCCTTTTTTCTGTGCCATGTCCGTTGCTCCTGGATCAGCCGGCGATCGCGCCGATTTGCAGTTCGGTGTACTGCTGGCGATGCCCTTGATGCTTCTGGTAGTGCTTGCGGCGGCGCATCTTGAAGATGCGGACCTTGTCGTGCTTGCCGTGTGCCACAACCGTGGCGATGACCGTGGCACCGGATACCAGGGGGACACCGATCTTCAGGTCGCCGCCGGTTCCGACTGCGAGCACCTGATCGAAGGTGATTTCCTGGCCGATGTCCGCAGTAATCTGTTCTACTTTGATCTTGTCGCCGGAAGCAACACGATACTGCTTGCCTCCGGTTTTTATGACCGCGTACATAGTGACCTCTTGAATAGGGGCGACCCGAGAGGGTCGACGATTCCTCCGGACGGATTTCCGGAAAGCCCAAGATTTTAGCATAGGTTGCGGTCCATGCCCGAGAGTGGGTCCGGGGCGGCGAAGAGCGCACGAGGTCATTCCTATAATCCGGCAACCTTCCGCGAAGCCCGACTTGACCGACCCTGCCGCCACCGCGTCCTCCGTACTTTCCCTGATCGCTGACGACATGCGCGAGGTCGACGCGGTGATCGGCCGCCGCCTGGACTCCGGCGTCCCGCTGGTCGGCCAGGTGTCGCGCTACATCATCTCCTCGGGCGGCAAGCGCCTGCGGCCCGCCCTGCTGCTGCTGGTGTGCGGCGCCCTGGGCTACCGCGGCACCCAGCGCCACAACCTGGCGGCGGTGGTCGAATTCATCCATACGGCGACGCTGCTGCACGACGACGTGGTGGACGATTCCACGCTCCGGCGGGGCCGGCCGACCGCCAACCAGCATTTCGGCAACCCCGCGAGCGTGCTGGTGGGCGACTTCCTCTATTCGCGCGCCTTCCAGATGATGCTGGACGCGCATGACGTGCGGATCATGGAGATCCTGGCGGACGCCACCAACGTCATCGCCGAGGGCGAGGTCATGCAGCTGATGAACATGCATGACCCGGCGCTGGACGAGGCCGCCTACCTGCAGGTCATCCGCTCGAAGACCGCCAAGCTGTTCGAAGCGAGCGCCCGCCTGGGGGCCGTGCTGGCCGGCGCGCCAGCTGCCATCGAACAGGCCTGCGCCACCTATGGCCAGGCGCTGGGGACCGCTTTCCAGGTCATCGACGATGTGCTGGACTATGACGGCGACGCCGAGGAGATGGGCAAGAACCTGGGGGACGACCTGCGCGAAGGCAAGGTCACCCTGCCCCTGATCGCCGCCATGCGGCGCGGCTCGCCGGAACAGACCACCCTGATCCGCCAGGCCGTGGAGACGGGAGCGCTCCACGAGCTGGAACGCATCGTTGCGGTGGTCAGGGAAACCGGCTCGCTCGACGTCGCCCGGGATGCCGCGGCGACCGAGGCCCGGCGTGCCATCCAGGCCGCCGAACAACTGCCCCCGAATTCGCATGCGGACGGTTTGGTACAATTGGCGGCTTCGCTGCTGCAGCGCCGCCACTGACTCCCATCAGCGCGCGGCGTCCCGCGGCACCATCGGGGTGTAGCTTAGCCTGGTAGAGCGCTACGTTCGGGACGTAGAGGCCGGAGGTTCGAATCCTCTCACCCCGACCAGTTTTTCCATTTCCTGGTCCTTCATCCGCTTGGCCGTGGTGCGCTTTGGCGCACTCGCGTGACATCCACCCAACTGCGGGGCCCAGTTCGGGGGTGGACGCATTTACAGCAGCTCTGCTTTTGGCGATGATAGGTGAATGCTGTCCTCCACGAGGCGTTGTTTTTTCGTGCCCGAACCCCGTAGCGAACTCCGCAGAGAACCTCGCAGTTAATGGCCGCTGTCGATCCCGCCGCCGCTGAAGCCTCCTCCGTCGCCCTGCCGGGGCTGGGGCGCGCGCTCGTCTCCGCCGGCAAGCTGGGGCAGAAGTCCGCCGACGAGATCTACCGCAAGGCGCAGGCCAACCGCACCAGCTTCATCGCCGAACTGACCGGCTCGGGCGCGGTGTCGGCCTCGGACCTGGCCCACACGATGTCGAGCGCTTTCGGCGCGCCCCTGCTCGATCTCGACGCCATCGACATCCAGCGGCTGCCCCGCAACCTGCTGGACAACAAGATCTGCGTGGCTTACCGGGTGGTGGTGCTGTCCAAGCGCAACAACCGGCTGATCGTCGCCACGGCCGACCCGTCGGACCAGCAGGCCGCCGACAAGATCAAGTTCGCCACCCAGATGGGCGTCGACTGGGTGATCGCCGAGTACGACAAGCTGACCAAGATGGTGGAGGCCAACGCCACCACGGCCACGGAGGCCATGGACAGCATCATCGGCGAGGACTTCGAGTTCGACGAATCGACGATGGACGGCGCGGTCGTCGACGAGGACGACAAGGGCGCCACCTCCGACGTCGAAGACGCGCCGGTCGTCAAGTTCCTGCACAAGATGCTGCTGGACGCGATCGGCGCCCGCGCGTCGGACCTGCACTTCGAACCCTACGAGCACACCTACCGCGTCCGCTTCCGGGTGGACGGCGAGCTGCGGGAGATCGCCTCGCCCCCCGTTGCCATCAAGGACAAGCTGGCTTCGCGGGTCAAGGTGATCTCGCGCATGGACATCTCCGAAAAGCGCGTCCCGCAGGACGGCCGGATGAAGCTCAAGGTCGGTCCCGACCGCGTGATCGATTTCCGGGTCAGCACCCTGCCCACGCTGTTCGGCGAGAAGATCGTCATCCGGATCCTGGACCCGGCCGCCGCCAAGGTGGGCATCGAGGCCCTGGGCTACGAGCCCGAAGACAAGAAGCGACTGCTCGACGCCATCGGCCGGCCCTACGGCATGGTGCTGGTCACCGGCCCCACCGGCTCCGGCAAGACGGTGTCGCTCTACACCTGCCTGAACCTGCTGAACAAGCCGGGCATCAACATCTCCACGGCCGAAGACCCGGCGGAAATCAACCTGCCCGGGGTGAACCAGGTCAACGTGAACGACAAGGCCGGCCTGACCTTCGCGGTCGCCCTCAAGTCGTTCCTGCGGCAGGACCCGGACATCATCATGGTCGGCGAAATCCGCGACCTGGAAACCGCGGACATCGCCATCAAGGCCGCCCAGACCGGCCACCTGGTGATGTCCACGCTGCACACGAACGACGCGCCGACCACGCTCACGCGGATGCGCAACATGGGCATCGCGCCCTTCAACATCGCCTCCAGCGTCATCCTGATCACCGCGCAGCGCCTGGCGCGGCGCCTGTGCCCCAATTGCAAGCAGCCGGCCGACATCCCCTACGAGAACCTGATCGACGCCGGTTTCACGGAAGAAGATGTCGACGGCAGCTGGACGCCTTACCATCCGGTCGGCTGTTCCGCCTGCAACAATGGCTACAAGGGCCGGGTCGGCATCTACCAGGTGATGCCGATCAGCGAGGACATGCAGCGCATCATCCTGGCCGACGGCAGCGCGATCGACATCGCCGAGCAATCGCTCAAGGAAGGCGTCCGCAGCCTGCGGCAAGCCGGCCTGCAGAAGGTCAAGCAGGGCCTGACTTCCCTCGAGGAAGTGCTGGCCGTCACCAATGAATAAGAGGAGTCCCTGACTATGGCCACGGCAGCTACCAAGGTTTCAGAGTTCGTCTTCGAGTGGGAGGGCAAGGACCGCAACGGCAAGCAGGTCCGCGGGGAGACCCGGGCCGCCGGCGAGAACCAGGTCATGGCGGCCCTGCGGCGCCAGGGCGTGTCGCCGACCAAGATCAAGAAGCGCCGGATGAGCTCCGGCAAGCGGATCAAGCCCAAGGACATCGCCATCTTCACGCGCCAGCTCGCGACGATGATGAAAGCCGGCGTGCCGCTGCTGCAAGCCTTCGACATCGTCGGCCGCGGCAACGCGAACGCCAGCGTGACCAAGCTGCTGAACGACGTCCGGACCGACGTCGAGACCGGCACCTCCCTGTCGGCCGCATTCCGCAAGTACCCCCTGTACTTCGACAACCTGTACTGCAACCTGGTGGAAGCCGGCGAACAGGCCGGTATCCTGGAAAGCCTGCTGGACCGGCTGGCGACCTACATGGAAAAGACCGAGGCGATCAAGTCCAAGATCAAGTCGGCACTGATGTACCCGATCGCGGTGGTCGTCGTGGCCTTCGTCGTGGTGGCGGTGATCATGATTTTCGTGATCCCGGCGTTCAAGGAGGTATTCACCTCCTTCGGCGCAGACCTCCCCGCCCCCACGCTGTTCGTGATCGCCTGCAGCGAGATCTTCGTCAAGTGGTGGTGGCTGATCTTCGGCGGCCTCGGCGGCGGCTTCTACTTCTTCATGCAGGCCTGGCGGCGCAGCGAGAAGGTGCAGATCTTCATGGACCGCCTGATGCTCAAGCTGCCGGTGTTCGGCGACCTGGTCTACAAGTCGGTCATCGCGCGCTGGACGCGCACGCTGGCCACCATGTTCGCCGCCGGCGTGCCGCTGGTGGAAGCGCTCGACTCCGTCGGTGGCGCCTCGGGCAACTACATCTACCAGATCGCGACCGAGAAGATCCAGCAGGAAGTCTCCACCGGCACCAGCCTCACGGCCGCGATGACCAACGCCAACGTCTTCCCGTCCATGGTGCTGCAGATGTGCGCGATCGGCGAGGAATCGG
Organism: Caenimonas sedimenti; assembly: GCF_007833165.1. GTDB lineage: Bacteria > Pseudomonadota > Gammaproteobacteria > Burkholderiales > Burkholderiaceae_C > Ramlibacter > Ramlibacter sedimenti. The sequence continues at coordinate 36,617 of NZ_VOBQ01000017.1, read as the reverse complement.
GCTCCATCGACCACATGCTCGGCAAGGCCGCGGACTTCTATGAAGCCGAGGTCGACGACATGGTGGCCGGCCTGTCCAGCCTGATGGAGCCCATCATCATCGTGTTCCTGGGCGGCCTGATCGGCGGCATCGTGGTGTCCATGTACCTGCCCATCTTCAAGCTCGGCCAAGTCGTCTGATGTTCGTGTTCCCCGCCGTGGACGCCGCGATCGCCGGCGTCTTCGGCCTGCTTTTCGGCAGCTTCCTGAATGTGGTGGTCCACCGCTTCCCGAAGGTCATGGACCGGGACTGGTGGAAGGAAATCCACGCCACGCTGGCCGATCCGCAGACGCACCAGGCGGTCTTCGCACGGCCGCCGTCCAAGGGGCTGGTCGCGGAAACCGCGGCCATGGGCAACGCGCTGGAAGCCTTGCCCCCGCTCTCTCTCGCCCAGCCGCGCTCGCGTTGCCCGCACTGCGGCCACATGATCCGCTGGTACGAAAACATTCCCGTCTTCAGCTGGCTGGCGCTGCGGGGCAAGTGCTCCGGCTGCGGCAAGCCGATCAGCCCACGCTATCCCATCGTCGAAACGGTGACCGCCGCTTTCTTCGCGCTGTGCGCCTGGCGCTGGGGGCTCAGCCCCCAGGCGGCCGCCTGGGCCGCGTTCGCCTTCCTGCTGATCGGGCTCTTTCTCATCGACATGGACACGTTCCTGCTGCCCGACGACCTGACCTACCCGCTGCTCTGGCTGGGCCTCCTGGCCGCGGCCGCGGGGTGGACGGTGCCGCTCCAGTCCGCCGTCCTGGGCGGCGCAGCCGGTTATCTGGCGCTCTGGTCCGTCTACCACCTCTTCAAGCTGCTGACCGGCAAGGAGGGCATGGGCTATGGCGACTTCAAGCTGCTGGCCGGCCTGGGTGCCTGGTTCGGCGTGCACTACCTGCTGGCGATCATCCTCGTGTCGTCCGTGGTGGGCGCTGTCATCGGCGTGATCCTGCTGGTCGTGGGCAAGCTCGCGAACAAGGAGGTGCCGATGCCCTTCGGCCCCTACCTCGCAGGTGCCGGCCTGGTTTGCCTGGTGATCGGACCGGCGCGGGTGCCCGCGCTGTTCCCCTTCGCCTTCCCTTTCGGCAGTCCTTAGCGCGGCATTCATGGCCTGGCGCATCGGCCTGACCGGCGGCATCGGCAGCGGCAAGAGCACGGTGCTGGAAATGCTGCGCGAAATGGGCGCGGCAGCCATCGATGCAGATGCCATTTCGCGCGCCGTCACGGCACCCGGTGGTGCCGCCGTCCCCGCGATCGCCGCCCACTTCGGTGCCGGTTTCATCGACGCCTCTGGCGCCCTGGACCGCGCCCGCATGCGCGAACTGGCCTATTCGCAGCCCGCCTCCCGCAAGGAGCTGGAGGCCATCATCCACCCGCTGGTCGGCGCCGAAGTGCAGCGCCAGGAAGCCGCAGCCGAGGCGGCCGGCATGCCCTGCATCGTCTACGACATCCCGCTGCTGGTGGAGTCGGGCCGCTGGCGGGCGAAGCTGCACCGCGTGCTGGTGGTCGACTGCGAGCCCGAAACGCAGGTGGCCCGCGTCGTGACGCGCAGCGCACTCGAGCCGGACGCGGTACGCGCCATCATCGCCGCCCAGGCCCCGCGCGCGCTGCGCCTGGCCGCCGCCGACCTGGTCATTTGCAACCAAGCATTAACACTGGATGCTCTGCGAAGCCAAGTGGCACAGGTCGCGAAGACCTTCGGGCTGAATTGACCCACCCCCGAAGCGGCCTTCGGCCGCCTCCCCCTCAAGGGGGCGCCCCCAGCGGCCCGGCGAAGCCGGTTCCGCGGCGGCCGGCGACGCCGTGTTACCGCGCGCCGCAGCCGGCGCGTGACGGGCTACTCTATGATGCGCACGGCGCACTTCCTACCAGCATCGTCCCGCGTGATCCTCTACGAATACCCCTTCAACGAACGCATCCGGACCTACCTGCGGCTGGAGCACCTCTTTCGCCGGCTGGGTGAGCTGATCCCCCGCACCCACCCGCTGGACCACCATTACGCGCTGGCCACCATCTTCGAGGTGATGGACGTGGCCGCGCGTGCCGACCTGAAGTCCGACGTGATGAAGGACCTGGAAAAGCAGAAGATGGTCCTGAACGGCTACCGGGGCAACCCCGCGATCGCCGAAGGTGTGCTCGACGGCGTCATTGGCCAGCTCGATGCCTGCTTCCATGCGCTGAACCACATGCCCGGCAAGTCGGGGCAGCCGCTCACCGAGAACGAGTGGCTGATGAGCATCCGCAGCCGCGCGGGCATCCCGGGGGGCACCTGCGAGTTCGATTTGCCCGGCTACTACGCCTGGCAGCACCGCAGCAGCAGTGACCGCCAGGCCGACCTGGAACGATGGGCCAACCATTTCGGCGCCCTGGCCGAAGCCATCCAGGTGCTGCTGAAACTGCTGCGCGACTCGGGCACGCCCCAGAAGGTGTTGGCCACCGGCGGCCAGCTGCAGCAGACGCTGCCCCAGGGCCGCACCTTCCAGCTGCTGCGCCTGCGCATCGACCCGGCCCTGGGCCTGGTGCCGGAGATCAGCGGCAACCGCCTGATCGTCTCGGTCCGTTTGATGCGGCAGGACAGCGAGCGCATGCACGCGAGCAGCGACAACGCCGCCTTCGAAGTCACCCTCTGTTCCTGAGGAGTCCCGGAATGGCGAGTCATCGACCCGAGTCGCACACGGCCAAGCCGCGGCTGGTGCGCTGCCCCGCGTGCGGCGGGGACAGTGTCTACGCGCCGAGCAATCCGTTCCGCCCCTTCTGCAGTGAACGCTGCAAGAGCATCGACTTCGGGGCCTGGGCCAGCGAGAGCTTCCGGGTGCCTGACGAGACGCCTCCGGACGACGTGCCGTTCGGGGACCCGAAGCTTTCCTGACCTTCAGGCCACGTGAGTGGCGGCCGGGAACGCGCGTTCGGCGGCGAACCATTGCAGCACCGGCACGGTGCCGGGCAGCACCGGCCGCACCTGCACCGGCAACTGCTGCCAGGCGAACTGCTGGCCCTCGTGCATGTGCAGCTCGCCCGACCAGGCGTAGACCTTGCAGAAGTTGAGCCGCACCAGCGCATGCGGGTAGTCCACCACCTCGACCCGCCAGGGGTGAATCGGGCCGACCTCGACACCGATTTCTTCGCGCAGTTCGCGCCGCAGGGCCTGCGCGACGGTCTCGCCCCGCTCCAGCTTGCCGCCTGGAAATTCCCAGTAGCCCTCGTAGACCTTGCCGGGTGGCCGCGAGGTGAGCAGGAAGGCCCCATCGTTGCGCACCAGGACGCCCACCGCCACTTCCACCTGCGCCCGACCGGCCCCACCCATGCGCGGCAGGTCGCCATCGGCCACCAGGGGACCAGCCGTTCGTGTCATCCGCCGTGCCGGCCTGCGTAGTCCCGTGCGAACTGGTAGGCCACCCGGCCGCTGCGCGATGCGCGTTCCAGGGCCCAGACCAGGGCCTCGGCGCGCGCCGCTTCGATGGCCGCCGCAGGTGTGCCGAAGTGCGCGAGCCACTGCGCGGTGATCGCCAGGTATTCGTCCTGGGTGAAGGGATAGAAGCTCACCCACAGCCCGAAGCGCTCGGACAGGGAGATCTTCTCCTCCACCACCTCACCCGGATGCACTTCGCCATCGTCCGTGTGCTTGTAGCTGAGGTTTTCCTTCATGTACTCCGGCAGCAGGTGGCGCCGGTTGCTGGTGGCGTAGATCAGCACGTTGGGCGAAGCCGCGGACACCGAGCCGTCGAGGATGGACTTGAGCGCCTTGTACCCGGCCTCGCCCTCCTCGAAGCTCAGGTCGTCGCAGAACACGACGAACTTCTCGGGCCGCGCCGCGACCACGTCGACGATGTCGGGCAGGTCCACCAGGTCGGCCTTGTCGACCTCGATCAGGCGCAGGCCCTGGGCGGCGTACTCGTTCAGGCAGGCCTTGATCAGCGAGGACTTGCCGGTGCCGCGCGCGCCGGTGAGCAGCACGTTGTTGGCGGGATGGCCCTGCACGAACTGCAGGGTGTTGCGCTGGATCTTCTCCTTCTGCGGCTCGATCTCCTTCAGGTCGCCGAGGCGGATGGCGGCGACGTGGCGCACCGGCTCCAGGTTGCCGTGGCCGCTGGCGCGCTTGCGGTAGCGCCAGGCGGTGGAGGCATTCCAATCCGGGGCGGTCAGCGGCTGCGGCAGGATGGCCTCGATGCGCGTCAGCAACTGGCCCGCGCGCTCGATCAATTGCTCGAACTTCTCATTCATCGTTCAGGACCGGTAGTCGGCGTTGATCGTCACGTACTCGTGGCTGAAGTCGCAGGTCCACACCTGGTCGGCGGCCGTGCCCCGGCCCAGGGCCACGCGCACCGTGATCTCGCTTTGCTTCATCACGCGCTGCCCGTCCTCCTCGCGGTAAGCGGGATTGCGGCCACCGCCCTTGGCGACGTGCACGTCGTCGAGGTACAGGTCGATGCCGGCCGGATCGAGGTCGGCGATGCCGGCGTAGCCCACGGCCGCGAGGATGCGCCCGAGATTGGGGTCGCTGGCGAAGAAAGCCGTCTTCACGAGTGGCGAATGGGCGATGGCGTACGCCACCTGGCGGCATTCCGCGGCGGTCTGGCCACCTTCCACCCGCACGGTGATGAACTTGGTGGCGCCTTCGCCGTCGCGCACGATGGCATGTGCCAGCAGACGCGACACTTCCAGCATCGCCTGCTTGAGCACCCGGCCCTCGGGACTGTCGATGGCGGTGATGGGCGCGTGTTTCGCCCGGTTGGTGGCGACGACGATGAAGGAATCGTTGGTGGAGGTGTCGCCGTCGACCGTCACGCGATTGAACGAGCCCTCCGCCAGCTCGAAGGCCAGCTCCTGCAGCAGTGAACCGTCGATGCGCGCGTCTGTCGCCAGGAAGCCGAGCATGGTCGCCATGTTGGGGCGGATCATGCCGGCGCCCTTGCTGATGCCGGTCACGGTGACCGTCACGCCGCCGATGGTCACCTGCCGGCTGAAGGCCTTGGCCACGGTGTCCGTGGTCATGATGCCCTCGGCGGCGCGCAGCCAGTGCCCGGGTTGCGCGTCCGCGAGGGCCGCGGGCAAGCCGGCTTCGATGCGGTCCGCCGGCAGCGGCTCCATGATGACGCCGGTGGAGAACGGCAGCACCTGCTCCGGCGCGAGATTCAGGTGCCGCGCCAGGGCGATGCAGGTGGCGCGTGCGCGCACCATGCCGTCTTCGCCCGTCCCGGCGTTGGCATTGCCCGTATTGATGAGCATGGCGCGGATGTCGCCGTGTGCCAGGTGCTCACGGCACACCTGGACGGGCGCCGCGCAGAAACGGTTTTTGGTGAAGACGCCGCCAACGGACGCGCCCTCATCGAGCAGGAAGACCGTGAGGTCCTTCCGGTTCGCCTTGCGAATGCCCGCTTCCGTGACGCCGATGCGGACGCCTGGCACGGGGTGCAGCGCGGCCGCGGTGGGCGCGCTCAGGTTGACTGCCATGGAAATTCTCTCTTGGTTAGTTTTGCCGCCAGGGCAACCCGCGCAGGCGCCAACCGCCCTTGCGGCCGCGCTGGCCGGATTCATCTGGGTCGCCCTCGAAGCCTTCGAGGATGTTGTACGCCTCGATGCCCAGTTCCGTGGCCCGCTTCGCCGCGGCGATCGAACGCACGCCGCTGCGGCAGAGCAGGACGGCCTTCTTGCCGCTGGGCACCGCCGCCTTCATCTGCTCGTCATAGCCCGCGTTCATCACCATGCCGGGCCACTGCTTCCAGGCCAGCGGCACTGCGCCCGGCACGAAGCCGACCCATTCGCGCTCCGCGTCGCTGCGCACGTCCACCAGCACGGCCTCGCCGGCTTGCCACCACCGGCACGCGAGTTCGGGCGTCACGTCGCCGGCATAGCCCTGGGCGGGACGGGGCTGCATTCGGTCCGGTGCGGCTGGATCACTCATCGACAGGATTTTGCCAGCGTCGCGAGCCCTCGCCCGCTGCGCAACGGGAACCTAAGTACGAGCACCAGAGGCAAGGCGCCACCTTGCTTGGTGAAAACCCTCTTAACGCGCGATGAACGCGCTGCAAAAGATAGCGTGCTAACGCATAACCACCAGGAGACAACGAATGACCCTACCGAAGACACCCCGCCGCCGCAGCCTGCTGAAGGGTGCGGCCGTGGCGGGCGCTGCCATGTCGGCGCCGATGATCGCCACGGCACAGACCGCGGCGTTCCGCTTCCAGAGCACCTGGCCGGCCAAGGACATCTTCCACGAATACGCCCAGGACTTCGCCAAGAAGGTGAACGACATGGCGGGCGGCAAGCTGAAGATCGAGGTGCTGCCGTCGGGCGCGGTGGTCCCGGCTTTCCAATTGCTCGAAGCGGTCAACAAGGGCACGCTCGACGGCGGCCACGGCGTCGTCGCCTACCACTACGGCAAGAACTCGGCGCTCGCGCTCTGGGGCTCCGGCCCGGCGTACGGCATGACCGCCAACATGGTGCTGGCCTGGCATGAATACGGGGGCGGCAAGGCGCTGCTGGAGGAAATCTACAAGTCCATCAACATGGACGTGGTCTCGTTCCTCTATGGCCCGATGCAGGTGCAGCCGCTCGGCTGGTTCAAGAAGCCGGTGTCGAACGTGTCGCAGATGAAGGGCCTGAAGTTCCGCACCGTCGGCCTGGCCGTCGACGTGTTCAAGGACCTCGGCGCGGCGGTCAACCCGCTGCCCGGTGGCGAGATCGTCCCGGCGCTGGATCGCGGCCTGATCGACGCCGCGGAATTCAACAACTCCTCGTCCGACCGCGTGCTGGGCTTCCCCGACGTGGCCAAGAACTGCATGCTGCAGAGCTTCCACCAGAGCGGCGAGCAGTTCGAGATCCTGTTCAACAAGGCGAAGTACAACGCCCTGCCGGCTGAATTGAAGGCCATCATCACCTATGGCGTGCAGGCCGCCAGTGCCGACATGAGCTGGAAGATGGTCGACCGCAACTCCGCCGACTACATCGAGCTGAAGAAGGCGAAGGTCAACTTCTACAAGACGCCCGACTCGATCCTGAAGGCGCAGCTGGACTCGTGGGACAAGGTGATCGCCGCGAAGGCCAAGGAGAACCCTGTGTTCCAGAAGGTGCTCGACTCGCAAAAGGCTTTCGCCGAGCGCGCCGTGGCCTGGGACAACGACTACAACATCAATTTCCGCATCGCCTACGACCGTTACTTCGGCAAGGGCGCGAAGAAGACCTGAGCCGGCTGCCGGCTGGGTCCGGGGCGGCTGCCGGTGGGCATGCCGCCTTTTTCTTTGCAAGAAGGTACAACAACAAATGCAGAAACTCCTGCTCGCCGTCGACCGATTCTCCACCTGGGTGGGGCAGTTCTTCGCCTGGGCCATCGTCTTCCTCACGCTCGCGATCTCCTGGGAGGTGTTCTCGCGCTACGTGCTCGGGACGCCGCACGGCTGGATGCTGGACGCCCAGATCATGATGTACGGCGTGCTGTTCATGATGGCCGGTGCCTACACGCTCTCCAAGAACGGCCACGTCCGCGGCGACGTGCTCTACGGCTTCTTCCAGCCTCGCACACAGGCCACGCTGGACCTGATCCTCTACATCCTGTTCTTCCTGCCCGGCGTCATCGCGATGACATGGGCCGGCTGGGTGTTCTTCACCGACGCACTGGCGATCCGCGAACAGACGTTCAACGCCGATCCCATCCCGGTCTATCCCTTCAAATTCTTCATCCCGTTCGCCGGCGCCATGCTGCTGCTGCAGGGGCTGGTGGAGATCGCGCGCTGCGTGCTCTGCATCCGTGACGGCTTCTGGCCCTCGCGGGAGCAGGACGTCGAGGAGGTCGACGTCGAAAAGCTCAAAGCGATGGTGCACGTGAAGGACGAGGATATCGCCGCCCTCGACGCTGTCGTCGTGCGCAAGGAAGGGGTGAAGCCATGAAGATCCGCAAGGAGCTGTGGTTCGGCTTCATCCTGATGGGGATCATCATCCTCGCGGCCCTCGGCATGCTGGTGAGCGTGGAGCGCATCGAACGTGGCCACATCGGCCTCTTGATGCTGTCGCTGGTGGTCGTCGCCATCATGCTGGGTTTCCCCACCGCCTTCACGCTCATGGGCATGGGCATGATCTTCACCTGGCTCGCGTACGACCGGGACCTGCAGAAGACGCTCGACCTGATGGTGCAGGCCGCCTACAAGGTGATGGCCAACGACGTGCTGATCTCGATCCCGCTGTTCGTCTTCATGGGCTACCTGGTCGAGCGCGCGAACCTGATCGAGAAGCTGTTCAAGAGCCTGCACCTGGCGATGGCGCGGCTGCCCGGCGCGCTCGCGGTGGCCACGCTGGTCACCTGCGCGGTGTTCGCGACAGCCACCGGCATCGTCGGCGCGGTCGTCACGCTGATGGGGCTCCTGGCCCTGCCGGCCATGCTGCGCGCGGGCTACAGCGTGCAGATGTCGGCCGGCGCGATCACGGCGGGCGGCTGCCTCGGCATCCTGATCCCGCCTTCGGTGCTGCTCATCGTGTACGGCGCCACGGCTGGCGTCTCGGTGGTGCAGCTGTATGCCGGCGCCTTCTTCCCGGGGCTGATGCTGGCGGGCCTCTACATCGTGTACGTCATCATCGTGGCCAAGATCAGGCCTTCGATGGCACCCCCACTCGCGCCGGAAGACCGGCGCGTTCCGCTGCCGGTCTACACGCAGCGCATCGCGCCTTCGGAGCAGGCCCATGCGGTGCCGGTGCTGCTCAACGCCTTGAAAGGCTCGAAGAACAAGGACGTGCCGACCGGCTTCCTGCTGGGGCAGCTGGCCATCGTCTTCGCGCCCCTGCTGGTCTTCGTCTTCCTGGCGCTCTGGGGCTACCAGGCCGCGACCGCGCCCGTGTTCGACCAGGCGCAGGCGGCCAGCGGCCTGACCCGGATGGGCGAAGGCAACGAACCCGCCCAGCGATCGGCCGGTGGGCTCGCGGAACCCCCGGCGAGTTCATCCGGGCTGGCCGAGCCTCCCGCCGAAGGCGGCCTGAAAGAGCCGCCTGCGGAAGGTGGCCTGGCCGAGGCACCGGCCGAGGGTGTGAAGGAGCCGCCGGCCGAAGGCGTGAAGGAGCCGCCCGCGGCCACTGCCAGCGCACCGCCCGCAGTGACGCCGCCCGCCCCGCCGGCTCCCGCCACCGATGCCCCACGCACCGAAGCCGGCAAGGGCTACTGGGTCACCTTCGGGGTCTTCGCGGCCCTGCTGGCGATCTTCTATGCGGTGCTGAGCTTCGGCCGGCTGGAGATCTTCAAGATGCTCCTGACCAGTTTCTTCCCGCTGCTGATCCTGATCATGGCGGTGCTGGGCTCCATCGTGATGGGACTGGCCACACCCACCGAGGCGGCGGCCGTCGGCGCGCTGGGCGGCTTCCTGCTGGCCATCGCCTACCGGCAGCTGACCTTCAACGTGGTCAAGGAAAGCGTGTTCCTCACGGCCAAGACTTCCGCGATGGTGTGCTGGCTGTTCGTCGGTTCCGCGATCTTCTCGGCGGCCTTCGCGCTGCTGGGCGGGCAGGAACTGGTGGAGCGCTGGGTCCTGTCGATGAACCTGTCGAAAACCCAGTTCCTCGTGCTGTCGCAGGTCATCATCTTCGTGCTGGGCTGGCCACTGGAGTGGACGGAGATCATCGTGATCTTCATGCCGATCTTCATCCCGCTGCTCGACAACTTCGGGGTGGACCCGCTGTTCTTCGGCTTGCTGGTCGCGCTGAACCTGCAGACCGCGTTCCTGTCCCCGCCGGTGGCAATGGCCGCCTTCTACCTGAAAGGGGTCAGTCCACCGCACGTGACGCTGAACCAGATCTTCCTGGGCATGCTGCCGTTCATGGGAATCCAGGTCATCGCGATCATCCTGCTGTACCAGTTCCCGGCGATCGGGCTGTGGCTGCCGCAACTGCTCTACTCGCGTTGAGCTCACATTGACGTTGACGTAAACGTCAATTACAGTGCGTCTTCCCTCCCCGGAGACGCACTGCCCATGGCCAAGCCCAGCTCCCGCGCGCCCGCGCTCGCCGATTGGCAGCCCCCTGCGGGCAAGCGCGCGGCCTCGTTCCGCCTGAAGGACATCGACCCGGCGGCCAAGCCCTGGTCCAGCGGTGACAAGGCGCTGGACGTCGCCGCGGTGGAGAAGCTCGCCGTCGAACTCGACGGCCTGCAAAACCTGCTTTACGCGGACCGCCGCTTCAAGGTGCTGGTGGTCCTGCAGGGCACGGACACCGCGGGCAAGGACGGTACGGTGCGCGGCGTCTTCGCCCGCACCAGCCCGCTGGGCGTGCACACCGTCGGCTGGAAGGCACCCACCGAGGAGGAGCGCGGGCACGACTACCTCTGGCGCATCCACAAGGCGATGCCTGGCGCGGGCGAGATCACCGTTTTCAACCGGAGCCACTACGAAGACGTGCTGGTGCCGGCCGTCAATCAATGGATCTCCGCGGATGTGGTCGCGCAGCGCTACCGCCAGATCAACGACTTCGAGCGCATGCTCACCGAGAACGGCACGCTCGTCCTCAAGTTCATGCTGCACATCAGCGCCGAGGAGCAGCGCACCCGCCTGCAGGAAAGGCTGGACGACCCCGCCAAGCGCTGGAAGTTCAGCATGGGGGACGTCGAAGTCCGCAAGCAGTGGGCCGACTACCAGAAGGCGTACCAGTCGCTGCTACGGGCCACCAGCACCGAATGGGCGCCCTGGACCATCGTGCCCGCCGACTCGAAAACGCATCGCAACCTGATGATCGCCACCGTCGTGCGCGACGCGCTGAAGAAGCTCAAGCTGCGTTATCCCCCCGGCGACCCGGCCCTGAAGGGCCTGGTGATCGCCTGAGATTGAAAAGACAAATTCCATGACCGACCTGTCCGCCGAATTCAAGGCGCTCGCGAACTACCGTCCCACGCACAAGGTGCGCTTCGTCACGGCGGCCAGCCTGTTCGACGGCCACGACGCCGCCATCAACATCATGCGGCGCATCCTCCAGGGCATGGGCGCCGAGGTCATCCACCTGGGGCACAACCGCAGCGTGGACGAGGTGGTGACGGCCGCCCTGCAGGAAGACGTTCAGGGCATCGCCATCAGCTCCTACCAGGGCGGCCACGTCGAGTACTTCAAGTACATGGTCGACCTGCTGAAGTCGCGCGGCGGTGCGCACATCCAGGTGTTCGGGGGCGGCGGCGGCGTGATCGTGCCTTCGGAAATCCGCGAACTGCATGACTACGGCGTCACGCGCATCTACAGCCCGGAAGATGGGCAGCGCATGGGCCTGCAGGGCATGATCGGCGAGATGGTGATGCGTTGCGACAAGGACCTCGCGTCCTTCGCGCCGCGTGAACTGGCCGCGATCCAGGGCCGGGAAGAACAGCACTGGCGTGCCCTGGCGCAGCTGATCACGGCGCTGGAAAACGGCAGCGCCGACGCCGCCCTGGTGCAGGCGCTGCGCACCGCCGCCGCCGGCCACAAGGTGCCGGTGCTGGGGATCACGGGCACCGGCGGCGCCGGCAAGTCGTCGCTCACCGACGAACTGGTGCGCCGCCTGCGGCTCGACCAGGGTGACGCCCTGCGCGTGGCCATCATTTCCATCGATCCCTCGCGCCGCAAGAGCGGCGGGGCGCTGCTGGGCGATCGCATCCGGATGAATGCGATCAATCCCTGGAGCCAGGGCCCCCGCGTCTACATGCGCTCGCTCGCCACGCGTGACTTCGGCAGCGAAATCTCGGCGGCGTTGCCGGACGTCATCGCGGCCTGCAAGGCCTCGGGTTTCGACCTGGTGGTCGTGGAGACCTCCGGCATCGGCCAGGGCGATGCCGCCATCGTCCCGCATGTGGACGTCCCCATGTACGTGATGACGCCGGAGTTCGGCGCGGCCAGCCAGCTCGAGAAGATCGACATGCTGGATTTCGCCGAGTTCGTGGCCATCAACAAGTTCGACCGCAAGGGCGCGGCCGATGCGCTGCGCGATGTGGCCAAGCAGGTGCAGCGCAACAAGGAGGCCTGGGGCAAGAAGCAGGACGACATGCCGGTCTTCGGCACGATGGCCGCGCGCTTCAACGACGACGGTGTCACCGCGCTCTACCAGGCGCTGAAGCCCCGGCTGGCGGAACTCGGCCTGCCTTTGGCTGAAGGCCGACTGCCCGCCGTCGCCGTTCGCCACAGCACCAACCAGACGCCGGTGGTGCCGGCGGCCCGCAGCCGCTATCTCGCGGAGATTTCCGACACGGTGCGCAGCTACAAGAAGCGCGCCCGCGAACAGGCCCGGCTCGCGCGCGAGATCCAGCAGCTGAAGGAAGCCGCGCGCATGTTGAAGGAAGGCAAGCCCGACCGCGCCCCGGCCGCCGAAGCTTCGCTCGATCTGGCAGGCCAGCGGCTCGCCCGCATGGACCGCGATGCGCTGCATCTGCTCAAGCAGTGGCCGGAGATGCAGCAGGCCTACGCCGGCGAGGAATACGTGGTGAAGATCCGCGACAAGGAAATTCGCACCAGGCTCACCACCAAATCGCTCTCGGGCACCACCATCCGCAAGGTCAGCCTGCCCACGTACGAGGATCACGGCGAGATCCTCAAGTGGCTGATGCTGGAGAACGTGCCCGGCAGCTTCCCGTACACGGCCGGCACCTTTGCCTTCAAGCGCGAGGGCGAGGACCCCACCCGCATGTTCGCCGGCGAAGGCGACGCCTTCCGCACCAACACCCGCTTCAAGCTGCTGTCGGCCAACATGCCGGCCAAGCGCCTGTCGACGGCCTTCGACTCGGTCACGCTCTATGGCAACGACCCCGACCTGCGCCCGGACATCTACGGCAAGGTCGGCAACTCGGGCGTGTCGATCGCCACGCTGGACGACATGAAGGTGCTGTACTCCGGCTTCGACCTGTGCGATCCGGCGACCTCGGTGTCCATGACCATCAACGGCCCGGCGCCGTCGATCCTGGCGATGTTCATGAACACCGCCATCGACCAGAACCTGGAGAAGTTCAAGAGCGACAACGGCCGCGAACCCACGGACACCGAAGCCGCCAAGATCCGCGAATGGGTGCTGGCGAACGTTCGCGGCACCGTGCAGGCCGACATCCTGAAGGAAGACCAGGGCCAGAACACCTGCATCTTCTCCACCGAGTTCTCGCTCAAGGTGATGGGCGACATCGCCGAATACTTCGTGCACCACGACGTGCGCAACTTCTATTCGGTCTCGATCTCGGGCTACCACATCGCCGAAGCCGGGGCCAACCCGATCTCGCAGCTCGCGTTCACGCTGTCGAATGGATTCACCTTCGTGGAGGCCTATCTCGCGCGCGGAATGCACGTCGACGACTTCGCGCCCAACCTGTCGTTCTTCTTCAGCAACGGCATGGACCCGGAGTACACGGTGATGGGCCGGGTGGCGCGCCGGATCTGGGCGACGGCCATGAAGGACAAGTACGGCGCAAACGAGCGCAGCCAGAAGCTGAAGTACCACATCCAGACTTCCGGGCGCAGCCTGCACGCGCAGGAGATCCAGTTCAACGACATCCGCACCACGCTGCAGGCGCTGATCGCCATTTACGACAACTGCAACTCGCTGCACACCAACGCGTTCGACGAGGCCATCACGACGCCCACCGAGGAATCGGTGCGCCGCGCCATGGCCATCCAGCTCATCATCAACCGCGAATGGGGCCTGGCGAAGAACGAGAACCCCAGCCAGGGCAGCTTCATCATCGACGAGCTGACCGAGCTGGTGGAGGAAGCGGTGCTGACCGAGTTCGAACGGATCGCCGAGCGGGGCGGCGTGCTGGGTGCGATGGAAACCGGCTACCAGCGCGGCCGGATCCAGGACGAGAGCATGCATTACGAGATGCAGAAGCACACGGGCGAGCTGCCCATCATCGGCGTCAACACCTTCCGCAATCCGCACGGCGACACCGTGATGGAGAAGCTGGAGCTGGCCCGCTCGACCGACGAGGAGAAGCAGAACCAGCTGAAGCGGCTGCACGACTTCCACGCGCGCCACGCCGGCGCCGCGCCGGCGATGCTGCAGCGGCTGCAACAGGCGGTGATCGACAACCGCAACGTCTTCGAAGTGCTGATGGACGCGGTGCGGGTCTGTTCGCTGGGCCAGATCACCACCGCACTGTTCGAAGTGGGCGGCCAGTACCGCCGCAACATGTGACGCAAGGGCCAGGCGAAGTAGGTCAGACTTCTGACAGGTTGCCACATCCGGCTTAAGCTCCTCTTTTCGTAGCAACAGGCCGAGGATCTGCAGGCCTCGCGGAAGGATGCGGTGAGCTCTTTCAGCTCATCACGCAAAACTACCTAAGGTCTTACCCCCTTACTGCACCGCAGCACGAATTCCTACATTCGCCTCCAGACCGAGGGCGCGCCGCGCCTGTTTGCAAGAGCCGGAGGAAACCTTGTCCGCTGAGACCATCCTGGAGACCCGGGGCCTGACGAAGGAGTTCAAGGGCTTCGTCGCGGTCAACAACGTCGACCTCAAGGTCCGGCGCGGGGACATCCACGCGTTGATCGGCCCCAACGGCGCGGGCAAGACGACCTTCTTCAACCTGCTCACGAAATTCCTGCCGCCGACCCGCGGCACCATCACTTATCTCGGCACGGACATCACGCACGAAAAGCCGGCCCAGACGGCACGGCGCGGCATCGTCCGTTCGTTCCAGATCTCGGCCGTGTTCCCGCACCTGACCGCCCTGGAGAACGTGCGCGCCGCGCTGCAGCGCAACCTGGGCACCTCCTTCCACTTCTGGAAGCCGGAGAGCTCGCTGCACCACCTGCACGAGCGCGCCGAGCAGCTGCTGGCCGCGGTCGACCTGCAGGATTTCGGCAAGGAACTCACCGTGAACCTGCCCTACGGCCGCAAGCGCGCGCTGGAGCTGGCGACGACGATGGCGCTCGAACCGGACCTGATGCTGCTCGACGAGCCGACCCAGGGCATGGGCCACGAGGATGTGCATCGGGTGACCGAGCTCATCAAGAAGGTCTCCGTCGGCCGCACCATCCTGATGGTCGAACACAACATGGGCGTGGTGTCGTCCATCGCCGACCGCATCACGGTGCTGCAGCGCGGCGCGATCATCGCCGACGGCCCCTATGCCGAAGTCTCGGCCAACCCGCAGGTGATCGAAGCCTACATGGGCAGCGCCGATGTCGCGCTCCAGGGAGCGCACTGACATGGCCGCGAACGAATTCCTGAAGATCGACAACCTGCACGCCTGGTACGGCGAATCGCATGTGCTGCACGGCGTCAACCTGACGGTCAACGAAGGCGAGGTGGTCTCCATCCTCGGCCGCAACGGCGCGGGCCGCACCACCACGATGCGCGCCATCGTCGGCCTGACGGGTTCACGCACCGGCTCCATCCGCATCAAGGGCCAGGAGGCCATCAAGCTGGCGCCGCACAAGATCGCGCGCCTGGGCCTGGGTTACTGCCCCGAGGAACGTGGCATCTTCGCCAGCCTGTCGGCCGAAGAGAACCTCATGCTGCCGCCGACCATCGCCGAAGGCGGCATGAGCGTGGCCGAGATCTACGGCATGTTCCCGAACCTGAAGGAACGCGCGTCCAGCCCGGGCACGCGTCTGTCGGGCGGCGAGCAGCAGATGCTCGCCGTCGCCCGCATCCTGCGCACGGGCGCCCGGCTGCTGCTGCTCGACGAAATTTCCGAAGGGCTCGCCCCGGTCATCGTGCAGAAGCTCGCGGAGATGATCCGCACGCTCAAGGCCAAGGGCTACACCGTGATCCTGGTCGAGCAGAACTTCCGCTTCGCCGCGCCGCTGGCCGACCGCTTCTACGTGATGGAGCACGGGAAGATCGTCAAGGAATTCACCCAGAGTCAGCTTCAAGAGAACATGGCCATGCTCCAGGAATTCCTGGGCGTCTAGGCCGGCACTTTCATTCACGCCATTTTTTCCAAGGAGACCGCTATGAAACTCAAGACCCTCGTCGCCGCCCTGGCCGTCGGCTTCGGCAGTGCCGCCGCCGTGGCCCAGTCGGGCCCCGTCAAGATCGGCTTCATCACCGACATGTCCAGCCTGTACGCCGACATCGACGGCCCCGCCGGCGGTGAAATGATCAAGTGGGCCGTGCAGGACTTCGGTGGCAAGGTGCTCGGCCGCAACGTCGAAGTGCTGACCGCCGACCACCAGAACAAGGCCGACGTCGCCAGCTCCAAGGCGCGTGAGTGGATGGACAAGGAAGACCTGCAGATGCTGGTCGGCGGCACGAGCTCCGGCACCGCGCTGGCGATGTCCAAGGTCGCGGCGGAGAAGAAGCGTCCGTTCATGGTCATCGGCGCCGGCTCCGCCCGCCTGACCAATGAAGACTGCTCGCCCTACACCGTGCACTACGCCTACGACACCGTGGCCCTGGCCAAGGTGGCGGGCAATGCGCTGGTGAAGGCCGGCAACAAGAACTGGTACTTCCTGACCGCCGACTACGCGTTCGGCCACTCGCTGGAAAGTGACGCCTCCAACGTGGTCAAGGCCAACGGCGGCACCGTGGCCGGCACCGTGCGCCACCCGCTGAACGCTTCCGACTTCTCCTCGTTCCTGCTGCAGGCGCAAGGCTCCAAGGCCCAGATCCTGGCGCTGGCCAACGCCGGCGGTGACTTCACCAACGCCATGAAGGCGGCCAAGGAATTCGGCATCAACAAGACGATGAAGGTCGCCGGCCTGCTGGTGTTCATCAACGACGTGCACTCGCTCGGCCTGGCCAACACCGAAGGCCTGCAGCTCGCCGACAGCTGGTACTGGAACCAGGACGACGCCTCGCGCAAGTTCGCCAAGCGCTTCTTCGACAAGTACAAGCGCATGCCCTCCAGCCTGCAGGCCGCCGACTACTCCGCGACCATGACGTACCTGAACGCCGTCAAGGCGGTGGGCTCGACCGACGCCGACAAGGTGATGGCGGAGATGAAGAAGACCGGCGCGAACGACTTCTACAGCAAGGGCAAGATCCGCGCCGACGGCCGCATGATCCACGACATGTACCTGTTCCAGGTCAAGGGCGCCAAGGAGTCCACCACGCCTTGGGACTACTACAAGACCGTGGCCAAGGTGCCGGGCGACCAGGCGTTCACGACGCTGGCCGACTCGAAGTGCTCGCTCATCAAAAAATAAGTGAAAAGCAGCCGGCTTGCGCCGGCTGCGACTTGAACTTGGGGTAAGTCATGGAGATCTTCGGGATTCCGCACCAGGCGTTCCTGGGCCAGCTGATGCTGGGCCTGGTCAACGGTGCTTTCTACGCGATGCTCAGCCTGGGGCTCGCGGTGATCTTCGGCCTGCTCGACATCGTGAATTTCGCGCACGGCGCGCTGTACATGCTGGGCGCGTTCGCCGCCTGGATCATGCTGGACAAGTTCGGCATCAATTTCTGGTTCGCGCTCATCCTGGCCCCCCTGGTCGTCGGCGCCCTCGGCGTCGCCATCGAGCGCGGCTTCCTCAAGCACCTGTACGGTCTCGATCCGCTGTACGGCCTGCTGCTCACTTTCGGCCTGTCACTGATCTTCGAAGGCGTGCTGCGCGAGCAGTACGGCGTCTCGGGGCAGTCCTACCCGGTCCCGGAGCTGCTGTCGGGCGCCACCAACCTCGGCTTCATGATCCTGCCGAACTACCGCGCCTTCGTGGTGGTGGCCTCGTTGCTGGTCTGCCTGGGCACCTGGTTCCTCATCGAGCGGACGCGGCTCGGCGCCTACCTGCGGGCCGGCACCGAGAACGCGAAGCTGGTCCAGGCCTTCGGTGTCAACGTGCCATTGATGGTGATGCTCACCTATGGCGCCGGTGCCGCCCTGGCCGCGCTGGCCGGCGTGCTGGCCGCGCCCATCATCCAGGTGACGCCGCTGATGGGCTCCAACCTGATCATCGTGGTGTTCGCCGTCGTCGTGATCGGCGGCATGGGCTCGATCCTCGGATCGGTGATCACCGGCCTGGGCCTGGGCGTCATCGAAGGCATGACGCGTGTGTTCTACCCCGAAGCCTCCAGCGTGGTGGTCTTCGTCGTGATGGTGATCGTGCTGATCATCCGCCCCGCAGGCCTGTTCGGCAAGGAAACATGACTCCCCCCCGAAGCGCCTTCGGCGCCTCCCCCTCAAGGGGGCGCCACCAGCGGCCCGGCAAAGCCGGTTCCGCGGTGGCCCACGAATGGCACGCACCCCACGGAGAAACGCAATGACCCACTCTACCGCGGCCATCCCCATGACCGAGTCTTCACCTGCGGCGTCCGGAGCGCAAAATAGACCCATGAACAAAGGGCTGCGCCTCACCTATCTAAGCCTGCTGGGCCTTGCGCTCATTGCACCGCTGATCGGGCTGTATCCGGTGTTCGTGATGAAGCTGCTGTGCTTCGGCCTGTTCGCCTGCGCCTTCAACCTGCTGCTCGGGTTCACCGGCCTGCTGTCCTTCGGCCACGCCGCCTTCTTCGGCTTTTCTGCTTACGTCACCGGCTGGTTCATCAAGGCCCAGGGCTGGACGCCGGAACTCGGCATCCTGGCCGGCGTCGTCGTCGCGGCTTTCCTGGGGCTGGTGTTCGGGTTGGTCGCGATCCGCCGCCAGGGCATCTACTTCGCGATGATCACGCTGGCACTGGCGCAGATGGTCTTCTTCATCTGCCTGCAGGCGCCCTTCACCGGCGGCGAAGACGGCCTGCAGGGCGTGCCGCGCGGCAACCTGCTGGGCATGCTGCCGCTCGCGTCGGACACCACCATGTATTACGTGGTGCTGGCGATCTTCGTTGCCTGCTTCATGGGCATCTCGCGCATTGTCACCTCGCCCTATGGCCAAGTGCTCAAGATGATCCGCGAGAACGAACCGCGCGCGATCTCCCTGGGCTACGAGGTCGACAAGTACAAGCTGCTGGCTTTCGTGCTGTCCGCGGCGCTGTCCGGCCTGGCTGGCTCGCTGAAGACGCTGGTGATGGGCTTCGCCACGCTGTCGGACGTGCACTGGTCGATGTCGGGCGAGGTGATCCTGATGAGCCTGCTCGGCGGCGTCGGCACCTTCTTTGGGCCGGTGCTGGGCGCCGGCATCGTGATCGCGCTGCAGAACCTGCTGGCCGACAAGGTGGGCGCCTGGGTCACCGTGATCATCGGCGTCATCTTCGTGCTGTGCGTGCTGGCCTTCCGCAAGGGCATCGTCGGCGAGCTGCTCGCCTGGCGCGACCGGCGTTCGGCGCGCGCAGGGTCGGCCCACTGAAGATTCACTCCTCCTGCCGGCGGCCCCACACCGCCGCCAGTGAGGCGGCCTTTTGCCGGAAGCTCAGGTCCTCCTCCGAGATCGCATCGAGGAAGTCCGAAAGGCGCTTCGACTTGGCGATCGTGTAGAACGTGAGCGCGATCGTCGGCACGAAGACCACCGCGAAGTAGGCCAGCTTGGTGAACGGGTTGGCATCGGCCTCCGAGATCAGGTTCATGCCCAGGAAACCCGTGGTGACCGTGCCGATCAGGCCCAGGATCGTCACCACCGTGAGGCGCACGACCGTGTTGGCCTGCCGGCGCAGCGAGTCGGCATCGAGGAAGCTGTTCATGTCGGCGACGCGTTCCTTGACCTCGACGTACAGGCCATCGGTTCCCAGGTGCTTCACGCACATGTGCCAGAGGGCGCGCACGTGCGCCTGCTCCGAGATCTCGTGGAACCAGTAGCGGTGCGTGAAACGCAGGAAGCCTTCGAAGCTGGCGCGGATGGCGCGCTTGAAGCGGCGCACGCTCGGCGGGCTCGTCGGTTCGAGGTCGTTGAGCGCCTGCACCAGGCGGTCCGAGAACATCAGCAAGGCGGCCTTCTGGAAGTGCGCGATCAGGAACAGCATGAAGTGCTGGTGCCGGAACTGCGCCAGCACGCCACGGTCGCGGCAGCCGAAGAATTGCGACTCCGCCTGGCCGACCACCAGCAGTGAATGGCCGCTGCAAAGGTAACGCGTATTGGGCGCGGCGCCGCCGGGCGCCCAGAACCTGTCATAGCAGAAGCGCTGCTCGAAGTGCCCGAGGTAATCCTCGGCATACGGCAGCGCTTCCGGGTCGCCCTGCTGCGCCCCCGTGACGAGCGCCAGTCGCGCGAAGTCCGCGCGGCGCAGGGCCAGCGGCCGTTCCAGGGCCAGGTAGCCCATCACGGGCATGCGGTAGTACTCGATCTGCCGGAACCGCAGCAGCCCGGCCTCGGTGGAATGGTCGCTCACCAGCGGCTGCAGCATGAAGGCCCAATGCGACGCGATCCTCGGGGCGCGGTGCTCGCAAACGTGGGCGAGGAACAGTTCGCTTTGCTGCGCGTCGGAGCGCGCCAGCACCGCGCCGTCGGCCGCGAGCCATTCGACGCTGGACATGCAGTGCAGCGGCTGGCCATGGTCGTCCCAGCCGCCCGGATAGCCGCGCCCGAACCGGTACAGCACTTCCTGGGCCTCGGCCAGGCTCAAACCGGCGGCGCTGACTTCGAGATTCAGCATCACCAGGTCGACATCGAAGAAGAAGTACAGGTCGGCGTGGACGATGTCCAGCGTGATCGGCGCCTCGCCGGGGCGCGCGATGGTGCGCACGGCGTGGATGTCGCGGCGGCGGAACACGCGCATCGGCGAGCCGCCATCGCCGCCGGTGCGGCGCGCGCGCCCCTCGCCGTAGAGGAATCGCTGGACGAACGGCAGGAACGCCACGAACTCGTGATAGTGGCGCTCGTGGAAGGTGCCGGCGGCGCCGCTGTATTCGTCCACGACCTCTCGCCAGGGCGACGCTTCGCCCATGTCGCGCAGGATCTCCCAGGCCGACTTGCGGCTGCCCTCCACCGGCATCAGGCGCAAGGGCCACAGCAGCACCTGGCGAAACTGCTGGACGAGGCCGGGGCCGGCTTGCGCCGTTTCGCCCGCAGCGGAAACGTCGCGCTCCATTCAGGCAGCCCTCAGCGGGCGCCGACCGCCGTGCGCAGTTCCGCCAGCGGCACCACGCGCCCGTGCAGCGGCAGGATGCGGTCGACGTCCAGCCGCAGGCGCTGGATGTTCTGCCACAGGTTCACGTGATTCAGGTTCGGTGGCGTCGGCGGCGCGGCGCCGGGAGCGCCGGGGGTGAATGCATCGGCTTCGATCAGCAGGCGTTCGCGCGGCAGCCAGACCATGTTGAAGCCCTGGGCGTGGATGCTCGAGTCGATCGAATGGACGATCACCGGCCGGCTCGCGTCGCCGATGTCGCGCATGCCCGCCACCCCGACGACGCTGGCCTTGCGGCCGGAGCGTTGCAACGCGTCCGGGTTGATGCTGTTCGGGTTGGCGAACGTCTTCTCGTACCACGGCTTGGCCTGTTCGCTGGTGACGAGCGTGATGCCTTCGGACACGGCCGTGCGCAAGCCACCCGCGTGATCGAAGTGGTGGTGCGAATTGACGGCATAGCGGATCGGCTTGCCCGGCACGAGCCGCCGCGCTTCGGCAATGACCGCCAGGGACCGCCCGTCATACAGCGGCGTCTCGACCAGGATCAGGTGGTCCCGCATCTCGATCAGCACGCTGTTGTGCGAGCCGCCCGCGATGTGCCAGACGCCGTCGGCGACCTTCTCGGACACGGCGCGCTCGGCGAAGGCCGGCACCAGGGCCGGCAATTCGATGGGCGCCGGCGCGTTGGGCTGGACCTCCGTCACGTTCATGTCGAGCACCGGGAAGCCGCCCTGCGTCTGCTGGATGCGCCCCGGGAACTTGACGCCGCCATGGTCGCGGTAACCCGAATAGATGGTGCTGACCTCGGTGTCGCCCATCACGGCGTTCGGCTGGACCGAATCGACGCGCTCGACGAGTCCGTCGGCGCCGACCCAGACCCTGGCCTTGAAGCGGCCCGGCTCGGTGAAACTCACGACCGTCTTGCCGCCTTCGCTGCGCGCGCTGGGCGAATTCTTCATGGCGGCCTTGAGCACCCCATGCGGCGTGGTCCACAGGTCATGGATGCGGGCATCGACGGCCAGTGGCGCCGGCACGGGTGCCGGGCCGACCAGGTTCCAGGCATGGGTGCCGCGCAAGAGCCCGGTGGTGCGCTGCTCGCCGGTGCCCATGAGGGGCACGGCGCCGCCACCGTTGGGTTCGGAGCGGCTGCGGGCGCCCTCCTCGCGCAAGGCGCCGTTCTCGTAGTCGACGATTCGCGAGCCGGTGATGTTCAGTCGGGGCCATGCTTCCCCCGGCACCCAGGCCTGGCCAAACGATGCGCCCATCCCGCTGCCGGCGTAGCGCAGCGTCTTCAGGTTGGTGCCGCCCATCGCCTGTTCGGCGCCACGCAACACGGCCTGGGCATCCATCGCCTGGTGGGCGCAAGCCGCGAGAAGGGCCAGCGGAAGCACCGCCAGCAGTCTGGAATACCGTGTCATCGCCATCTCCTGTCGTTGTGGGCGCATGGTAGCCCGCGGCGGCGCCGCTGTCATGCAGGTGATTGGCGGGGCGGGCGGCGGGCGCTAACCTGCCGGTGAATTCCCAAGGACTGTCTCATGAACGAACTCTTCTCGCTGCAGGGCCGCGTCGCCCTCGTCACCGGCGGCTCGCGTGGCATCGGCCGCATGATCGCGGCCGGCTTCCTGCGCCAGGGCGCCAAGGTGTACATCTCGGCGCGCAAGGCGGCTGCTTGCGACGCGACCGCCGCCGAACTGTCCGCGCTGGGTACCTGCGTTTCTTTGCCGATCGACGTCTCCAGCCTGGAAGGCGCCCGCACCCTGGCCGCGGCCATCGCCGAGCGCGAAGGCTCGCTCGACATCCTGGTGAACAACGCCGGCGCCGCCTGGGGCGAGTCCTTCGAGACTTTTCCGGAGACCGGCTGGGACAAGGTGATGGACCTGAACGTGAAGGCGCCCTTCTTCCTGACGCAGGCGCTGCACGACCTGCTGAAGCGCGCCGCGAGCAAGGGACGCCCGGCGAAGGTGATCAACATCGCCTCCATCGACGGGATCTCCGTCAACCCGTGGGAGACCTATTCCTACGCGGCGAGCAAGGCGGGCCTGATCCACCTGACCAAGCGCATGGCATTGCGCCTCGCGCAGGACAACATCGTGGTGAGCGGCATCGCCCCCGGGCCTTTCGCCTCGGACATGAACAAGGCGGCGCGCGACCACGCCGACGAGGTGGCCGGCCACGTGCCCGTGGGCCGCATCGGCACCGAGGAGGACATGTCGGGCGCGGCGATCTTCCTCGCGGCGCGCTCAGGCGACTTCGTGGTCGGCGAGACGATCGTCGTCGACGGCGGCGTGACGCACGCGCGCGGGTGACGCACGCGCGCCACCGCCGACCGCGTCAGGCCAGGCTGGCCAGCGAGTAGTTCTGCGGCCCGCGGCTGGCGATCTTGATCGCCCCCACGCGGTTGCCCAGTTCGGCGCACTTCGGCAGACTCCAGCCCTGCTCCAGGCCATGCAGCAGCGCGCCGCGCCAGGCGTCGCCGCATCCCGTCGGGTCCACCACCGCCGCGGCCTTGACCGGCGGCACGAGCGTCTTCTCGCCGCCGATCCAGACCTCGCAGCCGTCGCCGCCGAGCGTGACGACCAGCCCCTGGGTGCGGCGCGAGATCTCCGCGCTGTCCCAGCCCGTGCGGTCGCACAGCATCTTGCCCTCGTAGTCGTTCACGGTCACCCAGGTGGCCTTTTCGACAAAGGCGGCCAGCTCCTTGCCGTCGAACATCGGCAGGCCTTGCCCCGGGTCGAACACGAACGGGATGCCGGCCGCGTGGAACTGCTCGGCGTGCTGCAGCATCGCGTCGCGGCCATCGGGCGAGATCATGCCCAGCTTGATGTCCGCGCGCGCCGCGATGCGATTGCGATGCGCCTGCATCATGGCGCCGGGGTGGAACGCGGTGATCTGGTTGTTGTCCCGGTCCGTCATGATCATCGCCTGCGCGGTGTAGGTGTCTTCCACCTCGAGCACGAATTCGGTGCTGATGCCGAGCGCCCGCAGGCGCGCCAGGTAGTCCGCGCCGTCGGTACCCACCGCGCCCATGGGCAGCGGCGTGCCGCCCAATTGCTTGAGGCTGTAGGCGATGTTGCCGGCGCAGCCGCCGAAGTCGCGCCTGAGCGCCGGCACCAGGAAGGACACATTCAGGATGTGCAGCTGGTCGGGCAGGATCTGTTCGGCGAAGCGGCCTTCGAAACCCATGATGGTGTCGAAGGCAAGGGAACCACAAATGACAGCGGGCATGACGTCCTGGAGGATGAGGTGGAGGGAATCAGGGATAGAAAGCGAGCAGGCGGTAGCCCGCGATGCGCGCGGGAGCGCCAGGGGCGACCGTGAGGCCGACCGCGCCCGTCCAGTCGGAGGCGGCGTCGATGACGCGACCCTTGGCACCGAGTTCCTCGGGAGTGAGCACCCGTCGCATCAGCGGCTGATCCTGCGCATCCGTGAGCGTGAGCTCCATGGCCGGCGTCGCGACTTCGACGGCCGCGGTGTTGCGCAGGGTGAAGCTGAGCCGGTAGGCGTCGCTGCGCAGCTTGTTGAACGAAGAGCTCTCGATCACGATCGCCTCGATCTGGCGCGAGGGGCCCAGCCGGCACTGCATCCATTCGCACATCTGCTCCAGCCAAGGTTTGAGCTGAGGCTGCGCCACCGCGAGGCGGTCGCGGTCCTGGTAGGCCAGCTGCAACACCAGTGCGAACGCGAGAACCAGGCTGAGGAACATGAGGCTGAGGCGGACGCCTGGGCGCCGCCAGAAGGCACGCCGCCGAGCCTGGCGGACGAAGGAGACCTGGTCGATGTCGGCCGGCTCGGCCAGCGACGCCGGCCTGCTCTCTCGCGCGCGCGGCGCGATCGGTGGCGAGACGGAAGGGACCGGATCCGAGTGATCGAGGTCCGAGCGGCGGAACACAAAGGGCGCGTCGAGGGGGGAGGCTTCCAGCGGCTCGCTCTCCGGCCCTTCGGTTGCGGCGACGGCTGCCGCGGGCGCCGATCGGGCGAAACCCGTGGGACGGCTCGCGGTGATGTTCGCGAAATCGAGCGCCGCCGGCGTCTTCGGCGGTACCGGACCTGCCGCCGGCGGAGCGGAAAGAGGAATGTCCCAGTCCTCGGGCAACTCGCCCGGCTGGGTCGGGAGAGCCTCTCGAACCTCGGGCGAAAGGTGGTCCGCCATGTGCGCGGTCGCGTCGAAGATCTCGGCGCAATGGCCGCAGCGCACCCAGCCCTCGGAGATCCTCAGCTGGTCGGGGACCACGCGGAACATCGTGCCGCAGGCCGGACAGCTGGTGATGAGGCTCATGAGCCGCAGATTGTAGTAATTCTCACCGCCTGGCCGTCATGAGGATCCAGCCGTCCTCCTCGTCGCGCACGCTGAGGCGGACGTAGGGCGCGTAGGCGGCCTGCAGTTCTTCGGCTTGCCGCGCGAGGATTCCCGCAAGCACCAGATCGCCGCCGGGGCCGACATGGCCGCACAACAGCGGCGCCAGCACTTTCAGGGGCGACGCCAGGATGTTGGCCAGCACCACCTGGTAGCTGCCCCTGGCCTGGTCCGGCAGGCCTGTGCGAATCCGGACGGTGTTGGCCTCGGCGTTGTGCGCGGCCGACTTGACGGCCGCCTCGTCGATGTCGACCGCATCGACCTCGGTCGCGCCGAACTTCGCGGCGGCGATGGCCAGGATGCCAGAGCCGCAACCGTAGTCCAGCACGCGCTCCCCGCCGGGCGCCCGGCCGGCGATCCAGCGCAGGCACATGCGGGTGGTCGGGTGGGTGCCGGTGCCGAAGGCCAGGCCGGGGTCCAGGCGGATCACCTGGCTGGCCTGCGCCGGTGGTTCGTGCCAGCTCGGGACGATCCAGAACGAGGGCGTGATCTCGACCGGCTCGAACTGCGACTGGGTCAGCCGCACCCAATCTTCCTCGGGCACGGGCGTGATGCCCAGCAATCGGCAGTCGACGAAGAAATCCTGCGGCGCCAGCAGTCGGGCGCCCTCCTCGGCCTGGGCCAGTTCACCGAACAAGGCGACGACCAGCGAGCGCTGCCAACCGCCTTTCGGCGGGGGCATGCCGGGTTCGCCGAAAAGGGCCTGCTCCGCCGGGGTCTGCGCGTCGGCGTCTTCGACCGAGACGCTCAGCGCCTCCAGCGCTTCCAGCGCCTCGCTCACGTCTTCGACGCGATCCTCGGGGCACAGCAAGCGCAGGTCGAACATCAGCGTTTGTGGTGGGACAACCACTCCTCGAGATAGTGGATGTTGGTCCCGCCGTCCATGAACTTCGCGTCCACCATCAGTTCGCGATGCAGTGCGATGTTGGTGTTGATGCCTTCCACCACCGTCTCGGCCAGTGCCGTGCGCATGCGCGCCATCGCCTGCGCGCGCGTGTCGCCGTGCACGATGATCTTGCCGATCATCGAGTCGTAGTTCGGAGGCACGAAGTAGTTGTTGTAGACGTGGGAGTCCACCCGGACCCCCGGGCCGCCGGGGGCATGCCACAAGGTGATGCGCCCGGGCGACGGCGTGAACTTGTACGGATCCTCGGCGTTCACCCGGCACTCGATGGCGTGGCCGCGCAGCACGATGTCACGCTGCGCGAAGGGCAGCTTCTCGCCAGCCGCCACCATGATCTGCGTGCGCACGATGTCGACGCCGGTGATCAGTTCGGTCACCGGGTGCTCCACCTGCACCCGCGTGTTCATCTCGATGAAATAGAACTCGCCGTTCTCGTAGAGGAACTCGAACGTGCCGGCGCCACGATAGCCCAGCTTCTTGCAGGCGGCGGTGCAGCGCTCGCCGATCTTCTCGATCAGCTTGCGCGGGATGCCCGGCGCCGGCGCCTCCTCGATCACTTTCTGGTGCCGCCGCTGCATGGAGCAGTCGCGCTCGCCCAGGTACACGGCGTTCTTGTGCTTGTCCGCCATGATCTGGATCTCGACGTGCCGCGGGTTCTGCAGGAATTTCTCCATGTAGACCGCCGGGTTGCCGAACGCAGCCTGGGCTTCCGCCTTGGTCATCTGCACCGCGTTGACCAGGGCGGCCTCGGTGTGGACGACACGCATGCCGCGCCCGCCGCCGCCGCCGGCCGCCTTGATGATGACGGGGTAGCCGACCTGTTTCGCGATGCGGCGCACTTCGGCCGGGTTGTCCGGCAGCTCGCCTTCCGAACCGGGCACGCAGGGCACACCCGCCTTGATCATCGCCTGCTTGGCCGACACCTTGTCGCCCATGGTGCGGATGTTCTCGGGGGTCGGACCGATGAACTGGAACCCGCTCTTTTCCACCCGCTCCGCGAAATCGGCGTTCTCCGACAGGAAGCCGTATCCGGGGTGAATCGCTTCGGCGTCCGTGACTTCGGCGGCCGAAATGATCGCCGGCATGTTCAGGTAACTTTGGGGCGAAGGTGCCGGGCCGATGCAGACGGCTTCCTCGGCCAGCTTCACGTACTTGGCTTCGCGGTCGGCCTCGGAATAGACCATGACGGCCTTGACCCCGAGTTCACGGCAGGCGCGCTGGATGCGCAGGGCGATCTCCCCGCGGTTGGCGACCAGGATTTTCTTGAACATGGGTCGCGCTTTATTCGACCACGAACAGCGGTTGGCCGTATTCCACCGCCTGGCCGTTCTCGCACAGGATCTGGGTGATGGTGCCGCCCTTGTCCGTCTCGATCTCGTTCAGGATCTTCATCGCCTCGATGATGCAGATGGTGTCGCCTTCCTTGACCTGGCTGCCGATCTCGACGAAGGCCTTGGCCCCCGGGGCGGAGGCGCGGTAGAAAGTGCCAACCATGGGCGACTTCACGATGTGCCCGCTGGGCGCCGCCGGGGCGGCCACGGGAGCCGAGGCGGCCGGGGCGCTGCCGACCGGCGCCGGGGCCAATGCAGCCTGGGTGGCCTGGGCCATGGGCGCCTGCGCCGCATGGACAACCGGCCCGCCGCCTTTGACAATGCGCACCTTGCCTTCGGCCTCGGTGATCTCCAGCTCCGAGACGTTGGACTCGGACACCAGGTCGATCAGGGTCTTGAGTTTGCGCAGGTCCATGGGCGTCTCCGATCGTTCTGAAAGAGGACGCGAATTTACAGCAAAATTCGGTTACTTCTTTCTAAAAGCTCGAAATCTCTCTTATTTTTTCGAACTGCCGCGAGCGGCCCGGCTGCGGTGGCGCCTCAGGAGGCCTGCGCCCAGGCTGCCAGATCGGCTTCGGAGACCCGGCCCATTCTACGCTGGCGCACGGCGCCGTCCGGGCCGAAGACCACGGTGAAGGGCAAGCCGCCCGTCAGGTTTCCCAGCTGCTTGGTGAGCTCCGTGCCTTCCAGCCCGGCCATCCCGATCGGGAAAGTCACCGGTCGACGCGCCAGGAAAGTGCGGACGGCGCTCGGCTGGTCGATCGCCAGGCCGACGACTTGCCAACCTTTTGGCGAATGTTGCCGGAAGAAGCCATCGAGAAGAGGCATCTCCTCGACACAAGGGGGGCACCACGTCGCCCAGAAATTCATCAGCAGGGGACGCCCTCGCATCGCGGCGAGCGGCAGCGCCGTGCCCTGAGGGGTCTGGAAACTCAAGGCCCACAGGGCCTGCACCGCCGCGTCGTCGGCGGCACCCGGCTGCAGCCGCCACCAGGCGACACCTGCTCCGGCGGCCACCGCGCCCGCGGCGACCGCGCCCGTCAACCAGCGCCGGCGACCGGCGAGTTTGCGCCGTCAGTCATGGCCGCCTTCCTCGATCAACCGGCGCACCGCCGCCAGGTCACCGCGCGGCGAACGCCCCTTCGCATCCGGACGCAGGGCGCCGCGCAGGTCGTCATGGTCGTAAATGAGCAGGTGCACCCCGACGTGCTCGCCCAGTTCCGGGCTCATGCTGCTCACGCTCAGCGCCTCCACCGGATCCCCATGCAAGCCGTTGACCGTTCGGGGGGTGTATTGCACGCCGTGGTCGATCAAGGCGATCTCCGCGGATTTCGGGTCGTCGCAGAACAGCTGGAGATGGATGTCCGAGAGCCGGGTGGCCGTCCCATGCCAGACCGCGCCGGCCAGGTGCGGCCGGAAACCCTCCAGCCGCTCCATCCAGGTCAGGGCCAATGCGCGCAGCGCCGCCAGTTCCCCCGGCTGGGTCTCGGCATGGAACAGGGCGATGTACTCCTTCACCGCGTCTTCCAGCGCATCGTTGTCCGGCAAGGCCGCCCGGGCAGGCAGGCCCAGCTGCTTGACGGCGCGCCGCTTGGCCGGCCCGTATTCGAGCCCCTCTTCCACCACCAGCCGCGCGGCTGCCGCGGCGATTTCCGACTGCACACTGTCCATCCCGGCATTCTGCATTGCCGGCGGGCGGCCGCAGGCCGTACAGTGCCATCGAAGGAGACATCGAAGGAGACATCGAATGAAGAGCACGATGATGGAGGGCGCCCTGTCGCTCAACCATTTGCTGGACCGCGCGGGCCGGATCTTCGCCGGCAACGAAATCGTCTCGCGCCTGCCGGACAAGTCGCTGCGCCGGCACACCTATGGCGAATTCCACCGCCGCACCCGTGCACTGGGATCGGCCTTGCAGAAGCTGGGGCTGCGCAAGGGCGACCGCGTCGCCACCCTTTGCTGGAACCACCATGCGCACCTGGAATGCTACTTCGGCATTCCCGCGGCCGGCGGCGTGATGCACACGCTCAACCTGCGGCTCTCGCCCGACGAGATCGGCTGGATCGCCGGCGATGCGAGCGACCGCTTCCTGGTGATCGACGACGTGCTGCTGCCGCTCTACAAGCAGTTGGCGCACCTGCATGCGTTCGAGAAGGTGATCGTCTTTCCGTTCTCCGGCAGCGCCGTGCCCGCGGAATTCGCCGACTATGAAGCCCTGCTGGCCGCCGCCGACCCGGCTGGCTTCACCTACGCGCCGCACGACGAGAACGACCCCGTGGCCATGTGCTACACGTCCGGGACCACGGGCCGGCCCAAGGGCGTCGCCTACTCCCACCGTTCCACCGTGCTGCACACGCTGGTCGCCAGCCTGGGCGACTTCTGGGGCCTGCGCGGCACCGACGTCGTGATGCCGGTGACGCCCATGTTCCATGCCAACAGCTGGGGCATGCCGTACGGCGCTGTGATGATGGGCGTGAAGCTGGTCTTCCCAGGCCCGCACCTGCACCCCGACGACCTGCTGGACCTGATGCAGCTGGAGCCACCGACCCTGTCGCTGGGCGTGCCCACGATCTGGATGAGCCTGATCCAGGCCTTCGATGCCGCGCAGCAGCCGGGCTCACCCAACGCCGGCCGCTGGAAGCTGCCGCGCGGCATGCGGTCGCTGGTGGGCGGCGCGGCCGTGCCGGAATCGCTGATCCGCGCCTTCGACCGGCACGGGATCTGGATCGAACAGGGCTGGGGCATGACGGAAACCTCGCCGGTCTGCACGATCTCCTATCCGCGCGCCGAGCTGCAGGGAGAGAGCGACGATGAGAAATACCGCCGCGCGGCGATGGCCGGCGTCCCGGTGCCCCTGGTGGACCTGCGCGTGTGGGGCGACGAAGGCGAGCTGCCCTGGGACGGCAAGAGCGTGGGCGAAATCCAGGTGCGCGGCCCTTTCATCACCGGCAGCTACCACGAGGTCCCGCTGGACCCCGGCAAATTCACCGAAGACGGCTGGCTCCGCACCGGCGACGTCGCCAGCGTGGACAACCTCGGCTTCGTGCGCATCACCGACCGCACCAAGGACCTCATCAAGTCCGGCGGCGAATGGATCAGCTCGGTCGACCTGGAGAACGCGCTGATGGCGCATCCAGCGGTCGCGGAGGCCGCGGTGATCGCGATCCCCGACGAGAAATGGAGCGAGCGCCCGCTCGCCTGCGTGGTGTGGAAGAAAGGGGCAGCGGCGCAGCCCGCTGACCTGAATGCGCACCTGCTGAAGCACAGCTTCGCCAAGTGGCAATTGCCGGAACGCTACGAATTCATCGACGCGGTGCCGCGCACGTCCACCGGCAAGTTCTGGAAGCTCAAGCTGCGCGAACGCTACCCCCGGTAACGCGCGCACCAGCGGGCGGTTACACGGGGCCGGGATAATTCCGGCCCATGCACATTCACATCCTCGGCATCTGCGGCACTTTCATGGGCGGCCTGGCGGCGCTCGCGCGCGAAGCGGGCCACCAGGTCACCGGCTGCGACGCCGGGGTCTATCCGCCCATGAGCGACCAGCTGCGCTCGCTCGGCATCGAACTCATCGAGGGCTTCGGCACGGAGCAGCTCGCGCTGGCCCCTGATCTCTGGGTGGTCGGCAACGTCGTGTCGCGCGCCCGGCAGGCGGACGGCACGCCGCGCTATCCGCTCATGGAAGCCATTCTCCACCAGGGACTGAAATACACCAGCGGGCCGCAATGGCTGGCCGAACATGTGCTGCACGGACGCCACGTGCTGGCGGTCGCCGGCACCCACGGCAAGACGACGACGACTTCCATGCTCGCGTGGATCCTGGAGCAGGCAGGACTCCAGCCGGGCTTCCTGGTGGGCGGCGTGCCCCTGAATTTCGGTGTGTCCGCCCGGCTCGGGCAGGGGCAGGCCTTCGTGATCGAGGCCGACGAGTACGACACGGCGTTTTTCGACAAGCGCAGCAAGTTCGTGCACTACCGCCCGCGCACGGCCATCCTCAACAACCTCGAGTTCGACCACGCCGACATCTTCGATGACCTGGCCGCGATCGAGCGCCAGTTCCATCACCTGGTGCGCATCGTGCCCTCACAGGGCCGCGTCGTGGTCAACGGGCTGGAGGAGAGCCTGGCACGGGTGCTGCACCTGGGGTGCTGGAGCGAAGTGCGCAGCTTCGGCGCGGCCGTCAGCGACTTCAGCGCGGAAGGGGAACCTGGGTCGTTCCAGGTGCTGGAGAACGGCCGGCCCGCCGGCCGGGTCGACTGGGACATCGGCGGCGTGCACAACCAGCTGAACGCACTGGCGGCCATCGCGGCGGCCCAGCACGTGGGGGTGGCGCCCGCCCGCGCCGCTCAGGCGCTGGCCGATTTCCGCAATGTGAAGCGCCGCATGGAAGTGCTGGGCGTGGCGGGGGGCGTCACTGTCTACGACGACTTCGCGCACCACCCCACCGCCCTCAGGACCACCATCGATGGCCTGCGCCGCCAGGTCGGCCCCGCGCGCATCCTGGCGGTGTTCGAGCCGCGCAGCAACACGATGAAGCTGGGAACGATGAAGGCCCAGCTGCCCTGGAGCCTGGAACAGGCGGACCTGGCGTTCTGCCACGCCGGCGGCCTGGGCTGGGATCCGGCTGATTCGATGGCGCCGCTGGGCGACCGCGCCCGCATCGCGCCCGACATCGGCACGCTGCTGCAACAGGTGCTGGCCGCGGCGCGGCCCGGCGATCACGTGCTTTGCATGAGCAACGGCGGCTTCGGCGGCATCCATGCCAGGCTGCTGGAAGGCCTGGGGCTGCGCGCCCGCGTCTAGTTGCCCCCGCGCGGCCGGAGCTTGTGCTCCAGCATCGCGGGCACCGTCACGTCGAGCGGCTTCGCGAGCGCGGTGCTGGCCGGGCCCACTTCCGAAGGCGTGGACGCTTCGCCTTCACGCCCACCCGCCGTGGGCGCGGCCTTGCTGGCCGTCGTGGTGATGGCCCCTGCGTAATACATGCAGCCGAGGTCCTGCGCGAGCACCGCTTCGGAGATGCCGGTGCGCTGGCGCAGTTCCTGGAAGGACGCTGGCAACGAATTCAGTTCGCGCACCACCGCCAGCAAGGAATCGCGCAGCCACCGCAGCGGCACGCGCGGGGCGTGGCGGAAGTAGATGGTCTCCGTGCGGTAGCGTTCCGGCAGCATGTCGCGCCGGGTGCGCCGCACATAGGCCCACACCAGCTGCGCCGGCGTGCAATCCACGAAGCGGGGCGGCAGCTCGGCGGCGCTCGCCGGCCGCTTGTCCCATTCCGCCTCCCACAGGTCGGCCGCCTCCGCCCCGGGATGGATGCCCGCGTGGCCGTTGCGGTAGTCGAGCACGGCCAGCAGATTGCCCTGGTGGATGAGGTGGTGGACGGTGCCGCGCAGGCTGGCCCCGCGCTGGACCACCATGGCGCCGAGCGCGAACTGCGCGCGGAGCACGCGCAACCAGTCATGGAAATGGGCGAGCGCCGAAAGCACCGATGCTTCATCGGCGAGGTCGAACACGCACAGCGGCTCGAAGTCCGGCGCCGCCAGCGGGGCGCAGAAGGCGACCGGCCGGTCGATCTCCGCCAGGTCCAGGTGCAGCGCATGTTCGGTCGGCTGGCCGGCCTTGACGCGGAGGTTGCCATCCTGCAGCAGCTTGATGCGGCTGCCATTCACCCACCAGCCGTCAGCTTCCGAGAACGGCACCAGCGACCAGCCGGGCCCGGTGCCAGGCAAGCGCGCGAGCAGCCCCTGGATGGCCTCGCGCTGCGCAGGCGAAAACCCCGTCGCGCCCAGCAACAGCGTCGGCTCCTCGCGTAAATCCTCGCCCCCCGCCAACATGCAGCCCCGTCATTTGAATTTGGAATGCGCCCGCCCCGGCTGGGGTGGCCGCCGATTATGGAACCCCTCGCCGCGCGGGGCCATCCCCGGGACGAAGGAATTGGGGGGACCGTGCTATTCGGGCGACAGTGGTGCAGGAACCGTCAGGTCCAGCGCCTGCTGTGGCGTCAGTCCGCCCGGGCCGGAGGCCGCGTCCAGTCCGGACGGCGTCACGCTTGGCAACGCGCTGTCGGACGCGTCGCCCGCCGGGCGCGAATGCCAGGTGGCCGCCCGGTTGGGGTTCGCGGTGATCGAACCCACGAGATAGAGCGCGGCCAGGTGGCGCGCCAGGGTCGATTCGCCGAGGCCGGTGCGCTGCCCCACTTCCTCGAACCGGCTGCCCGGGTGCCCGGCGAGGTCGCGCAGCAGCAGCAGGTGCGCGTCGTCCATCTTGCGCTGGGCCAGCCGCGGCGGCCGCCGGAAAAAGAGCGCCTTGTCACGGTAGTGCGCGGGCAGCAGGTCGCGGGTGGTGCGCGCCGCGTACTGCCACATCAGCTGCGACAGGCTGGCCTGGATGAATTCACGTGGCAGGTTCGCTTCGCCATGGTCACGGATGCACCAGGTGGCGTCGGCAAAGTCGAGCGGCGTGGCCTGCGGCGCCACTGCGGTGCCCAGGCGCACATCGACGACCGCGATCAGGTCGGAGCCCCGCAGGACCTCCCACGCGCCCGCCGCCAAGGCCGGCTCGTTCTCCACGATGCTCGCGGCCAGGGCGTACTGGGCCATTGCCGGCTGCAGCCAGGCGCCGAATTTCTTGAGGATCGCCGCCATGCTGGCGGGATCTTCGAGCCGGAAGAAGAAGGTCGGCTGGAATCCCCCGGCCATGGGCAGGGAGACAGCAAGGGGGCGGTCGACATCCGAGAGAGTCAGCTGGACGACCCGCGCCGCGGTCTGCCCCGGGGCGACCCGCAAGATGCCCGTGGGCAATGCCTGCGTCCGGCCGCCATGCAGCCACCAGGCGTCCGCCTCCGCGAATCCCCCGAGTTTCCATTCGACAGCCGCGGTCTCGGCCGCCGAGAGCGCGGCCTGCACCTGCTGTTGCTGCTCCGCGGCGAACCCGGCAATTCCCAGTCTCAACGTGGGACGGTCAATATTCATGGCTGGTGTCCTGCCTCGGCCGATCAGCGGCCCACCCGCCACAAATATAGACAGATCGTTACTTCATGTAAATACTTGTTACCGATTTGAGGCCAGCTTCCGACTAGCGGCGCCGGGCCCGAACCGCGTTCGACAGGACGTCCAGGACCTCCAGCGAATCGCCCCAGCCGATGCAGGCGTCGGTGATGCTCTTGCCGTATTCCAGGGCCTTCGGATCGTCCTTGCCGGGGCTGAATTTCTGGGCGCCCCCGGTGAGATGGCTCTCGATCATCACGCCGAACACGCTGCGCGAGCCTGCGGCGACCTGCGCCGCGATGTCGCGTGCCACATCCACCTGCCTTTCGTGCTGCTTGCTGCTGTTGGCATGGCTGCAATCCACCATCAGCGTGGCCGGCAGCTTGGCGGCTTCGAGCTCGGCACAGGCGGCGCCCACGCTGGCGGCGTCGTAATTCGGCGCCTTGCCGCCGCGCAGGATGACGTGGCAGTCCTTGTTGCCGTGGGTCTGGACGATCGCGACCTGCCCGTTCTTGTGCACGGACAGGAAGTGGTGCGGGCGGGCTGCGGCCTGGATCGCGTCGGTGGCGATCTTGATGTTGCCGTCCGTGCCGTTCTTGAACCCGATCGGCGCGGACAGGCCGGAGGCAAGCTCGCGGTGCACCTGGCTTTCGGTGGTGCGCGCGCCGATGGCGCCCCATGCGATCAGGTCGCCGATGTACTGCGGCGAGATCACGTCCAGGAACTCGCTGCCGGCCGGCAGGCCGATGCGGTTGATCTCGATCAGCAGCTGGCGCGCGATGCGCAACCCCTCGTCGATGCGGAAGCTCTCGTCGAGGTACGGGTCGTTGATGAGGCCCTTCCAGCCGACGGTGGTCCGGGGTTTCTCGAAGTACACGCGCATCACCACTTCCAGCGTGTCGGCGTATTTGTCTCGCGCCTCCTTCAGGCGGCGCGCGTAATCCAGCGCGGCGTTGGGGTCGTGGATCGAGCACGGGCCGATGACGACCAGCATGCGGTCGTCGCTGCCGGCCATGATGTCGTGGATGGACCGCCGGGTGCGGCCGATCAGGGTCTCGACGGGCGTCCCCTGGATGGGGAAGAAGCGGATCAGGTGTTCGGGCGGAGGGAGCACGGTGATGTCCTTGATGCGTTCGTCATCGGTCTGGCCGGTCTTGTCGATGGGATGCGCATACCAGGTCTCGCTGGCGGGGGTCTTGGCGGTCATGGACTGTCCTCGTGCTCGGTTTCAGGGGCCCAAAAAGAAAAACCGCCGGGGGTTCCGGCGGTTTGTTCGAGGGTCTTGCGTTTCTTCTGGGTACGCTCAGATCTCTCTTCCGCCGGGGGCGCTTGAGAACCAAAAATAGCCAAAAAAGAAAGACGCGACGCAATGCATAGGTGCAATGTAGCACACGGCCTGAGGCGCTCGCTGCGCCGCAGCATGAGCGTGTCTCATAGCCGCAACTTTTTCCACCATTGCAAGGCGCGCTCGACTTGCGGCCCCTCCTCGCGGGTGAAGGGCTGGGTGACGACGAACTCACCATCGAGCGGATCGCGGACCAGCTGCTCGTACATGTCGATCAGCAGCAGGCCTTCGCCGAGCGTGCGCCAGGCCACCAGCTCGAAATCCTCGGCCGCCAGCTGGAGCTGCGCGCCCCGGGCATCGCCCTGCAGCAGCCACTGGCCGATCAGCACCCGGAAATTGTTCAGCGCCTGCAGGTACGAGGCGTACTCGTAGAGGCCGCGCCATTCGAGCCCTAGGCCGACCACCATGGTGCGGTGGTCACGCAGGACCGTGAGGAAGTCCATCAGGAGCGGCGCCACGGCCGCCCTGCTGCGGTCCAGCCGCAGGCACGCGACGATCGCCTCGATGTGGGTCGCCAGCAGCGTCATGCCTTCGGAAAACTGCCGGCTGTCTTCGTCGGCGACGGCGCTGCGCAGGAACTGGCTCAGCTCGCCAAACGTGTGGATGCTGGGCAGGTGCGTCGCCGGGTCGAGCGGCAGGCGGGACGGCGGGACGGTGGAGGGCGACGACATACGACGCCGCCAGTATCCCAGGGCCGCCGGAGATTGGCTAGGAGCCTGGGCGGCAGAGAAACGGGCCTGCGTTGGGCCGAGAACAGGGCTCAGGCTAGGCGCGGGCGCGGGTCAAGACTGGCCGTCTTGACCCGTGACCGGAACGACGCATGAGCCCTGTTCTC
>NZ_VOBQ01000016.1 GCF_007833165.1 Caenimonas sedimenti | reverse complement strand
ATGACCATCAGGGCCAGCCGCAGACCCCAGGTCTGCAAGAGCACAGGCCGGATATAAGTCCGCAATGAACCCGCCAAGTCAAAACTTCCAATACCCGCTTGCCACACGGGAGGCGTCCATATAAGTTTGGCGGCGGGGCCGCGAGGGCGTGCGGCGCAGGGAATCCGGTAGGGCCGCGCAGCGGCCCGACGGACGCCGTGCCAGCGCGCCACAGCCCGGCCACGCGCGGCGTTGCCGCGAGGTGACGGCGAGGAAAAAGCTCAGGCCGGCACCAACGCCACCCCACCCGGCGCCATACCCGCCGGCTCTTCCCGCTTCACCCGGAACCAAGCCGCATACATCGCCGGCAGCGCCAGCAAGGTCAGCACCGTCGCCACGATCAACCCGCCCATGATCGCGACCGCCATGGGCCCCCAGAACACCGAGCGCGACAGCGGGATCATGGCCAGCACGGCCGCGGCCGCCGTCAGCACGATGGGGCGAAGCCGCCGCACGGCCGACTCGACGATGGCGTCCCAGGCGGGCACTCCGCGCGCGCGGTCCTGCTCGATCTGGTCGATCAGGATGACCGAGTTGCGCTGGATCATGCCCATGAGCGCGATCACGCCGAGCAGCGCCACGAAGCCGAACGGGCGGTTCAGCAGCAGCAGAGCGCCGGCGACGCCGGCGATGCCCAGCGGCCCGGTCAGGAACACGAGCATCGCGCGGCTGAAGCTCTGCAGCTGCAGCATCAGCAGCGTGAAGGTGATGAACAGCATGATGGGCACGCCGGCCGAGATCGACGACGAGCCCTTGCCGCTCTCCTCGATCGCACCGGCCACCTGGATGCGGTAGCCCTGCGTCCATTTCGCCTCCAGCGCGCGCAACTGGGGCAGCAACTGCTCCGTCACCGTGGCGCCCTGCATGCCTTCGACGATGTCGGACTGCACGGTGATGGCGTAGTCGCGGTTCTCGCGCCACATCACGCCCGGCTCCCAGGTGAAGACCGGCTTGGCGATCTGCGTCAGCGGGATCGACTTGCCGGATGCCGTCGGCAGGTAGGCGTTGGCGAT
Source organism: Caenimonas sedimenti (assembly GCF_007833165.1). GTDB lineage: Bacteria > Pseudomonadota > Gammaproteobacteria > Burkholderiales > Burkholderiaceae_C > Ramlibacter > Ramlibacter sedimenti. Next base: position 197,904 of record NZ_VOBQ01000016.1, on the reverse strand, counting down.
GTCGGTGATGGCGTTGCGCTCGTCGGCCGGCTGGCGCAGCACGATGTCGATCAGCTTGTCGCCCTCGCGGTACTGGCCCACGGTGGTGCCCGCCAGGATGGTCTTGCTCGCCTGGGCGATCGACTGGCTGGTGACGCCGAGCGCCCGTGCCTTGGCCTGGTCGATCTCGAGGCGCAGGACCTTCACCGACTCGTTCCAGTTGTCGTTGACGCCGCGCGTGTTGGCGTTGGCGCGCATCACGGCTTTCACCTCGTCGGCGCGTTCGCGCAACTGCAGCGGCTCGGGACCGACCACGCGGAACATCACGGGGTAAGGAACCGGCGGGCCATTCGGCAGCAGCGTGATGCGGCCGCGCGCCTCGGGAAACTCCTGGGCCAGCAGCGTGGGCAGTTTCTGCCGCAGGACTTCGCGCGTGGGCAGGTCCTTGGGCTGCACGATCAGCTGCGAGATGTTGGTCTGCGGGAATTTCTGGTCCAGCGGCAGGTAGAAGCGCGGGACGCCGGAGCCAAGCCAGGTCGATGCGCTGACCACGCCGGGTTCGCGCATCAGGCGCTGCTCGACCCGCCGGGCGACTTCCTCATTGGCCGCGAACGACGTGCCCTCGGGGAACCACAGGTCGACCATGATCTCCGGCCGGCTGGAGTCGGGGAAGAACTGCTGCTGCACCTTGCCCATCCCGGCGATACCCAGCGCGAAGGTCAGGATCGTCGCACCGATGGTGATCCAGCGGTGCTCCACGCACCAGTTCACCGTCCGCCGGAAGCCCCGGTAGAACGGCGTGTCGAAGTGCTCGTGGTGCTCGGCCACCACCGGCTTCGCCTTGAGGATCAAGGTGCCGAGATAAGGCACGAAGTAGACCGACACCAGCCAGCTCAGCACCAGCGCCACGGCCGTCACCGCGAAGATGGCGAAGGTGTACTCGCCCACCGTCGACTTCGCCAGCCCGATCGGAAGGAAGCCCGCGGCGGTGATCAGCGTGCCCGTCAGCATCGGCATCGCGGTGACTTCGTAGGCGAAGGTGGCGGCGCGGACCTTGTCGTAGCCCTCCTCCATCTTGCGCACCATCATCTCGACGGCAATGATCGCGTCGTCGACCAGCAGGCCCAGCGCGATGATCAGGGAGCCGAGCGAGATCTTGTGCAGGCCGATGCCCCAGTAGTTCATCGCCAGGAAGGTGACGGCCAGCACCAGCGGGATGGTGATGCCCACCACCAGGCCGGGGCGCATGTCGACGTACCACCGCTTCCAGATCGGCAGCGACGCGGCGTCGGGCCGCTTGTGCAGGCCCAGCGCGATGAAGCTGACCGCCAGCACGATGAACACGGCTTCGATGAGGGTGCGCACGAATTCATTGACCGAGTTCGCCACGGCCTTGGGCTGGTCCTGGATCTGCACGAGGCGGATGCCGGCCGGCAGCTGATCGTCGATCCTGCCGGTGGCCGCCTTCAGCGACTGGCCCAGGCGGATGATGTCGCCGCCCTTGGCCATGGACACGCCCAGCGCGATCACGTCCTTGCCCTGGTGGTGCACCTTCACCAGCGGCGGGTCGACGTAGCCGCGCTTGACCTCGGCGATGTCGCCCAGGCGCAGTTGATTGCCGGACACACCGCGGATCGGCATGGCGCGCAGCTGTTCGACCGCCTCGAACTGGCCGGCCACGCGCACCTGCACCACGTCCTGCGGCGTCTGCACGGCGCCCGCGGATTCGACCGCGTTCTGCTGGCCCAGCTGCGCCAGGATATGGTTCACGTCGAGGCCCAGTTGCGCCAGCCGCTTCTGCGAGATCTCGACGAACAGCTTCTCGTCCTGCGCGCCGAAGAGCTCGACCTTGGCGACATCCGGCACGCGCAGCAACTGCTGGCGCACGTCGTCGGCGAAGGTCTTCACCTCGGCATAGTTGTAGCCCTTGTCGGCTTCCAGCGCGTAGATCACGCCATAGACGTCGCCGAATTCGTCGTTGAAGAAGGGCCCCTGGATGCCGCCCGGCAAGGTGAAGCGCATGTCGCCCACCTTCTTGCGCACCGTGTACCAGACGTTGGCGACTTCGCCGGGCTTCGACGAGTCCTTGATCTGGAAGATGATCTGCGACTCGCCCGGCTTGGAATAGCTGCGGATGATGTCGGCGTACGGCACCTCCTGCAGCGTGCGCTCGATCTTGTCGGTGACCTGCTCGGCCACCTGCTGCGCCGTCGCGCCCGGCCAGTTGGTGCGGATCACCATGGCGCGGAAGGTGAAGGGCGGATCTTCATCCTGCCCCAGCTGGAAGTAGGCCGCGACGCCCAGCAGCATCAGCACCACCATCAGGTAGCGCGTGAGCGCCGGGTGCTCCAGCGCCCAGCGCGAGAGGTTGAAGCGATCGCTGTTAGGTTCGGGATTCATTCCCGCCTCACTTCGCGACGGGTAGCGCGGCCGAGGGCGCGGCGGCCACAGCCTTGACGGCATCGCCCTGGGCCGCGACGGCCGGCATGGCGGACGTCTTGTCCTGCCACAGCGTCACCTTCTGGCCGGGGGCCAGCACGTGGACGCCCGCTGTGACCACCAGCATGCCGGGCAGCACCCCCGAGGCGATGACCGCCTCGTTGCCGTCGGCGCTGGCCACCTGCACCGGTTGCAGCTTGACCGTCATGGTGGCCTTGTCGAGCAACCACACCGCGGTGCCCTTGCCTTCCTGCCTCAGCGCGCTGGTGGGCAGCTTGATCACCTGCACACCGGCGTGGCTGAGCGACTGGGGCAACACCGTGACCGTCGCGCCCAGGGGCGGTTGGGTGGCAGCATCCAGCGAGACCTTCACCGGGTAGGTTCGGGTGACTGGATCGGCACTCGCCGCCACTTCGCGGATCTTGCCCTGCACCGTGGTGTTGCCGGCCCAGAGCCGCACCGCCACGTCGCTGCCCGGGCGCACCGCCACCACCTTGTCTTCCGGCACCGAGAACACCACGTCGCGCGCGCCGTCCTGGGCGATTCGGACCACCGGCGTGCCCGCGCTGACCACCTGACCGGGCTCGGCTTCGACGGCCGTGACGATCCCGGAGACATCGGCCACGAGCGTCGTGTAGCGTGCCTGGTTGCCCTGGGACGCAAGTTGCGCCTGGGCCTGTTCCAGTTGGGCCTGGGCGGCCTTGAGGGCGGTCTCGCGCCGCTCGAGTTCGGCGCCGCTGATGAAGTTCTGCTCGCGCAGCGTCACATAGCGCTTGTAGTCCGCCGCGGCCAGGTCGCGATTGGTGCTCGCCGCCGCCACCTGGGCGCGCGCGGCGTCGGCAGCCAGGCGATAGTCCTGCGGGTCCAGCTGGGCCAGGAGAGCCCCGGCTTTCACATGCTGGCCCACTTCGGCCTGCCGCTGGGTGATCTTGCCGGCCACGCGGAAGCCGAGGCGGGATTCCACGCGCGGCTTCACTTCGCCGGAGAATTCATAGCCCGCCTGGATGCCGGACACGCCCACAGTCACCACTTTCACGGCGCGCACGGGTTCGGGCGCTGCCTCCTGGCGGGCGCAGGCGCCCAGCACAGCCGTGGCAACGACAAGAAGCGACCAGCGCGCTGTACGGGAAAAGTGAGCAGAAATCACGGTGGAACCCCGGCGAAAGTGAACAAAGAGACGGCTAATGACTGACCGGTTAGTAATCTAGGGGAAACCCCAGCAGTTTGTCAAGCGACAATGCCGCGCCAGATGACCATGCAGCCGCCGGCCCGATCAACGGAAGACCTGAATGCCCTGTTGCGAGGGGTTTCGCGCTCTTTCTACCTGTCGATCCGGGTGTTGCCGGCCCCATTGCGGCGGCCGATCGGCCTTGGCTACCTGCTGGCCCGTGCGACCGACACCCTGGCGGACACGACCCAGATGCCGGCCGCGGAACGGCTTGCGAGCCTGGACAACCTCACGGCCGCGATCGACGGCACGGCCACCCTGGAGGACCTCCGGGGCTTTGCGGGCCGGCAAGCCGACGGCGACGAGCAGCGCCTGATCCTCGCCCTGCCGCAGTGCCTGGCGGCCCTCGCCGCCACCGAGCCGCAGGACCAGGAAGCCATCCGCGGGGTGCTCCGCCAGATCACCCGCGGCCAGAAACTCGATGTGCAACGCTTCGGCGAGCCCGGCCCCTGCCGCGCGCTGGAGAACGCGGACCAGCTCAACGAATACACCTACCTGGTGGCCGGCAGCGTCGGCGAATTCTGGACCGACCTCTGCCTGCGGCACCTGCGGGACTTCGCCGGGGCGCAACCTGAACGCATGCGGGAACTGGGGCGGGCCTATGGCTGCGGCCTGCAGCTCGTGAACATCCTGCGCGATGTCCGCGACGACCTCGCGGCGGGGCGCTGCTATTTTCCGGCGGACGAACTCGCGCAAGCCGGCCTCGCGGTGGACCAGGTGGCGCGCGAGCCCGCGCTGCTGTTGCCGCTCTGGCACCGATGGCAGGCGCTGGCGGAAGAACAGGTCGCCGACGGCATGCGCTATGCCGACGCCGTGAAGGACCGCCGGGTGCGCGCCGCCAGCGCCCTGCCCGCCTTGCTGGGCGCGCGCACGCTCGCGCTGCTGGAGGCCGCGGGCCCCGCGGCGCTCGAGCAGCGCATCAAGATGCCGCGCAGCGAAGTGCATGGCGTGCTGCTGCGGCTGCTCTTCACGCGGGCCGGCCGCGCCCCCCTGCAGGCTCACTACGCGCGGCTCGCGGGCAAGGTGGGCGGCGCCGGATGGGACAATGCCGGCCGATGACGCCGGAACAGTACGTCCAGGAGAAAGCCGCAGCCTCGGGCAGCAGCTTCTACTACGCCTTTCTTTTTCTGCCGCCGCCCCGCCGCGCGGCGATCACGGCCTTCTACGCGTTCTGCCGCGAAGTCGACGACGTCGTCGATGAAGTCACCGATCCGGGAGTCGCCCGCACCAAGCTCGCCTGGTGGCAGATGGAAGTCGGCAAAGCCTTCACCGGCGAGCCCACGCACCCCGTGATGAAGGCGTTGATGCCGCACGCGGCGGCGTTCAACATCCGGCAGGACCAGTTGCTGTCCGTCGTGCGCGGCTGCGAGATGGACCTGGAGCAGACCCGCTACCTGGACTATGCCGGCCTGCAGAAGTACTGCCACCTGGTGGCCGGCGTGGTGGGCGAGGTGTCGGCCGGCATCTTCGGCCAGACCGCCCCGGCCACGACCGACTATGCGCACAAGCTGGGGCAGGCGTTCCAGCTCACCAACATCATCCGCGACGTCGGCGAGGACGCGATGCGCGGGCGCATCTACCTGCCCGTGAACGAGCTGCAGCAGTTCGACGTCAAGGCGCACGAGGTGCTGCAACGCAAGCACTCGGACCGTTTTGTCGCCTTGATGCGGTTCCAGGCGCAGCGCGCCCACACCCTGTACGACGAGGCGCTGGCCCTCCTTCCGCCGCAGGACCGGCGGGCGCAGAAGCCGGGCCTGATGATGGCCAGCATCTACCGCACGCTGCTGCGGGAGATCGAGGACGAGGATTTCAAGGTGCTGGACCAGCGCATCAGCCTGACCCCGGTGCGCAAGCTGTGGCTGGCCTGGAAGGTGCAAGCGCTGGGGCGGATGTAGGCCTCAGCGCATCAGATCGACGAGCTCCGCCAGGTTCGTCAAGGTCACCTGCGGCTCCAGTTCATGCGGCCACAGCGCGTCCGAGCGATTCAGCCAGGCCGCCTGCATCCCTGCGTTCAAGGCCCCGAGCGCGTCGAGCGTTGCATCGTCGCCGATGTGCAGCACGGCTTCCGGCATCGTCTCCGCGGCGCCGGCGGCCGCGTGGAAGATGCGCGGATCCGGTTTGCCGACGCCGAACTCGCGCGCGCTGATGGCCGCGCGGAAATACGGGGCCAGGCCGATGCGTTCCAGGTCGGCGTTGCCGTTGGAGATGCTCACGATCGGATAGCGCAGCGCCAGGAACTCCAGCGCGGGACGTGCGTCGTCGAACAGGGTCACCCGCTGGCGCTCGTTGAAGAACACGGTGAACGCCTCGTCCGCGATCAGCGGATTCTCGCCGGCCCGGTACAGCGCGAGCCGGATCGACTCGCGGCGCACCGCGCTCAAGTCGTTCTTCAGTTCGGGCCGGGAGGCGGCCATGTAGTCGCGGATTTCGCGCAGCGCCGACGGGCTCGAGAACAGCGCTGCCGCCATCGGCGCATGTTGCACGAGCCAGTCGTGCAGCGCCTTCTCGGCGCGTTCGATGGTGGGCCAGATCGGCCACAGGGTGTCATCCAGGTCGATCGTGATGGCCCGGATTTTCGCGACGTCGAGCATGACGGCAGAATACCTCATGCCCCCCGCCCCCTCTACCCCGGCCTCGCAGATCGCGCATCGTCACGGTGAATCCACCATCGTGGGCGTTCTGCTGTGCAACCTCGGCACGCCGGATGCCCCCACGGCGCCGGCCGTTCGCCGCTATCTCGCGGAGTTCCTGAGCGATGCGCGCGTGGTGGAGATTCCGCGCGTGGCCTGGCTGCCGTTGCTGTATGGCGTCATCCTGCCGCTGCGGTCGTCGAAATCGGCCGCCAAATACGCGACCATCTGGACGCCGGAAGGTTCGCCACTGAAGGTCTGGACCGAGCGGCAGGCGAAGCGCCTGCAGGGCTGGCTGGGCGAGCAGGGCCATCGGGTCGCCGTGGAATACGCCATGCGTTACGGCAGCCCGTCGATCCCGGCGCAGCTGGCGGCGCTGCGTGCGCGCGGCGCGACACGCATCCTGGTGCTGCCCGCCTACCCGCAGTATTCCGGCACCACCACGGCCAGCGTGATCGACGCCGTGAGCGGCTGGACGGCCCGCGAGCGGAACGTCCCGGAGCTGCGCTTCGTGAACCGGTACCACGACGATCGCGGCTACGTGGGTGCACTGGCCGCGCGCATCGAACGGCACTGGCGGGAACACGGCCGGCCGGGCCACCTCGTGATGAGCTTTCATGGCGTGCCCGAGCGCACATTGCAGCTCGGCGACCCTTATCACTGCGAATGCCGCAAGACCGGCCGGCTGCTTGCGGAGTGGCTGAACCTGGCGGATGGCGAATGGACGCTCAGCTTCCAGTCGCGCTTCGGCCGCGCGAAGTGGCTGGAGCCGTCCACCGAAGCGACATTGCACAAGCTCGCCGGCCAGCGGCTGGAGCGCGTGGACGTGGTCTGCCCCGGCTTCACCAGCGATTGCCTGGAGACCCTGGAGGAGATCGCGCAGGAAGGGCGCGCCGCTTTCCTCGCGGCTGGCGGCAAGGACTTCCACTACATCCCCTGCCTGAACGACGAACCGGAATGGATCGCCGCCCTGGGCGGCATCGCCCTGCGGCACCTCGCCGGTTGGGACACCCAGTCGGTGCCTGACCCGAAAGCCTTGGCGGCCTCGCGCGAACGCGCCCTCGCCCTGGGGGCCCCGGCTTGAAAACGCCCTAAGCGGCGGCGACCGCGGCTGCGGCCTTGGCCGCGGCGGCCTGCTCATGCTGGCGGATGAACCCCGCCACCAGGTCGAGTTGCTCGGGAACGTTGAGCGCCGGCGCATGGCCGCAGCCCGCAATCTCGACCACCCGCGTGAGCCCCAGCGCCCCGGGCCCGCGCGTCAGCATTTCATCGGTCGCATCCTTCAGCACCAGGTCGGAATGCGCCCCCCGCAGCACCAGCACGGGGATGCGCACCTCGTCGTAGTGCGCCCAGATGTCGTAGTCGTCCGGATGATCGATGAACTGCCGCACCATGGCGGGGTCGTAATGCGGCGTGATGCGGCCGTCGGGCAGGCGCCGGGCGGAGGTTTCCGTCAGGCGCCGCCACTGCGCGTCGCTCAACCAGCCGAAAGGCTTGTAGACCTCGCGGAAGAAGCTCTCGAGCTGCGCCATGGTCTCGAACGCCGGCGGGTTGCCGGCATAGTTGCGGATGCGCTCCAGGGCCGGCCGCGCGAGGCGCGGCGCGTTGTCGTTGATCACCAGGCTGCGGATGCGGCCCTGCAGGCGGGGCTGGAACAGCCCACCGGCACAGACGGTACCGATCGCCCCGCCCATCGACGTGCCGACCCAATGCGCCTCCTCGATGCCCAGCTGGTCGAACAGGTCCGCCGCGAGGCGGGCATAGAACTCCAGCTTGTATTCGTTCGACGGGTCGGGACTCCACTGGCTGAGCCCCCGGCCCAGGGTGTCCGGGCAGATCACCCGGAACCCATCAGCCAGCCATTGGGCCAGCTCGTCCATGTCGCGCCCGGTGCGCGCCAGGCCATGCCAGGCGATGACCGTGGGCGCATGCTGCGCGCCCCACTCGGTGTAGTGGATTTCGCGGCCCGCGCAGGTCACGTACTTCGAGCTGGATGGCATCTGGGTCCTCCGTGGCCGGGCCTCTGCGGGCCCTTCCTTAGTTGGGTACGGTGATCGACGTGCCGGAGAAGCCGATCTGGTTGGCTGCCGCGGGCGCGGCGCTGATCGCGGGCACGTTCGCCGCCGTGATGGCCGGTGCAGCAAGTGGCGTGCCACCGCGCGGCGTCGTGTGCACCACCTGGCTGGCCGGCAGCGCGGCGCCGCTCTTCAGGTGCGCGTACATCAGGTCCATGGACTGGTTGAAGTACTGGTGCAACGGGACGAAGCGCGTGTCGAAGCCACCGAACGGCAGGAACGTGTCGAAGTGCTGCGCATTGGTGACTTCGATGTAGCGCAGCCTGGTCGATGCGCCTTCCACGACGCGATTGAACGCCGCGTAGGCGCGCGAATTGTTGTTCACCGGCACCAGGGCGTCGCTGCGGCCGCTGACGATGATCGTCGGCTTGCCGCGCAGGTTGCCGTTGAGCGTCACTTCCGCCACGCCCGCCTTCACGGCGGCAGCCTGGGCCGCCGTCGGCGTGCTGCTGGCGGTGAGCGCCGCACCCGTCACCGGATCGGCGCCGGTCGCCAGGGCTCGTTGGCACAGTGCGTTGTCCAGCCCGAAGTCGGCCGCACCGGTCGAGGGCGAGACGGCGAACTGCCAGGCCTTCGCGCCGCCCACGGAGTTGTTGTAGACGGGCGTCGCCGGCGTTCCGTTGGCGGTGCCGTTGGCCAGCGCGAAGCTCTGTGCCTTGACGAGCGGATTGACGGCGACGACGTCGCCTGTCGCGCTCACCTGCGCGAAGCTCGTGCTGCAGACGTTGTCCAGCACCGACAGGCGGCCGTAGGCCACCGGATACATCGCGGACAGGATGGGCCCGTTGCCCAGGCCCCAATGTGCGTTGTGCATCTGGTCATGCTCGGCCGACCAGCCGAACGCACGCAGCTTGGCGAGCGCGTCGGCCGATTGCGCGGCGACGTCGCTGCCGGTCACCAGGCCCTTGGCGGCCAGGCCCGCGCAACGCGCCTGGGCCCGGGTGGTCATGGCCGCGGCCACCATGAAGTTGAAGGTGGAGACTTCCGTCATCGCCGCGCCCGCGGCCAGCGCCGCGCAAGGCTGATAGAGGTTGGCATAGGTGACGTAGTCGACCAGTGTCTTGCCGTAGCCGTTGACGGCGGTACCGCCGACGGTGATGCCGTAGCCGGTGGCGGTCGGCATCTGAGCCACGGGTTCCGAGGCGACGACGCCGTCGATCAGGCCGCTGCCATCCTGCTCGGCCGCGCGCAGCGCGGCGGCGCCGCCGTTCGATGCGGAGCCGGCGATCACGATGGTGTTGCCGGCGTTGAAAGGCGCCGGGTTGCTCGCGTTGCCATAGCGGTCGTTCAGCGCATAGAGCGCGTAGCGCCCGGCCACCAGCGTGTCGCTGCCCCAATCCTTTTCGGGGTTGAGCTGCGAGTGCACCTGCTTCAGCGCCAGCCGGTTGGGGAACATCGCGTTGTAGGCGGTCCGCGCGGCGTCGGTGATGTTCGCGGCGAAATGCGACAAGGCACCGGCGGCGGTGCGCGTGGCGCGCGTGCCGTCGATCTTGTTGACGCTGTCGTCGGTCAGGTCGTACAGGCCCACACCTTTGCCGGCGTCGGTGAGCGCCACTGCGCATCCGCGCTTCAGGCCCCATTCGCCGGCCGTGCCGATGGCGCCGTAGACGCCGCGCGAACCCGAGGACGGGCCGAGGATGACGCAGGGATTGGCCTGGTCGAAGCTGTCGGGGATCTGCACGGCCATGGTCACGCGCTTGCGGCCGCTGCCGTCATCGAGCGTCGCGACGTATTCACGGCCGGGGATCAGCCCTTCGGAAGCGGTCACGGTACCGGCGGCGTTGATGTTGGGGCCGTAGAGCGAGCCATAGCCGCCGTTGACCGTGGGATCGAGGATGGCGCGGTAGTTGGAATGCAGCGCGTTGCGCCGCAGTTCCAGCGCCGTCGGGTTCGCCGGGTCGGCATAGGTCGGCGCCACTGCAGCACCCAGGCCGGTCTTGCCCAGGCCGCCCGTGAGCAGGTCCTGCGTGGCCGGCGTGGTGCCGGTGCCTACGGCCGTGGCGGAATAGGTGGTGACACTGTGCTGCGTCACGCCGACGGGAATGTCGTTGCTGACGTTGTCGCTGCCGCCGCAGCCGGCGAGCACGAGGGCGCCGGCGGTGGCCAGCATCGTTTTTCTAGTTTTCAACAAAATCTCCTTGAAGGGGGGGCGTTCTCTTGATGGGCGTCGCGGCCGGCGGGGCCGGCGGTTTCGGCGGCGGGCGCATCGCGCGCAGCCGGCCGACAACGCCGGTGGGGAAGTAGTAGACGGACAGCACGAACAACAGGCCGAGCCAGAGCAGCCAGCGGTCGGGCGACAGCAGCGCGGCCAGCCAAGGCAGGCCGGCGACGGCTTCGCTGGCGAGCTTCAGCAGGTCCTGCAGGTAGCTCTGGGCCACGACGAACAGGCCGGAGCCGATCGCCGCCCCATAAATCGTGCCCATGCCGCCGATGACGACGATCAGCAGCACGTCCATCATGATCTCGAAGGACAGCGACGTGTCCGGCCCGTTGTAGCGCAGCCAGACGGACAGCATCGCGCCGGCCATGGTCGCGAACAGTGCCGACAGGATGCTCGACACCGTGCGGTAGACAACGACGCGGTAGCCGATGGCCTCGGCCCGGAACTCGTTCTCGCGGATCGCCTGCAGCACCCGGCCGAACGGCGAGTTGACGATGCGCAGCATGGCCAGGAACAGCACCAGCGCCACGACGAACATCAGGTAATAGCAGATCAGCCGGCCATCGAGCGACACGCCGAGGAAAGGCGTCTCGCTCAACTTGAAGCCGGGCGACAGGACCTCGGGCATCTTGAAGGTGAGGCCGTCCTCGCCGCCGGTGAAATCCGACAGCTGCGACGCCAGCGTCTGGAAAGCCGCCGCGAACGCCAGGGTGATCATCGAGAAGAAGATCGCGCGCACCCGAAGCGAAAACAGGCCGATCGCGAGGGCCAGCACGAAGGACACCACCAGTGCGGCCGCCAGGCCCACCGCGAGAGCGCCCCACCCCGCCCCCATGCGCGTGGAGGCGATCGCGACGCCGTAAGCGCCGATGCCGAAGAACATGGTGTGGGCGAAGCTCACGATGCCCGTGTAGCCCAGCAGCAGGTCGAAACTGGCCGCGAGCACGACGAAGATGAGGATCTTCGCGGCGACGTCCAGCGCCTTGACGCCCGGAATGAGGAACGGCGTGAGCAGCAGCGTCGCGAACAGCAGCACCAGCACCACCGCCAGCACCTTGTTGCGCGGGGGGTCGTTGGACAGGAAGCGTGACAACATCGTGGCCTCCTTACTTGTTGAGCGCGTAGACGCCCTGCGGACGCCACAGCAGGATGGCCATCATCAGCGCGATGTTGGAGAACAGCGCCGCCTTGGGCGCGAGGAAGCCGGTGTAGTTGGCCATCAGGCCCACCAGCAGCGCGCCAACCAGCGCCCCGGTGGTGGAGCCGAGCCCGCCGATGATCAGCACGATGAAGATCAGCACGTTGACCTGCGCGCCCATCTGCGGGATCACGTTCTGCTGGTACAGGCCCCACATCACGCCGCCCAGGCCGGCCAGTGCGCTGCCGACCACGAACACGCCGATGAACAGGGTCTTGATGCGGTAGCCGAGCGACTCCACCATCTCGCGGTCCTGCACGCCGGCGCGGATCAGCAATCCGATCTTGGTGCGGGTCAACGTCCACAGCAGCCCGCCGAAGACCGCCAGGCCGACGATCACGGCCAGCAGCCGGTACTTCTCGATCGCGGCATCGCCGAGATAGATGCTCCCGCGCATGCCTTCGGGCAGCGGCAGCGGAATCTGCAGCGGGCCCCAGATCACCTTGATCAGTTCCTCGCCGATGATCATGCCGCCCATGGTGATGAGGATCTGCTTCAGGTGGTTGCCGTACACCGGCCGCACGATGAAGCGTTCGAACGCCAGGCCGATCGCACCGGCCACCAGCATGGCGACCACCATGGCCGGCAGCACCGCCATCAGGTTCACCCAGAGGCTGGACGAGCCCGTGTAGTCACCCATGCTGCCCAGCACGCTGGTCGCCACGAAGGCGCCCAGTGCGATGAACACGCCGTGGCCGAAATTCAGCACGTCCATCAGCCCGAAGACCAGCGTCAGCCCGGACGCGATGATGAAGATGATCATGCCCATGGCCAGGCCGGCCACGGTGAGCGTGACCCAGGTGGAGCCGGAGCCGATCATGGGGAGGACGAGGATGGCGAGCATGGGCACGAGGGCCAGCGGCATCCAGTCGAAGTCGAGGTTTTTCATAGGGCCAGGCCGAGCAGGGAATGTTGCAGTTCTTCGTCGTCGGCCAGCTGCTTCATGGAGCCGGCGTGCACCACGATGCCGTTGTCCATGACTGCGACGGTGTCGCCCAGGCGTTTGGCGAAGTTGATGTTCTGCTCGACGAGGAGGATGGTCACGCCGCTCGCCTTGAGCTGCGCGAACGCATCGATCATGTTGTTGATGATGGCCGGCGCCAGCCCCTTGCTGGGCTCGTCGACGATCAGCAGTTCGCGCGGCTCGACGATCGCGCGCGACACCGCCAGCATCTGCTTCTGCCCGCCCGACAGCTTGCCGGCCGGGTGGTTCCAGAACTTCTCCACGGCCGGGAACAGCGAGAAGATCCATTGCAGGCGCTTCTCGTCGATCTGCTGCGCCGTGCGGGCCGCGCGCGCGGCCAGCAGCATGTTCTCCTTGACGGTGAGGTCGGCGAAGATGCCCATGGTCTCGGGCACGTAGGCCACGCCGAGGCCGGCGATCTGCGGCGTGGCGGCCTGCGTGATGTCCTGGCCGTTCAAGGTCACGCTGCCCTGCGAGGCTTTCCACAGGCCCATGATCGTGCGCAGCGTGGTCGTCTTGCCGGCGCCGTTGCGGCCCAGCAGCATGGTGAGCTGGCCGCGCGGAACGGCGAGGTTGACGCCGTGCAGGATGTGGTACGCGCCGATGTGCGTCTGCACACCCTTCAACTCGAGGAGGTTGGCGTTCATGCCGCCTCCTTCTGCTTCTCGGGCGCGATACCCAGATAAGCCTCTTGCACGATGGGCGAAGCGATGACCGCCGCCGGCTCGCCGTCCGCCACCAAAGTGCCGTTGTGCAGCACGATGATGCGGTCGGCCAGCTCCCTCACGACGTCCATCTTGTGCTCCACCAGCAGGATGGTCTTGCTCTTGTCCGCCTTGAGCTTGCGGATCAGGTTGAGGATGACGGGCGCCTCGGCGGCGTTCATGCCGGCCGTGGGCTCGTCGAACATGAACACGCCCGGGTCCAGGGCCATCAGCAGGGCCACTTCCAGCTTGCGCTGGTCGCCGTGCGGCAGGCTGGCCACGAGCTCGTCTTCCTTGTCCTTCATCGCCACCGCCTCGAGGATCTCCTCGGCGCGTTCCGTCAGGTCGCGGTGGTCGCTCCACACGCTCCACAGGTTGAGGCCATGGCGATGGCTGCCGCTGCGGGCCGCCTGCACCGCCAGGCGGATGTTCTCCAGCACCGTGAGGCGCGGGAACAGGTTGGTGAGCTGGAACGCCCGCCCCAGGCCTGCCCGCGTGCGCTGCGAGGCCGAGGCGCCGGACAGGTCGCGCCCATCGAGCGTGACCGTTCCCGCGCTGGCTTTCAGCTGACCCGAGATCAGGTTGAAATACGTGGTCTTGCCCGCCCCGTTGGGGCCCACGATCGCGGTCAGCGTCCCCGGTTCGAACGAACAGGTGACGCCATTGACCGCGACGTGGCCGCCGAAGCGGATGGTCAGGTCCTGGGTGGCGAGTTTCATGGTCTCCTTGTCTGCAGGTCGCTCACGGGCAGGTGCCGATCACGTAGTAGCCCGGGCTGGTCTGCTTGAGGGTCTTGGTGACGAAGGTGTTGTAGAGCCCCATGTTCTGGTTGGAGCCCTTGGCGTAAACATAACCGCCCGTCGTGGTGGCGCGGCCGGCCGTGACGTGCGCATAGTTCGACGAGGTGAAGCAAGTCGCCGGAGGGGGTGCCGAGCCGGTCGTGGTGCCCGTGGCGCCCGCCGAGACGGCGCCCTGGGAGCCGCTGCTGTTCACGCCCGCCACCGTCCAGGTGTAGGTAGTGGCGGCGGCCAGGCCGGTGTCGGTGTAGCTGGTGCCGGTGACCCCGGTCGCATTCACCTTGTTGCCGTTGCGAAACACGTTGTAGCTGGTGGCCCCGGTGACGCCGCCCCAGGTGATCTGCATCGTCGTCGTGGTCGCGCCGGAGGTCGCCACGCCGGTGGGTGCCGGCAGCGAACCGCCGCCGCCGGAACCGCTGCCGGAGGACACGCGGTCGACCATCGCCTTGATGGCGGCCATCTGCGTGCCGGCCTTCTGCGCGAAGTTGGTGCCGTACCAGCCGATCCAGTCCCAGCAGGCGTTCGGGTTGGCCAGCGAACCGCTCGCGGAAGTCGGCCGGCTCGTGTTGTCGATGCGGGTCTGCGGGAACAGCACGATGATGCTGTTGGTGTCGGCCCAGCGCGAGTAGCCGGTGTTCTTCACGAACTTGTCGCCGATCTTGTCGGTGCTCTGCTGGCAGCCGTGCAGCGCCACGTGCAGCTTGCACTGCGAACCGCTCGCGCAATTGGCGGGCACGTACGCGTAGCCGGTCGCGGCCATTCCAGGGTTGCTGGTGAACTGCGACTGGTTGAACTGGACGTAGTTGCCGGCGGCCGGCGCGTTGTTGCGCGGGTTCAGGGTGCCGTAGAACTGTTCCAGCACGGCCTTGGCGCCGTCATAGCTGCAGTTGCTGATGTACGGCGAGGCCGCGCTGCCGCAGCCGTTGTTGCCGGTGCTGTCGAAATCGGTGGGGAAGGTGTGCGAGGCGCCGCTGCGCACCACGTGCTGCAGGTTGCCCGCCGGCACGCCGTTGTTCGTGTACTGCGTCTTCAGCGCCGTGGTCGGGTTCTGGCCGACCGTCGTGTCGCTGGTGCCGATGAACAGGTAGATCTTCTGGCCGGCGATATTGGACTTGTTGTCGATGGCGCCGCTGCTGCTGTAGCTGTTCAGGCTGTTCTGCATCGTCGTCAGCTGGCTCGCGCTGATGCTGGCGTTGTACATGCAGGCCGTGTAGTTGTTGTGGCCGGCGCACATGTAGGGACCCGCCGCGAACACGCCGACGCCCTTGAAGGTGGACGAATAGGCGATGCCCAGCTGGTTGGCCATGAAGCCGCCCGAGGACAGGCCCGAGACCGTGGTCTTGCTGGTGTCGATGTTGTACTGGCCGAGGTTGACCTGGGCCATGGCCCCCGCGGTGCCGAGGGCCGCGAGCGCGGCAGCGAGGCGAAGCATCGGGCGAAGCAATTTGAACGTCATCGAGAATGTCTCCTGGTTGGTGTTTGGGCGTACACCTGCCCACCCCCGTGTGTCCGGGGTTGTCTCTGACAGAACGGATCAAAAAGAAGGGGCGGCCGCCCCTGAAGGAAAGACGGGGCACGCCGGCACCCCGCCTCCCAACCGGCGCGCGCTCTACCGCTTGTTGCGGATCGGCACGTTCATTTCGGTGGGCTTGATCTCCTTGACCAGGTGGAGATCCGCCATCGCGCCCGGACGGGCGCCCGGTGCCACGCGGAAGTGGTACATCGACTGCATCGCCTGGTGGTCTTCCTTGCGGAAGGTCATCGGGCCCTTCGGCGTGTCGAAGGTCAGGCCTTCCATCGACGTGATCAGCTTGTCGGTGTTGGTGTCGCCCTTGGTCTTCTTCAGCGCCTCGACCACGGCCATCGCGGCGGAGAAACCGCCGGCCGTGAAGAAGTCCGGCGGGCTCTTGAAGCGCGTGTAGTGGTTCGTCACCAGCCACAGGTTCGCCTGGTTCTTGGAGAAGCCGTAGTAGTAGTACGCGGCGCCTTCCATGCCCGGGAAGTTGTTGAACGGCACCATGGCCGGCAGGATGTTGCCGCCGGTGGCCACTTCGATGCCGAAGCGCTTCTTCAGGTCGAGGTCCGCCAGCTTGGCGAACGGCGGGTTGGCGCCGGCCCAGATCACGAAGATCACCTTGCGGCCCGGCTGGTCCTTCATCTTGTCGACGATGCGCTGGAAGCCGGCGGTGAAGTCCGTCGTGTTCTGGGGCAGGTACTCCTCATGGACGACCTTCGACTTGCTGATGGCGTCCTTGAACGCCTTCACGCCGTCGCGGCCGAACGCGTAGTCCTGCGCCAGCGTGGCGACCACCGTGCCCGGCTGGTCGACCGTCACCGCGTTCGAGATCGCATCCTGCGAGCTGCTGCGGCCGGTGCGGAAGATGTACTTGTTCCAGCGCTCGCCGGTGATCGAGTCGGCCACGGCCGGCTCGACCAGCAGCACCTTCTTGTATTCCTCGGCGACCGGCAGCATGGCCAACGCGACGCCCGAGGACGTCGGGCCGATGGCGAGGTCGACCTTGTCGTCGGAATAGGCCGTGGCCAGCAGCGACTTGCCCAGGTCGGGCTTGCCCTGGTCGTCTTTCTCGATCAGCGTGATCTTGCGGCCGTTGACCATCATCGTGCCGCCGGTGGCGTATTCCAGGCCCATCATCAGGCCGGTCTGCGTCTGCTTGCCGTAGGCCTCGAGCGGGCCGGTGCGGCTGTAGATGTGGGCGATCTTGATTTCCTTGCCGGCTTGGGCGAAGGCGAAGGGCGACGCGAGCGCCGTGGTGGCCAGGGCGGCGGCCGCGACCCAGATGCGACGTTGCATGGAATGTCTCCTGTAATGACTGCTGTGCAGAAACCACGTTGCACGCAACGTGCCAGCCGCTAAGTCATTGATTCAGAAGGATTTGGCTCAGCAGCCGGTCGGTTGTGTCTGATTGTCGGACACCGAAAAGTGTCTGAATCCCGAACACTTGCCTGGAAATCAGACAGTCGCTTCCAGCCGCTCGTAGAGTTTCGCCCGGGAGATTCCCAACAGCTTGGCGGCCGCCAACTTGTTCCCGCCGGTCGCCGCCAGCGCGGCCTGGATGGCCTCGCGCTCCAGTTCGGCGACCTGCTCGGCCAGCGGCCGAAGCGCTGAAGCACTCTTGGCCGCGGGTGCCTGCGGCGCGACCGGTGGCGCGGGCGGCACGCGTTCCAGGCCCGCCTCGCGCAGGACCTCCTCCAGCTGGTGCTCCTCGATGTGCTGCGTGTCGCTGCGCATCGCCGCCTGCTCCAACAGGTTGCCGAGCTCGCGGATGTTGCCGCGCCAGGGCTGCGCGGCCAGCATGGCCATGGCGTCGGAACTCAGGTCGAACTGCGGTGTCCCGCCACGCAGCGCGATGCCCTCGGCCAGCACTTCCACCAGCGCGGGGATGTCAGCCCGGCGCTCGCGCAAGGGCGGCACCCGGATCGGCAGCACGTTCAGCCGGTAGTACAAATCTTCCCGGAACTTGCCTTCGCGCACCAGCGCGCCCAGGTCACGCGAGGTCGCGGCGATCACGCGCGCGTCGAACGGCACGACCTTGTTGGAGCCGAGCGGCTCGATCTCGCCTTCCTGCAGCGCGCGCAGCAGCTTGGGCTGCAGGCTGGCGGGCATGTCGCCGATCTCGTCCAGGAACAGCGTGCCGCCATCGGCGAGCTTGAACTTGCCGATGCGGCCCTTGCGATCGGCTCCGGTGTAGGCGCCCGGCGCCACGCCGAAGAACTCGGCCTCCAGCAGGGTGTCGGGCACGGCTGCGATGTTCACGCTGACGAAGGGGCCTTCCGCGCGCGCGGAAGCCGCATGGACGCCCTGCGCGAGCAGTTCCTTGCCCGTGCCCGTCTCACCCAGCAGCAGCACCGGGCTGGACGACAGCGCCGCGCGCCGCGCCTGCCGCTTCACTTCCACGGCCGCCGGGCTGCTGCCCACGAAGCTGGCCAGCGTGTACTTGGTGCGGCGCCGCGTCGCCAGCTCGCGCCGGGCCTCGTCCAGGTCCCGCTGGAGGTTGGCGAACTTGTGGATCAGCGGCTGCAGCGTGGTTTCCGGGTGGTCGAACAAGACGATGCCCAGTGCGCCGATGACCACACCCGCGTCGTCGCGCAGCGGGATCCGGCTGACGACGAACGTGCCGGCCTTGTTTGACAGCAGGTCGATCAGGATCGGCTTGCCTGTTTCCAGCACCCGGTGCATCTGCGTGTTGTGCACGACGTCGGAAACCGGATGCCCCACGAAGTCTTCCACGCGCTCGAAGCCCAGCGCGGGCAGGAAGCGCTTGTAGAGATCGTTGATCCACACCACGCGCGCCTGCCGGTCGACCAGCAGCATGCCTTCGCTGGCATTGGCGAACAGGTCGAACATCGAGCGCGCCGCCAGCTCGAGGATCCGCTGGCCATCCTGCGGCAGAGCTTGGGGGGAGACGACTGCGCTTGCGACCATGCCGGATGCTAACTCTGAAAAATCGCCAAGGCGATTTTTCAGAGTTGTCTGATCAGTGCGAAGAGGACCGGCAGAGCCGGATCCTCTCCGCAAAGGGGACCGCGCTGCATGATATTCCGCGCGGTCCTCGATGCCTTGTTCCCGCGCAGCGGCACAGACCGGCCGGAGCATCGCGCAGGACGGTCTCCCTTGTGGAGGGGATCCGGCTCTGCCGGGCCCCTTCACACCAATCAAGCCACTGAAAATTCGCTGTGGCGAATTTTCAGTGATCACCTGCGGGTTAATCCGGACATTGGGGGTTTCGCGTGACAGGCGATCGACAGTTCGCCCGCGCAGCATCGCCATGGCCCACACAAGGAGACAAGCCATGCGCCGAGACACGTTCCTGAAGTCGATCGCCGCGCTGGCGGCCGCCGGCAGCCTGCCGCTGCCCGCGCATTCCGCCGCCACGCTGAAGATGATGATCCCCGCCAACCCCGGCGGCGGCTGGGACACCACCGGCCGCTCCCTGGGCAAGGCTCTGACGGAGGCCAAGGCGGCCGACGCCGTCCAGTACGAGAACAAGGGCGGCGCCGCCGGCATCCTGGGGCTGGCGCAGTTCGCCAACGCCAGCAAGGGCGACCCGAACGCCCTGCTGATGATGGGCGCCGTCATGCTGGGCGGCATCATCACCGGCAAGCCGCCGGTGCAACTGAGCCAATGCACGCCGATCGCCCGCCTCACGAGCGAATACAACGTGTTCGTGGTGCCGGCCGATTCGCCGTTGAAGACCATGAAGGACGTGGTCGACCTGCTGAAGAAGGACCCGGCGGCCGTCAAGTGGGGCGGCGGCTCGCGCGGCTCGACCGAGCACATCTCGGCCTGCATGCTGGCGCGCCAGGTCGGCGTCGACCCGAAGAAGGTGAACTATGTCGCCTTCCGCGGCGGCGGCGAAGCGGTGGCAGCCATCCTCGGCGGCAACGTGACCGTGGGCGGCAGTGGGTACAGCGAGTTCGCCGAGCACATCGTCTCCGGCAAGATGCGGCCCATCGCCGTGACGTCGCAGAAGCGCCTGCCCGGCATCGCGGTGCCGACCATGAAGGAACAGGGCTACGACGTGGTGCTGGGCAACTGGCGTGGGGTGTACGGTGCGCCCGGCATCACGCCCGCACAGCGCGCGGAGCTCACCAGCCTCGTGCTGGCCGCCATCAAGACCAAGGCCTGGACCGATGCGGTCGCCAAGAATGCGTGGACGCCGGCAGTCCAGACCGGCAAGGACTTCGACGACTTCGTCGAGTACGAGTTCTCCAGCCTGCGGGCGATCATGTACCTGTCGGGGATGGTCTGACGACCGCGGCTATTTCTTCAGGGGCACCACCGTGCCCGCCGGCAGCGCCACCGCGGTCAAGCTGTTCTGCGGCGAGCCCTCGATGATGCGGTCCGAATAGGTGAGGTAGATCAAGGCGTTGCGCTTCGCATCCACCATGCGTACCACGCGCAGCTTCTTGAAGACGAGGGAGATGCGTTCGTTCAGCACCTCTTCCTGCTGTTCCAGCGGCTTGCCGGTGGGGAAGCTGATGGCGCCGGTCTGGCGGCAGGCGATGGACGCTTCGGCCTTGTCTTCCGCCAGCCCGAGGCCGCCCTTGATGCCGCCCGTCTTGGCGCGCGAGACGTAGCAGGTGACGCCCGCCACCTTGGGGTCGTCGTAGGCTTCCACCACGATCTTGTGGTCCGGCCCCAACCACTGGAAGACGGTATCCACGGAGCCCACCTGCTCGCCCTCCGCCTTGCCGCAGGCAGCGAGGACGAGCAAGGTGGCGGCGAAGAGGATGGGCATGCGCATGAGGGGCTCCGGGACAGTCGGCTGAACTGTAGCGGATGGGCGCCCGCGCGCCCGGCATCCACGCCCCGGCGCTCAGTGAAGCGGAGGGCCCGCCGGCAAGCCCAGTCGCCGGCGCAGCGTCGCCTCGTACTCCCAATCCGTCGCGCAGTCCGCGTCGCAGAACAGCCGGTCGCCCAGGCCTTCATTCGCGCCGCAGTGATGGCACTCGCCGATCGGCCGCAGCACATGCGCCCGCGAACGCTGCGCGGCGAGCGCCAGGGTCAAATGGCGTTGCTCGGAATCGAATGCGAGATCTGCTTCGTCGGCCATGGACTGCTCCAGCGGGTTGGCTTGTGAGGACTCGATTGTTCTGGTCGGGCCCGCGGTTGTCGGCGGCCAGAGTTCGATGCCTGGCGTAGGACCGTGGCGCCGTCCGGCATCGGGATTCGCCCTGAGCGGCGACGCCGGCGTCGCCGTGAGTGAAGACCGTCACCGCCGCCGCGCACGGGTCAAAGCAACGCGGGGTTCATCCGCCACACCGTCACGCTGAGCGCGGTGGCAAACAGGATCCAGGCCAGGTAGGGCAGCAGCAGCGCGCCGGCCGTCGGGCGGATTCGCCAGAACGCTGCCAGCGCCGCGACCACCAGCAGGTCCAGCACCAGGATGTCGGCGATGGCGCCCTCGCCGGAGCGCCAGGCGAAGAAGAACCACGACCACAGAACGTTCGCGACCAGCTGGAACCCGAACAGTGCCAGGGCCCCGCCATGGCGGCCCGGCGAA
The DNA here is from genome assembly GCF_007833165.1 of Caenimonas sedimenti. Classification (GTDB taxonomy): domain Bacteria; phylum Pseudomonadota; class Gammaproteobacteria; order Burkholderiales; family Burkholderiaceae_C; genus Ramlibacter; species Ramlibacter sedimenti. The sequence continues at coordinate 176,704 of NZ_VOBQ01000016.1, read as the reverse complement.
CGCCAGACCAGCCAGGCGGCCACAGCCATCATCGCGTAGAGGACGGTCCAGACCGGACCGAACCAGCCGGCCGGCGGCGCCCAACCTGGCAATTGAAGCTGCGAATAGAACACCGGCGCCGAACTCGAACCGACGGCACCGATCGCTGCCGCGGCGCCCACCAGCAACAGCCAGGCGGCCAGCGACCGTGCGGGATGTGGTGCTGCATGGGGAGAAGCTGGACGCATGCCTGATCATGGCGGGCGAAGCGTGGGCTGGTGCGTCGGCCAATGCCGCGACATCCTGCAAGTCCCGCCTCGGGACCGGCTAGAGTGCACCCCATGCCATCCATCGTCATCCGGGCCGCGCAAGCGGACGACGCTCGCCTCATCCTCCGATTCATCCGGGAGCTGGCCATCTACGAGAAGGCCGAGCACGAAGTGGAAGCGTCGGAAGCCGACATCCGTGCTTCGTTGTTCGACCCGGGTGGCCCCGCGCGCGCGCTCATGTGCACTGTCGACGGCGAGTACGCCGGCTTCGCCGTCTACTTCTTCAACTACTCCACCTGGCAGGGCCGCAAGGGTCTGTACCTGGAGGACCTGTACCTGACACCCGCGCACCGCAACGTCGGCGCCGGCAAGGCCTTGCTGCAGCACCTGGCGCGCATCGCCGTGGCCGAAGGCTGCGGCCGGTTCGAGTGGAGCGTGCTGGACTGGAACGAGCCTGCGCTGCAGTTCTACCGGTCCATCGGCGCGTGGCCCATGGCGGAATGGGTGAAGCACCGGCTGGCGGGGCCGGCTTTGATTGAGTTTGCCGGCTCTGGAAGCACCGGGTCCCAGCCTTCGCCGGGATGACGGTTCGTCAAGCCAGCTTTCTGGCCGCCCGCATCCGCATCACCCGCGGCACGATCAGCACCGCCAGGATGACCACCAGCAGCGCCAGCGACATCGGCCGGGTCAGGAAGACACTGAAGCTGCCCTCCCCGATCGACACGGCGTTGCGCAGCTGCGCTTCGGCCAGCGGGCCCAGGATCATGCCGACCACCACCGGCGCCGTCGGGAAGTCGAAGCGCCGCATCAGCACGCCCAGCAGCCCGATGGCATACAGCAGCACCAGGTCGAACGCGCTCTGGCGCATGCCATAGGCACCCACCGTCGCGAAGATCAGGATGCCCGCGTACAGCTGCGGCTTCGGGATCTCGAGCAGCTTCACCCACAGCTTCACCAGCGGCAGGTTCAGGATCAGCAGCATCACGTTGCCGATGTACAGCGAGGCGATCAGCGCCCAGACCAGCGCGGCCGAGGTGGTGAAGAGTTGCGGGCCGGGGTTCAGGCCATAGTTCTGGAAGGCCCCCAGCAGGATGGCGGTGGTGTTCGACGTCGGGATGCCGAGCGTGAGCAGCGGGATCAGCGCCGCGGTCACTGCGGCGTTGTTGGCGGCTTCGGGGCCGGCCACGCCTTCGATGGCGCCGGTGGTGCCGAACTCCTTGAGGTCCTCGCCCTTGGCGAGCTTCTTCTCGGTGGCGTAGGAGAGGAAGGTCGGGATTTCGGTGCCGCCGGCCGGGATGCAGCCGAAGGGCGCGCCGATGGCGGTGCCGCGCAACCAGGCGGGGATGGACCGCTTCCAGTCGCGACCGCTCATGTAGACGCGGCTCATCGGATTCCGGGCCTCGGTGCTGCGGCCCTCGTACATGGCGGCGTACATCACCTCCGCTACGGCGAACAGGCCCACCGCCACCAGCACGATCTCGATCCCGTCCAGCAATTCGGCCTTGCCCATGGTGTAGCGGGGCTGGCCGGAGATCTGGTCCAGGCCGATGCAGCCGATGGCCAGGCCCAGCAGCAGCGCCGTCATGCCGCGCAACGTGCTCTTGCCGAGCACCGCGCTCACGGTCGTGAAGGCCAGCACCATCAGCATGAAGTATTCCGGCGGGCCGAGCTTGACCGCCTGCTCCGCCACGACTGGCGCGAACAGTGTGACGATGACCGTCGCTATGGTGCCGGCGACGAAGGAGCCGATGGCGGCAGTGGCCAGCGCCTGGCCGGCGCGGCCGCTCTTGGCCATCTTGTTGCCCTCCATGGCCGTGACCATGGTGGCGGTCTCTCCCGGGGTGTTCAGCAGGATCGACGTGGTCGAGCCGCCGTACATCGCGCCGTAGTAGATGCCGGCGAAGAAGATCATCGAGGCCGTGGCTTCGACCTTGGCCGTGATCGGCAGCAGCATGGCCACGGCCACCGCGGGGCCGATGCCGGGCAGCACGCCCACCACTGTGCCGAGCACGCAGCCCACCAGGGCCCACATCAGGTTGGCCGGCGAGATCGCCGTCGCGAAGCCCTGCATCAGCGCATTGAGAATGTCCATCATCAGAGCCACCCGGTGCTGGTGAGTCCGGGCAAATTGATTGCCAGGAATTTGGTGAACATCCAGAACACCGGCGCGGAGATCAGCAAGCCGGTCACCAGGTCCATCGACAGGCTGCGCGGGTCACCGGCGGCCTGCCCGGCCGCTCGGCGCAGGCCTTGCACCGCCAGCATGTAGCAGAGCGTGCAGCTCAGGATGAAACCGATGGTCGTGATCAGTGCCGCGTTGGCGAGCAGGCCCGCCGACACCCAGGCCAGGCCCGGCCAATAGGCCTTCTCGGAGCCCGTGGGGTCGTCCATCGCGCGGAAGCCGCCGGTGAGGGCCTCGCGGACGATCAACACCCCGCATGCAGCCAGCGAGACCGCGACCACCCAGGGCAGAAAGTTGGGGCCGACGCCGCCGTAGCCGGCCGCCGCCGGAATCTGCACCGCGCCGGCCATCAGCGCCAGCCCGAGCAGCAGCACGCCGGCCCCCACGCCGGTCTGCAGTTTCTTTCCCAAGGGGTTGTCCATGTTGTTGTTCCCTTTGTCTCCACCGCACAAGAAAAAGCGCCCGGGTTCGCCGGGCGCCTTTCAGACGCTGGGCCGCGCGCAGCGGCCGGTCAGACCATCCCGGACTTCACCATGGTAGCGCGAAGACTGGCAAAGTCGTCGTCGACGAACTTCTCGAAGGCCGGACCCGACAGCACGGCCGGCGTCCAGTTGTTCTTCTCCATGGCTTCCTGCCACGACTTGGTCTTCAGGGCGGCGAGGACCATGTCGGTCAGCGCCTTGCGCTGCGGCTCGGTGATGCCGGGGGCGCCATAGACGCCGCGCCAGTTGCCGATCTCCACGTTGATGCCCTGCTCCTTGAGCGTGGGGACGTTGATGCCCTTGAGCTTCTGGCCGGAGGTGACGCCGATGGCCTTCATCTTGCCGCTGTTGATGTACTCGGCGAACTCGCTGTAGCCGCTGCCGCCCACCGTGACGTTGCCGCCCAGGATGGCGGCGGTGGCTTCTCCGCCCCCCCGGAAGGCGACGTAGTTGATCTTGGAAGGGTCGACGCCGACCTCGCGGGCGATCATCGCGGCCGCGATGTGCTCGGTGGAGCCGCGCGAACCGCCACCCCACTTGACGCTGCCCGGATCCTTCTTCAGCTGCGCCACGACGTCGGCCATGGTCTTCAGCGGCGAATTGGCCGGCAGCACGAACACGTTGTATTCGCTGGTCAGGCGGGCGATGGGCGTCAGGGTCTTCAGGTCGACCGGCGGCTTGCCGGTGATGATGCCGCCCAGCATGACGGCACCCATCACCATCATGGCGTTCGGGTCGCCCTTGCTGCTGTTGGCGAACTGCGCCAGGCCCAGTGCGCCGGCGGCACCGCCCTTGTTGTCGTAGTTGACGCTGTCGGCCACCTTGGCGTCCTGCAGGGCCTTGCCCAGGGCGCGGCCGGTGGTGTCCCAGCCGCCGCCCGGGTTGGCGGGGATCATCATCTTGACGTTGGCGGCGGCGCGGGCCGTGAGGGGCAGCGCACCGGCGGCGGCCAGGGCCGCCATGGTTCTGAGGAAGGTATCGCGGCGCATGGGAGGGTCTCCTTGTTCGTGAAAGCTGGGTCAACGCGCATCATGCGCCCGCCGCCTGTCATTCGGCTGTCCCGGGCATTGGGGAAACCACTGAACCGGCCTGGTGCGCCGGACCCGGCCGTACGCTAACCTAGCCGCCACATGAAGGTCCTTCTGGTCGAAGACGATCCCTCGATGCTGGCCACGCTGGAGCGCGCGCTCAGCCGGCGCGGCCTCGCCGTGACCGGGTGCAACGACGGCCAGCAGGCGCTGGACCGCTGGCACGCGGCGCCGCCCGACGTGGTGCTGCTCGACCTCACGCTGCCCGGCATGGACGGCCTCGACGTGCTGGCCCGGGCCCGGCGCAGTGGATTGACCACACCGGTCCTGATCCTGACGGCGCGCGGCACGGTAGGCGACCGCGTCATCGGCCTGAACACGGGCGCCGACGACTACCTGCCCAAGCCCTTCGACCTCGACGAACTGGAGGCGCGCGTGCGCGCCCTGCACCGGCGGCACCACACGGCCGGGACCGACTCGCCCGCCGACCAACGCGTGGGCCGCCTGCGCCTGGAACGTGACAGCGGCGCGGTCTACCGGGGTGACGAGGTGCTCGACCTGACACCGCGCGAGCTCGCCCTGGTGCAGGCACTCATGGCCCGCCCCGGCCATGCGGTGAGCAAGGAGCGGCTCTTCGAGCTGGTGTTCCCCGGCGAGAGCGACGTGCAGTTCGAAGCCGTGGAGGTGGTGGTCTACCGCTTGCGCAAGAAGCTGGCGGGCAGCGGCGTTTCCCTGGTCACGCTGCGCGGCCTGGGGTACCTGCTCAAGGCCGAGGGATGACCGGGCGCAAGCCGCTGTCGCTGCGGCGCTACCTGCTGCTGGGGATCCTGGTGCCGGTGGGCGCATTCGTCGTCATCAACGCGGTGAGCCTCTACCGGGAGACGCTGGCCGCGGTGAACACGGCGTACGACCGCACCCTGCTGGCCTCCACCAAGTCCATCGGCGAACTGCTGGATGTCAAGGGCTTCGACGACGAAGCGCAGTTGCGAGTGACCGTGCCCTACGCCGCGCTGGAAGCCTTCGAGGCCGACACCCAGAGCCGGATGTTCTACCGCGTCTCCACCCTCAAGGGCCAGCTGGTGTCGGGCTTCGGCAAGCTGCCTTTCTGGCGCGGCGTGCTGCCGGACCGCAACGCCTATGCCGCGCTGGTGGACTTCTACGACGACCGCTTCGAGGGCGAAGCGGTGCGCGTCGCCGTGTTGCTGCAGCCCGTGGCCAGCCAGAACGGCCGGGCCATGGCGGTGATCCAGGTCGCCGAGACGCTGGAGCTGCGGCAGACACTCACGCGCAAGATCCTGTTCGACCATCTCTGGCGGCAAGCCGTGCTGGTGGCGGTGATCGCCCTGGTGGCGGTGGTGGTCGTGCAGCGCGCCACCTCGCCCGTGCGCCAGCTCAGCAGCCAGTTGCGCGACCGGCCCGAAGGCGATCTCACGCCCATCGTCGCGGCCGACGCGCCGCGCGAACTGCTGCCGCTGGTGGACGCCACCAATGCCGTCATGACGCGGCTGGCGCACCTGCTGGACAACCAGAAGCGCTTCGTGCGCGACACGTCCCATCAATTGCGCACACCCCTCGCCGTCCTGAAGACCCAGGTGCAGTCGGCCCTGCGCGGCGACGTCGAGCCGCGGCAAGCCCTGCTGGAGATCAATGACACCGTCGAGCGCGCCACGCTGCTGGCCAACCAGATGCTGGCGCTGGCCCGGGTGGAGCAATTGCGCCAGCAGCAGGACGAAAGCGTGACCGACCTGGCCGAGGCCGTGCGGACCATCGCGCTGGAGCTGGCCCCGCTGGTGGCCGACAAGGACATCGATTTCGACATCGAGACGCAGCCGGCACCCATCCGCGCGCACGAATGGATGCTGCGCGAACTCACCCGGAACCTGCTGCACAACGCCGTCAAGCACACACCGCCGGGCGCGGCCCTGTCGGTGCGCGTGATGGCCGACCGCAACTCGGCCGCGCTGACGGTGGCCGACAGCGGCCCGGGGGTTCCCGCCGAGCTGCGGCCCCGGCTCTTCCAGCCCTTCTCGGCCGGAGACGTTCGCAGCGGCTCGGGCCTGGGCCTGGCGATCTGCCACGAGATCGTGCGCGCGCTCGGCGGCACGATCACCCTGGAAAACAGGGAAAACCATGGCCGCATCGCGGGGCTGGACGCCACGGTGCGCCTCCCGCTGGCGGAGAATGGGAGCTGATGGAAAGACTGCGTATCGACAAGTGGCTGTGGGCCGCGCGCTTCTACAAGACGCGCAGCCTGGCCAGCGAAGAGATCGACAAGGGCCGCGTGCACGTCAACGGCGCCGAAGTGAAGCCGGCGCGCGAAGTCAAGCCCGGCGACACCGTCGCCATGCGCCGTGAAGGCATGACGCGCACCGTGGTCGTGAAAGGCGTGTCGAACATGCGCGGGCCGGCGCCGGTGGCGCAGCAACTCTATGAGGAAACGCCTGAAAGCGTGCTCGCGCGCGAGCAGAGCGTGGAGCAGCGGCGCCTGGCGCCCGAGCCGGCCCATTCCATCGAACATGGACGCCCCACCAAGCGTGGGAGGCGCGACCTCGACGAAGCCAGCAAGGGATGGGGCGATCGCTGGAGCGCCTCGGTCGACGACGAGTGAGGCGCAACGCCCCGCTCCGGGCTTGTCCTAGTCCGGCCGTTGGCGGCGCATGGTCTACTCCTTGCTTTCCGGTTTTCATCCGCCTCGTTTCCAGGAGTATCCAATGAGCATGCAGAAATGGGCCGCCGTGCTGGCAGCCTCCATGGTTCTTGCCGGCGGCGCGCACGCGCAGCAGTTCTTCCGCATCGGCACCGGCGGCACCGCCGGCACCTACTACCCCGTGGGCGGCATGATCGCCAACGCCGTGTCGCAGCCCGGCAAGATCGTCGCGACGGCGCAGGCGAGCAACGGCTCCCTCGCCAATGTCAACGCCATCGCGGGCGGCTCCATGGAAGCGGGCCTGTCGCAGGCCGACGTCGCCTCCTGGGCCTTCACCGGCACGGGCGCGTTCGATGGCAAGCCCAAGGTGGCCGACCTGCGGATGATCGCCAACCTCTACCCCGAAAGCATCCACCTGGTGGTCAAGAAGGGCTCGGGCATCAAGAGCGTGGCCGACCTCAAGGGCAAGCGCGTGGCGCTCGACGAACCCGGCTCGGGCACGCTGATCAACGCCCGCATGGTGCTGGCCGCCTACGGGGTGAAAGAGGCCGACATCAAGCCCGAATACATCAAGCCGAACCAGGCCGGCGACAAGCTGAAGGATGGCGCGCTCGATGCCTTCTTCTTCGTGGGCGGCGCCCCGGCCGGCGCCATCGCCGAGCTGGCCTCCAGCGGCGCGGGCATCGAACTGCTGCCGATCTCCGGTCCGCAAGCGGAAAGCCTGCGCAAGGGCAGCCCGTATTTCGCGGTCGACACCATCGCCGCCGGCACCTACAAGGACGTGCCCGCCGTGCAGACGCTCGCCGTCGGTGCACAGCTCGTGACGAGTGCCAAGGTGCCCACCGAGACGGTGTACGAGATCACCAAGGCGATGTACTCCGATGCCACGCAGAAGACGCTGGCCGCGGGCCACGCCAAGGGCAAGTTCATCACCAAGGAGAACGCGGTGCAGGGTGTGGGCATCCCCTACCACCCCGGTGCCGAGAAGTTCTACAAGGAAGCCGGCCTGCTGAAGTAAGCGATCGGTCCGCCGTCGCAAGGGAGGCTGGACCTCCCTTTTTTGTTTTCGACACGAAGAGGCGCCATGACAGCCATCCCGACGGAACTGGACGACAAGAAGCTGCAGGAACTGGAAGAGAAGTTCGATCCCGAGATGCGCTTCCGGCCGGTGGTGCCGCCGGCGCTGCAGATCGTCAAGTGGCTGCTCATCGCGCTCTCGTGCTTCCACTTCTACACGGCCGGGTTCGGCCTGTTGCGCGAGACGACGCACCGCGGCGTGCACCTGGCCTTCGTGCTCGGGCTGATCTTCCTGGTCTTCGCGGCCGGCAAGAAGGCCTATGAGCATCCCCGCGCGAATTCGTGGCTGAACCCGGGCGGCGTGCCGCTGGTGGACTGGCTGCTGGGCCTGGCCTGCGCCGCCAGCGTGCTGTACATCCCCTACGTCTTCGACGACCTCGCCTTCCGGGTCGGCAACCCCGACCGGTCCGACGTCGTCTTCGGCTCCATCCTCTTCCTCACCCTGCTGGAGGCCACCCGGCGCTCCATGGGCTGGCCGTTGCCGCTGATCGCCATCGGCTTCACGCTGTACGCGCTGTTCGGCTCGCATTTCCCCGGCCTGCTCAAGCACGCCGGCGCGAGCTGGAGCCAGATGATCAACCACCAGTACCTCACCAGCCAGGGCATCTATGGTGTGGCGGTGGGCGTGGTGGCCACCTACGTCTTCCACTTCGTGCTGTTCGGCGTGATGGCGACGCGCATCGGGCTGGGACAGCTGTTCCTCGACATCGCCTCCAGCGTCGCGGGCCGCCAGGCCGGCGGTCCGGCGAAGGTCAGCGTGTTCGGCTCGGCGATGTTCGGCACGCTGTCCGGATCCTCGGTGGCGAACGCCGTCACGGTCGGTTCGCTGACCATCCCCGCGATGATCCGGGTGGGCTACCGGCGCGAATTCGCCGCCGCCGTGGAGGCCGCGTCCTCCACCGGCGGGCAGATCACGCCACCGGTGCTGGGGGCCGCCGCGTTCCTGATGATCGAGTTCCTGAACGTCTCGTACCAGACGATCATCGCGGCCGCGGTCGTTCCGGCCTTCATGCACTTCTTCGGCGTCTACATGCAGGTGCACTTCGAGGCCAAGCGCTACGGCCTGCGCGGCCTCACCGACGAAGAGATGCCGAAGCTGAAGGAGTCGCTGCGCCAGCGCTGGCCGACGCTGATTCCGCTGGTGCTCCTGATCGCGATCCTGGTGTCGGGCCGCACGCCCTACCTGGCCGCGTTCGCCGGCATCACTTCGTGCGCCATCGTCGGATTGACCACGCAGGTGCGAGGCAACAACGCGAAGAACTGGGGCCTCATGATCGGCCTGCATGCCCTGCTGGCGGTGATCTGCTTCGCCAACCTGGGGCAGCAGAGCGAATGGATCAAGCTGGGACTGTTCGGTGTGGGCACGGCCGTGGCGCTGGCCGGCTGGAAGCTTGCCGGCATCACCGGGCGCATCGGCCATGGCGTCCTCGTCGAGGCCTTCGAGACGGGCGCCAAGTACGCGCTGGCCGTGGGTGCCGCGGCCGCCACCGTGGGCATCGTCATCGGTGTCGTCACGCTCACCGGCGTCGGCTTCAAGATCAGCTTCATCATCACGAACTGGGCCACGATGATCGCGTCGGGCCTCTCGTACGTGGTGCCGGAATACTTCGCCAGCACCAAGGGCCTGACGCTGTTCGCGGCGCTCGTGATGACGGGCGTGGTCTGCATCCTCATGGGCTGCGGGATCCCCACCACGGCCAACTACATCATCATGGTCACGGTGGCAGCGCCGACCCTGGTCCAGCTGGGCGTGGAGCCGCTGGTGGCGCACTTCTTCGTCTTCTACTACGGGGTGCTGGCGGACATCACGCCGCCCGTGGCCCTGGCTGCCTATGCGGCGGCCGGCATGGCGGGCAGTGACCCGTTCAAGACCGGGAACATGGCTTTCCGTCTCGGCCTGGCGAAGGTGCTGGTGCCGTTCGTGTTCGTGTTCTCGCCTTCGCTCCTGCTCGTGGCCAAGGGCTTCACCTGGTACGACTTCAGCATCACGTTCACCGGCTGCATCCTCGGCATCGTGGCGCTGGCCGCGGCGCTCTCGAAATTCTTCCTGGTCGAGATGAAGCGCTGGGAGCAGGCCTTGTGCTTCGTGGCGGCGCTGCTCCTGATCGCGCCGGGATTGATCGTCACGCTGATCGGCGCCGGCTTGCTGGTGCCCATCCTCGTGCGGCAGCTCGCGGCGCGCAAGCTCGGTCTGGCGCGGGCGGCCCCCGCCTGAGCATTTGTCGGATACGGCTGACCCATGCTCGCGCCGGGCACTGTCACGGTGCGGCCATGTTGCACGCCGATACTCCCGTCACTGCAGTCACACAGACCACAGCAAACAGGGAAGACAAGGGAAGAAAAAGAATGAGCGAGAACCGGACCGCATCGATGCTGCAACGCGTGCCCGTGATCCTGGCGGTGACCGCCGGGTCCTACGGTCTGTCGTTGCAGGACGATGGCACGCACGACAAGCGATCGACGCGTGGACAACAAGGGAGTGCCGGCCAGAAGGCGGCGGCCGGGGCGCAAGCCAAGGCCGCAACGTCCCGGTAGAACGATGTCAGGGAGAGAAGGAAGGCCGCCTGCGGGCGGCCTTCTCATTTCTGCCGGCGTTCGCGTGCCCGCCGCACCTGCCGGCTTTCGCCGGCGCGGCGCGCGGCTTCCTCGCGCGCGCGCCGCTTCGCGCGGAAATTGCGGGAGAGGAAACGCGCGACCGTGAACGTGAGCGCGAAGCTCAGGAGCACCAGCAGCATCACGCCGAAATCGTTGAACATGATGGGGGCAGAAGAAAGCCGCCCGGAGGCGGCTGTTCGTTACTGGCGGAGCGACAGGCTACCACAGGGTAACGTACAGCCCCAATGTGTGGATCGTACAACACTGAAACCGAGAACTGACAAGCGCGCAATCGGTTTTCGGTTCTAGCGTACAGGTCTCCCGTATTGCCAGTTCAGTTCGAAACGTGCGTCGGCCCATATGGAAGATGTGCACATGGCCAGAGAACTGAACCGCCTCAAGCAGGCTTTCGTAGACACGGTGCAACCCTTGCCAGGCGACGCCGGCACTCGTCTCTACGCCGATGGCGGCAACTTGCACCTTCAAGTCACACCCACCGGAGCGAAGTCATGGAACTTCAGGTTCCAACTCCTTGGGCTGCCCAAGAGCATCGGGCTGGGACCAACCCACACGGTGACGCTTGAAGAGGCTCGTGCCGAGTCCCTTAGGCTTCGCAAGATGCTCTTGGCGGGTCGGGACCCGAAGATTGAGCTGGACCGTGAGCGGCATGCTGCCCGTACCGCGCAAAAGCAGACCTTTCGCGTTTTTGCCCAAGAGTTTGTGAAGGGACTGCAAGGTCAACACCGGAACCCAAAGGCTCACCAGCAGTGGTACTCAAGCCTTGAAACCTACGTCTACCCCGTCATTGGCGACATCCCATTGGCGGATATCGACGTGCACATGGTGCTGGCCGTCCTTACCAAGGACGACGCGTGGAACAAGAAGCCCGAAACAATGCGCCGCGTCCGAGGCCGCATGGAACGCATCTTGGGGGCAGCCGCAGTGTTGGGCTGGCGCGGGCCCGACAACCCGGCGCGATTCACGAACTACTTGAGCGAAGTACTTCCCGCAAACAGCGTGGCGAAGCGCGTTGTTCATCATCCTGCCCTGCCCTACGAACAGGTCCCCGCGTTCGTCAAACTGCTGCGCAACTTGTCGCGGAGTACGTCCTACGTCGCCCTTGACTTCCTGATCTTGACCGCGACTCGTACTGGCGAGGTCATTGGCGCGCAACCGAAAGAATTTGATCTCCTCAAAAAAACCTGGACCATACCTGCGAGCAGGTGCAAGAACGGAAAAGCTCACCGAGTTCCACTCAGCGCAGCGGCGTTCGATCTCGTCGAGCCCCTGTTGACCAGCAATAGCGGAGTCTGGGTTTTTCAGGGGAGTCGCAAGGGTACGCATATCTCACAGATGAGCATGCTGCAAGTGATGCGCGGCTTAAAAGAACGCGGACTCCTTGCCACACCGGCGGTACCGCACGGCTTCAGGGCAAGCTTCCGGTCCTACGCAGCCGCCGAAACGGAGTTCCCGCGCGAGTTGGCAGAGGCTGCGCTTGCCCACACCGCCCCGCTTTTGGAACGCTCGTACCAGCGCGACGATCAGCTCGCCCGGCGCCGGGAACTTATGGATGAGTGGGGAAAATACTGCATGAGTGCCTTGGCGTCTCCCTCGGTTGACGACCGCATCGGACCTCATTAAAATCCGCCGCCTGGGCTCCGACTGCAACGGTCGGCAGATGTCAAGAATTCTCTTGGCTGGCATTGGTCCAACGCGCTTCCGGCGAGGCATACCAAATCCCCGCCCCATTACCCACAAATCGAGCAAACACAGTTTGCGAACAAGGTCTTTGACCTTGATGCCGCCCCGATCCGTCGAGGCGAGCGTGTGGGTGTGAGTAGCAAGGCGCTTTTCATTCCTACGTCGCAACCTGCCTTGGCCCCAATGGGCTTGGCGAACTCGTTCGCTGACTCGTTGGATTGTGGCGACGCTCGACGCCATTACGAGTTCGTAATGGAGTTCGAATGCTTCCTCACGGTGAGGAAGATCGACTGGTGGGGCTTGGGGGTGGTTGTGCGCTCCTGAGCATTCCTCGCGGTGTGTTCCGTGCACTGCAGAAGCGGCCTATCGATCCAATTCCACAGGCGTGTTGCACTTTCGGCCCTCGGGCCGAACGGTGGCGCAAGAGCGTCCTATGGGAATGGGCCCTTAGGCAGCGCGCGACTGCCGCGCAGGCCGAAGACCTGAAGCAATCGGGCCTGGCCGCGGTTCAGGGCCAGCCTGCTGAAGCCGGCAGCCTCCAAGTCGAACTCCTCGCCGATCTCTACCGAGCTGGTCGCACCCTCGACAGCCTGTGCTCGGAGTTCCACGTGGGCAAGTTGAAGCTTTCCCAGGCACTCCGGGACGCGGACGTCGAGATGCGCCCGGCCGGGCGTCGCTCCCGGGCTCGCAGCAATCCGACGCCACCGGCGGCCTCGTCGCGGCCGCCAACCCCATCTTCGAAAGGAGCACCCCACGCTATTCAACCTTAAGCACCCATGAGCCATTTGAGCGGCGTGAGCCGCTTGAACGGTGCGTGTGGTGGACCGCTAGCTCTGCATAAAAACTGGGACTTTCCCAGGATTAACCCCAAACCCATCATCTATGGCTAACTCTTTCAACAAGGGGGATCAAGCTTCCCCCACCGGACTTGAGCCCTGGACCGACTCTCGTCGATTCGTTTGGCCTGGCCTGCTGCGGAGGGCCGCCGTCAATGTGTTCGAGATGCCCGCCAACGCGGGCCTGATGGGTCGCGCATTCGCACTCGCTCTTGGAACAAAGCTGGCGACGGGAGGATCACTCGACCTCTTCGGGAAAAGCGCCAGCAGGAACTGCGTTCGGATTCATCTCGGTACCCTCGACCTTGCTGAAGATGACGAGCGTGCTGTTCAGCAGATCACGGCCGACGACGACGACGAAGCCACCTCTTCGTTGGCGCACCTGCGGCTGACATATCCGTCCACGGGATTCAGCCTGAACAACGTCTATGGCCGCCGCGTGCTGGTTCCTTCGGGGGACGATGCGCCGCGCGGTCAGGCAATCATCATCTACCGATTGTCTGACTGGCTGGAAGCGGCGCCGAGAACCACCAAACATCGTGAGACACCGAAAAACACCGATCTCCGTGAAACCGCGGAATACCTGATGGAATCTGCAAGGACGAATGGCCACACGCTGGTTGTGTTCGATGATCTGCCGGCAAGCGGCGAACGCCTCAGCGAATATTGCGTTGGAGGTCAGCGGCTCATTGTTCAGCCGGATCCCCTGTCAGGGATGGCTCCTGACCAGAGCTTCATCGTCGTCCGTGATCGCACCGGCGATTTCGACGAGTCCCCGCTGCGGTTCCGTTGCTGGCACTTGGTGGAGGATGGGCAACTGGTGCTTCGCCTGAATATTGACCAGAACGACGCTCGGGCTGCGGAAGAGACTCGGGATGCCCTACGCGACAGAAAGATCGCCAGCCTGGTCGAAAAGGGACTCTCCCAAGCCGGGCTGACCGAGGCGTTGGGGATTAGCCAATCGATGGTATCGAAGGAGTTGAAGCGTCTCGGCTTGAAGGCTCGACGCCCTGGAAAGCGGTGACGAGCAGATCTCGCGTTCGAGGCGTCGGGCGGCATGTCGATCTTCTGCGCATGCGTGTCCGGCTCAACACTGGGGAGGCGGTGGATGCAGAAGAAGTCAGGGCTGCCTTGACAGGGCCACAGTGGTCGCAGTTGCAGCACGAGCTTTACGGCGGGCCACTCCGCGTGAATCCGCCCCGAGAGGTTCGAGATCGACTTGTCGAGTATTTACGCCGTCTTCGCGAGGCCGATGACGTAAGCCGGCAAGCCCGAAGGGGTCGGGCTCGTGGTAGTCGTGGCCGACCAGGCCCGTTTCTCGGCCCCGATCTGCCGCGGCAGGCCGAGTATTTGTACGGGCGTGCGTTTGAGGAACTTGAAGAGGCCATTGGCGACCTTCCAGGCATCGCCTACTACATGCAGCCTTTCCCAGACGTCAACAACCCGCGCTGGGTGACCGGGCTCTGCCGCGCAGGCATGCCCCGACTTGTCGGCTTGCAACTGGAACGTGCGAGTTCGTTCGGTACGGATCGCAACGAACGAGTTGCACGGCACGTTGCCGACTTTCTGGACCGTGTCTGCAAGAAGGAATTTGAAAGGCGGGCGGGGCGCGTGCAGCCCTAGACGCGCGAAATATTCAGGTATTCATTCATTCGTGAATATTCCGGGAATATCCCACAACGTTCAGTGGCGGGGAACGGTACCGACAGCGCCGTCGCGGCCGGGGGACGAGAGGGTGTGTGTCGAATCCCTCAGCGGAGCCGGCAAACGTGATTTTCACCGAGCTCTAGCTTTATCAAACGCCGCAGAACCAATCCCCACGGCCAAGCTGCTGCCGCCGCTATACCACCCAACATTTGTTCATTTTTTAACTGTAAAGGACCAGCTCAACCACTTTCACGCAACCACACCATGTCCTCACCAGTTCAACCAGCTCAGACAGTCGGCCACGTTCACATTGACCGCCTTAGAGTCGTAGCCGCCCTCGCCCACCAGCCGTTGGGCGCGATCTTCAACAGAGAAGATCCGAACTACGGCAAGTACACCACCGCCTCCGAAGCGGTCGGTACCAAGGCCAAGCGGAAGTACGACGACCCCGCCTACTTCTATGCCCGGTCACTTGTGGTTCCGGACCGCGACCACGCCTACGAGCTGCTGGCGGACTGCTGCCCGCCGAAGCAATTGCAGGACCACAACTTCTTCGGCCACGGCGACATCAGGTCCTACGCGCACAACATTCTCGAACTGGCTGCTCAGCGGTACGACCGGCGGCCTACGCCCGAAGAAGTCGCGGATTGGGCCCGCGGCTATGTGAAGCTGCAAGAAATGCACCTCTGCGCCAACTTCTCGTGGGACCCAAGCCAGAAGCTGCCGGCCATCAACGCCATCGACGCCAACAACCCCACTGGCAAGCATCGGGACTGGGAGACCTGCCTGACGCTAGGGTTCGGCCCCAAGGGGCGCTCCCAGAACCACACCTGCACGATCTACTGCAAGTACGAACTCCTGCTGAAAGACATGCCCAAGCCCGGCCCGCTTCAGCAGCGGCTGCTGGATCTCGCACGCCGGTCGCTGCGCATCGAGATCAAGCTGTACTCCCAGTGGTTCCGCACGCACGGCGTTGACGAAGCAGGCCGCGTCTGGCTGGCGAAGACTTATAAGGGTGAAAAGCCGCTGAAGAGCCTGCTGTACGTCATGAACTGGGAGTCCGTGGACCTCGACGCCCTGTACTTTGAACTCCTGAAGACGTACAACATCGCCAACTCGATCCAACGGCAACTCACAGACGACGAGGTCGAAGGCCTTAGCAACGGTGCACGCCGCGCCTACCGCCTGTGGCTGGGCGGAAATGACCTGGCGGCGGAGTACTGCCGCGCATCTGTCCACAAGCACGCCAAGGAGGTCAAACTCAAGTTCGGCGTAGATATCTCTGCAGCTCGCCGGCCCGAAAAGCTGCCCGCCTTGGACCTCGGCGACCTACTGGTGCCCGCGAACATCGTGCCGATCCCCGAATGGGCCTACGGGACCGCCCGATACTGGCCGCCGGGCAAAAGCCTAGTTCGCGCCGAGGATGTAGCGATCAGCGGACTCTGACTGCTCCGCAGCTCGCGTGTCAGACGACCAGACGGGCGGGCTCACGCACTGCGCCTGGGCTGACGACGCGCCCCACGTCAAGATCATCGGCACCAACGCCCTGATCGATCAATGCGGCAGAGCCGCTTCGGGTCCGATCCACGCTTTCTGTAAAGCGTCTGCACCGGTGCGTCTTGCCCGGGGCAACAGAGGAAATCACATGGCCGAGAACTCAACTATCGAATGGACCCACCACACGTTCAACCCGTGGTGGGGCTGTACCAAGGTGTCGCCCGGGTGCGACCATTGCTACGCAGACAACATGGCGAGGCGCTATGGGCACAACGTGTGGGGTCACGACGCACCGCGGCGGTTCCTCAGCGATGCCAATTGGGACAAACCCCTGATCTGGAACAACGAAGCAGCGGCTGAAGGCGCCAGGAAGCGGGTGTTCTGCGCGTCGATGGCGGACGTGTTTGAAGTCCGGGACGATCTTGCCCGGCACCGGCAACGGTTGCTGCGTCTGATTGACGCCACCCCCGGCCTGGACTGGTTGTTGCTGACCAAACGGCCGCACTCGATCAAGAAGCTGCTGCCCATTGACTATCAGTTCCCGCCCCAGGTGTGGATCGGCACGACTGTAGAGAACCAGGAGCAGGCGGACAAGCGTATCAAGTACCTGCAGGACTTCACAACCGCGAGTGTGCGGTTCCTGTCCTGCGAGCCCTTGCTGGGTCCGGTGGACATTCGGCGCTACCTTCAGCCAGGTCGCAACGGCGTGAGGATCGACTGGGTCATTTGCGGCGGCGAATCTGAACACGGCGCCCGGCCGATGAACCCCGAGTGGGCCGAAAGCTTGCTGGCGCAGTGCCAAGAGGCTGGCGTACCATTCCTGTTCAAGCAATGGGGCAGTTGGGGGTTGCTGAACCCGGTCGGTGACGTTGGGCGGCACCAAACCATCCGGTTGGCGCGCCAGGACGGTACGGCGGTGCAGCTAGTCAACGTCGGGAAGAAGGCCGCGGGCCGCGATTTAAGGGGCCGGCAGTGGACAGAGTTCCCTGTGCCGGAGGCGAGCCGGACGTAGGTAGCAAGCACCGGAGGGCTCACTTGGCCCTCCGCGCCCGCCGAAAGCAGAAGCCCCCGAGGCCTTCGCTGACCTCGGGGGGGGTCGGCACGAGACACCTACTGCCGCGTAGCTCGGTCTTGATAGACCTTCATGATGCCCGCTCCGATTCGATCATTCTCCTCCCAGGGGAAGTCGAATCGCTCGAACAGACGGTTCATCGCCTCAGCACATTCGGCGAAATACCGCTGCGACTTCGCCGTATCGACCTTCTGCACGCCTGGCGAGACTTGCTCTGCTCCCAGGATGCACGCTTCCAGAACCGAAAGTGTTGGTACTTCATGCGAGGCAAAGAAGAACCAGTACTTCCACTTGCGATGAAGGTCCTGCATGAACTGACAGACCTCAGGGATTTGCCAAAGCTCGCGTTCGTCGGAGTCATAGCCGAAAACTTGCAGAGCCATGGTATTTCGATTGGCCCACGCGGATTCTCGATTTGAGCTGAGACCTTTCAGCCAGCGAAGGGCTCGCTTGGTCGAACGACGCTCGATTTCCGCGCGCTGGAGCTGGAAGCACAGAATTTTGAGATGTCTATTCGAGCCAATGAAGTAGTCGGAGATGCTCGTTGGAGGGGGATTCTTGGTCATGATGATTTCACTTGAAAGGTGGAAGGCATGCGCAGACCGGTCGCTGCTGGACCTCGCACATGGCCTGTTTGACAACCACCGCATCAACGGTGGCTCGTGAGTTGTTCGGTCCTCGCGGTCGTGGCAACCAGCACCGCTGCCTGGCTCCAAATGCGGAGCCGGAATGCAGCGGCCGGACGACTGATAGTCGCCGCACGCCTACGGTAGCTCGCCACTCTGCCCAGAGCATGGGCATTGGCGCCTGAGACTCGTGCCTGACGAGTCGTTGAGAGGCGGGGTTGGTCGCTGCTGCGAGCCCCTGGCATAGGCTTCTCGGCCTGCTACCCGCTGGTGAAGAACCAGCACCTTCGAGGATTCAAGGACGTATTTTCGGTCTTACCTACGCTTTTGTCAGATCTAAATGACTTTGCCATAGGTGGACTTTTGCGGATACGCAAATACGCATTGATCGCAATCTGAAGCAGCGTGGAGACTTGATATTCCTCCAATGCCGCGACTGTCATTCGGAGCACTGTGTAGCGCCTTTCGGTGCAAACTTTGTTCTCCGAGAAATGCATTGATCCGCCCATGAGGTCTTGGCGCAAACAAATGACTTTGCCGATTCCGATGTTGCATTTTTGAGCCCGCTTGCGGAACTCTCCAGTAGTGCCCGCGCTGCATCAACAGATGCCGAAATCCCCTTACGAGCACGGTGCATGCGTGGTAGCCGAAAGCGGCACTGGGCGGATGAACCCAATTTGCATGTGTTCGCAATGTGTACACGGAGACGACCCATGCAAAAGATTGTCCGGATTGGAAACTCGTGCGCGGTGCGACTGCCCGTCTCTCTCTTGGAAGCCGCCGGGCTTAAAGAGGGGGCGGCCGTCGCGCTGCGTCTGTTGGACTCAGGGGACATACGGCTGCGCCCTCAACGGGGACGACTGACAGCGGGCGAGTACGTCGAGCCTCCACCACCTTCACCTTTGCCGAGGGCAAAGTGGTGAGCGCCACAGCAAAGCCGAGGACGGTGACCACGAAGCTGCGCAAATGGCCGGACGGCGTAGGTGTTCTTCTGTCCGACCAAGCAGCACGCGCCTGCAGCTTCAGGGCCGGCTCCTTCGTGCGCGTCATCCTCCTGCCCAATGAGATCAGGATTCGAGGTGTGACCGCCCCGTGTGTGGACGACCATGAAACCTACGAGGCCTATAAGGAGCGCACCGACCAGGGACTCGCATATTTTGGCTGGCCGGAAACCGGCTCAGTGGGACCGGAAGAGAGCTGACTCTTTTGCGCACGCCTCTCTTCAGAGGTGCTCGTCGCTCAGATCGACGGGGCCGACATTCTTGGTGCTGAGCGCCAGGACCTATGCGCGAACCAGCACCTGCCTCGCAACCGACGGCTCATGACGTGCGGTCTCTGGCCGAAAAAGGAAGACGGGAACGCTCCAAGGGAGCGCACACACCTGTAGCTCACTCAGGAAGGCGCCTTGCCCTTCTCGATCAATCTCAGGCAGGCGTGGATGCTGGCGAGGTAGTGATAGAACATCCAACTGAGCCAGATGGACGTGTCGTAGTCCGTCTTCTGCTCCTTGTTGTGGTGACGGATCCCGAAGTTGTTGGCCAACTGGAAGAGCTCGGACTCGTCCTTCGAATGCAACGCCTTCTTCGCCTCCGGCCGAAGAAATTCAAGCACGTCGGCCAGGTCGCGCACCGCGTCCCTGCGCTCCGACAACGCCCGGCGCCTGTATTTCAGCTTAGCCGCGTTCACCCGCTCGGTCACGTTCGCGCCATCCGAGTGCGGAAGCTCCGCCGACAGCATGGGAGCGAACTCGTCCTCAGCGAGCGTCAAGATCTCACCGGAAGCGGAGATCTCGTAGCCGCGGCCGTAGTCCGCGAGCACGTCGTTCATCTCCCGGCGGAACATTTCGCGGCCCGCCCGAGCGTCGAACTTCGTGTAATGCCAACCGCACTGGTTGTAGGTGTGGTGGTGGCCGTCGACGCCCTTGGTGGCGTGGTCGTGCAAGAACTCGATGATGTCGAAGAGGTCGTCCTCATCGTAGGCGTCCAACCAATCGCGGATCGGCCAGAGGCTCATGCGCCGCAGCTTGCGGAAAACGAAGAGTCCAACGTCGCCACCCGCTTGGCCGTCCACGTCGCCGGCGTCGACGCACGTGTAGCCGAACCATTGCTGGAACAGGCCCTCCTCGGTCAGCCGCTCGAATGTCGCCAGGAAGAAGCGTTTGAAGTCGGGAAGCGCGAATCCCTCGTTCGCGGAGCGCCTGCCCGCGCGCATCGAGTAGTAGTGCCGCCTCGGCGGCGCGTCTGGCGTGCCCATGCTTGATCGAAGATGCCTATCGGAGGATTCTAGGGCATCACTGTATTTTTAAACACACTGTCCGTTTGAGCAGTATCATGGCCCCGTGGACGAACTCAGCCAAGCCAGTGGATCGCCCGCTGCGCGGGACGGCTGGGCGAGCGCTGGACACGGCCGCGACCTCAGACCTCGAAGCGGCGCCCGTGGAGGTGTGGAGGGACACGAAATTGCGCGACCTCGCACCGGAGGAGGCGGCGCGGGCGTGGCTGGCGCCCGTGAGCGCGGAACCGCCTAGCTCTCAAACGCGTTGATGTTGTCCGAATACACTGCGCCGGCAAGAACAGCTCTGGCGAGGGGAGACGGCCACATGGCGAGTCAGCAATATCCTGTCGAAGTCCAGCCGGACTTCTTGAAAAAAATTACGGGTGCCAAGCCCGTGCAGGCGCTCGCCGAGCTGATTTGGAACGGCCTCGACGCCGACGCGAAGGAGGTCGGCGTCTCCTTCGACTACAACGAACTCGACACGCTCTCCACCGTCGTGGTGCGCGACGACGGCGCCGGCATTCCCCGCGACAAGGCGCCCGAGTATTTCAGGCGGCTCGGAGGCTCGTGGAAGCGCCCTGGCGCGTCAACGCCCGCGGGACGCTTCCTCCACGGCCAAGAAGGCCGGGGTCGTTTCAAAGCCTTCGCAATCGGCGACTACGCGGAGTGGGCGGTCGTCTACGACAAAGACGGCGCGCCGTGGTCATACAAGATCACCATGTCGGCGGCGGACATCAGGCACGTTTCGATCTCCGACGAGGCCGAAGCGCCCGGCGCAAAGCGCGGCGTAACGCTGACGATCACGGAACCACACAAAGACTTTCGCACCTTCGTGAGCGAAGCCGGTTTGCACTCGCTCACCGAAGTGTTCGCGCTCTACTTAGCGGACTACACGGACGTTCAGGTGACCATCGGTGGACACCGGATCGACCCCAAGGCAGTCATTTCGAACCGGAAGAGCTTCAACGTGGCCGACATCCAGGCGGGTGACGTGACCCACTCGGCGAAGCTCGAAATCGTCGAGTGGAAGGGCGTCTCCAATCGCGCGCTTTTCCTGTGCAACGAAAAGCGCTTCCCTTTGGCGCAGGCCGACAGGCGCTTCCATGTCGGCGACTTCCAGTTCACGGCCTACCTCGAAACGTCTTACCTGAGCGCGGCGCAGAAGGAGGGCACCGTGGAGCTCGCCGAAATGCAGGCGCCCCTGGTGGCCGCGATCGACGAGTCGGTGAGATTGATCAAGGACTACTTTCGGCAGCGCGCGGCGCAGGCGGCGCGCGGCTACGTCGAAGAGTGGAAGGCGGAGCGCGTCTACCCGTTCGACGAGGAGCCAAAGACCCAGGTCGAGCAGGTTGAGCGGCAAGTGTTCGACATCGTCGCCGTAAACGTGGCGCGATTGCTCCCGGACTTCGAAGAGGGCCACAAGCAGAACAAGGCGCTGCATCTGCGCATGCTGCGCCAAGCGATCGAGAAGAGTCCCGAGGAGCTGCAGTTGATCCTGTCGGAGGTCCTAAAGCTGCCCAAACGCAAGCAAGAGGAGCTGGCCGACCTGCTTCGGGACGTGTCCCTATCAGCGATCATCAGCTCGGCCAAAGTCGTGGCCGACCGGCTCCGGTTCCTGTCGGGCCTCGAAGCGATTCTGTTCGACGCTGAGCCCAAGAAGCGGCTTAAAGAGCGAAGCCAACTGCATCGCATCCTCGCGCAGAACACCTGGCTGTTCGGCGAGGAGTTCAGCCTGTCGGTGGACGACCAGTCGCTCACGGAAGTGCTGCGCAAGCACAAGAAGCTTCTGGGCGACGACATCGTCATCGACGCCCCCGTCAAGCACGTCTCGCAAGAACGCGGGATTGTGGACCTGATGCTCTCCCAAGCCATGCGTCGGCATCGCGCCAACAGCCTCGCCCACTTGGTCGTCGAGCTCAAAGCTCCCAAGGTCAAGCTCGATCGAGACGAGATCTCGCAGATCGAAGGCTACGCGGCCTCGGTCACGGCCGACGAGCGCTTTCGCAACGTTGATGTGCAGTGGCAGTTTTGGGCGATCAGCGACGATCTCGGGCCGGTCGGCAAGTTTCGCGTGGGCAAAGGCGACGGCGAAATCATGCGCCATGACAACGTCGCCATATTCTTGAAGACATGGGCGCAGGTGATCGACGAAAATCGCGCCCGATTGCAGTTCTACCAAGAGAAGCTCGAATACCAAGCCGACAAGGGATCGTCTCTCAAGCATCTCCAAGAGCACTACGCCAAATATCTGGAAGGCGTGCTTGACCGCGCCCCTGAGGATGCGGAGCCCGGCGCCGCCGAAGGACCCGCTTCGGGCGACGAGCCAAGATCGGCCTAGCCGGGATCAACCGGCTCGCGTCGCCGCGCGTTGAGACCCCATGACCGCCAGGATCCTTCTCGCCGCCCTGCTGTCCATTGCGTCCGCCACCGCGGACGCCGACGCGTCGGGGCTCGTCGTTGGAGTGTCTGACGGCGACACTCTAACGGTTCTGGAAGCGGACCATTCCCAACGCAGGATTCGGCTCGCGGGCATCGACGCGCCGGAGAAGTCGCAGGCGTTTGGCGATCGATCCAAGCGGGCTCTATCCGACTGCGCGTTCGGCCGTCAAGCGGTTTTGGTCGGCTCCAAGGTGGATCGCTACGGCAGGCTGGTTGCCAAGGTGGTCGTGGGTGGCGTCGACTGCAACCTGCGGCAAGTGGCGCTCGGGCTCGCATGGCACTACAAGGACTATGAGCGCGAACAGTTGGCCGAAGATCGCGCGGCCTACGCGACAGCCGAAAGCGAAGCGCGCGATCGGCGCTCGGGGCTTTGGAGAGACGACGAGCCATTGGCTCCTTGGGCCTATCGCCGAGACCGCCGCTAGACGCCTTTGTTGCCGCAGCTCGCGACTTTGCCCGACAATAGTATCGCAAAATGTAACAAAAGGAGGCTTGGTCCATGTCCCACGAAGCTCAGATCACCCGAGGCAATCCCACCGCATTCCTCTTCGTCGTCGACCAGTCCGGATCGATGTCGGATCGGATGTCCATCGGCAAGAGCAAGTCCGAGTTCGTCGCCGACGCCCTGAACCGGACGCTGATGAACTTGGTTGGCCGCGCGACCAGGTCCGACGGCGTGCGGGACTACTTCGAGATCGGCGTGATCGGCTACGGCGGGCGCGGCGTCGACAACGGCTTTTCGGGCGCTCTTGGCTCCCGCGTGATGAACCCGATTTCGGCCATCGAGCAAAACCCGACGCGCGTCGAGGACCGCAAGAAGAAGATGGACGACGGAGCGGGCGGCGTCATCGAGACCTCGGTGAAGTTCCCGGTTTGGTTCGAGCCTCGCGCCGACGGTGGAACGCCCATGCGCGCCGCGCTCGCCAAGGCGGCCGAGGAGCTCGCGGCCTGGTGCGACGCGCATCCCGAAAGCTACCCGCCGACGGTCCTGCACGTCACCGACGGCGAGTCCGGCGATGGGGACCCGGAGGAGATCGCGTCGGGCTTGGCGCAGCTCAGCACCAAAGACGGATCGGTAGTCGTGATGAACATCCACGTGAGCGCCCTGGCCTCCGACACCATCAAGTTTCCCGGTTCGGAGTCGGGCCTGCCGGACAACCACGCGAAGCTGCTGTTTCGGATGTCGAGCGCCCTTCCTCCGCAAATGGCAACATTCGCGAAAGACAAGGGCTACAACGTGAGTCCGGAGTCGCGCGGCTACATGTTCAATGCCGAAGCCGGAGAGATCGTCGACTTCTTCGACATCGGCACGCGCGCGTCCCAGCTTCGCTGATTCGACGTGATGCGCGCCCTCTTCGCAGGGACCTGCGCGAAGGAACTTGACCGGCCGGAGACGAACGAGGACGCGTGCGTCTTCTCCGCCGATGGCCAACGCCTTGCGATGAGCGACGGAGCCAGCGAGTCCTACGACTCGCGTGTCTGGGCGAACCTGCTGGCGCGCAAGTTCTCGGACGACCCCGGGTTCGGCGAGGAGTGGCTTCAAAGCGCAGTGTCGGCCTACCTGAGCGAACACGACTTCGCCGCGATGGGCTGGGCGCAGCAGCTCGCTTATGGACGCGGGTGCTTCGCCACACTGCTGTCCGTCGAGCACGACGCAGCCACGGGCCGCTTGGCGCTCTTCGGCGTCGGCGACACGGTCGCGGCGCTCGTGGTGGGTTCCGAGATCGTTCGGGCGTGGCCGCTGGACGACCCGGAGAAGTTCAAGGAGCGGCCCACCCTACTCTCCACGATTCCGACTCACAACGAGTTTGCGCGCGCGCCCGGCTTCGACGTGCTAGCGCGCCTCGAAATCGACTTGGCCGCGTTTCCGGATCCGACGCTTTTGTGCATGACCGACGCCCTGGGGGAATGGACGCTCAAGATGGCGAGCGAGGACCCCGCGCGCCTTGGGGAGCTCCTGGCGATCAGAAGCGAGGAGCAGCTCGCGGCGCTCGTGGTCGCCGAGCGCGAGGCGAAGCGCATGCGCGTGGACGACTCGACGCTGGCGATCTTGAAATTCGACGCTGGGGAGGACGCGGATGCCCTACCCCACCCTTGAGCAATACAACCAGGCCTTCTCGGCCCACTCGAAGTTGCTGGCGGACCCGGAGCTGCGCGCCGGAAAGCTCGCAACGACTGGGATCGGCATGCCGTTGGCGATCAGCGGCGGCTTCGCGCTGACCTACACGGTCACCGCGCCGCGCGGGAAGTTCGCCGTCCGCTGCTTCCATCGGGAATCAAAGGGCTTGGAGCGGCGCTATGCCGCGATCTCGAAGAAACTCGCTAGCCTGCGCTCGCCCTACTTCCTGGACTTCCAATTCCAGCCGCAAGGCATCCGAGTCGATGGCGCACCATACCCCGTCGTCAAGATGGCGTGGGCCAGCGGGACCCCCTTGTTCGCGTTTCTCGACGACAACCTGAGAAACCCCTCGGCGCTGGGAAAGCTGGCCGACGCCCTGATTCAGCTCGCGGCGTTCATGCAAAGGGAGGGCGTAGCTCACGGCGATTTGTCGACCGAAAACTTGATGGTAAGTCGCGACGGCTCGTCGGTGCAATTGATCGACTACGACGGGATGTTCGTCGATGAAATCAAGAGCCTCGGCAGCGCGGAGTTGGGCAACCTCAACTTCCAGCATCCTCAGCGCAAGGCGTTGAATCCGTTCGACGCGACGCTCGATCGCTTCTCGCTGATCTCCCTCTCGCTCTCGATTCGCGCGCTTCAAGCCGACGCGTCGCTGTGGGACAAGACCAGCTCGGACGAGACCGGGATCGTGTTTCGGTTCAACGACTTCCACGACCCGGCAAGCTCCCCCGCCTTTTCGCTCGTGGCCAAGAACCCGAGCCTGGCGACGCACGCTAAGAACTTTGCCGCCGTCTGCAAGTCGCCGATGGCACTTGCTCCCGATCTGGCGGACTTTCTGGCGGGCAGAAACATCCCTCAGATTCAGGTTGTCATCTCGCCGCCGAGGCCCGGATCGATCACCGTCGCCGGACGGCCGGGCTACATCGGCGCATATCCGGTGCTTTTGGCCACCGACTACGCGGCCTGCCTGCGCGTCGTGGGCGACAAGGTCGAGGTGATCGGGCGCATCGTCGAAGTCAAGCAAGACAAGGCGCGAAACGGGAAGCCCTACATCTTCGTCAACTTCGGGCCTTGGCAAGGCAGCATCTTCAAGGTGTCGATTTGGTCGGACGGCCTGGCGCTCTTGAAGTCGAGGCCGGACGACTCCTGGATCGGAAAATGGGTCAGCGTCGTAGGCCTCATGGAGCCGCCCTTCGTCAACAAGAAGTTTCGCTACTCGCACCTTTCCATCACCGTCGGAGCATCCGGCGCGCTGTCCCAGATCACGGAGCAGGAGGCGCGGTATCGGCTCGCCGGAGCGGGAAAGGCGGCTGGAGCCTTCTCCGCCGGAAAGCCAAGCAGCCAATCGAGCAACCAGCAGACGTTGGACAAGATCAGAGGCGTCTCCGGGGCGGCGCCGAGCCCCTCCTCGCCCGCCGCCGCGCAGCCGGTATCGCCCAACGCCCAGGTGCTGCAAAAGATCAGAGCGGCATCGGGCGCGCCTCCGTCGGCTCCTCCTTCGAGCGCGTCAGGCCGCTACACCTACCAGCCGCCACCGCAACAGCCTGGCGTCGTCGAGAGGCTGTTCAAGTGGCTCTTTGGTTGAACCGCTCCCCTAACCACTCGGTGCTGGCGGGGGTTCGGAAGACTCGGTGCCTTCGATTGGAGCGCTGGTCGGAGATGGGCCTACCGAATCAACCGGAGAGATAGCAGGCTGCTTGTGTCGGAATCGCGGAACCGGAGCTCCCTCAAAGGTCGCTAGCTCGCTAGCTACCGAAAATGCACTATTGTCGTTAGTCAGCGAACTAGCTGATCTACTGTAAAAGCTTCCGTCGCTAGCCAGGCAGACGCCAATGTTGCTGGTAACTCGGTCCTTCCGATTTAGGCTCGACCCCGGGTGGCGAAATGCGAATTGTGAGCGGAATTGGGAAGTCAGCTCCAATGATTGCAGCCTCCCCGGGTTTGAGATTGGGCAAGAATGCTGAGGCCGACCTGTCTATCTCTCCGCAGGCTCGCTCGACGACTTCGCGATCACGGTCGTTTGTCAAACGATGAACGATGAGCGTACCCATCTGGCTAAGGACGCCCTCGGTAACATCGCGCGGGCGCTGGGTAGTTAGGCACACCGTAAGTCCGTACTTTCGACCTTCTTTTGCAACCAGTTCAAAAGCATCAAGTCGAGCAACGGTATCCTCGCCACCAATGTGGCGCCCGAGAAAGTTGTGCGCTTCGTCAACGATCACGACAAGGGGTACCGCCTTAAATGCCCCCTTCCTAGCGGCCAGAAGCAGATGCCGTCCAATGACATTCGCGAATATCTCTCGTGCGTTGTACTCATACGAAATGCCACTGAGGCAAACCCGGAACAATCGGGCATCACTCAACATGAACTCAGACGTGAGTTCAGTTAGCGATTTTCCCTTTGGTCGAAAGACCGGTGCGAACGCAGGAGAGCTGACAATCGCATTTATCCGCCCGACCAAAGTTAGACAGAACGAAAAGTCGCCCGACTCGGGCCCCCAGTGACTGGTATCTTGCACCTTCTCCTTGTTCACCCACCTTGTAGCGTGCGGGTAAACGCATTCCAACTCAATCTGGCGGGCCAGCTTTAGGACGTCGAAGGGTTGAGTGGGGTCGTCGATTGCAGCCTGGATCCGCGAATCTCTGAGAGCCTCCACAAAGGGGGCTCTTGGCTGATCGGCCTTCACAATCAATCCGCTGACAGCGATTTCGGGTTTAAGTGCGGCCAATCGGAGACTTCGGATTGCGCTTCGCAGCTTCGGGCCTTGAACCTTTCCAGCAGGCTCGAATAGGGCTATGAAATCCGACTCGGAGAACGACGTCGCTGGCAGTTCCGCTGAGATCGAACCCTGCGCGACTTCAACAGGAACCCCCAGGTGCACATTGGTCACAAACTGCCCATTGAATCCCCGGTACTCGCCTGTAGCGTCAAGCAGGACCAACTTGCTGCGATAGCGGATGCATTCCTCCACGATACGAGCGGTAGTCCAACTCTTTCCGCCTCCGGTCGCTCCAAGAATTGCGCAGTGCCGCCCAAAAAGCTTCTCCGGCTTTACAGAGATCTCCGCGTCCGCTGCGCCATCGACAGCACCGAGGTTTATGAGAACTTGACCAGGCCTTTCTTCTGGTTCCATCAGCCGCGGAAGGTCGGCGATGAACTGATGAGGAGCGGCATAGACCCGGTCCCCGAGCCTGGGGTAGCCGTCAACCCCTGCCGATACTCGGAGAGACGCCATTGACACTGAACCTAGAAGCTGGATAGTACCCACAGCATCGAGTGATGATGAGTTTCTCGAAGGGTCCAACTTCCTTCTATCCTGCTCAGGAACACGAACCTCAATCATCCGACCGAGCAGCAGTGCCGTTTGACCCTCGATGAGAACAAACTCCCCGACCTCGCCTATTCCGTAGCGCGCCCCGTCAAAGTGAACGCCGCTCGGAGCGCCTCCGCTCTCCAGATTTAACCGGACGCTTTGCGCCGTCACTGACGACAGGATCCCGATGAATAGTTCAGGCCGCAGTATTCCACCAGAGAAGTCTTGATTGGTTGAAGTAGTTCCTCTCGCCATTAGTGCGCCGCGATCTGCTTGATGTCACGAGAGATGCGTTCTGCAGGAGTAAGGGCCTTCAGGTCAGGAATCAGGTCAGCAAAAACGCCAAACGTCGCGCTGATAAGCCAAACGTCGCTCCCCTTACCGGCTAGATCAAACAAGCGTCGCCAGTATTTGTGACGCTCCTCAGTACTTTTCACCAGTTCATGCGCCCACGGATCGACGACTACGAGTCGAAGGTGCGGATTCGTCTTTACTGCACTGAGGATCGGCTCTGACAGATGATCATCTTGAAACCCGAAGCCGGTGACAATCACGCAGGTGTTTGGATTGCGCAAGGACGATAGGTATTGGGATATCAGTTCTAAATGAGGTTGAACATAGGATTGTTGGTACTTTCCGCGCGCAGGGTATATGAGACATGCAGATTCCGGTGATGGCTTGCCGATAACTACATCGGCGTTCTCGGACCGAACCCAATCCACAGAGCCATGCAACTTGAATAGAAGAAAGACGCCTTCAAGCGGAGCTCCTGAGTCTTCCCCATTTAGTGGCCTCCGAACGATGTCATAACTGAAGAATCTAGGGTCAAACGTTCGAGGTTGCGTGAATGAGAATCCATCCACCGGTATCAGTCCTTGCTTGGAGGCCGCCGACTCGAAACAGACATCGTAGTTCGTGGTGAACACCTTCAACCGAGAATCTCGCGTGCGGCGTCGCGAAAGCTTATGCAGAAACGTTCTGTGCGCCGCAAGTTGACTGTCCGAATCTGGACCTAAGAACCCACTGCACTCTTCCAGAATGGACTTCCGGGCTGACTCAACGAATTTCTTGACATTCGGACTCGCGTTCACTTGCAAGAAGGCTTCGCACCTCGATAGCAGCCCCTCGATATTCTCACCGTCGGCCGTCGCGTCGTATCCCACTCCCTGAATTACGGACGCCGCCTCCGCCGTCGGCACGCTACCTTTGCCGCATACACACGATTGCCAAAGGTTGCCCATTGAGGGGCCTCTAGTCACCGGACCCAGTGACGTTCCACTTCCGGCAAGCACCATGACATGCTGCATTTGAAGGGAAGAGAGCAAGGAGGCCTGCAGGCCTTCTCTCGCACGCCGCGTCTCCTCAGGCGCAGCACCCTCAACGGATAACTTGGGCGCGAGTTGCCTCCAGGCGGCAGCGCCAGCATCAAAAAAAGTTGCCGGAGGGAGCTCGTCACTAGCTACGGGAGCACTAGAAGCGTTCGTCTCAGCGGTCGGTGATTCAGGCGCCATGCATACTCCGCAACGTTGCCAAGGAAACTTCTCTTGCTGCTAGATTCGCCTGGCCACGATCCCAGCTCTGCTCATCAATGATATTGCGTGCGCCTCTTCAGCGCAACGAAGGTTTACCTCCCTGCGCAAGATCATCGGCTCATCGGAGCAGCTACGCGGCCTCATTTCGGTGCCGTCGAAGCACGCCACAGATCGCATTCAGTGTCGAAAACTGATTGTTGTCGCTAGTCAGCATTAGGTCGAGTGGTGCGCAAACGGGAAACGCCGCCGACCCGAGTCGGTGGAAAACCTCAGTCGCCAGAAAAGGCGAGAGCCCCATTGGATGTGCTGAACCAACCTTCGGAGCGGGACATCTCTCGGATCACTTCACATCCGTTCCGCAGCCTCGAAGTCAGCTCTCGCGCTGACCCAGTATTTGGTATAGACGCCGCGACTAGCAATCTGGCGGCCTTCATCCAGAGTGGCCTTCTAAGGTCATTGTCTTGGAGCGGCGTTCTTCGGCTTACTGTGTCAATCAGTTGCACTCCGATCGTTCGATTGGCTTCCGAAAGAGGACCAGCGAGCAAGACTGATCGGGTAGCCGCCCAAAAGTGGCCATCAATCCGACCTTCTGCTCTTTGCTCGAGGAGCCTCGCTGCGTCGAGAACAGCCTCGATTGCAGCGAGCAACTCTTGCGCTTGATTTCTCAAAGCGAGGACCACGGTTGCCACAACGAGGCGCGTTCTTTCGCCACCTTCAAGACGAGCAAACACTGAATTGGTTGAGGAAATGGCACCGCCCGGCACCTCGACCCCGGAGCTTCTGGCCAGTAGCCGGAACTGGTCCGCCGACATGATGAAGGAGCGCAGCTCTGCTAGTGCAGGTACGATATAAATTTGTGATCTCTTCCCCCTGGGGGAAGGGGGCGGGTCGATCAGCGATCCTGTTAGAAGCCTCAACGGTCGGACGCCAGACGAAGTTGACCCGAAATGGGCCTGCGCCACCAGGTAGTCGCCGAGGGCATGAACACGCGTTTCATCGACAACCATTGCAAGTTCGTTGGCTTGTTCGATTCCGCGGTTCAAATCACCCCAATCCTCATTCCCATGGGTGCCTTTCGCTTCAACCGCGTGCCAACGAAGGGCGCTGCTGTTCTTGGACTTGCGGACAAGAAGATAGTCCGCGTTCTTGGTAGCAAGGGTGCCTCCAGAAAAGTCTACTGTGCGGGCATTGGCAGTGGCTCGCGCCGCATACACACTTCGATGCCAGAAATGCTTGAGATCCCATCCTTTGTGAAACTTTGATATCCAAGCCTCAGCCGCCAATCGTGCACAGATTCCGCCTAGCAGAAAGCCTAGATCACCGAGTTCGGTTCCATCCAACACGTCGGAGAAGCCCGCGCGGGCATAGTCATCTGGCGGTATGCGACGCAGTGTGGTCAGAACCATTCGTGCGCGCGCGCGTAGATGCCTCTGCAAGTCTTGATAGTCTGGACTCGATGCACCGTACAACGAGAGTGCACTGCCGTAGCCTGAATCGCATGCCGCGGCCTGTACGCGGGCGGCGGTCAGTGGAGCGACGCTGAGTGGCGTTGTTTCGCGTAAATCAGCGCCGTCACGTACTTGAGCCTTCTTGATACCGTCGGGGACGTAGTAGTGGATTTTCATTGTCTCAGGAGGGTAGTCGGATGCCAGTGGATGAACCCCATTCGATCGGTCCTACGTGGCATAGCGCGCGACGCAGTGCCCGCACATCCATTCACCATCATCGAAGATGCCACCTGTCATGTCGCTCCGGCGGTTGCACCACCCGCACTCCGGCAATTCGCGTTCTGATTCTGGAGTCACCCGCGCAGTTGTACGACCCCACGCCAGACTGCCACTTCCTTGCTTCATCTTTGCCGACGGAAGGAGCGCAGGGTCCGGAGGTGCAGCGAAGCGCCCGCAATTGGTACACCAGCGGCCGCCATGATGCTCGATAGTGCTCGCCTTCTTGCACCTTGAGCAGACAGTCAGCTCCGCGATAGGTACCTCTATTGCCGCTCCGACTTGCGCGGATGACCCATCCACCTTTGGCGTCGAGTCCGAGCCGGTTCGCGCTGCCACAAGATCGTCCCAGCTTGCGACGCGGCGGCACTTCATCCCATTTTTGTTCAGGTGCGCAAGCAAAGGATCGTAGCCCTTGTCTTTTGCGATCACTATGCACTCAGTCTCGGGTGACGTCTCAAATAGACGCCCGAGATGAAAGGCGATGTGGAAGTCCAGGGCATTCTTGCCCATTCCATCAATCTTCTGAAAATCGACACGTGCAAAACGGTGGGCGTTCTGCTTGCTTTTAGATGCCCTCGGAGGCTCTTGATTCCTGCCTACGAAAATCACCGCCCTGAATCCCTCGTCCAGAACGGACAAGTCCACTTTGGGAACGTTTTCGTAGTCCAACAGCAATAGCGTGTGAGCCATGAATTGGATCATGCCGCACGCTGCTCACGCTGGCAATGCGGATGGCAACTCGATCACGCTGCGCTTTGCAGCCAGCGTTTGGACTGCACGAAGCTGCGTCGCAAGGAGATTCCAACTCGCCCATCACGGCTGTCGGCGATAGCTGCCAGAAAGAGTAGGCCACTCAGGCAGAATCGGCCTATGCCCAATATCGCATCTGTCCTAAAGGACGAAATCACGCGCCTCGCCCGCAAGGAACTCAAGTCAGAGACAGCGAGCCTTAAGAAGGCTGTCGCGACCTACCGACACGAGATCGCCACCTTAAAGCGGAAGGTTGCTGCGTTGGAGAAGCAGGTTAGGCGTGTGGAGCCAAAGGCTCCGCGGACATCCCTACAAGGGCCCCAGGACGACGAAGGCCTTCGCTTCCGCGCAGCAGGCTTCGCCCAGCATCGCAAGCGCCTAGGGCTTTCTGCCTCAGACGTTGGCAAGCTCATTGGCGCATCGCAGCTATCCGTCTACAAGTGGGAGTCTGGCAAAGCAAAGCCTCGCCGGTCGTACTTACCCGCTATCGCTGCGCTCCGGAGGATGGGCAAGCGGGAAGCGACGAAGCGGCTTGCGGAACTGGTCTAGACCATAGGGACGGCTGGCGGGAAGCGTGGCCTGACCGCTGCCGTCATGTCGTGACATCGAGCGCGTTCTTGCTAGCGGCATCTCCGTCTCGATCCAGGGCAAATAGCGCACAGAAAAGCCGCGCACTGCGTCATCGCCCGCCTACAGCAAGGCCGGCACGATGCAGCCATGAACACCGCACCCTCCACCCCTGCCACGTCCGAACATTGGGCGTGCGAGTTCGACCGCCTCCGTCACGAGATGCGTTCTTGCACGCGCCGTCTGCGCCGCCGCCCTTCCAGCATGGTCGGCATCGAGGTCGCCTACCTGGCTTTGTCTGACTGGCTGGCTGCCGGTGGGCATCACGCCGGAGCCGGCGCTTCGGGCAACAGCGCGGTCAGCGCGCCGACGGCGTCCTCCGAATTGGTGAAGCTTGGCACGCCGCCAAGCCAATAGAATCCTTCGCATTACATTTCCCGGACGGAGGCGAAGCATGTCCTTTCTGAAGAAGTTGTTCTCAAGAAAGCCGACGCCAGCCGCAGCGGCCGCGGAGCTGATTGGGAGGATGCATCAACTTCGACCAGGCATGCAGTTCCACTACGACGCCGAACAGAACGTTATCCGCATCGACAACGGGGTGATCTCCCTCGCCAACTTCTATACGGACTATGTCAGGGCAAACGGCGGTGAGCGCGAGAAGTTGCTGCATGTCTTCGCGCAGGGCGTTCTGCCTACCGAATTCCCCAACGACTTCGCTACGGCAAGGCCGAACTTGCTACCAGCCCTGCGCCATCTTGGCGGGCTGGAGATTGCGCGGATCTCTTCCGGCATCGAAGGCGGCGATCTTCCGCTTGAGGGATGCCAACCGTTCTCCGACGAGCTTGGGATTGCCGTGGTGTACGACACGGAACATGGGATCGCATCCGTCTCCGACGCCGAGTTCAAGAAGTGGGGCGTCACACTGGAGGAGGCTCGCGTGGTCGCCATCGACAACCTTCGGCAGAAGGCACCGCCTGCGTTTCAGGAGGTGGTTCCGGGGTTGTACCAGTCGAACTATGGGGACTACTACGACGCGGCCCGGGTGCTGCTGCATGAGCACATCCACCAGTTGGCGATCACCGGCAATCCGGTGGTGATGGCGCCCAATCGAAGTTGCCTGCTGGTTGCCAGTGACCGGAGTGACCAGGCGCTAGTGGGGATGATTCGCATAGCGCAGCACTTCCTGCACAACGAGAGCCGTCCGTTGAGCGCCGAGATGCTGAGGCTAATCGATGGACAGTGGTCCCCGTGGATCCCGACCATCGGGGACGCGGCGCAACAATTGCGAAGCCTTCAGAAGCAGCAAGTGGCAAGTGACTACAACGAACAGAAGGCGGCGCTGGACCACTTCACCCAAGCGAAAGGGATCGACGTCTTTGTCGCCTCCCATTCCTTGATGCAGAAGGAGGATGGTCAGCTCGTGAGCTTCTGCACCTTGAGCGTGGGGGTAGACACATGGCTTCCTCGCGCCGACGTTGTGATGCTCATTGACCCAAGCAAGAAGAAGGGCGATCCACGCGCCGTCAAGTGGCAGGCGTTTGAGCGAGAGGCAGGACATCTTTTGGAGCGCCTGCCATATCGACTGCCGCGGTTCAAAGTCACGAATCATCCTGACGAGGCGACGGTGGCCCGCATGGAGCCCGCGCCCCTGTAGCGATCCGTCGAAAGTTCATGAAACTTCTGGTGGGCAGGGGGCGCATCAACGGCACATCAACAGTCTGGCTACCACCTGCGCACCCCGCGGAAAGGTAAATTCCGTGCCGGGAGGGAGAGTGTACTGTACGCTTTTACAGTGCCGATATGGGCGCTGGAGAAATGCATGGAACACCCTTACACCGTTGCCCTCGTTATCGATACCGTCGAGCTTCCGGCAGTGCGGCGCATCGAAGCGGAGAAGCGTTGCGCCGAATCGCTGGAACGCGCGCTCGGTGGGCCTGAGGCGGTCGCCGAATCGCTGATGGCATGGAGGTCCGCTAATGACAGTGCGCCGGTAGACCTGGACGCCGACACCATGGCCCTGGCCGCTCGATGGCACTGCGTCGCCAGCCAGGCCAGTCAAGACGGCATACGCAACCTGGGCGAGATCGCGGGTGCGCACTTTGACTTCCGTCTGCAGCGAGGCTAGCCCATGGGCCAGGCCACCGAGCCCTCCCTCGCGCCATGCCGTCGTGTGACCGGATGGACGCAGCATCGTCATTGCCGGCCGGGGCGCCGCTGCCTTTCGTGGCCGGTGCCGTATGCGTCGTGGTCATCCTGGCCTAAGGAGGACCAGGATTCGCCTCGTCGGCGTACCCTGCGTCCACGAGGTTTTACGAGGACTACCTTGAAGCGTCAGGCAAGGGGCTGGACTATTTTGGGCTTCCTCCGTTCCAAGGTGAAATGCCTTAACAACTACGGGCCCGGTTCTGGCCTTCTCGACAGAACAAGCGGCGGGCACTACACACTCGGACCAACAACCTCTACGTAGCCAATCAATTCCGCCGAGTAGCTGCCATCTCCGGTCGCAGCACCCTTGTGTTTGAGTTCTCGCTGCAGCGTAGGCTCGACGGCGCGTGTGAAAAGTTCCAGTCGTTGCTCCGGTGAGAATGTCGGTGAAGTCGTCGGTGCTTGCAGATACTGTTCGCAATGCCGTTCGACTGCCGGGACCCTCGTTCCATCCTGCTTGATGGCAATGGGCTGGAGCACCACGCGGCGCTCGCCTTGGCCCGCGGATGCCTCAACCATCCACAGCGAAAGGAGCACCGGTTCGTCTACGTTGCCGGACACGGCGATGCCGACTTCCTCGGGCGGCACGCTGCGCCAGCGGCCCAGTTCGTCCTGAACCAGCGGATGATCCAAGCCCATCAGTTGCAGATCGTCCTGGTTGGTCGCAGCTTCACGGCTTAGAGTGAACCGGGCGTGGCGTGTGCCTTCGGCGGTGACGAGGTCGTAGGTTGCGTCGTCCACCTTGACTAGCTTCTGTTGGCGATCCGCTACCGCCGCGGAGAGGAAGCGCACAAGCCGATCCAAGCTGGACGACACGTCCGAGAAGGGCTTGTAGTCGTCAAGGCTGAAGCCGTCAAGGTCTTGAAACAGGTCGAACACCACCTGCCGCGCTTCGCGAGAGTTCGACAGCGCCGCCTCCAGCTCCACCTGCGTGCGTTTCAGCTCCGGGTCGGACAGCGCCTCCTGATACAGCCGGTCGTAGTTCAATCGTTCCGACAACTGCCCAAGAATTTGTGCGCGCAGGTCTTCCGCCACGTTGCCCTGGTCATCCACCTTGCCGACCGTGCGCGCGATCTCCGTCAGCTTCTCGTCGAGCAGCAGAAAAATGCGGCCTTCTATGGTGTCCGACAGCACAAGGTTGTAGACCTGCGCGGTGTGGCTCTGTCCATAGCGATGGATTCGCCCGATGCGCTGCTCCATGTCCATCGGATTCCACGGCAGGTCGAAGTTGAACAAGACGCGCGCGAACTGCAGGTTGATACCTTCTCGTCCGGCCGCTGTGCAGACCAGCACGCGCGGGCCGTCTTTCAGGCGAAAGCGCCGCTCTGCCGCCACCTTCGCACCGTGGTCGCCCCCGCGTAGCACGGCGACGCCCTGACCGGGGAACGTTTGCTCGATCTCGCGAGCGATCATGTCCACCGTGCCGAGGTAGGTGGCGAAGATCACGATCTTCTCATTGGGGTTCTGCCCCCACAGCGTGCCTAATCCGTCAAGCAGCTTTTGCATCTTGGTTTCGCGCTCTGCCGGGAACACCCGCAGCAGGTCGCCGATGCGCAGACGCTCCTCCGGCAGATGCAGATCCACGACCGCCGACGCGGCTTCTTCCGCGTGTGTGGCTGAATATTCACTGCCGTAAGGGTCAGAGGCCATCTCCAGTGCCTCTTCGTCCAGCTTCTTGACCAGCCGGTACTTCAGATCAGCCAGCACGCGGTCCACCGCGCTGCGCCCGACGCTGTCGCGCGACAGGCCGAACTCCTCGTGGATCAGCTCGCGCGCTTCTTCGGTCAGGCGCTCGCGGCCCTCGATGTCCAGCTCCTTGTCGCGCAGAAGCGCCTCGTGCAGCGTCAGCATCAGCAGGCGGCGCTTGAGCGTGCGGCGGACGGCCGCGAAGCTTGATGCCGCGATCTTCTGGAAGATCGCCATCAGGAAGCCTAGCGCGCGCCCCTGGTTGCCTTGACGGCGCGCGAGATCGAAGCCGTCCTCCAGATACTCGCGCAGCTTCTCGTAAAACAGCCGCTCCGCTTGGTTCATCACGAAGGATTCGGTGTGAACCCAGCGCCGCGCGAACAGTGGCGAGCCATCGGGCTGGCAAGCGTCCGCCTTGGTACGGCGGAACATCACCGTGTTGAGGCGGTGCCGCTCCACCAACATCTCCTCAGGGCTGCGGAACAGCGTCGGGTTCAGCAGTTGCGCCAGCATCCAGAACTGGAAGTGATTGCCCTGGTGCGGCGTGGCCGACAGCAGCACAAGGTCGCGCGAGTGATCCTTCAGCGCCTCGGCCAGCTTGTAGTTCTCGGTCTTGCGCACCTTGCCGCCGGTCTTGTAGGCTGTGAGGTGATGCGCTTCGTCGAACACCACCAGATCCCAGCGTGGCGCATCCAGCAGGCGCTTGATGCGCGCCGGGCGCTTCAGCGTGTCGATGCTGGCGATCAGCCGGTCATGCTTGGCGAAGGCATTGGTCTTGCGGTCGGTGATGTCGCCTTCGGAGCCGAACACCTCGAAGTCGAGGTTAAATACCTCGTTCAGCTCGCGGTGCCAGTTGTTCACGAGGCCCGCAGGCACCACCATCAGCGCGCGGGTCAATTCACCCCGGCTGGCCAGCTCGCGCAGGATCAGCGCGGTTTCGATGGTCTTGCCCAACCCCACCTCGTCGGCGATCAAGTAGCGCCGGGGTGAGGCGGTGGCGATGCGGTGCGTCAGCACTACCTGATGCGGCAGCAGGTCGATCTTGGCCGAGGTCAGCGCCGAGGCGCTTTCCATCACCGGCAGCGCGTGCGCCTCATAGGACAGCCATGCCTTGCGGGACCGCTCCGCGCCGCCATCTACGGCGCGCAGGATGCGCTCGGTGCGAGTGAGTTCGCGCCGCAGCGACGCCACCGGCACCCGGCGTTCGCCGACGCCGAAGAACGCGCGCAAATAGCCGTCACGCGCCGAGTCGAGGACGACACCCTGGCCGTGCTCGTGGTGGGTGATGCGCTCGCCAGGTTGGAACTGAATCTCAGCCGTCACTCAGCCGACCTCAAGTAATCCGTAGGTGGAACAAGCCAGCGGGCCTGCCGCCGTCGCTCAGCAGAATCTCTTGCGGGTAGTCGTTGGCTTGGCCCCACAAGATGCGGCCGAGATCGATCTGATGCCCGTGGGGCGAGTGGCACAGCCAACCCACCTCATCGGTCGCCGTATTCGCCCTGAGGCGGTTGTGGCCGCCGGGCAGCCAGAAGACCAGTGCGCCATCGCTTCCCCACTCATCTTGAAACGACAGGATGGCGGGCTTGATCGCATCGCCCAGCCACGCTTCGGCATCCGTAGGCGTCAGCAGATCGAGGCTGCCGTCCAGCCCGGCCACCACCAGCGTCTTCCCTCCATTGCTCGGCAGGTCGTCCGGCCAACTGCCCGGGGTTTTGCTGGCGCGCAGAAACTGGCGCAAGCTCCACACCTCGCTGGCCGAGCAAATCTGGTTGCGGGCTTCCTCATCCCACACCCAACTGGTGCCGCGCCGCTGCCACACCGTGTCGCGCAGTTGTCTCATTGCTCGTACTCCCCATCGTCATCGAACAAGGATACCTGCGCGGCCTGGGGTGCCTGGCTGGCGTGCCAAGCGTTGTGGATGGACACCGCGCGCGAGGCCGCGTTGCGGGTGGTCTGATCCGGGCCGTTACGGTGCAGCCATTCCAGCAGCGGCTTCAGCGCGACGTGCGGCTTGAAGTTCTCGTTCTTCAGCGTGTCCGAGGCGTTGATGCCGCTGCCGTCGAAGCACGCGCCAATCAGCACCAGCGCCTGATCCAGATCGGAGGTCAGCTTGCGGCGATGCTTGCCCGACCACTCGCGTGCGAACTCCAGCGCGCCGGTGCGGGTGAACACCTTGTTCTTCTCCGCGCACCAGCCGCGCTGCACGAATTCGACCGGCGTGGTGATCGAGCCTCTGAGAAACTTCTGCAACTGGTCACGCTTCAGCTCAGGCGCGTTACCGAAGGTACGCAGAAACTGGCGCGTGATCGGCTCGGCGTTGACCGGCGGCGCTTCCTTGCCGTTGTCGGCGTCTTCGTCAATAAGCTGGTTGATACCCACCAACGCGTCGCGCACAGAGATGGTGCGGCCTTCGTCCACATACACCTTGCCGTAGTGGCGCGAGAAGTATTCCAGCGCCTTGCCGCGCCGAATCACCTGGAGGTCGGCGGCGGGCAATCCTTCCTTGGCATGGTTCTCCAACATCGCCTGCAGCTGGCGTACATCGGCCATCACCTCGCGGCGCATCCGGCCCCAGCTCACCGGCTTGGGCTCTTCGGTGCGCTTCCGGCAGACGTGGATGATGTCGTACTCCACCTTCTGTGACCCAAAAGCAGCAGTTTCTCCCTTAGTTTCGTCCGAGCGAACCGGATATGCGGCTTCAAGATAGAAGCCGGCATCAAACAGCGACTCCAGAACCGAAATCCAGGGCTCGTCTTCACTGTGATGGAACGTAAAGGTGAGCAATCCCCCTGGCTTCAGAATGCGATGAGCCTCTCGCCAGCATTGAGTTAGCAACCTCTGATAAAACCCGTCGGAATCGTCGCCTTCCCGGAAGGGGTTCGACACTACTTCTACTGCTTTCGGCGTGTACTCGGCATCAAAGTGGGAGTACTTGTCTTTGAGAACGAGGCGCAGCCAAACGTAGAAGAAATCGGACAACTCGGCATATTGAAGAATTCCGCCAAAGGGCGGATCCGTAACGACCAAATCGAACTGGCCCGTCCATTCTTCTGGCAAATTAGTTGAGGACTCACAGGAGATAGACACGTCTCCTCTTCGGACTCGGTCGCCTGGATAGATCTTTGTCGTCTTCCCTCCCAGCTTGCCTTTCAAATCAGAGAACTCGTGCGCTACCCAACTGTTGCTCGCGTTATCCCACGGCGTGTCATGCCACCTCAAAGTGTCTTCAAGACCTTCGATACATCCGTGCCAGTTGCCTCGCCCAATTGGGCCGAACACATTGTTCTCGACGGTGTTATTTTTCGTATGAAAGTTGTTGTTCGACAGCGCAGGACTTAACTGGTCTGCACCAAAATCCCAGATTGAAAAAGAACACTGATTTCGCAGGTACTGCTGATAAGCGGCCAGGACAAACTCACGATACTTCCATTCATGATCGCCCACAGTGGCGATAGCTTTGAGCAACGATGCATGTACCAGAAGTTGCCGCGGATTGAACATCGTCCAGTAGTGCGTAAAACCATGATCGGGTATGCCCCAGCCATGGGTTTTCCAGCCCGGGGATAGCTTAGATCGAGGCCAGTAAGCTGCCAGATCTGAATCTTTCCGGCTATCCCATTCCTTGACCGCAGCGTTGTACTGGCGCGCGAGCTCCTCAGACATTGGAGCGAAAAAACGTCCGTTGTATGGATCGCCCGCCGAGTCCGCGCTGGCAGAGTAGCCATGGATTGCGTATGAAGCGATTGCCCCTGTCTTTCCCGTAGCTTTGGTGGCTTCGAGCACATCATTCTTTGCGCCGTCGGCGCCGCAGGCGAAGCTTGACTTTTCCACGACTTTCAAAGGGATGCCAGCGGGATCGCGCTCTAAGTCGCCGGTCGATTTATTCCTTTTGTCCTTCAGCGCCGCTGTACCGCCACGTACATCTGTGAAGAAGGTAATGCCAGTTTCTGGGCATGTGACCTGAGTTGGAAGCTGCCTAACATTCTTCAGCTCACCCGTGAGTTTGTCGGCTACAACGTGCGTGTCTGTCCCGCGGACTTCTAGAAGGCGAAGTTTTGAGGTGCGGGCCAAATTCCAGCGTGCGGTTGCTTCCGGTCCATCTTGGGCGGATCCACCAAAGGCATTCCCATCTGCATCATGATCGCGGCTTCCCGCCAGCCACTGCGGGTGCACGAGTAGAGCCAGCTCGATCTTCTTCTTCTCGCCCTTACCGAAGGGCACCAGTGCTGAGTGTCCGCAATGCGGACAGATCGCCCCGCGTCGCTTGTCAAGAACGGAGTGTGGATGCTCCTCGGACGCCACAAATAGGGGGACGCTCGGCGCTATACGAGCGGCTTTCTCTTCCACGTGAAACTCGGTGCTGCACGCGGCGCAAACGTGATCCCAATACCTCACCTGGAGTGTCTTGGTCGCAACAACTGGGTCTGGCATGATGGGCGTTCGGTGCCCACAACCGGTGACCTGACACGGACCGTGTTTAGACCAGAATGAGTAAATGATCTCCGGACCTGAATAGGCGTACTCCTGTCGCTCTTCAAGCGGTATTGCTAAGGGATCAAAGTCGTCTGGCATCACGCGATTGCTGGGCTTGTGAGTCCATGTACCTTTTTCGCCGCTTGGTCCGTCACAAAAGAAGTACGGCATTAGCTGCGGCTTGACCTCTGCCTCGATGTCCGCGAGCAAGCCCTTCACGTGGTTGAGGTCCACATCGGCGAGCTCCTGCTTCACCACGAACCAAGCAACCGGGTTCAGGTCGTTCCCGACTACGCTCATGCCGAGCCGAGAACCCTCGATCAACGTGGTACCGCCGCCCATGAAGATGTCAGCGACCTTCAGCTTCTGGAAAGCGCCGTTCTGTTGGTGATTGGCGTAGTAGTTGTCCCAGACGAGCCGCGCCGCCTGGGCTGCGTCGTCCGGCGCGCTGGCCGCGGCTGCGAGCAGGATGGTGCGGAAAACACTTGGCTGTCGCCTAGCCCACCACTTACTGAGTTGATAGATCGGCTTCTTCGTTGCTCCAGTTGTTGCCTCCAACGCTGCAATTGAATTCACCGGCAGGATTGGAAAGTCAACCTCGAGACAAGTCTTCTTTCGGGAAGGGTCGCCAAAATCAACAGATTTCATCTTAGCTGGCTTTCCAGCTCCAACTGCTCTCGCCACTTCTTGAGCTATTTGTTCTTTCTTGGTCGCCACTGCATGTCCTTATTTTGTGAGCTCAACGAACGGTGACAGCACTTCCAGCAGCGACAAGCCTCCATGAGTGAGCGTCGGGTAGCCGCCCTGGCTGCGCCACTTTCTGCGGCCAAGAGCCAACAGGTGCGCGCCGTGAGGACTGTTGATCTGCAATGCCACGGGCGGCACGAAGGGGCCGGTGCCTGCGGTTCCTGTCTTGCTGCGCGAGCTTCCGAACGTCTGTTTAAGGAACTGTCCGACCTCGCCATCGGCATCGGGGAAGTAGCCGGTGGCCGCGTAGCCGTGATCGGAGGTGATGACCAGCCGTCGTCCGGTGGCGAGGCGCTCCACGAAGGCCCAGAAGTCATCACTGGACAACTGCTCGGCCACGTCTTTGGTCAGCGGCTCCAGCCCCTGGCCTGCACCGGAGCCGTCGTGCAGCTTGGCGTCGGGCCAGTGGTGCCAGAAGATCTGGTTCGGTGCGCTGCCGATCAGAGCTTCGCAGTCCTTCCATGGCAAGTCCACGGTTTCGGTGTTCGCGGCTTGAAGCTTGTGCGCGAGGCCGCCACCGTTGTTCTGGAGCTTGCTGCGACTGGCGAAGCCGAGCGCGCGGGCGAATTCATCGGTTTCGCCGGGCAGCTCGGAGGCGCAGGCAACGACCTCGTGCGTGGCGAAGCCGCGCTCCTCAGCGCCCTGCAGCAACCACGGCAGTTCGCGCAGCGAAAGGCCGTCGAGGATCAGCACCGCCTTGGCGCTGAAGGGCTCGGCCCACCAGCGTGTCAGGCGATCCGAGGTGCGCTCCACGCTGTCGCCGAAGGCTGGCCACAAGTCCCAGCCGCTGGAGGAGAGGAACAGATCCAGTGTGCCGATCTCGCGGTCGCGCCGGACGACCTCGCTGGGCGCGTTGCCCGCGGCCAGCGGCTTCCTAACGATCTCGACAGCCTGATCGACGATGACGCGCCAAGCATCGGCATCTGAGCCTTGGGTCAGGGCCTGCAAGGCGCTGGCGGTCAGTGCCATCAATCGTCCTCCTTCTCAAGGTTCAGCTCGAAGCTCATGCCTTCGGGCAGCTTCTTGAGCAGTTCCTTGAGCTGCGCGCCGTTGGCAGCAGACACCCGTATGGACACTTCCGAGACCTTGGTGGCCGGGCCGATGCCCCAGCCCTCGATCTTGCCGATCAGATTGAGCGGCGACGTGGCTGGGTTCGACAGCGCCGTGCGCGGCTTGGTGGTGCCGCCGTCGCCGCCAAAGATGCCGCCAGCCGTAGGGCCCGGCGTCGGAGCGGGCGAGCCGCCCGGTGAGGGTTCGGACATGCCCGGCGTGGGCGCAGCGCCACCACTTGGCGGAACACCGCCCGGCGGCGGCGTGGGCGGCGTCGAGCCTCCGGTCGCGGGGACGGCCGAGGGCAGCATCACAAACACGTCGTCGAGGTGGCGGCCCGTGAGCGAGAGCTTGGGACGCAGACGCCGCCACGCGGTGTCCTCGTCTTCGCCCGGGTTCGTTTGCAGGTACTCCATGCCGCGCACGTTGATGGCGACCTTGCCCTTGGCGCACAGGCGCAGGAGGCGTTCCTTCATCGCCGTTTCGCCCAGCCATGGGATGCAGTCCTGCCCGGCCGGGCGTGGCTCTTGAAGTTCGCGCAGCAACTTGCCGACCGATTCGTTGTTTGTGGCGTATTCGAGCACCAGTTCCTCGAAATCCTCGGGCACGAAGAGATCGCCGATCAGCGCCTCTTCGATGGCCGCAGGAATCTGCGAGCCTTGCTTGTCAAGACGCTCGACGCTGAACTTGCACTGCGCGGGGTCGGTGAAATTCCAGCGTTGCAGCACGGCGAAGCGGTCGAAACGCTTTTTCAAGTTGTCGCGCAGGCTGTTCTCGAATTCCTTGTGCAGCTTCTTGTATTCGGTATTCTGGCTGCTCCACTCTTGCGCCTTCATCTCGGCGCGGGCGAGGATGAGCAGGTCACGATCCATGAAGGAGTTGGTACTGCCCGCGCGTGGCAGGAGGAAGCGCACGGTGTTGCGGCGTTTCTGCAAATGGTCTTTGAGCCAGCGGCCCAGCGTGGCGTCAAGCTTGTCGGCCTCTTCGGGCAACAAGAGGATTGGCAGACGGTCGTCCCACTTGTCGGGCTGTTCGGCTTCATCGACCCCTGTCCAGGGGTCGCTGACCCACGACTTCGGCAGGGCGATGATACGGAAACTCTTAGCAACCTCATCGTTGCCTCCGATGACGTAGCGCACTTGCTTCGCGAGCTGCGCTTGATCGGAACCATCGGCGAACAGCTTGTCGTTTCGCGCGTAGGCCATAAGCTTCGCGCGCGGGTTCTCCTCCTCGCGAAACAACAGCTTGGTGCCTTCCTGATGGATGTTGAAGCTGTTCTCGACGATGGTCGCCAACTCGACCTGGAAGGCGTTGTCG
The DNA here is from genome assembly GCF_007833165.1 of Caenimonas sedimenti. Lineage (GTDB taxonomy): Bacteria > Pseudomonadota > Gammaproteobacteria > Burkholderiales > Burkholderiaceae_C > Ramlibacter > Ramlibacter sedimenti. The sequence goes on along the minus strand of NZ_VOBQ01000016.1, from coordinate 132,863 downwards.
TCCACCGGCGTGCCACGGGTGATGTCCAGTTGCAGCGTGGCGGGTTCGGCTCCGGCGAGGTTGCCGACGGCAATCGAGCGCAGCCACAGCGCGCCAATGATTTCCTGCAGGTGTGGTGCGACGCTGGCGTGGTCGTGCCGCGCTTCCTGCACCGAAATGATGTTCTGCTGCGCCTTCTCGCGCAGCGTGCGGTGGTGCTGGTTGGCGACGGCTTCTAACAGCGCGCCGATGCCCGAGGTGTCGTCGTCAAGCCGGAAGTCGGCGGCAGTGAGCACGGGCACGGCCTCGCCACGGCTCTTGTAGAGGTTGGCGAGGATGCGGATCAGATCGCGCGTTTCCTGCGCGTCAGTGGCGATAAGTACTTGTTCTTCGAGCAGGCGCAGCAGGTGCGGCGCGTAGGGCCACGATTCGGTGAACTCCCGTCGCTTGCGTTCCTGTTCGGCAGATGGCACGTCGAGCAGGCGGAAGGACTCGACGACATGCTGCGCGACCAGCGATTCGATGGTGCCGCTGGCGATCTGCAGGCGGTTGTCGAACAGGCGGTGCAACAGCATCCGTCGCCGATCCAGCTGGATGCGCTCGGCGCTGCCGCCCGCCTTGAAGTCGATGGCGACCGGGTTAACGCGATGCACCTGCTGGTAGGCGTCGCTGCCGCCATTGCGCACCGAGATCACCAGCACCAGCAGGTCGGGGCGCTCTTTGGCGATCTCCGAAAGAATCTGGATAAAGTTGAACGCCCAGTTCTTCCACGGGTACTGCTTGGTGTTCGTGAGGCCGTCGTACCACGTCTGGAACTCGTCCAGCAGCAGCATCGTCGGTTTGTTCTCCAACAGTTCGATCATGAGCTTGTCAGACGGGATCTCCGTCTTGGACGCCCCTTGGCCGTCCCACTTGCCCTTGATGAAGGTGCCATGCGGATGGTTCTCGAACAGCACATCCCATAGGAATTTGTAGCGGTGGCGATGCAGGCTTTCGCCGATGACATGCATCCCGTCGCGCAGTGCAATCTTGCCGATGCTGGCGTCGGCGAGCGTGGTAGCCCATGCATTGAGCCACGAGCTGGTCGAGGACGGGTCGGTCACCGCGTGGTAGAGCGCGGCCATCAAGTGCGACTTGCCAAGGCCGCGTTCGCCGATCACGACCACGGGGCGACCCTGGCTGGGGCCGACGGCCTCGATGCCTTTCAGTAAGTCGTGCGTGGGATAAGTAATCTCCAGAAAATGCTTGGCTGCGATCTGGGTCGCGCCCGTTTGCTGATCGTTGGACAGCTCGATGGCCGTGCCCTTGAGGCGCTTGCCCCGGAATTCCTCACGTAGTGTCAGTCCAAGCATTACCACTGCCCCCTCTTCTTCGTTGCCCGCGTCGCCGCCCGTTCGGAATCGCCGCCGGTTTGCAGCCTTATCCAGCTCTCAAGGTCGCTGCGCGAGAAGCGCCATGTTCCGCCAACTTTGAAGCCGGGGATCTTCTTTGCCGCGGCCAGCCTGTAGATCGTCCGCTCGGTCACCTTCAGGTAGTCAGCTACCTGCTTGATCGTGAGGATCGGCTCCTCGTTGACGCTCGTGGACATAGGTTCGGACCGCACGCTCAGCAGGAAATGGCAGAATAGTACAAAATTTTCAAGGTCTCGCAGCGACTCGGGCGACTTGAACGGAGGGCCACGCTAGCTTTCTTGTGCTGCTTGAAGGTGTGATGGCGCTGTGCATGCGGTGCGAAACGGCGTGCTGCACGCTACATTGCGGCAAGCAAAATGCCTGTTTCTCCACCCAGATTTGCCGCTGCGATTGGTCAACAAGCGAAAACTGAACTGTTTCAGGATCGGCTTTCACTGTGCGGCGGCTGCCTTCGACCGACCAGCAGCATGTCGCCAGGCATCCGCCGGGGCCGCCCAAAAAAAAAGGCCGGGAGCCCCGGCCTCATTCCAATTGTTAACCCACTGAGTCTGTTGCGATTGCTGCCATGTCGCTACTAGTCGCCAGCAGCTTGCTCCGCTTCGCCTTCGTCGGTTCCCCCGCCTCCGCATTTGATTTGGCGAGCGATGGACAACCAGCTTCATTGAACGCCAATGCTCCGGCGTAGCAAGCCGTCTGCGCGGAAGGGTGCCGGCCTCGAAGCGCGCATGGATCCGACTTGCTTGCCCCAGTCCTACTCCTCTAGACGCGGCATAGGCGGCTTCGCGCTGATGTGGTGTCAATCAAGTCTCCCAGTCGCAACTGTATGTGGATTGTGCACAGGCAGCAAAGCCCCCCCCGCGATCATGCGCATCTCAAGCGGCTTGCTACCATCAGCGAATGGGCGCGAAAACCTCCTCTCCTTCCGATGAACGCCACTTTCGCCAATCCACTCGGCGCGAGAAGGTCGTTGAGCATCTGTTTGTCGGCGAGCTGCTGCGACTTTTCTGGACTCAAAACTCCAACGTGGAGGTGCTTAGACCCGAGGTGGATGCTGCTGGTTATGACATCGTGCTTACGAAGGGTCGTGTGACTCGTCATGTTCAGATCAAGGCATCAACTGGCAAGCGGAAGGACTTCCCCATCAACGTTAGTCTCGGTGCGCAACCCAGCGGCTGCATCGTGTGGTTGATTGTCGATGAACACTTGCAGTTCCAGAAGTACTTTTGGTACGGCGCGCGACCTGGGTGGCGACTTCCAGACCTCGAAGGCTTCCCAACAGCCCGTCGCACAACCCCACGGAGCGATGGAATACGCCCTGATAGACCTTCCATCAGGTCGGTCCCCTGCGCAGCATTCAAGGAGGTCGAATCCGTTGAAGCCGTTGCCCTCAAGCTGTTTGGTAAGGGGTCACAAACTGTGTAGCTCGCATCGAGTGGAAAGGTTCCCATCCGGGAGCCTTCCGCGCCGCAAAACTCGCATGTGCACGCGCAGATTTGCTGACAGGCCGCGATGGACTTTTCGACAGAATTGCTCGGCGGCCTGTACCGGACTCGCAAGGTTCCCAAGTTCTCCTTCACTTGTAGAAGTCGAAACTCCGTTCCCCGACACGCTTCTTCCTCCAGGCTGTGGAATAGCCGCAACACGGGTTTCCTCCACCCGGGTCCAAGGTCGATGTACGAAAACGGGTAGTCAGACAGTGCCCTTGGATACCTCTCTCGCGCGTAGCGGTAGAACTCTGTCGCTTCGGAAGCTTCGGGTACTGCACGTGTCATGACACCTCCTCGACGCAGGCGCCGGTAGCGCCAGTCCAGGACGCGATCAGGATGACTTCGATTTCATCTGCGCGCAGGTTGGGCTCGGGATACACGGCATAGATGCACACGTGAGTCGCTGGGCACTGTGAGAGTACGACTCGGCGAGCTGCTGTCAAGTCAGCGAGGCGCAACGAGTAGGGCCGTACACCGACAAGTAGAAGTGAGGCGGCGGCGCGCCGGAATTCCCGACCGTGGTGCAGAACGGCCTCGATAGCCGCATCGCGGCCACGTTGGTGCCCCTCTGCTCGACTGGACGTGACGCGCAGCACCTGGCTCGCCATGATCGCGTCCACATCAACTGCATCGACAGCTACGACGAACCGGTCTTGCCAGTCGAAAGCGAGTTCTATGCGCTGGCGTATCGGGGCGAGCGTGAGTCCCGCTGGACGCGATTTCGTCGAGACCTGCAGGGGTTCTGGGATGACCCAAGCCGTGCAGGCGATGAATCGCTGGATAAAGCGCCGCCGGCAGGTATTGTGCGAAGCTATCGGGAATCTGCCCTTCACAATAGGCTCGCAATCCGCCGCTTCTCGACCGGTCTCACATAGCGCATCACCATCTCCAGCGACTTGTGCCCGGTCTGACCCATGATCGTTGCGGTAGCCATGCCCGTGATGGCCGCTTCCGTCACAAATCCGGCGCGAAGGCTGTGCCCGGCTACGTCCCTCGCAGCGTCTGCACCTTTGGCCGCGGCAACGGCGGACTTCACGATCAGCGCGACCGACTGGCCCGTCATCCCCCTGGCGGACACCTGGTCGTGCCGATTGACCGCCCGAAACAACGGCCCTGAGCCAATCCCCGCCGCTTCCAGCCACGCCCTCAGGGCAATCACAGGACAGCGTTCCGCCGCCTTCGCCATGGGAATGAACACTGTGCGTCCCATGCCCTCTTGATCGGTCTTAGATCGCCGCAACAGCAACTCCAGCCCGTGTGAATGAGGGCTGACGTCCTCCACAGCCAACGCCACCAGTTCGGAGCGCCGAAACGCCCCGGCGAATCCGACCAGAAGCAGGGCTTTGTCCCGGGCGGCCTTCATGGGGCGCTGCTTTGCCACAGCCAGCAGCACTTCCAGCAAGTCGTCGCGCACCAGTGCCCGGACGCGGCGCTGGGCCACGCCGAAGGTTCTCCGAATGCCCTGCATGGTGCGCCGAACCAGGGTATCGCGCACTGGACTGTCGTGTCCAGCATCCACGTGTGCCCGATGGATTGCGACGAGGCGACGCTGCAAGGTTGCGACGGCCAAGTGTTCGTTCTGGGCCAGGTATTCCGCGACCTTTTCCGGTGTCGCCGGGATCTTCCCGCCGCAACGCTTGAAGTGCCGAACGTCGGCCGCGTATCCTGTCCTCGTGGACTCGGATTGGGCCGCTGCAACGAAGACCTTCACTCGTTTGGCGTGCTTTCCGTTCGTGTTATCGCCCGTGCCTTTCGCTGGACGGCCAACGGCTGCACTGCTGCCCGCCCGACCCTTCTGAACTGTCGGCTTAGTCATGCCCGTACTAGCCATGCTCCACCCCATCGTTCAGCCGCGGGCTCGGGCATTGACTGCACTCCAAAGCGATCTCTATCAGGATCGCCCCCAGTACGCCCAACTCCGACAAGAGCCAGCCCAGCGCCTCCACCGTGTCCCCGCCAATCGTGCGATCCTCAAACTCGGGCGCGGCATAGGGGATGAGAATTCCAACAGCGGAAATGCCGTTGCTCAGCGCGGCGGCAGCGACTTTCGCTTGCTCTCGGATCTCGCGGTGGACTTCCGGCGGCGATGCGGCCACGTCGATCCGTCCGCAAGGATCGAGCTTCACGCTGGGCAGCAGCGCCATTACCTGACGCAATGGGCTTCTGGCTTGGGGCAGCAAGTGGTCCCGGCATTGCAAAGGGCTGCGCGTACCGCACTTTGATCTGGCAGTCATGCGGCTACTCCAGACCGGCAGGACCGGCGGGGATCACAGTGGTGTTCAGCAACGTTGCAGAAGCGCGAGATAGGCATGGCGGCGCCCTCATGAAGTGGGAATGAAAAAGGGGAACAGGAATGCGAAGCGCCGCCGAGAAGAGCGGCGCGGCAAGTACCCGCGACGGTCCGGACGGCGCGCGGGGATGAACTACGGATGTGGAAAGGGAATCCGGCTGGCAGCGACTACATCGCCGGACCCTAGCCCGTGGGTCCTGTGGACTCGCTTGTGTTGCGGAACCGGTTGTGGACCGCGCCCGCAACGGTGGCGATGCTGCCCGCCTCCGGCAACCAGCGGCGCAGCGACTGTCGCAGCAGATCGAGACGCGCCGCGAACTCCTCGTTGTGGTCGCTCACCCAGAGATGGTTGACCTCGTGGATAGCCAGGTCGAGCATCCAGGCGTAGCGCAAGGACAGGCTGTCTTCCGCCGGGATCAACCACGGATTGCACAGGATCTGAATCGGCCCGGCGGTGGGCCTGCTGCAGAGGCCTTCCACCTTCTCGATGAAGCAGAACCCAGTATCGACACGCACGCCGTGGAAGTACGGTGTCAGGCCAATCAGATCCTCGCTGGTCAGCTCGCCCCAGTCGGTCTCGCCGATCCTCCGACCGGCAGGATCCCAAAACGCCACGCCGCTGTCGAGGCAGAGCTGGCACATGAGAACGGTGTGCACCGCCGCCCTCCATGCGTGCGCATACTTCGAAAGTCGAAGCTTTCCCAGTTGGCCCGACAGAGCCGACTTGGTCACGTATGCCTCGCTGCCGACCTTCCTGCGCTGGGCAAGCGAGTCCACCTTCACGTGAAAGTTCGCGGGGTAGCGACCGATGTCGATGCGGTCAAAGAGGCCGGCGAATGCCTCGTGCAGCCCTTGCCCCTGCCTAGCCACAGGTGTCCATCCGCCCGCGTCTTCGATGGGGATAGCCACCCGTCCGGCGTAGATGTCCCCTTCGCTGAAGTTCATTTGCAGGCTCAACGCATCGCCATACCTCAGGGACGACTGCCTACGCACAATCACAGTCAGGCATTCCTTGAAACGCTGATGGTGCTCCCAGGTGAGGCCATCCCGATTGGACGTGAGGGCCAACGAGCCAGCGGCCAGCTCGATGCCGCCAGACAGTTGGACTTTGCTACTGGAGCCGTGGACCTCCTCGATGAACATCGGGAGGCCTTTCACGTGCACCACAAAGGTCGAGACCTTCGGGTCGCCGTCGCCTACTTCGTTGTACCAGACGTAGCCTGCATCGGAATCGACCTCGTAGCCGTAAACCGTGGCGTTGTTCTGCGGCAGCTCCGTGCCGCTGAGAACGATCCGCACCGCACGCCCTGTGAAGTACTCCATGCAGCACAGGCTCGCGTACCGGCGCACCGTATCCGCCCAGTCCTGAGGCGGACGCGAATCGTCGATCTCCACCGTCACGCTGGTACCGCGGCTCTCGTCGATAGCGGGATGAGCCGTATAGGTATAGGTGCCGCCCGAACCCTTCACCACGCGGCACATGCCGTCTGCGGCCACCGTGCAAACGCTGTAGCTGTGGTGCGCCAGCAGCAAAATGGTCTTCGCATAGCCGAATCCTCCGACCGCGCCGTCAGGCTTCCTTGAGCCACCGAGACAGAGGAGCACGTTCACCAAGGTATCCTCGTCCATTCCGGTCCCATCGTCGGCGACCGTGAGCACCGTGTGGCCTTGCGCCGAACTGTCGATGGTGAATCGGATGGTGGCAGCGCCTGCGTCGTAGGAGTTCTGGACGAACTCACGGACCATGGCGAACCGCCAGTCCTTGTACTCGCGCTTCGAGCTCTTGAAGAAGCTGCTCGGCATCTGTACCGACCGAGTTTCGAGGTTTGCCATCGCTCAGTACTCCGATGCGAAGAGCAAGGTCGTAGCGGTGCGAAGACCGTCATCCGTGACCGCTTCGGTTATGCAATACACACGGCGGCCTTGGATGAGGTACGCGCTAAGAATTCGGCCCCCGCACATGATGGCCCGGTCGTTGGCAGCGATGTCCTCGGCGTCCAGCTCGCCATAGTCGCCACGACAGTGCCGTTCGGCCAGACTGGCGGGACTGATCCCGCGCGCCACGAGGAACTGCAGTACCGCCGGCGTGGCGTAGTGACTACCCATGGCGAAGAGTGGTTTGCCGGCTGCGCGCAGGCGGGAGATCTCTGCGGCGTCCAGGGGCGAGCCGCCGTCCAAGTCTGGCATGTGATTCCTCTCGTGAAGTTGAAGGCGTGGCGCACCGCGGTGCGCGCAGGAAGGCATCCGACGCCGGTTTCACCGGGCCGAGATGCAAGGTGAAGGTGGATCGCTACGGTTAGCCGCGAAGCCAGCGGCGCAGCGCAGTGACCTGTGGGTGATCGAGCCCCACGCGCCCGTCGCACAAAATCAGTTCAGATAAGCCAGTAGGGAACTCGCTTGCCGCATCGTCCAGCGCCCGCCAGTCGGTGCACCATGGGTTCGCGGCGAGCCAGCGCAAGATGTTCTGGTAGCGCACGTAGGGGCCTCGGCCATCTGGCCCAAGGACGCCGATCACCCTGGCACCGAGCGAATCGCCAAGACGTCGAGCCAGCACGTCTACCGGATAGTGGTCGCGCCAGGTCGAGGAGATCACAATCCGGCAATCCGATCCGGCAAGGGCCGACGCGAGCATGGCGGTACGCTGGAACTCGGGAACGTTGGCACCTTGAGCGGGATGCAGGACGCCGTCGAAGTCCAACATGAGCACTCTCGCGGGCTGTGGGCATCTCCTTTCCTCGCATTGGTTTGCCATTGCTTTACTCGCTTCCGAGTAACAGCGTGGTTGCAGGCCGCACGCCGTCCGCCCCCTCGCGTTCAGTGATCACATAGATCTTCACACCTGCGACCACTATCACCGAGCGGATGAGGTCGCCTTGCTTGACAGCACGGTCGTTCGCCTGTGCGTCTTGCTCGCTCACCTCGCCCCACATTCCCCCTTGGTGGAACGCGAGAAGCTCGGCAGTCATGCGGCCGTGCTTCGCAAGAAGTTTGAGGACCCCCGGAGAGGAGTACACCGCTCCCAAGCCGAACAGGACCTTTCCTGCTGTCCGCGGTGGCTGATCAATCGCGATACGCTTGCGCTTTTGCTTTGTCATTGGTGAATCTCCATGGCAAAGCGCGCCAAGCCTTTGGTGGCTTGGCGCGCGGAGTGGTTTATGGAAGCGCTCTAGCGCCTATGGGATGCGGCGGAAGTACAGGGTGTCCCGCCGCCTTCACGCATCTGGTCGCTTGCTATGGCAGCTTGGCCCAGTCCCCGTAGAGCTTCGCAACTTCCGGCATGTAGTTCTCGACGTTGCTGAAGACGATAAGCATGCGAGAGTTCGAGGGGTTGGTGGCGATGCGCTGCCCGCCGTATCCGACCAGCCAGGCTGAACGCGGAGTCGGCAGCGTGCCAATCCACGTCAAGTAGCCGTATCCCAGAAAGCCAATGCGCTCCGTCTTCGGGCGGTCCGTGATCTGCGTGGTGAACGCTTCGCGCACAAAGTCTCCGAAGCAGCCGGTCGCCTTCTGACTCTCCGAGATGTAGGAGGCCATCCTGAGCCAATCGTCGAACGTCATGCGGATCGTTCCGTCTGCCTGCCCCAGCTCGCTGCGATCCTGTCCCACGATGGAGGGAGACGAAGTACCGGCGGCGTGCAGGACTTCCTGCTCGACCCATCTGGCATAGGTCATGCCCGTTGTGCGTTGAAGGATGAGCCCAAGGGTCAACGGGGAGGTACTGTTGTACTGAAAGTCTAAGCCCGGCTTGCGCTTGCCGAACACGCCCTTCTCGGCCATGCCAGCAGGGGATGTCGCGAGAAACTGCAGCCAGTTCATGCGCCCAGAATCGACGGCCTCCCTCTCCTCCTTGCTCCAGACCGTACTGTCCTTGTTGCCCACCCACGTGCCGGAGGACATTCGCAGCAGGTCGCGAACGGTGGCCGCACCGATGTCGGCTGCTTTGAGTTCTGGCAGCACGTCGCCGGTCACGGTGTCGAGTGTGAGCTTCCCGCTACAAATCGCCTTGCCGACGGCCAGCGCCGTGAGGGTCTTTCCCATGGAGAACCCGTGGTAGAACCGCGACCGAGATGCTGGCGGCTTGAAGCCGTACCAGACCAGTTCGTTGCCGTTCATCAAGGCCATTGCCTTGCCCGAGCTGTTGGTTAGAAGCGCCTGCGCCTTTCTAACGACCTCTTCTTCATCGGCCGACGGCTTACGGAAGACGATCTCGCGCGGGACTGGCGAAGGGGAAGCACGGTAGTACCAGTTCGGCCCGGTCCCGAAAAGCCATTCGTCCGGCGCGGACGGCGTCGTTCCCTGACTCGGCAGGATCTGTGCGCACGCTCCAGCGGCAGCGAACATGACCGTGCCGATCAGGCTCATTCGCGCCGTTGCGCGACTCGCACTGGCAAAGGCTCGCGGCGCGTGCCGAAGTATTGGACGTATGGCATGCTTGGCCAAGTCGGCGACGGACATGCTGACTGAAGATTGGACCAATCCTTCTCTCATTTTGATCTCCTCTCCTGTTGATCTGTGTATGGCTCACCGGCATCGCCGGAAAGTGCATGCGCGGCGCGCAGTGCTACTTCTTGTACGTGGCGTCCATCGAACCAGTCGCCATCTGACCGCAGTAGTAGGAACACTCTTTCGTTTCGATTTCGACGGTGCCGGGAGGCCCGAACTTCAAGGTGACTTCACACGCGTTGTCCTTGCTGATCGGCCCCGACTGGGCCACCAATCCTGAAAGTCGGGCTTGCCCCTTCAGTTCGCACGTGTGGTGGTCGATGGCGGAATTGATGGCGAAGTTGATCGTGTCGCTGTGGCGCTCCAATCGCACGCTGCCCTCACCGCTCTTGAACTCACCGGCAGCATCGAGTGACGCAGGATCGGCAGGAGGAGCAGGTGCTTGCTTTCGGACGTTCTCCTCGCGAATCTGCCTGTCCACGAGTTGAACCTCGAAGTTCTGCGCCGCAGCCGCAACAAGCGTCGCGGCGTTGTCCATTTCCATGTAGAACTTCCCGCCCCCCTCAGCGATGGCCTGCAAGGTGTAGCCGGTGCGAACTGAATAGGCCGCGCCCTCCTTGCTGGCGACGGTCAACTTGCCCCCGCAGGAGTTCTTCTTGGATTCGCTGCTGTAGCCGTTGCTCACGATCTCATCCAGCTTCACGTCCAAAGTGTTCATGTAGCTGACGACATCAGTCTCCAACTTCCTCTTGACGTCGGCGGGGAAACGCGCGTAGCGCGCTTCCAGTGCCCTGCGTGTTTCAGCGATCACAATCTCCTTGGCTGTCGCAACAGCTTGCGGGTCGTTGCACTCAGGCGGCTTGGTGCCACAAGCGACCAGCGAGCAAGCCAGGAATGCGGCGCCCAGAGTTGCACCGCCACGAATGCGAGTTGTGCTCATTCAAACCCCTCTGTTTGTTGACTATCAGTACTCCTCGGCTTGAATCTTGCCATAGACAGTACTGATAGTGTCTGGTACTGATAGTGCATCGCGGGGAAACTTCTCGGATGCCTCGGTCTGCGTCGAATCCTTCCCACGCACTGTCGCGGGAAGCGCAGAAGGAGCGCGACCAGGTTCTTCGAACCTTTGGCGCTGGGGTTCGGGCGCTGAGAACCGAACGTGAGCTGTCGATTGAGGAACTCGCCTACCGCTCGTCCCTCAGCCCGAGCTATGTCGGAGGCATTGAGCGCGGCGTTCGCAATCTCTCGCTGTTCAATGTGTGGCGTCTTGCCGTGGGGCTCCACGTGCCCAGCGAAGAATTGATGCGCCCACTCGACCCCACGACACTGCCACGCCGCAAGGCCTGATTCCGATTCGCTTCGCTGGCTACTTCCCCTTTCCAGCGGGCTTGGCCGTCACCGCAATATAGGACGTTGGTGCAAACTGCTTGTAGTCCACCACGATCTGACGCTCGGGATCGCTCTGGAAGATGTCCAGGCAGTAGCTGAAAGAGGTGTACTTGCCAGGTACCTCGCGCACGTGATGGAAGATGATCGTCCTCCCCGTGATGCCTTCGCTGTCTTTCGGATCTGCATCAACCCAGATCAGCGCGACGTCGGGGAGCGCGTCGAACGAATCGAAGTCCTTCCACCGTGAAGCGACCAAGCCGCCAAGTTGCATGAGGAGCGCAGCGGCATGCTGTTCGTTGATGTAGTACTGGCCGATCTTAGGGACGCCTAGCTTGTAGGCTGCCGCCCAAACCTCATCAAGCGTCTTGCCCGTTAGGGTGCCGATTGCTGCCAAGATGCAGTCATGTCTAGACAATTGGTGGACGACTGCGAAGGGGACGGTGAAGCCCTCGGGCAGGGATTTCCTTGCGGCTGCTGATGCCATGAAAGTTCCTAGGTTGGTTGCGGTGGTCAAACGCGCATGCAGCGGCCTGGCTGGGTGCGCTGGGCACTTCGCCTGGATTGCTTCTAGAGAGTCAAACCGCGAAAGGGATGAGGACCGAACTTCGCGTCAGAGCTGCACTGCTGTGCGTCCGGTCGAAAGGTCAGTTCGGCGCGCGAATTGGCCCATTCGACACCTCATTGTGCCGGATCGAGACAAGTGGATCAAACAGAAATGACTTTGCCAGGCAGCAAAAAATCAGCGTAAACGGATTGGTTGAGCAGCAACGTTTTGCAGCTCGATGCCACCAGAGTTCGATGCTCTGGTCGGGATGTTCGGTCAAGACTTGCCCCACACGGGCAGCCAACCTCGGCGCCCTGCTTTCGTCCCCGTAGACAAGCAGTATCCCCAACTTGTATTCGCCATGCGCCAAGAAGGCGCCGAGTGTGCGCAAGTCCTTCTCAAACCCACGAGTGCTCGCCTCGGCCGGCTTGACCTCTATCACGGCGAAGTTCCCGCCCATGTCGCCTGGATCGTGAACGAGCAGGTCCGGCTTGAGGTCGTCCAATCTATTCCCTCGAATCAGAGGATGCCCCTTCTTGTCGATCTCACCTGCCAAAGAGTAGATCGTTCGCTCGGGCCACCGGCGTCTGAGTTGGTGATAGAGCTCGTAGCAATAGACACGCTCGCGATAGATTGGGCGCTGTCGGCCGGCAATTGGGACTTGGAAATACTCGGGGCCCAACGCTGCCGTGGCGTCAGAGAGGATCTGGGGAAACTCGCGCATGAGCTACATGATGCGCGGTGAACACACGTTGCGCGTATGTCGAATCAGTTTTATGATGACGCGTTTCGTTTTAAATCAACGACTTACGTCAGAACTGATGGCGGAGCGACAGGGATTCGAACCCTGGATGCAGGTTTTTGCCCGCATACTCCCTTAGCAGGGGAGCACCTTCGGCCACTCGGTCACCGCTCCGGAACCCTGGATTATGCCGGAAAGAACGCCAGTCGCGCCTTCGGCGCTTCAGCCGGCCGGCTGGTCGAGGTCAAAGGCGCGATGCAGCGCCCGCACCGCCAGTTCCATGTACTTCTCGTCGATCACGACCGACGTCTTGATCTCGCTGGTGGAGATCATCTGGATGTTGATGCCCTCTTCGGACAGCGCGCGGAACATCTTGGCGGCGATGCCCACGTGGCTGCGCATGCCGATGCCGACGATCGACACCTTGCAGATCTTCGTGTCGCCTTCGACGCGGTCGGTGCCGAGCGTCGGCACCACCCTGGTCTTCAGCACGTCCAGGCAGCGCGCGTAGTCGTTGCGATGCACCGTGAAGCTGAAGTCCGTCTTGCCGTCGTGGCTAACGTTCTGGATGATGACGTCGACCTCGATGTTGGCATCGGCCACGGCCCCCAGGATCTGGTACGCGATGCCTGGACGGTCGGGCACGCCCAGCACGGAGATTTTCGCTTCGTCGCGATTGAACGCGATGCCGGATACGACGGCCTGTTCCATTTTCTCGTCTTCCTCAAAAGTGATCAGCGTGCCGGAAGCGGACTCTTCCTCGATGGGTATGTCCCACGGGGTGAAGCTCGACAGCACGCGCAGCCGGACCTGGTACTTGCCGGCGAACTCGACCGAACGGATCTGCAGCACCTTGGAGCCCATGGATGCCATCTCCAGCATCTCCTCGAAGCTCACGGTGGTGAGGCGGCGCGCCTCGGGCACGACACGGGGGTCGGTCGTGTAGACCCCGTCGACGTCGGTGTAGATCAGGCACTCGGCGGCCTTCATCGCGGCCGCCACGGCCACGGCCGAGGTGTCGCTGCCGCCGCGGCCGAGCGTGGTGATGTTGCCGTGGTCGTCCACGCCCTGGAAGCCGGTGACGATCACGACCTTGCCGGCGGCGAGATCGGCGCGCACCCGCTTGTCGTCGATGGATTCGATGCGGGCCTTGGTGAACGCGCTGTTGGTGCGGATGGGCACCTGCCAGCCGGCGTAGCTCACGGCCTGCATGCCCTCGGCTTGCAGGGCCAGCGACAGCAAGGCCACGGACACCTGCTCGCCGGTGGAGGCGAGCATGTCCATTTCGCGGGTGACGGCGTCGTCCTGCTTCTGCGGCGCGAGTTCCTTCGCCAGGCCGAGCAGGCGGTTGGTCTCGCCGCTCATGGCGCTGGGAACGACCACCATCTGGTGGCCGGCGCGGGCCCACTTGGCCACGCGTTTGGCGACGTTGCGGATGCGCTCGGTGGAGCCCATCGACGTGCCGCCGTATTTGTGAACGATCAATGCCATCGGAGTGCGGTGGGGGAGGCCCGCTCGGCGATGCCTCCGGCGCGAAATGCGCGGAGTGCCGCGGGCAACCGCGTATTCTAGACGACGAGGGGTGGCGCCCCGGCGCCCCCGCCCGGGCCCGGATCAGTCGGCCTTGGCCCCGCTGTCCTTCACGACCTTGCCGAGCCGCGGCACGTCGGACTTCACCAGCGCCGCCAGCTCCTGCGGCGGCATGCCGCTCGCGTCCAGCCCGAGTTCGCTGAAGCGCTTCTGGATGTCGGGCATCTTCAGGATCTTTGCGATCTCCGTGTACAGGCGGTCCACGATGGGTTGTGGTGTGCCGGCCGGCGCGAACACCGCCTGCCAGGAGCTCAGTTCATAACCGGCCAGCCCCGACTCGGCCATGGTCGGCACCTCGGGCGCGGCCGACGAGCGAGCGGCCGTCGTCACCGCCAGCCCGCGCAGCTTGCCGGCCTTCATGTGCGGGATCGCGGTCGCGATGTTGTCCACCGCCACCAGCAGGTTGCCGCCCAGCAGGTCGGTCATCATGGGGCCGCTGCCCTTGTAGGGGACGTGCTGCATGGAGATGCCCGCCATGGTCTTGAACAGCTCGCCCGAGATGTGCTGCGAGGTCCCGTTGCCGGCGGAACCGAAGGAATACTTGTTCGGGCTGGCCTTGGCGAGCCGGACGAATTCCGCCATCGTGTTGGCCGGCACGCTGGGGTGCACCAGCAGGATGTTCGGCTGCGTCGCGTACAGCGTGATCGGTGCGAAGCTGGTGATGGGGTCGTAGCTCAGCTTGCTGTACAGCGAGGCATTGATCGCGTGCGAGCTGATCGTGCCGCCGCCGATCGTGTAGCCGTCCGGTGCGGCCCGGGCGAGTTCCGCGGCGCCGATCGAGCCGCCCTGCCCGGCCTTGTTCTCGATGACGATGGTCTGCCCCAGCGCCGTGCCGAGCTTCTCGCCGACCATGCGAGCCAGGATGTCCGTGGTGCCGCCGGGTGCAAAGGGAACGATGTAGCGGACCGGCTTGTTGGGCCACCCGGCCTGGCCCAGCGCCGGTGCAGCCAAAGCCGCCAGGGAAAGTCCACCCAGGCCCCGCAGGGCTGCACGCCGGCGCATCGTCATCGCTTGTCTCCTTGGGAATGGCGGCGATTGTTGCGTCAAGTGGGCGTGTAAATCAACCGGGTGTCTTCCCGGTCCACGTAGCCGCGGGCCACCTTCAGGTGCAGCTTGTGGCCGCGGGTGGCGCAAGCCGCCACCTGGTCCAGCAGTTCGTCCAGCTGCGCCGCGCTGGCCGACTCCCCGTGCCCCGTCCGCAGCCAGTGGCGCAACACGTTGCCCTGGCGTTCGCGTGGCCAGGCGCGCAACGGCTCGATGAGCGGAACACCGCCCATCGCCTGCAAGTCCTGTGCGGCGAGGATCGTCAACAGGGATTGCGCCTGGGCCGCATGGCGCGCCGAGCGCGAGAACGTGTCGCGGAACTGGGGCAGCGCCCGCTCCAGCGCCGGCAGCACGAGGTGGCGGATGCGATTGCGCGTGAGCCCTGTATCGGCATTGGTCGGGTCGTGCACCACGCGCACGCCCTGCGCGGCCACCCAGGCGCGGATCTTGTCGGCGCCGATCGCCAGCAGCGGCCGCACGAACGGCACGCCGTGCCGCTCGAACACCGGCGCCATGCCGGCCAGGCCGGGCAGGCCGGCGCCGCGCGACAGGGCAATCAGCAGCGTCTCGACCTGGTCGTCGGCATGCTGCCCCAGCAGCACCGCCTTCGCGCCCTGCTCCAGCGCCGCGCCGGCCAGCGCCGTGTAACGCGCACGGCGCGCGGCATCTTCCGGGCTCTCGCCACTGGCGTGTTTCGCATCGACGCGGATGACGCGCAGCGGCACGCCGAGGGCGGCGCAGGCCTGCACGCAGTGGAGTTCGAAATCGTCGGCCGCGGCCTGCAGCCCGTGATGCACATGAATGGCTTTGACCTGGCCCGGCCATCGTTGTGCGGCAGCGAGCAGGAGCACCGTGGAATCGGCGCCGCCACTGTAGGCAACGGCCAGCGGCAGGGGCAAATCCAGCCCGGCGAGCGCCACGATCGCCGGATTCACGGCCGGGTTGGCGGCAGGGTCAGCTGGATTCGGCTTTGGTGTCGCTGAAGCGGCCATAGCTTTGCAGCCGCTCATAGCGCCGGTCGAGCAGCTCGCGCACCTTCAGGTCGGCCAGCTGGCGCCAGGCATCGCCCAGGGCGCGCTTCAGGAACGCAGCCATCTGCTTGTGGTCGCGGTGCGCGCCACCGACTGGTTCGTTGACGATCTTGTCCACGAGACCCAGGGCCTTCAGGCGATGCGCCGTGATTCCCATGGCGTCGGCGGCGTCCTGCGCCTTCTCGGATGTTTTCCAGAGAATCGATGCACAGCCTTCGGGGCTGATCACCGAGTAGATCGAGTACTGCAGCATCAGCACCTGGTCAGCCACCGAGATGGCCAGCGCGCCGCCGGAGCCGCCCTCCCCGATGATGGTCGTGATGATGGGCACCTCGAGCTGCGCCATCTCGAAGATGTTGCGGCCGATGGCCTCGGACTGGCCGCGCTCCTCGGCGTCGATGCCGGGGTAGGCGCCGGGCGTGTCGACAAAGGTGAACACCGGCAGCTTGAACTTCTCGGCGGTCTTCATCAGCCGCAGGGCCTTGCGGTAGCCCTCGGGCCGGCTCATGCCGAAATTGCGCAGCGCCCGCTCCTTGGTGTCACGGCCCTTCTGGTGGCCCAGCACCATGCAGGCATTGCCCTGGAAGCGCGCCAGGCCGCCCACGATGGACAGGTCGTCCGCGAAGTGGCGGTCACCGTGGAGCTCGACGAAATCGGTGAAGATCTCGTTGATGTAGTCCATGGTGTAAGGCCGCTCCTGGTGCCGGGCGATCTTGGTGATCTGCCACGGCGAGAGCTGGCTGTAGATGTCCTTGGTGAGCTGCTGGCTCTTCTTGCTGAGCTGGTCGATCTCCTCGGAGATGTCGACGGCCGACTCGGTCTGCACGTAGCGCAGTTCCTCGATCTTGCCCTCCAGCTCCGCGATCGGCTGCTCGAAGTCCAGGAAGTTCTTCTTCGCCAACTCGTGCTCCTTTTGTTCTGGCCGGCTAGTACGCCACCGGCAATGGGTCGAGCGAACGCCAAATATACCAAGTCGCGACGCTGCAATACGGGTTCCAGGCAGCCGCCACTTCACGCGCTTCGCTGCGGCTCACCGGATCGCCGGAAAAGTAGTTGCGGCTGATGCCACTGATGAGCCCGACGTCGTCCAGTGGCAGCACATTCGGGCGCAGCAGGTGGAAGATCAGGAACATCTCGGCCGTCCAGCGGCCGATCCCGCGGATGCCGATGAGCTCGGCAATGATCTCCTCGTCCTGCATGCCGCGCCAGGAGTCCACGTGGATGGCGCCGGAGTCGAAATGCAGCGACAGGTCGACGAGGTACTCGATCTTGCGCGCGGACAGGCCCGCCGCCTGCATGTCGTCGACCTTCAGCTTCAGCACGTTGCCGGGCGTCATGCGGCGCGGCAACGCGGCGAAGCGGTCCCACACCGTCTGCGCCGCCTTCACGGAGATCTGCTGGCCGATGATGCTGCGGGCGAGCGTGGTGAAGGCGTCGCCGCGCGACTGCAGGCAGGCCGTGCCGAACTGCGGGATCAGCCGCTTCATCACGCGGTCGCGCCGGGTGAGGTACTTGCAAGCCTCGTCCCAGTAGTCCGGCGTCACCTGGTCCGTCATCAAGAAGCCGCCTCCCAGGTGGTGCCGGCCGCGGAGTCTTTCAGCGCGATGCCCTGCGCCAGCAGGTCCCGGCGGATGCGGTCGGCCTCACTGAAGTTCTTCGCGAGCTTGGCGGCGGCGCGCTCGCCGATCAGTCGCTCGATGGTGCCTTCGTCGAGTGTCGTCCCGGCGCGCAGGAACCCCTTCGGGTCGCCCTGCAGCAGGCCCAGCACGCCGCCGAGCGCCTTCAGCAGGCCAGCGCGCTGCGGCGACTTGCCGCGGTTCACTTCCGCCGCGAGCTCGAACAGCACCGCCACGGCCTCGGGTGTTCCGAAATCGTTGTCCATGGCCGCGCGGAAGCGCGCTGCCGCCGGGTCGGCCCAGTCGATGGCGACGGCCTCCGGCGCGACCTGGTCCAGCGCCGTGTAAAGCCGCCGCAAGGCCCCCCGCGCGTCGTCGAGATGCACGTCGCTGTAGTTCAGGGGGCTGCGGTAGTGCGCGCGAACGATGAAGAAGCGGATCGTCTCGGCGTCGAACTGCTCCAGCACCTCGCGGATGGTGAAGAAGTTGCCGAGCGACTTCGACATCTTCTCGTTGTCGATGTTGACGAAGCCGTTGTGCATCCACACCCTGGCGAGCGGCACGCCGTTGGCGCCTTCGCTCTGGGCGATCTCGTTCTCGTGATGCGGGAACTGCAGGTCGGCACCACCGCCGTGGATGTCGAAGGTGTCGCCAAGCAGCGAGCAGGCCATCGCCGAGCATTCGATGTGCCAGCCGGGCCGCCCGCGCCCATAGTCGCTGTCCCATTGCGCGTCGGCGGGCTCGTCCGGCTTCGCCGCTTTCCACAGGACGAAGTCGAGCGGGTCCTCCTTGCCTTCGAGCACGGCGACGCGCTCGCCCGCATGCAGTTCGTCGAGCGTCTTGCCGGACAGCTTGCCGTACCCCGGGAAACGCCGCACGGCGTAATTCACGTCCCCACCCGCCCGGTAGGCCAGCCCCTTGCCTTCGAGCTTGCGCACGATGTCCAGCATCTGTGGCACGTAGTCCGTGGCGCGCGGTTCGTGCGTGGGTCGCTCGATGCCCAGGGCATCGAAGTCGCGGTGCATCTCGGCGATCATGCGGTCGGTGAGGGAGCGCACAGTCTCGCCGTTTTCGACCGAGCGGCGGATGATCTTGTCCTCGATGTCCGTGATGTTCCGCACGAAGGTCACCGCGAGCCCGTTCGCCTGGAGCCAGCGCTGCACGACGTCGAAGGAGACGTACGCGCGCGCGTGACCGATGTGGCACAAGTCGTAAACGGTGACGCCGCACATGTAAACCCGCGCGTGGCCGGGTTGGAGGGGCGAAAATTCCTCCGTCGCACGCGTGAGCGTGTTGTAGATGCGCAGGCTCATTGGATCTTCGGGAGGCGGCCGCGCGGACTCGCCGCCGCGGCAAAGAAAACTGTCGTGAAGTTGTCGCTATCGTGCGCTTGCCGGCGCCGCCGCCCAGCGGCCCCCGGCTACAATCGGCACGCAGTATATAGCCCCGTCGCGGGGCTTGTCACACGCGTTCGAACAGAGACAGAGGCCTTATGACGCTAGCGCGGAACCGACTTCCGAAAACCCTGGGCCTGGCCGTGCTGGCCGCAGCCCTGCTCGCATCGCCGCTCGTGCGCGCCGACGAATATGGCGACGTGAGCCAGCTGCTGCGATCGGGCAAGCTGCCGGAAGCGCTGGCGAAGGCCGACCAGTACCTCGCCGGCAAGCCCAAGGATCCGCAGATGCGCTTCCTGAAGGGCGTGATCCAGACCGAGTCCGGGCGCACGCCGGACGCCATCGCCACGTTCACGAAGCTGACCGAGGACTACCCCGAACTGCCCGAGCCCTACAACAACCTCGCCGTGCTGCACGCGGGGGCGGGCCAGTTCGACAAGGCGCGGGCCGCGCTCGAAATGGCCATCCGCACCAACCCGAGCTACGCCACCGCCCACGAGAACCTGGGCGACGTCTATGCCAAGCTGGCCAGCCAGGCCTACAGCCGCGCGCTGCAACTGGACTCGGGCAACACGGCGGTGCAGCCCAAGCTGGCACTGATCCGCGAACTCTTCTCGACCACGGCGAAGTCCGGCGTCGCGGCCGCCCGGCCCGCCGGCACGGCGGTTGCCGCCGCTCCCGCGGCAGCCAGGCCACCGGCCACTGCGCCCGCAACCGCCGCGCCGGCGCCGGCCGTTGCCGCGGCGCCGTCGGCGGCGCCTGCCGCAACGCCGTCCGCGGCGGCTGCGCCTTCGGCACCCGCGGCAACTGCCGCCGGCGGTGGCTCCAAAGACGTCGAAGCCGCCGTCCTGGCCTGGGCCGCCGCCTGGTCATCCAAGGACATGGGTGGCTACCTGGGTGCCTACGGCAAGGAATTCGATCCCCCGGGCTCCCAGTCCCGCCGCGACTGGGAGGAAGAACGCCGGGCCCGCATCGTCGGCAAGAACCGCATCGCCGTTCGCGTGAGCGACTTGCAGGTCTCGGTCAACGGCAACCGGGCGGTCGCGCGTTTCAAGCAGGCGTACAGCGCCGACGCGCTGAACGTTTCCAGCCGCAAGACGCTCGAACTCGTGAAGTCGGGCGAGCGCTGGATGATCGTGCGCGAGAGCACCGGCGCCTGAGGGCGCCCCCGCGGGGGCGCGGCAGGCCGCAGTTGAACCTGACCGAGGCAATGTATCCATGTTGAAGGCCGTGCTCGTCCTGGGCTTTGCCGTCGCCGTGCTGGCGGCCGGCCCGGCCCTGGCCGCACCGCGCAAGCACAAGCCGATGCAAGCCGCGCCGAAGCCGGCGCGCGACGGGGAAGCCGAGGCGCGCCTGATCGAGATCTACAAGCTCATCGGGCAGGCCCAGGCCCGGCAGGCGCTCGCCAAGGCCGAAGCGCTGGTGGCCGACCACCCGAACTTCCAGCTCGCCCAGCTGGTCTATGGCGACCTGCTCACGGCCCAGCTGCGGCCGGTGCGCACCTTCGGCGACGTGCCGGATACCGCCGCGCGCAGCAGCGCGCAGCTGCTGAGCGAGCTGCGCGAGGAATCGCTCCTGCGCATGCGCGCGCTGCGCGAGCGGCCGCCCGAAGGCGCCATCCCGGCGCAGTTCGTTCAGCTTTCCGCCAAAAACCGCCATGCCATCGCCATCGACACGTCCCGCGCCCGGCTTTACCTGTTCGAGAACGGGCCGAACGGGCTGAAGCTGCTGGCCGACTACTACATCTCGGTGGGCAAGTCGGGCATCGAGAAGGCGAGCGAGGGCGACCTGCGCACGCCGCTGGGCGTGTATTTCGTCACCAGCAACCTCGACCCGAAATCGCTGCGCGACTTCTATGGCGCGGGCGCGCTGCCCATCAACTACCCGAACCCCTACGACGCTCGGCGCGGCCGCACCGGCAGCGGCATCTGGCTGCACGGCACGCCGCCCAACCAGTTCGCCCGGTCACCCAAGGCCACCGACGGCTGCGTGGTGCTGGCCAACCCTGACCTGCAGCGCATCATCCGCACGGTCGAGGTGCGGACCACGCCGGTGGTCATCGCGCCGTCCCTGCGCTGGGTCACGCCGGACAGCGTGGCGCCCGACAGCCGCCGGTTCGCGGATGTGCTGCAGGCCTGGCGGGCCGCCAAGGCCAGCGGCGACATCAATCGCGTGCTGGGCTTCTACACGCCGGACTTCTCGGTCAACGGCAAGAGCCTCGCCGAATGGACGCCGCTGCTGCAGGTCGAACTGACGCGCGCGCGGGGCCGCGACATCGAACTCAAGGACGTTTCCTACCTGCGCTGGACCGACAGCACGGACACCATGGTGGTAACCTTTGGCGAGGTCACGAATGGCGCCCGCTCGGGCCCCATCAAGCGCCAGTACTGGGTGCGCCAGGGCGCGCAATGGAAGATCTTTTTTGAAGGAGTGATCGGTTGATTCATGCAATGACGCGCCGCGTGGCAATGACGATGACGCTGGCTGCCACGCTGGTGGCCGGCCCCGCACTGGCCCAGGATGCCCCCAAGGTCAAATTCACCACCACCGCCGGCGACATCGTGGTCGAGGTCTACCCCGACAAGGCACCCAAGACGGTCGAGAACTTCCTGCAGTACGTCAAGGACAAGCACTACGACGGCACGGTGTTCCACCGCGTCATCGACAACTTCATGATCCAGGGCGGCGGCTATGAACCGAACTTCAACGAGAAGAAGACCCGCCCGCCCGTGATGCACGAAGGCGCCGCGGCTTTCGGCAAGGGCCTGAAGAACGAAGCGGGCATGCTGGCCATGGCCCGCACCAACAACCCCAACTCGGCCACCGCCCAGTTCTTCATCAACGTGAAGGACAACGCCTTCCTCGACCCCACGCTGCGCCAGGATGGCTACACCGTGTTCGGCAAGGTGGTCGGCGGCATGGACGTCGTCAACAAGATCAAGGCCATGCCCACCGGCGCGGGCGGCCCTTTCCCCAGCGACGTGCCGAAGACGGCCGTGGTGATCACGTCCGCCACGCTGGTGAAGTAACCCTCGCGAAAGAACATTCCATGGCCAACCCCAAAGTCGAACTGCACATCGCCAACTACGGCGTCATCACCCTCGAACTCGACGAGGAGAAGGCGCCGAAGACGGTGGCCAACTTCCTCAGCTACGTGAAGAAGGGCCACTACGACCGCACCATCTTCCACCGCGTCATCCCCGACTTCATGGTCCAGGGCGGCGGCTTCGAGCCCGGCATGAACCAGAAGCCCACCGATGCCCAGATCGAGAACGAAGCCAACAACGGCCTGAAGAACGACAAGTACACCGTCGCCATGGCGCGGACCAGCGCGCCGCACTCCGCGTCTGCGCAGTTCTTCATCAACGTCAAGGACAACGGCTTCCTGAACCACACGTCGCCCACGCCGCAGGGCTGGGGCTACGCGGTGTTCGGCAAGGTCGTCGCCGGCACCGACGTCGTCGATCGCATCAAGGCCGTGCGCACCGGCAACCGCGGCGGCCATGGCGACGTGCCGACCGAAGACGTCATCCTCGAGAAGGCCGTGGTGGTCTGAGGCTCCCCGTGGCGGCGCCCGAAGCGCAGGAATTGCGCGCGCCGCCGGGGTGGCGCCAGGTGGACTTCATTTCCGACCTGCACCTGCAGGCGAGCGAACCCTCGACCTTCGAAGCGTGGTGCCGGTTCATGGCCACCACGCCGGCCGATGCCCTGTTCATCCTGGGCGACCTGTTCGAAGTGTGGGTGGGCGACGATGAATTGCTCGAGCCCGGCTTCGCGGCCGGTTGCGCGGACGTGCTGCGCGCCACGGCCGCGCGCATCCCGGTTTATTTCCTGCACGGCAACCGGGACTTCCTGGTCGGCACCGGCTGGGCGGAAGCCACCGGCGTCACCGTGCTGGAAGACCCGGCGGTGCTCGCATTCGCCGGCGGCCGCTGGCTGCTGACGCATGGCGACGCGCTGTGCCTGGGCGACGTCGACTACCTGCGCTTTCGGGCCGAAGTGCGGCAGCCTGCGTGGCAACGTGCGTTTCTCGCGCTGCCGCTGGGCGAGCGGCGCGTCATCGCGCGCGGCATGCGGGGCCACAGCGAGGAACGCAAGAAGGCCGGCGCCGCCTATGCGGATGTCGATGCCCCGTCCGCGCTCGAATGGATGGACGCGGCAGGCGCCAGCGCCATGGTCCACGGCCATACGCATCGCCCTGGCGAGCACCAGCTCGACGCCAGCCGGCGTCGCATCGTCCTGAGCGACTGGGAGGCCGAGGCGAGTCCGCCACGGCTGGAAGCCTTGCGCGTGCAAAGCGACGGCGCCGTGCGGCGCGTGGCACTCGCCTGATGCGCGGCTGGCTGCGGGCGCGCCGGCCGCCGCGCGAGATTCCCGGTGCCCTCTGGGCGGGCACGCTCGCGGCCTATCCTTTCCTGGCTGCGCGCCCGGCGCACGAACTGCAGGAACTGCGCAGCCTGGCCGCGCGCTTCCTCGCGGACAAGGAATTCCATGGTGCCGACGGCCTCGTCATCACCGACGCCATCGCACTCGCCATCGCGGCGCAGGCGGTGCTGCCGGTGCTGCACCTGGGCCTGGACTGGTATGACGATTTCGTGGGCATCGTCGTCCACCCGGCGGAGGTGGTCGCGCGGCGCACCGACACCGACGACGACGGCGTGGTGCACGACTACGAGGAGGTGCTGGCCGGCGAAGCCATGCACCACGGCCCGATCATGCTGAGCTGGCAGGACGTCGCCGCGGCAGGGGCCTCCGCCGATGCCGGCTACAACGTCGTCATCCACGAATTCGCGCACAAGATCGACATGCGCGACGGCGCGTCCGATGGCTGCCCGCCGCTGCCGTCGCGCGCCGCGCGCGACGCCTGGCTGGCGACGATGGAGGCGCAGTACCAGGCGTTTCGCGAGCAGGTGATCATCGCCGAGCGCTTCAGCGGCCCGGCGCCCTGGCTCGATCCATACGGCGCCACGGCCATCGACGAATTCTTCGCGGTGGCGTGCGAGGCGTATTTCGTCAATCGCGAACGCTTCGGCAAGGAGTTCGCTGTGCTGGTCCCGCTGTTCGACGGTTTCTTCGCACCGGGCCGCTAGGGCCAGCCGGAACGTCTACTTTCTGCTGCAGAATCGGCAGGGTTGCGCAAGGGGGCTTGGCGCAGGGGGGACAAAGTCTTGAAACGAATCGCGATCGCGGTCACGCTGCGCAGCGGCACGCCCGAACGGCGCTGCACGGTCGAACTGGTGGAACTGGATGCGCCGCCGGCCGAGGGTCCGCCGCCGGCGCGCTTCCTCGTCACGGTGCGGCAGAACATGCCAGCCGCCAAGGCGGCCGCAGGCGAGGAAGCGCCGCCTGAACGATGGCATGAGTCTTCCCTCACGGCCGCACCCGTCACGTTCGAACAGGCGGAGCGCCGCGCCCTGGACTTCCTGCGCCGGCGCCTCGCGGCCGGGGAGCGGCTGGCGCAACGCGAAGGCTTCGCCGCCCTGGCCTCCTTCGAGGGCGGCACGCCCGCGGCCGCGGCGCCGCCGCCGCCGGCGGCGGCCGCCGTGCCCGCCGCGGTCCTGCAACTGGTGGCGCGCTTCGAAGCCGCCCGCTGGCGCCTGCTGGATGCCGGGCGGCGTGCCCGCAGCGCCTGGCGGGTTGGCGAATATGCCGACGCCGGGGCGCAGTCGCCCACGCAGCGGCTGCTGCGTGGGCTGGCGCCGCGCCTGGTGGAGCTGCTGGGCACCGGCGACGACCTGCTCGATCACTGCCTGGCCGTCGCGCTGGGCCATCTCGGGGACCCTGGGGCCGCGGAGGCGATGCGCGAGCTCGGAACGCGCGGCCGCACCGCCGCCACGCGCCGGGCCGCAGGCCAGGCCTGGCTGCTGCTGGCGCCGGCGGCCGAGCGCGACGCGCACGTCGCGGTGCTCCGCGCGCGCTGGCCCTCCCATTTCGATGTGGCGATCCTCCCCGGCCAGCCGTTGGACCAGCTCCACGCCTTGCTCAGCGAGCGCGCTGTTCCCTGCGCCGATTTCTTCCTGGATTGGCTCGCAGTCAGCATCGACAGCCCCGCCAGCCGCGCGGCGCTGCTGGCCACCGCGCGCGCCTTGCCGCTGATCCCCGGCAATTTCCAGGCCGTGCGGGCGCTCTACAAGGCGGCCGAGATCCGGCGCGACGCGGAACTGCTGGGCGTCCTTCACGAGCGCTTCGAATCGACCCCGCCTTATTTCTGCAACAGCGGCGACGCTGGCGCGCACGGATTCCTGGATGCGGTGACGCAGAAATGGGTGCGCAGGCCGGTCAAGGACGAACTCGCCCGCCCCACGCCCCGCCTCGCCTATGGCAGCCGCACCCGCGACTACCTGCGCCTGCGCGCCTGGCGCACCGTGCGCCGGCATGCGGCGACCGGGCACCCGTACGCGGCGCGTCTCGCCACCCAGCTGCTGCTCGGGCTCGACGATGCGCGCCTGCCGCCGGCCCACCAGGAGACGCGCTGGCAGATGGTCGATGGCCGGCATCAGGCTGTCCAGCGCCACTACCAGCCGGCCTCCGGTTGGCGGATCGGCGCGAAGCTGCTGCTCGCGCGCCACCCGGCCCTGGGCCAGAGCGAACGCGCCGCCCGCTGGTGGACCACCGCGCCACTCGACACCAGGCACGCCATGGCCAACCGCTGCGACGGCCTGCCGGCGATGTGGGACGCGCACCCCGAGGCACTGCTCACACTCGCCTTGCACAGCCACTGCGCGCTGGTCCACGCCACGCTGGGCCGGGCGCTGCTGGATCACCTGCCCTTCCTGGAACGCCAGGAGCCGGCCGCCTGGACACCGCTGCTGCTCTCGCCCTACGACGCGTCGGCCGCCGTGGGCTACCAATTGGCGCGCTCGCAGGTGGAACAGGCGGCCGATCTCGCGGGGCGCGTTCCCTGGCTGGTGTTGCTCGGGGGCAGCGTCCACGGCCCCGCGCAGGACTACGCCTTCCAGCGGATCGCCAGCGATCCGCTGGGCCACGCGCAGCATGCCGAACTGGTGGTGGCGCTGCTTCTCTCGCCCCACGCGCCGGCCCGGCTGCAGGGCCAGGGCCTGCTGCCGCTCGCGCCGCCCGCCCCCTTGCTCGCCGAACTGCAAGCGGCGCTGGCCGCGGCGGATCCGGAGGCACCCTGGCTGGCCGCGGCCTGTGCCCAGCTCGAAGCGCAGCTGCAAGGGCCACTGGCGACAGCGGCGGGCAGCGTCCCGGTGGAACCGCTGGTGAACCTGCTGGGCCACCCGTCGGTGGCCGTGCTGCGCCTCGCCGTCACCTGGCTGCTGCTGCATCCCCATGGCCTCGCGCTGGTGCCCGCCGCCGATTTCCAGCGGTTGCTGGGCGACGAAGATCCCGAGCGGCGGGCCTCGGGCGTCCGCCTGCTCGCCGCCTTGCCCGACGAAGTCCTGCTGCAGCAGCAGGCGCTGCTGGCCGACCTCGCGGTGCATCCGCATGCGGCCATCCGCGCCGCCGTGGCGCCGGCCTTGCGGCGCATCGCGCAACGGGACGCCGCCTTCGGCCACGCGTTGGCCCAGCGCCTGCACGCGAGCCTGTTCGCCACCGAAAGCGGCGAAGGCCAGCATGACGATGCCCTCGCCTGGCTCTCGCAGGACCTGGCGGATTTCGCACCCCGCGGCGACGCGGCCGCGACCTGGCGCGCGCTGCAGGCGCAAAGCAAAGCCGCCCAGCGCTTCGGCGCCTGGGCGCTCGCGAAGCATGTGCCCGCCGATTTCAGCCTGCGGCAATTGGCCCATCTCGCGCGGCATCCGCAGCTGTCGGTGCGCGAATGGGGCATGGCCGCGATCGACATGCAGCTGGATCCGGCGAGAGTCACGCCCGAACAGGCGGAGCAACTGCTGCCGCTGGCGGACGCGCGTTTCGAAGACGCGCGGGACTACGCCACGCTATGGTTCGCCGAGCGGCTGCGCGACGAGACGCTGACGCCGGAACTGTTGATCGCCTGGGTCGACCACCCGGCCGAATGGGTGCAGGCCATCGGCCGCACGCGGCTCGTGCGCCGCATGCATGCGCCCGAGGCCAGCCTGTGCCTCACGCGGCTCGCGCAGCACCCCGGCACCCAGGTGCAGCTGTTCGTCACGCAATGGCTGCTGGAATTGCCGGCGGAAGAGCCCGCCGCACGCGCCGAACGGCTGCGCGTCCTGCAACCCTATTTCCTGACCGTGCTGAGCCAGGTGCACCGCGGCCGCACGGCCAAGACCCGGATCACCGACTTCCTGCGGTCGCAGACCGGCGCGCCGGAGACGGCCGCCGTCGTCGCCGACATCTTCGCGCGCCAGGTCGTCACCTCGAGCCTGACGGACAAGCCGCAGTACATCGCCGGCCTGCGCGACATCGCGGCGCGGCACCCGCAGATCAGCCTCCCCTTCGTCGAGTGGAAGGTCCCGGAACTGCGCGCGGCCGCCGCCGCGGGCTGACCGGAACACGAGCCAGACATGGAATTCCGCTACAAGTACTACGGCGCGACCACGGTCGATGACAGCGCGCGGGACCAGTCCTTCCGGTTCGCGCCGGACACGCTGCGTCCGCCGACCTATTTCGAAGGCACCTTGCGCAGCGACACCGTCGCCAGCCTGCGCTTTCGCGAAGCGCTTTCCGCGTTGCACGAAGTGGTGGTCAGCGATGCACGCTACCGCGGCCGCGACCCCGAGGCCTACAAGACCTGGCTGGCGGCGAATGAATCCGCGCTGCTCGCCGCCTACATGGCCGGCGTCGGCAAGCTGAAGGCCCAGGCGCAGCAGCTGGCGGACGAACTGAAGGCGCTGCGCGCGAAGAAAAGCGAACTGCTGCAGCCCTTCTACAAGGCCCAGCGCAAGTACTTCGACTGGCTCTACATGGCCAACCGCGACGCCTGGTTCGTGCTGGACCCGGTGATCACCGTGCACCCGCAGCGCCTGCTGTTCGAGGCGTTCAGCCAGGACGAATCGAGCTATTGCGCGGTGAGCGTCGGCCACGAGGTTTTCGAGCGCACCGGCGAGATGGCCTGCGGCACGACCAACATCGACTATTCCGCCAGCCTCCACGAGGAATTCCAGAAGATCCGCGACTACAAGGCCACGCGGTTCACCGTGGATCCCGCGGGGTTCACCGTCGCCACCGGTAACGACCCGGCGTTCCACGAAGAGAAGATCGAGCTGCCCGACAGCTGGGTGCGTGGCTTCCTGCAGGTGTCCAGCGCCATGACGCTGCCCGCCACGGTGGTCGAACTGCATCCCATGGACCTGCACGGCATCTGCGCCACGCTGCGCCAGCACCGCGAACGCGCGGGCCCGCGCTCGCTGCGCTTCGATCTCATACCGGGTCAGCCGGCACGGCTGGTGTTCGAGCCCTGGAACATCGTGCTTGACGCGCGCCGCAGCCGCATCGAGGGCGAACCGCTCACGCAGCCGCTGTCGGTCCGGGTGTGGGGCCGGCGGCGCCTGCTCACCCTGGAACGGCTGATCGCGCTCGCCACGCGGGTGCGCGTGCACCTGCTCGGCTCCGGCATGCCCAGCTTCTGGGTGGTGGAGATGGGCGAGATCAGCGTCACGCTGGGGCTTTCGGGCTGGACGGCCAACGACTGGTCGGGCGCCGGGCGCTTCCATCTGCTGCAGCCGCGCCACGAGGTGAGCGACCCGGTCAAGCAGGCCGTCGCCACCGCGCTGCAGGCGCAGTGGCTGGCAACGCCGCAGGAGCTGGCCGCGCGCACCGGGCTGCCGCCCGCAGACGTGCGCGCCGCGCTCGGCCTGTGGGTGCAGGCGGGCCGCGCGGTGTTCGACCTGCCGGCGCAGCGCTTCGCCTGGCGCGAACTGGCGCGCGAGCCCTTGCCCCTGGCCCAACTGCGTTTCGCCAGCCCCGAGGAGGAGCGCGCCTTGCCGCTCGCCCAGGCCAAGGGCACACGCATCGGGAACCTCGAGCGCGCGGACGGCCGCATCCTGATCACCGGCACGGTACGCGAAGCGAAGGCCGAATACGCGCCGCGCCTCGCGCTGGACGCGGACGAACAACTGCGCGAAGGCGAATGCGGCTGCAACTTCTACCAGCAGAACAAGCTGCGCCTGGGTCCCTGCGCCCACATGCTGGCGTTGCGCATGGTCGCGCAGCCGCGGCTGGATGCCGAACGCCTGCAGGCGCCTGCACAGGAGGCGGCATGATCGTCCGAAGCTCATCCGCAGCGGGTACACTGCGCGCGAGTGCGGTGCGCAGGCTCTTGCAACCCGGGCGATGTTTCGTCGCCCATGCAGCTTGCCTTTCCATGCATCACGGGTGCCGTCTTCACTGTGGCGCACACCCTCCGGTGCGCAATGCCGGTGTGGCTTCCGAAAAGCACATTGGCGCACCGGAGAGCGTGCGCCGTCGAGTGGACAGCCCCCGTGCCACAAGCCCTGCGGGCTCTTCGACGAGAAGCGCACCGCACTCACCTTTCCCTCCCGACCGCCGCCTGGGAGGCGCGCGATGAGCGCCCCGCAACCCACCCGCGCCGAACTGCTCGAGCGCCTGCGCAAGTCCAGCAAGGACGCCGTCATTCTCGAGGAGATGCAGCGCCTGGGCTTCTGGCCCGCGGGCAGCGGCGCCCCCACGGTCGAAGAGGCGATGATCCAGCGCGAAGTCGAACTCGCGAAGGCACTGGAGCAGGTCCGCTCGCAGCTCGGCACGCGCACCGACCCGGAAAGCGCGCTGAAGCAGATGCGCAAGGAGCGCATGGCCGAGGCCCGAGCGCGACGCGAAGCGAACGCGCAGGCGCGCGAGCAGCGCCGCCTCGACAACGCGCTGCGCTGGCACGAGCGCTCGGGGCAGGAGATCGCGTACCTCGGCGACCAGGTGTCCGCCGGGCTTTATCCGGGCCATGCCGCCGTCCGGCCCGAACGCCTCGCCCGCCACGGGCTCCCGCTGTTCGAGACACCGCTGCAGCTGGCCACCGCCATGGGCGTCCCGCTCGCCGAACTGAAGTTCCTCGGCTTCCATCGCGAAGTCGCGCGCACCAGCCACTACCGCCGCTTCCGCCTGCCCAAGAAGACCGGTGGCGAACGGACCATCTCCGCGCCGATGCCCCGCCTGAAGCGCGCGCAGTACTGGGTGCTGGACAACATCCTGGCGCGCGTGCCGGTCCATGCCGCGGCGCACGGCTTCGTGCCCGGCCGCTCCATCACCAGCAACGCGGCGCCGCACTGCGGCCAGGCCGTCGTGATCAACCTGGACCTCAAGGACTTCTTCCCCGGCGTTGCGTTCCCGCGCATCCGCGGCGTCTTCCGCGGGCTGGGTTACGGCGAAGACGTCGCCACCGTGCTGGCCCTCCTGTGCAGCGAGAACCCCGCGGACGAACTGGTGGTGGACGGCGAACTCTTCTTCGTCGGCCGCAAGGGCCGGGACAGGACACTGCCGCAGGGCGCGCCGACCAGCCCGATGCTGACCAATGTTCTTTGCCGCAAGCTGGACCGCCGCCTGCAGGGATTGGCCGGGCGCTTCGGCTTCGCCTACACACGCTACGCGGACGACCTGACCTTCTCGGCGCCCCCCGAGGGCTCGGCATCGGTGGGGCGGTTGCTGCGCCAGGTGCACCACATCCTGCACGACGAGGGCTTCACGCCCCACCCGGACAAGCAGCGGGTGATGCGCTCGGGCGCCCGGCAGGAGGTGACCGGCGTGGTGGTGAACCGGGAGCCCTCGGTCGCGCGGAGCTCGCGGCGCAGGTTGCGCGCGGCATTGCACCGTGCGCAGAAATCAGGGGTGGCCCAGGCCCATTGGGAAGGTGCGCCGGCCAATGCCGGCCAGTTGCAGGGCCATGCGCAGTTCGTGCGCAGCGTGAACGCGCGGCAGGGCGCGCCCCTGGTGGCGCAGGCACGCATGCTGGTACGGTCACCCCACACGCTGGCTGCCGCCGGAAGTGGCGCGGCTTTCCGCCAAAGGGCAGCGGCGGGCCAGGCGCCCATGCGCCCCGGCGACCGGGCCTGGTGGTCGCCTGCCGCCAAGGCGGCGCCTCAGTTGCAACTGACGCAGGAACAGAAGAAGGCGGAACGGGCCGAGCGCCGGGCACGCCGGCGCGACGAGGCGCGGGCCGCTGCGCAGCCGGCACGCGGAGAACGCGCCGCCGGCGCCGGGCCGGGCCCGTTCACGACACCACCGGAGATCCCGATCTCCTGGTGGCGCTTCGGCTTCCAGCTGTTCTTCGTGCTCTGGTTCGCCTCCGCCACCCGCAGCAGCCTCGTCTTCATGGGCGGCGCGGCGTGGTTCGGCTGGTCGCTGGCGCAGCGGCGCCAGGGCTGGCCGCGGTTCCTGCTGGGGATGCTGATCGTGTTCCTGGCGTCCGTCGTCATCCAGGGCTTCTGGCGCCATCGCTATTGACGTAGCAGGGCCTTCACCGCGTTCTGCAGCCGGCGGGCCACGCCGGCGTCGTAGGCCGTCGCGAGGACCTTGCCGACATCCGCGCCCCAGGTTTCGTGCGGCGCCGGATCGTTGCGGCGCGTCAGCAGCTGGAGCTGCAATGCGCGACGCGCGGTGATGTGTTCGGCGGGCGTCGGCACGTCGGCGGCGATTTCCAGCCGCAACAGCGTCTGCGCGGCGTCGCCGGCCGGCGGCTTGGCCAGCGCCTGCAGCCAGCCCGTGCGAACGGCGGGCGTCACGGCCCGGCCCAGTTCCTGCACGCCAGGCACTTCTTCGGCGTTGCGGTGCTCCCAGGCGGCCATCAATTGCGTCAGCGCCTCGCCGTGCGCCTGCGCGGCCAGCTTGCGCAGCGCCAGTTGCGCGTGCTCCAGCGCGTCGCGCTGCGCCCGGAAAGCCGCGTCACCCAGGCGCGGGCCGCGGTCCTCGAAGTCACGCGGCGGCCGGCGGTCGTCCGGTCGGCCGCGGGCATCACCCCGGCCAGGCGGTCCGCGGCGCGGATCGAACTTGCCGGGCCGGGCCGCCGCGGCCGCGTCGGGCCGGCGCGCGCCCGGGCGGTCGTCGCCTGCGCGCATGGCCACGACGGGCTTCGGTGGGGCCTTGGGCGGTGCGGCCGGCGCGGGGGCCGGGCTGGCTTCGCCGGCATCGGCGGCCGCAGCCGGCTCACCCGCTTCGGCTGTTTCAGCACCGGCAACGGCTTCCGCGGGCGCGCCGCCTTCCGCCGCCGGCGCCTTGGCCGGCGCGGCGGACGCGGCGGGGGCCGCCGCCGCCTTGCCGTCGTCGCGCAGCGCCTTGTCCAGCGCCGTCATCGCGGCCCGGATCTTGGCCGAGTCGCCGCTGCGCGTGGCTTCATCCAGCGCGCGCGAGGCATCCAGCACGGTGCGGTCGCGGTCGCTCATCGCCGACGCAGCCTTTTCGCGCTCCTCGGTCTTGCGGTTGAACGCATCGTCGATCGGCTTGCGGAAGCTGTCCCACAGCTTCTGTTCGAACTTGCGGTCCAGCGGTACGGATTGCGCTTCGTGCTGCCAGCGCTGCTGCAGGCTCTTCACGGCATCGATGCGCAGCATGGGCGCCTCGCCCAGCAGGCGGGCCTCTTCGATCATGGCGTGGCGGCGCTCGACGCTCTGCTTCTGCGCGGCATCCAGCGGCGCGGCGGCGAGGCCGATGGCCTCTTTCCACTGCGCCTGCATCTCGGCGAAGGCCTTCTCGCTCAGGTGCCCCGCTTCGCGCCAGCGGTCGCCGAACTGGTGCAGCGCGCGGCTGAAGCCCTTCCAGTCGCCGCCCTGGGGCGCGGGATTCGCTTCGGCCCAGGCCCGCACTTCGGCCAGCAGCGCCAGGCGCGTCGCCTTGTGCTCGGCGGCCTCGCTCTTGACCTTGTCCAGCCATTCCTGCACCACCTTGTAGGCCTCGTTGCAGGCTTCGTCGAAGCGCTTCCACAAGGCGTGGTTGGGCGGACCACCCTGGTCGACCTGCTTCCACTGCTCGCGCAGGTTGCGCAGGGTCTCCTGCATCTTGCGGCCGCCGAAGCGGGGTTTGCGCGGGCCGGCCGCGGCCGCCGGCGCGGCGGGTGCCTGGGCTTCAGCCACGGGCGATTCCGATGCGGATGCTTCCGGCGTGGCGGCCATTCCCGCTTCTTCGGCCGCAGGCGCGGCGGCTTCGGCGACTGGGGCCGGAGCGGCGGCGTCTCCCGCCGTGACCGTTCCGGCGGTGGTTGCCGTCGAGGCCGCATCGCCGTCCGGAGCGGCAACCTCGGCTGTCCCAGCGGCAGTCGCTTCCGCCGCCGGCACGGTGCCGGGCGCGACGCGCGGCTTGCGCGCAGGGCGCGGCGGCTTCGGCGCGGCAGGCTGCTCGAACAGCGCCTCCGCCTGGGCGACCAGCTCCTGGCGCAACTGGTCGGCGCGCCAGCGCTGCCAGCCTTCGAGTTCGGTGGCGGCGCCCAGCGCCGCATGGGCCTGGGCTTCCAGCTTGTCGTCCACCAGGCGCCCGTGGTCCTTCAACGCTCCGCGCAAGGCCGCGGCCGCGCCCGCGCTGGCCTTGCCGTGGCCCTCGCCCACCTCTTGCTCCAGCCGGGCGAGAGCGGCGCGCACCGCTTCGTTGGCGCGGGAACGCAGCTCGGGATCGACCTTGGGCTTGGGCGGCCGCGCAGGTGCGGCATCGGCCGGCCCGCCACGCGCCTGGCGCAGTTCCTCGGCCCACACCGGAACGGGCGGCAGGGCTGCCGCAGGATTTTCGGCGGCGCTCACGGCTTGGGCCAGGGCGCTGCCGAAGGCCTCCCAAACCGCCTGCAACTGGGCGCGCGAAGCCTCCAGCAGCGGCGGGAATTTCGGGTCCACGCTCGCCCAATTGGGGTCGCCCAGGAGTTCCTGCGCCTGGCGCTGCCATTCCGGCACGTCGTTGCCCAGCGACTCGGCGGCCGCCTGCGCATCGCGCCAGGATTTGGTGGACAGGATCTCGATGCGCTGCGCGAGCAGCACGGCGGCTTCGCGCTGGACCTGCACCCGGTGCTGCAGGTCTTCGATGCCCTTGATGCGTTCGGCCAGCTGCGCCTTCACCGAGGCCAGGGGCTCCCGGCTCAGCGGCGCCCCGGCCTTGGCCGCGTCACGCTGCCAGGCCATCGCGTCGGCGATGTTCACCCGCGGCTGCGCCAACAGCGCCGCGGCCTTCTCGGCCCATTCGGCGGCAATCACCTCCTGGCCCTTGGCCCGCTTGATCTCGTCGAGCTTCTCGCGCAGGGCGCGCGCCGCGCCCTTGTCGCGGGTGCTCAGTTCGCGGAACACCTCCAGCATCTGTTCATGGCTCGGATCGGTGGCCAGCCAGTCACGCACGCGCGCGGCGCGCTCGCCGGAGGTCGGCGCGGAAAAGGCGCCGCCGGTCAGGGTGTCCAGCGACTGGGTATCTTGGGTTTTCACGGTGCTCACGGGCAGGAATTCTTCGGATGAACGAAAGCCCCCCAGGCGGGGAGGAATGGAAAGCCCCCTGACGGGGGCAAGGGCGATATTCTCGCCGCGAAAAGTCGCGCGGGTGGAAACAGGGATGCGGGCGGCACAAATGAGAAAGCCCGGACAGGGGGCAAAGCCTCCTGCCGGGCTGACGGCCGACCCCGTGGTCGCTGCCGTCTGGGTTCGCACCACGGAGGTCGATGTCCGCGGTGCGCCGGAAGCAAAGATTGCTTCCAAGTGGGGCCGGGGCTACCACCGAAGTGGCCCTACCGGCTGGCGCCCGGAAACTCCGGGCATGGAGAAGTTAGGTGAGGCCGGCGCCCATTTCAAATCCGACTTTTCAATGATTGGCGCTGACGCGATTGGCGCGGTTGCATTGACACAGGGCGCCAGGAGGCGCTAAAGCCTGACGGCGCCTCCGGTTAGGCAGGCTCGTCCAATCGGCCGGCCGGCGAGCCGACAAACGGCAGAGGCGCGACGGCCCGGCGCGACTCCGCTGGCGCTTGTTGCCGCGCTGGACAGACCCCTTTTTCCGTATCTGGCCCAATGCTGTTCTCGCTTCGACGCTACATCAATGAGAGCAGATGCAACGCTTGTCAGGCTTTTGACTACAAGCGGCAGAGGCCCATTCCGACGGACCAATCGCACACCGGCGTCGTAAATTATCTCCGCCTTATGTAATTTTGGATTCATTTGGTCTGGTTGTTATTCTTGACCTGGTATGAGACGGGCTCCTAGAATCCGCCCGTCTCTGGCAATTGCACTAGGGACAACCCGAACCCGCTGCCGAACCCGGCGAAGTCGAAACGTGGTGATGGTCCCCGCAGGGACCCATGCGGATCGATGGCGTACCAATCCAAACGAGGAGCCCGGAAGTGCCGATGCCGCCAAACGCGGCACGCATGAACGGGCTCCCGCGTAGAAAGGAAGTGCTATGACAGCGCTAGGACAATTGGCCAAGGGCGTGCAGACGTTCGTCTCCGACGTCGCCCAAGGATTCTTCGAAGTCACGCACAACGGCTTCGCCCTCGTGGGGCTGGCCACCGTGTTTGCCGTGCTCACCCTCTTCGCCCGCCCGGACCTGCGCCAGGCCGGCGAGGCGCAGCTCATGGGCTGGCTGCGCGAGCGCCACGTGCAGAACCTGGGCGGTCTGGTGCCGGAACCCGACGCCATCGAGCGCGCGACCGCGCTGAACCCGAAAGACCTGCCCAAGCAGCAGGCCGCCGTCGCTTACTGGCTCAGCAAGAAGTACCGCGTCGCGCCCGAACCCCTGGGCGCGCTGGTGGCGGAGGCCTACGAGATCGGCGCCAAGACCAAGCTCGACCCCACGCTGATCCTGGCGGTGATGGCCGTCGAGTCCGGCTTCAACCCGTTCGCCCAGAGCCCGGTCGGGGCCCAGGGCCTGATGCAGGTCATGACCGGCATCCACAGCGACAAGTATGAGAACTTCGGCGGCAAGCTCGCGGCCTTCGACCCCGTGACCAACCTCCGGGTGGGCGTGAAGGTGCTGCAGGAATGCATCCAGCGCGCCGGCTCGGTGAATGCCGGGCTCCGCTGGTACGTGGGCGCCGCCAACCTGCCGGAGGACGGCGGCTATGCGGACAAGGTCCTGGCCGAACACGCCAGGCTGCAGGCCGTGGCCGCCGGGCGTGCCGTGCCCCTCACATCCCCGGCGCCTTTGCGCACCGTCGTGCCGCCGGCCCCCGCCGCCCCCGCCCTGCCGGCGGAAGAGGCGGCCCCGATGCCGGTGGCTGTCGTTTCCTGAGCTAAACTCCACTTCGTACGCGACTGGCGATAGGTGTCTCCCGCCCCCTGGCGGCCCGGGCACTGACGTGGAACCAAAGCGGAAGCCGCGCGCTTCCGCCCAACCACTGGGAAGCGTACCGCCGCAGCCATCCAGCCGGGGGCCGCAGCGTTCAGCCGTTCGCCTGGGCAGCCTTGCGTGGAACCGTCCCCGGAACCTCTCGCAAGGACCTTTCGTCAAAGGACTGCCGCCATGTACCAACGCAACATCCTCGTCGAGCAAGCCGATCCCGAGCTCTTTGCCGCCATCCAGTCGGAGAACCGCCGCCAGGAAGAGCACATCGAGCTGATCGCGAGCGAGAACTACGCCTCCCCGGCCGTCATGGCCGCCCAGGGCACCCAACTCACCAACAAATATGCCGAGGGCTACCCCGGCAAGCGCTATTACGGCGGCTGCGAATTCGTGGACATCGCCGAAACGCTGGCGCTGGAACGCATCAAGAAGCTGTTCGGCGCGGAAGCCGCCAACGTGCAGGCGCATTCGGGCGCGCAGGCCAACGAAGCCGTGTTCCTGGCCTTCCTGAAGCCCGGCGACACCATCATGGGCATGAGCCTGGCCGAAGGCGGCCACCTGACCCACGGCATGCCGCTGAACATGAGCGGCAAGTGGTTCAACGTGGTGAGCTACGGCCTGGACAAGGACGAAGCCATCGACTACGAGGCCATGGAGCGCAAGGCCCACGAGCACAAGCCCAAGCTGATCATCGCCGGCGCCTCGGCCTATTCCCTGCGAATCGACTTCGAGCGCTTCGCCAAGGTCGCCAAGGACGTCGGCGCCATCTTCATGGTCGACATGGCCCATTACGCCGGGCTGATCGCCGCCGGCGTCTACCCCAACCCGGTGCCGCATGCCGACGTGGTGACATCCACCACCCACAAGAGCCTGCGCGGCCCGCGCGGCGGCTTCATCCTGATGAAGCCCGAGCACGAGAAGGCGATCAACAGCGCCATCTTCCCCGGCCTGCAGGGCGGCCCGCTGATGCACGTGATCGCCGCCAAGGCCGTCGCCTTCAAGGAAGCCCTGGCGCCGGAGTTCAAGATCTACCAGCAGCAGGTGGTGAAGAACGCCCAGGTGGTGGCCGAGACGCTGGTGCAGCGGGGCCTGCGCATCGTGAGCGGCCGCACCGAGAGCCACGTGATGCTGGTCGACCTGCGCGCCAAGGGCATCACCGGCAAGGAAGCCGAGGCCGTGCTGGGCGACGCCCACATGACCATCAACAAGAACGCGATCCCGAACGACCCCGAGAAGCCGATGGTCACCAGCGGCGTTCGCATCGGCACGCCGGCCCTGACCACGCGCGGCTTCAAGGAAGAAGAAGCGCGCATGACCGCGAACCTGGTGGCCGACGTGCTCGACAAGCCGCGCGATGCGGCGAACATCGCCGCGGTGCGCGAGCAGGTCAACGCCCTCACCCGCCGCTTCCCGGTCTACAAGTAATCCATGCGGTGCCCCTTCTGCAGCCACGCCGAGACCCAGGTGGTCGAGACACGCGTGGCGGAGGACGGGGACTTCATCCGCCGCCGCCGCCAGTGCGGCGGCTGCGAGAAGCGCTTCACCACCTACGAGCGCCCGGACGTCAACTTCCCGACCATCGTCAAGAAGGATGGCCGGCGCATCGAGTACGAACGCGCCAAGCTGCTGGCCTCGATGAACCTGGCGCTGCGCAAGCGCCCGGTGAGCACCGAGCAGATCGACGGCGCCGTCGAACGCATCGAGGAGAAGCTGCTGATGCTGGGCGTGCGCGAACTCCCCAGCTCGCGCATCGGGGAGCTCGTCATGCGCGAGCTGAAGAAGCTGGACAAGGTCGCTTATGTGCGCTTCGCCAGCGTCTACCGCAGCTTCGAGGACGTCGACGAGTTCAAGACCGTGGTGGACGAGATCCGGCGCTAGGAGATGCAGTTGGCGAGCGGCTGCACCCGCGCGCGGCCACCGCTCGAGATGACGATCCGCCGGCCGGGCCCGCCGGCATCCCGCTTGTTGCACAGCGTCAGCGTCCCGGCCTGCATGCCGCCCGCCATCGTGCGGTTGCGGCCGTTGCCCATGAAGGTGATGGCCCGCGCGACGCTCGGCGTCCCGGTGAGGACCACGCCGGGGTCCGGCGCCTCGATGCGCTGGATCAGGCGTTCCTCCGGATCGACCACGCTGTTGCCGTTCGGATCGTGGAAGATGATCCAGCCCTGTTCCCAGCCGCCGGCGTCGGCACAGTGGACGCCGTCGGAAGATTTGCACATCGCCACGCGCCCGCCGCGCCGGATCGCCTCGCTGCGCGCCAGGCGCAGGCCGGCCAGGAAGGTGTTGGAGGTCGACGCGAGTTTCGACGAGTTCATGATGGCGGCCATGGAGGGTGCGGCCATGCCCATCATCAATGCGGCGATGGCCAGCGTCACCAGCAGTTCGACCAGGGAGAGCCCGCGGTCGCGGGGGCGCAGGGGGGTGGGGTTGGGTGTGTTCATGCGTGGAAAATTTAGTCCTGCGCACGCCTCTTGAAGAGCCAAATAGAACCGGCGGTTCCGGTGAGAAAGTGATGGAGCGCAACGTGAGCGAGAACACCACCGACGCTTTCATGGGCCGCGCGCTTGGCCTGGCGCGCTTGGCCGTCGGCCTGTCGGAGCCGAACCCGCGCGTGGGCTGCGTGCTGGTCGCGGCGGACGGCGTGACGATCCTCGGGGAGGGCCACACGCAGGTGCGTGGCGGTCCCCATGCTGAAGTGATGGCGCTGCGCGACGCCGCGGCGGCCGGCCGGGCGGTGGCCGGCGCCACGGCGTACGTGACGCTGGAGCCGTGCTCGCACCAGGGCCGCACCGGCCCCTGCTGCGACGCGCTCGCCGCCGCCGGCATCGGCCGGGTGGTGGCGGCGCTGGAAGATCCGAACCCGCTGGTGGCGGGTGCCGGGTTCGCCCGGTTGCGCGCGGCCGGCATTGAAGTCGTCACCGGCCCCGGCGCGGCGGAGTCGCGAGAATTGAACATCGGCTTCTTCAGCCGCATGCAGCGCGGGCGGCCCTGGGTGCGATTGAAGGTCGCCGCCTCCCTCGACGGAACCACCGCGCTGGAGAACGGCGCCAGCAAGTGGATCACCTCGCCGGCCGCCCGGGCCGACGGCCATGCCTGGCGCGCCCGCGCGGGCGCCGTCCTCACCGGCATCGGGACTGTCCTGGAGGACGATCCGCGCCTCGACGTGCGCGAAGTCGCGGCCACCAGGCAGCCGATGCTGGTGGTCGTCGACAGCCGCCTGCAGCTGCCGGTCTCCGCGACGCTGCTACGCGTGCCTGACCGGGCGGTGCTGGTGTACGGCGCGCATGAAGACGCCGGGCGGGCCGGGCCGCTGCGCGACCGGGGCGCCGAGGTCGTCCTGATGCCGGGTCCCAACGGCAAGGTCGATCTGGCCGCATTGCTGCGCGACCTGGCCGCCAGGGAGATCAACGAGCTGCATGTGGAAGCCGGGCACAAGCTGAACGCCTCGCTGCTGCGGGAAGGACTCGTGGACGAAATGCTGCTGTATGTGGCGCCGCTGCTCCTGGGGCCCGGGCGTCCGCTGGCGGACCTGGCGCCGCTGGCCGACCTGCGGCAAGCCCAGGCCTTCGACTTCCAGGAGGCCACGCGCGTGGGCCCGGACTTGCGGCTGCGTGCCAGGCGGCGCCCGGCGCCCGCCTGAGGGCCCGCCGCCGGTCGGCAGAAGTCCGCCATCCGTCCGTTGGGAATTGGCCGGCCCCGACCGGGCACAGATACTCCGCCCATGAAAAGACAGCGTGGTATCACTCTCGTCGAACTGCTCATGACGCTGGCCATCGCCGCGATCCTCCTGTCGCTGGCGGCGCCATCGTTCCGGCGGATGATCCTGGCGAACTCGATGTCGACCGGCGTCAACACCTTCACTTCGGACATGCGGTATGCCCGCAGCGAGGCGGTCCGCCTGGGCGGGCGGGTGATCTTGTGCCGCAGCGACGACCCCGAGAACGCCACGCCCACCTGCGCGGCCAACGCCAGCACCAGCGGCGGCAAGGGTTGGGCGACCGGATGGGTGATCTTCCATGACCGGGACGCATCGAACACCTGGACGGCGGGAGACCCCGTGCTGCGGGTGCAGGCCCCGCTCTCCGGCGTCGACGCCGTGCTCGAGAACGCGGACGCCAACAACTCCACCATGTTCCGCTTCGCGGCCACCGGCCGCCTCATGGAAAGCGCCAACGCGCGCCTGAATTTCGGCGGCAGCAATTACGACGACAAGCTGAAGCGCGTGATCTGCGTGAGCGCCGGTGGGCGCTCCAGGATCGCCGGTGACGGCACCACCAGCTGTGGGACGAACAACGAATGAAAACACCATTCCTTTCGCGCCGCCAGTCCGGCGCCACGCTGCTCGAGGTGCTGGTCACCGTCCTGATCCTGTCCTTCGGCATGCTCGCGCTCGGCGGCATGATGGCGTACGCGATCCAGCTGCCCAAGATGTCGGGCAACCGGGCCACGGCCATGATGCTCGCGGCGAGCCATGTCGAACGCATGCGGGCCAATGTGGCGGGCTTCCGGGCCGGCAACTATTCGCAAGCGGAGAACTACGAGGCGACCGTGGCCCCCGTCGCCGAATGCGCTTTCCCGAATTGCACGGCCTCCGGCCTCGCCAATTACGACAAGTACCAGACCACCGCCGAACTCCGGCGGACCCTGGCGGGCAGCGATTCGCTGGAAAGCGCGGGCTTCCAGGTGACCTGCCCCGGTGGGCCGACGATATGCACGGCCGCTGAGGGTGATCTCTGGGTGCTCTGGCAGGAACCATCGACGTTCGCCGGGCTGGATGGCGCCGCGAACGATGAGTGTCCCACCGGGCTCAGTGCAGTCGTGCAGCCACGGTGCATCCACATCAAGTTCCGCCTGTGAGCCGCCCCATGCAACCTTCCTTCATGAAGCGCCAGCGGGGCCTCTCGCTGATCGAACTCCTGGTGTCCCTCACCATCGGCCTGGTGCTGATGGTCGCGGTGATGTCGGCCTATCTCGGGGCGTCCAGCGCAAGCCGGGTGGCGGAAGCGCAGGGCCGGATGAACGAGGACGCCCAGGCCGCCCTGAACATGCTGACGCAGCAGCTGCGGATGGCCGGCGCCAACCCCCGGCAGCCGAACTACGCGACCGACACGCCGCGCAACCCCGTGTTCGGGCCGGTGGGAGCCGCCACCCCGACGGGCTACGCGATTCGCGGCTGCGACTCGACCTTCACCGACCCCGCGGTGGCGATGACGGCGCTTGCCTGCTCGGGCACCGGCTCGGACGCAGTGGCGGTGGCGTACGAAGCCGATGCGTTCAACACGGTGAGGAGCACCGGGGGCAACCCGACCGATTGCCTCGGCAACGAGGTGCCGACGACCAACGCCGTGGGCGTGAAAATGTGGACCGGCGCGTCCGTGGTTCTCGCGGCCCCCCAGCCGGCGTTCCGCGTCGCCGAAAACAAGTTCTACATCGCCGATTCCGCGGGCGTCCCCTCCCTCTTCTGCAAGGGCAACGCGACCGGCTCGACCGCCCAGGCGCTGGTCGAGAACGTCGAGGAGATGCACATCCGCTACGGCACGCTGAATGACCCGGCCGTCGTGACCGATCTGCGGCTGGGCGGGTACATGACGGCGACCGAGCTGAACAACTGGAGCATGCCCGTGACGACCCCGGCGACGGACGGTCCCACGAAGTGGGCCAAGGTGGTGACGGTGCGCATCTGCATCATCGTGCGCAGCGCCGAGCCCATCGTCTCCGACACCACGTCGCAGCGCTACCACGACTGCAGCGGCAGCAGCACCCCCAACGCCACCAAGACCGATCTTCGCCTGCGGCGCGCGTATTCCACCACCGTGGTCTTGCGCAACCGCGTCAGCTGACGCCGGACCCCACCATGAACCAAAGTCCACCCCGCCCCCCGGCACGACGCCCCACGCCCGCGCGTCAGCGCGGGATTGTCCTGATCGTCGCGATGATCATGCTGGTCGTGATCTCGCTGCTCGCGGCGATGAGCGTGCGCAACGCGACGTCCAGCGAGAAGGTCACGGGCAACGTCCGCTTCACCGAACTCGCCAACCAGTCGGCGGAAATCGCATTGCGCGTCTGCGAGCAGGCGGTCCTCGCCAATGTGCAGTCGGCGACCCCGCTGCCGACGAATGCGGACGGCGTGGCCATGACGATCCAGGGGGTGAGCACCCCACCGCTGTACACGAATACGGCGGTCGTCTGGGACGCCAGTCCCAAACACGCCGCCCTCTACCCGGTGGACTCGACCGATGTGAATTTTTCGGCGACCCTGAAGACGTTCGAACGGCGGCCGGAGTGCCTCGTCGAACGCATGCAGGTCACCAACCTGGCCAATACCGCGGTCAGCTCCACCCGCAGCTACATCATCACCGCGCGCGGCTTCGGCCCCGACGTCCGCAGCGCCACCCCGGGCCGGCCTTCCGGCACCGAAGTGTTCCTCCAATCCATCCTCGAACTCGACTGAGGCACCCTATCATGTGGCAACACAAGCTCAAGCTCTCTCTCGCCGTGGCGGCGATGACCGGGGCGACCTTCGGTCTCCACGCCCAGATGGCGCAGGACCCGCTGCTGTCCCGTTCCGGCACCGTGGAGCCCAACATCCTGTTCATCCTGGACGATTCGGGCTCCATGGCCTCGACGATGATGTACCAGTATGGCTCCGGCACCACCGTGGGTTACCAGGGCGTGCGCGGCCCGAACAACGATGCGGAGTGCAACGACCCGACTGATGCCGGATGCGTCTGGACCCAGCCGCAGACCACGCTCTGGGGCCAGTCCCCCGACGTCAACCTGATGTACTACGATCCCCGCGTGAGATACGCGCTCCAGGTGAACGCCGATGGCTCGCCGAAGGCCGCGGGTGCGTTGAATGCGAGCAACACGTCCTTCAAGGTCTACTTCCACACGGCCAGGCTCACGGCAGGAACCACCGGCATCTTCGGTGTTTTCGACAGAAGCGCCAATACGTTTCCTGGAAGCTCCACTTGCACCGCCACGGTGCAGGCTGGCACGGCGGGCGGCGGTACCGGCGCCACGTTCACTGCCGCGCGGATTGCCGGCGACACATCCAGGGTCCGGATCACGGTCGTCAACCCCGGCAGCAACTATCCCAGCTCGGTCCGGGTCCAGGCCACGTGCGGTACGACGACCAATACCGGCTACACGACCACTGCCGGCCGCGTCAACGGCCGGTGGGACAAGACCTTCACGGCCCTGGAAAGGACCGACTACTTCGAGCCTGGCTTCAGGCCGGACCCAGCCGCCCTGGCCGCCGGCGCCAACCTGGCCCTCCTCTACCCCAACACGGCCAGTGCCACGTCGGTCAGCAATCCGCTCACACCGGCCGTTCAAGGCACATTCCCCAAGTTCGCGGCCCGCACGGACTGCGTACTCTCCACGCAGCACTGCACCTGGACAGAGGAGCGGCAGAACTACGCGAACTGGCAGCTGTACCACTCGAACCGGATCAAGCTGGCCAGGACCGGCATCGGGCTGGCCTTCCAGCCCCTCACCGACAGCTTCCGGCTTGGCTGGGCCAAGCTCAACACGCTGGATGCCGGAGACCTGGACGCCGGCGTGCGCAAGTACACCAGCGGCACCGGCTCGGTCAAGGAACAGTTCTTCACCTGGCTGTATGGCGTGAACTCGGGTTCGAACAATGGCACGCAAAACCGGCTGGCCGTCAACCGGGCCGGCATGTATTTCCAGCGGAAGGACAACGACGGTCCCTGGGGCAACACCCCCGCCGGCACCACCACCAACGCCAGGTCGGTGGCCCAGACCGGCACGACGAACAGCACGACCGGCGCGGCCAACAGTCACGCCTCCTGCCGCCGTGCGTACACCTTCCTGATGACGGACGGCTACTACAACGCGGACAGCTCGCTCAGCATTGGCGACTGGGATTCCACCGCCCTCAACCCGGTCCCGGGTTCAAGCCCCGCCCGCACGTACACACCGGCTCCGCCCTACGCGGACACCAAGAGCGGCGCGGCACGCGCGAACACGTTCGCCGACGTCGCCATGAAATACTGGCTGTCCGACCTCCGGAACGATCTGCCGAACACTGTCCGTGCCACGACGACGGATCCGGATGCGAACTGGCAGCACATGAACTTCTTCGCCATCGGCCTCGGCGTCGAAGGCACGATCCCCGTGACTGATGCGAACCTGCAGAAACTGTCGACCGCCAGCGATCCGCTGGTCTGGCCGAACGCGCCGGCGATGAACTCCGTGACGTCCATCGACGACATGTGGCACGCCACGGTCAACGGCCGGGGCAAGCTGCTGAATGCGAAGACCACGGAGGAACTGGAGCGGGCCGTCACGCAGATCATGACCGAGATCGGTGGGCAGGAAGGCACGCAGGCTGGCGTGGCCATCTCGTCCATCTCCATTTCGCAAGGCACCCGGAAGTACGAGCCCGAATACAACACCGGCAAGTGGACCGGCAACATCACCGCCCACAGCCTGAACAACCTCGGCGCGACGGTCGGCTTGCCGGCCTGGCAAGTGGAGACGTACGACGCAGGCACCAAGACCTGGAGCTCCAAGATTCCCGCGCATGGCAGCCGCAACATCGCCGTCGGCAACAACGTCACGACCGTCGGCGCCGCCCGGGCGGTGGAATTCAAGTACACGCCCATGGGCTCGACCCTGCGCGACCAGATCGGCCTTGCGGCCGACGTGACGCCTCAGCTGATCGATTACCTGCGCGGCGACGCCACGTACGAAGACCGGCCGACGACGCCCACGGCGAACGCGCTGTACAGGGCGCGCGATACCAAGCTCGGCGACATCATCAACTCGACGCCGGT
Source organism: Caenimonas sedimenti (assembly GCF_007833165.1). Classification (GTDB taxonomy): domain Bacteria; phylum Pseudomonadota; class Gammaproteobacteria; order Burkholderiales; family Burkholderiaceae_C; genus Ramlibacter; species Ramlibacter sedimenti. The sequence goes on along the minus strand of NZ_VOBQ01000016.1, from coordinate 87,971 downwards.
GCTGGTGAAAGATGCTGTGGACCTCAACTACGAGAAGCTGCCCGCCACGGTGACGGGCTACGACAGCTATCGCACCCACGTCACCCTCAAGAAGGCTCGCCCGGAGGGCGTGCTGTTCGTCGGTGCCAACGACGGCATGCTGCACGCGTTCCGGGACGGCACCTATAACGCCGCCGGTACGCAGCTGACGCCGGGCGGCGCGGAAGTGTTCGCGTTCGTGCCCTACGCCGTGCTGCCGAAGCTGATGAACCTGTCCAGCAAGACCTACGTGCACCAATACTACGTGGACGGTCCGATCGCCGAAACCGATGCGTACCTCCCCAGTCGCGGAGGCTGGCGCAACCTGGTGCTGGGCTCCACGGGCGCCGGCGCCGGCGCGGCTTCGGTGCCCGGTGTCGCCCCGGGCGTGGGCACCAGCCCGCGCACGAGTGTTTTCGCCATCGACGTGACGACGATCAACTCGTCCGTCACGAGCCTGGGCACCTCCAGCGTCGCCTGGGAGGTCAGTTCCACCCAGGGCACCGCCTTCGAGAACCTGGGTTACATGCTGCACGACGTCGTCGCCGGCGTCACGGTGAGCGGCGACTGGGTCGCCATCTTCGGCAACGGCTACGAGAGCAAGTCCTGCCGCGCCAGCCTGTTCATCGTGAACCTGGCGACTGGCGCGAAGATGGCGGAACTCACGCCCCCCAACCAGGCCGGCGGATCGCAGGCTTCATGCGCGGCCGGGCAACGCAACGGCTTGGGCGGGGTTCGCATTGTCCGCAATGCCCAACGCCAGATCATCGGTGTCTACGCCGGCGACCTGCTGGGCAACATGTGGAAGTTCAACCTCAGCACGGCCACCAGTGCAGGCTGGGCCGTTGACCTGGGTGGGGCGCCGCTGTTCAAGGCCGGCGCCACGCAGCCGATCACCGCGCCGCCTTCGGTGTATGCGCTGCCCATGCTGGGTTCGACGGAGCCCTCGACCGGCTACATGGTCACTTTCGGCACCGGCAAGTTCTACGAAGTCAGCGACATCACCAACACGGACGCGCAATACATCTACGGCGTCTGGGACAAGCTGCCCTTCAATGCCCCGACGATTCCGGCCGGCTCGGTCCTGACCGACAGCAGCCTGCTGGTCACCCAGACGATCACGAGCACCACATCGGGAGGCAAGACGTTCTTCACGCTGTCGACCAACCCGGTCGCCTACAGCGGCGCCAGCGCCAAGCGGGGCTGGCGGATCCACCTGAACACGGCGGGTCAACGGGTCGTGTACCCGATGGAAAACCTGCTGGGCCGCTTCCTGGTTGCCGACGCCATCTCACCGGCCAACGTGTCGCTGGACCCGTGCGCCAATGCCACCGGCGGAACGGGGTATACCTACCTCATCGACGCGCTCGATGGCGCCGGCCCGGCCGCCCCGGTCCTGGACACCAACCAGGACGGCACCGTGGACGCATCCGATTCGCTCGCGAGCGGGGTGCAGACATCGGCGGATGGCCGCAACATCACCCGGGTGCTGAGCAACGCCAGCGGCAGCGGCGGCAGCGTCAGCAATGAGGGCGCGACCGGCGGCAAGACCTATGGCGACGAAGGCGTGGTCCATGGCGGCGACAGCAGCATCGTCGGCGGCGGCGGCGGCCAGAATGCCGGGGTCGATGTCTCCATCCAGTCGACCACCGACGACGAGAAGCTGGACGTGCGTTGCAGGGCCATCCGGGGTGCCGTCTGCGATCCGCCGACCGTCACTCCCTCCAACCCGGTCCGCCGCCAGTGGCGCCAGCTGTTCCTCCGCTAGGATGCGTTCCGATGCTCCATAGAATGCCCAACACCATGCTTCACACCAGACACGCGCGCTCGGCCGCCGGGGGCTTCACGTTGATCGAGCTGATGATCGTGGTTGCGATCGTCGCGATGCTCGCCGCGGTGGCCCTGCCCTCCTACACCAGCTACGTCGCGCGCGGCCATCGCGCCGAGGCCCGCACGCAGCTGATGCAGGTCGCGCAGTTCATGCAACGTTTTTATTCGGCGAATGACAACTATGCGACGGACCGGGGCGGCAACCCGGTTGCCGGCGCCATCCCGAGCAACCTGAAACAGTCGCCGCCCGACACCACCGCGCTTTACCAGTTGAGCGAGGACACCACGCTTTTCACGGCGACGGGCTACACGCTGAAGATGGTGCCGGTCGCCGGCCGGAAGATGGCGACCGACCCCTGCGGCACCTACACCATCACCTCCGCCGGCATCCGAGGCGTCGAAAACGCCACCAAGAGCCGCGACGATTGCTGGAAGTGAAGCGCCACGGCGCTTGCTGACGACAAGAAGGGTCCTGCGGGACCCTTCTTCCCTTTCCTGCGAAAATGCCGGCATGTTCACCGGCATCATCACGGGCGTGGGGCGCATCGCCGCCATCGACGACCTCGGCAGCTCCTCGCAGCACGGCAAGCGCCTGCGCATCGAGGCGCCCGCCGGCTACCTCGACGACGTCGGCCTGGGCGACAGCATCGCGCTCAACGGAGCCTGCATGACGGTCACCTCATCCGACAGCGGGGCCGGCGTGTTCACCATCGACATTTCCGCCGAATCCCTGGACAAGACGGCCGGACTGGCCGAGCCCGGCCCGGTCAACCTCGAGAAAGCGCTGCGTCCGCAGGACCGGCTGGGCGGCCACCTGGTTTCGGGCCACGTCGACGGGGTCGGCCGCGTGCTCCGGTTGGCCCCGGTCGGCGAGAGCTGGGAACTCGCGATCCTTGCGCCGGCGTCACTCGCCCGGTACCTGGCCTACAAGGGCTCGGTCACCGTCAACGGCGTGAGCCTCACCGTCAACCGAGTGACCGACACCGCCGAAGGCGCGGAGCTCAGCATCAACCTCATTCCCCATACCGTGCAGAACACCGCCTTGCACGCGCTCGCCGCCGGCAGCCGCGTCAACCTGGAGATCGACCTGATCGCCCGCTACGTGGAGCGCATGCTCACGGCCGGCGTGGCGGTCCCCCAGATGGCCGCCGCCGCATGAACGCGCGTCAGCCCACACCCGTGGCCGTGTCTCCGGTGCAGGACATCGTGGCCGACATGCGCTCGGGCCGCATGGTGATCCTGGTGGACGAGGAAGACCGCGAGAATGAAGGCGACCTGGTGCTCGCGGCCGAGCATGTGACGCCGGAAGCCATCAACTTCATGGCGCGCTTCGGCCGCGGCCTGATCTGCCTGACCCTGACGCGCGAGCGTTGCGAGCGCCTGCAGCTGCCGCCCATGGTGGCGCGCAACGGCACGAAGATGGGCACGGCGTTCACGGTGTCCATCGAAGCCGCCGAAGGCGTCACCACGGGCATCTCCGCGGCCGACCGGGCACGCACGGTGCAGGCGGCGGTGGCGCGCGACGCGCGCCCGCAGGACCTGGTGCAGCCCGGCCACATCTTCCCGCTGCAGGCGGTGGACGGCGGCGTGCTGATGCGCGCGGGCCATACCGAAGCGGGCTGCGATCTCGCCGCCATGGCGGGCTGCACGCCCGCCGCCGTGATCTGCGAGATCATGAAGGACGACGGCACCATGGCGCGCCTGCCCGACCTCCAGCTCTTCGCCGCCGAACACGGCCTGAAGATCGGCACCATCGCCGACCTGATCGGCTACCGCAGCCGCAACGAGAGCCTGGTCGAGAAACTCGGCCAGCGTCCCCTGGTCACGGCCTACGGCGAATTCGCGGTGCACGCCTGGCGTGACAAGCCGAGCGCGGGGCTGCATCTCGCGCTGGTCAAGGGCCAGTGGCAGCCACACGAGGTCGTGCCGGTGCGCGTGCACGAACCGCTTTCGGTGCTGGATGCCCTCGAGCTCGCGCGGCCCATGCACTCGTGGAGCCTCGATGCCAGCCTCAAGCACATCGCCGCCGCCGGCCGCGGCGTCGCGGTGCTCCTGAACTGCGGCGAAAGCGCGCAGCAGCTGTTGGAGCAGTTCGAAGGCACGGCCCGCGCGGCCCAGGCGCCTGAGCGCGGCCGCATGGACCTTCGCACCTACGGCATCGGCGCGCAGATCCTGCGCGACTGCGGCGTGCAGCGCATGAATCTCATGGGCACGCCGCGGCGCATGCCCAGCATGACGGGCTACGGCCTGGAGGTCGTGGGCCACATCGGGCCCGGGGCCGAGACCGAATCCCACCCATCCTGAGGAACCCATGTTCGGAGCAGAAAAAGGCAAGGCCGATCGGCTGGACGGCAGCGAGCTGGTCATCGGCATCGTCCAGGCGCGCTTCAACGAAAGCATCACCAACACCCTGGCCGAGTCGTGCAAGGCGGAGCTGGTGGCGCTGGGCGTCGACGCCAAGGAAATCGACCACGTGCTGGTCCCCGGCGCGCTGGAGGTGCCCGTGGCGCTGCAGGCCATGGCCGAAAAAGGCGGCTACGACGCCCTGATCGCCCTGGGCTGCATCATCCGCGGCGAGACCTACCACTTCGAGCTGGTCGCCAACGAGTCGGCCTCCGGCGTGACGCGCGTGTCGCTCGACTACCAGCTGCCCATCGCCAACGCCATCATCACCACGGAAAACATGGAACAGGCCGTCGCCCGCCAGACCGAGAAGGGGCGCGACGCCGCCCGGGTGGCGGTCGAGATGGCCAACCTGCTGGACGAACTTGGATGAAAGCCCACCCCCGACGCGCCTTCGGCGCCTCCCCCTCAAGGGGGCGCACCCAGCGGCCCGGCAAAGCCGGTTCCGCGGGTACCCTGGAATGGCTGCTCGCGCCTCATGGACAACAGAAATGAGTGCCGAAAAGGCCCCCGTCACACGCAAGTCGTCCGCCAAGCCGGCGCGCAGCCGCGCCCGTGAATTCGCGCTGCAGGCCCTCTACCAGCACCTGGTGGGCGGGCAGGACCCGGAGTCCATCGACCAGTTCACGCGCGGCCTCTCCGGCTTCCACAAGGCGGATTCGGTGCACTACGACGCGCTGCTGCATGGCTGCATCAAGGAGGCGGCCGAACTCGACGCGCTGATCGTGCCGCTGCTCGACCGCAAGCTGCAGGAGATCTCCCCGATCGAGCGCGCCGTGATGTGGATCGGTGCCTACGAATTGCGGCACGTGGCTGAAGTGCCCTGGCGCGTGGTGCTCAACGAATGCATCGAGCTCGCCAAGGATTTCGGGGGCACCGACGGCCACAAGTACGTGAACGCGGTGCTCAACGGCATCGCCCCGCAATTGCGCGCGGCCGAGGTCGAAGCCGACCGCGCCAGCGGCAAGGCCCGCGCCTGAGGCCGGCGATGCGGATCGCCCGCCGCGCCGAGCGCATCGAGCCGTTCTACGTGATGGAGGTGGCGAAGGCCGCCTCGCAGCTGGCGCGCGAAGTCGCCGGCACCGACCGGCCCATGATCTTCCTGAACATCGGCGAGCCGGACTTCACCGCGCCGCCGCTGGTGCAGGAAGCCGCGGCGCGTGCCGTGCGCGACGGCGTCACGCAGTACACCCAGGCCACCGGGCTCGACAGCCTGCGCGAACGCATCAGCCAGTGGTATGCCGACCGCTTCGGCGTCCAGGTGCCCGCTCGCCGTATCGTCGTCACCGCCGGCGCGTCGGCCGCCTTGCAGCTCGCCTGCCTGGCCCTCATCGAGGCCGGCGACGAGATGCTGATGCCCGACCCCAGCTATCCGTGCAACCGGCACTTCGTGAGCGCGGCGGAAGGCACGGCGGTGCTGGTGCCGACGACGGCCGCGGAACGGTACCAACTCAGTGCCGACAAGGTGCGCGAACACTGGAACGCCAAGACGCGCGGCGTGCTGCTGGCCTCGCCTTCCAACCCCACCGGCACGTCGATCCACCCGCAGGAACTGCGGCGCATCCACGAGTTCGTGCAAAGCCGGGGCGGCATCACGCTGCTGGACGAGATCTACCTGGGCCTGAGCCACGACGCGGCCTTCGGACAGAGCGGCCTCGCGATCGACGACCAGGTGATCAGCGTCAACAGCTTCTCCAAGTACTTCAACATGACGGGCTGGCGCCTGGGCTGGGTGGTGGTCCCCGACGCGCTGGTTCCGGTGATGGAACGGCTCGCGCAGAACCTGTTCATCTGCCCCAGCACCGTGGCGCAGCACGCCGCCCTGGCCTGCTTCGAGCCGGAGAGCATTGCGGAATACGAGCGGCGGCGGGCCGAGTTCAAGGCGCGCCGCGATTTCTTCATCCCCGCGCTGAACGCCATGGGCCTGAACGTGCCGGTGATGCCCGACGGCGCCTTCTACGCCTGGGCCGATTGCACCGCGGCGGCCGAAAAACTGGGCACGCCGGGCAGCTGGGACTTCGCCTTCGAAGTCATGCGGCTGGCGCACGTGGCCGTGACGCCGGGGCGCGATTTCGGCACGGTGGAAACCAGCCGCTTCGTGCGCTTCTCCACCGCCAATTCGATGGCGCAGTTGCAGGAATCGGCGGCGCGCCTGAAAGCCCTCCTCGCATGATTGGCGCGGCCCAGGGCGTCTTTACCTGGCCCGTCCGCGTTTACTGGGAAGACACGGATGCGGGCGGCATCGTCTTCTACGCCAACTACCTGAAGTTCTTCGAGCGGGCCCGCACCGAGTGGCTGCGCTCGCTGGGCGTGGCCCAGGGCGCGCTGCGCGAGGCGACGGGCGGCATGTTCATCGTGGGGGAAACCTCGGTGCGTTACCTGCGGCCGGCGCGGCTCGATGATGAACTTCTCGTGACGGCCCGGCTCGAATCGGCAGGGCGCGCGTCTATGATCATCGCGCAGTCCGCCTGGCGGGGCGCCGAGGCGTTGTGTGAAGGCACGATCCGCATCGGCTGGGTCGATGCGGCCACCCTGAAGCCCGGCAGAATTCCCGCCAATGTCCTGGAGACCTTGAAGAACCGATGAACCAAGACCTGTCGATCCTGCAATTGGTGCTGGGCGCGAGCTGGGTGGTGCAGTTCGTGATGCTGCTGCTGCTGATCGTTTCCATCACCAGCTGGGCGGCGATCTTCCGCAAGCTCTTCGCGCTGAAGCGCGTGCGCTCGCTGAACGACGAATTCGAGCGCGAGTTCTGGTCGGGCACCAGCCTGAACGACCTGTTCTCCGCCGCCGCGCAGAACGCCAAGATGGCCGGGCCGATGGAACGCATCTTCGCCTCGGGCATGCGTGAATACACCAAGCTGCGCGAACGCCGCATCACCGACGCCGGCACCCTGCTCGACGGCGCCCGGCGCGCCATGCGCGCCAGTTTCCAGCGCGAGCTGGACACGGTGGAAACCAACCTCTCCTTCCTGGCCTCGGTGGGCTCGGTGTCACCCTATGTGGGCCTGTTCGGCACGGTGTGGGGCATCATGCACGCCTTCACCGGACTGGCGAGCCTGCAGTCGGTGACTTTGGCCACTGTGGCACCAGGCATCGCCGAAGCGCTGGTGGCCACCGCGCTGGGGCTGTTCGCGGCGATTCCGGCGGTGGTGGCCTACAACAACTTCGCGCGCGACATCGACCGCGTGGCGATCAAGCTGGAGACCTTCATCGAGGAGTTCTCCAACATCCTGCAGCGCAACCTCGGGGCGCACAGCGCCTCGGGCCACTAGCCGTGCCTTCCGTCGCGCATCGTGGAGGCGGCCGCGGCCGCCGCACGATGAACGAGATCAACATGGTCCCGTTCATCGACGTGATGCTGGTGCTGCTGATCATCTTCATGGTGACGGCGCCGCTCATCACGCCCAGCCTGATCGACCTGCCCAGCGTCGGCAAGGCCGCGAAGCAACCGGACCAGATCATCCAGGTCGTGGTGAACAAGGATGAATCCCTGCAACTGAAGGTGGGCGAGCGGCCGCAGTCGATGCCTCTGAAGGAGATCGCCCCCGCCGTGCTGCGTGCCCAGGCCGGCAAGCCCGCCGGCACCACGGCCGTCGTCATCAGCGCCGACCGCAACGTGAAGTACGAATCGGTGGTGAAGGTCATGGATGCCCTGCAGCGCGCCGGCGTGCAGCGGGTCGGCCTTTCGGTGCAGCTCGCCAAGTAGCCATGGCCACGGCCGACCGCCTCGATTTCACGCCGCCGCCACCGCCGGGCTTCCTGCGCGGCATGGGCCTGGCACTGCTGGCGCACGTGCTGCTGGTCGTCGCCCTCACCTATGGCCTGCGCTGGAACCGCGACGTGCAGCCGGTCTCGGCCGAGGCCGAACTCTGGTCCGCCGTTCCGCAGGAGGCCGCACCCAAGGAAGTCCCGCAGCCGCCGCCGGCTCCGCAACCGCCCATCGTACGCGCGCCGCCGCAGCCGGAGCCGCCGGTTCAGCGTGACGCCCAGATCGCCGTGGAACGAGAGAAGAAGCAGCGCGAAGCCGCGGAGCGCCGCGAGGAAGAGTTGGAGCGCGAACGCGACAAGCGCCGCAAGCTCGAAGCCCAGAAGAAGCAGGAAGAGAAGCAGGAGGCCCTGGAACGCAAGAAGGAGCAACAGGCCAGACTGGCCGCCGAGAAGCGCAAGAAGGAAGAGGAGCTGGCCCGCAAGCAGGAGCAGGACTCGAAGAAGCTCGCGCAGCAGCGCGAGGAGAACCTGCGCCGGATGCAGGGCATGGCCGGCACCGGATCGACCGCCGCCACCGGCAGCGCTGCGCAGTCTTCCGGTCCTTCAGCCAGCTGGGGCGGCCGGGTCCAGGCCCGGGTCCGGCCCAACATCGTGTTCACGGACGACGTCTCGGGCAATCCAAAGGCCGATGTCGAGGTCCGCCTGGCGCCCGATGGCACCATCGTTGGCAAAACGCTCGTCAAATCGAGCGGCGTGAAGGCCTGGGACGAGGCTGTGCTGCGCGCCCTGGACAAGACCGAAACGCTGCCACGCGACGTCGACGGGCGGGTGCCGACCTCGGTGGTGATCGGCTTCCGCCCGAAGGGCTAGCGCTCCGCGTTCAGACGAGCTGTTCGGCCTTCGGCGTCGCCCCGCGCAGGTAGATCAGGCAGCCTTCATCGCTGACGCTGTCGACATCCGGGACCCCCTGCGGCACCCGGTGAAACCCGCCCGGCCCCAGCACCAGCGGCCCGATGCGCAGCACCCCTTCGATCACGACGCATTCCTCGTCCACCGGGTGGCGGTGCGCGGGCAGCACCGCGCCCGGTTCGAAGCGCAGCAGGTACGACATGATGCCGTTGGCCTCGTGCAGCACCTTGCGCCGGATGCCCGGCAGGAAGCCGTGCCAGCCGTCGCTGTCCGCCGGGATGGCCGTGTGGCGGCCGATCGAGTCGTCGGCGATGCGGCGCATCACCCGCGTGCGCACGCGGGCCACCGCGGCCGCGTCAGGTTCGTCCCCGGCGTGCTGTGCCTCGGTCAGCGCGCGCGCGATGTCGGCGGCCAGAAGTGGATCGTGATCAGCCATGTTGGGCGGCCGCGGCAGGCGCGTTCGGGTTCTGCAGTGCTTCGCGCAGCTTCTGCTGCGCCCGGGTCGCGAGCGACTTCACGGTGCCCAGCGGCAAGCCGGTGGCATGGGCGATTTCGGTCTGGGTGAGGTCGCGGTAGTAGGCCAGGCCCAATACCCAGCGCTCCGCCGGGGAGAGCTGGGCCAGCGCCGCGTGCAGCCGGCTGCGCGCCTGCACGCCTTCCAGCAGTTGCTCCGGGCCGGCATCCTGCGCCGCCTGGGCATCGGCCTCGAACGCGGGCGCGCCGGCCAGCCCGCCGTGGCGCAAGGTTTCCTGCCGCAGGCGGTCGAGCGCACGGCTGCGCGCCAGCATCAGCAGCCAGGTCACCGCGCTGCCACGGGCCGGATCGAATTGGCCAGCGCTGCGCCAGGCCTGGAAATAGCTGTCGGAAAGGACGTCCTCGGCATGGGCATCACCCACGATGCGGCGCACCAGCGCCATCGCGCAGCGCACCGTGCCGCTGTAGAACAGCTCGAAGGCGCGAGCGTCGCCGGCCGCTGCGAGCCGCAGCAGGCCCGCCAACTGCTCGTCCCGCGCCTGCCTGGGCGATGGATCGTCGGTGGAGGTCGGATGCATGGCGGGAGCCGCTTTGGCCCGCGCGCGGACGCGGGACGATGCTGGACCATGAAAGGCTAGCACGAACACGGCGGGAGCCGAAGCGGCGGCGGACATGCGGTGAATACGGCCGCCGAGGCGCCTTGGATGCATCCGGTGCGGAGCAACGCGGCCGCAGCTGCCGCTGGGCGCTGCGGCGCTGGGACGACTACCCTTCGTACACGATCTGCGCGAGCCCTTGTTCGGCTTGCGCCATCCAGCTCGCGAGGGCCGCATCGCTCGGGTAGAACTTCGACTGCTCGCCCAGCTGCAGTTCGGCGATGGCCTGCTCGCGCTTCACCAGCAGCCGCACGCTCAGGCCGCGCACCAGCTCGCCCTGGTCGGACAGCTCGCGCTTGGGCGGGAATTCGCGTACCAGCCGCTGGATGTCGGGCGCCTGGCCGTTGACGGCCACCTTCAGGTATTTTCCGAAGCGGCAACGGGCCGTCGCCAGGTCCCAGATCTGGTTGACGTTCAGGCGGAAGCCGCCGGAGAACCGGTCGGGCTGCAGCTTGGCCATGACGACCACCAGCTCGTCGTCCTTCAGCCAGTGGCGATGCGGCGAGAACACACCCTCGTCCGCCGTCGCGTCCATCACGTCGGTCTTGTCGTCGAGCTTGAACAGGGCCAGCTTGCCGCGCTGGCCGTTGATGACGCGCCAGTCACCGACGATCCCGGCCAGCAGGAGCGGCTCGCGCGTGTCCACCAGTTCCTCGAGACGGCGCTTGGCGAAGCGGCGGACCTCGAGTTCGACCTCGTCGAAGAGGTGCCCGGACAGGTAGAAGCCCAGCGCCGTCTTCTCGAAGCCCAGCCGCTCCTTCACGCCCCAGGGCATGGCCTCGACCAGGTCCGGCTCCTGCGTGCTGGCGCCGTGCGTGTCGCCCATGTCGAACAGGCCGCCCTGATTCGCATTGGCCTCGGCGGCATTGGCAAAATCGAATGCACGGTCGATCGAGGCGACGAGGGACGCTCGATTGAGCTGCAGCGAGTCGAAGGCGCCGGCCTTGATCAGCGCCTCGACCGCGCGCTTGTTGATCCGCGTGCGCTCGACGCGGCAGCAGAAGTCGTACAGGCTCTTGAACGGCCCGCCCTCTTGCCGGGCCGCGACGATGGCTTCAATGGCGGATTGCCCCGTGCCCTTCACGGCACCCAGGCCATAGCGCACCACCTTGTCGGAGATCGGCTCGAACCGGTAGTTGCCCCGGTTCACGTCCGGCGCCTCGAACGTGATCCCGAAGTTCTTGCGCGCATCCTCGAACAGCACCTTCAGCTTGTCGGTGTTGTCCATTTCCACGGTCATGTTCGCGCAGAAGAACTCGGCCGTGTAATGCACCTTCAGCCAGCCGGTGTGATACGCCAGCAGCGAATAGGCGGCGGCGTGCGACTTGTTGAAGCCATAGCCCGCGAACTTCTCCATCAGGTCGAAGATCTCGTCGGCCTTCTCCTGCGCGATGCCGTTCTTCGCGGCGCCGGCGCGGAAGATCTCGCGGTGCTGGACCATCTCCTCCAGCTTCTTCTTGCCCATGGCGCGGCGCAGCAGGTCGGCGCCGCCGAGCGAGTAGCCGCCCAGGATCTGGGCCGTCTGCATCACCTGCTCCTGGTAGACCATGATCCCGTAGGTCTCGGACAGCATGTCCGCCACCAGCGGATGCGGATACTCCACCGGCTCGCGCCCGTGCTTGCGCGCGACGAAGCTGGGGATCAGGTCCATCGGGCCCGGGCGGTACAGCGCGTTCAGCGCGATCAGGTCTTCCAGCCGGGTTGGCTTCGCGTCACGCAGCATGCCCTGCATGCCGCGCGATTCGAACTGGAACACCGCCTCGGTCTTGCCATCGGCGAACAGCTTGTACGTGGCGGCGTCGCCCAGCGGGACGTTGTCGAAAGTGAAGCCCTCCTGGCCCGGATGGCGCTCCACGATGAAGTCGCGTGCCAACTCCAGGATGGTGAGCGTGGCCAGGCCCAGGAAGTCGAACTTCACCAGGCCCGCGGCCTCCACGTCATCCTTGTCGTACTGGCTCACCGCGGAATCGCTGCCGGGTTGCTGGTAGAGCGGCGTGAAGTCGGTCAGCTTGCCGGGCGCGATCAACACGCCGCCGGCATGCATGCCGACGTTGCGCGTGAGACCTTCGAGCTTCTGCGCGAGGTCGAGCAGCGTGCGGACCTCGTCCTCCTTCTGGTAGCGCTCGGCCAGCATCGGCTCCTGCTTCAGGGCCTCCGCGATCGTGATGTGCGTGCCGGGCTTGTTCGGGATGAGCTTGCTGATGCCGTCGCAGAAGGTGTAGCTCATGTCGAGCACCCGCCCCACGTCGCGCACGGCCGCGCGCGCGGCCATGGTGCCGAAGGTGGCGATCTGGCTGACCGCCTCGCGCCCGTACTTCTCCTTCACGTACTCGATGACACGGTCGCGGTTGCCCTGGCAGAAGTCGATGTCGAAGTCGGGCATGGACACCCGCTCCGGATTCAGGAAGCGCTCGAACAGCAGCTTGTACTGCAGCGGGTCGAGGTCGGTGATCTTCAGCGCGTACGCCACCAGCGAGCCGGCGCCGGAGCCGCGGCCCGGGCCCACCGGGCAGCCGTTGCTCTTGGCCCAGTTGATGAAGTCGCCGACGATCAGGAAGTAGCCGGGGAAGCCCATCTTCAGGATGGTGCCGATCTCGAACTCGAGGCGCTCCTCGTACGTCGGACGCTGGCGTTCGCGCTCGGCCGCATCCGGATAGAGCTGGACCAGCCGTTCCTTCAGGCCCTCATGCGAGGCGAAGCGGAAGTACTCGTCGGCCGCCATGCCGTTGGGCGTGGGGAAGTTCGGCAGGTGCGGCTTGCCGAGTTCCAGCACGAGGTTGCAGCGCCGTGCGATCTCCTGCGTGTTCGCGATGGCCGACGGCAGGTCGGCGAACAGCGCTTCCATCTGCGCGGAGCTCTTGAAATACTGCTCGCGCGTGAACTTGCGCACACGGCGCTGGTTGCCGAGGATCTCGCCCTCGGAGATGCAGACCCGCGCCTCGTGCGCCTCGTAGTCGTCGGCGCCCGTGAATTGCACGGGATGCGTGGCGACCACCGGCAGGTGCAGGTGCGCCGCCAGTTGCACCGCCGCCGCGACATGCGCTTCGTCGTCGGAGCGCCCGGCCCGTTGCAGCTCGATGTAGAAGCGATGCGGAAACACCGCCGCGAGCTGCAGCGCGGCCTCGGTCGCGCGCGGCTCGTCGCCGTGCATCAGCGCCTGCCCGACGGGCCCGGCCTGCGCGCCGGCCAGCAGGATCAGTCCCGCGCCAAGCTCCTGCAGCCATTCGAGCCGGCACACGGCTTGCGCGCGCACGACGTTGCGCGTCCAGGCGCGGGCCAGCAGTTCGCAAAGGTTGAGGTAGCCCTGGCGGCTCTGCACCAGCAGCACGACCCGCGAGATGGCATTGGCATCCGGGCCCACGCCTTGCAGCATGACCTCGCAGCCGATGAGCGGCTTGACCCCGGCGCCCCGCGCCGCCTTGTAGAACTTGATCGCGCCGTAAAGGTTGTTGAGATCCGAAATGGCCAGCGCAGGCTGGGCGTCGGCCGCGGCGGCCGCCACGATCTCGTCGATGCGGTTGGTGCCGTCGACGACGGAGAACTCGGTGTGCAGGCGCAGGTGAACGAACATCTGATGATTGTAGAAAACGCGCGGGTCTTGACAGGCGGGGGAAAGTAACTTCTGGCCTTTCTAGAATGCCAAGGTGCCGGAAGTCCTCAACATCTCCGCCTACAAGTTCGTCGCATTGCCGGACGCCGCGCAACTGCGTACTCAACTGCTGGAAAGCGCAACGCAAGTGGCCCTGAAGGGAACCATCCTCCTCGCCGAAGAAGGCATCAACCTGTTCCTGGCGGGAACAGAGTCTTCCATCCGCTTCTTCCTCGACGAACTCCGCGAAGACCCACGCTTCGCCGACCTGCGCCCCAAGGAAAGCTGGTCCGATACCGTTCCCTTCCGCCACCTGCGCGTCAAGCGCAAGAACGAGATCATCCGGATGAACCACCCGGCCATCCAGCCCGCCCAGGGGCGGGCACCGGCGGTGGATGCGACCACGCTCAAACGCTGGCTTGATGAGGGACACGACGACGTGGGAAAACCGGTCGTGCTGCTCGACACGCGCAACGCCTTCGAGGTGGACCACGGCACCTTCGACAACGCCATCGACTGGCGCCTGGGCAAATTCAGCGACTTCCCGCAAGCGTTGCAGGACCACCGTGCGGAACTGGAAGGCAGGTGCGTGGTCAGCTTCTGCACGGGCGGCATCCGCTGCGAGAAGGCGGCGCTCGTCATGCGCGAGGCCGGCCTGCAGGACGTCTGGCAGCTCGAAGGCGGCATCCTCCAGTACTTCGAGCAGGCGGGCAGTGCACATTTTCACGGCGAGTGTTTCGTCTTCGACGAACGGCAGGCCCTGGCCGCCGACCTGCGTCCCACGGATGAGCCACGATCCTAGAATCCGCCGATGACATCCACCGATGCCGCTGCCGCGGCCCCGACGCAGCGCCGCGTCGCCGTTCTCTACGCGATCTTCTTCCTCTCCGGCTTCTGCGGCCTGATCTACGAATCGATCTGGTCGCACTACCTCAAGCTGCTGCTGGGCCACGCGTCGTACGCGCAGGCCGTCGTGCTGGTGGTGTTTGTCGGGGGGCTGGCACTCGGGGCCTGGCTGACGGGCCGATTCTCGGAGCGGATCCGCCGCCCCATCCTCGCCTACGCCATCATCGAGGCTGCCGTCGCGGCGCTCGCCTTCTCGTTCCACGGCATCTTCGAGAACGTTTCCGCCTGGGCCGCCAGCGAATTCCTGCCGGCGATGTGCGGGGCCCCCGGCGCCTGTTCCGCCGTCTGGCTGCTGGCAGCCGCCTTGATCCTGCCCGCGTCCATCCTGCTCGGATCCACCTTTCCGCTGATGAGCGCCGGTGTGATGCGCCTGGGGGTGGCGCCTGGCCGTGGCTTGAGCCTGCTCTACTTCCTGAACAGCCTGGGGGCCGCGCTCGGGGTGCTGGGGTCGGGCTTCTTCCTGCTGCCCGCCCTGGGGCTGCCTGGCACGATCCTGCTTGCCGGCGCATTCAACGTGCTCGTCGCACTCGCGGCGTACATCACGGATTCCGTGGGGCGCAAGCCGGCCGCGCCCGCAGTGCCATCGGCGGGACCCGCCGCGCCAGCGGACGCCATCGCCGCCCCGCTGGTCCCCCTGCTCTGCGCAGCAGCCGTCACGGGCCTGTCGTCATTCATCTACGAGGTCGTGTGGATCCGCATGCTCACGCTCGTGATGGGCGCCGCGACGCATTCGTTCGAGCTCATGCTCGCGCCTTTCATCTTCGGCCTGGCGATCGGTGCCTGGTGGATCCGTGACCGCATCGCGACAGCGAAGTCGCCGCTGAAGCTGCTGGCCGGCATCCAGATCGCGATGGGCCTGCTGGCCGTGGCCACCCTGCCGCTCTATGTGGCCTGCTACGACATCATGGCGGCGACGCTGCGCACCGTGGCGCGCACCGAGGAAGGCTACCTGCTGTTCAACCTGGTGAGCGTCGCGATCGCGGCCGCGGTGATGCTCCCCGCCACGATCTGCGCCGGCATGACGCTGCCGCTCATCACCGCCCTCCTGCTGCGCCGGGGACACGGGGAACGCCAGGTCGGGCAGGTGTACGGCGTGAACACGTTCGGCGCGATCGCCGGCGTCCTGGTCGCCGTGCACCTGCTGATCCCGGCGCTGGGGCTGAAGTGGTCTCTCGCCGTCGCCGCCGCCATCGACGTGGTGCTCGGCCTGGTGCTCTGGGGGCTGGCGCTGCGTCATGCCCCGGCCGCACGGCCTCGCGCGGCGTTCGTGTGGCTGGCCGGCGGCGCGGTGGCTTCCCTTGCCGCACTCGTCGCCATGCCCCTGCTGGCCCCGATCGACGCGACGCGCATGGCCTCCGGCGTCTTCCGGCATGGCCAGGCCCGGGTCGACTTCGGCCATCCGATCATCTTCCACCAGGACGGACGCACCGCCACCGTGACGGTCATCGAACGGCCCAACGGCGTGCGCAGCCTGATCACCAACGGCAAGTCCGACGGCGCGACGCATCCCGCTCGCAAGGACACCGGTCCGGACGACCACACCATGGTGCTGCTGGGCGCACTGGGCCCGCTCCATCACCCGCAGGCGCGCACCGCCGCCGTCATCGGGATGGGGACCGGCACCAGCAGCGCCGTGCTGCTGGAAGCGAAAGGCCTCACCCAGGTGGACACGATCGAGATCGAGCCCTTGATGGTGGAGGCGGCGCAACTCTTCCGGCCCCGCAACGCCAAGGTCTTCGACGATCCGCGCAGCCGCATCGTCATCGACGACGCGCGGGCGCATTTCGCCAAGACGCGCGCCAGCTACGACATCGTCGTGTCCGAGCCCTCGAATCCCTGGGTGAGCGGTGTCGCGGGCCTGTTCACCGTGCAGTTCTACCGTCACGTCTCCGCCCACCTGGCGCCTGACGGGCATTTCGTCCAGTGGCTGCACCTGTACGAAGCGAGCCCTGAACTCGTCGCCTCGATCATCCGGGCGTTCGCTGAGGTGTTTCCCGAGTTCCGCGCGTACTCCGCCAACGACATCGACATCGTGCTGGTCGCGCGCAACGACGGCAAGCTGCCTGCTCTGAGCCCCCAGGCCCTGGACAGCGCGGCGGGCCTGCAGCGCGAGCTGCTGCAGCTGGGCATCGTGAACGTGGCGCAGCTCGCCGCGCATGAAAGCGGCCGCTCGAACGCGATCCGGCTGCTGGCCAACTCCTTCGGCGCCCCGCCCAATTCCGACTTCTTCCCCTATGTGGACCACCGGGCCGCCTCGGACCGCTTCCGCGGCCGCAGCGCCAAGATCCTGTTCTCGCTGCGCGATTCGCCGGTGCCGCTGCTGGACTTCGTCGCCGGCGCACCCGGCTACGCGGGCCAGGTGCACTCCGCGACGGTCTACATGCCCCCCAGCGTGCGCAACATGGCGAGCAGCTGGCACGGCCTGCGCTACCTCCGCGGGGAGGCGCTGAAGCCCGAAGAGCTGGCCTATTTCGGCTCCTACGCGCCCGACTACGCGCTGGTGCGCAGCTGGGTGGCGGACTGCCGGTTCCCGGCGGACACCGGCGGCATCTGGGTTTCGCTGGTTCGCGTCGCCTCCGACATGATCCCCGGGCAGACCGCTCAGGCCGCGCAGAGCTTCTGGCAAGGGGCCCTGCGCCGCTGCGGGGCGAAGCTGCAGCCCGCGCAGGCCGTTTGGCTGGAGCTGTTCGCGGCCGTGGCCGGCCGCAATCCCGAAGCGATCCATGGCCCGGCGCGACAAGTCCTGGCCCAGGACAAGCTCCTCGATGGCGAGAGCCGTGCGTATGCGACCCTCGCAGCCGTGTCGGCCAGCTATGCGACCGGCCGGCGGGAAGAAGCCGCGCGCATCTTCGTCGAACAGCGGCAGAAGCTGCCGCCCGCCCGGATGGAGACGGGCCCGATGCGCTACCTGATGATGCTGCTCACGGCCAAGCAGAAGGCGAAGGCTTCGCCCTAGGACATCGGCTCCGCCGGCGTGAACCGCGTGGCCGGCAGCGGGATGAACGACAGGTCGCCCGCGATGCGGCCCATGCGCTGCGCTTCCCAGGCGGCGCTGGCGGCGATGATGCGTTCCTTGCGGCTGGAAACGAAGTTCCACCACAGGTGCCGCGGCCCGTCGAGCGGCGCGCCACCGATCAGCATCACGCGCGCGCCGCGGGGCGCGCGCAAGACGGTGTCCTGCCTGTCCAGCACGGCCATGACGCGCGCCGGCACCGCCACACCGTCCACCTCGACGTCCTGGTCGATGGGATAGATGGCGAGTTCGGGCGCGAGCTCCTGCAGCTCGATCATGCCGCCGGGCAGCAGGCGCAAGTCGAGATACAAGGTCGGCGACAGCGTGCGGACCGGCGATTCCATGCGGAAAGCCTCGCCGACCAGCACGCGGACGATGGCATCGTCGACGCGGCCTTCGGGGATGGCCGCGGAAGGCGTGTGGGCGAATGCGGGGTCGGCCTCTTCGTGCTGCATGGGCAACGCGGTCCACAGCTGCAACCCGTGATTGACGTAGTTCTTGCCCTTCAGGTGCACCGGCTTGCGCTCGGAATGCACGATGCCGCGGCCCGCCGTCATCCAGTTGATGGCGCCCGGCTCGATCAGCTGCTCGGTGCCCAGGCTGTCGCGATGCATCATCGCGCCCTCGAACAGGTAGGTGACGGTGGCCAGGCCGATGTGCGGGTGGGGCCGCACATCGTGGTCCGCCCCCGGCGCCTCGTGGGCGGGCCCGAAGTGGTCGAAGAAGATGAAGGGACCCACGCTGCGCTGCCGGGCGGCCGGCAGCAGCCGGCGCACCAGGAATCCGCCACCAAGGTCCTTCTCGTGTCCGTCGAGTTTTTGCGCCAGGGCCATGCCCGCTAGCTTAACGCTTGAATCGCGCGGTGACCTCTGCCACCCGCTGGCCGAACAGACGAGCGGTCTCCAGGTCACCCGCCGACATGGCGTCGGCGCCCGCGTCCGAAGGCGATTGCGCGATGGCACCGCTATAGGACACCAGGTAATTGACGTCGTCGCGCTTCGCGGCCTTGGCGTTGCTCGGCATCAGGCCCTGGCTCACCCAGATCATGCCGTGCTGCATCGCCAGGGTGAACAGGGTCGTCAGCACGTTGAACTTGTCGCCGTTCATGCCCGCGCTGTTGGTGAAGCCCGCGGCCACCTTGTCCTTCCACTCCTGGGCGAACCAGGGTTTGGACGAGGCGTCGGCGAATTTCTTGAACTGCCAGCTGACGCTGCCCATGTACGTGGGCGAGCCGAAGATGATGCCGTCCGCGGCTTTCAGCTGCTCCCAGCCGCCTTCTGGCAGGTTGCCGTCGGCGTCGATGGCAAGCAGGCGCGCGCCGGCGCCTTCGGCCACGGACTGGGCCAGGCGCTGCGTGTGGCCGTAGCCGGAGTGGTAGACGACGATGATGTTGGACATGGTTTCTCGATTTCCCTGAGGTTTTTGACGGAGATCCGGGGCTCAGCGGCGGCGGCCGTCCAGGCTGAAGGCGCCGGCGCCGAACGCCGCGATCACCAGCAGCCCGCCGACCACGGCGAAGTTCTTGAAGAAGGCCTGCTGCTGCATCATCTGCTGCGCCGCGGGCATGGCCCAGAAGTTGTGGAAGATGGGCGTGATCACCGCGGTGAAGATCGCGAGGCCCAACGCCGCCCAGCGCGTCTGCCAGCCGACGAGCATCAGCAGGCCCAGCCCGAGTTCCGCCGCGATCGCGATCGCGGCGCAGACTTCGGGCAGCGGGACCCCCTTGGAAGCGATGTAGCCGACCACGCCGGCGAACCCGGTGATCTTGGTGAAGCCCCCGGGGATGAACAGCAGCGCGATGAGGGCGCGGCCGATGAGGGCGAACAGGTTCTGGGCCGGGTTGAGTGTTGGCATGAAAGGCTCCTTGTTGTTGATTGGCGGATGAAAAACTCGGTCAGTCGGCTGCGAGGTCGAACACCAGCACTTCGGCGTCCTGCCCGTGCTCCAGGGTCAGCTGCGCTTCCCCCTTCAGCATGGCGGCGTCACCGGCGGCCAAGGCCTTGCCGTTGGCGCTGAGTGCGCCGCGGACCAGGTGCACGTAGGTGGCGCGGGCCGGGTCCAGCGTGAGCGTGGCACGCTCGGCGCCGTCGAAGAGCCCGGCATACATGCGCGCGTCGGCGTGGATCTTCACGGAGGCCTGTGCGGCGTCCGGCGAGGCCACCAGGCGCAGCTGGCCGCGCTTCTCGGCTTCGGCGAAGGTCTTCTGCTCGTACGAAGGCTCGATGCCTGTGACATTGGGCTCGATCCAGATCTGCAGGAAGTGCGTGGTCTGGTCCTGGGCGTGGTTGAACTCGCTGTGCTGCACGCCCCGGCCCGCGCTCATGCGCTGCACGTCGCCGGGCGGGATGCCCTTGATGTTGCCCAGCGTGTCCTTGTGGGCCAGCTCGCCGGAAAGCACGTAGCTGATGATCTCCATGTCGCGATGGCCATGCGTGCCGAAACCCGTGCCCGGCGCAATGCGGTCCTCGTTGATCACCCGCAGGTTGCCGAAGCCCATGTGCTGGGCGTCGTAGTAGCCGGCGAACGAGAAGCTGTGGAAGGACTTGAGCCAGCCATGGTCGGCGAAGCCGCGGTCCTGGGATTTGCGCAAGGTGATCATGATGAATTCCTTTGAATGGTTGCACTTTAGGGCCCGCCCTCATCTCAAGCAGGTGCTGGTTTTTGATGGCATCATTCAAAAAATCCGAACTCAACCATTCCCATGCCCAGTCCCCGCGACGTCCTGACGCCCGATGCCCTGAGCCTGCTGCAGGCGGTGGCGGAGGCTGGCAGCTTTGCCGCCGCCGCGCGCGCACTCGGGCTGGTGCCCAGCGCCGTCACTTACCGCATCCGGCAGATCGAGGACGCCCTGGACGTGCTGCTGTTCGACCGCAGCTCCCGGCAGGCCAAGCTCACGGCCGCCGGCAACGAGCTGCTGTGCGCCAGCCAGCAATTGCTGCAGGACATCGACGCGGTGGCGAACCGGGTGAAGCGCGTGGCGACCGGCTGGGAATCCGAGTTCACGCTCGCGGTGGACTGCGTCGTTTCCAGCTCCACCGTGCTGGAGCTGGCCGAGTCCTTCTACGCCCTGGCCCCCACCACCCGGCTGCGCGTGCGGGAGGAAGCGGTGTCGGGCACCCTGGACGCGCTGGTTTCCGGCCGCGCCGACCTGGCGATCGGCGTCGCCATCGAGCCGGGCACGACGGTCGGCATCCACAGCCAAGTGCTCGGCGACCTGGCTTTCGTCTATGCCGTCGCACCCCACCACCCCCTGGCCAGCCTGCCCGAGCCGCTGACCGACGAGGTGCTGATCAAGCACCGCGCGGTGTCCGTCGCCGACACGGTCCAGCGCGGCGCGGCGGTCACGCTCGGGCTGCTCTCCGGGCAGGACGTGCTGACCTTGCCGACCATGCGGGCCAAGCTGCATGCGCAGTTGCGCGGGCTGGGCGGCGGCTTCCTCCCCGAGCCGCTGGCGCGGCCCTATCTCGAAAGCGGCCGCCTGGTGGCGCGGCAGGTGCAGCGCCCGAGCCGCACCATCCGGCTCAACTATGCGTGGCGCACGGTCGGTAATGCCCAGCCGGGCCGCGCGCAGCAGTGGTGGCTGGGGCAGCTGGAAAGCCAGGCGACGCGCGCCGCCTTGCTGGAGCGGCACCGGGAATCATGATCACGGGTTACCGCGGGCGCTTCGCGCCCTCCCCCACCGGGCCGCTGCATGCGGGCTCGCTCGTCGCTGCCCTGGCGAGCTGGCTGGACGCACGCGCCCACGGCGGCGCGTGGCTGGTGCGCATCGAAGACGTCGACCTCCCGCGCTGCGTGCCTGGCGCCGGCGAGGAAATCCTGCGCCAGCTGGCCGCCTGCGGCCTGGTGCCGGACGAAGCACCCGCCTGGCAGTCGCGGCGCACCGCGTTGTACCAGCAGGCGCTCGATCGCCTGCTGGCGGCTGGCCTGGCCTATCCTTGCGCCTGCTCGCGCAAGGACGTCGAAGCCGCACTGGCCGCCCAGGGAATGGCACGCGCGCGCAACGACGAACTGGTGTATCCCGGAACCTGCCGCGGCGGACTGCGAGGCCGGCCGGCGCGTGCCTGGCGATTCCA
This sequence comes from Caenimonas sedimenti, assembly GCF_007833165.1. Classification (GTDB taxonomy): domain Bacteria; phylum Pseudomonadota; class Gammaproteobacteria; order Burkholderiales; family Burkholderiaceae_C; genus Ramlibacter; species Ramlibacter sedimenti. Next base: position 66,389 of record NZ_VOBQ01000016.1, on the reverse strand, counting down.
GGCGCCTCCCGGCGAAGTCTTTTGGGCCGACCGGCGCCTCGGGCCGCAATCGCAGGACGTGGCGCGCGAAGTCGGGGACTTCGTGCTGCGCCGCGCCGACGGCCTGCATGCCTACCAGCTCGCCGTCGTCGTGGACGATGCCAACCAGGGGATCACGCATGTGGTCCGCGGCGCGGACCTGGCGGACAACACGGCACGGCAGATCCTCTTGCAGCGCGCCCTGGGCCTCAACACGCCGTCCTACCTCCACACGCCGCTGGTGCTGGGCGCGAACGGCGAAAAGCTGTCCAAGCAGAACGGCGCGGCGCCGCTCGCGCTGGGCGATCCATTGCAGGCCCTCACGCAGGCGGGCGAGACCTTGCAACTCGCCGCGCCGGCCGATTCCGTCGCCGATTGGCTGCACGCCGCCGTGCACGCATGGCGTGCCCGCTGGGGCCCCACCTGAGCCTCGCGGACAATACGGGCATGAGTGATCCCGAGAACACGCCTGAGAGCGTGCCGCGCCCCATCCGCAGCTTCGTCCGCCGAGCCGGCCGCACCACCACCGGCCAGGCCCGCGCGCTGCAGGAACTGGCCCCGCGCTTCGTCCTGCCCTACCAGCCGCAGCCCCTGGACCTGGCGCGCACCTTCGGCCGCGAGGCGCCGACCATCCTGGAGATCGGTTTCGGCATGGGCGAGGCCACGGCGCACATCGCGGCCCTGATGCCCGAGCGCAATTTCCTCTGCTGCGAAGTGCATGCCCCGGGCGTGGGCGCGCTCCTGATGCGCCTCGAGGACCGCGGCCTCGCCAATGTGCGCATCGTCGCGCACGACGCGGTGGAGGTCATCGACCACATGCTCGCGCCCGCGTCGCTGGCTGGCGTGCACATCTTCTTCCCGGACCCGTGGCACAAGGCCCGCCACAACAAGCGCCGGCTGGTGCAGCCGCCTTTTGTCGCGAAGCTGCTGCCACGCCTGGCGCCGGGGGCGACCATCCACTGCGCCACGGACTGGGAGCCGTACGCGCAGCAGATGCTGGAGGTGCTGGGCGCGCAGCCTGGCCTGGTGAACACCGCCGAAGGCTTTGCGCCACGTCCGGCCTACCGGCCGCTGACCAAATTCGAAAATCGCGGCCTGAAACTCGGGCACGGCGTCTGGGACGTGGTTTTCCGGCGGATTTGAGCCTGTATGCCGGCCGTGCATAGGTTCATCCCTATGCGGCAGCCTCTTCGGTTGTGGGGGTGTAACCGAAGGAGTATCTTCCATGGCACCGGAATTGCTGAGGTTGGGCATGGCTAGGAGCACACGATGAATGGGACACGCAGAACGGTGCTGGCGACGGCCCTCGCCGCCGGCTTGGGGGCCAGCTGGGTGGGCGGCGCGGCGGCGCAAGCCAAGCCCCGCAAGATGGTCGTGGGGCAGTCCGTGCCCCTGACCGGTGCAGCCGACCAGATCGGCCTGGCCTTCGCCGGCGGCTCCAAGCTCTATTTCGATGCCTTCAATGCGCGCAAGAACAATCCGGGCTGGATGTTCGAGCTGCAGCAGCTCGACGACGGCTACCAGGCCGCCAAGGCCACGGCCAACGCCGTCAAGCTGCTGGCGGACGGGGCCGACGTGCTGTTCGGCTTCGTGGGCACCGCGACCAGCGAAGCCGGCGCCGAAGTGGCCATCAAGGACGGTTCGCTGTTCTTCGCGCCGTTCGCCGCCTCCGACCGCCTGCGCGGCACGGGTCTCACCAACATCTTCCACGTGCGGCCCAGCCTCTCCGACGAAGCCTTCAAGATGGTGCGGCATTGCGCCACGCTGGGCCAGGACCGCATCGCGGTGCTGGCCGAAGACGACGCCATGGGCCGCGCCGGCCTGGCCGCCGTGCAGCAGGCGCTGATCGAGCAGAAGCTGCCGCCCCTCGTCGCCTCCGCCTTCGTCCCGGTGAACAGCGACAAGGTCGACACCGCCGTCGCCACCATTTTCAAGGCACAGCCCCACGCGGTGATCCAGGTTTCGCTGTTCAACTCCACCGCCCACTTCATCCGCAAGATGCGCAAGGCCGGCTTCGTCGGCAGCTTCATGAACTTCTCGGTGGTCGGCATCGACCCGTTGTTCAGCGCGCTCGGCAAGGAAATCGGCGGCGTCGTGGTGTCGCAGGTGGTGCCGTCGCCGCGCAGTTCGGCCACGCCCATCGTCAAGGAATACCTCGCCGCCATCGAAACCTCGGACCAGACGCCTTCGTACGAAGGGCTGGAAGGCTTCATCGCGGCCAAGACCCTGTCGGAGGCGGTGCGGCGCGCCGGCCGCAACTGGGACAAGGCCGGCCTGCAGAAGGCGATGGCCACCATGACCGACTACGACGTGGGCGGCTTCCGCATCAACCTGCGCGCCGGCGTGCGCGATTCCATCCGCGCGATCGATCTGGTGACGATCACGCCGGATGGGAAAGTGGTGCGCTAGCCGCGGCGCGTCAGGCGCGGATTTCGCGCGCGGTGATCTGGTACTTGAAGTCGTCCGGCGCGTACGAGTCGAAGCGGCCCTGCTTGTCCTCGGCCACCGGGTACATCAGGAAGCCCAGCTTGCCCAGGCGCGAACCCGGCAACACCACGTCGTGCGCGGTGTTGAAGCCGACCCAGTTGCCTTCCCAGCCGCCGTAGAGCCCGCGGTACACCGGGGCCACCAGCGGGTGCGTCACCGACTTGATCCACTCCGGCGTTTCCTGGCGCATGACCTTGGCGACGTCCGCGGGGTCCATCGCGACCCAGCCGTGCGCGCGCAGGTAGACCTCGGCGCGGCAATGCTGCGCGCCCTTGAGGCTCGCGGAGTTGCCACCCAGCTCGCGGTACCCGAAAGCCGAGGGCGCCAGCCGCAGGCCGTAGATGTCGCGCGCCGGCACGCCGGCGGAGCGGCAGAGGCCGACGAAGAGCGCGTTGATGTCGGCGCACTTGCCGCCCAGGTCGCCCGTCTCGAGCATGGTCTTGATGTCGCCCTCGCCGCAGCCGCGCACCTTGGGTTCGCGCCAGGCGTTGCCGACGATCCAGTCGTAGATGCGGCGCACCTTGTCGGCGTCCGTGCGGGCATCGCCCACGGCCTGGCGCGCGGTCTCGCGCACGATGCCACCGGTGGGGATCAGCGCCGTGGGCTGCAGCCAGAAGGCGAGCGTGGCGGCGTCTTCCGGCGAAGTGTTGCGCGCCGTCCAGTCGGCGGCGCGGTTGCGCGTCTGCACACGCGTGGTGAGTTCGACGAACGGCTTGGGGTTGGTGGCGTCGAACGCCACTTGCAGCATGCGCGCGCCGGTGGCGCGGTCGGCGCCGCGGCTGGCGCTGCCGTTGCTGGTGAAACTGCTTTCCAGCGAGCGTTGCCACTCCGAGTCGATGGAGGGGATCGGCAGCCAGAGCTGGGTGGCGCCTTGTTGCATGTGGAGGTCGACGCGGGTCGTGACCTCGAAGGTGCGCCAGTCGCCGGGCTGGGGGGCGAAGCGGCGTTCCTGGGCGAAAGCGGGGAGCGAGAAGACGGCGGCCGTGGCGGCGGCGGTCTGGACGAATTGGCGGCGGGTGGACATAGCCCGCGATTATCCAACGCCTATCGCCAGAGACTTTCGACGGCTTTGCCCGCTTCGGCGGTGCTCCAGTCCAGTTCCCCGACGACGCGCCAGCGCGGCTTGCCCTGCGCATCGAATCCGACGGTCGTCGGATAACGCTTCACACCCCAGGCGGCGGCGCCCTCGCCGAGTGGATCGAGCAGCACCGGCATGCTCCAGGCCGAATCGCGCATGTAGCGCTGGATGGTGGCCGGCCGTTCCTTGAAGTTCACGAGCTGCAGCTGGAACTTGTCGCCGTAGAGTTCGGTGAGCTGCTGCAGGAGGGGCATTTCGGCGCGGCAGGGCGGGCACCAGGTCGCCCAGAAATTGACGATGGCGGCACGGCCGGGCGCTGGCACCTTCGTGCTGCGGCCTTCGAGGTCGAGGGCGGAGAAGGCGGGGAAGGCGGCGGACTGGGTGGGTTTGAGCTGTTCGACCTGCGAGGCGACGCTGGCGGACGAAGCCAAGGAAATCCCTGCCAAAGCGAGGAAGTCGCGGCGCGCGAGCCCCCACCCCCGCCCTCCCCCGGAGGGGGAGGGAGGAAGATGCCCCGTCAAACGCGTTCCGCGACCCATGCCTGCACCGATTGCAATGCGCCCGCGAGCTTGCTGGCGTCCGTGCCGCCGGCCATGGCCAGGTCGGCCTTGCCGCCGCCCTTGCCGCCGACCTGCTGCGCGACGAAATTCACCAGGTCGCCGGCTTTCACCTTGCCCATGCTGTCCGCCGTGACGCCGGCGGCCAGCTGCACCTTGGCGCCGTCCACCGCCGCCAGCACGATGGCCGCGGTCTTCAACTTGTCCTTCAGCTTGTCCATGGTGTCGCGCAGGGTCTTGGCGTCGGCGCCTTCCAGGCGGGCGGCGAGCACCTTGACGCCCTTGACGTCGATGGCTTGGGCCACCAGCTCATCGCCTTGCGACGACGCCAGCTTGCCCTTGAGCTGCGCGACTTCCTTTTCCAGCGCGCGCACCTGGTCGAGCACCTGCGCGATGCGCGACTGCACTTCGGTCGGCGCCGCCTTGAGCGAGCCTGCCACGCTGCCGACCGTGGACTCCAGCTGCTGCAGGTAGGACAGCGCGTTGGCGCCCGTCACCGCTTCGATGCGCCGGACACCAGCGGCCACGCCGCCTTCGCTCGTGACCTTGAACAGGCCGATGTCGCCGGTGCGCTGGACGTGCGTACCACCGCACAGTTCGCGGCTGGAGCCGATGTCGAGCACGCGCACGCTGTCGCCGTACTTCTCGCCGAACAGCATGACGGCGCCGGTGGCCTTGGCGGCCTCGATCTCCATCACCCGCGCCTGGGTCTGCTGGTTCGCGAGGATCTCGGCGTTCACGCGCGACTCGATCTCGCGGATCTGTTCGTGCGTGACCGGCGCGTTGTGGGTGAAGTCGAAGCGCGTCTTGTCGGCATCGACCAGCGACCCCTTCTGCTGCACGTGCTCGCCCAGCACTTCGCGCAGGGCCTTGTGCATCAGGTGGGTGACGCTGTGGTTGCGCATCGTGGCCTGGCGCCGCTGCAGGTCGACCGCGGCCTTGACCGTGTCGCCCACCTTCAGCGTGCCCTGCGTCTGCGTGCCGTGGTGGCCGAACACGTCGGCCTTGATCTTCTGCGTGTCTTCCACGCCGAACTGCAACCCTTCGGCCACCAGCAGGCCGCTGTCGCCGACCTGGCCGCCGCTCTCGGCGTAGAACGGCGTGGTGTCCAGCACCACGACGCCCGGCTGGCCCTCTTCGAGCTGCTGCACCGGCGTGCCGTCCTTGTAGATGGCGACGACGCGGGCCAGCTCTTCCAGCTTTTCGTAACCGGTGAAGACGTTGCCACCGCCGGTGTACTCCAGGGCGCGGTCCATCTTGAACTTGCCTGCGGCGCGGCCCGCGTCCTTCTGTTCCTTCATCAGGACGTTGAAGCGCTCCTCGTCCACCGTCACGCCGCGCTCGCGGCAGACGTCGGCCGACAGGTCGAGCGGGAACCCGTAGGTGTCGTGCAGCTTGAACGCCACGTCGCCGGACAGCACCTTGGCGTCACCGGCCAAGGCGGCGTCCAGGATCTCCATGCCGTTCTCGAGCGTTTCGTAGAAGCGCTCCTCCTCGGCTTTCAGCACGTCCATCACCTTCTGCTGCGAAGCCTTGAGGTTCGGATACGCCTCACCCATCAGCTTGACGAGGTCCGGCACGATCTTGTGGAAGAACGCGGTTTTCTTGCCCAGCTTGTAGCCGTGCCGGATGGCGCGGCGGATGATGCGGCGCTGCACGTAGCCACGGCCTTCATTGGACGGGATCACGCCATCGGCCACCAGGAACGAGGTGGCGCGGATGTGGTCGGCGATCACCTTCAGCGAGGGCGTCGAGAGGTCGGCGATGCCGGTCTCGCGGCCCGCCGCGGCGATCAGCGCCGTGAAGATGTCGATCTCGTAGTTGCTGTGCACGTGCTGCAGGATGGCGGCGAGCCGCTCCAGGCCCATGCCGGTGTCGACGCAGGGCGCGGGCAGCTTCTTCACGCTCCCGTCGGGCTGCATGTCGAACTGCATGAACACGTGGTTCCAGATCTCGATGTAGCGGTCGCCGTCGGCTTCGGGCGAGCCGGGCGGGCCGCCGGGGATGTGCGGACCGTGGTCGTAGAAGATCTCCGAGCAGGGGCCGCAGGGGCCGGTGTCGGCCATCATCCAGAAGTTGTCGCTGGCGTACTTGGCGCCCTTGTTGTCGCCGATGCGGACCACGCGGTCGGCGGGCAGTCCGATTTCCTTGGTCCAGATGTCGTAGGCCTCGTCGTCGTCGATGTAGACGGTGGCCCAGAGCTTCTCTTTCGGCAGCTTGTAGACGTCGGTCAGCAGCTCCCAGCCCCACTTGAGCGAGTCGCGCTTGAAGTAGTCGCCGAAGCTCCAGTTGCCCAGCATCTCGAAGAACGTGTGGTGCCGTGCCGTGTAGCCCACGTTCTCCAGGTCGTTGTGCTTGCCGCCGGCGCGCAGGCAGGCCTGCACCGAGGCCGCACGGACGTAGGGCCGCTTGTCCGAGCCGAGGAACACGTCCTTGAACTGCACCATGCCGGAGTTGGTGAACATCAGCGTCGGGTCGTTGCCCGGCACCAGCGGGCTGGAGGCGACGACGGTGTGCGCCTTGTCCTTGAAGAAATCGAGGAAGGTCTGGCGGATGTCGGCGACGGTGAATTGCGGAGCGGTCATTGGGGGCGGGAAAGGCGCGCGCCCCCGGGCGAGGACGCGCTAACTGCTTGATTCGGCTGAGTTTTTGATTATAGGTTCGGGGGCCGCCCAGTGCTGCGCCCGCGCCGGCAGAAGTTCCATCTGCCGCGGCAGCTCAATCCAGCTGCGGCACCTCGCCCGGGAACAGCACCAGCACCCTGGCCTTGCCCGCGTCCGGCACCTGCCTGGCCGCCAGCAGCCAGGTGCGCACGAAGTCGGCGACAGCCTTGCGCCCCGCGTCGGTCGCCAGCTGCTGATAGGCCGCCGTCCTCGCGCGGGCCTCCAGCTCGGGCGACAGGGTACGCAGCAGCCCGGTGACGTTGCGCTGGGCATCCAGGCGCAGCCAGCCCTTGTCGGTGTACACCTCGAGGTCGCGCGTGTCGAAGGCCACCGGCAGCGACGGCTTCACCTGCCCCGCGCGCACCAGCCAGCGGCCACCCTCCAGCGGTTGCAGCGGCCAGGACTTCTCCATGTCGATGTAGTAGCGGTACACCACCCGCAGCTGCAGGTGGGTGTCGGCGGTGGTGCCCGGAATGTCCATGCCGAAGAGCTTGAGCGCATCGGTGCGCTTGAAGCGCTCATAGACCGTCACGCTGGAGACTTCGAGGCGGCCGCCGTTGGTGGTCATCACCACCGGCAGGCCGCCGGCCACCTGGGCCGCGGGCTTGCCGGAGACGAGCGCACCGAGGTCGGTGACGCGCACGAGTCCCCACAGCCCCAGCGCGGCCAGCGCGAATACCGCGGCAACCCCGATCCGCTTGAACCACATGCGCAGCTCCTTGATGCACCAGAATACGCTGAAGGGCGCGTCCCAGGGGCGATTGGAGTGGCAACGTCAGATCGCGCCCACGTAGGACTACCTACCAGGGTGCCCGTTCGACACAGGCCCACACAATGCGCCAATGGCCAGGCGCAACTCTTACTCCGCGTGGACCAGGCTCCTCAAGAGCACCCTGAAGCCGGGCCGGCAGGCCCAGGGCCTGGCCCGCAAGGCGATCGCCGCCAGCAGGCCCAGGATGACGACGCCCGGCGACTGGATCGCTGGCATCACGATGGGCGCGGCGGGCGCGCGGCGTTTCCGCCTCTACCGGCCGCCCGGCGTCACGTCACGCGAAAGATTGCCCCTGCTGGTGATGCTGCACGGCTGCGGCCAGGACGCCGATGCTTTCGCCGCGAGCACGCGCATGAACCGCATCGCCCGCCAGCACCGCTTCCTGGTGCTCTATCCGGAACAGGACCGCATCAGCAACGTGCAGGGCTGCTGGAACTGGTACGAAACGCGCAATGGCCGCGCCCGGGCCGAAGTGGCCCTGATCATGAAAGCCATCGACCAGGCCTGCCTGCTGCACGGCGCCGACCGGGACCGGATCGCGGTGGCGGGGCTGTCCGCCGGCGCCAGCATGGCGGCGCTCGTCGCCACCCATGCACCCGAGCGCTTCAAGGCGGTGGTCATGCATTCCGGCGTTCCGCCGGGCACGGCCTCGTCGACCGCGACCGCCATGCAGGCCATGCGGGGCCGCCGCGGCCCGGCGCCCTTGCCGGCGCCCGCAGACCCCAGTGTGGCGTGGCCTGCTCTCCTGGTCATTCAAGGCGGCCGCGATGGCGTGGTCGCGGCCAGCAACGGGCGGGCGACGGTGCAGCTTTGGGCGGATGCGGCGCAAGCCAAGGCGGGCCGGCCCCGCACGCAGCAGCGCGGCCAGCGGCACCCGATGGTCGTGACGGACTTCTCGCGCGGGCGCCGCATCGTGGCCTCGTTCGTCGACATCGCGGCACTGGGCCATGCGTGGAGCGGTGGCGCAAACGGGATGGCCTACAGCGATTCGCTCGGGCCGGACGCGTCGCGGCTGGCCTGGGCCTTCGCGGCAAAGCAGTTCGCGGCCCGCGCCGCGGACTGACGGCGTGCACCAGTTGGGGGGTTGCCGCGCTCGGGCATGCCTGATTACACTGGCCCCGCTCGCGGCACAGCGAGGAGGAGATGACGAATGGCCACACCGCCCGGCGCCTTCGCGCACACGCTCCGGCTTTGGGTGACCGCCCTGCTGGTCGCCCTGACTTTCGCCGGCTGCGGCGGGGGCTCGTCCACCGCGCCCCCCGGGCCGGACGCCGCCATCAAGGCGCTGACGCCAGCCAACATCACCCCGCAGGACGGCATCTGGTGGAACCCCGCCGAAAGCGGCCGGGGCTACACGCTGGAGCTGCAGGGCAACCAGCTGATCCTGACCCTCTACATGTACGAGACCGGCGGGGTCTCCGTCTGGTACTCGGGCCTGCTCACGCAACAGCCCGACGGCGCGTTCACCGGCGCCATCCTGCGCTATTCCGGAGGCCAGACCCTGTTGGGCGCTTACAAGGCACCGACCGGCAACACCACACCAGCCAACGTTTCGCTGGCGTTCAGCTCGGCCACCAGTGGCGCGCTGACGATCCAGCCCACCAGCGGCGCGGCGCAGACCGTCGCCATCCAGAAATTCAGTTTCGGCACTGGCGGCACGGCCGCCGGCTTCCAGAACGGCGTGTGGTGGAACTCGGGCCAGAGCGGCCGCGGTTTCTACGTGGAGGCGCAGGGCGGCCAGCTCTCGATCGGCACCTATCTTTACGACGCCAGCGGCCAGCCCGTCTGGTACACCGCGGTCGCGCCCCTGGCCAGCGATGGCATGTCAGGCTCCGGCCAGCTGCTGCAGTTCGCGAATGGCCAGACGCTCACGGGCGCCTACAAGCCGCCGGCGCAATCGGCCAGCCATGGCACCGTGACCTTCGCCGCCTCGTCCGGGAACACCGCGCAGCTGACCCTGCCCGACGGCAGCAAGGTCGCCCTGCAGCGCTTCGTGTTCGGCGGCACCACGCCCACGGGCCGCGACCTCGCCTCGCTGCCCAGCCTGGACCTCACGCCCATGCTCACGGCGGCGGGCAGCTGGGTGCCCACGAGCACCACCTCGTCGTCACTCATCCCCTTCTGGGGCAACATCCGCACCGGCAGCAACCAGCTGGAAGGCGTGGCGATGGCGGGCTGGGCCTACTCCGGCTTCAGCAACACCGCGACCAGCGTGACGACCGTGCGGGCCGTCTTGCTGCAGCAGCAGGCTGACGGCCGCCTGCTCGAGGCATCGACGGCGGTCCTGGGGAACCCCGACACCAACGGCGCGGGCAGCGTGCTCACCGCCGACTTCAACGGCGATGGCCGCGAAGACCTGGTCTTCCCCGCCCACAATGAAAGCCCCTTCCTCTGGCAGGCGAGCACCGCGTTCATGTCGCGCGCCGACGGCGGTTTCAACCGCATCGTGTTGCCGGACGCCGTGATGAACCATGACTCGCGCGTGGTGCAGCTCGGCGGCCAGACCCGCATCATCGCCCGCTCGTTCGGCGGCAGCGGCCAGAACGGCCAGGGCGCCGGCTTCAACGTGGTCTACACCTGGAACGGCAGCAATTTCACCGTGGACGAGGGCATCGGGGACCCCGGCGGCATGTCGGTGGTGGCGGGCAAGTTCGGTCCCGATTCGCAAGACTGGGTCGCCATCGGCGACAGCAGCTTCGGCGCCACCCCGCCGACGAGCTGGTCGCCGACGAACCCGATGCTGAACTACATCTTCCGCTACGATGGCACGAAGCTGGTGACCCCGGGCATCCTGCTGCCCAAGCCCTACTTCAACGACAAGGCGGAATACGCCGGCTTCAGCAGCCAGTGGGATCCGCATTCGAAGACGCACACCTCGCGCCTGTACACCACCGACCTGAACCAGGATGGCCGGCCCGACATCATCGCGGGCCAGGAGATCTGGAGCGGCGCCGGCGGCCTGCAGCGCTCCGCGCTGCAATTGCTGGTGAACCAGGGCAACACCGTGTTCCACGACCAGACCGACGTGCTGGCGCCCGAATACGACAAGCAGTCGCGCCATATCGACTACACACTGCGGCTGGTCGACCTGGACGGCAGCGGCATCGATTCCATCGTGATGGTCAACACCTTCGGCTTCACGGTGACCCTGACGCAGCCGAGCGGCAACTTCCTGCTGGTGAACGACGGCACGGGGCGCCTCTATGCGGCGATGGGCAACGCGCAGTTCAGCGGCATGGCGCCCAGGATCATCGACTATGCGAACGCCAACGTCGGCGGCAACCGTTCCACCGGCCAGGCAGTGCCTGCGTTCATGCCGTATCGCACGCCCAATGGCCTGATCAACTACGTGGCGATGGTGAGCACCGTCTTGAAGGCGGCGCCCTTCCCCTTCGCGGGCTACTACTTCGTCAATGTCCCGCTCCAGATCAACCTGGCCACCGACTTCCGCCGCAGCCTGACGATCCCGACCCGCAACGGGAGCAAGAACATCCGCACCTGGGCCGGCAACGACACCATTCACCGCGCGCTGAGCGATCCGGATTGCAAGATCGATGGCGGGCTCGGGGTGAACACGGTGGTGTATCCGGGGAAGCGGGCGGATTGGGTGATTGCGCGGGTGGGGTCGACCTTCACCGTGCGGCCGGCGCAGGGCGGCGGGGGGACGGATACGCTGACGCGGGTGCAGAAGGCGCAGTTCGACGACCTGGCGGTGGAGCTGTCTTCGGTGCCCTGAACCGGTACTGATATGGCGCTTTGGATGCCGGTAGAATCTGCTCCTGCGCGGGTGTAGTTCAATGGTAGAACGGCAGCTTCCCAAGCTTCATACGAGGGTTCGATTCCCTTCACCCGCTCCAGATTTCCGCGGCTAGACGCCGGAAATCTTCCGCTCCCCCACCCCGGCCCGCAGGCTCATCGCCACCCCCGCGCTGTAATCCCGCGTGAGCACGGTGCTCACCTGGATCCAGTCCCCGCGCGCCTCGGTCGGCGTGAGCGTCACCAGCAGGTAGCCACGCTTGCTGGTTTCGGCATAGCGCAGGTCCGGCACCATCTCGGGAAACGCGTCTTCGAGGATGGTCGAGGAGATCAGGGGCAGCAGCCGTTCGAACCCCGGTGAGCTGACGGAGGCCGTCGCGAATTCCACACCCACGTTCGCACCAGTGGCGTCCGTCAGGTCACTGGCCCAGGCGTTGTGCGTGTCGCCAGCCAGCGAGATGAGATTCTTGTTGCGGCTCTTCGCCACGGCCAGCACCGACTCGCGGGCCGCGGGGTAGCCGTCCCAGGCATCGAGGTTGTAGGGCACGCGGCGCTGCTGCACCAGGGCGCGCTGGTTGTCGCTGCGCAGGTTCTCGGGGGTGGCCTTCGCGAGCAGGTATTCCGTCAGCGTGGCCAGGTCGAAGGTGCTCGCCACGGTCAGCGGCACCTCCATGCGGGCCATCAGCACCTGCTGCCCCAGCACCTCCCACGTGGCTGGCGAGGCCTGCATCTGCGCGGTGAGCCAGGCCGCCTGCTCCACGCCGAGCAACTGGCGGTCCGGGCCTTGCGCCTTGCCATCGACGAACTCGGCCAGCGTCTGCTGCTGGTCGCGGCCCACGAGCCGGGTGTCCAGCATGTGCAGCGACGCGAGCTTGCCGAAGCTGAAGCTGCGGTAGATCTTCAGCGGGTTCGACGGGTCGGGCAGGCGCGTGGGCAGCCACTCGTGAAAGGCCTGGACGGCCGCGGCACGGCGGGCCTCGAAAACGCCTTCGCCGTCGGAATGGTTCTCGGCCCCGCGCAGCCAGGTGTTGTTGGCGACGTCGTGGTCGTCCCACAGCGCGATCATCGGCAGCGTCGCGTGGAAGGCGCGCAGGTCCGGGTCACTCTTGTACTGCGCATGTCGCTTGCGGTAGTCGTCCAGCGTCAGGGTCTCGTGGCTCGGCTCGGACACGCGGTCGATCGCGATGGCGAGCTGCGAGGCATAGCCGAGCACCCCGTACTCGTAGATGTAGTCGCCCAGGTGCAGCGCATAGTCGATGTCGCCGCGGCGCGCGGCGTGGCCATAGGCGTTGAAGTAGCCCGCCGGGAAGTTGGCGCACGAGAACACGCCGAGCCGCAGGCGATCGATGGCGTCGGCGGGCAAGGTGCGCGTGCGGCCCTTGTTGGAGAAGCTCGTGCCGACGGCGAAGCGGTAGAAGTAGGTGGTCCCGGGCTGCAGGCCCGTGGCGTCGACCTTGACGGTGTAGTCCAGCTCCGGGCCGGTGGCGACGGTGCCCTGCTTGACGATGGCGCCGAAGTTCGAATCCAGCGCGAGCTCCCACGTGACGTTCACCACGCCGGGGGCGGCCATGCTGGCGCGGGTCCAGAGCATCACGCGGTCCTGCAGCGGGTCGCCGCTGGCGACGCCATGCGCGAAGGGCGCGCCGGCCGCCATGGCCGATTCGACGAGGGCATCGTTGCTGTCGCCGGCGCCGCCACCAGGATCGCCGCCGCCACCACCGCCGCAACCGACCAGGGCGCCGCCGGAAGCCACACCCACCGCCAACAGGAAAGCGTCACGGATCAGTGATCTTCGCGAGAGCCGGACGATGCGTTCTGCCGCGTCCTGCGTTTGCGCCTGCTGCTGGGTTGCCGCTCTCGTACCTGACGCCATCGCTTTCCTTCCGGCAAGCGACAGGCCTGCGGCTCAGGCATTTGAGCGTGTGCAAGGCCTTCGAACCGGTAGGAGAGGATGCAAGCGACGCGTCGGTGTCAGCCTACGAGAGTGCTGATTGGCGCGCCGCCGCGGCGCCCTCACCCCGGCCCTCTCCCGGAGGGAGAGGGAGGAAGGCACGACTATCTGAGCGTGGCCAGGTAAGCGGCCATGTCGCGCGCATCCTGCGGCGCCACGCCCAGCTCGGGCATCGCGGTACCGGGCTTCACTTTTTGCGTTTCCATGATCCAGCGGGCCATGTTCTCCGGCGTGTTGGCGAGGGTGCCGGCGATCAGCTGCCGCCGGCCCATGCCTTCCAGCGTCGGCCCCACATGCGGTGACGAGCCGGTGATGCCGGGGACGACGTGGCAGGCAGTGCAAGCGAATTGGTGCAATGCCTGGCGGCCGCGCTGCACGTCCACGGCCACCATGGGCATGGCCGTCGCGGGCCCCCGGCCACAGGATGGAGCGGCGGGTGAACGCTGGATCCACGCCGCGTAGTCCACCGCGTTCAGCTCCGGCAGGCGCTGCATGAAGGCGACCACATCCCACAGTTCGCTGTCGGCCAGCCGGTATTCCCAGGCAGGCATTCCACTCATCTTGATGCCGTGGCGCGTCACCCAGTACAACTCGCGCGGGCGCCAATGCTGCTTCGCATCGACCAGCGGCCCGGGCAGCGGCTGCATGCTCTTGCCGATGTCGCCCTGCGCGACGCCTGGCGCGCCGTGGCACTGCACGCACTTGTCGCGAAAGCAGGCGGCGCCGCGCAGGGCCATGCGCTCGTCGCTCAAGGGCGGCTCCTCGATGTCGCGGGCGCGCAGCCGCACCGACTGGCGCATTGCCAATTCCAGCATGGTGTGCGTGGGCTGCAGGTGCTGGCGCGTCGAGGCCACGTTGTAGAGGCCCCCGTAGACCACCACCGCGGCGGCCAGCGCGGCGGCGACGGCCAGCGCGGCCGTGGTGGCGGCGGCGGTCAGCAGCACTGTTCTCTTGCTATGCATGCGCCGCCGATTCTGGCCCACGGAAAGCGTCTGCGGGCCAGAATGCCAGGATGCCTTGCGATTTCCGTGCCGTTGCCGCGTGGCTCGCGCTACTGCCGAGTTGCGCCCTTGTGACCGCGCAGCCATCCGATCCGCAGCGCATCGAGCGCGGGCGCGCGTTGCTGACGCAATACCAATGCGGTTCCTGCCACACCATCCCCGGGGTGGCCTCCGCGGGCGGCGGCGTCGCGCAGCCGCTGCAGCGCTGGGGCCGGCGCAGCTACATCGCGGGCCGGCTGCCCAACCGTGCTGAAGTTCTGGCGCAGTGGATCGCCGCACCGCAGGCACTGGTGCCGGGCACGCTGATGCCGAGCATGGGTGTCGCGCCGGCCGATGCGCAGGCGATGGCGGCCTACCTGCTCTCGCTGGAATGAGCGCGCAGGGCGGTGTGCTGCAGGCCGCGGGAGAAGCTGCCGCCGCGATCCAGACGGTGAGCTGGGTCCTGATCGCCGGCGGCACGGTCATCTTCGCCGGGGTCATGTTCCTGCTGGCGTGGGCGCTGCGCCGGCGGGGCGGCCCCGTCCGGCCCGCCGTCTGGGTGCTGGGTGGCGGTGTGCTGTTTCCCGGGGTGGTGCTGGCCGCCCTGTTCGCCTGGTCGTTGCCACTCAGCCCGGCCTGGAAACCGGCGCCCCCGGCGGGCGCACTCGTGGTGGGTGTCACCGCGCACATGTGGTGGTGGGAAGTGCGCTACCGCGATCCGTCCACCGGCGCCGAGGTGTTCACCGCCAACGAGATCCGCATCCCCACCGGCCGGCCCGTTTACCTGGCACTCGCCAGTGCCGACGTCATCCACAGCTTCTGGATCCCGCAGCTCGCGGGCAAGATGGACATGTTGCCGGGCCGCATCCAGCACTTGCTGCTGTCGGCTTCGCAACCTGGTGTCTACCGCGGCCAGTGCGCGGAGTTCTGCGGGGAGCAGCATGCGCTGATGGCCGTCCACGTGGTGGCGCAGGAGCCGGCGGCGTTCGATCTGTGGCTGGCTGCGCAGGCGCGTCCGGCCGCGTCGCCAGCCACGCCGCGCCAGGCCGCGGGCCGGGATGCGTTCCTGGCGCAGCGATGCGATGCCTGCCACTCGGTGCGCGGCGTGGGTGCGGACAGCCGGCTGGGGCCGGACCTCACGCACCTCGGCGGCCGCATGCACCTGGCGGCCGGCACCCTGCCGAACACCGCGCAGGCGCGCGAACATTGGCTGGCGCACGTGCAGATGGTGAAGCCGGGCGCCCGCATGCCTTCCTACGACCGGCTCGATACGGAGACGCTGGGCGCGCTCGCGGAATGGCTGGGGGCGCTGCAGTGACCGGGTTGCCGAACGCTCTTCCCCGTCCCAACGGCGAACTCGAAGCCCTCGAGCGTGCCTGGCAGCCGCCGACCGGCTGGCGGATGCTGGCCGCGGTGAACAACAGCCACATCGGCCCTTACTACATCGCCACCGCGCTGCTGTTCTTCGTGCTGGCGGGCGTGCTCGCGCTCATCATGCGCGCGCAGCTGGCCGTGCCGGAGAACAGCCTGGTCTCCGCCGCCACCTACAACCAGCTCTTCACCATGCACGGCACGGTGATGATGTTCCTGTTCGCCGTGCCGGTGGTCGAGGCGATGGCGGTCTGGCTGCTGCCCAACATGCTGGGCGCGCGCGACCTGCCCTTCCCGCGGCTCTCGGCCTATGCCTTCTGGGCCTACGCCATCGGCGGGCTGGTGTTCTTCTGCACCATCTTCTTCGGCGCCTCGCCCGACGGCGGCTGGTTCATGTACCCGCCGCTGACGAGCAAGGCGCACTCGCCGGGCATCGGCGCGGACTGGTGGCTGCTCGGCATCGGCTTCATCGAGATCTCGGCGATCGCGGGCGCCATCGAACTGATCATCGGCATCCTGTTCACGCGCGCGCCCGGCATGACGCTGCGCCGCATGCCGGTGTTCGCCTGGGCGATGCTGGTGTCGGCGGTGATGATCGTCTTCGCCTTCCCAGCCATCATCGCCGGCACCATCCTGCTGGAGCTGGAACGCGCGTTCGACTGGCCCTTCTTCATTCCCGCGCGCGGCGGCGACCCGCTGCTCTGGCAGCACCTGTTCTGGTTCTTCGGCCACCCCGAGGTCTACATCATCTTCCTGCCGGCGGCCGGCATGGTGTCGATGATGGTGCCGACGATGGCGCGCACCACGCTGGTGGCGCGCCATGCCATCGTGTGGGCGCTGGGTGGCGTGGGCGTCATCAGCTTCCTGCTGTGGATGCACCACATGTTCACGGCGGGGCTCGGGCCTCTGGCGCTGCATCTCACGTCGGCGGCGAGCTTCCTGGTGGCGATCCCGAGCGCCGTGCAGGTGTTCGCCTGGATCGCGACCTTCTTCAAGGGCCGGGTGCAGCTCACGGCGCCCTCGCTTTTCCTCCTCGGCTTCCACTTCATCTTCGTCCTGGGCGGGCTCACCGGCGTGATGGTCGCGGTGCTGCCGTTCGACTGGCAGGTGCACGACAGCTACTTCATCGTGGCCCACCTGCACTACGTGCTGATCGGCGGCATGGTGTTCCCCCTGTTCGCCGGCATCTACTACTGGGCGCCCGCCTTCAACGGCCACCAGTTGTCCGAGCGGCTGGGGCGCCGGGCCTTCTGGCTGATGTTCGGCGGCTTCAACCTGGCCTTCTTCCCCATGCACATCGCGGGCCTGCAGGGCATGCCGCGCCGGGTCTACAGCTATGCCGACGGACTGGGCTGGAACCTGTGGAACGCGCTTTCGACCGCCGGCGCCTTCGTGCTGGCGGCCGGGGTGGCACTGTGCCTGGCGGACCTGGTCCGCACCTTGCTGCGCGTGAAAAAGCCGCACGGCAACCCGTGGGACGCCGCCTCGCTCGAATGGTTGCCGCAGGACAGCTATGGCGCACGCAGCATCCCGCAGGTCGGCTCGGGCGATCCGCTGTGGGACCGGCCAGCATTGTCGATGGAAGTGGAGTCCGGCCGGCACTGGCTCCCCGGCACGGTCTTCGGCGGGCGCGAGACGCTGGTGACCAGCCCGGTCAAGGCGGAGCTGCGGCACCTGTTGCGGTTGCCGGGCGACGGCTGGCTGCCTTTCGTGGCCGCGGCCGGGACAGCCGGCTTTTTCCTGCTGCTCACCGTGTCGTGGGTGTTCACTGCTTTCCTGTTCGGCGCCGTGTCCCTCGTGGCGATCATCGCGTGGTTGTGGGGCTCGGACCAGCCGCCGCCGGCCGCGCTGGCAAGGATCGGCGACAGCATCCGCATTCCCGCCGTGGCGACCGGCCGCGACTCGCATTCCTGGTGGGCCATGGTCGTCCTGCTGGTGGTGGACGCGAGCATCTTCGCCTCGCTGGGCTTTGCGCACATCCATGTGAGCATGGCGCTCGACGTGTGCCCGCCGCCCGGCGCGCGCCTGCCCACCGGGGGCTGGCCACCGGCGTTGCTGCTGCTCGCCGGTTCGGCGGCCATGGCGTGGGCCGCGCGGCGGCGGCTGGGCGTGGGCGGCCAGGGCTGGTTGCA
Source organism: Caenimonas sedimenti (assembly GCF_007833165.1). GTDB lineage: Bacteria > Pseudomonadota > Gammaproteobacteria > Burkholderiales > Burkholderiaceae_C > Ramlibacter > Ramlibacter sedimenti. Next base: position 48,624 of record NZ_VOBQ01000016.1, on the reverse strand, counting down.
GGCCGCGGTCGGACTGGGCATGGCGTGTTCCGTCGCCGCTTTCGGCCTGGACCTCGTCAGCCACCTGCAAGCCGGGCTCTCCCCGCGCGACCAGGCCTGGAGCGCCACCGTCGGCGCCTTGCTGGGCTGGCAGGCGTTGCATGCCTTCCTGCTGCTGTTGATGGGCGGCTACGTCATCGCGCGGTCGCTGTCCGGTGCGCTGCGGCCCGATGCGCGTGCCACCTTGGACAATACCGCTCTGATGTGGCACTACGTCAGCATCCAGGGCGTCGCCGCCATCGCGCTCGTGCGGTGGATGGCCCATTGAGGCGAATGCTCTTGTCCGCGCAGTCTGTTGGCTTTAGCCTAGCGGGATGAGCAGCAAGCCGGTCTGGGTGTGGTTGCCGGGCCAGTCGCAGCCCGTGCGTGCGGGCGTCCTGACGCTGGAGAACAAGATCGCCAGCTTTGGATATGACGAGGCCTATCTCGAAACCGCCGGCGCCCTGCCCCTGGACCCCGCCCACCTGCCCTTCACGCGCGCGCAGCGTGGCGCCAGCCCGTTGCGCCAGATGGGCATCTTCGGCGTGTTCCGCGATGCGCGGCCGGAAGGCTTCGGCCTGGGCCTGCTCGAAGCCGCCACGCAGGTCCACCGCGACGATCCGCTCGCGCTGCTGGAAGCGTCGGCCGGCGACGCCGTCGGCGCCCTGGCCATTTGCGAAGACATCGAAAGCAAAGTGGGTTTCACGCCACCCAGCAGCGCGCAGTTGTTGGCCGCGCTGGCAGCGCTGCCACGGGAGGCGCCCAGCTCGCGCGCAGCCGGCGACCCGGCCCTGGTCGCCGGCACCAGCCTCGGCGGGGAGCGTCCCAAGCTGACCGTGCTGCACGAAGGCCGGCTCTGGGTGGCCAAGCTGCAGAAGGCCAGCGACCCCGCGCACACGCCCGTGCGCGAGCACCTGGCCATGGAGGCAGCCAGGGCCGCCGGACTGCGGGTGGCGCCCACCTTGCTCCTGCGCGCGGGCGACCGCGAGGTGCTGCTGGTGCGCCGCTTCGATCGCGGCATCAGCGCCGAAGGGGCCATGCGCCGCCGTCTCTATGCCAGCGCGCGCAGCGTCTTGCGCCGCGGCCCGGGTGACCCGCGTTCCGGCGCCTCACGCTCCTACGTCGCCCTGGCGCTGCAGCTACGCCGCTGGTGCGGGGTGACCGGTTTCGACGCCGTCGAGGAGCAGCGCGAGCTGTTCCGGCGCATGGCTTTCAACGCCATCTGCGCCAACGGCGACGACCATCCGCGCAACCACGGGCTGCTGCGCCATTCCGCCGGCTGGCGGCTGGCACCGGGCTTCGACATCCTGCCCTGCAACGCATTCCATGGCCGGCAGGCCATGGCGGTCAATCGCGCGGGCCAGACCATTTCCACGGCGGAGGCCCTGGTCGCGGACTGCGACGTGTTCGGCTACAGCCGCGACGAGGCGCTGGCCTTCATCGACGAAGCCACCCGGGTGCTGCTGGAGACGTGGCCGCGACTCGCGGAGCGTGCCGGGTTCTCCAGCGAGCAATTGCCTGTGCGCTCGCCGATCTGGCTGCGGCGCGACGCCGTGCAAGCGGCGGCGCCAGGGCGGCAAAGCGAGCTGTCCCTCGCGTGGCGCTAGTCGCCTACGGCCGCGATCCGTCCTCCCGCTCACGCGCGAACTTCATCTGGTTGCTTTCGCTGGTGGTCGCGCCGATGGTGCGCGCGAGCTGCCGGCTGGTGCTGATGTACGCGTGGCCCATGCGGCTGTCGAAGTAGAGCGAATCGCCGCGCGCGAGGTGCACCACGTCCCCGGTTTCGAAGTGCACGTCGATCGCCCCACTCAGCACATAGACGAATTCCTCGCCTTCATGCCGGGCGAAATCCTCCGGCCCCTGGATGGCACGGGCATGCACGGTCCCGAGGATCGGGCTCATCTGCTTGCCGGCCGCCTGCGTGGCGAGGAACTCGTAGGTGAAGGAGAGGCCCCGGTAGGTCACGCCCTCGCCTGACCGGGTGACGATGGGCCCACGCAACGCCGCATCGGCCTGGCCCGCTTCGGAGAACAGCGTGCCCATGTCGATGCGCAGCGCGCGCGCCAGGGCCGAGAACTTCTCATAGCTCAAGGCCAGCTGGCCGCGCTCGGCCCGCGAGATGGTGGTGATGGAGACGCCCGACTTCTCGGCCACGTCGGCCAGCGTCCAGCCGTATTTCTTGCGCGCGGTGCGCAGCCGCCGGCCGAAGGTTTCGCGGTCCAGCGTGTGCGGCTGCGCGGGGGCAGGCGCGGGCGCGGACGGCTTCTTCCTGGCGGCGCGCTGGCGGGCAACGGTCATGGCGTGCATTTTGCGTGAACGCAAAATCGAGCGCCACCACTTTCGTCTACAACAGTGGCGTTCCGCACAAATAATTTGCGGATACGCAAATTGTGTTCTAGCATGGCCGCCATGGTTCACAAGGCCGACTACATCGTGGTGGGCGCCGGCATTGCCGGCGCGTCGGTCGGCTACTGGCTGGCGCCGCATGGCCGCGTGCTGCTGCTGGAGCGCGAATCGCAGCCGGGCTATCACTCCACCGGCCGCTCCGCCGCGCTCTTCATGGAAAGCTACGGCACGCCGCAGGTCCGCGCGCTCACCATGGCGAGCCGCGCCTTCCTGTGGGCGCCGCCGGAGGGCTTCACCGAGCATCCCCTGGTGTCGCCGCGCGGCGCCATGATGGTCGCCACGCAGGGGCAGGAGCACGAACTGCAAGAGCACTGGGACATCCTGCGGCCGATTTCGCCGCGCGGTCGATTGCTGGACGTCGCCGCGGCCTGCGAACTGACGCCGGTGCTGCGCCGCGAGAAGGTTCTGGGTGCCGTCTACGAACCCGACGCGGCCGACATGGACGTGCATGCCATCCACCAGGGCTACCTGCGCGGCGTGAAGCGCGCGGGTGGCCAGGTGATCAACGATGCGGAACTGCGCAAGCTCCAGCGCGTGGGCGGTGCGTGGCGCGTGACGGCCGGCCAGGACACGTATGAGGCGCCGGTCGTGATCAACGCGGCGGGTGCGTGGGCCGACGTGGTCGGCGCCATCGCCGGCGCCAGGCCCATCGGCCTGCAACCCAAGCGGCGCTCCGCTTTCATCTTCGCGCCGCCGGCTGGTGTGCCCAGCGCCGCCTGGCCCATGACGGCCAGCGTGACGGAAGACTGGTACTTCAAGCCCGACGCCGGCATGCTGCTCGGCTCGCCGGCCAACGTGGACCCGGTGGATCCGCAGGACATCCAGCCCGAAGAACTCGACATTGCGATTGCCATCGACCGCATCCAGTCCATGACGACGCTGGAGATCCGCCGCCCCACGCGCACCTGGGCCGGCCTGCGCTCCTTCGTCCCCGATGGCGACCTGGTCGGCGGCTGGGACGTGCAGGCGCCCGGCTTCTTCTGGGTGGCGGCCCAGGGCGGCTACGGCATCCAGACTTCGCCGGCGATGGGTGAGTCATGCGCCGCCCTGGTCCGAGGACTGCCGCTGCCGGAACGCATCGCCGGCTTCGGGCTCACCGCCGCGATGCTCGCGCCCGACCGCCTCCACCCACCCACCAAGGCCTGACCCCCAACATGCGCGTCTTCAGCGGCGGCATCGCCACCGAAACCAACACCTTCGCGCCCATGCCCACCGGCATGGCGTCGTTCAAGGACCGCGGATACTTCCCCGCAGGCAAGCATCCCGACCACTTCAACTTCTTCGCCGGTCCGCTGTGGGCAGCCCGGCTGCGCGGCAAGGACCGCGGCTGGGTGCTGAAGGAAGGCATGATCGCCGCCGCCCAGCCGAGCGGCACCACGACCCGCGCTGCTTACGAAGCGCTGCGCGCCGAACTGCTGAACGATTTGCGCCAGGCGTTGCCGGTCGACATGGTGGTGCTGGCCCTGCACGGCGCGATGGTGGCGGACGGCTACGACGACTGCGAGGGCGACCTGCTGATGCGGGTGCGCGAGATCGTCGGGCCTGACGTGGTGCTGGGCGCCGAGCTGGATCCGCACTGCCACCTGACGAGCGCCATGGTGGAGACGGCCGACGTGTTGGTCTGCTACAAGGAGTACCCGCATACCGATGTGCTCGAACGGGCGCTCGAGCTCGTCGATCTCTGCGCCGCGCGGGTCGAGAAGCGCATCCGGCCCACCGCCGCGCTGGTGGACCTGCAGATGTGCATCACCATGCACACCTCGCGCCAGCCAGCGCGCGGCTTCGTCGACCGCATCCAGGCGATGGAGGGCAAGGACGGCGTGCTGTCCATCTCCGTCGCGCACGGTTTCCCCTGGGGCGACGTCCCGGACATGGGCACCCGCATGCTGGTCTACACCGACGGCGATGCGGCCAAGGCGCAGTCGCTGGCTCGCCAGCTGGGTGACGAACTGATCGCGCTGCGCGACCAGCTGGCGCCGCCCAATCCGGACATCGACCGGGCGCTGGACGAGGCGCTTGCCTTCGACGGCAGCCCGGTCATCATTTCCGACGGCGCTGACAACCCGGGCGGCGGTGCGGCGAGCGACGCGACCTTCTTCCTCCAGCGGATGGTGGAGCGCGGGATCACCAACGCGGCGATCGGCCCGTTCTGGGACCCGGTGACGGCGCGCATCGCCGTCGAAGCGGGCGAAGGCGCGCGCCTGGCGCTGCGCGTCGGCGGCAAGGTCAGCCCGCTTTCCGGCGCGCCGCTCGACCTGGAGTGCACCGTCAAGCACGTGCGGCACGACCACATGCAGACGGGCCTGTCGAACACGCCGACGGCCATGGGCGAGAGCGCGCTGGTCGAATGCAACGGCATCGAAATCCTGCTGTGCAGCATCCGCAACCAGGCCATGGGAACGGACCTGTTCACGGGCATCGGTTGCGACCTCGCGGCGAAGAAGATCATCGTGGTGAAGTCGTCGCAGCACTTCCACGCCTCGTATTCCAAGGTCGGCCGCCACGTCATCTACGCCGCCGCGCCCGGCGCCGTGACGCTGGATCTCACCACCCTGCCCTACCGCAAGGTCCGCCGCCCCAAATGGCCGCTGGACGCCTGAACGCCTGACCACCTCGTCCCCACCCGGAGAACCGCCATGCAACGCCGCACCCTCGCTCCCCTCGCCGCCCTCCTGCTGGCCGCGGGCCTCGCGCTCGCACCCGCCGTCTCGCTGGCCCAGGCCAAGACCCTCAAGGTGGTCGCGCACGCCGACGTGAAGATCCTCGACCCGAGCTTCACCACGGCCTACATCACGCGCAACTTCGGCTACATGGTGTACGACATGCCGTTCGGCCTGGACGAGAAGGGCGCGCCCAAGCCGCAGATGGTGGACAAGTACACGACCTCCAAGGACGGCAAGCTGTGGACTTTCACGCTGCGGCCCGGGCTGAAGTTCTCCGATGGCTCGCCAGTCACCGCGGCCGACGTCGTCGCTTCGATGCAGCGATGGACGTCGAAGGACAGCATCGGCCGCGCGATGACGGCCATCTCCGCCGCCGAATGGAAAGCGGAGAACCCGACCACCTTCACGCTCACCCTGAAAGAGCCCTTCGGCATGGTGCTGGAGGGCATGGCCAAGCCCTCCGGCTTCCCGCCGATCGTGCTGCCCGAGCGGCTGGCCAAGCTGCCGACCACGACGCCGCTGACCGAGGTGATGGGCTCCGGCCCCTACATGTTCAAGCGCGACGAATGGGTGCCGGGCAACAAGGCGGTGTTCGTCAAGAACCCCCACTACGTGCCGCGCGCCGACGCGCCCAGCGGGCTGGCCGGCGCCAAGAAGGTGCAGTTCGACCGCGTCGAATGGCTGTACATTCCCGACGCCAACAGTGCCGTTGCCGCGTTGAAGAAGGGCGAGGTCGACCTGATCGAGCAGGTACCGCCCGACTACATCAACCCGCTGCGCGCCGACACCAACATCAAGCTCGCGCCGTCCGGCTCCTGGCAGGGCTGGATGGTGATGAATCAGCTGCACCCGCCGTTCAACAACCCGAAGGTGCGGCAGGCCGTGCTGAAGGCGGTCAACCAGGATCGCTTCATGGCGGCCATGGGCTACCCCAAGGACTTGCGCGTGACGCATTGCGCCACGTTCTTCATCTGCGGCAGCGCCAACGACACCGTGGCCGGTGCCGAGCCGTGGCGCACGCCGGACGTCGCCAAGGCCAAGGAGCTGCTGGCCGCCTCGGGCTACAAGAACGAGAAGGTCGTGCTGCTGGTGCCCAGCGACATCACCTACCTGAACGCCGAAGCGCTGATGGCGGCGCAGACGATGCGCAGCATCGGCATGAACGTGGACATGCAGACGTCCGACTGGGCGTCGATCGGCGCGCGGCGCGCCAAGCGCGACGCACCGGAAGCCGGCGGCTGGAACATGTACGTGACGGTGGCCGGCAGCTTCGACGCCGACTCGCCCATCACCAACGCCTACCTCAGTGCTTCCTGCGGCACCAGCCTGCCCGGCTGGCCCTGCGACAAGCCGCTCGACGAGCTGCGCAACGCCTGGCTGAAGGAAAGCAACCCGGCCAAGCGCAAGCAGCTGCTGGACGAATTCCACACCCGCGCCTACGAAGCGCTGCCCTACATCAACGTGGGCCAGTATTCGCCGGCCATGGCGATCCGCAAGGAGATCAAGGGCGCCGAGAAGATGTGGGGCGGCCTGCCGCTGGTCTGGCACCTGTCGAAGTAAGGCCGGGCCGTGGGCTACCTGCTGCGGCGCCTGGCCGCCACGCTGCCGGTGATGGCGGTGGTGGCCGTGGTCGTGTTCCTGCTGATCCACCTGTCGCCCGGTGACCCGGCGGCGCTGATCGCGGGCGATCTCGCCACGGCGGACGACATCGCCAAGCTGCGCGTCGCGCTGGGGCTCGACCAGCCGTTGTGGCAGCAGTTCTTCCTGTGGCTGGGGCGCATCCTCACGGGTGACCTGGGCACTTCGATCTTCACGAATGTGCCGGTCACCGAACTGCTGGCACAGCGGCTGGAGCCCACGCTCTCGATCGCCTTCTTCACCATGACGTTGGCCGTGCTGCTGTCGGTGCCCCTGGGTACGCTGGCGGCGCACACCGCCGGCAGCCTGCTGGACCGCGCGGTGATGCTGTTCGCGGTGCTGGCGTTCTCGGTGCCGGTGTTCCTGGTGGGTTACCTGCTGATCTATGGCTTCGCGATCCAGCTGGGGTGGTTTCCGGTGCAGGGTTATTCCCGCTTCGCCGATGGCGTCGGGCCCTGGCTGCGCAGCCTCGCGCTGCCTTGCATCAACCTCGCGCTGCTGTACATGGCGCTGCTGACGCGCATGACCCGCGCGACCGTGCTGGAAGTGCTGCAGGAGGACTACATCCGCACGGCCCGGGCCAAGGGGCTGGGCGTGCTGGCCGTGCTGGGGCATGCATTGCGGAATGCGGCGGTGCCGATCGCGACGACGGTCGGTGTCGGCATCGCGTTGCTCATTGGTGGCGTCGTGGTGACGGAAACCGTGTTCGCGATCCCGGGTGTGGGCCGGCTGGTGATCGACTCGGTGCAGCGGCATGACTACCCGGTGATCCAGAGCGTGCTGCTGCTGTCGGCGGGGGTGTATGTGCTGATCAACCTGCTGATCGATTTGAGTTACCGGTTCTTTGATCCGCGGATCAGTTATTGATGATGACGAGCCGCGCGCTGGATAAAAAACTCCTTCCCCCTCCGGGGGAAGGTTGGGATGGGGGCGCAGCGCCCCCATCCCAACCCTCCCCCAGAGGGGGAGGGAGCAATACCGAAGACCAGGCTCCTCCCCGCAAACGGTTCCGCTGGCTCCGCAAGAACCCCACCCTCATCCTCGGTGCGATCCTGCTCACTGTCGTCACCATCATCGCGCTCTGCGCGCCCTGGCTGGCCAGCCACGACCCGCAGGAGATCGACCCCAGCGTGCGCTTGCTCCCGGCATCGGCCGAACACTGGTTCGGCACCGACGCGCTGGGCCGCGACGTCTACAGCCGGGCGCTGCTGGGCGGCCGCATCTCGCTGGTCGTGGGGTTGACCGTGGCCGCGTTGGCCACCGTGTTCGGCGTGCTGCTGGGCCTCATCGCGGGCTTCGTGCGCTGGGCCGACGGGCCGATCATGCGGGTGATGGACGGCTTGATGGCGATCCCCGGCATCCTGCTTGCCATCGCCCTGATGGCCGTCACGCGGGCCAGCCTCACGACCGTCATCGTGGCCATCACGGTGCCGGAGATTCCGCGCGTCGTGCGGCTGGTGCGTTCGCTCGCGCTGACGCTGCGGGAACAACTGTTCGTCGAGGCGGCGCACGCCGTCGGCACGCGGCTGCCCGCGATCCTCTGGCGCCACGTGCTGCCCAACATGATGGCGCCGCTGATGGTGCAGGCAACCTTCGTCGCCGCCTCGGCGGTGCTGATCGAAGCGGCGCTGTCCTTCCTGGGCGTGGGCGTGCCGGCGCAGACGCCCAGTTGGGGCAACATGATGGCGGAGGGCCGCAACACGGTCGCCGTGGCCTTCCACATCATCCTGTACCCCGGCATCCTGCTGGCCGTCACGGTGCTCTCGATCAACATGGTGGGCGACGGCCTGCGTGACGCGCTCGATCCGCGGCTGGCGAGGCAGCTATGACAGTCCAGGCGCCTCTCCTCGAACTCGACAACCTGCGCACGTACTTCGACACGCTGGCCGGCACCGTGCGCTCGGTCGACGGCGTCTCGTTCACGGTGAACGCGGGCGAGACGCTCGGCGTGGTCGGCGAATCCGGCTGCGGCAAGAGCGTCACCGCGCTGTCCATCCTGCGGCTCGTGCCCCGGCCGCCGGGCCGCCACATGGGCGCGGTGCGCTATCGCGGCCAGGACCTGTTGCAGCTCACCGAGAAGCAGATGCGGCAGATCCGCGGCAACCGCATCTCGATGATCTTCCAGGAACCCATGACCTCGCTGAATCCGGTGCTGAGCGTCGGGCGGCAGATCGCCGAGAGCGTGCAGCAGCACCAGGGCCTGGGCCGCGCCGCCGCGATGCAGCGCGCGGTGGAGATGCTGAAGATCGTGCAGATCCCCGAGGCGGAGCGGCGCGCCAGCGAGTACCCGCACCAGCTGTCCGGCGGCATGCGGCAGCGCGTGATGATCGCCCTCGCCCTGGCCTGCAATCCCGAGCTGCTGATCGCCGACGAGCCGACCACGGCGTTGGACGTCACGATCCAGGCGCAGATCCTCGACCTGATCAAGCGCCTGCAGAAGGAGCTGGGGATGGGCGTGATCATGATCACGCACGACCTGGGCGTGGTGGCCGAAAGCTGCGACCGGGTCGTCGTGATGTACGCCGGGCGCAAGGTGGAGGAAGCCACGGTGTTCGACCTGTTCGACCGTCCGCGCCACCCTTACACCCGCGCGCTGATGGCGTCGATGCCGTCCATGAACGCGAAAGCGGCGCGGCTCACCGAGATCCCGGGCATCGTCCCCGCGCTGCACGACCTCGGCCGCGGCTGCGCGTTCGCGCCGCGTTGCGCTTACGCGATGGAGCGCTGTCGCCAGGAAGCGCCGCCGCTCGTCGCGCAGGGCGCTGGCCACATGGCCGCCTGCTTCGCCGTCGAGGAAGGCCGCGTTCCGGAAGCCGCGGAGGTGACCGCATGAGCGCCGTGCCCGTCACAACCGCACCGCTGCTCGTCGTCGACAACCTGCGCAAGCACTACGTCTCACCGCGCCAGTGGCTGCGCAAGCCGCGCCCACCCATTCAAGCGGTGGATGGCGTTTCGTTCACGGTGGCGAAAGGTGAAACCCTGGCCCTCGTCGGCGAGTCCGGCTGCGGCAAAACCACGACCGCCAAGTCCGTGATGCGCCTGATCGAGCCGACCTCCGGCTCCGTCCAGCTGGATGGCGAGGAACTGCTGGGCCTCACGAAGGAGCAGATGCGGCTGCGCCGGCGGGACCTGCAGATCATCTTCCAGGACCCCTACGCGTCGTTGAACCCGCGCCTGCGAGCAGGCGACATCGTGGCGGAGCCGCTGCGCAACTTCGGCGGCCCCACCGGTCCCATGTCACCGGCCGAACGGCGCGAGCGCGTGCAGTGGCTGTTTGCGCGGGTCGGGCTGCGCCCCGAGTCCGCGGCGAAGTACCCGCACGAGTTCTCGGGCGGCCAGCGCCAGCGCCTGGGCATCGCGCGCGCCCTCGCACTCAATCCGAAGCTGATCGTCTGCGACGAACCGGTGTCCGCGCTCGACGTGTCGGTGCAGGCGCAGGTGGTGAACCTGCTGATGGACCTGCAGGCCGAGTTCGGCATGGCCTACCTGTTCGTCGCGCACGACCTGGCCGTGGTGCGGCACATCAGCCACCGTGTGGCCGTCATGTACCTGGGCCACGTGGTCGAGGTCGCCGACCGGGCGACACTGTTCGCGGCGCCGCGCCATCCCTACACCGAGATCCTGCTGTCGGCCGTGCCGGTGCCGAACCCCCGCACGCCGGCCAAGCGGATCCTGTTGCAGGGGGACCCGCCCAGCCCCGCGAATCCGCCGACCGGCTGCCGCTTCCACACGCGCTGCCCGCTGGCGCAGGAAATCTGCAAGCAGCAACGGCCCGAGCTGACGCCACGCGACACCTCTGGCGGCACGCAGTGGGTCGCCTGCCATTTCCGCTGAACCCGCCTCCTTCACGAGAACGCCATGACACAGACCGAGCACTACGACCTGCTGATCCGCGGCGGCACCGTCATCGACGGCACCAAGGCACCGCGTTTCGACGCTGACGTGGCAGTCCAGGACGGCTGCATCGCCGCGGTCGGGGACCTGACCGGGGCGACCGCGGAGCGCATCCTCGATGCGAAAGGGCTGATCGTCGCGCCCGGCTTCATCGACTCGCACACCCACGACGACCAGGCCCTGCTCTCGCAACCCGACATGAGCTTCAAGGTCTCGCAAGGCGTCACCACCGTCATCGCCGGCAACTGCGGCATCAGCGCCGCACCGCTGAAGCGCGACATGGACCTGCCGATGCCGCTCAACCTGCTGGATTCCCCGGCCGAAGCGCGCTTCACCACCTTCGCGGCCTACCTGGACGCGCTGCGGCGCACCCCTTCCACCTGCAACGTGGCGGCGCTGGTGGGTCACTCCACCCTGCGCGCCGTGACCATGGGTTCGTTGGAACGCGAAGCCGACGCGAGCGAGATCGCCGCCATGCAGGCCCTGCTGGAGGAGTCCCTGGAAGCCGGCGCCATCGGCCTGTCCACGGGCACCTTCTACCCGCCGGCCGTCAAGGCCACCACCGAGGAGATCATCGAAGTCGGCCGGCCGCTGACGGCGCGCAACGCGCTGTATGTCACGCACATGCGCGACGAAGCCGCGCAGGTGATGGACGCGCTGGAAGAGACCTTCCGCATCGGCCGCGAGCTCGGGATTCCGGTGGTGGTCTCCCACCACAAGGTGCAGAACAAGGCGAACTTCGGCCGTTCGCAGGAGACGCTGCCCTTCATCCGCGAGACGATGGGCAAGCAGACGGTCTGCCTCGATTGCTATCCCTACACCGCCGGCTCCACCATGATCCGCACGGACCGCGGCATGCTGGATGGCCGCGTGCTGATCGCGTCGAGCGAGCCGCACCCCGAATGCGCGGGCCGCGACCTGGGCGACATCGCCAAGGAGTGGGGAGTCGACGAACCCGAAGCCGCGCGCCGCCTGCAGCCCGGCACCGCCATCTATTTCCTGATGGACGAGGCGGACGTGCAGCGCATCCTGGCCTTTGACGAAACCATGGTGGGCTCGGACGGCATTCCCGTCGGCGAAAAGCCGCATCCGCGCCTGTGGGGCACCTTCCCGCGCGTGCTGGGCCACTACAGCCGCGAGGTGGCGCTGTTTCCGCTGGAGACGGCGGTGTGGAAGATGACGGGGCTGACGGCGCGCAACTTCGGCCTGGCCGGCCGCGGCACCATCGCGGCGGGGCAGCACGCCGACCTGGTGCTGTTCGACGCCGGCACCATCCGCGATGCGGCGACCTATGACGAACCGACGCGCCTGGCGGAGGGAATCCACGCCGTCATCGTCAACGGCAGCGTCGCCTGGACCGGCGGCCGGCATACCGGCGCGCGCACCGGGCAGGTCCTGACCCGGGAACCGGAAGCACCCGGCGCTACCGCACCTGCAGAGCCTCCAGCACGGGGAGGCGCGCGCGCATGAACTCTTCCGCCTGACGCACCAGTTCGGCCAGGCTTTCGTCCGCGGAGGCGATCGGCCGGCCTTCCTTGACGATCTTCTCGCGGTTGGCCTGCAGGATGTCCAACGCGTATGCGGCGAGTCCGGCGGGCTCCTGCCGCCCCGCGTTGCGCGCCAGCATGAACAGCTGGTGGAAGCGTGGCATGGGCACGCCCGTGCCCGTCACCGGGCTGGCGAGGAAGAGCCCCTCCTCGGTGTTGCAGGAGCGCTTCATCAGGTGCGCGTTCAGGCGGTGGCAACGCTCCGCCACCTGGGTTTGCAGCGCTTCGTCCTGCGCGAACACGAGATCGCCCTTGGCATAGAGCATGCGCACGGCCTGCAGGAGCTGCGGCAAGCCCAGGCCCTTGGGCGCGAGCGCCTGCTCCAGTTCGGCAACGCTGTGAACCTGGTGGTCGGCCAACGCGTCCAGCACGGGCGCATAGAGCGCGGGCTGCAGTTCCACGTCCCCCACGGGCGCCTTCATCTTGAGCGCGACTTCGGCGCGCGGCACCACCAGCACGGGACGCATGCCACGCCATTGCTCCATCTGCTCCACCAGGCCGATGCGGCGCGCGCCCTTGACCCAGTAGTCGCGCCGGAACTGCTGGTCGACGAAGTAGTCCCGGGCCGTCTGCTTGAGGTTGGCATGCGGGATGGCACGCAGGAACGCCAGTTGCGCCGGCGTGAAATTGACCTCGTCGATATGGTCGCGGATGTACGCGGAACATGCGAACTCCAGCTTCGCGGGAGCCAGCCACTCCGCCAGGTCCGCGAACGGCATCGCGTTCCAGTTGCGGTTGAAGTATTCGTGCGCCAGGTAGGCGCGGTCGTGCGACCTGAGTTTCGCGAAGCGCGCTTTCACCTCGGGGTTGGCCTGGGCATAAGCCGGATTCAGCTCCAGCAGCTTCTCGCCGAACTCCAGCGCGCCTGCGATGCGCGCCGAGATGCCTTGTCCCGGCGAGCCCATCACGCGGGCGTGCTCGGCGATCAGGTGGCGCATCGGAACCATGTTCGCCCAGCCCGGCTGCGTGTTGTAGCTGATGTAGGCGACGCCGCCCGGCTTCAGCTTGCGCCGCAGGAAATCGACGATGACGCTCCGGTTCTCGTCGTTCACCCAGCTCCAGGTGCCGTGCAGGCCGATGAAGTCGAAGTCCGGCAGGTCCTCACGCAGGCAGAACTCGGCGAAGCCCTGGTCCTGCAGTTGCGCGCCGTGCCCGGCAATCGCGGTCAGCTCCTGGGCGTAGGCGGCCTGGGCCGGCAGGAAATCGGTGCCGTACCAGCGGGTCAGCGTGGCCGCGGCGTTGATGTTGGCGCCCAGCCCCTGGCCGTAGCCCAGTTCGCATGCGGTCCCCAGCGGAGGCAGCGCGAGGCCCGCACTGAGGAAGGCCAGGCGCAGGCGCTCCGCGCTGAGCTCGCCGTAGCAGCCGTACGTGTATCCAACTTCGGCCATGTAGCCGGAGGTCCAGTCACTCATTGTTCAGTTCACCTGAAAAGTGGCAGCCGGCCATTATTCCCATTCTTCGCGCTTAGAACGGACGTGCTCGTTTGGCTTTCACCCGTACACTCGTTCGCGTCGTTCCGGAAGCCCCCTTGAAACTCTTCTACGGCTGGCGCATGGTGGGCGCCGGCGCCATGATCCAGTTCCTCCACGCCGGCCTGTTGATGCAGGCTTTCGGCGCCTATGTCGCGGTGCTCTCGGAAGAACGCGGCTGGAGCAAGACGGCCCTGTCCGGCGGCGCCGCATTGCAATCGCTGGAAGGCGCCGTGCTCGGGCCCGCCCTGGGCTGGGCGATGGACCGCTTCGGCGCGCGCTCGATGGTGCAGGCGGGCATCCTCATCTTCGGCGCCGGCTTCCTGGTCCTCAGCCAGGTCGACACCCTCATGGGATTCTATGGCGCCGTGCTGCTGCTGGCACTCGGCACCTCGCTCTCCGGCTATTTCCCCCTCACGGTCACGCTGGTCCACTGGTTCCGCAAGCGCCGCGCCCGCGCGCTGTCGACCATGGGCCTGGGCCTCGCGCTCGGCGGCGTGGTGGTGCCGGCGGTGGCGTGGACCATGCAGGCCTATGGCTGGCGCACCACCGCCTTCGCTTCCGGCGTGCTGTCCATCGTGGTGGGTTGGCCGCTGGCGCGTGTACTGCGCCGGCATCCCTCCGACATGGGCGAAACGGAGGACGGCATCCCGCCCCAGCCCGCGGTGCCCGGCGCGTCCGCGGCCGACTTGCCGGAACGCCATTTCACGGCGCGCGAGGCGCTGCGCACGCCGGCTTTCTGGCTGCTGGCGCTGGGCCACGGCTTCGCGCTGCTGGTGGTGACGGCGGTGAACGTGCACGCGATCTCGCACATGAAGGAGGGGCTGGGCTACACACTGGGGCAAGCTTCCTTCGTCATCACGCTCATGACGGTGGCGCAGGTGGGCGGCGTGCTGCTGGGCGCGGCGGTGGGCGACCGCTGGGACAAGGCCCACATCGCCGCCGGCTGCATGCTGGCGCATGCGGTGGGGCTGTTGATGCTCACCTTCGCCGTGCATCCGGCGATGCTGGGGGCCTTCGCCATCCTGCACGGCATGGCCTGGGGCCTGCGCGGCCCGCTGATGCAGGCGCTGCGCGCGGACTACTTCGGCCTGCAAGCCATCGGCATGATCATGGGATTGTCGGCCTTCATCATCTCGGTGGGCCAGGTGGCCGGGCCGATGGTGGCGGGGGCGTTCGCGGACGCGACGGGGAGTTATCGCTGGGGCTTCACGGCGCTGGCGCTCGTGGCGGGGTCGGGGTCGCTGTTGTTCATGTTGGCGAAAAAGCCGAAGTAGGCGATTGCCGAAGCAAAAAAAAGAGCCCCTTGCGGGGGCTCCTTTTCGCGTGGGGCCGGCATGACTGCACCAGCCCTGCGACAAACCTGGATCAAGTTGGCATCAACGTGCGGGAGCCGGCACCACGACGATGGTGTCGCCGGTCTTGCCGCGCTGGCCCGTGGCGCCGGTGTCACCCGTGTTGCCGGTCGCGCCCATGGTCCCGGTGGCGCCCGTCGAGCCCGTATTGCCGGTATTGCCGGTGTTGCCGGTCGCGCCGGTGGCGCCGGTGAACCCCGTCGAACCGGTGCTGCCCGTGTTTCCGGTGCTGCCCGTATTGCCGGTGGCCCCGGTCTCGCCGGCAGGGCCGGCCGGGCCCGGAACGGCGACCGGCACGGGAACGGCGACCGTCGCGGGCGGCGTCACCACCACTTCGCGCTGGCAACCGGCGAGGCCGAGGGCAAGGATGGCGGCCGAGATGGCGAATGCGTATTTCATGAGATTTCCTGTCGAGTGTTGAAAGCGAAGCCACTGGCCTGGACAGAACATCTGCACGAGCGGGGTTCACCGGCGGAGACTAAGGGGCCGGACTCGAAACGAATGTGCGCTGGCGAACAGAAGGGGGTTGCGAGGAGCAGATTGCGGCATCGGCTTACACCGGCTTGTCAGTGAAAGTCCCGGCTCTTGTTGCCTTGCTGTCCCAGCCGGCCCAACAGCGGCGTGAGGTCGGTCATCCTTTGGGCGATCAAGTGCCGGACTTCGCCACCGCTGTCGACGTCCCGCTGCCAGATGCCGTGCACCGCCAGCAGGCGGGCGCGCAACAAGGCCTCACGCTGCGCCTCGCGGACGTGCTTCCAGACGATCACGTTCACCGGGCCGGTCTCATCCTCGAGCGTGACGAAGATCGTGCCCTTGGCCGTCTGCGGCTGCTGGCGCACGGTGACGATGCCGCAAGCGGCCACGCGGCGACCATGGGGCAGGTCGCGCAGCTGGTCGGCGCTCAGCAGCTTCATGCGGGCCAGGCGTGGCCGCAGCAACGCCAGGGGATGGCGCCGCAAGGTGAGTCCCATGGAGGCGTAATCGAAGACGATCTCCTCGCCCTCCCCCGCCGCCGGCAGCAGGAGCGCCTGCTCGTTCACGGGGGCGTCACGCAGCAAGGCTGGCGCCCTGCGCTGCGCCGAGGCGTCCCACACCTGCTGCCGTCGGTGGCCGGACAGGGAGCGCAGGGCATCGGCGGCGGCCAGGGCGTTCAGGTCCTTCAGGTCGAGGCCGGCACGCAGGGCCAGGTCTTCGGTACTGCGGAAAGCGCCATCGGCCGCCCTGGCCTCCGGGATGCGCTTTCCAGCGGCTTCGCTCAGGCTGCCCACCATCCGCAGGCCGAGTCGTACGACGGGCCGGCACATCTCGCCCGTGGCCGATAAATTGGAATCTGACCCCAATTCAAGGGTGCAGTCCCAGTCACTGTGGGAGACATCTGCGGGCAGGACTTGCACGCCATGCCGGACGCCATCCTGGATCAGTTGCGACGGCGAATAGAAGCCCATGGGCTGCGAGTTGAGCATCGCAGCCAGAAAGCACTCGGGCTCGTGGCATTTGAGCCAGCTGCTCTTGTAGGCCAGCAGGGCAAAGCTGTACGCATGGCTTTCGGGGAAACCGTAGTCGCCGAAGCCCTTCACCTGCTGGAAGATGCGCTGGGCGAAATCGAGGTTGTAGCCGTTGTCCAGCATGCCCTGGATCAGCATTCTTTCGAATTTGTCGACTCCGCCGGTGCGCTTCCAGGCGGCCATGGCGCGGCGCAGGGAGTCGGCTTGCGTCGCGGTGAAGCCGGCCGCGATCATGGAGATCTCCATGACCTGTTCCTGGAAGATGGGGATGCCGAGGGTGCGCTCCAGAGCCTTTTTCAGGCGTGGCGGATTTCCTGGCAGATCGAGCGAGGAGCGTTCGTACTCGATCGCTTCCTTCCTGGCGAACTTCTCCCGGGCCTTGAGGTACGGATGCACCATGCCCCCGGTGATCGGACCCGGCCGCACGATGGCGACTTCAACCACGAGGTCGTAGAAGGTGGTGGGCTTGAGGCGAGGCAGCATGGACATCTGCGCCCGGCTTTCGATCTGGAACACCCCCACGGTGTCGGCCCGCCGGATCATCTCGTAGGTCTTGGCATCCTCATCGGGAATGTCGTAGCGCGTGAAGGGCGTTCCCCGCCGCAGGCTCACCAGGTCCAGGCAGCGCTGGATGGCGGTCAGCATCCCGAGCGCCAGCACGTCCACCTTCATCAGCCCCATGTCTTCCAGGTCGTCCTTGTCCCACTGGATGACCGAGCGGTCTTTCATGCTCGCGTTTTCCACCGGCACCAGCCGCGTGAGCGTGGTCTGCGTGAGAACGAAGCCGCCGACGTGCTGGCTCAGGTGGCGAGGAAAGCCCTTGAGGCCGCGCGTGAGTTCCAGCCACAGGCGCGCCTCGTGAGGACGGATGCTGACGCCAAGCAATTGCGCGAGCTCCCCCAGCCGGTCTTCGGCCAGGTCGTCGTCGAACCAGTGGTGGTCCTTGGCGAACGCATCCACCAGCACGGCCGGTATTCCGATCGCCTTGCCGGCATCGCGGATGGCGCTGCGCGTGCGGTAGCAGATGACCACCGCGGCGATGGCGGCACGATCCCGCCCATACTTTTCATAGATGTACTGGATGACCTGCTCGCGCCGCTCGTGCTCGAAATCGACGTCGATGTCCGGCGGTTCCTCCTTGCGGTCCATGCTGATGAAGCGCTCGAGCAAAGGGTCGGTGATGGCGGGGTCCATCGCCGTGATGCCCAGGCAATAGCAGACCGCGGAATTGGCCGCCGAACCCCGCCCCTGGCAGAGGATCTTCCGCTCGTTGGCGAAGCGCACGATGTCGTGCACCGTGAGGAAGAACATCTCGTACTTGCACGCCGCAATGAGGGCGAGCTCTTTCTCGAGCAATCCGCTGACCTTGGCGGGGATGCCTGCGGGGTAGCGCTCCGCGGCACCGAGCATCGTCAGGTGCCGCAAGCCCTGCGTCGGCGTCATGCCGGCAGGCACCGTCTCCAGCGGGTAGTTGTACTGGACCTCCGTCAGGCTGAAATTGCAGCGCTCGGCCACCTCCAGCGTCCTCGCCATCAGCGCATGGGGGAAAGCTTCGGCGATGCGTTTGCGCTGCCGCAAATGGCGTTCCGCGTTGCCTTGCAATTCCTGTCCGCACTCCGCCACGGTGCGGCCCAGCCGCACTGCGGTGATGACGTCCTGCAGCGGCTTGCGCGAACGCACGTGCATGTGGACGTCGCCCGCGGCCACCAGGGGAACCTGCACCCGAGCTCCAGCGTCGGCTAACGTAGCCAGCCACAGGTCGTCGTCCTGCCCGAACGGCAGTTCCACGGCCAGCCAAAGGTGTCCGGCGAATCGTTCGCGCAACCAGGCCAGGCGTTCACACAGGGCGTCGAGTTCGAAACCGTTGCCTCGCTTCGGCGCGTACAGGATTTCGCAGCCGGTGAGCAAACTGAAATCGCTGGAGTCCCAGCCCACCCGGTATTCGCCCTTGGGCGCTTTCGTCGTGCGCGCATTGGTGATGAACTGGCACAGCCCACCCCAGCCATCGAGGTGCCGGGCGATGGCGACCAGCCGTCCGCCCGGCAAGTCGAACTCACTGCCGAAAAGCAGGCGGAATGGCCTGAGCCGAGCCTGCCCCAGCTTCTTTTCCATCGCGCGGACGAACTCCTCGTACTGCTTCCAGCCGGACCATGCACGCACGACCCCGGCGACCGAACATTCGTCGGTGATGGCCAGGGCCTCGTAGCCCAGGTTGTAGGCGCGGCGCACCAGTTCCTGCGGATGCGAAGCGCCGCGCTGGAAGCTGAAGTTGCTGATGCAATGCAGCTCCGCGTAGCGCGGCAGATCACCTGCCTCCGACAAGACAGGTGGCCATTCCTTGTCTTCGTCCAGCACGGGGCCGGGCTTGACCTGGTACTCAGGCATACAAGCCCTGCAGGAACCAGCGGAATTTCTGGGTGTGCTCCAGGTCGGCGGCAAGTGAAACGGGCCGCTCGCGGTAGATCCAGAGCAAGCCTGCCTCCTGGCTGCGAGCGACGAAGTAGTCGCGCAAAGCCGGCTCGCCGTTTTCCCACCAACCGGTTTCCACCCGGTAGAGCCGCGTCAAGCGCTCGAGCGGGCCGCCGAAATGCGGCTTGTCGTTGCGGACCTCCAAGGCCAGGGGTTGCGGCAACAGCCATGGGGGATACAGGGCGTCGGCCTGGGTGGCCGTTTGGGCCTCCGAATCCCGCGCTGGGGCCCATTGCTGCATCCGCTCAGGCCGCCAATCCGCATGTGCCATCGGCACCACGACGTTCTGCGGACCCAACCGCGCACTGAGGCGTTCGATGAACTGGTGCAGCTTCTCGCCCTGCCGGTTGTCTTCCGGCAGGAAGCCGCGGCTGTCGCCGTGCCAGGGTTGGGTTTCGAGCGACCGCAGTCGCAGATGATTGGCTGGCGCGGCGAGTTGCGCGCGTCCCAGGTGCTCGTTGACCAGCCGCCTCAGGTGCGTGATGTCCTGGGTGGGTTCGGCGGTGCGGACCGGCAGGCGCTCATGCGAAGGCAGCCGCTTGCCGTTCAACCGGCGCAGGTCGAGCGTCCACTCCAGTTCCAATGCCAGCACGCCCCGGTGCCTTGCCTGCAGCCACACCTGAAGCTGGGTCAGCAGCCGCTGCGCAGACCACATCAGTTCCGGTGCGGTGGTTGCCAGGGACACCAGTTCCAGGTTCATGTCGAAAGATTCGGGCAACGTGATCCACGCATACCTCTCCGGCCGTTCGGCATAGCCTGCATCGAGGGCGTCCAGCAAGGCGGAGCCGAAGCGCCTGGCCAAGCCTCCACGCGGGAGCGATCGCAAATCCCCCCAGGTGCGGCAGCCGATGCGCTCGAGAGTCGGCAGGTGTTCGGTGGCCGCAGTGAGTACGTCCAGCGGGAGACCATCCACGTTTTTCGGCCGCTCAATTCCTCGAGCCTGCAACCGCAGCGAGGCCAGTGCCACCAGTGCGGTTCGGCCTCGCGCCCAGGACACTTTGGACAAGGGGGTCTCTTCCACCAGGAAGCGCAGCAAAGCCTGGCGCCCGCCAAACAGCCGCTCGCTGGCCGAGACTTCGAGCAGCAGGGCTTCATCCACCCACGCCACCCGGGGAGTCACCTGCAGCGCGCGCCAGCCCCAGGCCTGTCGCTCGTCAGCCAGCGAGGGTGAGAGTGCGATCCAGTCCATGCGATCGGATGGGAGTGGGTGGTGCCGGCACAGTCCGGCGCTTCCGGGCTGCCAGCAGAGCGGCCAAACGGGCAGGATGAGCAGGCAGCGAGATCGGCTCCTGCAGCGGAGGCCCCTGCCGCTTGAAGACTTCCACCTGCATGTCCAGCGTGCCAACCACTTGCAGCCGCAGGCGTGCTGGCGACGCCTCCTGCCGTGACTGCAAGCCACGAAACACGAACAGCAATTTCCCATGCTGGTGAGCGGCCAGGTGCAGGCGGCGCAATTCAGGACTGCGCGCCTGCGGCAGCCAGGCCAGCACCGCGACCACGTCGGCGCAGCGCAAGGCCTGTTCCGTGGCCCAGAGACGGGCGGCACCTTTCTCGGCCTTGACCCACAGCAGGCGCTCGGCCGGCAGTCCCTGCCCCTGCAGCGCAGGCCCGAAAGGCTGGTATGGCGCGCCGACCAGGACGGTGGGGCCAACCTGTTGCCGGGAGGCTTGCGACAAGGCGGGCAGCAGGAGTTGCCACGCATGCTGGGCCGGTTGCGACTGCAGGATCTCCACCAGGCTCCCCACGGGCCAGCCGCCCCCCGGGAGTTGCGCATCCAGCCTGGGGTGCCCGGTGGCCACAACGGCTTCCTGCACGGCAAAGTCATCCGAGCTCCACACATCGGGGAGCTGAATGGAGGAAGCGGCAAGCCGCAGGCGAGGGGAAGACACGGGAAAAGTTGAGGAGAAAGAGTGGCTAGAATACTGTTCTTTTATACAGCACCTTCCCCTTCGATTTCAAGCTTCCGGCTTTTTCTTTGCCTCCGCCCTGCTCGGGTATGGGAAGCTCATTAAGATCGCCAGCCCATTCGCGAAAGCCGCCGTTGTTCAGCCGCTTCGAAAAGCTCGTCCACCCCTATCCGGAAGTCGAGCCGCCTGCCCTCCCGAAGGGCTTTTTCGCCTTCCTCTGGGCTTGCACGGAAGGCATGCGCAGCTACATCCTGGCCCTCGCACTGCTGAGCGCGGGCATCGCCGCCTACGAGGCCTGGCTTTTCTCCGTGCTCGGCCGCATCGTCGATTGGTTGTCACAGACTGCCCCTGCCGAGCTGTTCCAGACCCACCGCGGCGCATTCACCACCTTCGCGGTGATCCTCGTCGCCAGCATCGCGCTGATCGCCTTCGAAGCCTTGATGAAGCGCCAGACGCTGGCGATGAACTTCCCGTTGCGGCTGCGCTGGAACTTCCACCGGCTGATGCTCGGCCAGAGCATGTCGTTCTACGCCGACGAGTTCGCCGGCCGGCTCACCACCAAGGTGATGCAGACGGGTTTCGCCGTGCGCGAAATCATGTTCACGGGCACCGAAGTCGTGATCGGCATCAGCGTCTACTTCCTCACCATCATCGTGCTGGCCGGGGGCTTCGACGCCCGGCTGATGCTGCCCTTCATCGCCTGGGCACTGCTGTACGCCGGCTCCATCGCTTACTTCGTGCCGCGCCTGGGCAGGATCGGCAAGGCCTACGCGGATGCCAAGGCGATGGTCACGGGCCGAATGGCCGACGCCTACACCAACATCTCCACGGTCAAGCTGTTCTCGCATACCCACCGCGAGTCGGTTTTCGTGCGGCAGGCCCTGAGCGAGACCGCGCAAGTCGGGTATTCGCAGATGCGGCTGATCACCAGCTTCGAGATCCTCAACCACGCCCTGATCGTCGGCCTGATCCTCTGCGTGGTCGGGCAATCCCTTTCCCTCTGGTCGCAGGGGCAGGTGGGCGCCGGCGCAGTGGCGGCCGTGACCGCCATGGCGCTGCGCGTGGGTGGCATGTCGCAATGGATCATGTGGTCGATGGCCGGGCTGTTCGAGAACATCGGCATCGTGCAGGACGGCATCGCCACCCTCACCCGGCGTCGCCAGGTGGTGGATGCCCCGGGGGCGCAGCCGCTGGCGGTGACACGGGGCGAAGTGCGCTTCGAGAACGTGACCTTTGCCTATGGCGGCAAGACGCCGGTGGTGAAGGACCTCGACCTCACCGTTCGTCCTGGCGAGAAGATCGGTCTGATCGGCCGCTCCGGCGCCGGCAAGTCGACACTGGTGAACCTGCTGCTGCGTTTCTACAACCTGGACGGCGGCCGCATCCTGATCGACGGCCAGGACATCGCAGCGGTCACCCAGGACAGCCTGCGCGCCAACATCGGCATGGTGACGCAGGACACGTCGCTGCTGCACCGCTCGCTGCGCGACAACATCGTGTACGGCCGGCCGGGCGCCACCGAGGACGAAGTGGTGGCCGCGGCCCGCCGCGCCCAGGCCGACGGCTTCGTCGCGCACCTGCGCGACCCGCAGGGCCGCACCGGCTACGACGCGCATGTGGGCGAGCGCGGCGTCAAGCTGTCCGGCGGGCAGCGCCAGCGCATCGCCATCGCCCGCGTGATGCTGAAGGATGCGCCCATCCTGCTGCTGGATGAAGCCACCAGCGCGCTCGATTCGGAGGTGGAGTCCGCCATCCAGGCGAGCCTGAAGTCGCTGATGCAGGGCAAGACGGTGATCGCGATCGCGCACCGCCTCTCCACCATCGCTGCGCTGGACCGGCTGATCGTGCTGGATCAGGGCCGCATCGTCGAGGAAGGCGACCACCGCTCGTTGCTCGCACAAGGCGGCTTGTACGCGCGGCTGTGGTCGCACCAGAGCGGCGGGTTCCTGGGCGAGGAAGAGGTCGCCGAGCCCGACTATGCCTAAGGCATTGGGGCCCGCGGATTTCGCCGGTGACGCGGCCGAAGTTGCGGTCACTCTGATCGGAGCCACGCTGCTCGTGGACGGTGTGGGCGGCATGATCGTCGAAACGGAAGCCTACGACCGCGAGGACGCCGCGTCCCACAGCCATTCCGGCCCGACCCCACGCAACCAGGCCATGTTCGGACCACCAGGACGGGCCTACGTCTACCGCTCCTATGGCATTCACTGGTGCCTGAATTTCGTGTGCCGCGCAAGTGGCCATGGCGCAGGGGTGCTGATCCGCGCGATCGAACCCTTGAAAGGCATCGCCGAGATGCGCGATCGCCGCGGCCTGGAGGATGTGAAGCTGCTTTGCGCCGGCCCCGGGCGGGTTGGCCAGGCGCTGGGGATCGTCCATGCCATGAACGGGATGCGGCTGGATCGCCAGCCGTTTCGCGTCCTGGCCGCTGAAGGCCCGCGCGATGTGGTGGTCGGCCCCCGCATCGGGATCAGCAAGGCGGCGGAGGTCCCCTGGAGATTCGGGCTGGCGGGATCGAAATTCCTGAGCAGGCGTTTCCCTTCCCACTCGGCTATCATCCGCGCATGAACCCCGCCGTTCATCGCATCGCACCTCCGACGAGCCCGCCCGCGGCCGTCCTGGCGCGCGCCGGCACTCCGCCGCCGCCTGCGCGCTAGACCCTCCCCTCGCCTTTTCTTTTCTTGTGCGCCGACCCGCGCCGGCGGGACGTTGCGCCGTTCTCGAGGTGCATGCGATGAATCGTTCTCCCAATGCCTGGGCGTTCGCGCCCACGGCCCTGTTCGTGCTGCTGTGGAGCAGCGGCGCCCTGTTTGCCAAATGGGGCCTGGCCCACGCCAGTGCGTTCGCCTTCCTGGCGCTGCGTTTCGCGCTGGCGCTCACCGTGCTGTCCCTGCTGGCCGGCCGGCGGGGCCGCTGGCTGCCGCGGCCGGGCACGCGCTGGCGTGTCGCCCAGACGGGCCTCCTGCTGGTGGGCAGCTACTCGGCCTGTTACTTCCTGGCGCTGGACCATGGCGTCACGCCGGGCGTCCTGGCGACGCTGCTGGGCGTGCAGCCGATCCTGACTTTGGTGATGACGGAGCCCGGTTTGGCGCCGCGCCGGTTGCTGGGGCTGGTCCTCGCGTTGGGCGGCCTCGCGCTGGTGGTCTACGACAGCTTGAGCGCTGCGCGCTTCGGTGGGGCCGGCCTGCTGTTCGCGCTGGCCGCACTGCTCTCGATGACCTGGGGCACCCTGCTGCAGAAAGGCAGCGACCAGGCGCCGCTGGACGTGCTGCCGTTGCAATATGCGGTTGGTCTGGGGGTTTGCGTCGCATTGCTGCCGGCGCAGCACCTCCGCGTCGAATGGTCCACCGGGCTCATGGTGTCCGTGGCCTGGATGGGCCTTGTCATCACCGGCGCGACGCTCCTGCTCTACCGGCTGATCCAGTCAGGCAACCTGGTGAATGTGACCAGCCTGTTCTACCTGGTGCCCGCGGGCACGGCCCTGCTCGACTGGCTGGTGCTGGGCAACCGGCTTGCGCCGTTGGCGCTGGCCGGCATGGCTGCCATCGTGCTGGGCCTGATCCAGGTGTTCCGCGGGCCCATGCCCAGACCTGGTTGAGGCCCGCCCTCAGTTGCGGTCGGGCTTGGCCCGTGTCCCGGTCGCCACGACCTGGCTGGTTTGAACCACGGTTGCGCCCTGGAGCGCGACCGGCGTGCAGATGTTCGAGTCGTCGAACACGAGGTGCGCGCCAGGATGGGTCCGGTCCAGCACCTGATGGAACTGCGGGCGCATGTCGATCGGGGTCGTGAGGCCCTGATAGATGACGCGGGCATTCCGGTCATAGAGGGTGAAGCAGGCCGACGCATTGAACGCGGCGAAGCTCAGAGCGCACAGCACGGCGATTTTCAGTTTCATGATCGGCTCCTTGGCGCCGGGCGCACCCCAGCAGTAGAGATCGCGATCATAAAGGCGCCAGGGCCTGGCTCTGCAGGCCAGGCAGCAATTGGCGTGTCAGCGGGGACCTCGCCCGCGCCGGCCGGCGCGGGCGAAGCGAACGGTCATCGCTGGGTGATCGCGACGTTCGGGCCGCGCTGCACGATGGTGATCGGCGGGTCGCGCATCTCGGTGATGACGACATCCTTGCTGGCCAGGGGGGCCGGGCCGGCGCCCATCACGGCGGTGGAAGCCGACGAAACAGGGGAAGTGGCCACGGCCGCGGGCACGACCGTCACGGTCGGCAGCCGCACCTGGGCCGCCGCCTGGGCGGGCACCATGACGATTTCGCCTTGCAACACGCTATGGGGCAGGTTGAGCGAGGAAGCGGTGCGACGGTCCGTCAGCAGCGGCGCGGTGCTGGGCTGCGCCGCCCGGGCGTTGCCCTCCCAGCGAATGGTGTTGGGCTGCGCGTCGGGCACGGCGCGACGCGCCACATCCGCCCTGGCCAGGGGGGCGCAGACGAGGGGTTGGTTCGCCGGCACGTCCAGCGCCTGGTAGGCGGCGCGGTTCTTCGTGTCGTCGGCGGTGTAGCAAGCCGATGCGTTGAAGGCGGCGAAGCCCAGGACGCACAGCGCGGCGATCTTGAATTTCATGGTGTCTGCTCCCTTTCACCGGACGCATGCCGGCATCGAATGGAGGCGATCATGGGCGGCCAGCCGATCCATGGCCGCAGGCCAAGCAGCCCACCAGGTGTCAGCGGGCTTCCCGGCTCGCTAGCGGCGGGCTACCACTGCGGGCGTGAGCTTCCCGGAGGTTCGGAAGCGCGCAGCCATGCGGCCGGCGTGCGGCTGAGCTGAGCGCTGTGGCGCAATGCTTGCAAAGTGCCGAAGCCCGACTCGGTGGTCTCCAGGTAGGGGGCCAGCGCCGGCTTCATCACCGCGAAACCATCCTCGACCCTGTTCAGCTGCCTGAGCCATTGGGCTGTTTGCGCCAACGACACCTCGACGTGCCAGCTGCCGCCTTCGCGTTGCTGCCGGTGGAGGGCTGCGGCCGCGCCGAAAGCGATGAGGTAGCCCGTGGCCTGGTCGAGGATCTGCATCGGCAGCGGCCGCGGCTTGCCAGGCTGGCCGGCCGCTTCCGCTTCCGCATGGTTGAAGCCCGTGGCCGTCTGCACCAGCGAATCGAAGCCGCGCTTGCCGGCCCAGGGGCCCTGCGTGCCATAGGCGGACAGGGAGACGGCGACGATGCCGGGCCGGCGCCGGGCAAGGGCCTTGGCGCCGAAGCCGAGCCCGGCCAACGCGCCCGGCCGGTAGCCCTGCACGAAGACATGCGCGCCCGCGGCCAGATGGTCCATGGCGTGCCGCCCTTCCGCCGTGCGCAGGTCGACATGCGCCGAGCGCTTGCCGCGGCTGGTGTCGGCGATGGCTTCGATGTTGGGCAGGTGCGGCGAATTCACCAGCAGCACGTCGGCACCGTACGCCGCCAGCGCCCTGCCGCCGACCGGGCCCGCGAGGATGCGGGTGAGATCGAGCACGCGGATGCCTTCCAGCGGGCGCTGCGTCTCGTGAAGACGAGGGAGCGCGAGCGGAGATGCATCGCCGATGCGCGTGAACGTCATCAAGGGCTGCGCCGCGATCGCGCGCCCGGCCTCCGATGCATCCCATTGCTCGAACGTGCGCAGCGCCGCGGTCACCAGGCCCGCCTCCGTGGCCGCGGTCTCGAAGTCCATCGCCGCCCATCTGGAGAATGCGCGCTCGGCATCCGTCCGTTCCGCGGTGGCGGGGTCCAACCCCAGCAGCCGCAAGGCGCCATCGCGATGGTGGGCAAAGTTCGCGTGCACGCGCACCCAGCCATCACGCGCCTGGTAGAGGCCGGAGAACTTGTCCCAGGGCTCGGGCACGACGCCGTCGATGCTGAACCAGCCCAGGCACTCCGCCGCGGCGTGCGTCATGTCGACCGCGACGTCTTGCCGCGGGACACCGCGCTGGTGCCCCAGCTCGCACGCGGCCAGCGCCGCGGCGGCGATCGTCGATTGCGCGGCGGTGCCGACGGCGAAAGATGAGGGGTAGACCGGGTCCTGCCCGGTCAGGGTGGCGCAGCCCAGCGCCTCGCCTGGCAGCCCGGCGAGCTGCCAGAGCGAAGCGAGCGCGTCGCCCGCGATCACTGCAGCAGCTGGACGCCTGTCTTGTTCTGCAACTGGTCGAAGCTGACGCCGGGCGCGAGCTCGACCACCTTCAGCCCCTGCGGCGTCACGTCCAGCACGGCGAGGTCGGTGATGATCCGGTCCACCACGCCCACGCCCGTCAGCGGCAGCGTGCACTGCGGCAGGATCTTCAGGTCTTCCGTCCCGTCTTTCTTCTTCGCGACGTGCTCCATCAGCACGATGACGCGCTTGACGCCGGCCACGAGGTCCATGGCGCCGCCCATGCCCTTGACCATCTTGCCGGGGATCATCCAGTTGGCCAGATCGCCCTTCTCGCTCACCTGCATCGCACCCAGGATCGAGAGGTTGATCTTGCCGCCGCGGATCATGGCGAAGCTGTCGTGGCTGCCGAAGATGGCGGAGCCCTTGATGGTGGTGACCGTCTGCTTGCCGGCGTTGATCAGGTCGGCGTCGACCTCGGCTTCCGTCGGGAAGGGGCCGATGCCCAGCATGCCGTTCTCGGACTGCAGCCACACTTCCTTGTCGCCGGTGAAGTTGGCGACCAAGGTTGGGATGCCGATGCCGAGGTTCACGTAGAAGCCGTCCTCGAGTTCCTGGGCCGCGCGCGCGGCCATCTGGTCTTGGGTCCAGGGCATATCAGTACTCCTTGCCTTAAGCGGGACGGGTGGTGCGCTTCTCGATGCGCTTCTCGGGCGTGGCATTCAGCACGATGCGGTGCACGTAGATGCCGGGCAGGTGGATGTCGTCCGGGGCCAGTTCGCCCACTTCGACGATCTTCTCCACTTCGACGATGCAGACCTTGCCGGCCATCGCGCAGGCCGGGTTGAAGTTGCGCGCCGTCAGGTTGAAGCGCAGGTTGCCGGACTTGTCGGCCACGGCGGCTTTGACCAGCGAGACGTCCGGCACCAGCGACTTCTCCATCACGTAGGTCTCGCCGTCGAACTCGCGCAGTTCCTTGCCTTCGGCCACGATGGTGCCGACGCCCGTCTTGGTGAAGAACGCCGGGATGCCGGCGCCGCCGGCCCGCAGCTTCTCGGCCAGCGTGCCTTGCGGCGTGAATTCCAGTTCGAGTTCGTTCGCCAGGTACTGGCGCTCGAACTCCTTGTTCTCGCCCACGTACGACGAAATCATCTTCTTGATCTGCCGCGTCTCCAGCAGCTTGCCGAGGCCGAAACCGTCGACGCCGGCGTTGTTGGAGATGACCGTGAGGTCCTTCGCGCCGCTTTGCTTCAGCGCTTCGATCAGCGCCTCGGGGATGCCGCACAGGCCGAAGCCGCCGACGGCCAGCAGCTGGCCGCTCTTGGCGACGCCGTCGAGCGCCGCCGCCGCGTTGGGGTAAATCTTGTTCACGAAGGAGCTCCTGATGCTGAGAAACCCGGGGTCCAGGCGCCGGATTGGCCGCTACGATACTACTTAACACGTTACGTAGTAATTCGTAGAGACTGACCCGATGGACGTCGATTACCGGCTTGCATTCGACCTGGCACCCGTGGGGCTGTGCCTGTCACGCAACCGCGCCATCGTCGACTGCAATGTCCAATTGTGCGAGATGTTCGGCTGGGAAAGGGAGGCGCTCGTCGGCCAATCGTTCATGGTGCTCTACCCCACCGTGGATGAGTACGAGCGGCTGGGCGCGCGCATGGCGCCCATCCTGAACGCCAAGGGGCACTATGCGGACGACCGCATCATGAAGCGGGCGAGCGGCGAGGTGTTCTGGTGCCACGTGAGCGGGCGCGCGCTGAACCGCGAGGACCCGCACGAGTCCGGGATCTGGTCGTTCGAGGACCTGAGCGCGCAACGGCCTGTGAAGGCCGAGCTGACCGCCCGCGAGCGCGAAGTGGCGGCGCGGCTGCTCGACGGGCTCACCTCCAAGGAGATCGGCAAGTCGCTGGCCATCAGCCACCGCACGGTCGAGATCTATCGCGCGCGGCTGATGCGCAAGTACAAGGCCAACACCACGGCCGACCTGGTGCACAAGCTGATGGCCGGGGCCTGACTCACTTTCCGTCGATCACTTCGGCCGCGTTGCGGAATGCATCCACCGCGGCGGGGAAGCCGCAGTAGACCGAGGCGTGCAGGAAGATCTCCTGCAGCTCCGCCGGCGTCACCCCGTTGTTCAGCGCGCCGCGCACGTGCGTCTTCAGTTCATGCATCTTGCCGAGCGCCACCAGCATCGAGACCGTGACGATGCTGCGCGTGCGCAGGTCGATGCCGGTGCGCTGCCAGGTGTTCGCCCAGGCATGGCGCGTCACGGCTTCCTGCAACGGGGCGGTGAAATCGGTCGCCTTGTCCAGGGCCGCCTGCACGTAGGGCTCGCCCAGCACCGCACGGCGGGTGGCCAGGCCGGCCTGGAATTCGGGGTCTTGCGGGAGCTGCATCGGTGCCTCCGGGAAATGGAAGCCGCGAGCATAAGGCCGCCGGGTCCACGGCAAAAGCACGCTACGCTAGCGTCATCGAAGGAGACGCCATGACCCGCTACCCCGCCCCCGAACTGAAGGACCTGCCCGACGACATGCGCGAGCGCATCCTGGCCGTGCAGGAGAAAAGCGGCTTCGTGCCCAACGTGTTCCTGGGGCTGGCCCGCCGGCCGGCCGAATGGCGCGCGTTCTTCGCGTACCACGACGCCTTGATGACGCCCGAGGTGGTCGGACGCGAGAGCGGCCTCACCAAGGGCGAGCGCGAGATGATCGTGACCGCCACCAGCGCCGCCAACGAATGCCTGTACTGTGTGGTCGCGCACGGCGCCATCCTGCGGATCTACGAGAAGAAGCCGCTGGTGGCCGACCAGGTGGCGGTGAACTACCGCAAGGCTGACATCCCGCCGCGCCAGCGCGCCATGCTCGACTTCGCGATGAAGGTCTGCCTGCGCTCGCACGAGATCGAGGAGGCCGATTTCGCCGCGCTGCATCCCCATGGGTTCTCCGACGAGGACATCTGGGACATCGCGGCGATCACGGCGTTCTTCGGCATGTCGAACCGCATCGCCAGCTTCTCAGGGATGATGCCGAACCCCGAGTTCTACCTGATGGGGCGCGTGCCCAGGGCGAAGTGAACCCCGGCGTGCCTGAATCCAGCCAGCCATGCGCTGCGTAGGGTTGGCTGGGCGGAATTTTTTTGGAGAGTCCTGGATGTCTTTGGATTTCTATCCGCGCAAGGGTGCCGACGGGCAACCGGTCAAGGTCGACAGCGGCTTCGGCCCTTCGAGCCATCCTGCGCCCTCCTTCATCGGCACCCTGAAGGACGAGCACGAGGACCGCTGGCTGGTGAACACGCCCCTGCTGCTGCACGACCACCCCAAAATCCGGCTGCTGGCCAAGCGGCTCACCTCGCTCAAGGCCACCCCGCGCGACCAGGCGCTGGCGTGCTTCGCCCACCTGCGCGCCATGCCTTTCGGCTGCATCGCCGACAGCACCGGGACCTCAGCGGTCGGTGTGCTGCGCGCCGGCAAGGGCGACTGCCACACCAAGAGTACGCTCATGCTGGCGCTGCTGCGGTCGTTGCGCATCCCGTCGCGCATGCGCTTCGTCACGATGAAGCCCGACTTCCTGTACGGCATCGCCGACCTGGGCGGCCATCCGATCGAGCACGCCTACATCGAGGTCTTGCTCGACGACGAATGGCTGGCGCTGGACAGCCATGTGGTGGATCCGCGACTGGCCATGGCGGCGAAGGCGCGGCTGAAGATCGAGGGCCGCAAACTGGGCTATGGCATGCATCGCGACGGCAGCATCCAGTGGGACGGCCGCACCAGCTCGTTCGGCCAGTTCACGGTGAGCGACCCGGACAGCATGCCCTTGCACGACTGGGGCGCTTTCGACGACCCCTACCAGTTCTATTCGTCCGTGGCCTACGTGCGCCAGCGACTCAGCCTGGCTGGGCGCGTGAAATGGATGATCGGCGCGCGCCTGGTGAACCGGCGCGTTCATGCGCTGCGTGACAAACCGGTCGAGGTGCCCGCGCAGGCGGGGCATGGCGCCACACCCGACTTCGAGCCGACTGCCGCGCCGGAAAACTGACCGGCCATGGCGCCGCCGCCCGCGGTGCAGGCCGCGGCTTGGTCCCGCGGTGCAGGCCGCGGCTTGGTGTTTGCCCGCGTACCGGTCCGTGCGCGACTCCCTAGACTGGCCTCTGACAAACAGGCAGGAGGCCACCATGACCCACACCCATCCCTCGCGCCGCCGCGCATTGCAGGTTCTCGGCACCGGCGCTGCACTGGTCGCTGTCCCCCACGTGGCCGCCCAGGGCGCCTGGCCCAACAAAACCATCCGGATCATCGTGGGCTTTCCCCCCGGTGGCCTGACCGATGCCTACGCACGCCTCTACGCCGATCAGGCATCGGCCGCGCTGAAGGTGCCGGTGGTGGTGGAAAACAAGCCGGGGGCCGGCGCCATGATCGCCATCGACACCATGGTCAAGGCGCCCGCGGACGGCTACACGCTGCTCATGACCACGTCGGGCACCGTCTGGCAGAACCGCGTGCTCTACGCCAAGCTGCCCTACAACCTGGACAAGGACATCACACCGGTGGCCGTGTTCCCATCGGGGCCCCTGATCATGGGCGTCACCGAGAAAGTGACGGCGAAGAACATCAAGGAATTTGTCGAGCAGGCGAAGCGCTCCCCCATGTCGATGGGCACCTACGCGCCGGGCTCGTATCCGCACATGGTGGCCGACCAGCTCAACCGGTCGGAAGGCACCAAGCTCACTTCGGTGCACTACCGCGGCGAATCCCCGATGTGGATCGACGTGGCCTCCGGCCTGGTCCAGACGGCCATCGGGAGCTACCAGGCCTTCAACACCGTCCAGAGCCGGGGCGTGCGTGCGCTCGGGGTGACGGGTTCCTACCGCTGCCCCAAGCTGCCCGACGTGCCGACACTGACCGAGCAGGGCATGACGTCCCGGCTGGTCACGCTGGAAGGCGGCCTGCCGCTGGTCGCGCGCAGCGGCACGCCTGAAAAGGTCTTGCAGGCTTTGTCCAAGGTGGCGGTGGACGGCGCGAACACGGAGCGCTCCGCCAAGCTGCGCGAGTCGTTCGCCATCCCCAACAAGCCCAAGAACCTCGTGGAAACGCGCAGGGACTGGGAGCGGGATGTTCCGCTGTGGATCAAGACCGCCGTCGATCTGGGGGTCAAGCTGGACTGAGGGACTCGCTCACGTCAGATGGGCGTGCAGCCACTGCGGGATCGGCACGGACTTCTGTGCGGGGAAATCGACCCACACGGTCGTGGCGCCACCCGAAGTGCAGATCACGCCGGGCTGGTCCACGCGCTCGATCGTCGCCCAGCTCTCGAAGCTGCTGCGCCCCAGGTCGCTGGCATACATCTTCACCAGCGCGTCGCCGGGGTATTCCAGCTGCCTGTGGAAGGTGCAGAAGGCATTGATGATGAGGAAACCCTCCCCCTTGGGATCGATCTCGCAGCCGATGGAGCGCATCCAGTCGATGCGGCAGGTCTCCAGGTAGCGGAAATACGTCGTGTTGTTGACGTGGCCCATCGCATCCATGTCGCCCCAGCGGATGGGGATGCGCGTCTCGTACACCAGCTTCTTCTTTTCCGGGATGTCGAACTTCATCGGTGGGCCTTGATGGATGCGAGGATGCCGAGCGTGAACAGCACGCAGGCGGCCGCCTGGGCCGGGGTCGGCCAGCGGGCGTCCCAGGCGAAAGAATAAGCGAGCGCGAAGAGGGTTTCGCTGACGATCAGCTGTCCGCACAGGCTGGCCGACAAGCGCTGGCTCGCGACGTTCCAGAGGATGGTGGCGAGCCAGGCCGAGCCGAAGCCCGTGGCGATGCAGAGGAACACGAACAAGCCGAAGTCGGGCTGCGCGGCGATCGCCTGCGCGGGTGACCCGGCCGCCATCCAGAGCAGCAGCGCGCCGGCGCCCGTGGCCAGGCCGAGCCAGTTGGCCCAGTCGGTGGCGTTCACCTCCGGGTGGCGCTTCAGCCAGGCGGAATTCAGCAACGCGAAAGCCGTCCAGCACGCGAGCGACGCGGCTGCCAGCAACAGCCCGCGCAGGTAGTGCGGCTGCGGCGCCGGGCCGGCCGCTTCGTGCGGCGACGCCATCATCAGCACGAGGCCACCCACGGTGAGCAGCAAGCCGGGCACGAGCGCGGCCCAACGCAGGTGCCCGGGCTTGCCGAGCAGCATCACCCAGAGCGGGATCGTGCCGATGATGAGGCTGGGCACTTCGGTGCCGGCGTCGCGGATCGCCAGCACCAGCAGCAGGTAGTAGCCCGTGAAGCCGAGCACGCTCATGCCCAGGGCGGACAGCGCCTGCCCCGCGGTCGGCCACCGGCGCCGGGCCAGCAGCATCACCATCAGTGCCACCGCGCCATAGGCCAGGAAGCGGCCCGCCGTGAGATCGACCGATGAAGGGCCCTGCACCATGCGCGGCGCGACGAAGACGAGGCCCCACAGGGCGCCGGCCGCGAGGCCGGCGAGGATGCCGCCAAACACGGACGGGGTCTAGACCGCGAACCCGTCGTCCGCCGCGATCACCGCGCCGTTGACGAAATGGCTCTGGTCGGACGCCAGCAGCACGATGAGCGCGTCCAGGTCTTCCGGCTTGCCCACGCGCTTGCGCGGCAGCATGTTCACCAGCTTCTGGCCCTGCTCGGTGGACCAGTGGTGGTGGTTGATCTCGGTATCGATGTAGCCCGGGCAGATGGCGTTGACGTTGATGCCGAAGCGGCCCCACTCCAGCGCCAGCGCGCGTGTCATGTGCACCACCGCCGCCTTGCTCATGCAGTAGACGCCGATCTGCGGCAGCACCCGCAGGCCCGCCATCGAGGCGACATTGATGATGCGCCCGCCGGTGTAGGTGCCGGGTGCCGAACCGCGCGCCCGCGCCAGCATCCGCTTGCCGACCTCCTGCGCGACGAAGAAGGCGCCCTTGGTGTTCGTGTCGAACATGAAGTCGTAGTCTTCTTCCGTCACGTCCTGGATGCGCTGCGTGGTGCTGACGCCGGAGTTGTTGACCAGGATGTCGATGGACCCCACCTCGGTCTCGGCGTGGGCGACGGCGGACTTGATGCTGTCGAGGTCGGTGACGTCGAGGGCGAGCACGTGCGCATCGCCCCCCTCGCCTTCGATCTGCGCGCGCAGGTCCTTCAGCTTCTCCACGCGGCGCCCGGTGAGGACGACGGCGGCGCCGGCCCGTGAAAGCACGCGCGCGAATTGCGACCCCAGGCCGCTGGAGGCGCCTGTAATGAAGGCGACTCGCCCGGACAAATCGATGCTGTAGGCCACTGACTTTCCTCTCTAGAATTCCATGGGATGGTGCCGCGCCTGTGCGTGCGCGCCGAATAGAATTCACAGCTCCATCCAGCCGACCACGCCGTGCGACCGCACTGCGGAACCATTATCAGCGAGACCCCATGACACAAGAAGAAATCCTGGCGAAGTTCGGCCCACGCGAAGCCATGGAGTACGACGTGGTGGTCGTGGGTGGCGGCCCTGGCGGGCTGGCGACGGCCATCCACCTGAAGCAGCTGGCGGCGCAGCACGAGAAGGAGATCTCGGTCGTCGTGCTCGAGAAGGGCTCCGAGCCCGGCGCACACATCCTTTCCGGCGCCATCATGGATCCGCGCGCGCTCTCCGAGCTGATCCCCGACTGGAAAGCCAAGGGCGCGCCGCTGAACCAGCCCGTGACCGACGACGCGATGGTGTTCCTGCTCGGCGAGAAGATGGCCGCGCGCGTGCCCAATTTCTTCCTGCCCGAATGCTTCCAGAACCACGGCAACTACATCGTGAGCCTGGGCAACGTCACGCGCTGGCTCGCCCAGCAGGCCGAGGCGCTGGGCGTGGAGATCTTCCCCGGCTTTCCCGCGGCGGAAGTGCTCTACAACGAGAACGGCTCGGTCAAGGGCGTCGCCACCGGCAACATGGGCGTGGGCAAGGACGGCGAGCCCACCGACAGCTTCCAGCTGGGGATGGAGCTGCACGCCAAGTACACGATCTTCGCCGAAGGTTCGCGCGGCCACCTCGGGCGGCAGTTGATCGCGCGCTTCAAGCTCGACGAAGGGCGCGACCCGCAAACCTACGGCCTGGGCGTCAAGGAACTGTGGGAGATCGACCCCAAGCGCCACCAGCCCGGGTTCGTCATGCACACGGCCGGCTGGCCGATGGAGAACGACACCTACGGCGGCGCCTTCCTGTACCACATGGAAAACAACCAGGTGGTGCTGGGCTTCATCACCGGCCTGGACTACCAGAATCCGTACCTGAGCCCGTTCGAGGAGATGCAGCGCTGGAAGCTGCACCCGAACGTCCGCTGGTACCTGGAAGGCGACGAAGAGAAAGGGATCAAGCCGGCCAAGCGCGTTTCGTACGGCGCGCGCGCCATCACGGCAGGCGGCTTGATGAGCCTGCCGAAAACGGT
The DNA here is from genome assembly GCF_007833165.1 of Caenimonas sedimenti. Classification (GTDB taxonomy): domain Bacteria; phylum Pseudomonadota; class Gammaproteobacteria; order Burkholderiales; family Burkholderiaceae_C; genus Ramlibacter; species Ramlibacter sedimenti. The sequence goes on along the minus strand of NZ_VOBQ01000016.1, from coordinate 13,294 downwards.
GTTCCCCGGCGGCGCACTCGTGGGCTGCGATGCGGGCTACCTGAACGTGAGCCGCATCAAGGGCAGCCACGCCGCCATCAAGACCGGCATGCTTGCCGCTCGCGCGGCCTATGACGCCGTCACGGCGGGCCGTCAGCACGACGAACTCACGGCCTACCCGGAAGCTTTCGAGAAGAGCTGGCTGCACGAAGAGCTGAACAAGTCGCGCAACTTCAAGAGCTGGTTCAAGAAGGGCCTGTGGCCGGCGACGCTGATGAACGGCATCGAGCAATGGCTGCTGCGCGGCAAGATGCCCTGGACGCTGCGCCGCGACAAGCCCGACCACGCGTACCTGAAGCCCGCGGCGGAGTGCAAGCCCATCGTCTACCCGAAGCCCGATGGCAAGCTGACGTTCGACCGCCTCTCGTCGGTGTTCATCTCCAACACCAACCACGCGGAAGACCAGCCGGCGCACCTGACGCTGAAAGATGCGTCGGTACCGGTGAACGTCAACCTCGCGAAGTACGCCGGCCCCGAGTCGCGCTATTGCCCGGCCGGTGTCTACGAGTTCGTCGAAGCCGAGGGCGGGGCCGGACAGCGCCTGCAGATCAACGCGCAGAACTGCGTGCACTGCAAGACCTGCGACATCAAGGACCCGACGCAGAACATCGTGTGGGTGACGCCGGAAGGCGGTGGCGGGCCGAACTACACGAACATGTAGCGATGACAGAGCCGACCGCGCTTCACGACCCCATCGCGGCCGAAGCTCACGCGGCAACGGCACGGCCCGCAGCCGTGGCCGTGGTCGTGCCGACTTTCAACGAGGCCCCGAACATCGGCCCCCTGGTGGACCGGCTCGAACGCGTGCTCGCCGGCCGGCAGTGGGAGGTGGTCTTCGTGGACGACGATTCCGCCGACGGCACCGCGGCCGTCGTGCAGGCGCTGGCGCGGGACAATCCCCGCGTGCGGTGCCTGCTGCGACTGGACCGGCGCGGCCTTTCGCGCGCGGTCATCGAAGGCATCCTCAGCACCTCGGCGCCGCTCGTGGCCGTCATGGACGCCGACCTGCAGCACGATGAAGCCATCCTGCCGCGCCTGCTCGAAGTGCTCGACGCGGGCCAGGCCGATGTCGCCGTGGGCAGTCGCTACACCGAGGGTGGCGGCGTGGGTGCAGGGTTCGGCGCCCAAAGGGAGGCGATGAGCCGCTTCGCCACCTGGCTGGCGGGCACGGTGTTGCGCGTGCGCCTGCGCGACCCGATGAGCGGCTTCTTCGCCTTGCGCCGCGACCTGTTCGACGGCGTCATGCGCCGGCTCTCCGGCGAGGGCTACAAGATCCTGCTCGACATCCTTGCATCCGCCCGCGAGCCGCTGCGGGTGACGGAGGTGCCCTACCAGTTCCGCCCGCGCGTGGCCGGGGAGAGCAAGCTCGACTCCGCTGTCGCGTGGGAGTACGCGCTGCTGCTGATCGACAAGCGCATCGGCAGGTGGGTGCCGGTTCGTTTCGTGATGTTCGCGCTGGTGGGAGCTTCGGGCGTGCTGGTGCACCTGGCCGTGCTGTGGGCCCTGTTCCGCGGCATGGGCGAAAAATTCGCCGCGGCCCAGACCATCGCGACACTGGTCGCGATGACCAGCAACTATGCGCTCAACAACGTGTTCACCTACCGGGACCGCCGCCATCGCGGCCTGGGCTGGGTCTGGGGCCTGCTCACCTTCTACGCGATCTGTGGCCTGGGCGTGATCGCCAACGTCGGAGTCGCCAGCGCGCTGTTCGACCGTTCGAACGAGGCCTGGCTGCTCGCGGCATTGGCGGGCGCGCTCGTCGGGACGGTCTGGAACTACGGGGCCAGCAGGGTGGTGACATGGCGCCGCGCGTGAGCGGGTCGGAGGCACCCTTGAGCGCGCCCGCGACACCTGCGGGTGCGCCGCCAGCGGGTTCGCCGCGGCGCGGTCCGCTGGCCATCGCGTCCCTGGTCCTGGCCCTCGTGCTCGTCCTGATCGCGACCAGCGTGCCGATGGAGAGCAACGACTTCTGGCTGCAGGCCCGCATTGGCCGGATGATCGCGGAAACCGGGGAGATCCCCCGCACGCTCCTGTTCCCCTTCACCGAAGTCCGCGACCGTGCATTCAACATGCACGAATGGCTGCCGTCGGTGCTGTTTCACCTCTTCGTCAGCACCGTCGGGGAAGACGAGCTCCGGCTGGTGCTGGGCGGCTTCGGGCTCCTGCTGTTCGCCCTCGCGGCCAGCCTGGCCTGGCGCCTCACCCGCAGCTTCGGCGCCAGCCTGCTGCTTGCGCTGCTGGCAATGGCCGTCGCCAACTACCGCCACTACCTCCGGCCGGAGATCGTCGCGCTGGTGTTCCTGCTTGCGCTGCTGCACCTGCTGGTCGCCTTCCAGCAGGACGGCCGCCGGCGGCGCCTGCTCTGGAGCGTGCCGCTCGCCGTCATCTGGGCCAATTCGCACGGGTCCTTCCTGCTGGGCCCGGTGGTCGCGGGGATCTTCGCCGTTGGCGAGGCTGCCCAGGCGGCGTGGCCGCGGCGCTCGCACGGGATGGCCGCCTGGGCAGGCGCCGCCAGGCAGGCCGGCGGTCCCTACGCCGCCGTGGCGGCGGCCATGGCACTCGCGAGCCTGCTCAACCCGCTGGGATGGGGCATGTACCAGTTCGCTTTGCAGCTGACGACTTCGGAGGCGGTGCGCACCATCCTCACCGAATGGCAGCCGACGCTGTCCCCCAAGTACCTGGGCAGGCGCTATATCGTGCTTTTCCTTGGCGTCCTGGCGGCCGCGCTCGCGCTCGTGCTCGTGCGTCGCGACCGCCTGCGCTGGACCGACTGGCTGCTGCTGGCCGCCTTCGGCCTGCTGGCCTTCCGGGCGCTGCGCTTCCCGGTGCTGTTCGGCTTCGTGGCCATCGTGCCCTGCGCCCGCGCCATCGGGCTGCGCCCCCCGGCGCAGGTCGAGCGGCGGATGGTGGGCGCCGCCACGGTCCTGGCCGCCTGCGCCCTGCCGCTGGTCCTGAAATTCGGCAATGGCTACGGTGCCTGGCCGTATTACGCGCCGTCCGCCAATTTCACCCTGATGATGCGCGAGCGCATCGAGGATCCCGACCTGCGGGGCAACGTGTTCAACCACGCCGTGCTGGGCCCCGAACTCATCTACCGCGCCTGGCCGCGCCTGAAGCCGGTGGTGGACACCCGTGCCGATTCGTACGGCGACGCCTACTATGTCGCCGTCATCGACCTGCTGAACGACGAAACCCGCTTGCGCGCGTTCCTGGACGAGTACGACGTCAACTACATGTTGCTGATGCGTGAGGACTTCGACGACACCGTGCGGCACATGAAGGCGCTGCGGCAGGACGGCTGGAGAGGCTACTTCCAGGACCACAAGGCCGTGCTGCTGTACCGGTCGAAGCCGAAGGCGCCGGCGCGGCCCTGAGCGACTCAGGACGGCTAGACGCGTCGAGCCTCCAGGGGCCCGCCTTCTCAGGGACGTTGCTGGTCGCGGTGGCGGTCGCCTTGCCCGCGGCGGACTTGTCGCCCTTGGCCATCTTGGCGTCGGCCTTGGCCGATTTCCTCGCGGCCTTGTCGGCCGCCTTGTCGGTCGACGAGGTCGTCGTCGGTGCCGGCGAGTTTGCCTGAAGCCGCCGGCACCGACAAATCCCCTTCGTCCTGCCACGCATTTCCGCTATAAGGAAAGCGAGACGAGGAGGAGCGATTTGGCGGCGGCACGCATCTACCGGCGCAAGTGGGTCCTGATCCGCCTGCCCATCGCGGTGCTGGCGGTGGCGGCGATGGCGTGGCTGTGGCAGGCCGTGCTGCCGATGCCGCCGACCGAACTCACGCTCAGCTCCGGGGGGCCGGAAGGCGTCTACCACGCCTATGCCCAGCGCTACGCGGCGCGCTTCGCCGAGCACGGCGTGATGCTGCGCATCGCGTCGTCCGGCGGCGCCGAAGAGAACCTCCGGCGCCTGCGCGGCCAGGCGGCGCCGGAGGCGCAGCTGGCTTTCGTGCAGGGTGGCGTCAGCAGCGCCGGCAGCGCGGAAGCGCGCTCCCGCGTCCAGACCATCGCCCGTGTGGACGTGGAGCCGTTGTGGATTTTCTCGCGCGTGGCGGGGCTCGATTCGCTGCAGCAGTTGCAGGGCCTTCGTGTTTCGCTCGGGCCCGACGGCAGCGGCACCCGGCAGCTGGCCACTGCGCTGCTGGCGCAAGTGCGGCTGCAGCCGTCGGACCTCGCGACGGATTCGAAGCTCACCGGGCCCGGTGGGGTCGAAGCCATGCGCCAGGGCAAGCTCGACGCCGTGCTGCTGGTGATGTCGGCAAGTTCTCCGCTCGTCAAGGCCTACCTGCAGGTGCCGGGCGTGCACCTCGTGCAATTGAGCCGCGGCGCGGCCCTGATCGAGCGCATGCCCGCGCTGCAGGCACGGCTGCTGCCGGCGGGCGCCATCGACCCCGTCGCCCGGCTGCCCGCGCGCGACACGACCGTGCTGGTCTCGACGGCCAGCCTGCTCGCGCAGGCCGAGCTGCACCCGGCACTGCAGCGGCTGGCGGCTTCCGTGGCGCGCGAAGTGCACGAGCCGCCGGGCCTGTTCCATCGGGCCGGTGAGTTTCCTTCGCTGCGCCGCATCGAATACCCCGCATCGGCCGAAGCCAGGCGCACGCTGGCGCGCGGCCTGCCGTGGCTGGAGCGGCAACTGCCCTTCTGGTGGGCGCAGTTCACGCTGCGGCTGCTGGTCATCTGCCTGCCGATCGCGCTGGTGGCTTGGTGGCTCGCGCGCCTGGTCCCTGCCTGGCTGCGCTGGCTGATCGACAGCCGGCTGGTCCGCTGGTACGGCGAGCTCAAGTACATCGAATACGACCTGGAACAGGACACGGTGTCGGGTCTCGACGCATCGCGGCACATCGCACGCCTGCGCCAGATCGACGAGCGCATGAAGGCATTCACCCCGCCCGACGACCTGCTGGCGCGCTGGTTCACCTTGCGCAAGCACATCTGGCTCGTGCAGCTCGGCCTGCTCAAGCGGAGGGGCCGGTGATCTTCCTCTACCGGCGCCGCTGGGGCATCTTCTACCTGCCCGTGCTGCTGTTGGCGGCATGCGCGGTGTGGCTTCTGTCGAACACGCTGCTGACCCTGCCGCCGCGCGCGCTGGCCATCGCGGTGGGCGTGCCCCAGGGTGGTTATGCGCAGGCCGGAGAGCGCTACCGCAGCGAGCTCGAGCGGCTGGGCATCGCGGCGGAACTGCTGACCACCGAGACGGGTGCTCTCGGACCGTTGCAGCGCCTGGCGAACCCGCGGGACGCCGCGCAGGCCGGCTTCGCGCACGGGCTGCTGGCCGAGCGCGGGCCCGAAGCACCGGTCACCGCCCTCGCGCTGGTGGGGCGCCAGCCGCTCTGGGTGTTCACGCACCACGCGGGCGTGCTGCAACTCGGGTCGCTGCGCGGGCTCAAGGTGGCGGCCGGGCCGCCGGGCAGCGCTGCGCGCGACATCGCGGAACAACTGCTCGCGCAGTCGCAGGTCCTGGCGCGTGACGTCACCTGGGTGCCACTGCAGGGCCTGCCCGCGGCGAACGCGCTGCTGGAACAGCAGGTCGACGCCATGATCACCATCGGCAGCAGCGACGCCCCGACCGTGCGGCTGCTCACGCGCTCGCCTGGCGTCACGATGGTGGGCCTGGACCGCGCCAACGCCCTGGCCACGCGCGAGCCGCGGCTGCGTCCCTTCGTGTTGCCGCAAGGCGCCATCGAACTGCGCGGCAACGTCCCGCCGCGCGACTTGACGCTGTTGTCCACCGGCACGCACCTGCTCGTGCGCGAGACGGCGCACCCTGCCCTTCAGCGGGCGCTGCTCGACGCCGCCACCGAAATCCATGGCACGCCCAGCTTCCTGCAGCAGCAATCGGAGTTTCCTGACTTCCAGACCGACTTCCTGCTCTCCCCCGTGGCGCGACAGTACGCCCTCGGCGACCGCCCCGTGCTGGAGACCGTGCTGCCGTACTGGTGGGCGCAACTGGCCGAGCTCCTGCTCTTCGGCGTGCTGCCGATCCTGGTGCTCACGGCGCTGGCGCTGATGTGGATCCCGCGCCTGTTCAGCCTGCGCGTGAACACCGTGCTCGCCCACTACTACGGCGAACTCAAGTTCCTGGAGCAGGAACTCGACACGGTGAGCGACAACCCCATCACCCTCAAGCCGCTGCTGCAGCGGCTGGACCAGATCGAGCTGGAAGTCGCCTGCCTCGACCTGCCCGACCGCTACGCCGACCGGTGGTACACGCTGCGCGAGCACCTGGGCGCGGCGCGCGAGCGGCTGCTGAAGATGCGCGGGCGGTGATGGTTACAATCGCCGCCGTCAGGAGAGAGTTTCCCCGTGAAACCGCCGAAGGCGCAGGCCCCAGCCGAACGCTCAGGCACCCAGGACTGACAAGCGCTTCCATCGCGGGGCGTCACCTTGCTGGAGAGAGGGAAATTGGGGTCAGATTCCAATTTCTCCACCGAAGGAGCAAACCCCGCAAGGGGTGAATCTCTCAGGTAAAGCGGACAGCAGGGGCCAGACCATGGTTGCAGTACCATGGCCCACAGCCCCTTTGGAGCGTCCGTTGTCCGACTCGCCAGTTGAGCTTCTGAAGACCCCTTTGCATGCCTTGCACCTCGAGCTGGGTGCGCGCATGGTCCCCTTCGCCGGCTACTCGATGCCGGTGCAATACCCCACCGGCCTGATGGCCGAGCATCACCACACACGCGCTTGCGCCGGTCTGTTCGACGTGTCGCACATGGGCCAGTTGCGGCTGGTGGGACCCGACGCCGCCGCCGCCCTCGAAACATTGATGCCGGTCGACGTGATCGGCCTCGCGCCGGGGAAGCAGCGCTACGGCCTGCTGCTGACCGACGAAGGCACGATCATCGACGACCTGATGTTCGTGAACCGCGGCGGCGACTTGTTCGTCATCGTCAATGGTGCGTGCAAGGTGGGCGACATCGCGCACATCCAGGAAAGGATCGGCGCACGTTGCCAGGTCATCACGATGCCTGACCATGGGCTCCTTGCCCTGCAGGGCCCGAAGGCGGTGGACGCGCTGCAGCGCGTGGTGCCCGGCGTCGAGAAGCTGGTGTTCATGACCGGCTCGCCCTTCGCCTGGCAAGGCGCGGACCTGCACATCACCCGCAGCGGCTACACGGGCGAAGACGGCTTCGAGATCTCTGTGCCCGGCGCGCAGGCCGAGGCCTTGGCGCGCGCCCTGCTCGCGCAGCCCGAAGTGAAACCCATCGGCCTGGGTGCACGCAATTCGCTGCGCCTGGAAGCCGGGCTTTGCCTCTACGGCAACGATATCGACACGACCACCACCCCGGTGGAAGCCGGCCTGAACTGGGCCATGCAGAAGGTGCGGCGTACCGGCGGTGAACGCGCGGGCGGGTTCCCCGGTGCGGCACGTGTGCTCGGCCAACTGGACGGCACGGTGCCGCTCACGCGCAAGCGCGTGGGCCTGGTCGCGCTGGAGCGCGTGCCCGTGCGCGACCACACGGAACTGCAAGACCCGCAAGGCGCGCGCATCGGCGAAGTCACCAGTGGCTTGCTGGGCCCGAGCATCGACAAACCTGTCGCCATGGGCTACGTGCCACCGGCGCAAGCGGCGCCGGGCACACGCGTGCAAGCCATCGTGCGCGGCAAGCCCGTGCCGATGGAAGTCAGCGCCATGCCATTCGTCCCCAATCGCTACCACCGCGGCTAGGCCGCCCGCAAAAGGAGAAGACCATGACCGTCAAGTACACCAACGACCATGAATGGATCCAGCTCGAAGACCACGAGGCCGCCGTCGTCGGCATCACGCTGCATGCGCAGGACGCGCTGGGCGACGTGGTCTTCGTCGACCTGCCCGAAGTCGGCAAGGTCTTCGCCAAGGGCGAGGTGGCCGGCGTCGTCGAATCGGTGAAAGCCGCCGCCGACATCTACATGCCGATCGCGGGCGAAGTGACCGAAGTCAACGAGGACCTGCGCGAGAACCCGTCCCTGGCCAACAACGACCCGATGGGCAATGGCTGGTTCTTCAAGATCCTGATCAAGGACATGGCCGAGTTCGACGTGCTGATGGACGAGCCCGACTACCAGAAATTCCTCAAAGAAAGCACCTGACTCCTCCATGCTGATGCAATCCGCCCGGCCGCTCGGCGAGCTGGAAAACCCGACTGAGTTCATTCCGCGCCACATCGGCGTCTCCGAGGCCGACGAGAAGCTGATGCTCTCGGCCGTGGGCGAAGCTTCGCGCCGCGCGCTGATCGAAAGCATCGTGCCGCGCTCGATCGCCCGGTCGCAGGCCATGCAGCTGCCCCCGGCCGTGACGGAAGCCGCCGCGCTGTCCGAGCTCAAAGCCATCGCCAGCCGCAACCGCGTCTTCAAGAGCTTCATTGGCCAGGGCTACTACGGCACCCACACGCCGGGCGTCATCCTGCGCAACATCCTGGAGAACCCGGCCTGGTACACCGCCTACACGCCCTACCAGGCCGAGATCAGCCAGGGCCGCATGGAGGCGCTGGTGAACTTCCAGACGATGGTGTGCGACCTGACGGGCATGCCGATCGCCAATGCTTCCATGCTCGACGAAGCGACAGCCGCGGCCGAGGCCATGACGCTCGCCAAGCGCAGCGTGAAGAGCAAGAGCAACCGCCTGGTCATGGCGGCGGACTGCCACCCGCAGGTGATCGAGGTGGTGCAGACCCGCGCGGAGCCGCTGGGCATCGAGGTCGCCCTGGCCGGGTCGGCCGGGGAATGGAACACACTGCTGCAAGGCGACTACTTCGCCGTCATCGCGGCCTACCCTTCCACCAGCGGCCGCATCGACGACCTGCGCGCCGACGCCGAGCGCATCCACGCGAAGCAGGCCGCGCTGATCGCGACCTCCGACCTGCTCGCGTTGACCCTGATCACGCCGCCCGGCGAATGGGGCGCCGACATCGTCGTCGGTTCCACGCAGCGTTTCGGCATGCCCATGGGCGCCGGTGGCCCGCACGCCGCCTTCATGGCTTGCCGCGATGAATTCAAACGCTCGATGCCCGGGCGGCTGGTCGGCGTCAGCGTCGACTCGCACGGCAATCCGGCCTACCGCCTGGCGCTGCAGACGCGCGAACAGCACATCCGCCGCGAGAAGGCCACCTCCAACATCTGCACGGCGCAGGTGCTGCCGGCCGTCATCGCCAGCATGTACGCGGTCTACCACGGGCCGCAGGGCCTGAAGCGGATCGCGCAACGGGTCGCGAGCTACACGGCGATCCTGGCCAAGGGCCTGGAGCAGCTGGGCCACGCGCCACGCGAGCAGGCCGTGTTCGACACGCTGTCGCTGCACGTGGGCGACGCCGCCCCTGCCATCATCGCCCGCGGCCATTCGATGGGCGCCAACCTGCGCCTCTACTACGGCGAGTACATCCTGGTCTCGCTCGACGAAACCACGACGCGCGCCGAGGTGGAGCTGGTCTGGAAGATCTTCGCCAAGGCCGGTCAGCCGCTGCCAACCTTCGACGCGTTCGAGAAGGGGATCGAGCCGCTGATCCCGACGGAACTGCGCCGCAGCAGCGACTTCCTCACGCACCCGGTCTTCAACACGCACCACAGCGAGACCGGCATGCTGCGCTACATCCGCGCGCTGTCCGACAAGGACCTGGCGCTGGACCGCAGCATGATCCCGCTGGGCAGCTGCACGATGAAGCTGAACGCCACCAGCGAGATGATCCCGGTGACCTGGCCGGAGTTCGCGCACGTGCATCCGTTCGCGCCGGCCGACCAGCTCCAGGGCTATGCCGAACTCGACGAACAGCTGCGTGCCTGGTTGTGCCAGGCGACGGGCTACGCCGGGATCAGCCTGCAGCCGAATGCAGGCTCACAAGGCGAATACGCCGGCCTGCTGGCCATCAAGGCCTGGCATGCCAGCAAGGGGCAGGCGCATCGCAACGTCTGCCTGATTCCGTCATCGGCGCACGGCACCAATCCCGCCAGCGCGCAGATGGTCGGGATGCAGGTGGTGGTGACGGCCTGCGACGACAACGGCAACGTGGACATGGCGGACCTGCAGGCCAAGTGCGAGAAGCACAGCGCCAACCTCGCCTGCATCATGATCACCTACCCCAGCACGCACGGCGTTTTCGAGACGCAGGTGAAGGAGCTGTGCGCACTCGTGCACAGTCACGGCGGGCGGGTCTACGTGGACGGGGCCAACATGAACGCGCTGGTGGGCGTGGCCGCGCCGGGCGAGTTCGGCGGCGACGTGAGCCACCTCAACCTGCACAAGACCTTCTGCATCCCGCACGGCGGCGGCGGGCCGGGTGTCGGCCCCGTGTGCGTGGTCGAAGACCTGGTGCCGTTCCTGCCCGGCCACGTGACCGGCGGCCTGCCATCGCATGGCGTGGGCGCGGTGTCCGCCGCACCGCTGGGCAACGCCGCGGTGCTGCCCATCAGCTGGATGTACTGCCGCATGATGGGCGCCGAGGGCCTGCAGCAGGCCACCGAGGTCGCCATCCTCAGCGCCAACTACATCAGCAAGCGCCTGGGCGAGCACTACCCGACGCTCTACGCCAGCAAGAACGGCCACGTGGCGCACGAGTGCATCCTGGATCTGCGGCCGCTGAAGGAGACCAGCGGCGTCACGGCGGAAGACGTGGCCAAGCGCCTGATCGACTACGGCTTCCACGCGCCCACGCTCAGCTTCCCGGTGCCCGGCACGCTGATGGTGGAGCCGACGGAGAGCGAGACGCTGGAGGAGATCGACCGCTTCATCGCGGCCATGATCGCCATCCGCGAGGAAATCCGCCGCGTCGAGCAGGGCGAATGGCCGCAGGACGACAACCCGCTGAAGCATGCGCCGCACACCGCGTCGGCCTTGCTGAAGGGCGAGTGGACGCATGCGTACCCGCGTGAAGTGGGCGCGGCCGTGCTCGACGAACGCCGGCACGCCAAGTACTGGCCGCCGGTGGGCCGGGTCGACAACGTCTACGGTGACCGCAACCTGTTCTGCAGCTGCGTGCCGATGTCGGCCTATGAGTGAAGGTTCCGGCCGCTCCCCATCCGCGGGGAGCACGGCCTGGAACTGATCCTCCTCGTCGCCGCCGGCGCCGCGCTCGCCGGCTTCGTCCAGGGCCTCTCGGGCTTCGGCTTCGGGCTCACGGCGATGGCCTTGTGGGCGTGGACGCTGGAGCCGCGCCTGGCCGCCGCGCTGTCAGTCTTCGGCTCCCTCACCGGCCAGATCGTCGCAGCCATCACCGTGCGCCGGGGCTGGGACCTGCCACGCCTCGCCCCCTTTCTTCTCGGCGGCCTGGCCGGCCTGCCGCTGGGCATCTACCTGCTGCCCCAGCTCGACATCCCGATGTTCAAGGCGGTCCTGGGCACGCTGCTCGTGATCCTGTGCCCCCTGATGTTCCTGGCCCCGAAGCTTCCGCGCATCCGGCACGGCGGCCGTGCGGCTGACGGTGCGGCCGGCGCCATCGGTGGCGTGCTGGGCGGCCTCGGTGGCTTCAGCGGCGTGGTCCCGACGCTGTGGTGCACCCTGCGCGGCTGGCAAAAGGATGAGCAGCGTGCCGTCATCCAGAACTTCAACCTCGCCATGCAGGTGGTGACCTTCGCCAGCTACCTCGCCACGGGCATCGTCGACGCAAGCATGCTGCCGCTCTTCGCCGTGGTGGCGCCCGCGATGCTCATCCCGGTGCTGCTCGGCGCCCGGCTGTACATCGGCATCAGCGAAGCGGCATTCCGGCAGGTCGTCCTGGGCCTGCTCACCCTCTCGGGCATCGCGATGCTGGCGTCCTCCGTTCCGGTTCTCCTGATGCGTTGAACGCGGGCCCTTGAAACGGCGGGAGACGATCCCTAATTCGGAATCGCTCACCGTTCCGACCAGAAAGGAGACCAGCCATGAACGGGATCTACCAGCCCTCCGCGGGCCTGTTCGCGGACCTGCAGCGCATGCAGGGCCTGCTCGACGAGGTGTTCCGCCCGGCCAGCGGACGCAACAGCATCCGGCCCGCCGCCGCCGGCGGCTTCCCCAGCCTGAATGTGGGCACCACGCCGACTTCCATCGAGGTGATGGCCCTGGCACCGGGACTGGACCCCGCAAGCCTCGACATCACCGTGGACCGGGGCCTGCTGATCGTGGCGGGCGAGCGCAAGAGTGACCTGCCCCCGGAAGGCGAGCGCACCAGCGTGTATGCCCGCGAGCGCTTCACCGGCCGCTTCCGCCGTGTCGTGAGCCTGCCCGAGGACGCCGATCCGGCGCGCGTCGACGCGAAATACCGGGACGGCGTGCTTCGCATCAGCGTGGCCAAGCGCGAGTCGTCGCAGCCGCGCCGCATCGACGTGAACTGAGGAGAACGTCATGAACGACAAGCAGCAGCAATCCACCCAGCCCGAGCCGCAACCCCATGTGGTGCCGCCCGTGGACGTGTTCGAGGACGAGAACAGCATCACCCTGCTGGCTGACCTGCCGGGCGTCGCCCGCGAGCAGCTGGCGGTGCGCGTCGACGGCGACAGCCTCGTCATCGAAGGGACGGCCGCGAGCGCGGCGCCCGAGGCCATGCAACTGGTCTACGGCGAAGCCCAGTTCGCCGCCTATCGCCGCCAGTTCACGCTGAGCCGCGAGCTCGACGCCTCGCGCATCGAGGCCCAGCTGCGCGACGGCGTCCTGCGCCTGACCCTGCCAAAAGCGGAGGAAGCCCGGCCCCGCCGAATCCAGGTGAACGTCGGCTAATTCGCCACACCACGCCCGCCGCGCCGCGCCGCCGCACCCCGGGCGGCGGCGCTTCGGTGCAAAATCACCAGGCCCCGCACGGGTAGGAGACTTGGTGTTGAAGGCGTTCCTGGTGGAAGACAACCCGCAGATCCGGGACAGCATGATCGAGGCGCTGGCCGAACTCGGCAACATCGAGACGGCCGGCAGCGCCGCCAACGAGAAGGCCGCGGTCGCCTGGCTGCGCGACCCGGCCAACCACTGGGACATCGCCATCGTCGACCTGGTGCTGGAACCCGGCGGCAGCGGCTTCGGTGTCCTGATGGCCCTGCGCGACCGGGACCCCGTGCGCAAGGTGGTGGTGCTCACCGGGTCGGCCAGTCCCGACATCCGCAAGCGCTGCGAGTCGCTGGGCAGCGACGGCGTGTTCGACAAATCGATGGAAACCGAGGCCCTGCTCGACTATTGCGCGGCCCTGCGCCGTGCGGCCGGCGGGCACTAGGAGCCTGGGCGGCAGAGAAACGGGCCTGCGCCGGCACCTGAATCAGCGCCAGGCTAGGCGCGGCCGACGCCGTGTGCTTTCGCACTCAAGGAGGCCGTAACGACGCATGGCGCTGATTCAGGT
>NZ_VOBQ01000015.1 GCF_007833165.1 Caenimonas sedimenti | reverse complement strand
GAGGGGGAGGGAGTAACTTCCATGAAGGAAACCAAGTCCACCTGCCCCTACTGCGGCGTCGGCTGTGGCGTCATCATCGAGTCGCAGGGCGACCAGATCACGGGGGTGCGCGGCGACCCGGACCACCCGGCCAACTTCGGCCGGCTCTGCACCAAGGGCTCGACCCTCCACCTCACCGCCACGGCAGAAGTGACGCGCCAGACGCGCCTGCTGCATCCCCTGCTGCGCGACCAGGCCGGCATGGCGCCCTACCGCATCAGCTGGGACAGCGCGCTGGGCATCGCCACCGATCGCTTCGCCCGCACCATCGCGGAACACGGACCGGACGCCGTGGGCTTCTACATCTCCGGCCAGCTGCTCACCGAGGACTACTACGTCTTCAACAAGCTGGCCAAGGGCCTCATCGGCACCAACAACGTCGACACCAACTCGCGGCTGTGCATGAGCAGCGCGGTGGCCGGCTACAAGATGACGTTGGGCGCGGACGCCCCGCCCAACTGCTACGACGACGTGAACCATGCGGACTGCATCTTCATCGTCGGCAGCAACACCGCCTGGGCGCATCCCATCCTGTTCCGCCGCATCGAGGATGCGAAACGCGCCCGGCCGGACATGAAGATTATCTTCTGCGACCCGCGCCGCACCGACACGGCGGAGATCGCCGATCTCTACCTGCCGCTGCAGCCCGGCACCGACGTGATGCTGTTCCACGGCCTGCTGCACATCATGCTGTGGGAAGGATGGGTGAAGCCGGACTACATCACCGCTCACACGAACGGCTTCGACGCGCTGAAGGCGCGCGTGCGCGAATGCACGCCCGAACTCGTGGCACAGACCTGCGGGCTGAAGCGCGAAGACCTGTTCACGGCCGCGAAGTGGTTCGCCACCTCCGCGAGCACGCTGAGCCTCTACTGCCAGGGCCTGAACCAGTCCTCCAGCGGCACCGCCAAGAACGCGGCCCTGATCAACCTGCACCTGGCGACCGCGCAGATCGGCAAGCCGGGTGCCGGCCCGTTCTCGCTGACGGGCCAGCCCAACGCCATGGGCGGACGCGAGGTGGGCGGCCTCGCCAACCTGCTGTCGGCGCATCGCGACCTGGCCAACCCCGCGCACCGGGCCGAAGTCGCCGCGTTGTGGGGCGTGCCTTCGGTGCCCGAGAAGCCGGGCAAGACGGCCGTGGAGATGTTCCAGGCCGCGGCCGACGGCGAGATCAAGGCACTCTGGATCGCGTGCACCAATCCCGCCCAATCCATGCCGGACCAGTCCACCGTGCGCCGTGCCCTGGAGCGCGCGGAGTTCGTGGTGGTGCAGGAGGCCTTCCTCACCACCGCCACCTGCGACTACGCCGACCTGCTGCTGCCCGCCACGACCTGGGGCGAGAAGACCGGCACCGTCACCAACAGCGAGCGGCGCATCAGCCGCGTGCGGCCTGCGGTCGCCGCGCCCGGGGGCACGCGCCATGACTGGGTGATCGCCGTCGAATTTGCGCGCGGCCTCGAGGCACGGCTGCGTCCTGGCGCCCCTACGCTCTTTCCCTACGACACCGCCGACGCCACCGCCGGTGCCGAGGCCGTCTGGAACGAACACCGCGAGAGCACGCGCGGCCGCGACCTCGACATCACCGGGCTCAGCTACCCGGTGCTGGAACAGGCGCCGCAGCAGTGGCCCCTGCCCGCAGGTGCCTCCACGGGCAAGGCGCGCCTGTACGAAGATGGCGTGTTCCCCACGGCCGACGGCAAGGCGCGCTTCGCGGACGTCGCCTACCAGCCGCTCGCAGAGCCGCGCGAATCGCGCTACCCGTTCTCCCTCACCACCGGCCGCCTGCGCGACCACTGGCATGGCATGAGCCGCACCGGCACGCTGGGACGCCTGTTCGGCCACGTGCCGGAGCCCACGGTGCAGATGCATCCCCAGGACATGGACCGGCGCAAACTGGCCGAAGGTGACCTGGTGCACGTGACCTCCAAGCGCGGCTCGATCGTGCTGCCGGTCCAGGCCAGCGACGAGATCGGGCTCAGTCAGGCCTTCATCGCCATGCACTGGGGCGGCGAATACCTGAGCGGCTGCTCGAGCACCGGTGCCCGGCTCGCCGGCGTGAACGCGATCACCACCTCCGCCTATTGCCCCACGTCGAAGCAGCCGGAGCTGAAGCACGCCGCGGTGAAGATCCTGAAGGCCGAACTGCCATGGACCGTGCTTGGCATCGCCTGGCTGCCCGCGGGGGAATTCCTGCGCTCGCAGGAGGAGCTGCGCCGCATGATGGCCGTGTTCCCCTACGCATCGTGCGTGCCTTTCTCCAACAACGTGCCGCTGCAGGATGCGACGAAGCAGGAACGCAGCGGCATCCTGTTCCGCGCCGCTTCGCATGAAGCGCCGCCGGAGGAGATCTTGCAGCGCCTGGAGAATGCGCTCGGCCTGGCCGGCAGCGACACCCTGCGCTATGCCGACAAACGCCGCGGCCAGCGGCGGTCGATGCGCCTGGTGCGCGCCGGGGAGAAGGAAGCGCGGCTCGACGCCTTCCTGCTGGCCGGCGACACGAGCGCGGAGGCCTGGATCAAGGCTCTGCTGCAGGACCAGTTGCCGGCGCAGGCCTATGGCCGGCAGTTGCTGGCCCCCGGCGCGAAGGCGCCCGTGGCACTGCCCGCGCGCGGCAAGCAGGTGTGCAGCTGCTTCAACGTCGGCGCGTACGCGATCGAGAAGCAGCTTTCGACGAGTGAAGGCACCGAGGACCAGCGCCTCGCCTCGCTGCAATCCAGCCTGAAGTGCGGCACCAACTGCGGCTCCTGCGTGCCGGAACTCAAGCGGCTTGTGCGCGCCATGTTCCCGCTGCAGAAAGTGGCGTGATTCGGCTTATGGCTGAAAGTCATCAGGGCTCTGGGACAATTCAGCCATGGCCATCAGCCAGTACATCAAGGAAATCGGCCGCGGCAAGCAGGGCGCGCGTTCGCTCACGCGTGCGCAGGCCCAGGACCTGTTCGGCCAACTGCTCGATGGCTCGGTCACCGATCTCGAAGTCGGCGCCTTCTGCCTCGCCATGCGCATCAAGGGCGAAACGCCCGACGAGATGGCAGGCTTCCTCGATGCCACGGCGGAACGCCTGCGCCGCGTCCCGATCGGCGGCGGCAAGCCAGCTGTCGTGCTGCCCAGCTACAACGGCGCGCGCCGCCTGCCTGTGCTCACGGCGCTGTTGGCCGAGTTGCTGGCCCGGCGCGGCCTTGCCGTCGTCATCCATGGCACGGCCACCGAATCGAATCGGATCTTCGTGCCGGATGTGCTCGCCGCGATGGGCGTGCCCCCCGAGACGGCCGTGCGCCGCGTCGAGCCCGGTGAAGCCGTCTACTTCGCCACCGAGCTGTTCTCGCCCGGCCTCAAGCGCCTGCTCGACGTGCGGCGCGCCGTCGGCCTGCGCAACAGCGCACACAGCCTGGTGAAGCTGATGAACCCCTGCGAAGGCCCCGCCGTCATCGTCAGCAGCTACACGCACCCGGAGTACGCCGTCTCCATGGCGGCGGTCTTCGAACTCACCGGTGCCACCGCCCTGCTGCTGCGCGGCACCGAGGGCGAAGTAGTGGCCGATGCGCGCCGCCTGCCCGAGATGAATGGCTTCCGGCAAGGTCAGCGCGTGCTGCTGCAGGAAGGCCGCAAGGGCACGCTCACCGACTTGCCCGACCTGCCGAAAGAGGTGGATGTGCACACCACAGCTGCTTACATCCACGACGTGCTCGACGGCAAGCGCCCGGTGCCCGATTCGATGGCGCTGCAGGTGGAACACATCTTGCATCTGGCTGACGCATCATGAACACAGGCAAAGTCACCCTCGTGGGCGCCGGTCCCGGCGATCCGGAACTGCTGACCTTGAAGGCGCTGAAGGCGATCCAGGCGGCCACCGTGCTGCTGGTCGATGACCTCGTGAGCCCCG
Organism: Caenimonas sedimenti; assembly: GCF_007833165.1. Taxonomy (GTDB): domain Bacteria; phylum Pseudomonadota; class Gammaproteobacteria; order Burkholderiales; family Burkholderiaceae_C; genus Ramlibacter; species Ramlibacter sedimenti. The sequence goes on along the minus strand of NZ_VOBQ01000015.1, from coordinate 216,318 downwards.
AGGTGGTGGCCCATGCCTCGCCGCGCGCACGCATCGTCCACGTGGGCAAGCGCGGCGGCTGCAAGAGCACGCCGCAGGCCTTCATCGAGAAGCTGATGCTGATGGCGGCGCGCGAAGGCGAAACCGTGGTACGCCTGAAGGGCGGCGACCCGTTCATCTTCGGGCGCGGCGGCGAAGAGGTGGAGCACCTGCGCGCCGCCGGGCTCGAAGTCACCGTGATCAACGGCATCACGTCGGGGCTCGCCGCCGCCACGTCGCTGGGCGTGCCGCTCACGCATCGCGACCATGCGCAGGGTGTCATCTTCATCACGGGTCATGCGCAAAAAGGCACGGACACGCCCGACTGGCGCGCGCTCGCCGCGACCGCGCACAGCGCCCGGCTCACGCTCGTGATCTACATGGGCGTCAGCAGCGTCTCGCGCATCGAGGATGACTTGCTGACTGGCCTTCCGCCCGAGACGCCGGTGGCCGTGGTGCAGCACGCATCGCTGCCGGAGCAACGCCACGTCGTCACGACGCTCGGTCGCCTGGCCGAAACCGTCACGCGCGAGGGCATGGCCAGCCCGGCCGTCATCGTGGTGGGCGACGTGGTGCGTGGCGTGGCCGCGGCCGCCGCCGATCCGGTGGCGCGCAGCCGCGCAGCCTGAGGTCCGCGCCCGCCGCCGCTACACTGCGGCCAGACGCGGGAAGGGCGGCGCTGTGCTGGACAAACTCAACGAATTCACCGAGAGCCATGGCGAGCTGCGACCAGGCCGCGGACTGGTCACGGGCGTCATCGCGCTCAGCCTGGCCATCCTGTGCTTCCTCGGCGTGCTGGCCTTCCACTTCCCCGAGTACCTGACCACGCCGCAGCTGCGCAAGAGCTACAACGTCGACGTGATCCGCAAGATCATGCTCGGCGCGCTGGCCGTCGCCGGCGGCATCTCGCTGGTCAACATCATCTTCAACCGGGCCCGCTGGCTGTCGGCCTTCGCCTTCCTGCTGGTGGCGCTGACGGCGCTCCTGGGCGGGCACCAGGTGCACGTCAACCCCAACTTCCCGGACAACACGCCCTACATCGGGCTGGACTGGTTCATCCTGGACCTGCTGGGCTCGTCGCTGATCTTCATCTTCGTCGAGAAGCTGTTCGCGTTGCGCCGCGACCAGCCGGTGTTCCGCGCCGAGTGGCAGACCGACTTCCACCATTTCATCGTCAACCACATGGTGGTCGGTTTCGTGCTGCTGGCCACCAACCTGATGGTGCACAAGTTCTTCGGCTGGGCCGCCAGCGACGGCATCCGCGGCTGGGTGCAGGGGCTGAACTTCTGGCTGGCGCTGTTCCTCATCGTGCTGGTGGCGGACCTGGTGCAGTACTGGACGCACCGCGCGTACCACGAGGTGCCGCTGCTGTGGCGCCTGCATGCCGTGCACCACAGCGTGAAGAGCATGGACTGGATGGCGGGCTCGCGCCAGCACATCCTCGAACTGCTGATCACGCGCACCCTGGTGCTGGCGCCCATCTACGTGCTGGGGTTCTCCAAGGAAGTCATCGACGCCTACATCGTCATCGTGGGTTTCCAGGCCGTGTTCAACCATGCCAACGTCAGCGTCCGGCTCGGGCCCTTGCGCTACGTGATCGTCACGCCCAACTTCCACCACTGGCACCACAGCCAGGACCAGGAGGCACTGGACAAGAACTACGCGGCGCACTTCGCCTTCCTCGATCACCTGTTCGGCACGGCGGTGAAGAGCGACAAGGCCTGGCCTGAAGCGTATGGGGTATTGGGCGATTACGTGCCCAACGGCTTCGTCAAGCAGTTCCAGTTCCCGTTCACGTGGAAGGGCTGACCGAACAGTTCGACGCCGTCGTCGTCGGCGCAGGGGCTGCCGGCTTGTTCTGCGCTGGCCAGGCGGGCCAGCGCGGCATCAAGGTCCTGCTGCTCGATCACAGCGAGAAGATCGCCGAGAAAGTCCGCATCGCGGGCGGCGGCCGCTGCAACTTCACCAACCGCGAACTCGACCCGCGCGGACCGCAGAAGCATTTCCTGGGTAAGAACGCGCACTTCTGCCGCTCCGCCCTGGCGCGGTACACGCCGGCCGATTTCATCGCGCTGGTGCAGAAGCACGGCATCCCTTTCCATGAGAAGCACAAGGGCCAGCTGTTCGGCGACCGTTCCTCGGAGGACTTCATCCGCATGCTGGTGGCCGAGTGCGACGCCGGCGGCGTGGTGCGGCGCCAGCCCTGCACCGTGGAACGCATCGATGCCGCGGAGGGCGGCTACACGTTGCGGACGAGCCAGGGCATCGTGCAGGCGAGCCAGGTGGTCATCGCCACCGGTGGGCTCTCCATCCCGAAGATTGGCGCCACCGATTTCGGCTACCGCATCGCCCGCCAGTTCGGCCTGCGCGTCGTGGAGACCCGGCCGGCACTGGTGCCGCTCACCTTCGACGGCGATGCCTGGGCACCGTTCGCCCAGCTCGCCGGCCTGGCGCTGCCGGTGCGGATCGAGACCGGCGAGAAGAAGCAGCGCATGGCCTTCGACGAAGACCTGCTGTTCACGCACCGCGGCCTGAGCGGGCCGGCCGTGCTGCAGGTCTCCAGCTACTGGCGCGAGGGCCAGCCGTTGCGCATCGATCTCGCGCCTGGCGTGGACGTCGCCGCGGCCTTGCTGCAGGCCAAGGCGCGCTCCCGCAAGCTGATCGCCAATGAGCTGGCTTCCCTGGTGCCTTCTCGCCTGGCCGACGCCTGGGTGCAGCAGGACCCCGCCTGGCAACGCCCGGTCAATGAAGCGAGCGACAAGTCCCTGGCGCAACTGGCCGAGCGCCTGCAGCGCTGGGAACTCGTGCCCACCGGCAGCGAAGGTTACCGCAAGGCGGAAGTCACGGCCGGCGGCGTCGACACGCGCGATCTCTCGTCGCAGACCATGGAATCGAAGCAGCCGGGGCTTTACTTCATCGGCGAAGTGGTGGATGTGACCGGCTGGCTGGGCGGCTACAACTTCCAGTGGGCCTGGGCCAGCGGCTTCGCCTGCGCCGAAGCGCTGGCGGCTGCGGGCGGACGGATCTAGGCGAGCATCCGACCGAGCAGTTCGAACAGCTTGTCCACCGCCACCGGCTTGACGACGTGCTCGTCGAACTGGGCCCCCAGCGCGCGGGACCGGTCGTTCTCCCTGCCGTAACCCGTCAGCGCCACCAGCTTGATCCCGCGGGTGCGGGCGTCCGCGCGCAGCCGTTCGGCGAGTTCGTAACCGTCCATGCCCGGCAGGCCGATGTCCAGCAGCGCCAACTGGGGCAGGTCCTCCTGCACGAGGGCCAGCGCCGCCTCGGCGTCGCCCGCCACGCGCACTTCGTAACCCACCATCTTGAGCAGTTCGCCCAGCGTGTCCGCGGCGTCGGCGTTGTCGTCGACGATCAGGATGCGCGCCGGGGTGGCCGGAAGCGTGGGGGTGGCGGGTTCCATGGGGTGCTCTCCTTCGGTCACGCCTTGCGCCAACAGCGCGGGCAGCCGCACGGTGAAGCGGCTGCCCTGATTGTCGCCGCCGCTGGCTGCCTGCACCTGGCCGCCATGGCGCTCGACCAGCATGCGCACGATGGCCAGGCCCAGCCCGAGGCCACCGGAGCGGCGGTCGATCGACTGCCGGCCCTGCACGAACAGGTCGAACACGTGCGGCAGCAGCTCGGGCGCGATGCCCCGCCCCGAATCCTCCACGACGATCTCCACCCAGGTCGCATCGGCGCGCAGCGTCACCTCAACCCGGCCGTCGGGGGGCGTGAACTTGGCCGCGTTGATCAGCAGGTTGCACAGCACCTGCGTGAGCCGCGTCGGGTCGCCCAGCACGCGCGCTCCAGCCGCGTCCAGACGCACTTGCACCGGCTGCGCGCGCCGTTCATAGACCGGCTGCGTCTGCTCCAGCGCATGCGCGATCAGGGTTCGCACTTCCACCGCCACCTGCTTCAACTCCACCTTGCCCTGCGTGATGCGCGAGACGTCCAGCAGGTCGTCGATCAGGCGCGACAGGTGCGTCACCTGCCGGCCGATGATGCGCCGCTCCTCGACGTGGGCCTTCGCGTCGCGGCGCGCCATCAGCTCCAGTGCCGTGGCGATGGGCGCCAGCGGGTTGCGCAGTTCGTGGCCCAGCATCGCCAGGAACTCGTCCTTGGCCCGGCTAGCGGATTCGGCCTGGCGGCGCGCGGCCTCCGCTTCGGCATAGGCCCGCGCGTTGTCCAGGGCGAGCGCGGCGCGCTGCCCCAGCTCGCGGATCAGGGCGCGGTCGGCCCGGCCGAGGATGCGCCCGGATTCGGCCTGGACCACGCCCATCGCGCCAATGGTCCGCCCACGCGCCACCAACGGAAGGATGTAGTGCGCATGCATGCCGAAGTGCGAGGTGAACGCCCTCAGCACCGGGTCGTCGGTCGCCGGCGGCAGGTCGAACCGGCCGTGGTGATCGCTGGCATTGGCGATGCACCAGGCCATGGAGCCCACCGTCGCCGGCGCCGCGCGCATCGTCCTGGCCATCTCCAGCGCTTCCTGCGCGCGCTCGGGGTCCTGGTGATACGCCAGGCGGCGGCGCAGCACGCCTTCGTCATCCAGCAGGTCGATGCGGCACCAGTCGGCGATGCCGGGCACGACGGTGGTGGCGATGGTTCGCAAGGTGTCTTCCGGGTCCAGCGACTTCGCGAGCAGGGCGCCGGCGCTGGAAAGCAGTTCCACCCGGCGCTGCGCGGCCTCCGCCTCGGCCCGGGCGATGCGTTCGCCCGCCAGCAGGTCCATGCGCTCGGTGATGTCCGTGCTGGCGCCGACCATGCGCGTGGGCTGGCCCGCGCCGTCGCGGACCAGGTGGCCGCGCGTGGCGATCCAGCGGACCTCGCCGTTCGCCAGCACGGTCCGGAACTCCGCCCGGTACGCCGGGCCACCGGCCAGCGCGGCCTGCAACGCACCTTCCACCGTGGCCAGGTCGTCCGGGTGGATGCGCGAGCGGAAGCCCTCCAGCCCGCCGGTGTCCGAGCCACGCGCCATCTTGTGCATGTCGTAGACGCGGTCCGACCACGTCACGGACTGCCGCGCGATGTCCCAATCCCAGATGCCGACCTGGCCGGCCTCGACCGCCAGGCGCAGCCGCTCCTCCTGCATGCGCAGCTGCGCCTCGGCGTTGCGCTGCTGCTCCAGCAGCCGGGCCGTCACCACGACGGGTGCGGCCAGAGCGGCCAGTTCTCCGGCAAATGCCAGGTCGTCCGCGTCATGTCGCCGGCCCGAGCTGCCCATGAACAGCGTGAGCGCGCCCACCAGCTCGTCGCGGTACCGCACCGGCACGGTGATCATGGAACGGAAGGCCAGCTCGCGCAGCAGGCCCAAGTGCTGCTCGTTGGCGGCGACCCGGCCATACCAGGCGTCATCGATGGCCGGGTGCAGGGCGGCGTCGCCCGTGGAGAATGCGCAGAGATTGAGTTCGGGATGGGTTTGCTTCACCCACTGGGTCGGCGCCAGCAAGCTTTCGATGTGCGGCCCCTGGTAAGCGGCGACGGTGCGACGCACTTCACCGTTGCCAACGGCCACGTCGAAGAAGCCGAAATCGCCCAGGGCCGGCAGGCAGGCGGCCAGGGACTGCTTCAGCGTGTCGCCGAAATCGTCGGCGGCCGCCAGCAGCCGGCCCGCGCGGCCAAGCACTTCGCGCTGCTCCTGCAGCCGGTCCGCACCGGAATGTTCGCCTGGGCCCACGGCGGCCATTCTGGCCGATTTCCCCCCGGCGGTGGCCCGAACGGCCGGGTTTGGAACGGCTGAGTTGCCGAAACGCCGACCAAGGCTATAATCTCGGGCTTTGCTGGCCAACCCCCAACGGCCCAATCGATGAATCAGTTGGGGAACCCAGCCAGGGGCCCTCGATCTTCCCCCGGCGCACTGAACCAAGAGAAGCATGACGACCATCCGTGTCAAGGAAAACGAACCGTTCGACGTGGCCCTGCGCCGCTTCAAGCGCACCATTGAAAAGCTGGGCCTGCTGACCGAACTGCGCGCCCGCGAGTTCTACGAGAAGCCCACCGCCGAGCGCAAGCGCAAGAAGGCCGCCGCCGTGAAGCGCCACTTCAAGCGCGTTCGCAGCATGCAGCTGCCGAAGAAGCTCTTCTAGAGTTTCACGGGCCCCGGCTCACCACGCAAGGCTCGCACGGGGACACCCCGCGCGGGCCTTTCTCTTTTGTTGTTCAGGAAAAGAACATGACCCTCAAGGAACGCATCACCGACGACATGAAGGCCGCCATGCGGGCCAAGGAAGCGGAGCGCCTGGGCGCCATCCGCATGCTGACCGCCGCGATCAAGCAGAAGGAAGTGGACGAGCGCATCGAGCTGGACGACGTGCAGGTCATCGCCATCGTCGACAAGCTGCTGAAGCAGCGCAAGGACAGCATCGAGGCCTTCGAGAAGGCCGGCCGGCAGGACCTGGCCGACAAGGAAAAGGCCGAAGTCGCCGTGCTGTCGGCCTACCTGCCGCAGCGCCTGTCGGCCGAGGAAGTCGCCGCCGAAGTGAAAGCCATCGTGGCGGAGCTGGGCGCCAAGGGGCCGGGCGACATGGGCAAGGTCATGGGCGCGGTGAAGGCCAGGTTGGCTGGCAAGGCCGACATGGGACAAGTCAGCGCCGCGGTGAAGGCGGCACTGGCCCCCTAGGGGGTCATCCCAGCGAAGGCTGGGATCCAGGCCTTCGCCCCCCTGGGTCCCTGCCTACGCAGGGACGACAGCCTTCTTAAGAGCCAGCCACCTTCATCTTGTTGACCAGGATCGAACCCACGGTCTTTGCCCCATAGTTGTAGACATCCGCCCCCACGGCCTGGATGCCGGTGAACATGTCCCGCATGTTCCCGGCGATCGTGATCTCCTGCACCGGGTACGCGATCTCGCCCTTCTCCACCCAGAAACCGCTGGCGCCGCGCGAATAGTCGCCCGTCACGTAGTTGACGCCCTGCCCCATCAGCTCGATCACGAACAGGCCGGTGCCCAGCTTGCGCAGCATCTCGCGCAGGTCGTCGCCGGGCTTTGTCAGGCGCGACGTCAGCGTCAGGTTGTGCGAGCCGCCGGCATTGCCGGTCGTCTTCATCCCCAGCTTGCGCGCTGAATAGCTGCTGAGAAAATAGCCTTCCACCCGGCCGCCGTCCACCACCTTGCGGGGTTGGGTGCGGACGCCCTCCTCGTCGAAAGGCGAGCTGCCCTTGCCGCGCTTCACGAAGGGGTCCTCCAGCACGTCGATGTGGTCCGGCAGCACCTGCTTGCCCAGTGAATCCAGCAGGAAGCTGCTCTTGCGATAGAGCGAGCCACCGCTCGTCGCCTGCACATAAGCGCCCAGCAGCCCCGCGGCCAGGGGTGATTCGAACAGCACCGGGCATTCGCGGGTCTTGATCTTGCGCGACTTCAGGCGCGACAGGGCGCGTTCGGCGGCATAGCGGCCCACGGCTTCCGGCGAGGCCAGTTCGTCGGCGGACCGCATGGAGCTGTACCACGCGTCACGCTGCATCTCGTCCCCGCGCCCCGCGATGGGCGCGACCGAGATCGAATGCCGCGAACTGGCGTAGCCGCCGCGGAAACCGCGCGTGTGCGAACTGAAGAAGTGGCTCTGCTGTGCCGAAACGCCGGCGCCTTCGCTGTTGGTGATGCGCCGGTCGGTGTCGAAGGCGGCGCGTTCGCAGCGCAGCGCCAGCTGGGCAGCGTGCGCGCTGTCGATGGCCCAGGGATGGAACAGGTCGAGATCGCGCTGTTCCTTCTGCTGCGCGATGTCGTCCGGCTCGGGCAACCCCGCCACCGGGTCCTGCGCGGTGAAACGGGCGATGTCGTAAGCGGCCTGCACGGTGCGCTCGATGGCGGCCGTGGAGAAATCAGAAGTGCTCGCGTTGCCGCGCCGGTTGCCCAGGTAGACCGTGATCCCGAGCGATTTGTCGCGGTTGCGCTCGACGTTTTCCAGCTCGCCCTTGCGCACCGAGACACTCAGGCCGCAGCCCTCGGAGGCCTCGGCACCGGCGTCGGTGGCGCCCAGCTTGCGGGCGTGGGCCAACGCGGCGTCCACGAGTTCTTCGAAATCGGCGCGGCTGTAGGCGAAACCGGCCGCGGCCTGCGACTTTGCGTTGTTCATGGCGGGCTATGATACTTGCGACCCATGCCACGCAAACCCAAAAAAGGCTACTACGTCCGCGGCGAGTTCGTGGCGGAAGGCAGTGAGCTCGACCTCGAACTGGAGGCCGAACGCACGGGCGGTGTGCCGAGCCGGACCGAACTCAAGCGCGAAAGTACCGAGCTGCAGAAGCTCGGCGAAGACCTGCTGACGCTTCGGCGCGACCTGTACGAGCGGCTGGCCCTGCCCGAAAGCCTCGACGACGCCCTGAACGCCGTGCGCAAGATCACCAACTTCGAAGGCCGGCGCCGCCAGATGCAGTACGTCGGCAAGCTGATGCGCGGCCTGGAGGAAGAAACCCGCCAGGCGATCCGCGATGCGCTCCAGGAACAGCACAGCGGTTCGGCCCAGCAAACGCTGGCCCTGCACGCTGCGGAGCGTTGGCGCGACGACCTGATCGCGCGTGACGAAGCGCTGCAGCAATGGCTGGACGCGCATCCGGCCACCGACGCGCAGCAGCTGCGCGCGCTGATCCGCCAAGCCCGGAAGGACGGAGCGGTACCGGACGCGGATGCGGTCTCGAAAGGCCTGGCCCCGCGCCGCAGCCGCGCCTTCCGCGACATCTTCCAGATCGTGCGCGAAACGCTGGATGGACCGGACGATGAGTGAGCACGACGCCGTCCGGATCGGCATTGTTTCCATCAGCGACCGCGCATCCAGCGGCGTCTACGAGGACAAGGGCCTGCCCGCGCTGAAGGATTGGCTCACGCGCGCACTGAAAAATCCGCTCACGTTCGAGTCGCGCCTGATCCCGGACGAGAAGGAGGGCATCAGCGCCGCGCTGGTGGAACTGGTGGACGCGGGCTGCTCCCTGGTGCTGACCACCGGCGGCACGGGCCCGGCGGTGCGCGACGTGACGCCTGAAGCCACGCTGGCCATTGCCGACCGCGAGATGCCCGGTTTCGGTGAGCAGATGCGGCAGATCAGCCTGCGCTTCGTGCCGACCGCCATCCTGTCGCGGCAAGTGGCGGTGATCCGCGGACGCAGCCTCATCATCAACCTGCCCGGGCAGCCGAAATCGATCCAGGAGACCCTGGAAGGGCTGAAGGATGCGGATGGCCAATCGCTGGTGCCGGGGATCTTTGCGGCCGTGCCGTATTGCATCGACCTGATCGGCGGGCCCTACCTCGAGACGAACGACGAGGTGTGCAAGGGGTTCCGGCCGAAGTCGGCGATCAAGGTGTCATCCCGGGCTTGACCCGGGATCCATGGTGGCGCGCCTCGATGGATGCCGGATCAAGTCCGGCATGACAAGGCTTTGCGGGATGGCGGCGCCTATTTCCCCACCAGCTGCGTCAGCTTCTCCGCCTCGAAGTTTTCCTTCGTCTGTGCATCCAGCGGCACGCAGTCGCTGCTGCTGCGCCGCTCCTGCGACAGCTTCTCGATCGCCTGCCACAGCAGCGCGATCTGGTGCTCGTGCGAACCGGCGTTGTCGATCAGGCCCTTCATGGCCTGAGACAGCGGATCGTCTTCCAGCGTGATGCCATAAGCCGAGAACTTCTCGGGCTGGCCCGTGACGTCGGCGCTGGTGTCGTCCTTCGAGGGGATGATCCGCGCCGGAATCCCCACCGCCGTGGCACCCGCCGGGACCGGCTTGATGACCACCGCGTTGCTGCCGATCTTGGCGCCGTCGCCGACCACGAAGCCGCCCAGCACCTTGGCACCGGCGCTGACGACCACGTTGCGGCCGAGCGTGGGATGCCGTTTGGTGCCCTTGTAGAGCGAGGTCCCACCCAGGGTCACGCCCTGGTAGATCGTGCAGCCATCACCGATCTCGGCGGTCTCGCCCACCACCACGCCCATGGCATGGTCGAAGAAGACCCGTTCGCCCAGCTTGGCGCCCGGATGGATTTCGATGCCGGTGAACCAACGCGAGAGCATGGAAATGAAGCGGCCCAGCCACTTCAAGCCGCGGTTCCACAGCCAGTGCGACAGCCGGTGCAGCACCACCGCATGCAGGCCCGGATAACACGTGAGCACCTCCCAGGTGCTCCGGGCAGCCGGATCGCGGTCGAGGATGCACTGGATGTCGGAACGCACGCGCGTGAACATGATGACAGTCTAAAGCTTTGCTTTTCTTGCTGCGTCGGCCATGGCTTTCGCGACACCACGCAGGATGTGGATTTCCTCGGGGGTCGGTTGCGCCCGGTTGAAAAGCTGGTTCAGGCGCGGCATCAGCTTCTTCGGCGCCGCCGGATCGAGAAAGCCCACCTCGATCAGCGCCTGCTCCCAGTGCTGGAGCATGCCGGTGACGGCCTGGGCGTCGGCGGGTTCCGTGCTTGATGGGGAAGGCGCGGCACCTGAGAACCCGCCCAGCGCCATCCGCCATTCGTAGGCAATCACCTGGATCGCCGCACCGAGGTTGAGCGAGCCATAGTCCGGCGCGACCGGGATGCGCAAGGCGGCATGGCAGCGGTAGACGTCCTCATTTCGCATGCCGTAGCGCTCGGAGCCGAAGAGGAAGCCCACGCAGCCACCAGCGGCCGGCAGCGCGGCCAAGTGCTCGCGCGGGGTCCGTGTCGGCGGGCCGAAATCCCGCGCCGTCATCACCGTCGCGCACAGGTGCGTGACATTTTCCAGCGCTTCGTCAAGTGTCGCGACGGCACGCGCCTTGGCCAGCACGTCGGTGGCGCCACTGGCGCGGTCCACGGCTTCCTGCCGCGTCAGCACGTCGTCCCAGCGCGGATTCACCAGCACCAGGTCGTCGAAACCCATCACCTTCATGGCGCGCGCGGCGGCGCCGACGTTGCCTGCATGGCTGGTCTCGATCAGGATGAAACGGGTGTTCACGGTCAGGGCCTGCTAACGCTATTTTGACGATGCGAACGTACCTGAAACCGCGCCAGGCTAGGCGCACGACGACGCCAAGGCTGGCCGCCTTGGCTAGGAGTGGAACGACGCCTGGCGCGGTTTCAGGCACGTTCGCTCCGGGTTGCGGCCAAAAAGGCCATGCGCCGCGTTACGAGTCCTTGACGCAGGTCACTGCGCCTGCGGACTCGCGCCAAGCGCGGCCCCCGAAAAATCGCGGAGCGATTTTCCGGGGACCCCGCGCGCATGACCTTTTTGGCGAGCAACGCATCGCCAAAATAGCGTTAGCAGGCCCTGGGATTGTCTCTGCTGGCGACAACTGCGATACTTCTGTAATCATTCGTAAGGCGGTGGAGTCCAAGATGCGCGTACCCGCGCTCGGCGTTCTCGGCGGCATGGGCCCCCTGGCGACAGCCGATTTTCTCTACAAGCTCGCCGCGGCCACGCGCGCAGGGCACGACCAGGAACACATCCCGGTCCTCGTGTACGGCGACTGCACCACGCCGGACCGCACCGCCGCCGTGCTGGGCAAGGGACCGTCGCCCTTGCCGCAGCTGCTGGAAGGCATCGAATTCCTGAACGCGGCGCGCTGCGCGGTCATCGCCGTCCCCTGCAACAGCGCGCACGTCTGGTACCAGGACATGGCGGATGCCAGCCTGGCGCCGGTGCTGCACATCGTCGAAGCCAGCGCCCGCCAGGTCCAGCGCAACGATCCCAAGACGCGGCGCGTCGGCGTGCTCAGCACCGAGGGCACCCACCGCATGGGCATCTACAAGGGCGTGCTGGAAAAGATGGGCTTCGAAGTCCTGACTCCGAGGCCGGACGAATTCTCCACCCTGGTGAGCCCCGGCATCGCGGACATCAAGGGCAACCGCATGCACGAAGCGGAAGAGAAGTTCGACGTGGCGGCGGACCGGCTGATCGAGCGCGGCGCGCAGCAGATCATCCTGGGCTGCACCGAGATCCCCCTGGGCATGGTTCGGCGCACGCGGGACAACCCCAGGACGGTCGTCGATTCGACGCAAGCCCTGGTCACCGCAGTCATCGAACGCTTCGAGCAGGGCGCCTTCCGCGCCTGACGCTGCCCGTCCCGCGGATAGGCAATTCCACGTAAGAGGGCGCCTCCGGGAGCCCTGCGGGGCGGACTACACCCCCACCCGGTAAAATCACGTTAAGTTGGCCGTCCGCATCGCCGGAACGGCTTTTGCCCCTTCGCGGGCGCAGCTCTTCCAAAATCCAATGTCGTCCAACCAGCACCCCATGCTCAATGTGGCCGTGAAGGCCGCTCGCGCCGCCGGCGCCATCATCAACCGCGCCGCGCTCGATGTGGAGTCCGTCCGCATCTCCCAGAAGCAGGTGAACGACTTCGTCACCGAAGTCGACCACGCGAGCGAACGCGCCGTCATCGAGACATTGCTGGGGGCCTACCCCACGCACGGGATCTGGGCCGAGGAATCGGGCCGCGAACACGGCAACGCGAGCAGCGATCACGTGTGGGTGATCGACCCCCTGGACGGCACCACCAATTTCATCCACGGCTTCCCGGTCTATTGCGTCAGCATCGCGCTGCTCGTGAAAGGCCGCGTCGAGCAGGCCGTGGTCTACGACCCCACCCGCAACGACCTCTTCACCGCCACGCGCGGGCGCGGCGCCTACGTGAACGACCGGCGCCTGCGCGTGAGCAAGCGCACGCAGCTCAAGGACTCGCTGGTTTCCACCGGCTTTCCGTTCCGCCCGGGCGACAACTTCAACGTGTACCTGCGCATGATGGCCGACGTGATGCAGCGCACGGCCGGCCTGCGCCGTCCGGGCGCGGCCGCGCTCGACCTCGCCTACGTCGCTGCCGGCTTCACCGAAGGTTTTTTCGAAACGGGGCTGTCGCCCTGGGACGTGGCCGCGGGTTCGCTGCTGGTGACCGAGGCCGGCGGACTCGTCGGCAACTTCACCGGGGAAGCCGATTTCCTGGAGCAGAAGGAATGCGTCGCCGGCAACCCGAAGGTTTACGGCCAGCTGGTGCAGATCCTGAAGAAGCACAGCAAGTTCGCGAGCGCCGGCGAAAAGGCCGACTTGCGGCAGAACACCCCCACCCTGGTCGACCCCGCGCTGCGTCCCGGCACGCAGGTGGACGAGGCCCCCGCGAAAGATGCCTGAGACCTCCCAACTCTCCTCCTTCCTCTCGGACAATCACTGGGTGGCCGTGCTGCTGGCCGCCGCGCTGGCGGTTGTTCTTTCCCTGGGGATCCATCGCGCAGTCCGCGCCCTGCTGCGCCGCACCGCGCGCGGGTCACTCCTCCTGCATGCGTTGCTGGACCGCACCGAACGCTCCGCGTGCATCGCCTGGCCGTTGATCGCGCTGCAGATCGTCTGGCAGGCAGCCCCCGACACGCTCCCCTGGATCTCCACCGTCCGCCACGTCAACGGCCTGGCGCTGATCGCCGTCCTGACGGCGCTGGCCATGGGCGTGATCGGCGGGCTGGCCGATGGGCTGATCGCCCGCCACCCGTCGACCATGGAAGACAACCTCGCGGCCCGGCGCATCCAGACGCAGGCCCGGGTGCTCTCGCGCAGCGCCATGGTGCTGGTGGTGATCGCCGGTACGGCGATGGCCCTGCTCACTTTCCCGGGCGCGCGCCAGCTGGGTGCCACGTTGCTGGCTTCCGCCGGGGTGCTGGGCATCGTGGCCGGTATCGCGGCGCGGCCGATCTTCAGCAACCTCATCGCGGGCCTGCAGCTGGCCCTGGCGCAGCCGATCCGCCTGGACGACGTGCTGATCGTCGAGGGCGAGTTCGGCCGGGTCGAGGAGATCACCGGCACCTATGTCGTGCTGAAGATCTGGGACGAGCGCCGCATGATCGTGCCGCTGCAGTGGTTCATCGAGCATCCGTTCGAGAACTGGACCCGCAACAACTCGGCCATCCACCAGCCGGTGTACCTGCACGTGGACTTCGCGACGCCGCTGGCGCCGCTGCGCGCGGAGCTGGAGCGCATCGTGCGCGCCGCCCCCGAATGGGATGGGCGTACCTGCACGCTGGTGGTCGCCGACACGAGCGAACGCACGATGAAGCTGCGGGCACTGATCTCCGCGGCCGACGCCAGCCGCGCGTTCGACCTGGGCTGCAAGGTCCGCGAGGGCCTGCTGGCCTTCCTGAACCGCGAGCATCCGGACAGCCTGCCGCAGCTGCGCACCGTCCAGGCGGAACCCCTGCCCGCCTGAGCGCCTTCAGCCCGCCTTCGCCGGATTCACGAACGCCTGGAACACCTGCGTCGACAGGAACTTGGCCGGCTCCGGCGCCGCCTGGGAGACGATCGCGGCCATGTGGACCAGCAATTCCTGTTCGCCCTTGCGGTCCGCCGGGACGATCCGCAGCCGCTCGCTCAGTCCCGGCTGCCCGATGGCGGTGATCACCCCCTGCACTCCGCGTTCGGCCTCTTCCCGGCTCGCGAAGGGAGCGATCTCGTCTTCGTGGTGCACGCTGAACCAGACCGAAACCGCGCCGCTGGCGATATCGTCATGCATGTTCCGCGGTTCGAGAAATCGGGGGGCCTTGGTGCTCAGCACCGCGCGGACGCCGCCATCGGCGGCGACCAGGATCACCGCCCAAGGCGTGTTTTCCGGCAAGGGGGCGGCCACCCGCCGCTTCAGCGACATGGCGAGCTGGGCGTAAAAATCTTCCGCGCTCCCGGAGGAGCGTGCCTTGGCTTCCTCGCACGCCTGGCGCACGAGATCGGGTGAAATGCTGGCCGCGATGGCCTGCCTGACGTTGGTCGTCATTTTTCTGCTCCTCCCCGTTGGACGGCGCGCCCCTTGCGCACTCACGGTCGCGTCACTGTACAGGATGGCAGGGGCAGGTGGGCAACGAAACGTTCGGGATAATCCCGGCAGGATGACCCACAACCCGCCGGATTACAGCGCCCACACGCCCATGATGGCGCAGTACTTGCGCATCAAGGCGGATCACCCGAAGACGCTGGTGTTCTACCGCATGGGCGACTTCTACGAGCTCTTCTTCGCCGACGCCGAGAAGGCCGCGCGGCTGCTGGACATCACGCTCACGCGCCGCGGCATGTCGGCGGGTGAGCCGGTGGTGATGGCGGGCGTGCCCTTCCACTCGATGGAGGGCTACCTCGCCCGGCTGATCCGGCTCGGCGAGTCGGTCGCCATCTGCGAACAGGTCGGCGACGTCGCCACCAGCAAGGGGCCGGTGGAGCGCAAGGTCATGCGCGTGGTCACGCCGGGCACGCTCACCGACAGCGAGTTGCTGGCCGAGAAGTCCGAGGCGGTGCTGCTGGCGGTCCATCAAGGCGCCAGGCACCGGGTGGGCCTGGCCTGGCTGAGCGTGACACAGGGCGCGATCCAGCTGGCCGAATGCGACGCCGGCGACCTGGAAGCCTGGCTCGCGCGCATCGCGCCCAGCGAGTTGCTGTACGGCGCCGACAGCACGGCGGCCTTCACGCAGCGGCTGCAGGGGCAGCGCACCGCGAACGGCTTCGCCCTGGCGGAACGCCCGGCCTGGCAGTTCGACGCCGGCCTGGGCCAGCGCAAGCTGCTGGAGCAATTGCAGGCCGGCACGCTCGCTGCCTGGGGCGCCGAGGCCCTGCCCTGCGCCCATGCGGCGGCCGCGGGCCTGCTCGCGTACGCCGAGCACACGCAGGGCCGCGCGCTCTCCCACGTCCGCCAACTGCAGGTGCTGCGCGACGGCGAGCACCTCGAACTGCCGCCCGCCACCCGCCGCAACCTGGAACTGGTGCAAACGCTGCGCGGCGAAGACTCGCCCACCCTGTTCTCCCTGCTGGACACCTGCCAGAGCGGCATGGGCAGCCGCGCGCTGAAAGCCTGGCTGCTGGAGCCGCTGCGCGACCGGACGATCGCTTCCCAGCGGCTCGAAGCCATCACGGCGCTGCGCGAAGGCGGCTGGCAAAAACTGCGCGCCGAACTCAAGGGCGTGAGCGACGTCGAGCGCATCAGCGCACGCATCGCGTTGCGCCAGGTGCGGCCGCGCGAGCTGGTCGGCTTGTGTTTGTCGCTCGCCAAGGCGGAGCAGGTGGCGACGCAGGTGCACGGCGCGACTGGCTTGCTGGCGGACTTGCGCAACCAGCTCGCGGCGCCACCCGGCTGCAGCGAGCGCCTGCGCAGCACCCTGCGGGAAGACCCCGCGGCCCTGGTCCGCGACGGTGGCGTCATCGCCACCGGCTGCGACGCCGAACTCGACGAGCTGCGCGCCATCCAGGACAACTGCGACGGCTTCCTGCTGGAGCTCGAAGGCCGCGAGCGCGCCCGCAGCGGCATCGCCAACCTGCGGGTGCAGTTCAACAAGGTGCACGGCTTCTACATCGAGGTCACGCAAGGCCAATTGGACAAGGTGCCGGCCGACTACCGCCGCCGCCAGACGCTGAAGAATGCCGAGCGCTTCATCACGCCGGAGCTGAAGACGTTCGAGGACAAGGCGCTGTCGGCCCAGGAGCGCGCGCTCGCGCGCGAGAAGTGGCTCTACGAGCAGTTGCTGGACGACTTGCAGGCGCATATCCCCGCGCTCACCCAACTCGCCCGGGCACTGGCGTCGCTCGATGCCTTGGCCGCGCTGGCCGAACGCTCGCTCACGCTCAACTGGTGCCGCCCGCAGTTCATCAAGGAGCCGGGCATCGAGATCACGCAGGGCCGGCACCCTGTGGTGGAAATGCGCCTGGCCGAAACCCACGCCGGCGCCTTCATCCCGAACGACACCCGCCTGGGGCCGAAGCAGCGCATGCAGGTCATCACCGGCCCCAACATGGGCGGCAAGTCCACCTACATGCGGCAGGTGGCCTTGATCTGCCTGCTGGCGGCCATGGGCTCCTACGTGCCGGCGCAGGCCTGCCGTCTGGGGCCGATCGACGCGATCCATACGCGCATCGGAGCGGCCGACGACCTGGCGAATGCCCAGTCGACCTTCATGCTGGAGATGACGGAAGCCGCGCAGATCCTGCATGGCGCCACGGCGCAGAGTCTGGTGCTGATGGACGAGATCGGCCGCGGCACCTCGACCTTCGACGGCCTGGCGCTGGCGTCCGGCATCGCCGCGCATCTGCACGACCGCACCCAGGCCTTCACGCTGTTCGCCACCCACTACTTCGAGCTGACCGAGTTCCCGGCCAAGCACCATTGCGCAGTCAATGTCCACGTGGGAGCCACCGAGTCGGGTGCCGACATCGTGTTCCTGCACGAGATCCAGCCGGGCCCGGCGAGCCGCAGCTATGGCATTCAGGTGGCCCGGCTGGCGGGCATGCCCGCCGCGGTGGTCAACCATGCCCGGCATGCGCTGGCGGCGCTGGAAAACCAGCAGGTCCAGGCACGCGAGCAGGTAGACTTGTTCGCGCCACCTCCGGCCATGGATGCCGCCGCGCCGAGCGCGGTGGAAGCCGCGCTGGCGGCGCTGGACCCCGATGCGCTCAGCCCGCGCGAGGCCCTGGACGCGCTCTATGCGCTGAAGAAGAAAACAGAAAGCAAGCCATGACCTATTGCGTCGGCATCAAGCTCAATGCGGGCCTCGTGTTCCTCTCCGATTCGCGCACCAACGCGGGGGTGGACAACATCAGCACCTTCCGCAAGATGATCATCTACGAGAAGGCGGGTGACCGTTTCATGGTGCTGCTGTCGGCGGGCAACCTGAGCATCTCGCAATCGGTGCGCGAGATCCTGCAGGTGGAGCAGTTGAAGGAAACGCCCGAGAGCGAGCCCATCACCATCTGGAACGCCAACAGCATGTTCGACGCCTGCCGCGTGCTCGGCCAGGCGGTGCGCCACGTGTACGACCGCGACGCCGAGGCGCTCAAGCACGCCGGCGTGGAGTTCAACGTCAGCCTGGTCTTCGGCGGCCAGATCCGCGGCGAAGGCATGCGCCTCTTCCAGGTGTACTCGGCCGGCAACTTCATCGAGGCCACGCCCGAGACGCCCTACTTCCAGGTGGGCGAATACAAATACGGCAAGCCGGTGCTCGACCGCGTGCTGACGCCCGACACCCCGCTGGACGAAGCCGCCAAGTGCGCGCTGGTCTCGATGGATTCCACCATGAAGTCGAACCTCTCGGTCGGCCCGCCACTCGACCTGGTGGTGTACGACGCCAACCGGTTCGAGACCGACAAGGTGGTCTGCATCGACATGCAGAATCCCTACTTCCGCATGCTGCACACCAGCTGGGGCCAGAAGCTGCGCGAGGTATTCGACAGCCTGGAAGACCCCGTCTGGGACGACGCCCACACGGAGATCCCGCTGATGACGCACACCGAGGGCGGGCGCAGCAAGCCATTGAAGAAGATCTCGCGGCCGGAAGAGCGGCTGATCTGAGGGGAACGCCGGCACGCGCCGGCCTGAGAGGAGCGAAAAATGCGCAGATTGCTCATTGCCATGGCGTTGGCGTGGGCCGCCCACGCGGCCGCCCAGTCGCTCGCCGCCGGGCCGATGGTCGGTGCCACGGACATGCACGGCACCACCATCTGGCTGCAAGGCACCGCGCCGGCGCGGGCCGAGCTGGAATACTGGCCGGTGCAGGAGCCCACGAAGACGCGGCGCGTTTCCGCCCAACTCCAGGCAGCGGATGACCACGTGGCCCACGTGCGCATCGAAGGCCTGGAGCAGGCCACCCGCTACGCCTACCGCCTGCGCCTGAATGGCCAGCCGGCCGGTGACGTCCAGCACTTCCGCACCCAGACACGCTGGCAATGGCGCGGCCAGGTCGAGCCCCCCGCATTCACCGCCCTGCTCGGCTCCTGCCACTACCTGAACGAGCCGGCGCGCGACCGCGACGGCAACCCTTTCGGCGCCGGCTATGGCATCTTCAGCACGATGGCGGCCAGGCAGCCCGACCTGACGCTCTGGCTGGGCGACAACAGTTACCTGCGCGAGAACGAATGGTCCAGCGCCGAGGGCATCCGCTACCGGTTCCAGGCGGACCGCGCGCAGGCTGAACTGCAGCCCTTGCTGCGCGTCGGGCAGCACGCCGCCATCTGGGACGACCACGACTATGGCCCGGACGACTCCAACAGTTCCTACGAATTCAAGCAGGCCGCGCTGGACATGTTCAAGCGCTACTGGGCGAACGCCAGCTGGGGCCTGCCCGGCGTGCCCGGGATCTTCGGCAGCTTCAGCTTCTCCGACGTCGACTTCTTCCTGCTGGACAACCGCTGGTACCGTGACGCCGACAAGGACGCGCACACGAAGAACAAGCGCATGCTGGGCGACGCCCAGGTGCGCTGGCTGAAGAACGCGCTGCTGCAATCCACCGCCCCCCTGAAGGTGGTGGTGGGCGGCAGCCAGTTCCTGGCCAATGTCTCGCCGCGCTCCGAAGGCTGGTCGCGCTTCCCCGAAGAGCGGCAGGACTTCATGGACTGGCTGGCCGGCAACCGGCTCGACGGGGTGCTGTTCTTCAGCGGCGACAAGCACCACACCGAACTCACCAAGGTGGAACGCGCCGGCACGTACCCGTTGTACGACCTGACGTGTTCGCCGCTGACCGCGGGCGCCTTCCCCGGCGCGCCCGACACGGCCCGGCCGGACCGCATCCCTGGCACCATGGTGCCGATCCGCAACTTCTGCAGCTTCACGGTGGACGGGCCGAAGACGCGCCGCGTCATCACCATGAAGTCGTTCGATGCGCAGGGCAAGGAGCTGTGGTCGCACCAGCTCGAGGCGCAGGCGCTGCGCACGCCGCGCTGACCGGCCCGGCATGAATCCACTGATCGTCTTCTCCCACGCCAACAGCTTCCCGGCCTCCACCTACGGCGTCCTGTTCAAGAGCCTGCGTTCGCGCGGCTTCACCGTGAAGGCGGTGGACCGGTTCGGTCATGACCCGGACTACCCTGTCACCAACAACTGGCCGCACCTGGTGCAGCAGCTGCACGATTTCGCGAAGCGCGAAACCGAGAAGGCAGGCCAGCCCGCGTACCTGGTGGGCCACTCGCTCGGTGGTTTCCTGAGCCTGATGTGCGCGGCACGCCACCCGGAGCTCGCACGCGGGCTCCTGCTGCTCGACGCCCCGATGCTGGGTGGCTGGAAAGCGCAGGCGCTGCGCGCCGTGAAGTCCGCGCAACTGGTCGGCGCATTCACGCCCGGTGCAGTGAGCCGCAAGCGCAAGAACCGCTGGCCGTCGCGCGAGGCCGCGCTGGAGCACTTCCGCCACAAGAAGGCCTTCGCGAAGTGGGACCCGCAGGTGCTGGCCGACTACGTCGCGCACGGCACGCACGACGAAGACGGCGAGCGCGTGCTCGCTTTCGACCGCGACGTGGAGACGATGATCTACGACACGCTGCCCGACAACCTCGACCGGCTGCTGCAGCGGCACCCGCTGCGCTGCCCGGCGGCATTCATCGGCGGCCTGCAGTCGGAGGAGATGCAAAGAGTGGGGATGGCGCTGACGGAGAAGCTGACCGGAGGCCGCCACATGCTGGTGGACGGCAGCCACCTGTTCCCCATGGAGAAGCCCATCGCCACGGCCGCGGCCATCGAGGCCAGCCTGCTCGCGCTTTAGTGGGAGACAGGTGGGCGGGGGTGCGCCCGCCGGCGAACCCCCGCAGCGCGATGATCGCTGGGGTTCGCCTTGCGGGCTCACCCCAGCCTACGGAAGCTAGTTCTTTTGCGCCATGGGCGCCAGCGAGAGCGCGGGACCGCCGCCGTCACCGGTGCGCGACGTGTCCACATCCCACGCCCCGACCTTGGCCGTGGTGGCGATCAGGCGCTGCACCAGTTGCCGGATGAAAGCCTTGTCGAAGCGCATCTGCAGGTCGTCCGACGAAATGCGCAGGCCCGAATTGCGGATCTCCAGCGCCACCACGTCGGTCTCGGCGACGGCCGTCGCGGTGCGCATCGGGTTGTCGGGCTGCAGGTAGCACATCTCGCCGAGCGTCACGCCCGGCTCGATGGTCACGAGCTTGATGCCCTTGCGGCTGACGGCGATGCGGCCTTCCAGGATGATCAGGAACGAATCGCCCGGCGACTCTTCCTTCATCAGGGCGCTGCCAGCCGGGTACGAATGCAGCGTCCCGAGGTTCAGCGCCTCCCACAGCGCGGCGTCGTGGAAGCCCTCGAAGAAGGGCAGCTGGCGCATCTGCACGAAGTGCACCGCCTCGCGGTCCTGCGGCCGCTTGGCGGGCATGGCGCGGTTGATGGCGAGCAGCGCGTCGGCGAAATCCGACCAGTCCTCGTAGCGGTCCTTGGGCTTCTTCGCCATCGCCTTCAGGATCACCTCGTCCAGCGCCGCCGGCAGCTGCGCGCGCAGCGAGCTGGGCGCCGGCGGGTCCTCGGTGCCGATCTTGTAGAGGATGGCGTATTCCGAATCGCCCGCGAACGGGCGCCGGCCGGTCAGCAGCTCGTAGATGACGACGGCCAGCGAGAACATGTCGCTCTGGTGGGTCAGCTGCTCTTCGCGCACCTGTTCCGGCGACATGTACAGCGGCGAACCCACCAGGCCGGTGATCTGGGTCTGGTCACCGCGCGTCGAGATCGCCGTCCCGAAGTCGGTGAGCTTCACGTTGCCGCCACTCTGCACCATGACGTTCGCGGGCTTGATGTCGCGGTGCACCAGTCCGCGGCTGTGCGCGTGCTGCAGGGCGCTGCAGCACTTGTAGGCGATGTCCAGCACCTGCGCCACCGGCAGCAGCTTGTCGGGCGAGGTGTACGAGGCGAGCGTGTCGCCCTCGACGTACTCGAGCACCAGGTAGGGCTGCAGGGCGGACTCGTCGGCGTCGAACAGCCGCACGATGTGCGGGTGCCGCAGTTGACCGGCGATCAGCGCCTCGTTGCGCAGGCTGCGCCGGTAGCGGTACGAGAGGGCGTCCTCCTTCAGGAGGTGCGCGTGGATCTGCTTGACCGCGACGTTGCGCCGATGGAAGGCGTCGTAGGCGAGGTAGACCACACTGCTCGCGCCGCGCCCGATTTCCTTCTCGACGCGGTACTTGCCAATAGCGAATGCAGTGTCGGCCATGGAGTTTGTAGCTGAATGTTTGATATTCGCTGATCACGACACGGTTCACAACCATTCATCTGCAGGGTTAGGACCTTCGTTGGACATCTCGCCGCAGTGCTGCGGTGCAGCAGTTGTCGTGGTCCTACAGAGCCGATACCCGGCCGCCCACAGGGACGGGAAAGCGCCATCCCCACCATGGGAAGCATGCAACCTTCCGAGACCCTCAGCGCCTACCGGGCGCCTTCACTCACCCTGCTGGCCACCGAGCCCTTGCGGGCCCTCTTCGAGTTCGTCGGCGCCAAGGTCGGCGCCCGGGCCGCGCCCGTGGGCGACGGCCATCCCGTGGTCGTCTATCCCGGCCTGGGTGGCGGCGCCCTCAGCACCTCGCACCTGCGGCGCTTCCTGCGTGACAGCGGTTTCGACGCGCACGACTGGGGCGGCGGCGTCAACACCGGCCCCGAGGGCGACCTCGACCCCTGGCTGGACGGCCTGGTGGCGCGCGTGCGCACGCTGCACGCCCAGCATGGCCGCAAGGTCAGCCTGGTCGGCTGGAGCCTGGGCGGCGTGTTCGCCCGCGAGGTCGCCAAGCGCTGCCCCGAGTCGGTGCGCCAGGTCATCACGCTGGGCACGCCGTTCAATTCCATGGATGGTGCCAACCACGCCGGCACGCTGTACAAGCTGCTGGGCGGCGACACCTCGCAACTCACCCCCGAGATGAAGCGGCGCCTGAGCACCTGCCCGAACGTCCCGACGACGTCGGTGTACAGCCGGCACGACGGTGTCGTCTGCTGGCAGGGCTGCCTGGAGCGTGTCTCGCCGCTCGCGGAAAACATCGAGGTGCACGCGAGCCACCTGGGCATGGGCACCAACGCGCAGGTGCTGCGCATCGTGGCGGACCGGCTGGCGCAGCCGGAGGGCCGCTGGCGGCCCTACCAGCGCGGCCGCGCCGCGATGCGCCGGGCGCGCCGGACCAAGGTCAGGCCTGCCACTTCACCCAGCCGGTGAGCCAGGTCACCAGCACGATCACGCCGAACGCGATGCGGTACCACGCGAACGGCGTGAAGCTGTGGCTGGAGATGTAGCGCAGGAGCCAGCGCACGCACAGCCACGCGCTGAGGAACGAGAACAGCAGCCCAACGCCGAACAGCGGCAGGTCGTCCATGGACAGCTGCGCGCGCTCCTTCACCAGGCTGTACGCGCCGGCCCCGATCAGCGTGGGGATGGCCAGGTAGAACGAAAAGTCGGTCGCTGCCTTGCGCGACAGGCCCAGCAGCATGCCGCCGATGATGGTGGCGCCGCTGCGGCTGGTGCCCGGCACCAGCGCCAGGCATTGCACCAGCCCGAGCTTGAGGGCGTCCTTCCAGTCCATGTCGTCGGCTTCCTGGATGCGCACGGCCACGGGTGCGCGCTTCTCGACCCACAGGATGATGAAACCGCCCAGGATGAACGTGGTGGCGACGACCGAGGGCACGAACAGGTGCGACTTGATGATCTTGCCGAGGAGCAGCCCCAGCACGACCGCCGGGACGAACGCCACGACCACGTTGAGCACGAACCGCTGCGCGGCCCGCTCGTTCGGCAGCGCCACCAGCGTCGAGCGGATCTTCTGCCAGTACACGATGATCACGGCGAGGATCGCGCCGGTCTGGATGGCGATGTCGAAGACCTTGGCCTTCTCGTCGTCAAAGCCGAGCAAGGCGCCCGCCAGGATGAGGTGTCCCGTGCTGGAGATCGGCAGGAACTCGGTCAGGCCCTCCACCACGCCCATCACGGCGGCCTTCACCAGCAGCACGACATCCACACGGTTCTCCAGGCAAAAGAGCCGGATTATCGCCGTGCCGGCCTGGCTCATCAGCCAACCGCTACTACTCAGCGCCTGCCTGTTGTCCGACATGCACACCGGAAATGCATGGAATCGCTGCGCGCGCGAAACCTACAGGGAAAAAACGGCCAGCCCCCACCATTGCTTCCCATGAAAGTCATCAGCCTCCTCCACGTAGTGGTCGCCCAAGCCTTCTACCGCTGGGCGATGTCCGAAATCAACCCGATGCACCCCGACGTGCCGAAGATCATGATGCGACAACAGGAATTGGCCGAGAAACACAGGCAGATCTGGGCGTAGTCAGCTGTCATTGCGGGCTTGACCCGCAATCCTTTGCAGCATGGCAGAGTCCCAGGCTTGGCCGCATGGATCCCGGATCAAGTCCGGGATGACAACCCTCTACTCGTACCGCAACGCCTGGATGGGCAACAGCTGCGAGGCCCGGCGCGCCGGGTAGAAGCCGAAGAAGATTCCGACGAATGCCGAGAAGCCGCCGGCCAACACGACCGAACCCACGGTCATGCTGACCTGCCAACCGGCGAACTGGGCCACCGCCCAGGTGGAGACCGCGCCAACCACCACGCCGATGGCTCCGCCGATCAGCGACAGCGTGACGGCCTCGATCAGGAACTGCGTGAGGATGTCCCGGCCCCGGGCGCCGACGGCCATGCGCAATCCGATCTCCCGCGTGCGCTCGGTCACGCTCACCAGCATGATGTTCATGATGCCGATGCCGCCGATGACGAGGCTGATGCCCGCCACCGCCGCCAGCAGCATGGTCATCACCCGGCTGGACTCCTCCTGGGCCTGCAGGATTTCGGTGAGGTTGCGCAGCGAGAAGGGGTCTTCCGCGCCCGGCTGCACCTTGAAGCGCTGGCGCAGCAGCTCCTTGATGCCTTCTTCGGCCACCTTCATGCTGGCGCCTTCACGGACCCTCACGCCGATGGAGCCGACCCGTTTCAGCCGGCCTGGCGCGCCGCCCTGGATGCGGTTGCGATAGGTGTTGAGCGGGACGATGACGATGTCGTCCTGGTCGGACCCGGTGGCGCTCTGGCCCTTCTTCTCCAGCAGGCCGACCACCGTCACCGGCACCTTCTTCACCCGGATGATCTGGTCGATGGGATCGGCCTCGCCGAACAGTTGCATGGCCACCGTCTGCCCGATGATCGCCACCTTGGCCGCGCCGGCGAGCTCGGCCGGCTCGAACACGCGGCCGCCCGCCAGCGGCCAGTCGCGGCTTTCCAGGTAGTCGCTGGTGGTGCCGAAGATCACCGTGTTCCAGTTGGTGTTGCCCACCACCACCTGGGCCGTCGAGCGGATGTTGGGCGCAGCCACCTGCACCTCGGGGATCTCGCGCGCGATGGCGGCGGCGTCCTCTTCGGTGAGCGCCTGGCCGGTCTGCGCGCCCATGCGCACCCCGCCGGCGGTGACGCCGCCCGGCAGCACCAGCAGCACGTTGGTGCCCAGCGACTTCATCTGCGCCTGCACGCGCTCCGTCGCCCCGCGTCCGATGGCGATCATCGTGATCACCGCGCCCACGCCGATGATGATGCCCAGCATCGTGAGCATGCTGCGCAGCTTGTTGGCGGCGAGCGCGCGCAGGGCGGAGCGGAGGGCGGCGAGGGAGTTCATGCCGGGCTGTCATTGCGGGCTTGACCCGCAATCCATGGCGGCGCCGTGCCATGCATCGATGGATCCCGGATCAAGTCCGGGATGACAGCTTGGGGGACGACCACCGTCGAATCCTCGACGACATGCCCGTCCCGAAACACGATCTTGCGCCGCGCCCACGCCGCGATGTCGCTCTCGTGCGTGACCAGCACGACGGTCATGCCCTGCGCATTCAATTCCGTCAGCAGCCGCATGATGTCCTCGCTGGTCTGCGAATCCAGCGCCCCCGTGGGCTCGTCGGCCAGGATCAGCTGCGGCTTGTTGACGAGGGCCCGCGCGATCGCCACGCGCTGCTGCTGGCCGCCCGACAGCTCCGAAGGGGTGTGGCTGGCACGCTGGGCCAGGCCCACATGCGACAAGGCTTCCATCGCCCGCGCCCGCCGGTCCGCCGCCTTCACGCCCGCATAGACCATCGGCAGCTCGACGTTCTCCACCGCCGACGTGCGCGGCAGCAGGTTGAACTGCTGGAACACGAAGCCGATGCGCCGGTTGCGGATGGACGCCAGCTGGTCGGGCGCCATCTGTTCCACCGGCTCGTCCGCCAGCCGGTACTGCCCTTCCGTCGGCAGGTCGAGGCAGCCCAGGATGTTCATGAGCGTCGACTTGCCGGAGCCGGAGGCGCCCATGATGGCCACGAAGCCGCCCTCCTCGATGTCGAGCGACACGCCACGCAGCGCGTGCACGGTCTGGTCGCCCATGGCGTAGACCTTGGTCAGGCCGCGCGCCTGGATCAGCGCCATCAGAAGGCCATGCGCGGGCTGGTGCCGGCGGGCCTGGCCGCCGCGGGCGTGGAGACGGCGGTGATCACATGGGCGCCCTCCTTCAGTTCCCCGGCGTCCGCGGGGGCCACCAGCAGCTCGGTCATCGTGCCGTCGGTGATGCCCAGCCGCACGTTGAAGGCCCGGGGCTTGCCGTCTTCCCCCAGCAGGAAGATGCGCCCGCGCGTGACGCCGCGGCCGGCCACCTCGGCCATGATGGCCTGGTACTTGGTCTTCTGCTCGGGCGTCAGCAAGTCGGCGATGCGCGCGCGGATGTCGGCCGTGAGGCGCTCGCGCGCCTTGCCACGCTCCTCCTGCGGCAGCTCACGCAGTTGCCCGAACTTGGGCCGCGCGTCCGCGTAGATCGCATCGACCTTGTCTTTCTGCGCGGCGTCGAGCTGAAGTTCGGTGACGAGGCGGTTGCGGAATTCGGCCAGGGGGCCGCCGCCGCCGCCGGGCGCGGGGGCGGCTGCAGCTGGGGCCGCTGGCGCGGGCGCCTTGGCGGCTGCCTTGGGCACGACCGGCCCGGCGGCAGGTGCCGCCGACGATGCGGCAGGCGCGGTCGCCGCGGCGGCAGCCGGTGCCTGCGCGTTCGCCTGCGCCTGCCCCGCCGCCTGGGCCTGCATCTGCGCGTACTTCCCCTTCTGCTCGGCATTCAGCATCGCGGCGATGCGCCCGCGCATCTCGGCCAGCACCTTGTCGCGCGCCTCGCGCCGCTCGCCCTCCGGCAGGTCGCGCAGGGCCTGGAACTTGGGCCGCAGGTCCTCCGTGATCGCATCGAACTTGGCCTGCTGCTCCGCGGTGAGCGACAACTCGGCCACCAGCCGTTCCTTCATCGCCGCCAGGCCACCGCCCGCGCGGCCACCGGCCGGCTGCGCGTTGGCTAACGAGAACAGCGACCAGCCCGCCTGCCCCGTGGTCACGGCACCAGCAGCGCCCGACGCCGGCTTGCCCGGCGCTCCCGCCGGCTCCACGCCCGCGATGCGCACCCGCAGCGCCGCGTTCGGCACCTTCAGCACGTTCTCGCGCACGTCCGTCACGACCCGCACGTTGGCCGTCATCCCTGGCAGCAGGCGGCCGCCGGTATTGGAGAAGCCCAGCACGGCGACATAGGTCACCACGCTGGCGACCGTCTGGGCCGCCTTGCGCACCTGGCGGATCTCGCCCTCGAAGGTCTGGCCCGGGAAGGCATCCACGGTGAACGTCGCGCGCTGGCCGAGGCGGATGCGGCTGACGTCGCTCTCGTCCACGCTGGCCTCCACCTGCATGTCCTGCAGGTTCTGGGCGATGACGAACAGCTCGGGCGACGAGAGGCTGGCCGCCACCGTCTGGCCCTTCTCGATCGCGCGCTTGATGACGATGCCGTTCACCGGCGACAGGATCCGGGTGCGGGCCAGGTCCACCCGCGCCTGCGCCAGCGCCGCCAGCCGCTGCTGCACGTTGGCCTGCGCGCTCTTCACCTGCGCCTCGGTCACGCCCAGCTGGGCGTCGGCCGAGGCCATGCTTTCGCGCGTGGTGTTCACCAGCGCCTGCGCCTTGTCGGCCTCGCTCTGGGTGATGAACTGCTTCTCCACCAGCGACTTCTTGCGTTCGTAGTCGCGCTGCGCCTCGGTGTGGTCGACCTTGGCCCGCGAGACCGAAGCCCGGGATGCGGCCGAATTGGCCTGGGCCGTCAGCACGGCGGCCTGCGAAGCCTCGACGTCGGCCTGGGCCTGGCGCACCCGGTACTCGAAGGTCTCGGGGTCGATCATGGCGATCAGCTGGCCCGCCTTCACCTCGGAATTGAAGTCGACGTACAGCTCCTTGATCTGGCCGGAGACCTGCGTGCCCACCACCACCTGGGTGACCGGGGTCACCGTGCCGGAGGCCGACACGGTGGCTTGCAGGGTGCCCCGCTCCAGCTTGCCGGTGCGGTAGCTGGCCTCGGGAGCCCGCGCCTGCATCCACCACCAGCCGCCGCCGCCCGCCAGCGCCAGCAACGCCGCGCCGCCGGCCCACAGCTTCCAGGAGAGCTTTTTCATCACCGGATTGTAGGAACGGCTCATCCGTACCGCACGCCGGCCATGTCTCCAGCGTGTAAAGCGGCTGCATTTCACTCCCCGGCGTCTGCATTTCGCGCCGCCCGAACCGCGTTTCGTCCCAGGCCGGTGGCCCCGCCGGGCCCCGCCGCGCAAAGTCCGCTCCAGACAACCGCAACCGACCAGGAGAACGCCATGCAGATGACCCCCGTGATCGCCGTCCACATGACCGCCGCCCTGGCCGCCATCGTCACCGGCCCCATCGCGCTGTGGGCCCGCCGCGGCCGCACCGCCCGCCCGAAGCTGCACCGCGCCTTCGGCTACGCCTGGGTCACGCTGATGCTCATCACGGCCGTCTCGGCCATCTTCATCCGCGACTACTCGCTGCCCAACATCGCCGGCTACACCCCCATCCACCTGCTGGTGCCGGTGACCCTGGTGGGCCTGTTCGGCGCCTTCTGGTTCCTCGCCAAGGGCAACATCGACGCCCACCGCAAGACGATGCAGCGCCTCTACATCGGCGCCTGCATCGTCGCCGGCGGCTTCACGCTGCTGCCCCAACGCTATCTCGGCCAACTGGTCTTCGGCCAGTGGCTCGGCCTCGTCTGACCCTCATTCCATCCGATCTTCCAGGAGAACCCGTCATGCTGCTTCAACTCATCGCGAACCACCCCGAGGCCGTGGTCACCGTCATCGCCCGCACGCCCACCTGGGTGTGGGGCTTGCTCGCCGCGCTGCTCGCGCTGGGCATCAGCCAGTTGCGGGCCCGCCATGCCAGCCTGGTGCGCATCGCGATCATGCCCATCGCCATGGCCGGTTTTGCGCTCTTCAGCATGGCGGCCGACTTCCGCGCCTCCGGGGCGCTGGCCTGGGCGCTCGGCGCCTGGCTGGCCGCCGCCGCACTGGTGTCCGCGCTGATCGGCGTCGCCGCCCCAGCCGCGGGCACCCGTTACGACGCGGCTTCGCGCACCTTCGCGCTGCCGGGCAGCGCGGTGCCGCTGCTGCTGATCCTGGGCATCTTCCTCACCAAGTACGTCGTCGGCATCGAACTCGCCATGCAGCCGGCGCTGAAGACGGACTTCGGCTTCGCCGTGTCGATCTCCGCCCTGTACGGCGTGTTCAACGGCCTGTTCACCGGCCGCGCCGTGCGCCTGCTGCGCCTGGCCTTCCGTCCCGCCGCTTCCCTCTCCACCGTCAACGCCTAAGGAGCCCCACCATGAACAACGCCACGCTCGCCAACGCCGAACTCGAACGCCAGGCCCGCCGCCGTGCCAGCGCCAAGCTGGGCTGGATCATCCATGCCCTGGTCTTCGTCGCCGTCAACATCATGATGGCGATCCTCTCCTCGATGAGCGATCGCAACTGGGCCATCTTCCCCTTCTTCGGCTGGGGCATCGGCCTCGCGATCCACGGCTTCGTCGTCTTCGCCATCACCGGCGGCGGCGGTTTGCACGAGCGCCTGCTGCGGCACGAGCGCCAGCAGCTCCAGCGGGATCCCTGGTAAGCACGAAGGAGCCCGTCATGCACCGCTACGCGCCCTTTCTCCTGGCCTGTGCCCTCTCGTTCGTCGCGGCCTGCGCGCAGGCCGCCGTGGGCCTCACCGAGCTGTCCGGCGTCGACGACGGCCCCGTCACCGTCTACTACCCCACCGCCGCGGCTGAACGCGCCGAACGGCTCGGCCCCTTCACCCTGCAGGTGGCGCGCGACGGCGCACCAGCGCGCGGCAATGGCCGGCTGGTGGTGATCTCGCACGGGTCCGGCGGCGCGCCCTGGGTCTACGCGAACCTGGCCCGCGTGCTGGTCGACGATGGCTTCGTCGTGGCCCTGCCCCGCCATCGCGGCGACAACCACACCGACACGTCCAAGCGCGGGCCCGACAGCTGGAAGCTGCGGCCGGCCGAAGTGTCGCGGGCCATCGACGTGGTGGGCGCGGACGCACGCTTCGCGCCGCTGCTCACCCTGGACAAGGTCGGCATGTACGGCATGTCGGCCGGCGGACACACCGCACTCAGCCTGGCCGGGGGGCGCTGGTCCCCCGGCCAGTTCGTGCGCCACTGCGAGGCCCACATCGCTGATGACTTCCACACCTGCATGGGCCTGCTGACGCGCCTGCGCGGCGACAGCTGGGACGGCCTCAAGAAGGCCGTGTCGCTGCGCGCCATCCGCTGGAAGTTCGGCGACGACACCTGGCAGCTGCACGACGAGCCGCGCATCCGCGCCGTGGTGGCCGGCGTGCCCGTGGCCGCCGACTTCGACATGCAGTCGCTGGCCAAACCGCGCGTGCCGCTGGGCCTGGTGACGGTGGGGCTGGACGCCTGGCTGGTGCCCCGCTTCCACTCCGACCAGGTGCTGGCCGTGTGCTCGGGCTGCGAACGCATCGCGCACCTGCCGAACGCCGGCCATGGCGCGCTGCTCTCGCCGCCGCCCCCCGCGCACCTGCTGGGCGAACTCGAACTGGCGATGCTGGGTGACCCGCCCGGCTTCGACCGCACCGTGCTGCCCGAGGTCGATCGCAAGATCGCCGCCTTCCTGCGCAAGCACCTGCTGCCGTGAAAGCCGCCGTGATCGTCACCAGCTGCATAGCCGCTCTACTGGTGCTCGCATTCGCCGCCGCTATCGCCTTCGGCGGCCCGGCCAAGGCAGCGCCGCTGGCCAGCGTGAACGCGCCCTTCGCCAAGGTCGACTTCAGCGCCGTGCCGCCAGCCCGGCGCTTCCAGGCCCGCGACGGCGCGTCACTGGCCTGGCTGCACTATCCCGCAACGGGCACGCAGGCACCCAATGGCCGGCGCGTCGTGCTGGTCCATGGCTCGTCCGGCCGCGGGCAATCGATGCATATGCTGGCCCAGGGGCTGGCGCAGGCGGGCTTCAGCGTGGCCTCGCTCGACATGCGTGGCCACGGCGACTCCGGCCCGCGTGGCCACGCCGCGTACATCGGCCAGCTCGAAGACGACGTCGAGGACTTCATGAAGGCCGTGCCGCACGCCGGCCCGAGCACGCTGGTGGGCTTTTCCTCCGGCGGCGGCTTCGCGCTGCGCATGGCGGGCGGCAGCCGCCAGCAGCTGTTCGACCGCTATGTGCTGCTCGCGCCCTTCCTGCGCCATGACGCGCCCACCAACAAGCCGGGGAACGACCACTGGGCAGCGGTCGGCCTGCCGCGCATGATCGCGCTGACCATGCTGGACCGCTTCGGCATCCGCGCGTGGGGTGACCTGCCGGTGCTGAACTTCGCGTTGGACGAAGCCGCCAGCCGCTTCCTCACCCCCAGCTATTCGTTCACGCTCGCCAGCGCTTTCGGCCCCGGCGACGATTACCGCGCCAGCGTGCGCAATGCGCGCGGCGACGTTCGCCTGGTGGCTGGCAGCGCCGACGAACTGTTCGACGCCCCGCGCTATGCCGAAGTGCTGGCCGCGGCTGGGCGCACGGTGCCCGTGACGCTGGTTCCCGGGGTCAACCACATCGGCCTCACGCTGGAGCCTGCCGCCGTGGCGGCCGTGGTGCGGGCCTGCCACTAGAATGAATTGAACTCGCGCCCGCCATGCCCACCCCGTTGTCCCCCGAAGAAATCGACCGCCTCGCGCGCAAGCGCGCGGGGGCGAAGTTGGGCTGGTATTCGCACGCCGCCATCTACCTGCTGGTGAACCTGTTCCTGTTCGCCATCTCCGAATACGGGTTCGGGCACCGCCGCTGGTCGGTGTTCCCGCTCCTGGGCTGGGGCGTCGGCCTCGCGTTCCACGGCATCTCGGTATTCGTGCTGGGCACCGGCAGCGGGCTGCGCGAAAGCATGGTGCGCAAGGAGCGCGAGCGGCTGCAGCGCGAGCGCGGCGACCAGTGAAGATCGACTGGCTCTCCAAGCTGCGGCATGCGCTGCAGGTGTGGGCCTTCTGCCTCGCGGTTTCGGCCATCCAGTACGCCTTCACGCCGGAGCGGCTCTATGGCCCCTCGGTGGTGTATTCGTTGTGCATCGGCACGATCACCTGGGCGATCGTCGACCTGGGCCGCCACGGCTTCCGCACCGAAACAGGCTGGCCCGCGGGGCTCCCCGGTGCGCTGCTCGTGGCGGGCGGGCTGATCGTCGGCTACCTGGGCGGCAACGCGGTGGCCGACCTGCTTTGCCGGGTCCTTGGGCTCTACGCCGGCACGCCGGTCTACACGCCGCGCGACCGCACGCGCGACATCCTGGTGTCGGCCATCGCGGGCGTGGTCGGCATCTTCTACTTCTACAGCGTCAACAAGAGCGCCTACCTCGAACGCAAGATGGTGGAAGAGCGCCAGCACGCCAACGAGGCGCGCCTCAAGCTGCTGGAGGCGCAGCTGGAGCCGCACATGCTGTTCAACACGCTGGCCAACCTGCGCGCGCTGATCGGCGTCGACGCGCAGCGGGCCCAGCAGATGCTGGACCACATCATTGCCTACCTGCGCGCCACGCTGAACGCGTCGCGCGCGCCCACGCACAGCCTGCAAGCCGAGTTCGACCGTTTGCGTGACTACCTGGAACTGATGGCCATCCGCATGGGCTCGCGCCTGGCGTATGCGCTGGACCTCCCGGCCGAACTCGCCAGCCAGCCCATCCCCACGCTGCTGCTGCAGCCCCTGGTGGAGAACAGCATCCAGCACGGGCTGGAGCCCAAGGTGCAGGGCGGGCGCATCCAGGTCAGCGCGCGGCGCGACGGCGAGCGCATCGTGCTCGAGGTGAGCGACACGGGTGTGGGCACCGCGCCTGCACCCGGCCCGGGCAAGGGCTTCGGGCTGAACCAGGTGCGCGAGCGGCTGGCGACGCTGTACGGCGACGGCGCCGGGCTGGCGTTCAGCGCGAATGAAGCCGAAGGCGCGCGCGCCATCATCCATCTGCCGGCCGCCGCATGACTGCCGGCACCGCGTTGATCGCCGAAGACGAGCCGCTGCTCGCGCAGGCGCTGCAGGCCGAGCTGGCGCGCGCCTGGCCCGAGCTGAAGGTGATCGCGACCGTGGGAGATGGCGCGTCGGCGGTGACGCAGGCGCTGGCGTTGAAGCCCGACGTGCTGTTCCTCGACATCCGCATGCCAGGGCAGACCGGCTTGGAAGCCGCGGCGGAACTGGCCGAGGAATGGCCGGATGGTGCGCCTTTCCCGGCGGTGGTGTTCGTGACCGCGTACGACCAGTACGCGGTGCAGGCCTTCGAAGCCCAAGCGGTCGACTATGTGCTGAAGCCTGTGCAACCGGCCCGGCTGCAGAAGACGGTAGCGAAGCTGCGCGACTTGTTGTCGCAGCGCGCGGCTGCCGGGGGCGCAGCCCACAACAACCTCGAAGCCACGCTGGGCCAGTTGCGCCACTTGCTGGCCGCGCCGCCGCAGCCGCTGCTGAAGGTGGTGCAGGCCAGCGTGGGCACCAGCATCCGCATGGTTCCTGTCGAGGAGATCCTCTACTTCGAAGCCGCCGACAAGTACGTGCGCGTGTTGACGGAGAAGAACGAGTACCTCATCCGCACGGCACTCAAGGAGTTGCTGCCTCAGCTGGACCCGCAGGTGTTCTGGCAGGTGCATCGCGGGACGGTCGTGCGCGCCACGGCGATCGACAGCGTGCACCGGGACGAGGCGGGGAAGCTGCATCTGGCGCTGCGCGGAAGAGCGGAGAAGCTGGCAGTGAGCCGGTTGTACGCTCATCTGTTCAAGGCGATGTGATTGGGCTTTGCTCCCTCCCCCTCCGGGGGAGGGCAGGGGTGGGGGCGCGCGCGGCGAGGTGTGCGTCGTCGGACGAAGCGCCCCCATCCCAACCTTCCCCCGGAGGGGGAAGGAGCCTGATGAGAATCCAATCGCACGCCCGACGCGTACCGGCAACTCCACACCATCAAGGAGTCCACCCATGCTTCGCCTCCCCCTCGTCCTCTCCGCCACCACCGCGCTGGCCGCCTGCGCCAGCGGCCCGATGATGATGAAGCCCTACGACCAGGCCATGCTGCCCGCCGCCGTGCAAGTGCCGGCCGGCAACAAGGTGGCGATGGAGACGGTGGGCGCCGGCGACATCACCTACGAATGCCGCGTCAAGGCCAACATGCCCGGCCAGTACGAGTGGGTGTTCGTCGGCCCCGATGCCAAGCTGATGGACCGCTCCGGCAAGCAGGTCGGCAAGTACTGGGGCCCTCCCGCCACGTGGGAGAACATGGACGGCTCCAAGCTGACCGCCACGCAAGTGGCCGTGGCGCCGCACATGGACGGCAGCATCCCCCTGCAGCTGGTCAAGGCCAATCCGGCGATGGGGAATGGCGCGATGACGGGCGTGACGTACATCCAGCGGGTGGCCACCAAGGGCGGCGTCGCGCCGGCCACGGCTTGCGGCCAGGGGAACATGGGCGCGAAGCAGGTGGTGAAGTACCAGGCGGATTACATTTTCTACAAGGCGATGTGAGCGGCGAATTTTCTCCCTCCCCCTCCGGGGGAGGGCTGGGGTGGGGGCGCGCGCGTCGAGGTGTGTGACTGCGTACCCGGCGCCCCCATCCCGACCTTCCCCCGGAGGGGGAAGGAGGAAAGCCAACTACCGCAGCAGCTTCCCGCTCGCCCCGATCACCGTCACCTCCACAAACTTCGACCCCGCCCGCACCGTCGGCGAGTAGCCGACGCTCCACCCGCCCAGGTCGAAGCGCTCCATCCCTTCCAGCGCCTTCACCACCTTCGCCCGCGTCGGCTTCGGTCCAGCCCGCTTGAGCCCTTCCACCAGCACCTTCGCCCCCAGGAACTGCTCGAACGACGTGTAGTTGATCTGCTCGTTGGGCGCGTACTTCTTCAGCAGCTCCTGGTACTCGCGCACCACCGGGATGTTGGCCATGAAGGGATACGGCACCACCTGGCTCACGCCCAGGCCGTGCGCGTTCTTCAGCCCGGCCAGCTTGACGATCTCCGCCGGGTCCACCACCGAGATGTTCAGCAGCTGCCCGCCCCCGCCCGCCTCGCGATACTGTTTGGCGAACGCCGCGGCCGGCCGGTTGATGGCCACCATGATGATCGCCTGCGGGTCGGCTGCCTTGATCGTCTTGACAGCGGCATCCACCTTGTCGGTGTTGCGCTCGTAGCCCGCGCTGGCCGCGAGCTTCATCTTGCGCCGCGTCAGCGCCGCCTCCACGCCGGCCAGCCCCGCCTTGCCGAAGCCGTCGTCCTGGTACATCACCGCGATGCGGTTCATGCCCAGCGTCGTGAGCTGCTGCACCATGTGCTCGGCCTCGTCGGCGTAGCCGGCGCGCACATGGAAGATCCAGGGGTTGAACGGGTTGCGCAGCGATTCGCCGCCCGTGTAAGGCGCCACCAGCGCCGCACCGCCCTGCTCCAGGATCTCGTCCTGCAGCAGCTTGGTGATGTTGGCCGTACCCGCGAAGCCGTACAGCGCCACCACTTCGTTGCGCACCAGCATCTCGCG
Source organism: Caenimonas sedimenti (assembly GCF_007833165.1). Taxonomy (GTDB): domain Bacteria; phylum Pseudomonadota; class Gammaproteobacteria; order Burkholderiales; family Burkholderiaceae_C; genus Ramlibacter; species Ramlibacter sedimenti. The sequence goes on along the minus strand of NZ_VOBQ01000015.1, from coordinate 180,795 downwards.
CGTGAGGCGCACCGTCTCATCCACCTTGTACGCGTCGTCCACGACCAGCACCTTGATCTGCTGGCCGTGCACGCCGCCCGTGGCATTGACATGCTTGAAGTAGATGTCGCCGCCCACGACCATCTGCTTGCCGGTGCTGGCGAGCACCCCGGAGAGCGGCGCGACCTGGCCGATGACGAGTTGCCCCTGCGCGCTGGCCGCGAGCGCGAACAACGCCGCCCCGAACCAGCCTCTGAGTGCTGTACGCATGTCCATGCTTGTCTCCTTTGTGTCAGCGGAGTGTGACAAGCTGTTTCAGCCGGAGGGACGACGCTTTCCCTCATGTAGTTCTACGTACTGGGTGGCCGTCCAGAGGGCAAAGGGCCCTGCCTCAGCATCAGGGCTGCTAATGCCCAGCCATGTTTCATGAGGGCAGAGGAAACCCGCTGCGTGAATATTCACGGCGCTCACTACATTCCGTTGCACTTCCAACCACCCCCTGGAGCTCCCCATGCAAAAGCCCAACCGCCGCCTGGCTGCCACAAGCATCCTGGCGTTCGGCGTCATCGCCACCAGCCTGCTGACCGCCTGCGACAGCACCCCCAGCGTCATCAAGATCGGCGTTGCGCAGCCGCTCTCGGGCCCGCTCGCGGCGCTCGGGCAAGACATGCACAACGGCGTGAAGCTCGCCGTGGACGAGCTGAACAAGTCCGGCTTCAAGGTGAAGGGCAAGCCCGTGACGTTGGAAGTGGTGGTGGTCGACGACCGCGCCAACGCCGACACCGGCAAGCAGGTGGCGCAGCAACTGGTGGACGCCGGCATCGTCGCCGTGATCGGCCACCTGAACTCCGGCGTGAGCATCGCCGCCGCACCGATCTACGCCGACAAGAACATCGCGCAACTGGCGATCTCGACCAACCCGAAGTACACCGACCTGGGCCACGCCACCACCTTCCGCCTGGTCGGCAACGACACGCTGCAGGCCAAGGCCATCGGCTCCTATGCCTCGCAGCTCAGCGCGAAGACCTTCGCCGTGGTGGACGACGGCACGCCTTACGGCAAGGGCCTGGCCGATGGCGCCGCGGCGCAATTGAAGACGGCCAGCAAGAACATCGTCCTGCGCCAGTCGTTCGACGACAAGACCACCGCGTTCGACGAGCTGGCCGGCAAGCTGAAGGAAGCCAACGTCGACGCGATCATCTCCACGCTGAACGACTTCCAGGTCGTTGCGATGCTGGAAGCGCTGAAGAAGATCGGACACACGAACCTGGCCGTGCTGGGCGGCGACACGCTGAAGACCACCACCGGCCTGAAGGCCGCGGGCCTGGCGCAAGCCGTCTACGCCACCTCGCCCATCCTCGAAGCGCGCGAATTCCCGGCCGGCGCCAAGTTCCTGGCGGCGTACCGCGAAGCGTTCAAGCTGGATCCGGCCTACGGCGGCCACTACAGCTACGACGCCATGCATGTGCTGGCCGGCGCCATCAAACGCGGCGAATCGGCCAAGCCGGAGAACATCGTGAAGGCCCTGCGCGCGATCGACGGCTACGCACCCGTCACCGGATCGATGAAATTCGACGCCAAGGGCGAGCAGCGCTATGGCGTGATCAGCGTCTATGCGGTCCGCAACGGGCTGTGGGAAGCGCAAATGCGGTCCGACAACTGGTAGGGCAAAAGGAGTCGCCCCTGTCCGTCAGCGCCTGTGGGCGCTGTCCTACAGGGCGGCAGGCGTTTGGCCTTTCTACTCTGGGCTTCACCCCGACTCCTCTGAGTCCCCTCCTCCTCCGGGGTGAGCTGGTCCGGCCCTCCGTCCCGCGATCGGCATTGTTACCCCCAGGTCTGACCTGGGGGTTCTTTTTTTTGGGTATGCCCGCGTCGTCATTCCCTGACGTCTACAGCCGGGCAGCGCTGTCATGTGAGCCCCCGCTTCGGCTTTACCTTGTAGACACACACACACAAGACAAGGCCCCGACGGAGCACAACCATGAGACAAGACGGCAGACCCACAGCTGGAGGCGGCAATGACCGCCCCGGCAACCTCGACCGCCGGCGAAACGGCCCGCGCAAGCAGAAGGCCTTCGTGGAGCGCGCCACCGCGCGCGGCCACAGCGGCTATGGCTCCGAAAGCGTGCGGCCGCACCTGCGCGACCAGTTGAAGCTCAAAGAGCTGCTGCAACCGGGCTTGCTGGTCATCATGCCGGAGCCCCGAGGCAAGGACGAGCACCACCAATAAACAGCGGGACGGACCGCAGCAAACAACAACGAGCCAACAAAAAGAAGGCCCCAGCCCGGAAGACGGGTTGGGGCCAATTTCGCTTGGAGAAAATCGTGTGGCTTGGAGGCTAGTGGGGCATCCGGACTGCGAGGTTCAGTCAGTGATTCCAGTGCTGCCGCTTGCTCCTCCACTTGTGCTTATGGTGGTGGCCGCGGTGGTAGACCACCGGGCCGTAGTAGGCGGGGGCGTAGTACGTGGGCCCGTAGTACACCGGGGCCGTCGCCACATACACGGGGGGCGGCGCGTAATAGACTGGGGCCGCCACATAGACCGGGCGGGCATTGCCCACCCCCAGCGTGACACCCGGCGCCGCGTGCACGCCGACAGACCAATAGACATCGCGGGCCTGCGCCGAAGTGGCCGCGCCGAGTGCGGTGACGGCCAGTGCCGCGACCGCCAGGTAGTGAAATCGGATCAGTTTCATGTTTCCTGCTTGATGGTTCCGGGGTCATGTGCGCCCCATGTGCGTATTTAACGTGGACCCTTCGCGCACGACTACATCGCCTTCGTCAAAGCCGTTGCCAGAGGTAACCCGGCCGGGCGTGACAAAATCGTTGCAATATGGCTTCCGCTCCCGACAGTAAAGACTCCCCGAAACCCAGCAACTTCCTGCGCCAGGTGATCGAACGCGACCTGGAACAGGGCACCTACAACCAGAGGAACTGGGGCGGCGGCCCGGGCGATGCGCAGCAGCACCAGGCCGGCGACCGCGACCCCGCGAAGATCCGCACGCGCTTCCCGCCCGAGCCCAACGGCTACCTGCACGTGGGCCACGCCAAGAGCATCTGCCTGAACTTCGGCCTGGCCGCCGACTACGGCGGCGTGTGCCACATGCGCTTCGACGACACCAACCCCGAGAAAGAGGAGAAGGAGTACGTCGACGGCATCCTGGACGCCGTGAAGTGGCTCGGGTTCAGCTGGGACGCCAACGGCACCGAGCACCTGTACCACGCCAGCGACTACTTCGACTTCATGTACCGCGCGGCGGAATACCTGATCGAGGCCGGCCACGCCTACGTGGACGAACAGACGCCCGAGGAGATGCGCGCCAACCGCGGCGACTTCGGCCGCCCGGGCACCGACAGCCCGTTCCGCAGCCGCAGCATCGACGAGAACCTGCAGCGCTTTCGCGAGATGAAGGACGGCAAGCTGGCCGACGGCAGCGCCGTGCTGCGCGCCAAGATCGACATGGCCAGCCCCAACATCAACCTGCGGGACCCGACCATCTACCGCATCAAGACGGCGGAGCACCACAACACGGGCAACAAGTGGTGCATCTACCCCATGTACACCTTCGCGCACCCCATCGAGGACGCGCTGGAGAACATCACCCACAGCCTCTGCACGCTGGAGTTCGAAGACCAGCGGCCCTTCTACGACTGGCTGCTGGACCGCCTGGCCGAAGGCGGCCTGATCAACACGCCGCATCCAAGACAGTACGAATTCGCGCGCCTGAACCTCACCTACGTGATCACCAGCAAGCGCAAGCTGAAGCAGCTGGTGGACCAGGGCCACGTGAGCGGCTGGGACGACCCGCGCATGCCCACCATCGTGGGCCTGCGCCGGCGCGGCTACACGCCGGAAAGCATCCAGCTGTTCTGCGACCGCATCGGCGTGACCAAGGCGGACAGCTGGATCGACTACAGCACGCTGGAAGGCGCGCTACGCGACGACCTGGACCCGAAAGCCCCGCGCGCGATGGCGGTGCTGGACCCGGTGAAGCTGGTCATCACCAATTGGGATGAACTGCATGGCGCCGGTTTCCTGGATGCTTGCAGTGCGCCGGTGCATCCGCACCACCCGGAGATGGGGCGGCGCGAGTTCAAGTTCGGCAAAGAGCTGTGGATCGAGCGGACGGACTACGAAGAGACGCCGCCCAAGGGCTTCCACCGGCTGTTCCCGGGGAACAAGGTGCGGTTGAAGTATGGGCATGTGATCGAGTGCACCGGCGCTTTGCGCGATGCCTCGGGCGCGATCACCGAGGTGCAGGCCAGGCTGGTGCCGGACACGAAGAGCGGCACGCCGGGCAGCGACGCCGTGAAGGTGAAGGGCGTGATCACCTGGGTGGCCGTGGCGGATGCGGTGAAGGCGGAGGTGCGGCTGTATGACCGGCTGTTCTCGGTGCCGCAGCCGGATACGGGGGAGACGGATTTTCTGGAGGAGTTGAATCCGGAGTCGCTCAAGGTGGTGACGGGGTATGTGGAGCCGTCAGCTGCTGCACTGAAGGGGGATGACAAGGTGCAGTTTGAGAGGCATGGGTATTTTGTGGGGGATCGGAAGGATCACCGGGGTGGCGGGATCAATCCCATCTTTAACCGAGCGGCCAGCTTAAAGGATAGTTGGGCATCTGATCCAAGAGGGGCACGATGAAAATAGAAGAAGGAAAATACTCGATCGCCGAACTGCTTGACTGGTACCGAAAAAAAGATCTTGTCGCGAACGAAGAGTATCAGCGCGCGGGACGGTTGTGGCCTACGTCCGCGAAGAGCTATTTCATTGACACAATACTGAAGTCGTTCCCATTCCCCAAAGTCTATTTCCACGAGAAACTGGACAAAGCTACAAAACGACCGAGGAGAGAGATTGTGGACGGGCAGCAACGCCTCAACTGCATCTTCGACTTCGTCGACGGCAAGTTCGCGCTAGGCAAGAATGCACCGGGATATGAAGGTCAACGATTTGCGGGTCTCCCAGAAAACACCCAAGAAGACTTTTTGACCTATACGGTTTCTGTCGACGTTATCCGAAATGCAGAACGCGCAGATATCTTGCAGATGTTTCGACGCATGAACGCATACACGCTGCCGTTGAACGACGCGGAGAAGCGACACAGTGAGTACTTCGGCGAATTTAAAGATTGGGTCAACACGATGCTCGATCAGTTCGGCCAGTTGTTCACCGATTGGAATATTCTTACTAGCCGACTTGTGGTGCGAATGGCCGATGCTGAACTTATTACAGACCTTGCCTTAGCGATCGAAGAAGGAATCGTGAGCACCAGTCCCGCAAAGCTGAAGTCGTTGTATGCGAGGTACGAATCTGCGTTCCCGAGGCGGGACGAGTTCACTGAAAAACTGTCTTCCACTTTTGAAGCGATCACGATCGGCCTCTCCGAAATTCAGGGTACGTATGCCATGCGCACTCATGTATTCCATTCATTAGTTTGTGCGCTCTTGCACAACAAGTATGGCCTACCGGGCGTTGCGGAAGCAATAGATATGCCTCCTACCGGAAGCTTCTATACGGATCGCGAATCTGCAATTTATGGGATTAAGCAATTGGCCGTGGCGCATGAATCAAAGGATACGAGCCAGTTTCCGGACTATGTAGCCGCAGCTTTGGAAGGCGGCAATAGAGCGGCGCAACGAACCACACGAATTAAATGGCTTTGCCGCGCACTTCGTGGTGAGATTCGCTAGGGCAGCATGTACGCGTGCTGGACTGAGCTGTGCAACCGGCTTGACCAAGCATCGGACGTGTTCCTTGATCTATGTTCGGCACACCCATCACCTTTTCCGCCTGCAACCTTTAGTCTTCCAGATCTCTTGTTGCTTGAGGGCCTGGTGTCCTTTGTTTGGCAGTCTTGGGGCGATTTTTGCCGGACCTGTGTGATGCGGTCGCTCATGGGGTGCACTACCGCGAACGGTGTGGTTCTTCCTGCAGATCCCTTCGCAACCTCAGAGGCCCACGTATCTGGCGCCGCAGTGCGCGCAAGGCAGAAGAAGAACCCACCCTTTTGGGGGGGAACAACAACATCACTTAGGCAAGAGCCAACGTGGGGTGACGTTGACGTTTTGAACACGATCCTAACGCGTCTCTCGCCTTCCAACACAAGTCAACTGCTCGCCGCTTTCTCTTCTGCGCATGCGCCGATCAAAACTGTGCAGCTAATCAGGAACGCGACAGCGCACCAGAACGCCGAGACACTTCAAGGAGTCCGGCAGCGCGCTTCGGCGTATATTGCAGCTCCGATCGTGCATCCACTGCAGGCCATTTTCTGGATCGATCCCGGCACAAAGGACTTCTTGCTGCTGCATGCGATTGAGGAAATGCGAGACTCAAGTCAAGCTGCAATTGCGTGAAAGAAGCAAAGGTAAACGCGGGCCACCCAAGGTGCATGCGCTCGGGACAAGGCGACACGTATCAAAGTCAGTCGTCGCCTGATCCATGCAGCCAACCCGAAGCGCATTCCGCAGTGCGCTTCCGCTCTGCAGATCGACAGCACAAGCACCTTGCATGTACAGTCGGATGCGCGCTGCGCGGGGTCTACGAAGTTTGACGAATCCCTGTATCCGTGACCTCGCAAACCTAGTGACGAACTGCGAAGATTTTATTGACCCTGATTTCGGGGCAATCACCAACTTCCACGATATTGATTCTCAATAACTTTGCACGCCTAGTGCGATAAGCTGTAGACATGGAAGCGAGGCAAGTTATAACCGACCCAGATCATCCGGCCGTGAAGTACTGTCGCAGCATGGATGAGGTACGTGATCGCCTCTGTTCTCTCTATCGGTCCGAATTGGCGTGTGGTCGGAGCGGTGGTTCGATCGCAGATCAGGGCGTAATGTTGAACATTCGCATGATTCTTGAGCTGATCGCATACAGCACGTTGCTCGCGAATGAAACCCTAGTTAAGCAGCGGATTGAGAACGACCGAACCCAGGGAAATCAGGCGAAGGACATCGAACAGATGACGCGAGCAGAAAGTGTGTTGAAAAAGGTCGAGAGGGCCAACCCACAGTTCTTCCCCGTCCCACTCGCGACGGCGAAGGTTGAGAATGGGGAGTTGCACATTGCCGACTGGGACCATAGAGGACAAGCGTTCTCTAAGGCAGAGTGGCTTGAGCTGTACCAGTTCGTCAATGACCAGCTGCATGTGCGCAATCCCTTCTCTCCGTCACCGCCCCTTACCAGCCGACGCACGATCAGGGAGTGGGCCGACCAGCTCCACAATTTCCTTCTGCTTCATAGAATCACGCTTCTTGGCGGTGAATCTGCTGTTGTGCAACTCGGTGGACTTGACGGCAAGACCAAGGCAACCTTTAAGCATGTGGGGCCTCCGGACCGAATGGAGTTCGAATGGGGACGATAGGGGTGCCGTGACGTCGGGATAGAAGGTGGCGATCGCGCAACGATCCGCTTCGGGCAGCGACCACGATCGCGCACCAGTTCTCGATCGCTTCTCTCAACTCTCGATGCTTTTTTGCACGTGCAGTTCACCAGCCACGTGAGCCGCAATTCGTGCCGCGTCTTGCGCAGCCATAGCCAGCACCTGTTGATCGAAATAGTATTTCGCACGATGCACTGCAAAGGCCGCGGCGACGCAAGAAATGCCGAATCCGACTAGCCCTCCTTGCTGAACCAATATGAGATATAGGGAGCAAGAGAATCCTGTCACTAGTGGCATTCCGGCCATCAACCATCCCAAGACACCTCGCGGTGAAGGATGAGTCTTGTTGGAATCGCTTATCAGACGGTACTGCTGATTCCGGACACTCCGAATTCGAAAATTCAGGGCGCGCAAGAAGCAGAAGGCGACTATTCCGATAAGGAATGGCACGAGATAGACAGGTCCCTGTATTGGTATCGACCCATTTGCTGGCGCCGTGCCACTCCCACCAGACCAGTCAACTATCTGCTTTACAACCAGTGCAATAGCGGTCAGGAACAGCGTCGTCGCCCAGTTCTCCGTCGAGTTCAGGACTTTTTGCTCTTCCAGCAAGAGATCGAATCTCAATTTGAGAATGGATGGTGTTTCCTCTGCCATGGTTAGATCCTCCCCTTCAGATCATCCAACTACACACGCCACTGGCACTCCAAGTTCGCTTCCCGCTGCCTAGGTCGCAGTCGCGAAGGTTGCGACGCCAAGCTTCTTCGTGTCCAAGAATCGCAGGTGCTCCCGAAAGCATCCATGGCAGCATACTTCGCTCGCAAACGGCTCGCAAGCTTGGCGCCGGAGATGATGGATCAGTCCGATTGGACGACTTAGATGCCGAGACAGGTGCGGCGATCCAGGGTATTGTCCGAAAGCTGCCAGAGTTGTTGGAGGACTACCCTCGATTGCACTCCTTGGATTTTCGGGGCGGGTTTAATTTTTCTTAGGCAGCCAAGGTATTCGGCATCGCAGGCGCGGCCCCTCATCAGACGTTCACAGAGTGAATGGGGTTCAGATTCGATTTTCGCCCAGAAATGACTAAAGCGGAGCCTTGCCAAAGTTTCAGAAGGACAGTCCGCGGAGCTGAAATGACAGCAATAGCAGCCCTCAGTTGCGGGGAGATCCCGGTCGTCATAGGCGACCTGCTCGTTACCCGCGCCACTGTCATTCCGGGCGCCGTGCCTATCCCCGCGCTCGGTGACGCTTCTGACTTTTTTGGTGGTGCATGGGCGATTGCCGGGCTCAAGCAAAAGGTCGTATTGGTAAATGACGATTGCGTCATTGCGTGGGCTGGTAGTTGGGTCAGCGCGCGCGTCGCCCTGCACGACTTACGCGAGTGGCTCGGGTACCGCGTTCCTTCAGCCGATGAAGTGGTGAAGTTCTTCCAGCGCCATACTGACGTCAAGGCGCATGGCAATGAATTCGTGGGCTGGGTCCATGAGGGAGGATACGTCCGACAATTTGGATACCAAGCAGAGCGACAGTACAACACGAGATTCGGGACGATCGTTGCAGGAGGATCCGGGTCCTTTGCCATGCGCGAAGCTGCCGCTCATGCACCGCGAATCGCTCCTCAGTTTGGTCACGCGAATGCAGTAGACATTGCTCAACTCACAGGTCACCTATTTGGTTCCATGCTATTGCGGGCCGAGTTTCACGGTGGAGACGCAGCGCCGACGATTCGACATTTTTTTGGAGGAGGCTACGAGGTTGCCCACAGGACAGATGGTCGTTTCGCTAAGTTGGGCGACGTCACGTTCTATATTTGGGAGGCCGCATTTTCCGGAGAAGACTTGCGACTCTCAGCGCCCCAGTTTGTCTTGAAGCAGGACTACTGCGGCGATTTCCTGCTCATACGCAGTGTGCAGGTCAAGGAAGACGGAAGCGGCAGACTCACCATCGCGGAGGAGCAAAGGCACGTCATAGAGCCGATGATCTTTGCCGCCGAACCAGCCGACCTAGGGAGTCGACTTTCTAATTTGGAATTGCAATCTTCAGTGTCCGTGCACTGCATCGCGGTCCGTGGAACTGTGGATCCAACACTTGCATTCGTTGTCGAACGTGTCGGAATGCTTGACAGGCCAAATTTCAGTGTCTCTGAAGGACAGGGTAAGGTGGAGTTCAGAATTGAGCAGCAGTTCTTGTCAAGAATTTCCGATCAAATCAAAGGCGAGCTTCGTCGATAGCGGCCCTCTAGTCTTCGTCATGCTCTGACGATCGTGACTCGGTCCACGACACCGGCCCCCTGCAGTGAACCCGGTGGTCCGGCTCACCCGGGGGCCTGTGCGGTTGGCGGCACCGGCCAAGCTGTCGGCGCGCGCGCCGCGGCCATGTTTGCGAACATCTGGCGATGCGGTGGCATCCGGCTCCTCTTGAGTTCGACGGCCTCAAGGTTCGGCGCAGTCACTGTCGCGCTCAGCGCTCAGCCTCCAACACCTGTACTGAGCTCCTGAAGTAGCCGAGCCTTCAGAAACCCCAGCACCCCCGCATTGAACCGCCCAGGCTGCTCGAAGTACGCCGAGTGCCCCGAGTCCTCGACCACCACCACATCGCTTCCCGGCACCCGCCCCGCAAACTCCCGCGTCACCTCCGGCGAAACAATCGGATCCTGCCGGCCCACCACGAACAGCGTGGGCTGCGTGACGCCAAGCAACGCCTCCATCGGCAGCAGCTGCCCCGGCTCCATCAACCGCCCCAGCGCCCCACCCCACTCTGCCGCCGGCACGCTGTGCGCGCTCGGGTTGAAGTGATTGATCTGCGCATACAGCGCGGCCTTGTCCGGATGGTTCGCCAGGAACCACGGCCCCAGCGAGCGCTGCTCGATGCTCGCGGCCTGCATGGTGATCTGCCGGCTGCGGATCGTCTCCAGCACGCCCGGGTGGTCCACGCCCAGCGATGAATCGCAGGAGATGAAGGCGCGCACCCGCTCCGGGTGCTGCAGGGCCATGCGCAGCGCGATCATGCCGCCCAGCGACTGGCCGGCCACCGCGGCGCTCTTCACTTCGGCCGCATCCAGCACGGCCAGCGCGTCGGCCACCATGTGCTCGAAGGTGAACTCGTCCAGCGGCGCGGCGGAGCGGCCGAAGCAGCGGATGTCCATCGTCAGGCAGGTGAAACCGCTCGCCTGGAACGCCGGCAGCTGCTGCCACCAGGTGGCGGCATTGGAGCCGGCGCCGTGCATGAACAGGATGGCCGGGTCTTGCGGCTCCCCGTGGCGTTCCCAGTAGATGCGCCGCCCCCCGTTTTGCAGGAACGCCATCTTCAGTTGGCCTTGAGGTTGAGGGCTTTCACCAGCTGGCCCCAGCGCTCGGTGTCGGTGCGCACCAGTTGCGTGTATTGCTCCGGCCCGGCCGACAGCGTGACCATGCCTTCGGACTCCAGTTGCTTCAGCAGCGCCGGGTCGCGCAGCGCGGCCTGCACGGCGGCGTTGACCTTCTGCACGATGGGCGCGGGCGTGCCCTTGGGCGCCGAGAGGCCGACCCAGGAATTGATGGTGAGCTGCGGATAACCCAGCTCCTGGAAGGTGGGCACCTGCGGCGCCGCCGGGCTGCGCTCCTTGCTGGAGACGGCCAGCACCTTCAGCTTGCCGCTCTGCACATGCATCAGCGCCGCATTCTGCGGAATCACCGTGAGCGGCACCACGCCGGCCAGCACGTCTTGCAGCGCGGGCGCGCCGCCCTTGTAGGGCACGTGGGTCAGTTGCACGCCGGCGGCGTGCTGCAGCTGCTCCATCACCAGGTGGCCGGTGCTGCCCGCGCCCGAGGTGGCGTAGTTGATCTTGCCCGGCTCCTTCTTGGCGGCGGCCACGAAGTCGGCGAAGGTGCCGTAGCCCGCGTCGGGCCGCGCCACCAGCCATTGCGCGCCTTCGCCGATGGCGGCGATGTGCGCGAAGTCCTTCACGATGTCGAACGGCACGTTCTCGTACATGCCCTGCGCGATGGTGTTGAGCATGCCGGTCATGGTGAGCGTGTAGCCGTCGGCAGGCGCGGTGGCGCCGGCCTGCGTGCCCACGATGTTGCCGGCGCTGGGCCGGTTCTCCACGATCACCGACTGCTTGAGCGTGCCAGCCATGTGCTGCGCCAGCGGGCGGATGATGCGATCGAACGGGCCCGCGGCGGGCGCCGGCACGATGATCTTGACAGGGCGCGCGGGCCAGTCGGCTTGCGCCAGGGCAGCGGGCGCGGCCAGCGCGGTGAAGGCCGCGAGCGCGGCGGCGATGAAGGTTCGCATGGGCTTGTCTCCGGTTTAGCCGCCCTTTTGGGGGTTCTCGGGCGGTCCTTGGGTGCCGGCATCTTGGCGGCGCGAGCTATCGGGGACAAATTAATTCTGCGGGTCAGCCATTAGACTCTCCGATACCTTGCAGCCCACCTCCGCCACCGCCTTGCTCAACCGCCTGCTGGCGCGCGGCAAGTTCCGTCACGTGCAGGTGCTGCTGCTGCTGGCCGAGCTGGGCAGCGTGCAGCGCACCGCCGAGGTCGTGGGCCTCACGCAATCGTCCGTCACGCAAAGCCTGGCGGCGCTCGAAGCCCTGCTTGAGGTCAAGTTGTTCGAACGCCATGCGCGCGGCGTGCGGCCGACTGCCGCCTGCGTGGGCCTGTTGCCGGCCGCGCGGCAGATGCTGCTGCGCGTGGCCGAGAGCGCCGACGTGGTGCTGGCGCATCGCCAGCGCGGCGAAGGCGTGGTGCGCATGATCGGTTCCGCCGCCGCGATCCATGGCGTGCTGGTGCAGGCGCTGCCGGCCTTCGCGGACCGGCATCCGCGCATCCAGGTGCAGTTGCGCGAAGCCGAGGGCGAAGACCAGTTGTTGGCGGTGGCGCGCGGCGAGGTTGACGTGGTGGTGTGCCGCCAGCCGCAGGCGATGCCCGCGGGTTGGGAGTTCCATCCGCTGCGGCAAGACCGCATCGCTGCCGTCTGCCGGGCGGCGCATCCACTCGCCAAGGTGCGGAAGATCTCGCCCGCGCGGCTGGCCAAGGAGGTTTGGCTGGTGCTGCCCGCCGGTTCGGCCGTCCGCGCGCACCACGACGAGTTCGCGGCGAGCCTGCCGGAGGTGCCGGCCATCTATCCGCTGGTGTCCTATTCGCTGACGATGACGTGGTGGCTGCTGCGCCAGCGCGACTTGTTGTTGCTGGTCGCGGTGCAGCTGGCACGGCCGATGTTGGAGAACGGGGAGCTGGTGGAGCTGCCTGTGCCGGGCTTGCCGGCGATGCGGCCACTGGGGATCTTGCAGCCGGTGGTGGGGATGGGGGAGGCGGCGGGGGTGTTCAGTGGGTTCTTGCGGGGGTTCGTGCGGGAAGCGCCAGCGACTTCGCCACATTGATCGGCTTCACGAAGGGGGCGAACACGTCTTCGACCGGCAAGCCGGCCATCAGCTGCGCCAAGATGAAAGCGCGCGACTCGCTGATGCTGCCAACAAGTTGCTGCTTGTGAGTGCGGTAGTGGTCCCACATGACCTCCGCAGCCTCGTCCTCGGTGCGGGGTGTCCCTGCGCAAGTGGGGCTGGCCGATGAGGCGGCAACGCGGCGAATAGTCTGGGGCATGGTTCTCCTTGCTGGTGAATGAACAGGCAGGAGTGTCCGGGGCGGTTGCGACAAAGCCTGTCGCGCATCGTTGGAGTTTCGCAACCTGCGCGGACACCATTTGTCGTGATGTGGACCGAGGATCGCTCCCCAAGCCTGCATCCAGCGGGAAGGAGCAACGATGAATGCACTGAGCGGTTTGGCGATTGCGGGGCTGACGGTTGCCGCCATATTCGGTGGTGTCTGGCTCGCCGTGAAGGCGACGGAGGTGGTGGTCGAGGTGCGCGACAGCCTGCGCACCCGATACTTGCGGGACTCCACCAAGTGGCATCCGATCGATACCCTGGGATTCCCGGGATGGTTGCTGGTCGAAGCCTTCTGCCTGGTCGTCGCCGTTCTCTGGGCAGTCCTGCAGGTCTTGCTGGCCATCATGATCGCGCGTGACGTTCGCGACTGGTGGCACCGGAAGCCGAGCCGATGATGCCGCGTTGCGGCCGGTCCGCGCTAGACCGGGTCCGCAGAATAGAGCAGTGCGGCCGCGCGCAGGCCCTCGCTCACGCGCTTCCTGATCGTTGGCGGCCCCTGGACGCGCACCCAGCCGGCATGGCTCCAGAGAAATGGGGCCAGTTGCACCGTGTCCGGCACCGTGGCGGTGACCGGTACCCAGTCCCCGTCCACGGACAAGGCTGCCTCGTCGATGGGGTCCTGGCCCATCAAAGGTCGCTCGATGAAATGGAACAGCGCATCGCGGTGCACAAGCAGTTCCAGCCTGATCGCCGCGGAACCGGCCTCCAGCTTGTGCGAGAACTGGTGATGCTGCGAGACGTAGTCGTCGATGTCGAAATCGGGCCGAAGATCGGCCCGCTCCTTCAGGAGTTCGATGCCTCGGACTCGATGGAGCGCGTAGTGCCGAGGCGGCGCTTCCATTCCCGTTGTCCCCACCAGATAGATCGTGCCGTCCTTCGCGGCCAGGCCAAGGACGCTCAGGCGGTGCACCTGCGGCCCCCCGGAACGGGAGTCATACCGCAGCTCGATCATGTGGCCACTCTGCAAGGCATCGGCCGCACTCCGCAAGTGCCCGGGGTGGATGGCGGCATCGAGGCGCCCGACGCCGTCGGGAACGATGCGGACGCGACGAAGCAGGATGCGCTCGCTTTCCGACAAGCTCGCGGCGTCGGCCAGTTGCGCCGGCTCTGCGTCGGCCAGCGCGGGCACCAGCGGTGCGAGCAGGCGACGGCTCCAGAGCAAGCCAAGCGCCACCTTGCTGTTCATGAAGTGGCTGGGGATCGATGCCGCCCGGATGTAGTAGCCCGGCTCGGATCTCGCGTGGTCGGCTTCCACCACGGCCACCAGTCGATCGTCCCGCATCGATTGCAGGTAGCGACGGATGTTCGTGCGAAGGGATTCAGGCCGCAAGCCGGCGGCCGGCGGGAAGCGCCGGTAGTACCGATCACAGACTTCCTGCACGGCGAGGGCTTCGGCCGGGTGCAGCGGAAGCACCTCCAGCATGTTGAGAAGAACGTCCAGTTTCATGGGCCAAGTCGTCGAGAGCTTGTCCGATTCTCGACGAACTGGCATGGACGCTCAATTTCGCCAACCCTCGGGCGCGATAGATTTTGTCGCCGCTTGCCAGCACACTAGGTGGATCGAGGAAACGCATGCCCAGCGAACAGCCGCCCCGCTATCTCACCAAGTCCCGCTTCAAGCTGGCACTCGATTGCCCGACCAAACTGTTCTATACGGGCAAGAAGGACTTGTACGCCGATGGCAATCTCGATGACGAATTTCTGCAGGCGCTGGCGGAAGGGGGCTTTCAGGTTGGGGAACTCGCCAAGCTGATGTTTCCCGAAGGCATCGAAATCATCCAAACGAGCCACGACGAACAGGTCACGGAGACCGAGCGCATGCTGGAGCGAGACAGCGTCACCCTGTTCGAGGCCGCCATACGCCACGGCAATCTGTTCGTGCGGGTCGACGTGCTGCGCAAGAACGGGACACGCATCGAGCTGATCGAGGTGAAGGCCAAGTCATTTGATTCCACGGCACACCGGGGATTCCGCGGCGAACGAGGCCACATCCAGGGCGAGATGCGCCCCTACCTGCAGGATGTGGCGTTTCAACACTACGTGCTGGGCCTGGCTTACCCGCACTTGCAGCCCAGCAGCTTCCTGATGCTCATTGACAAGTCCAAGGCTTGCTCGATCGACGGGCTGAACCAGCGCTTCAGGATCCGCCGTGCGCAAGGGCGACCCCAGGTGACGGCGGCCCCGGGCACGGACGAGCGTTCGATCGGCACACCAGTCTTGACGTGCGTGAACGTGGACGACCTGGTTGACGAGATCCTTGGCGCCCTGATCGACGCGCCCGGGGTGACGGGAACGCTCGCCGAACTCGCAGCCACTTGGGCGGAACGCTACCGCGCGGACGAGCGTATCCGCCCGGCCATCGGCGCCCAGTGCGCGAAATGCGAATTCCGCGCGGAACCGCCAGGCACGCGTGACACGGATCTACGCAGCGGACTGCACGAATGTTGGCGCGAGGCCGGCGGACTCAGTACAGCCGACATCGCTCGGGGCACCGTGTTGGACCTGTGGAGCTTCCGTGGCAGGCAGGCATTGATCGAGCGTGGCGTGCTGCGACTGGCCGATGTTCCGCTCGATGCCTTGGGCAACCCGGGTGACCTGGGGGACAGTGCAGATGGTCTGACGCGGGGCCGCCGACAGGCGATGCAGGTGACGGGGCAATGGCCTGGCGGGCCGGACTTCTTCATCGACACCGCCCTGATGCGAAAGGAGATGACCAGATGGGTGCACCCGTTGCACTTCATCGACTTTGAGACATCTCGTGTTGCGATCCCGTTTTTCGCGGGCCAAAGGCCGTATGAAAATATCGCGTTCCAGTTCTCCCATCATGTGATCGACCACGACGGGGAAGTCGAGCACCGAACCCAGTTCCTCAGCACCACCCCGGGCAGGAAGCCAAACTACGACTTCGTGCGAGCCCTGCGGGCCGCACTGGGGACCACGGGAACTGTGTTCATGTGGTCCCCCCATGAGAACACGACGCTCAACGCGATTCTCGAGGAGCTGGAGCAGGATGCCTCGCCGCCGCCTGACATTGCCGAACTGGCCATCTTTATTCGCAGCCTGACGACCAGAAAGATCCCGAAGGACTCAGCGAAGAACCCGCATGACAACCCTGGCGCCGAGGTCGGGCACCGTGCCATGGTCGATCTTTGCCGACTTGCCGAGAAAGCCTTCTTCCATCCTGCAACCAAAGGGAGCAGCTCGATCAAGAAGGTGCTGCCGGCGGTGATGCAGGCCTCCGAATATCTGCAGTCGCGGTACGCAAGTCCGATCTACGGGGCAAAGGGCGGGATACCCAGCCTCAACTTCGTGGATCAGGCCTGGTGGCATGAGGTGGACGGGGCTGTGGTGGATCCGTACTGCATGCTGCCGCCGGTGTTCAAGGACGTGACACGTGAGGCGATCGATGCGCTGGAGGCGGACGAAGACCTGGAACTCAGACAGGGCGGCGCGGCGATGGCAGCCTATGCCAGATTGCAGTTCGAGGATCTCGCGCCACAGGAGCGGCATTCGATCGAAGCGGCGTTGCTCAGGTATTGCGAATTGGATACGCTGGCGATGGTGATGGTCTGCGAGGCGTGGAATCGCTGGACGTCGCAGACGCATCCTGATTGACGGTTGTCTGGATTCTCAGGAAGATGCCCATCTGTTGGCGTGACGCCAGAAGCTACGAAGACTCAGGAGTAAAGATGTGGCAAACGCTCGTCAATCTGGTGCTCAGCATCCTTCACGACGATCCGCGATATGAGGGGCAAACCGAAGAATCGCTGTTGGATTGGGTGATCGGTCATGGTTACCCCGGTGCGCCGTCACCGCACCAGAGCACCCGGGATCTGATTTACGTCTATGCCGCCAATCTGCTGAACTCGGGGGCCCGCGGCCCGAATGCACAGGCGTTTGCCCAAATGATTGCCGCTGGCACGAGGCATTTCATTCACCAGAATGCTGTCCGTCCGATGGAACTGCGTGCCCTCGCTCGCCATTGCGCCGCCTACCTCGATGAAACGGGCGAACAGCTGGTCGGTCGAACTGATCGGAATCCCGTCTACCGGCGGGAGATTCAACAATTGGCTGACGGTGCGGTTCTGCAAAGAGGACTGATGTTGCCTCGACTCATGCAGAGTGTCGTGCAGTTTGTGCGGCTGCTGAACGAGCCGCACTACGGCGGACAAGCGGCAAACTTCCATTCCCCCTTCATGCACCGGCACGACGCCGTTGTTCCGAACCCATTTCCTCAGAACAAGCTGCGCGAGATCATCGACTTTCCCCAAGTGGGTGTGGCCGTGGGCATGAACTTCCTCAAAGACTCGCAGCTCTCGGCATTCGCACCTGATGGCCGTTCAGTCCGGCAACGGTTCGAAGATCTGGGCAACTGTCACGTCGGTTGGTTCGTCAAGCCTGACATGCACGTCCTTCGGCTCATGCTTTACGCCACGGGGCGTGCGGCGAACCTCGGTATTGGCAGCGATGCCATTTCCACTCTTGACGCGAAACAGCTCGAACAACTGCAGCTGCGCTACGCCGAAGGTCGACCCGGCGCTCACATGGGTTCCAACTACGAATATCAACTGCACCGTGGTTGGCCTGACGAGGGTGGATTGTGGCGTTGTATTGAGGACGTCCAGCGGTTGGCACAGGCCAGCGGAATAGCTCCGGTGGGGATCGATCGCCTTCTGTACTTGATCGGCAGCGGCAATTTTCAGAGCCAGGAAGCGAGACTGACGGTCTCGCAATCGGAGCGCTATCGGCGGTTCGTCGACGCCATTGATCCCCTTTTCGGAGCACGGCGTGATGCGTTCACTTCACGAACGGTGCCCACGCCGGCCAGCTGTGTTGCTCCACCCATAGTGAACGAACCCTTGCGTCCCCAAGGCGCTGATTCAGGAGACTCCATGACACCCTATCCGCAGTGGGCTGACGGCAAGACGCCCAAGACACATCCCCAGGCAAGACCACAAGCGTGGCGCCCGGTTCAGAATGCCACCGTGATTCATGTCAAGGGTGCGACATACCGCGGAAGTCGGGAAATCACTGGGACGTTCCAGCTGGCCGACTCAGAACAAGGGCCGGTCGCGCACGCTGGAAAACTCAGGGTCGAAGTCCTTTGCTCGTGGTTCGGGGTCAAGCCGCCGACAACGTTCCCGAAACTCGTCGTGCAGCCAGGCGACTTCCGGGTGGAAAGCGGGTTTTCGGGGGACGTCGTAGACGACATCGCCAAGTAGGACCTCAAGCCGTCGTTTGTGGGCCCTCGACCAGCCATGCTCGTAGGGCACCAGGAGGCCACACACGAAGTACCCAATTCGGGTATTATCAGCCCCGTTATGGGTACGCCTCCCGAAGCCATCAGTCTGGCGGACGCACTCTTCCCACGCGTGCGGCAGCGCGTGCTGGCGCTTTTCTTCGGCCAACCGGACCGAAGCTTCTTCGCGAGCGAGGTGATGGCCCTCGCCCAATCCGGCCGGGGAGCCGTGCAGCGCGAACTGGCCGACCTCACAGCCGCTGGCCTGCTCACCGTGCGCGCGCAGGGGAATCAACGCCACTACCAAGCCAACGCCTCCGCACCCGTCTTCAATGAGCTGCGCGGGCTGGTTCTCAAGACCTTCGGCCTCGCGGACGTGATCCGCCAAGCGCTGACACCCGTGCTGGAACAGATCGCTTGCGCCTTCATCTTCGGCTCGATCGCCAGGCAGGAAGACACAGCCGCAAGCGACATCGACGTCATGGTCGTGAGCGACGCGCTGGGCTACGCCGATTTGTTCGGCGCCCTGGAGCCGGCAGCGATCTCGCTGGGCCGGCCGGTCAACCCCACGGTCTACACCAGGGCGGAGTTTATGAAGCGTGTGAGGAAGGACAATGCTTTCCTGACGCGAGTGCTGCAGCAACCCAAGCTCTGGATCGTCGGATCGGAGGAGACTTTGCGTACCCTCGCCACTTGAGAATCTGGCCGGCCTGGCAAGGCGCCGAGGGTTTCGCGCCACCAATCGCTACATCGTCTCCAAAGTGGTCCCGCCACTAGGTTCCGGGTCTCATTGAGCATTCCGCCGCTCCCTTGCTCATCCATGTTGTATAACATTGGACTTACAAACAGGAGAGGGACGGGCCATGGGTCTGCTCGACATTTTTCGCGTCGGCAAGGTGGTGACGCACGTTGCCAAGACCGTGAAAAACCAGCGCATCGCCGCGCAGGATTTGCGGGCGCTGCCCATGCCCCAGTTCATCGAGCAGTGCCTCGCCGGCATGCATTCCGAACACGCGCCGTGGCGCGGCCAGGCGCGCGTCGCGCGCGCGGATGCCCAAACCCTGGCCGCTGACAAGCGCCTGCCAACGGACCTGGCGGACTTCTACACGCATTGCGACGGCTTCGCCTCATCCGAAGACTTCCCAGCGCCCGTGCTGGCCTTGGCGGAGCTGAAGCTGGGCGCTGACCATGCGCCTGCCCCCTCGCAGGTGATCCAGGCCTTCTGGAAGGAGCATGGCAACGACTCGGGACGCGAAGGCCAATTGATGGTGCTGCCGCCGGACAACCTGCTCGCCTTGATGAACAACGATGCGCAAACCTTCGTGCGCCCGGCTGCCATGGACATGATGGTGCCGATCGTGCCGGTTCGCGAGGATGGGTTCGCGGTGGTCCTGCTGGCCGGTGCCGGCGAACACCTGCCCGCGGGTAGCGTCCTGCAATACGAGAACGGCATCGTCACGCGCTACGACGACTTCCGGCACTGGCTCGCGAATTGGGCGAGCTTGCTGGGCTCCATTCGCTGAGGTCTGCGCATGCTTGTGATCGTCTACGCGGTGGTTGGGCTGGTCGCGGGGCTGGCGGTCTTGATCGGCGTTCAAGTCCTGCTGGCGGCCAGCCGGCTCACACGCCTGGCGTTGCGCCAGGTCGCCTTGCGCGTCGCTGATCCAGGCGAAGTTCCGCCGCCCACGCGCACGGCACTCGACACGGCCCGGCCGGCGCTCGAGGCCTTGGGGTTCGAATTCCGGTACACCACAGCGCAAGCGCATGCGGCCGTGGCCGAGGGCGACGCCCTGCACTTTGCAGACATCTACCAGCACTCTGATCAACGCACGCATGCGATGGTCAGCCAGTCCTCCCTGGTCGGGGACCCGGAGCCCTGCAAGCTCACGTTCGTGTCGCTGGTGGCGAATGGTCCCGTCATGGTGACTTACAACTGCCGGGCGCACGAGTCCATCATCCCCTTCCCGAACGCCGACGTGCACGACCCCTACCTGCCCACCTGGCAGGAGGCCTGGCCGGTGACCAGCGACGCGTGGAAGCAGCGGGCGAAGCGATCGTCAGGGATGGCCCGGCCTTCTACGCGGCCGACAAGCTGGCCACCGACTCGCAAGTGGCCCACGCGGAGCGCCTGGGCCTCGTGCGGCGCGAAGGCCCGCACTGGTTCTTGCGCTGGGGCGCAGCCCTGCGCTATGTGGTCCGCTGGAACCTCGGCCAACGTCGAGTCAATCGTGTGCGCGCAGCGCTGGCGCCGGCGCCGGTCGATCCCGTGGCACCAGGCAATCTGGAGGAGCGCCTGCAGGCCGAAGTCGACAAGTACGAGAAGCAGCTCGCGCTGCAACGGTCACTGCGCTGGTCCACCCGCCGCAAGTGGCAGATGTTCGCGCTCAGCGCCTTGCTGTTCCTGGGCATCGGAAGCCTCTGGATCAGTTGGACTTTCCTGCCCATCCTGCTGGCCGTGATTGCACTGCACGAAGGCGGCCACTTCCTGGCGATGAAGTTCCTGAGGTTCGGCAACCTGTCGGTGTTCTTCGTGCCTGGCCTGGGCGGGCTGGCCAGTGGAGAGAAGCCCACCGCGGGCCCCTGGGAAAAATTGCTCGTCTACCTGGCCGGGCCAGTGCCGGGCATCCTGCTGGCCAGTGCCGGACTGGCGGGCATGGTCACCGGCACGTTCGTGCCCTCCCCGTGGTTCATCGAGTTCCTCATCGCCTGCCTGATCATCAACTACCTGAACCTGCTGCCTGTGTCCCCATTGGACGGTGGACGCATCGTCGAGACCCTTCTCTTCGCACGACTGCCGGCGGCGCGCTTCGGCTTCGCCGTGCTGGGTGTGCTGGTGCTGCTGGGTGCGGGCGCCCGCCTGGACGATGTCGTGCTGCTCGTGGTGGGCGCGCTGGTGGGACTTTCGCTGCCGCACCAGTGGCGGGTCATGCGGGTCGACCGCTCCATCGAGCGCAAGGCGGGCGAGACCATCACGGAACGCGCGGCCATGGAACGCATTTTCGGCGCGTTGCAGCGGCCCGCTTTCGCGCGCTGGGACGCATTGGCCCGCCAGTCGATCGCGACGTCATTGATGCCCGAACTCCAGGGGCGCCAGGCACGCTTCTTCGAATCGGTCTGCGGGATGGCGGTGTATCTGCTGTGCCTGTTCGGCCCGCTCGTGCTGGCACTGCAAGTCTCGGGGGGCTGGCAGACGGCGGCCCTGTTGTTCGGGATGCGCCAGTCCTATGTGGCGGACGATATCGACCGTGGCCCTTCGCGGGAAGCGCCCCCCGCGCGGCGGGACTGGTACCCGGAGGCTGAGAACGTCGCCTCCGTGGCGCCTGCGCAGCGCCTGCACGTGCTGCTGCGCGCCGCGGAACAGGCTCACGACGAGTACGAAGAGGAGCGCCGGCGGCGCTACCTGCAAGCGGCCTGGACAGAGGCCGAGAAGCGGCCCTCGGGAGACGTGGAACGCGCGGAAGCCCTGTTCCAGCTGTCCGCCATCGAAGACGGCGAGTCCGCGCAAACACGCCTGCGGCAAGTGGTGCAGGAACAGGAAGGCACCACGGATCGCCGTGCGTTGCTTCTGCTGGCCCGCGTCAAGGAAAACCTGGCGCTGGGCGCCGCCACGGCAGGGGACGAAGTCGCGCAACTGGAACAAGCCGTGGCGCACCGCAAGAGCGCCGAGTCCGATGCGCAGGGAATGCAGTCCGCGCAGTCCGCGCTCGCGCGCGCCTATGACCGCAACGGCCAGGCGGCCCAAGCCGAGGCGGTTTTGCGTCGCATCGTCGATGCGCATGTGATCCCATCGCCGGCCGACCGCAGCGGCGACGCGCTCCGCACGCGTGTGCAACGTACGGAGGCGGAGATCAACCTGGCCTGGTACCTGATCAGCCTGCATCGGCCGGGGGAGGCCGTCCAGCTGCTGCAGCATGCAACCGCGCGCTTGCCTGCGAAAGTTTCCATCAGCTGGCAACACGCCAATCAGAGGCTGCACGAAGCGCTGTCCTGGGCGCACCTGGTGCAACGCGACCAGGCAGCCTTGCGGGGCGCTTGGTCCACCTACGAGACGAGCCGCCGCGAAGGCGCGTGGGCCGGGCGGCCGGATGGGCCCTTCCTCCTGCACGAGATCGATCGCCTGATCGTGGCCCAGGCGCTCAACGACGAAGCGATGAAGGCAAAGGCCGAAGCGGCCATCAAGGTGAGCGACACGCCTCAGGCGCGGCGGCAACTTCGGTTCCAGCTTTGCGAGAGTTCGTGGTCGGGAAGCTTTGAGATGCCCAAGCCGGCCGCGCGCACCGAAGTGGCCAGATCTGTGGGCTTCTGTGGAGGCAGTTGAACAGGCGATGCCTCTGCGGGATCAAGCCAACGTAAACGCGCCCGCCATCCGGTCCTGCTCCCTGGCTGCAATCCCCAACCGCTTCGCCAGCACCGCCCACTGCACCACCACCGCCCTGAGCCGCGCGATGATGGCCTCGGCTTCCCCCGGCTTCACGCGGAAGACGCCGGCCACGCTTCGCGCCAACTCAAGATCGCGCGCATTGTCCGTCTCGCTGATGTTCAGGCTCAGGCCGCCGGCGTCGGGCACCGGGTTCATGTCGTACGCCTCCGCCAGCCGCCAGCCCTTGCCCGGAATGAGCAGGAAGCCATGGTTGCGCAGGTGGTCGTCGGTATTGGAAACAAGCAGGTTGAAGACGATGCGGGACCACAGCTGCCGCAGGTCGGCCGCTGGCTGCGCGCCGTGCTCCATCAGCACGCGGGCCAGTTCCAGGTAGCTGGCGCCGGTGGCCGCGCCTTCGCCGTCGCGCCGGCCGGTGAGCGTCATGGCGGAGGCGAAATGCAGCCTTTCGCCGCCCGCTGTGCGGTCGAAGCGCTTCACGGCGAACGTGTGGCCACCACCGCCGAACTTGCGCGCCCATGCCGGCGCCACGGCAATGCCAGCCGCCTGCGCCAACGCGTGCACGACGAGTTCCCAGGCGCCCACGTCGTGCGCGTCCTGCACGCTGGGGAATTTCGCGATCCACAGGTGGCCGTTCTCGTCAGCCACGCTTGCCTTGGGCCGCGCGCCGCCCAGTGAGCCGCCGGGCGCGACGAGCATGCGCAGCCAGGCATCGATGCGGCTGGCGTCGGGCACGCCGCGCTCGTCTTCCAGCGCCTGTGCGGCGGCTTCGAGTTCGCGCAGGCGAACGAAAGGCGGCGCGGCCACATCGTGCTGGTTGTCCAGGAAGGGGTCTGTCTCCTCCAACTTGAAGCGCAGTGCGCCCGCGCGGAAGGCGTCGTGCACGCCCAGCAGGTAGTCGGATTCGCGCAGGCGATAGTCGCGTGCAACGGCTCCGGTGCGCTGCAGTCTCTCGAGCCGGCGGCGCATGAGCAGGCGGCCCCAGCGGTCGGGGCTGGCGTCGGAGAAGGCGCCGAAGTTCGCGGCTTCGCGGTGCGCATGCTGCGGGCCGGCGAAGGCGGCCAGGTGCGGGTCAAGCCGGACACCTGTCAAGGCACGGTCCGCCAGTGCAGCCGCCGCGAACGCGAACTCGAAGACCTCGCGGCCGCTGCCGGCGCGGGCGTGCAGTGTTCCCAACAGGCGGGGGCTGCCCAGGCCCTGCCAGTCGGCGAACACCAGCACCCTTTGCGCCATCAACGGCCCTTGCCGCGGACGGGCTTGGGCGCGACGAGCCTGGCCAGGTCTTCCGACGCGTGCCCTTCGGGCGGGGCGGACCGCCGGCGAGCCGGCGCGGCGCGCGCTCCCGGTGGGTGGTGGAGCTCCGCGGCGGGGTGCTTCACGCGTGCGGCGGCGGCCGGCGTCGCTCGCTGGCCCAGGCGGCTGTCTTGCAGCTCGCGCCCCAACGGATCTTGCGCACCCAGCAGGTCGATGTCCGCATCCAGCCCCAGCACCTGCATCACAGCTGCGTAGGCGCCGAGCGTCGCGCCAGGTGTGCCCCGCTCGATGCCGCGCAGCGTCATCGGTGCCATGCCCGCCCTTTCGGCCAGGTGCGCGGCGGTGAGCTTGCGGCGCAAGCGGGCAAGCCGCAGCCGTTCACCGAGCTCGCGCAGGCGCCGCTCCGTCGCGGGGAGCAAGGAGGATGTGCGGTTTGCCATGTGCCATTATCTTAGCGATTTTCAAAGTTTTTCGCCAGAATAGCTTTTCTTCTACGGTCACGCCGGCAGCTCCACCTTCCCCCAAGCCGCAAACACCTCCCCCTGCTTCTTCAACCACTCCACCGGCGCCGAACTCGTTCCCCAATGGTGCACGCGCCCGAGCGCCTCGCCCGTGTTCCACAAGTGGCGCAGCTGCACGAAGAGCGGCAGCGCCGCCAGGTCGTGCTCGCCCACCTCGGCACCCGCGCGGTAGCCGCGCAGGTACAGCGGCCAGCGCTCGCGCAGCTGGTCGTCCGGCGCCTTGAGGCCCTTGCGCACCATGCCGCTCCATAGCAGCACGCACAAGTCGTAGGCGAGGAAGCCCGGGCCGGCGTCGTCGAAGTCGAAGAACACCGATTTCCTGGCGCTTTGTTCGCCGTGAACATGGTTGTTGTACCCGTGCGTGTCGCCGTGGCAGGCCACGCGGGTGAGGCGGTGCTCCACCTCGGCCAGTTGCCGAAGCAGTCCATCGATCACCTCGCGGTAGGCTGCGGCCACTTCGGTGTCGGCCACGAAGCTGGGGTGCTCCGTCATCCAGTCGCGAGTGCGGCCGGCGAGGTGATGGCCGTCCAGCGTGTAGCGGCTGGGCGGGCCCGCGTAGTCGCGTGCGGCGGTGTGGATCTCCGCCAGCGCGCGGCCGGTCAGCTCGAAGTCCTCCGCCGCCTCGGGGACGGCGCCTTCGGCATGCTGGAAAAGCACCAGCGCCCGCCGGCCTTCCGGGAACTGCAGTTCCACGGACGCCCGGCCGTCCGCAGTTGGCACCGACGCCGCCACGCCGCAGCCCTTGGCCTGCAGGTGCGCCAGCAGCGCAGTCTCATAGTCGATATTGAATGGCCCACGCGGGCGGATCGCGTAGAGCCGCGCCACGTGGCGGGTGCCGTCGGCCAGCCGCAGCGCGTAGTTGTCGTTGAGGCCGCGGCGGATCAGGTGGCATTGCTGCACGTCCATCCCGTGGTGCTGGGTGATCCAGCGGGCGATGGAGGATGCGGCGGCGGTGGTGTGGGTGGGGACGAGGCCGGGGTCGGTGCGGGGGGTCTTGGCGGGCATGCTGGATTCTGCCGGGGTCAAGCTATGGCTTGCCTGAAGCCGTCCGCTCGCCGTCCAAGCGCTTTCGCGCCGGCGGGCTTACGCAACAATCAGGGAACGATCACCATGGAAGCCCCCATGCCCATTCCCCGCATCATCCACCAGACGTGCAAGGACAAGCGCGCGCTGCCCGGCGAATTGGTGGCCAACATCGAGCGCATGCGCACGCTCAACCCCAGCTGGGAGCATCGGCTCTACGAAAACCTGGAGATGGACGATTTCATCAGCACCCACTACAGCGCGGATGTGGTCGGAGCGTTCCGAAAGATCAACCCGGCGTATGGCGTCGCCAGGGCGGATCTGTTCAAGTACCTGCTGGTGCACCAGTGCGGGGGCGTGTATCTCGACATCAAGTCCACCGCCATGAAGCCGCTGGACGAAGTGCTGCAGGCGACCGACCACTTCCTGTTGGCGCAGTGGCACAACAAGCTGGGGGATGAGTTCCAAAGCTACGGGTTGCACCCGGAGCTCACGACCATCCCCGGCGGCGAATTCCAGCAGTGGCATATCGTCGCCGCGCCGGGGCACCCTTTCCTTGCGCACGTGGTCAATCGCGCGCTGTTCAACATCCGCAGCTATGACGCCGGTTTCCACGGCGTCGGCGCCATGGGTGTCTATCGCACCACCGGACCGATCTGCTACACGCTGGCGATCGCTCCGCACCTGGGCAAGGCGCCGTTTCGCATCGTGGATGCGCGGGAGATCGGATTCAAGTACTCCATCTATCCCGGCCCGCCCAACACGCACCGCAAGATCCTGGGTGACTACACGGGATTGACGGAAGCGGTGGTGCTGTAGACGGCCCTCACTCCAGCGGCGTCGGCCGCGAATCCCGCTCCTCCTTGAGAAAAGGCTCGGCACTGGCCGCGCCGGTGCCACTGCGCTGGCCAGAAGGCGGCAGGACTTCTCGCTTGGCGGGTTGCGGCTCCTCTGGCGGCGGACCCTTGGCGCGAACGCGACGCAGCAACCGGTGCACGAAGCTGCCCGTCGATTCCGGCCCATGCTCGCGATCATCCTGGCGATGCGGTGGCATCCTGCTCCTCTTGGTCTGGATGCCTCCACCTTCGGCGCAGTCGCAGTCACACGCAAGCCCCCAGCCTGCAACAACGGTATCGAACTGCTGAGGTAGCGAAGCGTCAACCAGCCTGCGCCGCAATCACCTCCCGCAGCGGCACCTGCCCCACCAGCGCACCACTGCCCGCCGGCTGCTCGCCGTCCTCCATGGCCAGCGCAAAGCGCACCGCCTCGTCAGCCTCCAGCCGGGCACGCAGCGCGGCCAGCCGCGGCCAGCGCGCCTTGTCGGCCACTTCGTGGAGGTCCAGCCAACGCGCCACGCCGATGAACGCGCCGTCCGCCAGCGTAGGCCGATCGCCGACCAGATACGGGCCGTCACCGACCATCGCCTCCAGCTTGTCGTGGCGTTCGATCACGGCTTCGCGGCCATGCCGGCGCAGCGCGGCCTGGAAGGCCGGGTCCGGCGGGTCCATCTCCATGGCCGTCCACAGCGGACTGAAGGCGCCCGTGAAGCCGGTGTTGATGAAGGCCATCAGCTGGTGCATGCGGTCGGCCTGCGGCGTGCGCGGGGCGAAGCTGATGCGGCGCGCCTCGTCTCGTGCCTCCAGCCAGGCGGCGATGGCCAGCGTCTCGGTGAGCGGGCGCCCATCGCCGGTGATGAGCACCGGTGTCTCATGCCGGGCGTTCACGCGTGCATAAGTGGCGTCGCGCATCTCGCCCAGCATGTCGACGCGGCAAAGGCGGTAGGGCTGCCCCAGCCATTCGAGCGCGGCCACCAGGCCCATGGAGCTGCCGGCGGGGAAACCGTAGAGAAGAATCGGTGTTGCTGCTGTCATTGCGTGTTCCTGCATTGCATTAAAGTGATTTGCGATCCGCCAATGTGCAAGGCGCATTCCGCAGGGTCAATGACGCACTTTTTTGTCACCGAGCTTTTATTGCCGAGGTTCCGCGCGCATGAAATCCGCCGTTTCCGAATGCCCGATCGAAGAGGCCATGGTGCTGCTCAGCGGGCGCTGGCCCACCCTGCTCCTCTACTACCTGCAAGACGGCACCAAGCGCTTCAGCGAGCTGCAGCGCGACAACCCCACCATCTCGCACCGCATGCTCACCCTGGAGCTGCGCAAGCTGGAGCAGGCGGGCATCGTGTCGCGCATGGCCTATGCGGGCTACCCCTCTCGTGTCGAGTACACGCTCACCCCGGCGGGGCTGCGGCTGCTGCCATTGATCGATGCGTTGGGGGATTGGTGGAGCGAGACGGCGCAGGAGCGTGCCGCACCATGAATGACCGCCTCGGCCGCATCGTCCAGCGCATGAAGATCCAGCCGGATGACAAGGTCCTCGAAATCGGCTGCGGGCACGGGATTGCGGCTTCCTTGATTTGCGAATCACTGCGGTCCGGCCACCTCGTGGCCGTGGACCGGTCCGCCAAGATGATCGCGGCGGCCACCCGCAGGAACGCGCGCCACGTCGAAGCCGGAAGGGCCGAGTTCATCTGCGCGGATTTCGAATCCGTCGATCTCGGCGCGCGGCGCTTCACCAAGATCCTGGCGGCGCGCGTCGCGCTGTTTGAACGCGATCCTCGGGCGCGGGAAGCGCTCAAGAGGTTGCTGGCGCCCGGCGGCAGGATGTTCATCGAATACGACGAGCCTGCCGGGTGAATCCTCAATGCCGCGGACTTGAATCCAATTCGCCATGGGCTGCGTACTCCAAACGCCACTCCATCAGAAGGATCGCCCCCCATGAAGAAACTGACCTCCTCCCTCCTGGCCGTCGCGGCCCTGGCCACGCTGGCCGGTTGCGCCAACATGGCCGCCGCCCCGGCACCGGCCGAAGCCCCGGCGCGCGCCGAAAAGGCCGTCGCCGTCACGATGTCGAACCGCCTGATCAAGTTCAATGCCGGCCAGCCGGGCCGCATCCTGTCCTCCAAGGCCATCACCGGCCTGCAGCCGGGCGAGCAGGTGCTGGGCATCGACTACCGCGTGGCCAAGGACATGCTCTACGCGATCGGCAGCTCCGGCCGGCTCTACACGCTGGACGAAGACACCGCGGTGGCCAAGCCGGTGGGCGAGCCTTTCGCCGTCCGCCTGGAGGGTACCGAGATCGGGTTCGATTTCAACCCCACGGTCGATCGCATCCGGGTCGTCAGCAACAGCGGCCAGAACCTGCGGCTGCACCCGGACACAGGCGCGGTGGTGGATTCCAATGCCGACACCGCGGGCGTCCAGATCGACGGCAAGCTGGCCTACGCCGCCGGCGACGCGGGGGCAGGCAAGACGCCCTCCGTGGTCGGCGCGGCCTACAGCTACAACAAGGCCAACCCCCGCATCACCACCAACTACGCGCTCGACGCGGCGTCCGGCACGCTGGTCACGCAGGGCAGCCGTGAAGGTGCGACGCCCGCCGTCTCGCCCAACACCGGGTCGCTGTT
This sequence comes from Caenimonas sedimenti, assembly GCF_007833165.1. Taxonomy (GTDB): domain Bacteria; phylum Pseudomonadota; class Gammaproteobacteria; order Burkholderiales; family Burkholderiaceae_C; genus Ramlibacter; species Ramlibacter sedimenti. Next base: position 151,906 of record NZ_VOBQ01000015.1, on the reverse strand, counting down.
CACCGTGGGCAGCCTGCGCATGCCGTTCCGCACGGCCGCTTTCGACATCCAGGCGGTGAGCGATGTCGCCTTCGCCGCGCTGGACAACGGCACCGGTTCCAGCCGCTGGGTCACCATCGACCTGAACACCGGCATGGCCACCTCGCTGGGCACCGTCGGTGGTGGCGAGGCGGTCCGCGCCATCGCGCTGGAACCCTGATGGCCACGCAGGCCCGTTGGCGCGCTTTCGCCGCTGTGCTGTGCCTGGGGGCCGCGGCGGCCGCCCAGGCTGCCACCGTGACGGTGAGCGTCGTCGACCGGGAGGGCAACCCCGTGGCCGATGCCGTGGTGGTCATCACGCCGGCCGCCCCGGGGGCCGGACGGCCACCGCTGGCGGCGCAGGCGGTCATTGCCCAGACGGGCATGCGGTTCACGCCGGCCGTCACGCTGGTGCCGGTCGGCGCGCGCCTCACCTTCGTCAACAACGACCCCTGGGAGCACCACGTGCGCGGCTCGGCGGCGGGCATGGCGCAGTTCACGGCCAGCACGTCCGACGGCTTCGAGCTGCGGCTGGCGGGCAAGAAAGACGGCCAGGCGGCCCAGTCGGCGGAGGTGACGATGACCGAGAAGGGCGCGATCCTCCTCGGCTGCCACCTGCATGCGTCGATGCGCGGCCACGTGTTCGTCACCGACTCGCCCTGGACCGACCGCACGGGGCCGGACGGCCGGGTCGTCTTCAACGACGTGCCCAACGGCGCGGCGCAAGTACGCGTGTGGCAAGCGGACCAGCTGGTGGACCTGCCGGTGCGTTCGGTGAATGCCGGCGCCCAGGCGACCCAGTTGCAGGTGCAGCTGCAGGTGGTGCCGCGGCGCAGGCGGCTGTAGCCCTCGGCGTCAGTCGCTCGCCGCCTCCGACGAGCGCAGCCAGGTCCATGACAGCCCTGCCCCGGCGGTGAACCCGGTCGTCCGGCTCACCAGCGGGCTGTGGCGGTTGGCGGCGCCGGCCACGGTGTCGGCACGCGCGAAGAGGTACACCGTCCAGTCCCGCGAAAGATTCTTCGTGAGCGATGCCGACAGGCGCGTCGCCAGCAGGCCCGCCTTGGCCTCGTACGCCGGCCGGGTGGCGGTGGCGTAGACGGGCTCCACTTCGTAGAACGTGCTCGACAGGCGTTCGTCGGCAATGACCAGGCTGGCGCTGGTGCCCAGGTTCCACGCACCCGGCAGCCGGCGCGACCAGGAGACGCCGGGCTGGAAGATCGTCCCGCGGTACGCGAACGAGTCGCTGATGTCGAACACGCCGCGCAGCGGCAGGTCCAGCCGCCAGAGACCGTCCTGCGCCGTGCCACCCAGGTTCACGCGCAAGCGCGGGCCGAACTCCACCAGGGTACCCAGGTCGGGCATGCCGCGCCGGACCGGGTCGTCGTTGGCGCGCGAGCCGAAGGCGCCGGCCACGCTGATATCGAATTCATAAACGGGCGTGCGGACGGCGCGAACCCCGATGCTTTCGCCGTCCGCGCGCAGGTAGCGGCCGCGGTACGTCGCCCAAGGCAACACGAGGCCCCGGTTGACCTGCCGGTCCGAGCCGGGGTAGGCCTGCTGCGAGATGCCGCCGGCCACGACGCCGATTTCCCACAACGGGCGTGTGTTCGTGCCGGCTGCCGGCGCCGCGGCATCCTGGGCAATGGCGGAGGTCGCGCCAAGCGCAATACACGCGGCGAGGGCAAGGAAACGGCGGGGATTTGGCATGCGGGGCTTTCTGGTTCAGTGAATTGGGGTCAGATTCCAATTTCCGGTTAGCGCCGATGCTTCCCCACATCCCACCCCTGCGTGCCCAGCGCCCGCTGCGCCACCGCCGTGGGCACGGCCTCCAGCGGTGTGGCCATGCTGTCGTTCCAGCGGTTCAGGAACCCGAACATCGCCACCACGCCCAGGATCTCGACGATCTGCCCTTCACTCCAGTGCGCACGCAGGCGATCGAACAGTTCGTCGGTCACTGCATTGGGCTGGGCCGCGGCCGCCAGCGCGAAATCGAGCGCGACGCGTTCGCGCTGGTCATAGAGCGGGCTGGTGGCGTAGTTCCAGACGGCGGCCAGCTTCTCCTCGCTCACGCCGAAGTTGGCGGCGCCCAGCAGCGTGTGCGCCTGGCAATAGAGGCAGCCTGCCGCCTTGCTCGCGACATGGCCAATCAGGCGCCGGAATCCCAGGTCGACTTCGCCGGCCGGGTCCATCACCGCCGCGTTCAGCTGGGCGAAGGCCTGAACCAGGCGCGGCCTGCGCTGCATGGTCAGCACGCTGTTGGGCGTGAAGCCCAGCGTGCCGAGGAAGAAGTCGAAGTGCGACTTCAATTCGGGGTGGTTTCGGGCGGGAGGGGATCGAGTCGGGACATGGCGTGGCTCGGTGGCAAAAGCCCCGAGCTTAGCGCTCAGGCCCGCGCGAAGCGCACCACGGTCACGCCCGCCCGCGCCTGCCGCAGCGAAGGCATGACGAGCACGCAGTCGTCGTAAGGCGTGGCGATGAGTTCCCCGTCGTTGTCGCCAACGGGCGTACCCGCCTTCGGGATCACCTGCAGGCCCTCATGGCCACCGAGGAAGCGGAAGCCGCTGCTGCGCGCCACGACGCCGCCCGTCACGCGCAAGACCTGTTGCCGCGCTGCGTCCGGCCGGCTCCAGCCGGGAAGCGCGTCGTGGATCTCGTTGGCATCGACCACGCCAGCTTCTACCAGGAACCGCGCCGTCAGGTCGCGCGCGACGTCCCTGCTGGCGACCTCCCCATGAAATCCGCATTCGATGAGCAACGAGCACTTGCCGCCCGCCTGCGCGTCGGGCAGCCCGAAGGCGCCGAAGTCGCGCATGCGGATGCCGTCCTGGTGACCCTCATCGACGACGATGTGCTCGGGCGTCCGCAGCCTGCGCGCCAGTTCGAGGTTGCGGGCCTGCATGCCGACCAGCATCAGCGGCGCGCCCGGCTCGTGCATGGAGTGCAGGTCGAGCAACCAGTCCGCCCGCTCCACGAACGGGCGCAATTCGCGCGCGCGGCGGCGCTCCAGAGTGGTTGCGTCAGCGATCCGCCCGGTCGACCACTGGCGGTTCAGGTCTTCGTCGACGAAGCGGGCCGCATCGAAGGCGGCCGCGTCGAACCGGTCGAACGCGGCGAGGTTGCAAAAGGCCAGCGTCAGGCTGCCTTGCCGCGGCCGCACGCCCGCTTCGAGCAATCCCAGCACCGCCCAGGCGCCGCACAGCTCGTTGCCATGCACCAGCGCGGTGACCATGGCACACCGGCCGGGCTCGCCCGAGTCGAAGTGCCAGACGCCCTCGGTGCCGGTGTTGCCCGCGCGCCAGGCGGAAAGGTCAGGCACCGGCAGGTCGAATCGCAGATCGGTCATTCCTTGATTTTCGCGAAGTCGACGATCTTCTGGTACTTGGCGGTTTCGGTCTCCAGGAAGCTCGCCATGTCGACATTCAACGGGGCGATCGCCGAACCGGATTCCTCGAGCTTCTTGCGGAACTCGGGCGTCTGCAAGGTCTCGTTGAGCGCTGTACGAAGCCTGGCGAGAATGGGGGCCGGCAGCTTGGGCGGCGCCATCAGGGCGAACCAGACGTCGATGTCCAGGTTCTTCAGTTTGGGAGATTCCGCCAACGCGGGGATGTCCGGTGCGGCGGGCGACCGGTGCTTCTGCGTCACGCCCAGCGCCACCACCTTGCCGCTGCGGATGTGCGGCAGCCCGCTGGAGAGCACGAAGACACCGTAATCCAGGGCACCCCCCACCAGGTCGATGGTCAGCGGCGAAACACCCCGGTAGGGAATGTGCGTCATGAACAGGCCGCCCTGGTCCTTGACCATCTCTCCCGCCAGGTGCAGCGCCGTGCCCACCCCGCTGCTGCCGTAGCTGAAGCGGCCGGGCTTGGACTTGACGGTGCTGAGGAACTGCTCGGCCGTCTTCACGCCCGTGCCCGCGGATGCGACCAGCACCATCGGCGTGGTGGCGACCAGGCCCACCGGCGTGAAGTCCTTGTAGCTGTACTTGACCGATGCGGGCGCGATCAGCCGGTTGATGGCGATCTCGTTGTTGGCGCCGAGCAGCAGCGTGTAGCCGTCCGGCTGGGCCCTGGAGGCGCGCATGGCGGCGATCGCCCCGCCCGCGCCGCTGGCGTTTTCGACGACGACCGGCACCCCCAGCTTCTTCGCCAGCTGGTCGGCCACCGCGCGCCCCGTCAGGTCGGTGCTGCCGCCCGGCGGGTAGCCCACCAGCACGGTAATGGGCTTGTTGGGGTAGGCGGCTTCCTGGGCGTGGGCGAGGCCCAGGTGGACGAAAAGAATCGGGAGCGTGGCGAGGGCGAGGGCAAGCGGCTTGTTCATGGGCTGTCTCCTGTGGTGCCCGCATTTTTTGCCTCGGGTGCCGGCGCGGCTGTGCCTTTTCGGCACGCCGCCTTGCCGGAAAGTACCGGTCAGCCGGGGTCGACGGTCTGCCAAAACGACTCTGCCGCCGGCGAGAGCTTGCGCTTGGCCCGCACCATCCGGATTTCGAAACCGATCTCCAGGGCCTTGCTGCCCACTGGCGCCAGTTGCCTGGCCTTGCAGGCGCCCGCGGCCAGCGACCAGGGCAGCCACGCGACGCCCAGCCCCTTGAGCGCGTATTCGAGCAACGCATCGGCCGAATCGCATTCGATGGCCTCCTCGAGCCGCGGCGCCTTCGGGTGGTTGCTCAGGTGGTCGCGCACGAGCCGGCCCAGCGCCAGCGTCTCCGCGTAAGCCAGGTAGGGCACCGGTCTGGGTTGCTCGAAGTTGAACGCCGCCTGGCCCCGCGCGTTGATCTTGCCCACCGGCACCAGGCGGTCGCTCGCCACCTTGCGTTGCAGGTACTGGTGCGAACTGAGGCGCATGGCGATCTGCGGGTGGTGATAGGTCAGCATGAAGTCCGATTCGCCCCGCTCGAACCGCTGAAGCGTTTCCGCCATGTGGCCGGTGCGGACCACCACCCGGACGCCGGCGCGTTGCCGGCTGATCCTGGCCAGCCAATCGGCGGCGACCGTGCGGGCCAGCGTGCGTCCTGTCGACAAGGTGACGGTTGTGGTGCGGCCGTCGGCATCCGCGCCGCCGATCTCGCTTCGGGCCTGGGCCATCGCCGGGACCAGCTGGAGCGCGAATCCGAGCAGCTTCTCGCCCTGGCCGGTCAACCGCACGGAGGTTCCACGCCGCTCGATGAGAGGCGCACCCGCCCAGGATTCAAGCGCCCGGATCCGGCGGCCGAAGGCCGGGTGGGTCACATGCCGCTGCTCCGCGGCACGGGTGAGGCTGCCGGTGTGCGACAGCGCGATCAGGTCTTCGAGCCACTTGGTCTGCATGGCTCCACTGTAGATGCGTTCGGTGAATCAGAGATAGGCTTTCGCGCGCATCTGCGCGAGCCATCCTTCGTCATCGTTCACCGTCAATTGTCTGGCCTTCATCTGCGCAAGAAGTGCCGCGACCGCGTCGGCGGGACTCGGATTCAACTGCACCACCAGCCGCTGGAACTCCGCATTGAGCGCGGCGTCGCCGGCCAGCGGCTTGCCCGCCAGGAAACGTTCGGCGACCAGCAGCCAGATCGTGTACCGGTCGCCATAGGTCTGGTACCCATGGCGAGCCAGCGACTGGGGGCTGGACTTCGACAGGTCCTGGATCTTCTGGTACGCCTTCTGAAGCGCCTGGCGGGCCGCTTCATGGTTGCCTGCATCCAGCTCCACCCTGGCGAGGTTCCAATACGAGTCCAGCAGCGGGCTGTACCGGGACATCGCGGCAGAACACCGCTTGGCCGCGGCCACCCGCAATTCGGCGGCATGCGCAGCATCCACCCGCGCGCGGCGGCGCAGCATCGTGCACCAATTGGACTGGAGCGTGGCCTCCTGGTCGGCCAGGTTCTCCAGCTGATGCTTGCGCTTGTAGTCCGCCAACACCTCCTCGGCGCGCTTGTATCGTCCGGGCACGTCGTCCCAGCGGCCCTCGTCTTCATCCAGTGTGGCGAGGTTCATCAGCACCCCGCGGGTCTCGAGATGCCTGCGAGCTGCTTCCCATGCTACGCGGGCTCGAGCGCGATCCCCCTTCTCGTAGGCGATCCTGCCGACTTCGTTCCATGCATACCACCGCAGCCAAGGCCGCAACCGCTCATCCCCGGCGAGGGGTTCATACAGCGCCAGCTGCTTGTCGTGCTGATCCATGAAGCTGTGGGCCTCGGCGGTCATCAGCCGCGCCCAGGAGCGCTGCCGGATGTCCGAGGCGTCGTGGAACGGCGACAAGGCGTTGACGGCCTCATTGACGCCGTCCTCCGTCAGCGTGGTGGCCTTGCGTACCGCAAGCACCTGCTCGATCAGGCGGAGGTGGCTGCTGCGCGCGTAGCGCGGCATCGCCCGGGTGGCGGCCAGCTGCTGCGTCACCCGCGGCAACTCGGCGCGGGTGGTCTCCAGTGAATGGTACAAGTCAGCGATGACGCGATCTTCATCATGTGCCACGGTGGAGGCGACGAGCAGGATCAATCCGCCGACGGCCGTGACCAGCAATAGGGGTTGCCGGTACATGCGGACCGGCTTGCGCCAGCGCGCAGCCCACAGGCGGTTCAGGTGCGTCGCCAGGGCCGCGGCAGGCACTGCGAGCGACGTGGCCAGGCCGACAAGCACATTGGGCCATTGCCAGGGGGCGTAGTCGGTGAAGCCGGTGGCGGAGCCCAGCGCCGCGCCGCCGGCCCCAACCACGGCCATCGCCGCGGCGAGAAAGGCGACCTCACCGGCCAGGCGCCGCCAATCCCTGGGCATGAAGGGGCGAGCCGCGGCCACGATGCGGCGCAGGTCGCCCGGCGCGTCGGGCCCGGTGCGCAGCGGGAGCGCGTTGCGGGCCAACAGCGGCTGCATGTTGGGCGGCAACTGTTCGGCGCGCGGCATGGTCGCGCCGGCCAGCAGCACCGGCAGGAGGGGCCGGCCGTGCTGGAGTGCGATTTCCACTTCCTGGCGCACCCAGTCGCCTGGGTCCAGCATGCGGGTGCCAGGCCCATCGCCGCACCACTGGGGGCCAATCACCACCACGAGCAGACTGCAGCCTGACGCGTGCTCGGCAATCTCCTGCGGGAAGTTGGCGCCCGGCTCGAAATCGAACACGTCCTGGCCCACGCAGGTGTCGCCGAATGCGTAGCCCAGCGCCTCCACGAGATGGTCAACCGCGAAGGCGTCAACCCGGCGATAGGAAATGAACAGTTTGCCGGGCGTGTCCGGCAATGCAGCCTGGTTCATCGCGCCTCCCCTCCTTTTTCTTTCCGCAGGCGGTAAGAATAGTCCGGCCGGAAAGCCGCTCATCCCCAAGATGGATGAAAGTGCATCGTGCTCAAGCCAGCGCCTCGACACGCAGCCGCACCGCCCCCGGCCGCACCCCATCCATCCCTTCCAGCCCCCGCATCGCATCCACCATGCGCGACTCGGCCACCTCCGCCGTCAACACCACCAGCGTCTCGCGCGTTTGCACGCCCTTCACCGCCTGCACCCCGTGGCGCGCCAGCACTTCGATCACCCGCGGCCCGGCCTTCGCCTCGTCCAGCGCCACCCGCAGGTAGTTGCGCAGCCGCACGCCCTCCATCGTTCCCATCGGCGGCGGCCGCACGCCGCCATCATGAAAACCCAGCGGCGGCACGCGCACCCGCCCGCCGTCACGCAGGCCGCGCGCCAGGTCCACCAGATCGGCCACGACCGCCGACGCCGTCTCGCGTGACCCGGCCCCCGCTCCGTAGTACATGGTGACCCCCGCCGCGTCGCCCTTCACCATGATCCCGTTCATGCGCCCCTCGACGCGGCCCAGCATCGAATCGCGCGGCACCAGCGCGGGATGCACGCGCAGCTGCAGCTCACCGCCGGCGCGCTGCGCCACGGCCAGCAGCTTCACGGCGAAGCCCAGGCGGGCGGCGTGCAGGAAATCTGCCGCCTGCAAGCCCGCGATGCCTTCGACATGCACCGCGTCCAGCCGCGGCGGGCCGCCGAAAGCCATGGCCGCCAGCAGCGCGAGCTTGTGGGCGGCGTCGCCGCCGCCGACGTCCAGGGACGGATCGGCCTCGGCATAGCCCAGCGCCTGCGCCTCGGCCAGCGCCTCGGCGAAGCTGCGGCCGGCCGTGCCCATCTGCGTGAGCACGTAGTTGCTCGTGCCGTTGACGATGCCGGCGAGCCACTCGATCTCGTTGGCCACCAGGCCTTCGCGCAGGGTCTTGACGATCGGGATGCTCACGGCCACGGCGCCCTCGAAACCCACCGTCACGCCGCGAGCGCCGGCGGCCGCGAAGATCTCCTCGCCGTGCGTGGCCAGCAGCGCCTTGTTGGCGGTGACCACGTGCTTGCCGTGCGCGATGGCTTCCAGCACGCAGTGCCGCGCATCCGTGGTGCCGCCCATCGCCTCGATCACGACATCCAGCTCCGGGTGGCGCGCCAGTCGCATCGGATCCTGCGTGACCTCGACGCCGGCGTCGGCCGCCATGCGCGCGCGCGACGCCGTGCGCGTCGCCACCATCTTCAGGTCGATCGCGCAGCCGGCACGCGCGCGGATGGTGTCGCGGTTGGCCTGCAGCACTCCGTGCGTGCCCGAGCCGACAACGCCGAAGCCGAGCAACCCGGCGCGCAGTGCCGGGCGATGGTGGGGAGGAGATGCTTGCATGTTCGTTTTCTCGTGGTGCCTGCGGCGCCGGGGAGAAAACGCTTCAACCCCGGCCGTTCGGCGGGGTTGGGTGACTGTGCTGACTAAGTGCGCTGCACGACCACCCTGCCCCGGGAGGGCTTGGTAATCATGGTCATCATGGCGATGGGGGTGGAGGTCATCGGGCGCACGGTGGCACTATAGCAGCCCGCTTCGGCGCATCGGAAAAGCGTAGAGTCCGCCATGCCCCGCCCCATCCTCGACGAAACCCGCATCCACCCCGCCGCGCGCTCCCTCGTGGCGGGCTTCCACCAATCCATCGTGCGCGAAGTGATGGACGCCGTGGCCGCGAACGACGTGGGGGTCGTCGGCATGCGGCAGAACCCCAACCCCCGTTTCGCCCGCAAGGCACTCGACGACATCGGCCAGGCGTACAAGTACCTGGAGTACGGCAGCTACTTCAACACCTGGCGCCGCCGCCTGGCGCTGAAGATGTGGACGGGCTGGCCGACCTTCCCGATGGTGTTCGTGCAGGGCACGCTGGTCGGTGGCGCCGCGGAGTTGAAGGCGCTGATCGCGAGCGGCGAGTTCAGGACGCTGGTGAGCGGCGCGCGGAACCCGCCGGCCTAGAGCCGGCGCCCAAGCCAAAAACTCAGCCTCACGTCCGCAGGACCAGCCGCCCGATCACCTCGCGGCGCGCAACGCGCTGCAGGGCTTCGCCGAATTCAGCCAGCGGCAGCACGTCCGCGACCCGCGGCCGCAATCTGCCTTCCGCCACGGCCGCGAACAGGTCCTCGTCCATGCGCCGGCTTTCCTGCGGGTGGCGCTCGGCCCAGGCGCCCCAGTAGCAGCCCACCACGCTGAAGTTCTTGAGCAGCGGCAGGTTCATGGCCAGGCTGGGGATCTCGCCGCCCGTGAACCCGACCGGCAGGATGCGGCCACCCCAGGCCATCACGCGCGATACCGCGGCGAACAGGGGTCCGCCGACGTTGTCGAAGAACACGTCCACGCCGCGGCCCCCGGTCAGCTCGAGCAGCCGGGCCTGGACCGCTTCGCGCGAATAGTCGACGACATGGTTCGCGCCCTGGCTGCGCACCGCCTCGCCCTTGGCCTCCGAGCTGACGCCGGCGATCACCATGGCGCCCGCGCGATGAGCGAGGTCGACGGCCGCCAGACCCACGCCGCCGGCGGCTCCACTGACGAAGACGGTGTCCGTCGGGCGCAGTTGAGCGCGGGTCAGCGCGTAGTCGGCGGTGCCATAGGCGTAGCGCACCGTCGAGGCGACGTCGAAGCCCACGCCATCCGGCAGCCGCGTGACGCCGGACTCCGGCGCCACCATGCGCTCGGCCATGCCGCCGAACCAGTGGCTGCAGGCCACACGGTCGCCGACGCGCACGCGCCGGACGCCCTCGCCCACCGCCACCACCACCCCGGCCGCATCGCTGCCGGGGACGAATGGCAGGGTGGGCTTCATCTGGTAGCGGCCGGCCACCATCAGAGTGTCCATGAAGCTGACCGCGGCCGCGTGGACTTCGATCAGCACCTGGCCGTGCAGCGGCACCGGGTCCGCGGCCTCGCCATATTCCAGCGCGGCGACGCCGCCGAAGTTCTTGCAGAGAACGGCGCGCATGTCAGATCGTCTCCTCGGCGCTGTGCACCTCAGCCGTGACCCGGGGCGAGCGAAGGCGCGGGATCAGCATGCCAACCTGCTCGCGGTAGGCGCGATAGCGGTCGCCGAATGCGTGCACCAGGTCCTGCTCCTCGTAGGCGATGCCGATCAGGATGTAGATGCTCAATCCGGCCGCGAACAGCAGGCGTCCGGCCGTCATGACGGGTACGGCCCACAGGCCCAGCAGCAGGCCGGCGTACAGCGGGTGGCGCACGAAGCGATAGAGCAGCGGCGTGCGGAACTGCGTTTCAGGCACGGGCCGCTCCTTCATGCGGGCGAACACCTGCCGCAGGCCGAACAGCTCGAAGTGGTCGATCAGGAAGGAGCTGACCAGCACCAGCACCCAGCCGAGCGCGAACAGGCCCCAGATCAGCGCGACGCCGGCGCTGTTCTCCACCCGCCAGAAGACGGGTTGGGTGATCGGCAGCCACAACCAGAACATCAGGGCCAGCACCACGCTGGTGGCCACCATGAACGTGCTGCGTTCCACCGCCGGCGGCACGATCCGCTTCCACCAGTCCTTGAAGCCGCGCCGCGCCATCACGCTGTGCTGGAGCCCGAACAGGGCCAGCAGGAAGACGTTCACCGCCAGCGCATGGGTCACGGATGCACCCGCTCCACCCACGTCCACCGACTTGGGAACCAGCAGGTTGCCGCTGAAGCCGATGAAGTAGGTCAGTGCGCCCATCCCGAGGCCATAGGCAGCAACCCCGTAAACTATCGAAAGCAATCCGCGCATGGCGATATCTCCTTTGCAAGTGAAAACGTGACGTTAGGGCGGGGGCGTCCCTTGAACGTCCCTCGGCCGACGTGCCTCGCGCGGCGCTGAACCTTTCCATGCCGCCGGGCGCCTCCTCACCGTCGATCCAACTGCAGCTTTTCGGCGCGCCGAGAGCCTTGGTGCACGCGCGCGAAAAGCCGCTGCCGCTGCAGCGGTCGGTGGCGTTGCTGGCGTATCTCGCGCTCAACCCCGGCCCGGTGCCGCGGACGCACCTGGCGGCGCTGCTCTGGCCCGATACCGACGAAACCAGGGCCCGCGCACGCTTGCGCCGCCTCGTCTACAACATCGATGAAGCCCTGGGGGGCGGGGCCTTGCTGGCCGAAGGCGATGGACTGGCCCTGGCCGGCGAGGCGGTCGAGGTCGACGCGCTGCAGTTCACCCGGTTCGCCCGCCGTGCCGTCGCCGTCGGAGCGCTCGATGGCGAAACCGTGGCGCAGGCGCTCCAGTGGATCGGGCACGTGCGCCGCCCGCTGCTGCAGGGCATCGCTTTCGGCTCCGGCGCCTTCGACGACTGGCTGAAGGCGGCTTTCATCGAGCACGAGCGCTTGCTGGGGCGCCTGCTGGAACGCGTGATCGACGCGGTCGGCGCCCATGACCCTGCGACGGCACTCGATCTGGCCGAAGCCTTGATTGCGCAGGACCCCTATCACGAGCCCAGCTACGTGGTGCTGATGCGCCTGCACGCCCGCCAGGGCCACGGCGCCGGTGTCGAAGCGGCCTACGTGCGCTGCGCGGAGGTGTTGCGTGCGGAGTTCGGCATCCGCCCCGGACCGCTGACGGACCAGGCCTACCTGCGCTTGTCCGAAGACCTGAAGCGCGCCGCTTCCCACCAGGCCAAGCGCACGAACGTGCGGTTCGCGGAGACCAGCCGCGGCGTGGTCGCCTATGCGAAGCTGGGCGCGGGCGAGCAGACCATGGTGATCGCGCCGGGCTTCGTGAGCCAGATCGAGATCGCGATGGAGCACCCGCCGTTGCGGACCTTTGTCGAATCGCTGGCCGAGAAATTCCAGGTGATCATTTTCGACCGCGGCGGCGTCGGCCTGTCCGAGCGGCTGGCCACGACCAGCACGCCCGCGGCCATGGCGGCCGACATCGTGGCGATCCTCGACCATGCGCGCGTGCGCCGCGCCTGGGTCTTCGGGTCCTCCGAGGGCGGCCTCGGCGCGACGCGCCTGGCCATCGATCATCCGGAGCGGGTCCAGGGCTTGTGCCTGTTCGGATCGCTCGCCCGGGGCTCCGCCGCTCCCGACTATCCCTGGGCGCTGTCCGCGGCCGCCTATGGCGTGTGGCTGAAGGCGTTGATCGCGGCCTGGGGCGGACCCGTGGGCATCGAGACGTTCGCGCCCAGCGCCAAGGACGATCCGGCGCTGCGTGCCTGGTGGGCGCGCATCGTGCGCCACGCAGCCTCGCCGGGCGGGCTCCGGACCATCCTCGAAGGCCTGCGCGACACGGACATGCGTGCCGACCTGCATCGCATCCAGGTACCGGCGCTGGTGATGCACCGGCGCGGCGACCTCGCGGTGCGTTTTCAGGCCGGCGAGCATCTGGCGAGGAACATTCCCAACGCGCTGTGGCTCCCGCTCGAAGGCGACGATCACTTCTGGTGGTGCGGCGACAGCCAGGCTGTGCTGGAAGCGATCATGAAATTTGCAGCTGCGCGGTGAGACCGGGGCCGTGGCTCAGCCTTCCCGCGGCGCGTTGTCCCCTGCTATGCTGCCTTCAGCAGGTCTCCGATGAGCAGTACCGATCCCCAGCAGTCCGATCCCAACGCGGCACTCGACCGCCTCCAGGCCCTCGCGGCCAACACGTCCACCGTCATCTGGCACACCGCGCCCGACGGCACCGTCAGCCAGCGCAACATCTCCTGGGCCACTTTCACCGGCCAGCGCGAGGACGAGTACGTCGGGTTCGGCTGGCTCGACGCCGTGCATCCGGACGACCGCCCTGCCGTGGCCGAAGCCTGGGACGCGGCCACCCGCGGCACCGCGCTTTTCGAATTCGGCTATCGCCTGCGCCGGCACGATGGCACCTACCGGAGCATGCTGGCCCAGGGCACGCCCGTCATGGATGCGGGCACCGTGCGCGAATGGGTGGGCGTCTGCGTGGACGTCACCGCCGCGCGGCAGGCCGAAGTCGCGCTGCGCGAGAGCGAATTGCGCCTGCGCTTCCTCGACCGGCTCGGCCAGGCCACGCGCGCCCTGACCGACCCGGTTGAAGTGATGGCCGTCACGGCGCGCACGCTCGGGGAGTATCTCGGCGCCACGCGCTGCGCCTACGCGGACGTCGAGGCCGACAGCAACCGCTTCACCATCCGCAACGACTGGACGGCTGAAGGCGTACCCAGCAGCGCGGGCGTCTATTCGCTGGACCTGTTCGGCCCGCAGGCCACGACCAACCTGCGCCGCGGCGAGCACCTGGTGGTGCGCGACGTCGACCGCGAGCTCGGTGACGAAGGCGGCGGGCGGATGTTCAACGCCATCGGCATCAAGGCGATCATCTGCGCGGGCCTGGTCAAGCAGGGCCAGCTGGTGGCGATGATGGCCGTGCACCAGTCCGTGCCGCGCGACTGGACGCCCGCCGAGATCGCACTGGTCGCCGAGGTGGTGGACCGCTCCTGGGCGCACGTCGAGCGGGTGCGGTCCCACGCCATGCTGCGCGAGCAGGACACCCGCAAGGACGAATTCCTGGCCACGCTGGCCCACGAGCTGCGCAACCCGCTGGCGCCGATCAAGTACGCCCTGGCCTTGCTGCGCCGCTCGAGCGACGCCGCGCGGGTGGCGAACGCGCAGGACGTGATCGACCGGCAGGTGACGCAGATGGCGCGCCTGATCGACGACCTGCTGGACTTGTCGCGTATCAATCGCGGGTTGATCCAGCTGCAGCTGGAAGACACACCGCTCGACGCGGTGCTGCGCCAGGCCGTGGAAGTCGCCCGCCCCGCGGTGGAGGAAGCCCGGCACGACCTGCAGGTGCAATTGCCGCCGCCCGACGTTCGCGTGCATGCCGACGCCACGCGGCTCGTGCAGATGGTCGGCAACCTGCTGGGCAACGCCGCCAAGTACACGCCGGACGGCGGGCGCATCCGCCTGGCGGCCTGGCGGGACGGGCAGGAAGCGGTGATCGAGGTGGCCGACAACGGCATCGGCATCCCGCCCGACCAGCAAGGCAAGCTGTTCCAGATGTTCTCGCAGCTGCAGCACTCGGCGGCGCGCGCCAAGGGCGGGCTGGGCATCGGCTTGTCGCTGGTGCGCACGCTGGCGCAGTTGCACGGCGGCAGCGTGAGCGTGGCCAGCGAGGGGCTGGACGAAGGCAGCACGTTCACCGTGCGGCTGCCGCTGGTGGAGGCCATGCCGGCTGCCGGAAGCGCGGAAGCCGCTGCGCAGCAGGACACGCCGGCCGGGCTGACCCGGGTCCTGGTCGTGGAAGACAACCGCGATGGCCGCGAGTCGCTCGTGACCCTGCTGGAGCTCCTGGGCTACGCCGTGGACAGCGCGGGCGACGGGGGTGAAGCGGTGGAGGTCGCGCGCCGCTTCGAGCCCGACGTGGTGCTGCTCGACCTGGGGTTGCCGGTGCAGGACGGCTTTGCGGTCTGCCGCGCGCTGCGCGCCGACCCGCGCCTGCGAACGGCGCGCATCATCGCGCTGACGGGTTGGGGCACGGACGCCGACCGGCAGAAAACGTCGGAGGCGGGTTTCGACGCGCACCTGACGAAGCCGGTGGAGCCGGATGCGTTGCAGGCTTGCATCGCGCTGACCGCGGTGGCGCCGGCACCGGTCGGCTGACGCTCACTTCACCCGGCAGCGGAAACTCCTGCCGCTCGAATGCAGCTGGCCCTCGTCGCCACGCCGCAGGAATTCGTAAGGCTGTTCGCCGTAGCGGTCGCCGCGCCGCTGCAGCCGCATCTGGGTGCCGCTGTTGAACGCCACCAGGACGAAGCTCTCGCCCTCGGTGAAGCTGACCGTGGAGGTGTCCTCGCAGGTGTAGGTGACGGAGCGGGCCAGCGGGTTGCGCTGGGCTGAATCCGCCGGCTGGAAAGCATAGGCAGCCGGGCGCTCCGCGCGTTGCGGCATGGTCTCGCAGCCGGCCACGAGCAGGCAGGCACAGGCGATGAGGGCGATTCGGCGCATGGCGATCTTTCGGTGCTGTTCAGGCCGAATATACGCGGGGCGCCGCCGTCATCGCCTGGCGGCGATGCAGTGCCGGATGCGTCAGGCCGGCGAATCGGCTTCCAGCTGGTGCTTCAGCTTCGACAACTCGCCATGGGCCTTCTGCACGGCTTGCTGCAACTTGGGGTCCACGTTGCCCGCGCCGCGGCAGGCCTCCTTGGCGCGGTCGGCGGCCTCTTCCAGCTGCATCACCGTCTGGCGCAGCGCGTCTTCGTTGCCGGTGCCGTCCTTCTTGGCCTGGCGCGCCTGGTTGTGCAGTTGCTCGATGCTCTGCCGCAACGAATCGGGCACGTTGCCCGCCGACTGCATGGCGTTCTTCGCTTCGTCCACGGTCTGTTCGATGTCGTTGATGCGTTGCTTGATGTTCTGGGCGTCCATGCGGATCTCCTTGTGGATGGAATGAATCCGCAAGCTTGCTTTTGCCCTTCGCGCGGATCTGCAAGAACACACCAGCCCCGCCCGTGCGGGATGTCTCACAAAACGCGGCCGTACTCCTGCCTCAGCATGGCCAGCGCAGCCTCCAGTCCGCCCACGGCAATGCGCGCCGGCACCGCCAGCATCAGGTTGAGCGGCAGGCCGAACTCTTCCAGGCTCCAGCCGCTGGTGTCCACGGTGCCGCCTGGCGCGACAGCGTGCGGGTACCGCTGGCGGATGCGTTGGGCGAAGCTGCCGGCCTCGGCCACGTAGCCCACCACGGGCTTGCCGCGCGCGACGGCGTAGCCCACCTCGAAGCAGGTGCCGCTGTCCGGCTCCGGCCCACGGAAGAAGTCGAGGTTGGCCAGCACCGCGTCGCAGGCCTCGATGTGCGCGATGTTGATGCGGTAGATGTGCTCGGCCTGTTCACGTGGCGCCTGCAAATGCGCGGGCAGCTGGGCCGTGTAGGGAAAGATGCCTTCGAACCCATGGGCAGCGCACAGCGCGGTGAGGCGCCGGCCGTGCTCCAGCGGATCGGGGCGGAAGACGTCGGGGCCGGCGAGGTAGAGGCGGTGGATGGGCACGGCGCGATTGTCGCGCCCATTGCGGGCCCCGCTCAGGGCTCACGGCGCGAACAGGGTGCCGTTGTAGCCCATCACCAGGTCCCGCACGAACGGACCCGCGGACGTGCGGCCCTCGGTCCGCACGATGATGCCCCTGAGCGCCTCGGCCCTGGCGTACCAGTTCACCGTGAAGGAGGCACTGCGCGAGTCGAACGACTGGAACTTGCAGGTCTCGTAGGGCTTGCCCAGCACGGTCAGCATCTCCTGCCCCAGGTAGTGCGTCGTGACGGTGTAGGGCGTGGTGGTCGTGTTGCCCGGGTTCCCGGTGACTGCGGCGTAACTCGTCACGTGGCTGCCGCCGGGTGCCAGCGTGAACGACTTGTCGCGCGGGAGCGGCGCGGCATGGGTGATCACCGTTTCGAGCGTGCTCGGGTTGCCCTCCGGCGTGAGCGGCACGGAGGACGTCCCGACCAGCAGGATGTCCAAGCCTTCGATCTGGACGTACCGCAGTGTCCGGAAGGATTCGGGCGCCCCGACCGGCCGCGCAACATACTCGCCCTGCGCACGGGCCCGTTGCTGGTTAAACACGGTCTCGCCACGGCCCAGCGTGCTCACCCTGAACTGCGTGCTGGCACCCAGCGCGTCCGTCTCCTGGTAGACGGCGATCGAAGTGGCCTGCGCGTCATAGCCCCGTGCACTGAAGCAGTCGGACGCCGGGCCGGCGCCGACCACGGGCAGCACGCCGGGGGCGGGAGCCGGGGTCGGGGCCGGAGTGGGTGCGGGCGTCGGAGAGGGCGTGGGTGCCGGCGCCGGCGCCGGCGCCGGAGCGGGGGTCGGCGCGGGCTCCGGCTCGCCACCACCGCCTCCGCACGCCGCCAGCAGCAGCGTCGCTGCCGCGCACCAGAAAAGTCTTGCTTGGTCCATCGCCGCGCCCTCCTCTTGCCGGCGATTCTGGAGCGAACCGGTGAACGCGAGGTGAAGGCCGGGTGAACGTTGCTGACGCAGGGCCAAGCCGCTGGCAAGCAGGAATTGGGGTCAGATTCCAATTTCCCGTGGCACGATGGGCAGACATGCATCTCCATCGCCGCTCTTTCGCCGCCGCCCTTGCCGCCTTCGCCTGCGCTGACTCGCACGCCCAGGCGACCCCCCTGCCCCGCGAGCTGCCCGTCCCTGGCGGCGTCGCGCGTGTCGACCTCGGCGCCAGTCCCCAACCGCCCGCCGCGCGCACCGGCGATGTGCCCCTGCTGGTCGTCGGCACCCCCGAAGCCTGGACCGCCCTGGTCGGCATTCCCTTGTCCGCGACGCCGGGCGAAGCGCACATCACCGTGCAGCCCGTCGGCGGACCACCTCGCAAGCTGGTCTATGCGATCCGCGCCAAGAAATACGCCGAGCAGCGCTTGAAGGTGGCGCCGGGGCATGTCGAACTGTCGCCGCAGGACCTGGCGCGGCATGAGCGCGAACGCGCGCGCCAGCAGGAAGTGATGGCGACCTTCTCCTTGCCGCCGCCCGCGCACGACGCGCTCGGCATGCAGCCGCCGGTGCGCGGCCCGCGCTCCAGTTCGTTCGGCCTGCGGCGCGTGTTCAACGGGCAGCCGCGCGCGCCGCATGCGGGCATGGACATCGCGGCCGCCACCGGGGTGCAGGTCTCGGCACCCTTGTCAGGCCGCGTCGTCGACACGGGTGACTACTTCTTCAACGGCGGCACCGTCTGGCTGGACCACGGCGGAGGCCTCCTCACCCTCTACTGCCACCTGAGCTCGATCGGCACCAAGGTGGGCGAAGTGCTCCAGCCCGGTGACCCGCTGGGCGCCGTCGGCGCCACGGGCCGGGCCACCGGCCCGCACCTGCACTGGGGCGTGCTGCTCAATCGCGCCATGGTCGACCCGGCGTTGTTCCTGAGGTAGATTGAGCCTCCGAACCTCCCCGGAAAGCCCAGCCCATGCAAGACCCCATCACCGGCCGCCTCGCCAATTGCTACACCGGCGTCGTGCACGACGTGATGCGCGCGATGGGCCTGCGCGACTTCACCTTCCCCGCGGAATTGCGGCCGCTCATGCCGGAAAAGCGGATGGCCGGCCCGGCCTTCACCATCGACGGCAAGGTCGATCCGCGCTCCGACCCGCACGAGACGCTGCTCGCCTGGACCGGCCTGCTGTCGCAGGCGCCGGCCGGCCACATCTGGACCTGCCAGCCCAACGACCGCGTCGTCGCGCACATGGGCGAACTCTCGGCCGAGACACTCAAGAACAAGGGCGTGCTCGGCTGCGTGGCGGATGGCTACGTGCGCGACGTCGACTTCCTGCTGGCCATGGGCTTCCAGACCTGGTCGCGCGGGTTCACGCCGCGCGACATCGTGGGCTACTGGTTGCCGCGCGCCGTGAACGTGGACATCCGCATCGGCGACGTGATCGTGGCGCCCGGCGATTACCTGGTCGGTGACCGTGACGGCATGGTGCGCGTTCCACGCGCGATCGCCGAAGACGTGGTGGCCAAAGCGGAAGCGGCAATCACCACCGAGAACAAGGTGCGCACGGCGATCCTGGCCGGCGTCGATCCGCAGCGGGCTTACCTGGAGTTCGGGAAGTTCTGAGGACTGGCGATCGGGACTTGCTGGGCCTGGATTCCTGCCTTCGCAGGAATGACGGTTGCCTCACGCCAGCGGCAGCACGATCTCCACCCGCCCGCCTCCCAGCGGGCCCCGGCTCAATGTCAGCCGGCCGTGATGGCTGGCCACCAGGTCGCTCACGATCGCCAGCCCGACCCCGTGCCCCGGCACGCGCTCGTCCATGCGCACGTGCATCTGCAACACCGACTCGGTGTCGGTGAAGCCCGGGCCATCGTCGTCCACGCGCAGCACCAGGCCTTCGCGCGTGCGCTCCGCGCTCGCCGCCACGCGGTGCTTCGCCCACTTGGCGGCGTTGTCCATGAGGTTGCCGAGGATCTCGAACAGGTCGCCTTCGTCGATGCGCCAGCTCAGTCCGGCTGGGCAATCCGCGGTGAACGCCAGCGACTTCTCCGCATACACCTTCGCCAGTGCGTCGCGCACCCGGGCGAGCACGGGCGCCACTTGCACCGGCGGCGCGAAGCGCGAGGCGCCACCCGCCCGCGCGCGGCCCAACTGATGCTGCACGATTTCGTCCATGCGCGCCACCTGCTGCTCCACGGCCGCCGGCAGCTGCGCGGGCTGCTGCAATGCGTTGCGCAGCACGGCCAGCGGCGTTTTGAGGCTGTGCGCGAGGAAGCTCAGGGCCTCCTTCTGGCGTTCCTGGCGCGCACGCTCCTGCAGGATCAGCGCGTTCAGCCCATCGGTGAGCCCGGAAATCTCGGTGGGGTAGCTGCCCTCGATGCGATGTTGCGCCCCGCTTTCGATGCGGCCGATCTCCGCCGACACGCGGCCGAGCGGCGCCAGGCCCCAGCGCAGCAGCAGCAGTTGCGCCAGCAACAGCAACACGCCCGCCCCACCCAGCCAGGCCCACAGCGTGCGCGAGAAGGTGGCGATCTCGCGGTCGAACGCGGCGCTGTCTTCCACCACCGAAAGCACCAGCGGCACGGCCTGCCGCCCGACCGCCCAGCGCACGGCGTAGCTCACCGCCAGGTAGTTGCGGCCGCCCTGCGCCAGCAGCTCGTTGCGCCATTGGCCCGTCTCCACCCCGTCCTGCCGCAGCGGCGGCTGCAGACCCAGGCTGGACGGGGAGCGCCACTGCTCGCGTTGGAGCCCGTTGTAGACGCCGGCGTACAGGCCCGACTGCGGCAATGAAAGCCGCGGCTCCGCGAATTCGCCGGGCATCTGCAAGGCGCCGGCGGCGTCCAGCTCCGCCCGCGCGAGCAGCAGGTACACCGTGCTTTGCAAGCGCGCATAGTGCGCGTCGCGCACGCTGTCGGCATGGGCGCGCTGCACGGCCACGCCCGCACCCGCCATGAAGGCCAGCAGCACCAGCGCGGCGCCGAGCAGCAGGCGGGCGCGGATGGAATAGCCCGCGGCCGCCGGCTCGGCGCTCATTGCAGGGTGAAGCGGTAGCCGCGTCCGCGCACGGTTTCGATCGGGCTCAGCGTGCCTTCGGGGTCGAGCTTGCGGCGCAGGCGGCCGATCAGCACTTCCAGCACGTTGCTGTCGCGGTCTTCGCCGTGCGGATAGAGATAGTCCGCCAGCTCCTGCTTGGGCACGATGCGCTCGCGCTCGCGGACCAGGAACTCGAGCAGGCGATATTCGTAGGCGGTCAGCTCCAGCGCTTCGCCGTTCAGCCGCACCACCTGCGCACCGACCTCGATGGCGATGGGCCCGAACGTCATCACGTCGCCCGTGGCCTTGAGCGAGCGGCGCAGGAGCGCCTTCACGCGGGCCGCCAGCTCCGGGTAGTCGAAGGGCTTGACGACGTAGTCGTCGGCGCCGGCTTCCAGGCCGGCCACCTTGTCCTGCCAGGTGCCGCGCGCCGTGAGGATCAGGAGCGGAATGTCGCGCCCTTCGGCGCGCAGCCGCTGCACGATGGTGAGGCCGTTCAGCTTGGGCAGGCCCAGGTCGACGATGGCCAGGTCGAGCGGGTATTCGCGTGCGTAGAACAGGCCTTCGTCGCCATCCTTGGCCTGGTCGACACGGTAGCCATCGGCCTCGAGCTGCCGGGCCAGGCCTTCCCGCAACGCGGTGTCGTCTTCGATGAGCAGCAGCCGCATGCGCGTGGAGGCCTCCGCGGCTACTGCACCTGGCCGCTGTCGGCGTCGACGAGGAACACGCGCACGTCGCCATTCTTCGTCACGACCTTGACGCGCCAGACGCTGCGCCCATTGGCATCCGCCCTGTCCACCGACAACACGCGGCCACCCGACTCGCGCTGGGCGGCGGCCGCGGCCTGGTCGCGGTTGACGGCGGCCGCGGCGGGCAGCAGGGCCGCGGCCAGCAAGGCGGCGGCGAGCAGTCGGGTGAAGGGGAGGGTCATCGCTGGTCCAGATGGTAACGCCGGAGGGAAATCGAACCGGCGGGTGCAGACCGCACCCGCCGGAACCTGTCACCGCTTAGCGGTTGCGCCCTTCACCGTCGCCACGGCCGTTGCCGCCGCGGCCGCGGTCGACCACGTCGAAGCTCCAGCTGGTCCGGGTCGCATTGCCGGCGCGGTCGCGCACCGAGAGTTCGGCCACGTGGCGGCCGTCCCGCAGGTCGTCCCGGAAGCGGACCTCGTCGCCTTCGAAGCGGATGCGCTTGCTCACGTCACGCCCGTCGACGCGCAGCACCACGGTCGATCGGTCGATGCCGGAGCCTTCATCCTTCACCGTGGCGGAGATCTCCGTGCGTCCACGTTCGCGGACGCGGTCGCCATTGGACGGCGTCAGGTCCGTGATCTGCGGCGGGCGCTCGTCGCGCGGGCGATTGTCCCCACCGGCGAATTCGCGGTCGTTGACGATGTCGACCTTGGCGCTCATCCGGCGGCCGTTCTTCTCGAGCGAGGCCGTGGCGTTCGCGAATGCATCACGATTGTCGTCGCGCCGCACCACGTACGTGGTCAGATAGACGCCGGGGCGCGATTCCGTCATGACGACGTTGCGCATCACGCCGGGAACGTCCACCGTGGCCCGGCCGCCGGGGGTCCCGATCAGGCGATAGCGCACTTCCTCGCCAGGCTGGATGCGGCCTTCCTGGCGCAGCACGAAGCGTTCGATGGCCAGGCTTTGGCTGGGCGCCACGATGGCTTTGCCGCCGAAAGTGGCCTGCACGTGGACGATGCCGCGGTCGATGACGACCGCCGGCTGCGCGGCGATCGCGGCGCCCAGCGGGGCCAGCAGGGCCAGGGCGACAGCGACTTGGGTACGGACAGTGGATTTCATGCTTCACCTCACAAGGTTGGTTGATGTGAGAGTGAGCTTAGGCCCCGGTGGGTGAATGGAAGCTGAACGGAGCTCTGCCGTGTTTGAAACAAAGTGATTCAGACCCTGCGGCCGAGCTGCCCGCAGCATCAGCCGCTCGCCCACTGTTGACTTGCTTGGGCGATTCTCCCGTAGCATCACACGGTGAGATCCTTCTTCGCCCCCGCTTTCTGGCTCTATGCGCGCATCGGCCTGCCGGCCGGCATGACGCTGTCGGCCATCCTGTTCCTCGTCCCCACGGCGCTCGCCCTCACCGGTGTCCTCGGCCCTTCGGCGACCTGGGCCGCCGCGCTCGTGCTGTGCCCGCTGGCCTGCTACTTCCTGGCGGCTGTCCGCCTGTACCGCTCGCGCGGCATCGGCAGCCTGGTCCAGCTCATGGAGCGCATCGCCAGCGGCGAGCTGGTGACCGAAAGCGCCCAGTCGGCCCAGGCGGGGCAAGGTGCCGACATCGTGCGGTTGCACGATGCCATCATGCAGATGAACCGCAGCCTGGCCGGGATCGTCAAGCAGGTCACGGCGAGCGCCGAAGCCATTTCCATGGGCGCCCGCACCATCGCCGAAGGGAATTCGCAGTTGTCGGAGCGGACGCATTCGCAGGCGGCGTCGCTGGAGGAGACCGCCTCGGGCATGGAGCAGCTGGCGGCCTTCGCCCGACAGAACGCCGAGCATTGCACGCGCGCCAACGACCTGGCCGCCGATTCGGGCCAGGTGGCCGTGAAGGCCGCATCCAGCATGCAGCAGATGGCCGCGACCATGCGGCAGATCGACAGCAGCGCGCGGCAGGTGAGCGAAATCCTGGCCACCGTGGAGGGCATCGCTTTCCAGACCAACATCCTCGCGCTCAACGCCGCGGTGGAGGCCGCGCGCGCCGGCGAACATGGCCGCGGCTTCGCGGTGGTGGCGAGCGAGGTGCGCGCGCTGGCGCAGCGCAGCGCGCAGGCCGCGCGCGAGATCAAGGACATCATCGGCCACTCCGCCGAGAGCGTGCAGAAGGGCCGCGGCCTGGTGGACGCGACCGAGCGCACGATGACGGACGTGGTGGCCAGCGCGAAAGAGGTCACGCAGGTGCTGGCGGCCATCGCGCAATCGTCGCGCCAGCAAAGCGGCAGCGTGGAGGAGATCAACCGCGCCATCGTCGCCATCGATGCCGCCACGCAGCAGAACGCGGCGCTGGTGGAGGAGGCCGCGAGTGCCACGGAGGATTTCCAGCGCGAATCGGCGCAGCTGGTGCGGGCCATCGGTCGCTTCAAGACCGACCGCGCCGAGGACCGCGCACGGGCGGTCGCGCTGGTGAAGTCCGGCGTGCGCCACATGCGCAAGGTGGGGCTGGAGCGTGCCTGCCGCGACTTCATGGATCCGCGCGGTGGCTTCGTCCAGGGCGAGGACTACCTGTTCGTCGTCGACATGCAGTGCCGGCG
Organism: Caenimonas sedimenti; assembly: GCF_007833165.1. Classification (GTDB taxonomy): domain Bacteria; phylum Pseudomonadota; class Gammaproteobacteria; order Burkholderiales; family Burkholderiaceae_C; genus Ramlibacter; species Ramlibacter sedimenti. The sequence continues at coordinate 128,429 of NZ_VOBQ01000015.1, read as the reverse complement.
CCTTGCGTTCCCGCCCGACCCATCCACCGTCGGCCAGAGCGACTGGAACCTGCAGGATGCCGACGGCAACTACCTGTCGCGGCAGAACGTGGAGATCGCGCGCACGGCCGGCTCGGGCTGGAACGATTTCCGGGTGCCGAACCCGGTCAGCGGGCGGGTGGAGCCGAAATCGGCCTATGTCGAGCGCGTGGACGAGGCCGTGATCGGCTGCGGCATCTACCGGCGCGATGAAGCGGCACCTGCCCCGCTGGCCGTGGCGCGTCCGGCGGTGATCCCCCGCGCGCAGCCTGCCGTCCGGCTTTCCTCGAGCACACGCCGTTGACGCCCGAGGCATGAAGCCCCGCATCAGCCTCATCACCCTTGGCGTCGACGATCTCGAGGCCGCGGTGCGCTTCTACCGCGACGGGCTGGGCCTGGCCACCGAGGGGATCATCGGCCGGGAGTTCGAGCATGGCGCGGTGTGCTTCTTCGAACTTCAAGGCGGTCTGCGTCTGGGGCTCTGGCCACGCGCCAGCATCGCCTTCGACAGTGGCCTACCGCAGCAGCCGCGCAGTGCCACCGAGTTCACGATCGCGCACAACGTGAACTCGGCGCACGAGGTCGACGGCGTGCTCGCGCAGGTCCAGGCGGCGGGCGGCGAGATCGTCAAGGCCGGGCACGAGACCACCTGGGGCGGCTACTCCAGCTACTTCAAGGACCCGGATGGGCACCTATGGGAGGTGGCCTGGAACCCGGCGTGGCAGCAGCCGGACTGAACTAGCCGTCGTCGGTCTTCCTGCCCTTGCCTTTGCGAGCGGCCTTCTTCGCCAGACGCTCCGCATCGAGCTGCTGCCCCTCGGCCAGCCACCGCGCGAACTCTTCCGGCGTCTCGAGCGTGATGCGCCCGAGCGTCATCCCGCGAAACTCCTGGATGACGATCTCCGCGGCCTTCTGCGTGTTGATGCGGCCCTTGGCCAGCAGCGCGCCGCGCTGGCGGCCCACGGCTTCCAGCACTTCCTCGTCCTGCATCTGCGCCACGCCGGTGAGCTTGAAGCGCGCCTCCAGCAGCGGCGCGTAGTGCCGCCGGAGATAGTCGAGAAGCTCCAGCGCCACTTCTTCCTCGTCGTAGGCGTTGCGTCCGACCGCACCGCTCGCCGCCAGGTTGAAACCGCTCTTGGCCACGATGATGCGCGGCCACAGCAGCCCCGGCGTGTCGTACAGATAGAAGTCGTCGGCCAGCGTGATCCGCTGCTCCAGCTTGGTGATGCCGGCTTCATCGGCCGTCTTCGCATGGCGCTTGTTCGACAGCGCGTTGATCAACGTCGACTTGCCGGCATTGGGCACGCCGCAGATCAGCACCCGCATCGGCTTGGCCAGGCCGCCGCGCCCGGGTGCGAGTGCATGGCAGGCGGGCACCAGCTGCTGTGCCGCGCCTGCGGCGTTGGCCTGCAAAGGGATGGCGCGGGTGCCAGGGATGGCGTTGTAGTGGTCCTGCCATTGCTGCGTGCGGACCGGGTCGGCCATGTCCTGCTTGTTCAGGATCTTGAGTGTGGGCTTGTGCCCGGTCATCTCGGCCAGCAGCGGGTTGGCGCTGGAGCCGGGCAGGCGCGCATCGAGCACCTCGATGACGACGTCGATCTCCTTCACGCGCTCGGCGATGGCCTTGCGCGTCAGGTTCATGTGCCCGGGAAACCACTGGATGGCCATGGCCGTGTTGCTTTTGCTTGCTGGGGATACGGGCGCCACTCTAACCTTTGCGGCCGCAGGCAGCAGAATGGCCCCGTGCCCTCCGTCCCCCACAGCGCCGCCGCCGACCGCAACAAGCAGCCGATCCTCGACGTGCTGCGCACGCTGTTGCCGGCCCGCGGAACGGCTCTGGAGATCGCCGCGGGCACGGGCCAGCATGCGGCCTGGTTCGCGGCCGCGTTACCCGGCTGGACCTGGCAACCGACCGACGCCGATCCGCAAATCCTGTCCACCATCGCCGCCTGGACGTCGCAGGACGGGCTGGGCAATGTGCGCCAGCCCTTGCTGCTGGATGTCCTGGACGCCGAATGGCCCTCGCGAGGCTTGCCGTTCGCCGAACGCTTCGACGCGATCTATTGCTGCAACATGCTGCACATCGCGCCCTGGGCCACATGCGCCGCGCTGATGCGGGGCGCCGCACGCCATCTCACGCCCCGCGGGCTGCTGCTGACCTACGGGCCTTACCTCGAGGACGGCGTGGCCACGGCGCCGGGCAACCTCGACTTCGATGCCAGCCTGCGTGAGCGCAATCCCGCATGGGGCCTGCGCCGGCGGGAGGATGTGGAGGCACAGGCCCGGCAAGCTGGTCTGGCATTGCGGGCGAGGCACCCAATGCCGGCCAACAACCTGCTGCTGGTTTTCGGGTTCTGAGAGCCCTGTAGGACAACCGCGCTTCGTGCGCCCGACGCCCGCAGTTTACAAAGCATGCACACGGCGGAACCCCGGCCGACACGAATCCGGGGGACCATGGACCTTCACCCATCAACAGGGAGTGCGACTCATGACATCCAGAACCCCCAGAACCATCGTCTGCGCGCTGATCGCGGCTTCGCTCGGCTTCAGCTCGCTGTCCTTCGCGCAAGGCCGCGATCGTGGCGACAATGACCGCCAGGGCCAGCACCAGCGTGGCGACCGCGCTGACCGCGGCGACCGTGATGGCCGCGGCGACGACCGCCGCGGCTACCAGCGCGGCGACAACGACCGCCGTGGCGACCATCGCGGCGACCGCGGCTACGACCGCCGCGCCGACCACTACCACTACGGCGCGCGTGGCCCGGAATGGCGGCGTGGCGGCCATGTGCCCCACCAGTACCGTCACCGCCAGTACGTGGTGAACGACTGGCGCGGCCACCACCTGCATGCGCCGCCGCGCGGCCACCAGTGGGTGCAAGTGGGCGGCGACTACGTGCTGATGGCCATCGCCACCGGCCTCATCGTCAACCTGATGCTGGCCCAGTAGGCCGGCGCTCACCACAAGGGGCTGGGCTTGGTGAAATCCACCGTCCCGGCCACCGCTTCGCGCATCCGCTTCAGCAACGGCCGGCCGTCATCCCGGCGCCACTGGAAGGTGTACTGCAGGGGCGGCAGGGCCGGCTTGCTCTTCAGCTCCACCACAGCCTGGCGCTCCGCCATCTGCCGCAACCAGCCGTTCGGGAAGAGGCCGATGCCCACGCCCGCGGCGATCAGGCTGGCGACGGCGGCCAGGTTGTTGCAGGTGAGGCGCCGCCCGGCCTCGAGGTTGTTCACGGCCAACCAGTGCTCCAGCATGCGCGTGGGCCCGGCCGCCGCCGGCATGGTGATGAGCGGTGTTTCCTGCAGCAGGCTCGCGGTCACCGAGCGCTGCCGGCCGACCAGCGCCGGCGACGCCGCCCACGAGAAGCGGACTTCGGCGATGGCGTCGCTGGCGATGCCGGCCCTTTGCGAATAGCCGGCGACCACCGCGAAGTCGAGCTCGCCGCTTTCCAGGCGCTGCTCCAGCGCCGCCCCCAGGTCCACGTAGGGTTCCAGCACCAGCTCCGGGTATTGCGCCCGCACCAGGGCCACCAGGTCGGGCAACCACGTCAGGGCGGCGAGTTCACCGACGCCGAAGCGGCAATGGCCCTGCAGGCCACCGCCGGGCGCGCCCAGCGAACGCATCTCGTCGGCCAGGCCCAGCATCCGGCGCGCCAGCGGCAGCAGTTGCTGCCCGGCTTCCGTCAACACGGCGCGGTGCCCGCTGCGGTCGAACAGCGTCTGGCGCAACTGGCCCTCCAGTTCGGTGATGCGCTTGGACAGCGACGACTGCGAGACATGCAGCCGCGCCGCCGCCACCCCGAAGCTGGCGGAACTGGCCGCCCAGTAGAAAGCCTCCAGCTGCTTGAGGGTCATGGGCGCTTTCTAACACCTGGCGCCCGCGCGGGCCCATAGAGCTTGCGGGCCGCCTCCAGCCGCCCGACGATCGCGGCACGCAGTTTCGCCGGCCCCAGCACTTCGACCTCCGGGGCCAAGCGCAGCATCTGGCCCGCCGCGTGCTCGGTGGATTCGATCGGAACGCGCAGGACGGTGCGGCCGTCCTTTCTGCGGGAGGGCTTGGCGGCGGCCACGGCCCGCGCTTGCGCCGCGCCCAGCCGGCGCAGCTGCGCCAGCCCGCCTTCGGTGGCGGCGACTTCCGCCTCGCCCGTGAACAGCTCGGTCTCGAATCGCCGCACGGCGGCACGCCAGTACGCCGGCAGGTCGAAGTTGCGCGGGCGCGCGACAGCGGCCTCCAGCACTTCCGCCTGCAACATGTTGGACACGCGGTAGGTGCGCGGCTCGCCTTCGCGCGCAGCCACCAGGTACCACACGCCTGCTTTCAACACCAGGCCCAGCGGATGGACCACGCGGCTGGCCGTTTTCGCCCAGCTTTCGTAGGCCATGGAAAGCTGCCGCTCTTCCCAAACCGCCTGCGACACGGCAGCCAGATGCGGCAAGGCGTCGGCCTCGCGGTACCAGTCGATCGGGTCCAGGTGGAAGCGCGAGCTGATGCGCCCGGCGCTGCCCTGCATCTGCGGCGGCAGCGAGGCCATCACCTTGAGCTGGGCGCTCTTCACGTGCGCGCCCAGCCCCAGGTCGGCCGCCGGACCGGCCAGGCCGCTGAGGAACACGGCCTCGGCTTCGGACGGCGTCAGGCCGGTCAAGGTCGTCTTCCAGCCAGGCAGCAGGGCGAAGCCGCCATGGCGGCCGCGCTCGGCGAACACCGGCACGCCGGCGGCGGAGAGCTCGTCGATGTCGCGGTGCAGCGTCCGCACCGACACCTCCAGCGCGCCGGCCAGCGCCGTGGCGCTCATGCGGCCGCGGGTTTCCAGCAGCATCTGGATGGACAGCAGGCGGCTCGCACGCATGGAAACCAGTCTAGCTTCAAATCATGCCGCCAGCTGTCATGTATAGGCCCGCAGACTGCACACCTTCAAGTTTCTGGAGGTGTGTCATGGATCCCTTGTGGTTGTTCGCGCTCTTCGTCCTGGGCATCATCGTCGTGCCCGGCATGGACATGGCGTTCGTGCTTTCCAGCGCGCTGGTCGATGGGCGCCGCGCCGGCCTGGCGGCCGTGGGCGGCACCATCGCCGGCGGCATGGTGCACGTGGCGATGAGCTCGGTCGGCATCGGCCTGCTGCTGCAGCTGTTCCCGGCCGCCTTCAACGCCATGCTGTTCGCCGGGGCGCTCTACGTGGGGTACATGGGCTGGATGCTCTGGCGCCATCCCGCCACGCTGGGCGAAGTGCGCGAGGGGGTCACACGCTCGCTCGGCCAGACCTTCACGCGCGCGCTCGTCACCTGCCTGCTCAACCCCAAGGCCTACATCTTCATGCTGGCGGTGTTCCCGCAGTTCATCCGCCCGGACCGCGGGCCGGTGCTCGAACAGGCCATCGTGCTCGGCGCCATCATCGCGGTGACGCAGGGGCTGGTCTATGGCGCCGTGGCGCTGGGTGCGGCGGGCTTGCGGGCGGGACTGGGCCGCAGCCAGGCGCGGCAGGAACGGCTGGCGCGTGCCGTCGCGGTGCTCCTGATGGGAACGGCCACGTGGACCTTGTGGCAGAGCTGGGCTTGGTAGCTTCTTCACCAAAAGCGAACAAGCGCGTTCGCTATTTATCACTTTTGGAGAACGGGCTCCGGCCGGACAATCCCGCGCAGGAGACCCCATGAAGACCACGCCACACCCCCTGACCCGCCGCCGCTTCGGCGCCCTGGGACTCGCCACGCTCGCCGCCCCCACCTGGGCGCAGGCGGGCTGGGAACCCACGCAGCCCATCACCATCCTCGTGGGCTTCGCGCCCGGCGGTTCGGCCGACCAGATCGCGCGGCAGCTGTCTTTCGCGGCCAAGAGCATCATCTCCGTGCCGGTGCTGGTGGTGAACAAGGTGGGCGCGGCGGGCGCCATCGCGGCGCAGGCCACCGCCGAGGCCAAGCCCGACGGCTACACGCTGTTCGTGGGCGGCGGCAGCGAGAGCACGTCGGTCGGCCACTTCAAGCCGCTGCCTTACGACCCGCGCAAATCGTTCACGCCCGTGATCAAGGTATCCCGTGCGCCCAGCATCCTCGCCGTGCGGGCGGATTCGAAGTTCGCCGACATGAAAGCGCTGCTGGCCGAGGCGAAGCAGGCGCCCGAAAAGGTGTCCTACGGCTCCACCGGCGAAGGCGGCATCTTCCACGCCACGGCGCTGGTGCTGGAGAAGCAGAGCGGCATCAAGCTGCTGCACGTGCCGTACAAGGGCGCCGCCGATTCGATGACCGCCTTGCTGGGCGGCCAGGTCGACTCCGCCTTCGGCGCCTACGAGGAGATGAAGGCCATGATCGACGCTGGCAAGGTGCGTCCGCTGGCGCTGTTCTCGCGCTCGCGCCTGCCCGGGTTGCCCAACGTGCCGACCATGACGGAGATCGGCGTCCCCGTCGCCCTGGACAACATGAAAGGCCTGATGGGTCCCGCCGGCCTGCCCGCGCCAGTGCAGCGCTACCTGCACGACGCCTTCCGCAAGGCCATGCAGACCGACGCCTGGAAGGACTACGTCGCCAAGTCCGGCCTGACGCAGGACTACGCCGAAGGCCCGGCCTTCCAGAAGGAAGTGTCGGAGGCATACGACCTGATCGGCAAGGCGATCGCCAAATGAAGGTGCCTGAGCCCTTCGGCCCCGAAAGCCGCATCGGCTTCGCCGGCCTCGGTGTGATGGGCGGCGGCATGGCGCATTGCCTGCTGCGCAAGGGCATCCGTCGCCTGCAGGTGTTCGCGCGCCAGCCGGCGGCGGCTCAGCCTTTCGTGGCCGCTGGCGCACAAGCTGTCGCACCCTTGTCCGCTCTCGGGCGGGATTGCGAGCTGGTGTTCCTCAGCCTGCCCGACGCCGCTGCGGTGGAAGAGGTGTTGTTCGGCGCCGACGGGCTCGCTGCGGCGTTGCAGCCGGGCAGCGTCGTCGTGGACACGAGCACCATCGCCGCGAGTTCCGCCCGCACCTTCGGCGACCGGCTGCGAGCGCAAGGCGTGTGGCTGCTCGATGCGCCGGTCAGCGGTGGCCAGCAAGGCGCCGCCGACGGCACGCTCGGCTGCATGGTCGGCGGCCCGGCCGAAGTGGTGGATGCCTGCCGCGAAGTCATGGGCGCGTTCTGCAAGACGATCACGCACGTGGGCGACCCCGGTGCCGGCCAGACCGTGAAGGCCTGCAACCAGGTCGCCGTGGCCGGCGCGCTGCTAGGCGTGGCGGATGCCGTCGCATTGGCCAAGGCGCAGGGCGTGGACCCCGCCGTCATGCGCGACGTCCTGCTGGGCGGCACGGCCCGCAGCTTCTCGTTGGAGAAGCACGGGCCGCGCATCATCGGCCATTCGTACACGCCGGGCTTTCGCGCCCGCCTGATGCGCAAGGACTTGCGGCTGGCGCTGGACACCGCGCGGGCCACCGGCGCCGCGCTGCCCACGGCGGAACTCGCCGAACGCCTGCTCGATGCCATGTGCGAAGCCGGCCGCGCCGACTGGGACTGGTGCGCGCTCGCGCTGGAAGTGCAGCGTCTCGGCGGCATGCCCATCCCGGCGACGAAAGAACCGGCTTGATCCTGTGCCTGGATGATTTCGAGGCGGCGGCGCGGCGCCACCTGCCCTGGCCGATCTTCCAGTACGTGGCGGGCGCGGCGGAGACGGGCTGTTCGTTCAGGGCCAACCGCGACCAGTTCACTGACCACGCTTTCGTGCCGCGCACGCTGGTGGACGTGAGCCGGCGGGACCTCGGCGTCACGCTGTTCGGCAAGCGCTTCGACGCGCCCTTCGGCATCGCGCCCATGGGGCTGCAAGCCATCGTGGCCCATCGCGGGGACGTGGTGTTGGCGCAGGCCGCGGCGCGCGAGAACATCCCGTTCGTGATGAGTGGCTCCTCCCTGATCCGCCTGGAAGAGGTCGCGCCGGCGAATCCGGATGCCTGGTTCCAGGCTTACCTGCCGGGCGACGACGAGGCCATCGCGGCGCTGCTGCTGCGCGTGCAGGTCGCGGGCTTCCGCACGCTCGTCGTCACGCTGGACACGGCGGCGGCGGCGAATCGCGAGAACAACGTGCGCGCCGGCTTCACCATTCCCGTGCGGCCCGGTCCGCGGCTCGCCTTGCAGGGCCTGACGCATCCGCGCTGGCTGTGCGGCACTTTCCTGCGCACCCTGCTGCAGCACGGCCTGCCGCACTTCGAGAACAGCTATGCCCACCGCGGCGCACCGGTGCTGTCGCCGAACGTCGAGCGCGACATGTCGGACCGCGGTCACCTGAACTGGCGCCACCTGCGCATGATCCGTGACCAGTGGCCAGGCCCGCTGGTGGTCAAGGGCGTGCTCGATGCGCGCGACGCCCGGCAGGCGGTGGAAGCGGGCGCCGACGGCATCATCGTCTCCAACCATGGCGGGCGCCAGCTCGATGGCGCTGTGGCACCGCTGCGCGTGCTGCCGCAGATCGTCGCGGCCTGCCCCGGCGTCCCCATCATGCTCGACAGCGGCGTGCGCCGCGGCAGCGACGTGCTGAAGGCGCTGGCGCTGGGCGCGCAGTTCGTGTTCGTCGGCCGCCCCTTCAGCTTCGCGGCGGCCGTTGGCGGCGAAGCCGGTGTGCGCCAGGGCATCGCCTTGCTGAAGGCCGAGGTCTCGCGCAACATGGCGCTGCTCGGCGTCACCCGTCTCGAAGAACTCGATTCCAGCTACCTCGTCTCCCACCCACCAGGATTCCATTCATGATCGGACTGCAGATCCTCGCGCGCCGACAGTGCATCGCCGCCAGCCACGTCGAGGCGTTCCGCGCCATCCCCGTCGCCAACGTCAGCGACTGCATGGCACGCATGACGGCCGCCGGCCCCCGGTTGCGGCCCATGCACAAGGGCGGCAAGCTCGCCGGCCCCGCGCTGACGGTGAAGGCGCGTCCCGGCGACAACCTGATGATCCACAAGGCGCTGGACATGGCGGTGCCAGGCGACGTGATCGTCGTGGACGGCGGCGGCGACCTCACCACCGCGCTGATCGGCGAGTTGATGACCACCTATGCCATCAGCCGCGGTGTCGCCGGCTTCGTGATCAACGGCGCGATCCGCGACCTGGACGTGATCAGCGGCGGAAACTTCCCCGTCTACGCCGCCGGCGTCACCCACCGCGGGCCGTACAAGGATGGCCCGGGCGAAGTCAACGTGCCCATCGCCATCGACGGCATGGTGATCCATCCCGGCGACCTGGTCCTGGGCGATGCCGACGGCGTGCTGTGCGTGCCGGTCGCGGATGCCGAGGCCGTGCTGGCTGCGGCGCGCGCCAAAGTGGCGGCCGAGGTCAAGACCATCCAGGACATTGCAGCCGGCCAGCTGGACACGTCGTGGGTGGAGGCGGCGCTGAAGCGCATCGGCTGCGACCCGACGCCGCGGTAGCCCCGACAATGGGGGATGGCCTTCACCGTCTCCTCCGCCTCGCGCCGCCTGGTCATGGCCGTGCTGCTGAGCCTGGCGACGGTGGGCGCGATCATCCGCTACTTCGCGCCCAACCCGTCGACCCTGCGCGACGTCGGCACCCTGCTGCTGGTGCTCTGGCTCCCCGCGGTCGGCAACTTCGTCGCCTACCTGATCCGCAAGGTGCCGCGCGGCGCGCCACCGCCGCTGGATTTCGATGAAGGCAGCGTCTTCACCGCGCAGTTGACGGCGCAAGTGGAGTCGGTACCGGTGCCGGCGGGCTTCGCCGCATCCGTCTCGGACACCGGCGGGCGCTGTACGCTGGTCGTCGGCCGCCGGGGCTTCAGCGCGCGCTTGGCGGAGCCGCTGGCCAGCGTGCTCGCCCGCGCGGACAACCCATCGCTGCCGATCGAGCTGCTGCGGCCCGCCGCGGGGTTGCCCCACCTGGCACCCGGCACCGATTTCCACGTGCTGCTCGGCAACCAGGCGGTGGCCAAAGGCCGCGTGGTCAGCCACACGCGGCCCTGACCGCGCCTTTTTTTCAGGCGTGCTGGGCGGTGCGCGACGGCGCCGCTGCCGCAGTGACGCCGATGCGGTCCAGGGCACCGCGCAACTGGTCGACCGTGCGGTCCACGTTGTGCCACTTCTCCAGCCCGAACAGTCCCACGCGGAAGGTCTTGAAGTCACTGCCTTCGTCGCACTGCAGCGGCACGCCGGCGGCGGTCTGCAGGCCCTCGCCCAGGAATTTCTTGCCGGACTGGATGTCGGGATCCGTCGTGTAGCTCACCACCACGCCGGGCGCCTTGAAACGCTCGGCGGCCACGCTGGGCAGGCCGCGGCTCTCGAACAGCGCGCGCACCTTGCGGCCCAGGTCTTCCTGCTCGGCGCGCACCTTGGCGAAGCCGTAGGCCCGCGTCTCCTGCATGGTTTCGCGCAAGCGCGTCAGGGCATCGGTCGGCATGGTGGCGTGGTACATGTGCGCGCCGCCTTCGTACGCCTCCATGATCTGCAGCCACTTCTTCAGGTCGCAGGCGAAGCTGCTGCTGGTGGTGCCGTCGATGGCGGCGCGGGCGCGCTCGCTCAGCACCACCATCGCGCAGCAGGGCGAGCTGCTCCAGCCCTTCTGCGGCGCGGAGATCAGCACGTCGACGCTGCACGCCTGCATGTCCACCCACATGGCGCCCGATGCGATGCAGTCCAGCACGAACAGGCCGCCCACTTCATGCACGGCGTCGCCGACGGCGCGCAGGTAGTCGTCGGGCAGGATCATCCCGGAGGCGGTTTCCACGTGCGGCGCGAACACCACCGCGGGCTTCCTGTCGCGGATGGCGGCCGTCACTTCGGCGATGGGAGCGGGAATCCACGCCGCGGCCGGGCCGCTGCCCACCTTGCGCGCCTTGAGCACCGTGGACGACGCGGGGATGTTCCCCATGTCGAAGATCTGCGTCCAGCGGTAGCTGAACCAGCCGTTGCGGATCACCAGCACGTCCTTCCCGCCGGCGAACTGCCGAGCCACGGCCTCCATGCCGAAGGTGCCGCTGCCGGGCACCAGCACCGACGAATGGCCGCGGTAGACCTCCTTCAGGATGGCGGAGATGTCGCGCATCACCCCCTGGAAGCTGCGCGACATGTGATTGAGCGCGCGGTCGGTGTAGACCACGGAGAATTCGAGCAGGCCGTCAGGGTCGACGTGGGGCAGGAGTCCGGGCATGGCGTTCTTTTCGAGGAATGCGGAGGGAACAGCCAGCTTAGCACCGGCACAAAGCCCGACAATGCGTCAATGAGAACCCCGCCCCGCCTGCAGCCCCTGGTCGATGAAGGGCTGGTCGACAGCGTCGTGCGGCAACTGATGAGCGGCAAGGAAGCGCTGGCGTACGTGGTGCGCTGTGGTGACGAGACGCGCTGCGCCAAGATCTACAAGGAAGCCAACAACCGCAGCTTCCGCCAGGCCGTCGACTACACCGAGAACCGCAAGGTGAAGAACACCCGCCAGGCGCGCGCCATGGCCAAGGGCACGAAGTTCGGCCGCCAGGCCCAGGAAGCCGCCTGGCAAAGCGCCGAGGTGGACGCGCTCTACCGCCTGGCCCACGCCGGCGTGCGCGTGCCGACGCCCTACAACTTCCACGAAGGCGTGCTGTTGATGGAACTGATCACCGACGCACACGGTGACGCCGCACCGCGCATCAACGACGTGCCGCTCACGGCCGAACAGGCGCGCGCGCACCATGCCACGCTGCTGCTGCAGGTGGTGCGCATGCTGTGCGCGGGCATCGTGCATGGCGACCTGTCGGAATTCAACGTGCTGCTGGGCGAGGACGGCCCGGTGATCATCGACCTGCCCCAGGCCGTGGACGCCGCCGGCAACAACCACGCCCAGCGCATCCTGCTGCGCGACGTGGCGAACCTGCGCGGCTTCTTCGGCGGCTTCGCGCCGGAATTGTTGCAAATGGACTTCGGCCCCGAGATCTGGGACTTGTACCAACGGGGGCTGCTGACCCCGGAAACGCCGCTGACCGGTGTATTCCGGAAACAGGAGGGCCAGGTGGACCTGGGAGGCGTGCTGCGCGAAATCGACGACGCGCGGGCGGAGGAGGCCGCCCGGAGGCTGCGGATGCTGGCGCCCGGATAGTGACGCGGTCAACCCGGCCGGGCCATGGGGCGTTGTAGGTCCAGGCTGGGCATGCTGCCCGGCCGCCCCTCCACTTTTCCTACCCTTGCCCCATGACCAAACTCTTCGCCGTCCTGCTGGCCGCCTTCCTGGCCGCCCCCGCCTTTGCCGCCTCGCACGCGGGCGCCCCGATGGCCGGTGCCTCCGCCCCGGCCGCCAAGGCCGAAATGAAGGCTGACGACAAGGCTGCCAAGGCCCAGGCCGATGCCGACAAGAAGAAGGCCAAGGCGGAAGCCAAGGCCACCAAGGACAAGGCCGACGCCGAGAAGAAGAAGGCCGACGCCGACGCGAAGGCTGCCAAGAAGAAGGCCGATGCCGAAGCCAAGGCTGCGAAGAAGAAGGCCGACGCCGACGCGAAGGCTATGAAGACGAGCAAGAAGGCCGACGCCGAAGCCACCAAGGACAAGGCTGTCGCCGCCGCCGACGCCAAGAAGGACGCTGCCGCCAAGAAGTAATTCCGGCTGGCCGTTTCGTGGAATGCCCGCTTCGGCGGGCATTTTGCTTTTGGTCTTGCTCCCTCTCCCTCTGGGAGAGGGTTGGGGTGAGGGCACGCGCTTGTTGACGCTCTACTGCGTCGCGGGCAAAGCCGCACGCGGGCAGGCTGTGGCGCGCTGGCACGGCGTCCGTAGGCCCGCCCGCGTGCGGCTTTGCCTGCGAGGGCGACGCGCCCTTCAACTCTTCAACCGGTACCCCGTCTTGAAAATCCACCCGACCGCGCCCAGGCACAGGACCAGGAACAGCAACGTCATGCCCAGGCTGATCCCGACCCCCACGTCCGACACGCCGTAGAAACTCCAGCGGAAGCCGCTCACCAGGTACACCACCGGGTTGAACAGGCTCACGCTTTGCCAGAACGGCGGCAGCATGTCGATGGAGTAGAAGCTGCCACCCAGGAAGGTGAGCGGCGTGATGATCAGCGTCGGGATGAACTGCAGCTTCTCGAAGCCGTCGGCCCAGATGCCGATGATGAATCCGAGCAGGCTGAACGTGACCGAGGTGAGCACCAGGAACAGCAGCATGAAGCCCGGATGCTCGATCTTCAACGGCACGAACAGCGCCGCGGTGGCCAGGATGATCAGCCCGAGCGCGATCGACTTGGTGGCGGCCGCACCGACATAGCTGATGACGATCTCCAGGGTAGACACCGGTGCCGACAGCAGCTCGTAGATCGTCCCCGTGAACTTGGGGAAGTAGATGCCGAAGGAGGCGTTGGAGATGCTCTGCGTCAGCAGCGACAGCATGACCAACCCGGGCACGATGAACGCCCCGTAGCTCACGCCGCCCACCTCGGGGATGCGCGAGCCGATGGCCGAGCCGAACACCACGAAGTAGAGCGAGGTGGACACCACCGGCGAGACAATGCTTTGCAGCAGCGTGCGGAAGGTGCGCGCCATCTCGAAACGGTAGATGGCGCGGATGGCGTGCAGGTTCATGCTTCCTTCTCCCTCACCAGGCTGACGAAGATGTCCTCCAGTGAGCTCTGGCTGGTCTTCAGGTCCTTGAACGCGATGCCGGCGTGATCCAGCGCCTGCAGCAGTTCCGCGATGCCCGAATGGTCCTGCCGCGCGTCGTAGGTGTAGGTCAGTTCGTTGCCGCCGGCGCCCAGGACGAGCGGCTGGTTCGCCAGGCTCGCCGGCAGCGCCGCCAGCGGCTGCGCCAGCTGCAGCGTCAGCTGCTTCGTGCCCAGCTTGCGCATCAGCTCGGTCTTCTCTTCCACCAGGATGATCTCGCCCTTGCTGATGACGCCGATGCGGTCGGCCATCTCCTCGGCCTCGTCGATGTAGTGCGTGGTCAGGATCACGGTGACACCGGTTTCGCGCAGGGCACGCACCAGCTGCCACATTTCCTGGCGCAGCGTCACGTCGACGCCGGCCGTCGGTTCGTCGAGGAACAGCAGCTTGGGCTCGTGCGACAGCGCCTTGGCGATCAGCAGGCGGCGCTTCATGCCGCCCGAGAGCGTGCGGATGGCGTTGTCCTTCTTGTCCCAGAGCGAGAGGTCGCGCAGCACCTTCTCGATGTGCGCCGGGTTCGCGGCCTTGCCGAACAGGCCACGGCTGAACGACACCGTGTTCCACACCGTCTCGAAGGCCTCGGTGGTCAGCTCCTGCGGCACCAGGCCGATGATGGCCCGCGCGGCCCGGTAATCGGCCGCGATGTCGTGGCCGTCCACCGTGATCTTGCCGGCGGTCGCATTCACGATGCCGCAGACGATGCTGATCAGCGTGGTCTTGCCCGCGCCGTTGGGGCCGAGCAGGGCGAAGATCTCGCCGCGGCGGATCTGCAGGTCGATGTTCTTGAGGGCGCTGAAGCCCGTCGCGTAGGTCTTGGACAGCCCGGTGACGGAGAGGATGGCGTCGTGCATTGGGCGCGAACCATACCTGAATTCCCGCTGCCTCGCAGATGTCGCTCCCTCTCCCCTCTGGGGAGAGGGACCCTCACCCCCGCCCTCTCCCGCAAGCGGGAGAGGGAGCAAAAGTCAATTCAGCGCGTCATGTGCCTGGAGAGTTCCGCCTGCGGCAGGTAGGCCCCCTGCTCCCGCAGACTGCCGACCAGGGCCGCCGTGTCCAGATCGCACGCGGGTTGTCCCGTGCGCACGGACTGCGCCGCCGCCGACGCAGCCGCCTGGCCCATCATGTAGGCCGCCGACTGCGCGCGGATCGAACCGTGCACCTTGGTGTCGCTGGAATGGCAGCGGCCGGCCACCCACAGGTTCTCCCAGCCGCGCGGCACCAGGATGCTGTACGGGATGCCGACGCTGCCACCGTGCCCCAGGTTGTCCTTGCCGTGGAAGTCCTTCAGGAAGCGCTCGTACTCTTCCTTCGAAGTGTTGGTCGGGTGGACATCGGTCGGCCGGTTGTAGACCGCCACCTGATCCGCGAACTGACGGCGCGCACGGAAGTCCTCGATGCCCAGCTCGAACTCGCCGACGATGCGGCGCGAGTCGCGCACGCCCATCACCGGCGCGGTGGTCAGCAGCTCGATCTCTTCGCAGCCCGGCACATACTTGCGGTAGAACGCCTCGTACTCCACCGCCAGTTTGCGGCCGAACACCATGCCATCGGACAGGCTGCGGTTCGACAACGGGTTCAGGTTGAACACATGCCCGCCGTTCAGGGCCCCGCTGTGCTGCCCGATCTTGTTCATGCCGGGCATGAAGCGGTCTTCCTGCGAGAAGTGGCCATCGGCGATGGCCTTCTCCAGCAGCTCGGTCTTGGTACGGTTGCGCACCGTGTCCAGGTCTTTCCAGCCGCCGTCGCCATAAGCCGGATCGGCCCAGTTCACGCCCGCGTAGAGCGAGCACAGCGTGCTCGGCGCCACGGTGTCGGTGTCGCGCAGCACCACCTTGCACTCGGCGCCGGCAGCGGCAGCCAACGCCGCGTCGCCCGTGCAATCGACGAACGTGCGCGCCGGCACATAGCGTAGCCCTTCCACGTTGCTCGCCACCACGCCTTTCAGGCGGCGGCCTTCGATGTCGGCGTCGATCACGCGGGTGAAGAAGCGGATTTCCACGCCGGCCGCGACCGCGAATTCATCGAGGATGCGCTTCAACGCTTCCGGCCGGAAAGCCACCCAACGGTTCAGCTGCGAATGCAGGAATTCCTGCACCACATGCGGGCCGAAGGCCTGGCGTTCCCACATGCGCTCCAGCAACTCCTTCATGAAGCCGCCGACCAGCATGCGTTCGCCGTTCGACACCGGCCCGAAGGAAGCCACCAGGCCCGAGGTGCCCATGCCGCCGAGGCAACCCGTGGCTTCCAGCAGCAGGGTCTTCAGGCCGAGGCGCGCGCCGCAGACCGCGGCTGCGGTGCCGGCCGGGCCGCCGCCCGCCACCACCAGGTCGTAGGTGGGGTCGGACGCGATGGACCGGGTGTATTGCCAGGCCGCGTTGTCGTTGCTCATTGACGGTCCTCCTATTGCATCCGGCCGCTGAGCGGCTTGGCCAGCACGGCGAAGCGCGTGACCTCGCTGCGGACAAAGGCCTCGAACTCCGCCGGCCCCTGCGGCGCGACGTCGATGCCCATGCCGGCCAGGCTCTTCGCCACATCCGGCTGCTTGATGACGGCCAGGATGTCATCGGCGAGCTTCTGCACCACGTCCTTGGGCGTCCCCGACGGCACCACGTAGCCGGCCCAGTTGACGGCCTCGTAGCCCGGCAGCGTCTCCGCGATGGCCGGCCACTCGGGGTAGAGCTGGCTGCGCTGCGCGCTGGTGACGCCCAGCACCTTCAGCTGGCCGGCCTTGATGAAGGACTCGGCCGAACTCACGATGGCGAAGCCCAGGGGAATCTGTCCACCCACCATGTCGGTGTACATCTTGGCCGCGCCGTTGTAGGGCACGTGCTGCATCTGGATGCCGCCCATGTGATTCAGCATCTCGCCCGCCAGGTGGGCCGAGGTGCCGATCCCGTTGGAGCCGAACGAGAGCTTGCCGGGCTGTTGCTTCGCCAGCGCGATCAGGCCCTTGATGTCGTTGGCGGCAACGGCCGGCGTGGCGAGGAGCGCCACGGTGTAGTAGCCGATGCGCGCCACGGGCGCCAGCTCCTTCACGGTGTCGTACGGCAGGTCCTTGCGGATGACGGCGTTGATGCTCATGGAGCTGCCGAGCAGACCCAGCGTGTGGCCGTCAGCCGGCGCGCGTGCGGTGGCCAACGTGCCGATCACGACGCCGCCACCGGGCTTGTGCTCGATCACCATGGGCTGCTGCCAGCGCGCCTCCAGCTTTTCGCCGATCACCCGCGCCAGCCGGTCGGCGGCGCCGCCGGGCGGCTGCGGCAACAAGGTCTTCACCGTCCTGGACGGAAAGCCCTGCGCGCGCGCCCACCCCATCGGCCAGGCCGCCAAGAGGGCGCCCTGCAACAGGCGCCGGCGAAGGAATTGGGATTGGCGAGTCATGCGTCGTCTCCGGGGAGCAGGATGGGAAGAACCGAAGGGCGAGCCGCTAGGATGCGCGCATGGCACCCCCGGTCAAGTCCGCCCAGCGCGTGGTCGAAGTCTTCGAGTACTTCGCGCAGCGGCGCGCGCCGGCCACGCTCAGCCAGATCTGCGCCGCGCTCGGCTACCCGGCCTCCAGCACGTTCGCGCTGCTCAACACCTTGAAGGACCTGGGCTACCTGGACTACGCCCGCGAGGACCGCACCTTCGTGCCCACGGTGCGCGCCGCGCTGCTGGGCATCTGGGTGAACGATGCCCTGCTGCAGGACGGCACGATCGTGCGCCTGATGTACCGCCTGCGCGACGACACCGGCTGCACCGCCGTGCTGGGCATCCAGAGCGGCTTGCAGGTGCAGTACATCCAGGTGGTGAAGGGCACCGACTCGCTGCACCGCACCGACGTCAACACCGGCGCGCTGCGCCCGCTGCTGCGTTCGGCCATGGGCCTGGTGGTGCTGGCCCTCAAGCCCAAGGCCGAGATCCGCGCACTGGTGAGCCGCGCCAATGCGCAGGAGCCGCCCGCGCGCCAGGTCCGCTTCAACGAGCTCATGGCACGGGTGGACGAATGCCGGGAACGCGGCTACGCCTTCAGCGAAGGCGTGGCCACGCCGGGCTCCGGCATCATCACCATGCTGCTGGCCGCGCCGCAGCACCAGCCTCCCATGGTGTTGGGACTGGGCGGGCGCATCGTCACGCTGCGCGCCAACCACGAGGGCTTCGTCGAGGCGCTGCGTGGCGTGGTGGAGCAGCATCGCGCGCACATGGAGGCGCTGCCGCAGACCTTCGCCGCTTCGTCGCCCCGGCGCTGACAAGGGCCAGCTCATTCGGCCTTGATGCCGGCGGCGTCCGCCACGCGCCTGAGCGTTTCGATCTGCGCCACCTGGTACTTGCGCATCTCGCCGGTGCTGCGCAGCAGCAGCTCGGAACCGACCTTCTTCGCGAAGTCACGGCCTTCGCTGGACTGGAGGATCTTCGTCATCGCGTCGGCCAGCTTGTTGGTGATGGCGTCCGGCACTTCGGAGCGCACCATCAGGGCCGACCAGCCGTAGATGGAGAACTCGGGATAGAACTCCTTGATGGTGGGCACGTCCGGAAATTCGCTGTGGCGCTGGTCGCCGGTGACAGCCAGCAGCCGCAACTGGCCCTGCTTGACCAGCGCCGTCATGGAGGTGACGCCGTCCATGCCCACGTCGATCTGCTTCGCCGCCAGGTCGGTGTTCATCTGGCTGGTGCTGCGGTAGGGCACGTGCGTGAACTGCACGCCGGCCAGGCCGGACAGCCACTCGGTGGCGAGCCGGTAACCGGCCGCGAAGTTGCCGAAGTTGGTGCCCTTGGGCTTGCGCTTGGCCGCCGCGATCAGGTCCTGGAAGGTCTTGATGTCCGACTGGCCCGAGACCGCGATGCCCAGCATGCTGCGGCCGATGCCGGCGACCGGCTTGAAATCCTTCAGCGGGTCATAGGGCAGGTCCTTGCTGACGATGGTGTTGACGGCCAGGTTGGTCCAGCTGCCCGCGACGATGGTGTAGCCGTCGGCCGGCGCGTTCTTCACGGCCATCATGCCGATCCGGCCATCGGCGCCGGGCTGGTTCTCCACCGTCACGGGCTGGCCGAGCGCCTGCGTGAGTTGCTGCGCGATGAAACGCGCCGACGTATCGCTGGTGCTGCCCGCGGCGAAGGGCGAGATGATGCGCACCGGCCGGTTGGGGTAGTCCGTGGCCTGGGCCCAGGCCAGGTGTGAGGCACTGGCCAGCGGCACGGCGGCCGCGATCCGGAGGAAGTGGCGCTTTTTCATGGCTTGTCTCCTTCTTGGTGGAGGGCGCCCGCAGGCTCGCCCAGGATGGATTCGATCTGCCCCGGGTCGTAGCCCAGTTCGGCCAGGACTTCATGCGAATGCTCGCCCAGGTGCGGGGCCGGCCGGCCAGTGCCGGCCTGCGCGCCACCGGAAAGGAAGCCGGTGCGGAACACCCGCGCCTGCGGGCTGTCGTGCAGGCCCGCCGGCTGGGTGAGGTTGCGGTGCTGCAGGTGCTCCAGCGCAAGCGCCTGCGGGATCGTCCGGACGGCGCCGGCTGCGACGCCATTCGCATTCAGGCGCTGCTCCCACTCCACGGCGGTGTGCGCCGCCAGGGCGCGGATCACTTCGTCGCGCAGCGCCGCGGCGTTCTGCTGGCGCAGCTTGCGGTCGGCAAAGCGGGCGTCCTGCGCCAGGTCCATGCGTTCCAGCGTGCGGCACAGCGCCTCGAACTGGTCCTGCCGCACGGCGCCGATGGTGATGTCGCCCTCGGCCGTTGGGAAAGTGTCCGCCGTGGGCGACTTGCTGTAGCCCACGTTGCCGGTCTTGCGCGGCTCCACGCCCGCCGCCAGGTAGGGGCCGGCCACGGACATCATCATCACCAGCGCGGCGTCGAGCATGGCGAGGTCGATGTACTGGCTTTCCTTCTTCTCCCCCCGCCGCGCCAGCACGCTGACGATGGCAAAGGAAGCGAGCAGCCCCGTGAAGGTGTCCACCACCGGGAAGCCCACGCGCATGGGCGTGCTGCCCGGTTCACCGGACAGCTCCATCATCCCGGACATGCTCTGGATGATCTGGTCGATGGCGGGGTTCTCGCGCAACGGGCCCGACTGGCCGAAGCCGGAGATGGAGCAGTAGACGATGCCCGGCTTGATCGCCTTGCAGGTGGCGAAGTCCAGCCCCAGCCGCTGCATGACGCCGGGGCGGAAGTTCTCCACCACCACGTCGGCCCAGGCCACGAGCTTGCGGGCCACGGTCTGGTGGCTGGCCCGTTTCAGGTCGAGCACGACCGAACGCTTGCCGGTGTTCACCGAGATGAAGGACGGCCCCATCCCATCGGCGAAGGCTTCGCCGCCGTAGTTGCGCATGGTGTCGCCCTTGCCGCTTTCGACCTTGACGACTTCGGCGCCCTGCATGCACAGGTAGTGCGTGGCGATGGGGCCGGCCAGCACGTGGCTGAAGTCGACCACGCGGTAGCCCTCGAGCGGACGGCTCATGGTGCCACCCTCACTCGGCCACGCGCGGGTAGCCGCCCGTGAACTTCGGCTTGCGCTTCTCGGCGAACGCGCGCTTGGCTTCGCGTCCATCGGGCGTGAGGCCCAGGTAGCGCTGCATTGCGCCGCCGGCCTCCAGGTGCGTGGAGAAGCCGGCGGAATCGAGCAGCAGGTTGGTCGCGCTCTTGGTGTAGCGCACCGCCAGCGGCGGCACCTCCAGCAGCGCCTGCACGTATTCGTCGACCGCCGCCTCGAATCCGGCGGCTGGCACGCTGCGGTTGATCATTCCCCATGCTTCGGCTTGCGGCGCTGGAATCTTCTTGCCGAGCAGCGCCAACTCGAGCGAGCGCGCACGTCCTACCGTGAACAGCAACGCGCCGCCGGCGTGATTGCCGGCCTGGATCTCGCGCATCTGGAAATACGCCGTGTCCACCGCGACGATCAGGTCGCACGCCGTGGCGAGATAGGTGCCGCCACCGATCGCCGGGCCGTTCACCGCGGCGACGACCGGCTTGTGGTTGCGCTGGATGCGCTGGCGGGCGGCCACGTTCCAGCGGCCGTAGGCATCGATAGCGCGTGCGTCGGCGCCGCGGGTGAAACGCAGGTCCTGCCCGGCGCTGAAGATGTCGCCCTCACCCGTGAGCACGGCGCACAGGCAATCCGGGTCCTGCTCGACCTCGTCGAAGGCCTGCACCAGTTCCTGGAACATCTCCAGGTCGTGCGCGTTGCGCACCTCGGGCCGATTCAGCACGACGCGCCAGACCGGTCCGGCCTTGTCGATGCGGATGGATTCGTACATGGGACGTCCTTCCTGGGTGGCGGCCAGTATGGGAGCGGGGATCGGGCGCGGCAATGGAGGTGGCCCGAGGTTTCATGAATGTGAATGAGATTTCTCATTCGTGAAAGAGGCGTCGAACTGCCGCCCGGCCCGGCGCGCGCTACGATGCCGCGATGGTGGACGAACTGATCTTCAAGGACGCGAGCACGCTGTCGGAACTCATCCATGCGCGCACCGTGTCGTGTCGCGAGGTGATGCAGGCGCACCTCGCTCGAATCGCGCGGCTGAACCCGCAGGCCAACGCCATCGTGAACCTCGCCGCCGCCGACGTGCTGATGGAGCAGGCAGCGACCTGCGACGCGGAGCTGGCGCAAGGGCGCAGCCGCGGGTGGCTGCATGGCCTGCCCATCGCGATCAAGGACGCAGCGGATGCGCTGGGCTTCCCGACGACCAAGGGTTGCCTGCTCCTCGCGGACAACCTGCCCGCACGCGACAGCGTGATGACGGCCCGCGTCAAGGCGGCGGGCGCCATCGTCATCGGCAAGACCAACATCCCGGAGCTGGGACTGGGCTCGCACACCTTCAATTCGCTGTTTGGCGCCACCCGGAATGCGTGGGATCCGCTGGTGACCGCCGGCGGCAGCAGTGGCGGCGCCGCCGTCGCGCTGGCCCTGCGCATGCTGCCCATCGCCGACGGTTCCGACTTCATGGGTTCGCTGCGCAACCCGGCGGCGTGGAACCACGTGTTCGGCATGCGGCCCACGCAAGGGCGCGTGCCGTCCGGGCCCGGGCCCGATGTGTGGATCGATCAGCTGAGCACCGAAGGACCGATGGCCCGCACGGTGCAAGACCTGGGGCGGCTGCTGGCCACGCAGGCCGGCCACGATCCCGCCCTGCCCTTGTCGTTGCAATCCGGGCTGGACGCTCCGGCAGCGGCGGATCCATCGACCCTGCGCGGCCTGCGCATCGGCTGGCTGGGCGACCTCGGCGGCTACCTGGCCATGGACGACGGCGTGCTGGCCGCCTGTGAAGACGCATTGCGGCATTGCACGGACGCCGGCGCCATCGTCGAAGCAACGTCGCTGGGCACCGACCCGGCCGCGCTGTGGGACTGCTGGCTGGCGTGGCGGCGCGCCCTCACCGGGCCGCGGGTGGCGGCGCTGATCGATCGGCCGGGTGCGCGCGACAAGATCAAGCCCGAAGCCCTGTGGGAATACGACTGCTCGCTCGGCCTCTCGTTCATGGACTTCATGCGGGCCAGCCAGGTGCGCACGGCCTACTACCAGCACATGCGCCAGCTGTTCGAGCGCTGGGACGTGCTGGCCTTGCCGGCGGCGCAGGTGTGGCCGTTCGATGTGAACGAGCGCTGGCCGAAGCAGATCGCCGGCCGCACGATGGACACCTACCACCGTTGGATGGAGGTGACGCTGTACGCCACGCTGGCGGGCCTGCCGGCGATCAGCGTGCCGGCCGGATTCCATCCGCAGAAAGGCTGGCCCATGGGGATCCAGCTGATCGCGAAGCACAGCGCGGACGCCTTGCTGCTGCGCGTGGCGGGTGCTTACGAAGCGGTGCGCGCCGGCTTCATTGCGCAGCGGCCGCCGGAGCCGGGGCTGGCCAGCGGCACGAGCGCGGCATGACCCCCGCCCCGCTGCACCGCTCGCAAGTCTGGGGTTCGCCCTGGCCGGGCATCCATGCGGCGCAGATCTGGAGCGGCCGGCACTACGGCCGGCATGCGCACGACTTCTACGGCGTCGGCGTGCTGGAGCAAGGCGCGCAGCGCTCCAGCAGTGGCCGGCTGACCGTGGACGCGCACGCCGGCGACGTGCTCGCGCACAACCCCGGCGAAGTGCACGACGGCCGGCCTTTGCACTGCGAGGCGCGGGCCTGGCGCATGGTGTATTTCGAACCTGAAGCGATGGCCGCGCTGGCCGCCGAAACGAACGGCGGCGCGGCGGAGATGGCGCTGGCGCTTCCGGTCATGAGCGACGCGCCGCTGCAGCAGGCGTGGCGCAGGCTGCTGGGCGATCTGGCCCGCTGGCAGGCCGGCGCGTGCGACGCCCTGCCCTGCGACGAATCGCTGGTGCTGGCGGCCCACCAACTGCTGGGCCGCCACGCCGCGCCGCCACGCGCGCCGGCAAGCGCCGCGGCAAACCTCGAGCGGGCCCGCCAGCGCCTGGGCGACGACCTGGCCCACGCACCCGCGCTGTCCGAGCTGGCACAGATCGCCGGGCTCAGCCGCTACCAACTCTTGCGCCGCTTCGCCGCCGCCTACGGTGTGACGCCGCATGCCTGGCTGCTGCAGCGGCGCGCGGAGCGGGCCCGCGCACTCATCGCCAACGGCTCGAGCGTGACGCAGGCGGCCGGCGCCACCGGCTTTGCCGACCAGAGCCACATGACGCGCATCTTCACCCGGCATTTCGGCTTCACGCCGGGCGCCTGGCAGCGCGCGCGGCGCCCGCAATAACGTTCTAGACAGCGGCTTGGCCGGCGCGCCACACTGGCGCCATGCATTTCAGCCACCACCCCGACATCTGGCAAAAGTATCCCGAGCTCGCCGCCGGCGCGCTCTACGCCGAAGGCATCCACAGCGGCGCGGACGCCCAGCCGCTGGTGGCGCGCTTCCAGGCCACCGCCCGCGACCGCCTGGAAACCGCGCTCTCCGAATCCGAGCTGCCGGAGATCCAGGCGTGGCGCCGCGTCTTCTCGCGCATGGGGCTCAAGCCCACGCAGTACCGCTGCGCTTCCGAGTCGCTGCTGCGCCGCTTCAAGAAGGAAGGCGCGATGCCGCAGCTGCACCCGCTGGTCGACGTGTGCAACGCACTTTCGATGGCTTTTGCGATCCCGGTGGCGGCGCTCGACACCGCGCACATCGCCGGGTGGCTGCAGGTGCGCCATGCCGATGGCACGGAGAACTACCAGGCGTTCTCGGGGGAGATGGAGCATCCGGATCCCGGCGAAGTGACTTTCGTGGACGCGGAGAACCGTTCGCATGCCCGCCGCTGGACCAACCGGCAAAGCGGCCTCTCGGCCGTGCGCGATGCGACCCGGACTGTCCTGATCGTGTGCGAGGGTGTGCATGCCAGCGCGGCCGCCGACGTGCCGCGCCTGTTGGATGCGCTCACCGGCGTGCTGGCCGAACTGTGGGGCGCCCAGCCGCGGCAGGCGCTCCTCAGCGCCTCCGCTCCCCGCTTCGACTTTTAATTGGGGTCAGATTCCAATTATTGGGCGGCATCCGTATCCGGAGCCGACCCCTGACGCATGTGCCGCAGCACGCTGTCGGCGCCTTCGCCGGAACGGTTGCCTGCATCGTCGGGCGCCACGGCAGCCTCCGCCGCCCGCAGCAGCCCGGTCACCACCTCGAGCTCCTTCGCGGCATCGTGCAACTGCTCTTCGACCTTCACGCTGCGGTCCACCGCCTCCTGCACGTCCGCCCGCGTGACCTGGCCCACGGGCGTCTCGAGCAGCAGCGCGTTGGTCTCGTGCAGGTCGGATTCGGCTTGCTGGATCTCGGTTTGCACGGATTCGGTCTTCTTGCGCGCGGTGACAATGGGCTTGATGACGGTTCGGCGGGGCATGAGGTCCTTCTTGAAGGTGAACATTGGAGACTGAACGGACCGTCGCGTTCCCGCCGGCTGCTACATTCTCGGCTCATCCAGACGACGGAGGCCGCCATGCCCAAAGGTGAACAGCGCAGCAACAAGCTTCAGAAAAAGCCCAAGAAGGACAATTCTCCCCCGAAAGAGGGCACGTCCGACCGGCCGATGCCGCCGACGACGACCGTGCTGCCCAAAGGGAAGCTGAAGAACAAGCTCTAGGGAGCGCACCCGCGGGGTGGAGGCGGTTCTCGTGGAATGATCGCGGCATGACCGCCCCCAGCTTCGCCACCCTCGCCCTCAGCCCGCAGATGCAGGCCAACCTGCAGCGGCTGGGCTACCTGGAGATGACGGCCATCCAGGCCGCCAGCCTGCCCGCCGCCCTGCTGGGCAAGGACATCATCGCCCAGGCCAAGACCGGCAGCGGCAAGACGGCGGCCTTCGCGCTGGCCCTGCTCGCCAACCTGAACACGCGGCGCTTCGCCGTGCAGTCGCTGGTGCTGTGCCCGACACGCGAGCTGGCCGACCAGGTGACGGCGGAGATCCGCCGCCTCGCGCGCGCCGAAGACAACATCAAGGTGGTGACGCTGTGCGGCGGCGTGCCGCTGCGTGGCCAGCTGGCCACGCTGGAGCATGGCGCGCACGTCGTCGTCGGCACCCCCGGCCGCGTGATGGACCACCTGGAGCGTGGCAGCCTGCGGCTGGACGCGCTCAACACGCTGGTGCTGGACGAAGCCGACCGGATGCTGGACATGGGCTTCCTCGACGACATCGCGACGGTTGCGCGCCAGTGTCCGCCCGAACGGCAGACGCTGCTGTTCTCGGCGACCTATCCGGAAGGCATCGCGAAGCTGGCCGCGCAGTTCATGCGCTCGCCGCTCGCGGTGAAGGTGGAAGCGCAGCATGCCGGCGCGCAGATCGAACAGCGCTGGTACGAAGTGACCGAGGCGCAGCGGCTGCCGGCCGTGGCCCGCCTGCTCGACCACTTCCGGCCCGCCAGCACGCTCGCCTTCTGCAACACCAAGGCGCGCTGCCGCGAGGTGGCCGCGGACCTGCAGGCGCGCGGCTTCAGTGCGCTCGCGCTCCATGGCGAGCTGGAGCAGCGCGAACGCGACCAGGTGCTGGTGCGCTTCGCCAACCGCAGCTGCTCGGTGCTGGTCGCCACCGACGTCGCGGCGCGCGGCCTGGACATCGCGAACCTGGCGGCGGTGATCAACGTCGACGTGACGCCGGATGCCGAGGTGCACGTGCACCGCATCGGCCGCACGGGACGGGCCGGCGAATCCGGCCTGGCGCTGTGTCTGGCCAGCCTCGACGAGATGGGCGCCGTCGGCCGCATCGAGGTGCTGCAAGGCCGCGAGTCGGCGTGGTTCCCGCTCGACGAATTGACGCCCACCGGCAAGGGACCGCTGGTGCCGCCGATGGCCACCCTGCACATCCAGGGCGGGCGCAAGGAGAAGATCCGGCCTGGCGACGTGCTGGGGGCGCTCACCGCCGACCTGGGCTACACCCGCGAACAGGTCGGCAAGATCGACGTCAACGAGTTCTCCACCTACGTGGCGGTGGAGCGCGGCATCGCGAATGATGCCGCGGCCCGGCTGGATGCAGGCCGGATCAAGGGCAAGAGCGTGAAGGTGCGGGTGCTGGAGGATTGAACCTCAGGCACACCGCATCTCGCGGTATTCCTTGCGGCTCTGGGTGAGCGGACGCTCGTCCTCGGGATTGTGCGGTGCCGGCTTGGCCTTCAGCGTGGCCTCCTGGTCCTTGATCGTCGCGGCCAGGCCGTCGCATTTCTGCAGTTCCTCGGGGCTCAGGCGGGCCCGGTTCGCGGCCCGCGCGCGGTCCTGCGGCGGCGTTTCCTTGCGGGCATCCGGCTTGGGCTTCTTCTCGCCGACGATCTTGGCGTCTTCGCAAGGCATCTGGGTGTAGACGGGCTTGCCCTTGGCGTCGGTGCACTTGTACAGCGGTTTATGGGCTTGCGCGGTCGCCTGGGCGGCCGCGAACAGCAGGCCGGCCGCGCAAATCAGGGGCATCCATCGGGTCGTCATCGTTTTTTCGCTTTCGGGTCCGGGTTCGGTGGGAAGGTCGCCAACGCTACTGCAGAGTGGCGGGGTTGGCAAGCCGCTCGCCGATCTGCTGCCGCCACATCGCATAGTAAAGACCCTTCTGTGCGACCAATTCCGCATGCGAGCCGCGTTCCACCAACTTCCCCATCTCCAGGACGTGGATGGCGTCGGCGTGCAGCACGGTGGAAAGCCGGTGTGCGATCAGCAGGGTGATGCGGTTGCGGGCCGCCGACACGCGCCGCACGGTTTCGGTCACTTGCTCCTCCGTCAACGAATCCAGGGCGGATGTCGCCTCGTCGAACACCAGCAGGCGCGGCTCGCGCAGCAGCGCCCGGGCGATGGACAGGCGCTGCCGCTCACCGCCGGACAACTTGGCGCCGCCCTCCCCGATGACGGTGTCCAGGCCCTGCGGCAGCCGCGCCAGCAACGCGGTGCATTGGGCCTGGTCCAGCGCCTCCAGGATCTGGAGGTCGTCCGCATCCGGCCGCACGAACAGCATGTTCTCGCGCACGGTGCCGGCGAAGAGGGTGGTTTCCTGGGTCACATAGCCCACCTGCCGGCGCGCCTCGTTGTAGCGCAGGCGGCGCGTGCTGACCTCGTTGAAGAAGACTTCCCCCTCCGCGGGCCGGTACAGCCCGAGCAACAGCTTGACGAGTGTGGACTTGCCGGAACCCGAAGGGCCGACGAAGGCGATGGTGTCGCCGAGCCGCGCCTCGAAGCTGACGCCGTCCAGCGCGTTTTGGGCCGCGCCGCGGTGGCGGAACACCACGTTTTCGAAGCGCAACGACTCCACCGGGCCGATGTGCACCGCGTCCTCCGGCCGGCGTTCCACCGGCTTGGCCATCAGCTCGGCGAAATTCGCCAGCGACGAACTGGCCTCCCGCCAGGCCAGGATGATGGTGCCCAGCTCCTGCAGCGGCGCCAGGATGGCGACCGAGATGAACTGCATCGCGATCAGCTCGCCGGTGCTCAGCACGTCCCGGAAGATCAGCCAGAGCAGTGTGAAGAGCACCGACAGCTTCAGCAGGCTGAGCGTGCTGCCCTGCAGGAACGACAGCCAGCGGATGCGGCGCACCTTGGCCATCTCCAGCGCGAAGATCGCCTCGGTCTGCGCCTGCAGGCGGCGGATCTCGCGGAAGGTCAGGCCCAGGCTCTTGATCAGCGCAACGTTGCGCAGGCTCTCGGTGATGAAGCCGGCGCTGCGCGCCGTTTCCCGATTGAGCGAGCGCTGCTGCGTGCGGATCTGGCGGCTCAGGAGCCCGCTCAGGCCGCCCAGCACCACCAGGCCGATGCCGAAGACCGGCACCAGCAGCCAGCTCTTGGTGACGGCGTACCAGAGCAGGAAGGCCAGGCCCACCACGGAGGCGAACAGCACATTGATGAAGGCATTGATGAAGCGCTCGGTGTCGGCGCGGACGCGCAGCAGCAGGGACAGCGTCTCGCCGCTGCTGCGGTCCTCGAACTCCTGGTAGTTCAGGCGCAGCGTCTGGCGCAGGCCGTCGTTGAAGATCTGGGTGCCGAAGCGCTGCACGACCAGCCGCGTCAGGTAGTCCTGCACCGCTTTGCAGGCGCGCGAAGCGATGGCCACGGCCACCGCGAGCGCCAACAGCTGCAACGCGCCGCGCACCAGTTCCTCGTCGGTCTTCGCATGCCGCTGGTTGGCGTAGCCGTCGATGATCCAGCCGAAGATGATCGGGTCCACCAGCGCCAGCACCTGGCTTGCGGCAGCCAGCAGCAGCGCCAGCGCCGCGAGCTTGCGCTGCGGCTTCAGGTAACGCCCAAGCAGCGCTACTGGCAAATGAAGCTGCCCGCCGATTCGACGTCGGTCGCGCCCAGTTTCAGCCGCGCCACCTGCGGATAGGGGCAGAGGGGCCGGGTGCGGCCGGGCGACCAATCGGCCGGCACCATGGGGTTCGCGCCGCCGGGGTTGCCAGGCCCACGCGCCGTGGCGAGCAGGGTGGCGGGCGCCTTGCCCTGCTCCACCCATTCCACCAGGGCTGTGATGCCATTGAACTGGTCCGTGGCCGCGCCGCCGACGCAGTGCCCCATGCCGGGCACGGGGAAGTAGCGGGCGAAATCGGAGGCGTCGCCGTTGTTCGCGCGGCGCAGCGCGTCGTACCAGGCCGCGGTGTCGTCCGAGGAGAACACGGGGTCGGAGGTGCCATGCGTCACCAGGATCTTGCCGCGGCGCTGCTTCAGCGCCGACAGGTCCGCCGGATCGGGCGGGCTCAGGTATTGCATGGCGGACTGCAGGTAAGCGCCACCGCTGGCAT
Organism: Caenimonas sedimenti; assembly: GCF_007833165.1. Classification (GTDB taxonomy): domain Bacteria; phylum Pseudomonadota; class Gammaproteobacteria; order Burkholderiales; family Burkholderiaceae_C; genus Ramlibacter; species Ramlibacter sedimenti. The sequence continues at coordinate 99,713 of NZ_VOBQ01000015.1, read as the reverse complement.
GGATCTTCGGCGCATCCAGGTCCATGCTGAAATCGAGCGAGTACTTCAGGAGCGAGTCGCCCCGCACCTGGGCCGGTGGGCTGGTCATCAGGTAGGGCATGGCGCTCGCGCCCACGCCGGGGTTCAGGTGGTACTTCCACGAGAGCCAGTCGTCGTAGGCGATGCCGCGGTCGATGGGGAAGCTCGCGTGCAGCGCCTGGCCCGCGCTGTTGCTGGCGCCGGCATGCATGCGGGTGAGCGCGGCCTTCTGCTTCGCGTCCAGGCAGTTGCCGTCGCGCGCGGCGCCGCACGAAGGCACGTCGGCCTGGAAGTCGAAGGCCGCGTGGCAAGCCTTCACGTCCAGCACCATGCCGTCACGCGCACCATCCATGGCGTCGCATTTCTCCACGATGCGGCGGGCCACGAGCTTGCGTTCCGCGGGGCTCAGTGCGCTCGTGATGTCGGGCAACCCGTCGGGGAGCGTGGTGGATGCGGCCGAGGCCAGTTGCTGCGTGTCCCACAGCATCTGCACCACCGATTTGGGCAGGTTGAAGCCGGGCGCGCCGGCCAGATAGCCGTCGAACAACTGCGGATAGCGCGCCGCGGCCACCAGCGTCTGCCGGCCGCCGTTGGAACAGCCGCCGATGTACGAACGGTCGGGCGCGCGGCCATAGGCGGCGCGCACGAGGTCGCGCGCCATCGGCGTCAGCACGCCGATGTACTGATAGCCGTAGTCCAGCCGCGCCTGCGGATCCAGCCCGAAATGGCCGGGGCCGGGCAGGTTCTGTTCAGCGGAATGGCCCGCGTCGGAACTGATCACGGCGAACCCCATCGACAGGGCGCTGCTGGTGTGGCCGCCACCCAGCTGCATGCCGATGGCCGGGAGGACGACGCCGTCGAAGCCGCCGTTGTTCTGGAAGAAGAAGCGGCCGTTCCAGCTGGCGGGCAGGCGCATCTCGAAACCGATGGCGTACGCCCCGTTGACGCCGCTGCGCCGGTTCATGAAGCCGGTGACCCGGCAGTGCGGCCCGGTCTCGACGCCGGAGACGGGGCCGGCAGGGATGCTGTCGGCGGAGGACACGGTCAACGCCGGATAGGTGAAGCTCCGCAGGGCCGCGCATTGCTGGAGCTGCGTGTCGATGGGATGGAAGACGGTGGCTTCGGCGCGGCCGGCAGCGGCCGCCACTGGGGCATCCGGGCCACCACCGCCGCCGCCGCCGCATGCAACGAGGACGAGATGGCACGCCAGCACCGGGGCGAGCCGCGCGCGAAACCAGCTGTGCATGACCGTTCTCCCTGCGCCTCGCCGTTGAGGCAGCGCCATTGAAGGTCAGCCGGTGGCGGAAGTTTGTAGGACGATCGAGGTCAGATGCCCAGCCGTGCGGCCGTCCCCATGTCAGCCGGCGCCCTCGACCGTGGCAATGGCTGAGGCACGGCCCAGGCCGCCGTGGTATTTTTGGGCGATGCTTTTCTTTCCCCTTCGACTGCTGCTGAGACTCGCCGTGGCCGCGCCCCTGTGCGCTCTGGCCACCGAGGAAGTGCCCTTCATCACCTCCCCCGACAACGTCACGCTCGAGATGCTTCGCCTGGCCGACGTCAAGGCGACCGACCACGTGATCGACCTCGGCTCGGGCGATGGCCGCATCGTCATCCTCGCCGCGCGCCGCTTCGGTGCCAGCGGGCTGGGTGTGGAAATCGATCCCCAGCTCGTCGCGCTGAGCCAGAAGAACGCGCGCGACTCCGGCGTCGCCGAACGGGCGGTGTTCCGCGAGCAAGACCTGTTCAAGACCGACCTGACCAAGGCGTCCGTGATCACCATGTACCTGCTGCCCGCCGTCAACCTGCAGCTGCGGCCCGTGCTGCTCGACCTCAAGCCGGGCACGCGGCTGGTGTCGCATGACTGGGACATGGGCGACTGGAAGCCCGACCAGACCACCGTCGTGCCCGTGCCCGACAAGAAGGTCGGGCTGGAAAAGTCGAGCAAGGTGCACCTGTGGGTGGTGCCCGCGAAGGTGGACGGCCTGTGGTGCGGCACCGGCCCGTTGAAGGATTTCGGCCTGCGCCTGGCCCAGCGTTACCAGGAAGTGGAGGGGACGCTCACGCGCAAGGGCCGCGACCGCAGGATGACGGCGCGCATGCAGGGCGCCACCATGCGGACCACGCCCCACGAGCGTGGCGCACTGGTGGCGGATGCCGTCGGCAGCGAACTGCGCATCACCGGCGGGGAAGGGCCTTTCATGCTGCTGCGCGGGCAGGTCTTCCAGCGCGCGGCCGGGGCGTCCTGCGGCGGAGGTTGACGGCATTCGGACAAGGCGCCCGACTACACGCCGGCCGCCATGGCCGGGTTGCAATCGCTCCAACCAAGGAGCACCCATGAGCCAGCAAGCCCTGATCCGCGGCGAGGTCTGCTTTCGCGAAGGCGACGGCATGCTCATCCCCATCCCGCCGGGCCCCGTGGAGATCGAGGTCGCCGACGACAGCGTCACCCTCGGCTGGTCCACCGAAGACAACAGCCGCGGCGCCACCGCCATCACGCGCGACGAATACGACCGCTACGTGCGCGAAGGCAAGATCAAGCTGACCCCGGCCTGACCTCCACAAACCGTTGGGAAGCCGCGTCACGCGCGCTATCGCCAACGGCGCGGCCAGCTCACGCGCATCGAGACGGCGCGGCAGGGCCGTTTCCGGGATCATCGCGATTCCGGTTCCGTCACGCCATGTCCGCCGCCACCCCACTCCTGCCCTGGCTCTGGGTGCCCATCGTCCTGTGGGCCGCCCTGGCGCAGACCGCCCGCAATGCGGCGCAACGGTCCCTGGTCGCCGAGGCGGGGACCTTGGGCGCCACCCTCGCGCGCTTCCTGTACGGCCTGCCCTTCGCGGCCGCCTGGCTGCTGCTGCTGCATGCGCTGCCCGCCACGCGCGCCGCCATCCCGGGCTTCCATGCCGGCTACTTCGGCTGGTTGATGCTGGGGGCGCTCGGGCAACTGGCGGCCACCGCTTTCCTGCTGGGGGCCATGAAGGAGCGCAACTTCGTCATCGGCGTCGCCTATTCGAAAACCGATGCACTGCAGGTGGCCTTGTTCGCCAGCCTGTTCCTGCTGGAGCTGCCGGGCTGGATCACCCTGCTGGCGATGGGGCTCGCGACGGCCGGCGTGGTGCTGCTCTCGCTGCCACCCCAGGCCGGCGTGGGTGCGCTGAAGGATGCGAAGGCGTGGACCGGGCGGGCCGCCTGGTTCGGCCTGGGCTCCGGCGCCGGCTTCGCGTTGTCCGCCGTCGGCTATCGCGGGGCGGCGCTGCAGTTGCCCGAGGTTTCGCCCTGGCTCACGGGCGCCTGGGGCGTGCTGTGGGCGCAGGCGGCGCAATCGCTGCTGCTGGGCGGCTGGCTGGCCTGGCGTTCTCCGCAGGCGCTGCGTGCCATGGCTTCGGCCTGGCACGTCTCCGCCGTCGCCGGAGCGGCCGGGGCCGCGGCGTCCATCGGCTGGTTCACCGCGTTCGCGCTGACGACGGCGGCCAACGTGCGCACGCTCGGCATGGTGGAAGTGGTGTTCAGCTATCTCGTCTCGCGCAAGCTGATGAGCGAACAGCTCACGCGCATGGAGAAGACCGGCCTGGCCCTGGTACTGGCCGGCGTGCTGGCGCTGTGCCTTCAGCTCTGAGACGGGACGATGCTGGCCAGGCGTTCGCCGAAGTGGGCCTGCCGGTCCAGCTCCTGCAGCCAGAGGCGGTAGCCGGCGTCGCTGGGATGCAGGCCGTCGGCGGCATGGTACAGCCCGGGCTGGCGGGCAAAGGGGTCCTGCTCCGGGGGCTGGTACAGGTTGACATAGGTCGCGCCCGTGGCCAGCGCGGCCAGCCGCACGGCCGCATGCAGTTCCTGCGCGCGCCGGCTCATCCACCAGCCCACCGGCGGAAGGAAGAGCGGCGCGTTGCCGACGTTGCCGGGTGGCATCAGCACCACGTTGGTGCCGCGTTCGCGCGCCAGTTCGGCCACGCGCCGGGCCTGTGGCAGCAGCTGTTCGGCGCTGGTCCCGCGGATCACGTCGTTGCCGCCGCCGAGGACCAGCACGAAATCGAAGCGCTCGGTGCCGGCCTGCAGTTGCCGCGCGAAATCCTCGTACCGGGCGCCGTTGGCCGCGCGGTTCACGACGCGCAGTTGCGGGTTGCCGATGCCGATCAGGCCCCCAATGCTGCGCGTGGCGCTGCTGGCCCCCGTGCCCACGGCCGTGCTGTCCCCGACGATCAGCAGGCTGGCGACCGCGTTCACCGGCTGCGCCTGGAAGGGTTCGCTCTCCCGTGCGAGGCGTGCGCTCTCGCGCAGCTTCCAGCCGGTCCAGCCGGACGCAGTGACGACGGCCACGAGCGCGAGCCACAGCGCGGGCCGCGCGAGCCGGAAAGCCTTCACGTTGCGGTCTTTCGTTTTTGCATCGCCGGAGGTTAGCCGCCCCCCGGGCGCACCCCGGTAGGAAAAACGCGCGGACGCCAAGTCCTACGCACAATCAGCATGGACACGCACGGACCTTCCCGGTACAAGGAAACAACATCGTCGCACCACCCCGCAGGGCTTGCCCCATGGCTTTCCGCACGCTGCTGTACCGCTACTTCTTCTTCGGCTGGCTGTTCCAGGACGTCAATCGCGGCAACGTGATCGAGCGTGCGGCGGCGTGGCGGCACAACCGCGCGCAGGCGCGCTGGCTGCCGACGTACATGCGCCGCTGGCTTTGGTGCGGGGTCGTGTTCTACGGGATGGGCGGCTTCTTCGAGATGCTCTTGAACGCGCCCGGCCTGTCGGTGCTGTTCTATGTGCCGAGCGCGCTGAGCGTGCCCGTCAATGCCGTGATCGGCGCCGCCTGGGTCGGCCTCAAAGTGCTGCCCGCCCAGGTCTGACCTATCCGGTCAAGCCCAGTTTCCTGAGCGTCTCCGCGAGGCCGCGGGCGAACACCTCGTAGCCGCGCGCATTGGCGTGGATCGGGTCCGAGCGCAGGGACGCATCGCTGAGCACTTCGGCCCAGCCGGACGCGTGCACCGGAATTTTCAGCTCCTGCGCCAGCTCGGCATACAGGGCATGGTCGCTCAGCGACCGCGTCGCCGCCGCCAAAGCGCTGAACCCCGGGATCGCGACCAGCACCACCTGCGCCCCGGCCGCGGCGCACTGCTGGCAGATCGCACGCACATTGGTGCGGGTCTCGGACTCCTGCACGCCACGCAGGAAGTCATTGCCGCCGATGCTGACCAGCACCAGCCGCGGCGCATGTTCCTGCAGCAGGGCCGGCAGGCGCTTCAATGCCGCCAGCGACGTGTCGCCGGGCACACCGGCGTTGACGATGTTCCAGCCGGTCAGCTTCGCCAGCACCGTGGGATAGCTCGTCTCGGGTGTCGCGCCGGTGCCGAAGGTGATGGAGTCGCCCAAGGCAAGGACCGGGGCTCCGGCTGGCAGGGCGCTCAGCTTGGGCTGCTTCGAGCAGGCGGCGAGGGAGGCGGCGGCGGCTGCGGTGAGAAAGATTCGTCGGTTCCAGGGCATGCGGGATTGTGACGTGGCGCGGCTGAGCCATCGATACTGTACGATCATCCAGTGAATCTTTCGGACAAGCTCGCCGTCCTCGCGGACGCCGCCAAATACGACGCATCGTGCGCTTCCAGCGGCGGGGTGAAGCGCGACTCGACCAGCGGCCGCGGCGTCGGCTCCAACGAGGGCATGGGCATCTGCCACAGCTACGCGCCCGACGGCCGCTGCATCTCGCTGCTGAAGATCCTGCTGACCAACTACTGCCAGTACGACTGCCTTTACTGCGTCAACCGCGCCAGCAGCGACGTGCCGCGGGCCCGCTTCGCCATCGACGAAGTGGTGCACCTCACGCTGGACTTCTATCGCCGCAACTGCATCGAGGGACTGTTCCTGTCCAGCGGCATCATCCGCAGCCCCGACTACACGATGGAGCAGGTGGTGGAGGTCGCGCGCCGCCTGCGCGAGGAGCATGACTTCCGCGGCTACATCCACCTGAAGACCATTCCAGACGCCGCGCCGGAGCTGTTGCAACGCGCCGGGCGCTTCGCCGACCGGCTCTCCATCAACATCGAGCTGCCGACCGCGCAAAGCCTGGGCGCTCTCGCGCCGGAGAAGGATGGCGCGGCCATCAAGCGTTCGATGGCGCGCGTCCGCATCCACATCGAAGATGCCAGGGCGGAAGCGCGCGACACGGCGCGGCGGCCGGTCGCTTCGCTTCCCGGTGCCGCTCCCAGGCGGGCGAAGAGCCCATCGTTCGCCGCCGCGGGCCAGAGCACCCAGATGATCGTCGGCGCGGACGCCACGAATGACGCGACCATCCTCGCGACGAGCGCGCAGCTCTATGGCGCCTACCGCCTGAAGCGGGTGTACTACTCCGCTTTCAGCCCGATCCCCCATGCGTCGGCAGCCCTGCCGTTGCAGGCGCCGCCGCTGGTGCGCGAGCACCGGCTCTACCAGGCCGACTGGCTGATGCGCTTCTACGGCTTCGAGGCGGACGAGATCGCCACGCCGCGCAGCGGCGGCATGCTCGCGCTGGACGTCGACCCCAAACTGGCGTGGGCACTGGCGCATCCGGAGCGCTTTCCAGTGGACCTGGACCGCGCGCCGCGCGAGCTGTTGTTGCGCGTGCCGGGGCTGGGCGTGAAAGCGGTCGAGCGGCTGCTGCTGGCGCGCCGGGTGCGCCGGCTGCGCGCCGACGACCTGAAGCGGCTGCACGTGCCCACGCGGCGCGTGCTGCCGTTCGTGGTGCTGGCGGACCACCGGCCGGGCCGCGGAGCTGTTGTGCCCACCGTCACGCCCGTGCCCGCGCAGGCGGCGCTGTTCTGACCATGCAGGTGCGGTTGGCGAGCGAGACCGATTTGGCCGGGTTCCGGGCGCAGGCGCGCGCCCTGCTCGCGCGAGGCGTACCGCCAGATGCCGTGCACTGGTCCACCGCGGCAACGGCCACATTGTTCGACGAGGACGCGGGCTCGCATCTTCCGCAGACACCCGGCGACGCGGCTGCCGTCTCCGTCCCCGCGAGCTTCCTGTCCCTGTGCGAAGACGTCGTCCTGCACCGCGACCCGCAGCGCTTCGCGTTGCTGTACCGCCTGCTCTGGCGGCTGGCGCATGAACCCGCGCTGCGCCATGACCCACTGGATGAAGACCTGTTGCTGGCGCGGCGGATGGCGCATGACGTCCGCCGCGACAGCCACAAGATGCATGCGTTCGTGCGGTTCCGCCAGGTGGCCGACGGGATTGACCCGGCGGACCCGTTGCATGTCGCCTGGTTCGAGCCGGACCACCACATCGTCGCCGCGAATGGGCCCTGGTTCCGCCGCCGCTTCGCCAACATGCGCTGGGCGATCCTCACGCCGGACCGCTGCATCGAGTGGAACCGCGTGACCTTGACCGAGCGCCCTGGCGTGGCGCGCGACCAGGCGCCGCCGGCGGACGCGGGCGAGCAGCTCTGGCTCACCTACTACCGCAGCATCTTCAATCCGGCGCGCCTGAAGCTGGACATGATGCGCAAGGAGATGCCGCGCAAGTATTGGCGCAACCTGCCGGAAGCCGCTCTGATCTCCTCCCTGGCCGCGCAGGCGCAGGAACGCAGCGGCGTGATGATCGAGCAGCCACCCACGCAGCTGCCCAAGCGCATCCCCGGTCCCGCGCCACGCGTGCAGTTGCTGCCCGCCGCCGGCACCCTGCCCGCATTGCACGAAGCCGTGCAGCGCTGCCACGCCTGCCCGATCGGCGCCATGGCGACCCAGGGCGTGTGCGGTGAAGGCCCTTTGCGGCCACGCGTGATGTTCGTCGGTGAGCAGCCCGGCGACCAGGAGGACTTGCGCGGCCGCCCCTTCGTCGGCCCGGCGGGGCAGTTGTTCGACCGTGCGCTGCGCCAGGCCGGCATCGAGCGCGAGACGGTGTTCGTCACGAACGCGGTGCGCCACTTCAAGTACGAGCCGCGCGGCAAGCGGCGCATCCACAAGACGCCATCGCAGCAGGAGGTGGCGGCGTGCGCGCACTGGCTGGAGGAGGAGATCGCGCTGGTGCAGCCGCGGGCGCTGGTGGCCCTGGGCGCGACGGCGGCGCGCGCCTTGCTGGGGCGGCCCGCCGCGGTGCTGAAGGAGCGCGGCCAGTGGTTCACGCGCGCCGACAAGCGCCAGGTGCTGCTGACCCTGCATCCATCCGCGCTGCTGCGGATGCCGCCGGAAGACCAGGCTGAGGCGTTCGAGAACTTCGCGCGCGACCTGGCGCTTTCGATCCAGGAACCCGTGCTCAGTCGATGATTTCCAGCACGATGTCGTCCGCCCACAGCGTGCCGTCGTCCTCGAGCATCACGCCGACCTGGATCCACCAGGTGGAGGGTGGAAGCTTCATCTCCACGGCGTACTGGCGCCACTCGGTGTCGCCGCGCACGCGCCGCCCGGCCATGCGCTCGTCGCGCACGATGTTGTCGTAGCCGTCCCGCGATTGCAGCAGCAGCGCGCCGCCCGTGCCCGTGGCGCCGCGGGAGCGCATGAAGCCGGACAGCCGCACCGTCTTGCCGGCCCAGGCCGGTTGCATGCGCACCCGCTGTTCCATCAGTCCGAAGAACTCGCGGCCGTGCCGGCGCATGCGCAAGCTGGAAGGCGCGGACAAGGCGAAATGCTCGGTGTCGGCCACGAAGGTGTACGACTCGCCGCCCATGTGCTCGATCTGCGACCAGCCGGGCATGCGTCCGTTCGGGTCGGCCGTGAAACCGGGGTTCTGCAGGGCGATCGGCTGGCCCGGTGTCAGTTCGGATTGCAGGGGGCCGGTGCCGCCACAACCGGCCAGCAGCACGGCGGCCAGGGCACCAGCCACCCATCGGCGTGAGGTCTGCGCCAGGGGACCCATCATGCGATCGCCTGCCGCCCGCGCGCGAGACGCATCTCGTTGGCGCCTTGCTCCATGCCGCTGCCGGGCACGATCTCGCCATCCCGGTCGCGCACGGCGGCCAGCGCTTCGGCCAGTTGCTCCGGCGCGTCCGCGCCATCGCCGATGTGCACGCCGCGCGTGAGCGTGACGTGGGCGGCCTCGAATCCGCCGGCACCGGCGCACAGCGTCGTGCGCGTCGGCGCATCTTCCTGGGCCAGCACCAGCATGGCGGGCACGACGGCCTGCGGGCCGAACGCGCCGAGCATGTCGGGCGGGAAGATGTCCTCGGTCATGCGCGTCGCGGCCGTCGGCGCCAGGCAGTTCACGCGGATGCCGTGCTTTTCGCCCTCGATGGACAAGGTCTGCATCAATCCCACCAGCGCCATCTTGGCCGCGCCGTAGTTCGCCTGGCCGAAGTTGCCGAAGAGGCCGCTCGACGAGGTGGTGAACACGATGCGGCCGTACTTCTGCTGCTGCATCACGGGCCACACCGCCTTGCAGCAATGCACCGCGCCCATCAGGTGGACGTCGAGTACCAGCCGGAAATCCGCGATGTCCATCTTGGCGAAGCTCTTGTCGCGCAGGATGCCCGCGTTGCTGACCACGATGTCGACGCGGCCCCAGGCGTCCACCGCCTGCTGCACCATGGCCTGCACGGCGGCGTAGTCGGTGACGGATGCGCCGTTGGCGAGCGCTTCGCCTCCCGCGGCGCGGATCTCATCCACCACCGCCTGCGCGGCGGTCACGGAGCCGCCGGAGCCGTCGACGGCGCCGCCCAGGTCATTCACCAGCACCCGCGCGCCGCGCGCCGCCAGCGCCAGCGCATGCTGGCGTCCCAAGCCGCCGCCCGCGCCCGTGACGATGGCCACGCGGCCTTTGAAATCCAGTCCCATGCTTGAAGTCTCCGTCGTGAAAAAGCGAGCGGGACTGTAGCGCATCGCACCCAGCCGTGATGCCGCACGAGTAACACCTTTCGCCCAATGAATGCTTTGTAACTCAGCAGTCAGCCATGTGTAAGTGTTTCAAATTGTGATCTACTCAACAACACCAAAGACATCGCGGGCTGAGTGATCCGCTCGAGGAAAACCATGGGAAAAACGACTGGCGGCTTCTTCGGCTGGCTGCACACGCCCGCCAAACGTGCCGTGGCCGCCAAGCCGGCCAAGAGCGCTGCGGTGCCACCGCCTGCGCCGGCGCATTCCCAGCAGTTCCTGAACTCGATGTCGTCGCAACAGGCGACGAATTCCGCGCACTCGATCCGCAAGGATTTGCTGCGCATGGTGCTGCGCGAAACGATGACGCGCAACGGCATCCCGCTCGCCTGGATCGGCGCCGACATGCTGCGCACCACCGGGCGCGGCGGCCGGGATGCCGGCATCCATGTGCGCCTGCTCATGCATCACTGGGATCCGCGCCTGCTCGTGCACGGGGTCGCGTTCGAACAGAATTTCTACAAGCGGGTGGTCGCGATGGACCCGCTGGCGACGAACTGGCTGATGGGGATTTCCTGGCAGTACGCGATGGACGACCAGTCGTCCTGCCCGATGCTGCCGCATCCGGGCTCCTGGACGGCCATGCCTTCGGATCACACCGAGTCGTCGGCCGCGGCTGTGGCGGGAGGTGACGTGATCGCTGGCCCCGTCACCATCCAGCGGTCCACCGACGAAGTGAAAGCGGACCTGGAGCGCCTGCTTTCCGTGCGCGACAACGCCAAGCGGCCGCCCGAGGATTTCGCGGCGACGCAGCCGATCCAGCTCTAGGCGCGAACAGTCGAGGAACTTGCGGGGTCGGCGGGGCGGCAAGGCCCCGCAAAGATGCGCGCCAGCGCCTCAGCGGCGCTTGAAGGCCGGACGCGGCGACGAAGGGCCGGTGCGGGCCGGCAGGTGGCGGAACATGATGCGGCCCTTGGTCAGGTCGTACGGCGACAGCTCCAGGCTCACCAGGTCACCCGCGATGATGCGGATGTGGTTCTTGCGCATCTTGCCGCCGGTGTAGGCGACGAGTTCATGCCCGTTGTCCAGAATCACGCGATAGCGCGAGTCCGGCAGGATTTCGGCCACGCGGCCGTTCATTTCGATCAGTTCTTCCTTGGCCATGGGCCTCCTTAACCCAGTATTGTAGAACGAGGGCCGCTCCCGTGCAAAAAGGGTTCAATCGGTGGCCAGGGTGCGCAGGATCTCGCCCTTGAGCCATTGCACGCCGGCGTCGGCGTCCGAGCGCGCGTCCCAGCACAGCAGCGAGCTGTAGCCCGGAAGTTCGAAAGGCAGTGGCTGGATGTGCAGCTGCGCCGCGAACTGCCGCGCCACCCGGCCGCCGAGCACGGCCGCATGGTCGCTGTGCAGCAGCTGGTGGACGATCTGCCCGAAACTGGTCACGGCGATCTGCGCCAGCCGCTGGCGGCCCTGGCGGGCCAGCGTTTCGTCGATGAGGTCGTCGAGCGTCGAGGTGCCGTAGCCCAGGAAGATCTGCGGGATGGCGCAGAAGCTGTCGAGCGTGACGGGTTCGGCGGCCCGGGGATGGTCCTGGCGCATGACATAGACGTAGTGGTCCTGGTACAGCACGCGCGTTTCGATGTCGCGCGGCACCTGCACGCGCGCCACCACCGCCAGGTCGAGCTCGCCCTTGTGCAGGTGTTCGGCCAGCGACCACGAGCCCGGCGGCACCCACACGATGCGGATGCCGGAGGAAAGCGCCACCAGGGTCTGCGAGAGTGCCGGCAGCAACATGCGGCTGGCGTGGTCCGAACCGGCGATGCGGAAGATGCGCTGGCTGCGCGCGGGATCGAACGGCTGGTCGCCCTCAAGCAAGCCCGCCAGGTCGGCCAGCAGCTTGGCCACCTGCGGCGCCAGGGCCCGCGCCCGCGGCGTCGGCACCACACCGTGCGAGGTGCGCGTGAAGAGCGGATCGCCGAACACCTCGCGCAGGCGGTTGAGCGACGCGCTGACGGCCGGCTGGCTCAGGAACAGGCGGGCCGCCGCGCGCGACACGTTCTGCTCGCGCATCAGCGCGTCGAAGGTGCGCAGCATGCCGATGTCCAGGCTGCGGATATCACGCTGGTTCATATCTCCTATCCAAAGCTTGGAATGGACACCGCGGACGGTCCGCCCGCAACATCGGCGATTCCCGATCCGCACCTGGAGACATCGCGCATGTTCAACAGAAGAAGCCTCCTCGCCGGCGCCGCACTTTCGGCCGCCCTGCCCGCCTGGGCGCAGACCGCGCCCTTCCCCAACAGGCCCATTCGCATTGTGCCCTTCGGCACCGGCGGCGGTCCCATCGACACGCTGGCGCGCGCCTACGGCGAGAAGCTCTCGGCCCGCTGGAACCAGCCGGTGGTGGTGGACGCCAAGCCGGGTGCCAGCGGCATCATCGCCGCCGATTTCGTGGCCAAGGCCGCGCCCGACGGTCACACGGTGCTGATGACGTTGCCGCTCACGCACGTGAACAACCACATCCTGCAGGCGAAGCTGCCTTACGACCCGGTGAAGGACTTCCAGCCGCTGTCGATGCTGGCGACCGGCGGGCCGATGCTGGTCGCGCGCGCCAACGCGCCCTATTCCGACCTGAAGGAATTCATCGCCTTCGCCAAGACCAAGGGACGCATGACCTACGGCACCTGGGGCAACGGCTCCACGGCGCACCTGTTCGGCGAACTGCTGCGCCGCCAGACCGGCGCCGACCTGGTCCACGTGCCCTACAAGGCTGAAGCCGCGGCGCACAACGACCTGTTCGGCGAGCAGCTTGACTTCGCCTGGGCCAACCCGTCGACCGCGCGCAACCAGACACAGGGCGGCAAGATGAAGGTGCTGGGCATCTCCGGCACCAGCCGCGTCTCGGCGATGCCCAACGTGCCCACCTTCAAGGAGCAGGGCTTCCAGGGCTTCGACATCGACAGCTGGATCGGGATCTATGCGCCGGCGAACACGCCGCAACCGATCGTCCAGGCCTGGGTCACGGCCCTGCGTGAGATCACCGCCATGCCGGACGTGAAGGCGCGCCTCACGGCTTTCGGCTTCGAGCCGCTCGGCAATACGCCCACCGAGTTCATGGAGCGCTACCGGCAGGACTACCCGCGCATGGCGGAGCTGATCAAGGCGGCGGGGGTGACGGCGGAATGAATGCGCGAGTGATTCCGATCGCCGTCGATACCGGCACGGCGTACGGCAAGCCGCCACCCACGTCGAAGCACGAGCTCACCGACGTCGGCCCCGGCACGCCCATGGGCGAGTTGCTGCGCCGCTATTGGCACCCGGTCGGCCTGGTGGGGGACGCCACCGCCACGCCGCGCAAGGTGCGCGTGCTGGGCGAAGACCTCATCCTGTTCCGGGACGGCCAGGGCCGGCCGGGCCTGGTCTATCCCCACTGCGCGCACCGCGGCGCCTCGCTCTACTACGGCAAGGTGGAAGAGCGCGGCATCCGCTGCTGCTATCACGGCTGGTTGTTCGACGTGCAGGGGCACTGCATGGAACAGCCGTGCGAGCCGGAAGGCGGCCGGGCGCGGGACAAGGTGCGCCAGCCCTGGTACCCCGTCGAAGAGCTGTACGGCCTGGTCTGGGCCTACCTCGGCCCGCCGGAGAAGAAGCCGGTGCTGCCGCGCTACGAATGTCTCGAACAGCTGGCCGAAGGTGAATTCCTGGAGGCGGATGACCGCAGCATCGGCGGCGGCGGCCCGCAGGTGATCCCCTGCAACTGGCTGCAGCACTACGAGAACCTGGTGGACCCGTTCCACGTCGTGATCCTGCATTCGTCCTTCAGCGGCACGCAGTTCGTTCCGGAGATGGCCGTGATGCCCCAGGTCAACTGGGATACGACCGGCATCTCGGTGCGCACGCTGTCGCTGCGCAAACTGCCCGATGGCAAGACGTTCCGCCGCATCAGCGAAGCCGGGCTGCCGACGCTGCGCGTCATCCCCAGCCCGCGCGTCGGCCGCTTTGGCATGGTCGAGTCGCTGGGCTGGATCCTGCCGATCGACGACCACAGCTTCCGCATCTATGTGGTCGGGCGCGTCACCGAGAAGGGCGAGCTGCACAAGATGCGCTCGCGCCTGGGTGGCAAGCTGTGGGAGGAACTGACCGAGGCCGAGCACCAGGTCTACCCCGGCGACTACGAGGCCATGGTGAGCCAGGGCCCGATCGCGAAGCACTCCGAGGAACACCTGGCCAGCACGGACCGCGGCCTGGTGATGCTGCGCCGGCTGCTGATGAAGCAGCTGGAGGCCGTGCAGGAAGGTCGCGACCCCGCCGGGGTGAGTTTCGACCCGGCAGCACCGCCGGTGAAGTTCAGCGCGGGGAACTGGATGGAAGGCTGAGGGCCACCGCGTCGACCACCATGCGCGACTCGCTCCCCAACAGCAGTACGGCGTCACCCACGACGACATAGCGCATGCCGGGCGGCGTGGGAGGGAGGACGCCCAGCAGGTCCGCCGGTGCGGGCTGGGCGCCGGCTGCCTTGGGCAAGGACTGCCCGATGCGCCACGGCCCGGGTGAAGCACCCGCGCGATGCCGGCTGATCCACTCCTGGGCCCGCCCGCGGTGGCGGGGTCCGATGAAGGCGCCGGGCTGCAGTTCCTTGCGGCCCATGCGGGAGCCCTTGCCGACTTGACTGAGCTGGGACGCCGGCGCGGCCGCTTCGCGCTCCTGCTTCGGCGGCTCGGTCTGGGCCCGCAGCGGGAACGCGGCCACACAGGCCGCGGCGGCGCATCCCGCGATGACCAGGCGCGCGAACCTCATGCCGGCTACATCCGCAACAGGCCGTCCATGCCGTCGATCACCATCAGCGTGCCGATGGCGATCAGCAGGACGTCACCGCCCACGTGGACATAGCGGTAGCCCTGGGGCTGGGGCGGCAGCCGCACCAGCACCGGCTGCGGCACCGTGTAGTAGACGACGTCACGGGGCAGCGGCTGGCCGACGTTCCAGCGCTTCGCATGGCCGGGAGGCTGGCAGCCGTTGTTCTTCTTGGCCAGGCCAGGCGGGCAGGACTTGCCGTGGCCGTAGTGCTGGACGTAGTAGGTGCGCACGGATTCGCGGTGCCGGTCGTTGAAGTAGCCGCCGGGCGGCAGGTCGCGGCGCGCCACGCGGTGACCAGGCCGGCCGTCGCGGTCGTCGTCCCGGCGGTCCTTCATGGCTTCCTTGTGTTGCTGCTTCGCGGCCTTCTCCGCGTGCTTCCCGGCCTTTCGCTCGGCCTTGTCCTCATGCTTCTGCGCATGCTTCTCGGCCTTGTCATGGTGCTTGCCGCCCTTGTCGTCCTTGTCGGCCAGCGCGGGACCCGCGCAGAATGCCGCGGCGATCAGCACGGCCAGCAGGCGATGCGATGAAAGTCTGATTTGCATGGAAGCTCCTTGCGGGGAAACTCCCCGGCCCCGCTACTTTCGGCTCAGCGGTAGGCGACGCCTGTAGGACACCGTCGCCATGGCTTGACGTGAGGAAGCTAGACCGCCGCGAGCGCGGGCGCCACGGCCGTCTTGCCCAGGCCCAGCCGTTCCGGCGAGACGTACTGCTGCCGGTAGATCTCGAACGGCATGCTGTCGCCGGCTTCCACGGCGGCCTGTTCGGCCACCGACTGGCGCGCCAAGGCTTCCAGCCGCGTCTGCAGCGCACCCGCATAGGGCAGCTTGAGCAGCTTCGCCTTGACCTGTTCCGACTGCGCGCGGACGAACCCCGTGAAGCTGTTGTCGTGGTCCTGCGCCATGGCCGCCAGGACACGGGCCGACGGCAGCAGTTCGGGCTCGGCCAGCAGCGCGAGCGCGGAGCGCATGGCGTCGGTGTAGTCGGTGGTCCCGTGCGCCGCGTCGAGCTGGGCTGCGATGGGGCCGCAGGCCGCGACGATCTCGGCACCCCAATCGGCCAGCGAGACCTCGGCATTGCCGCGCTCCAGCATCAGGCCAGGCTGGCGCCCGTACGCGGCCGTCTTGTGCTGGTTGCGTCCGAGCGCGGCGATTTCCTGCGGCGTGTCGGCCGGGCTGCCGGCCAGCAGGCAGTGCAGCAGGAAGACGTCGAGGAAGCGGATGGTCTGGGCCTTGATGCCGATCGGCACGAAGGGGTCGAGGTCCATCAGGCGGACTTCGACGTATTCGACGCCGCGCTCGCGCAGGGCATGCAACGGGCGCTCGCCGGGGCGGATGACGCGCTTGGGGCGGATCGTGCCGTAGAACTCGTTCTCGATCTGCAGCAGGCTGGTGGCGAGCTGGTTGTACTCGCCGCCGGGGTTCATGATGCCCACCGCCTCGTAGGCGGGATAGGGGCGCGTCAGCGCGTCATGGATCGACGCGGCGTAGCCTTCCAGGCTGTTGTAGCTGACCGCCAGGCTGGCCTGCGCGTCGCTCTGGTAACCCAGCCGGCCCATCCGCAGCGACGTGCCGTGCGGCATGTAGACCGTGTGCGGGGTGAGCGACTGCAGTTCGTGGTTGCGGCCGGTGACGAAGGTGGAGCATGCCGCCGGCGACGCGCCGAACAGGTACAGCAGCAGGAAGGCGTGGCGGCGGAAATTGCGGATCAGGCCGAAGTACTGCGCGTCCGTCACGCCCGGCATCGACCAGTTGTAGTGGATGCCCGAGATGGTCTGCATGCGCCGCCCGTAGCGGTGCGCGAGACCCATCCGGTAGACGCTCTTGGCGCGGCCCACGTTCGACGAGCCGTAGCGGCCGATCGGGATGTTCTCGTCGGCCGGCAGGTTGCACGGCATGCTGCTCACCCACAGCACCTCGTCGCCGAGCGCGCGGTAGGTGAACTGGTGGATGTTGGTCAGCTCTTCCAGGCACTGCTCGACGCTGGTGTGCACGCCCGTGATGAGCTCGAGCTGGGACTCACTGTAGTCGGTGGTGATGTTCGGGTGCGTGAGCGCGGAGCCCAGCTCCGCCGGGTGCGGCGTCAACGCGAGCGAGCCCTGCGCCGTGGCGCGCAGGCTTTCCTTCTCGATGCCGCGGCGGATGCCCTTCAGACGCTCGGGCGCGAGCGTGTTCAGGGCTTGTTGCAGGGTGCTCATGGATGTCTCTCGTCGCCCTCGGGTTCGTGCTGGGCCGGAAGGTAACACCTTTGGGCAAAACCTGCACCGGGCAGGCCCAAGCTTTTTGCGTTAGGTCAGCCCCTCTAGAGAAAGTGCCCGCTTTAGGTCGTCCGCACTAGGCCGCCTGCCGACAATCCACTCATCCGAATTCTCCCCTCATCAAGGAACGACCCATGAAAAACGCCGACTTCTCCACCGTGGCCAGCCAGGTCATCGACGGTATCGACAGCAACGCCCAGAAGGCCATCGACGCCTGGCGTGAAGGCGGCGAGCGCCTGGCCGAGTTCGCCGGCGCCCAGTGGGACAGCGCGTTCAAGCAGTCCGCGCCGAAGCTGTCGGCCGAGACGCGCCGCAACGCCACGCATGCCAAGAAGGTGTTCGCCGGCTACTACACCAAGGGCGTTGCCCTGACCGCCAGCGGCGCCGAAGTCGCCGTGCAGACGGTGGTGCAAGCCGCGCGTACGGCGGTGGACCGCGCCGCCACCTGGCAGCAGACGCGCGCGTAATCCGCGGCGCTTCGCGCTCGCAAGACGGGGTGGCAGAATGGGCCACCCTTTTTTTCGCCAGAACGACAAAAGCACGAGGAGACAAGCATGGCAGTGAGCGTCAACATCGACCTGGGCTACGAGTTCGAAGTCAAGGCCAAGGCCGACGAAGTGTTCGCGGTGTTGTCGGACGTCCCCACGTCCGTCTCGCATTTCCCCAAGGTGGAGAAGCTCACCGACATGGGTGACGGCGTCTACAAGTGGGAAATGCAGAAGGTCGGCACCGCCCAGGTGAACATCCAGACCGTCTACGCCAGCAAGTACGTGACTGACAAGGCCAAGGGCACCGTCAAGTGGACGCCGGTCAAGGGCGTCGGCAACGCGCTGGTCGGCGGCAGCTGGAAGATCACCGACGTCAAGGGCAAGACGACCAAGGTGGTCCTGAAGATCGACGGGACGGTCGAAGTGCCGCTGCCCGGCCTGATGAAGATGGTCGTGGAACCGGTCGTGGCTTCCGAGTTCGAAAAGCTGGTCGAGAAGTACATCGACAACCTGATCAAGCGGTTCGGCGGCGAGGCGTAGGCCTGCTTCGTCATTCCCGCGGAGGCGGGAATCCAGGGCTTCCATCTCCATCTTCGGCCTTCACCTGCAATCTGAGCTGAGGCCGTACGCGTTCCGGACTGCCGGCGATGGGTGCCGGCACCGTGCCCACCAGGCGGGCCCCACAAGCACGGTAGAACGCCTCGGCGTGGGGGTCCGCGTCGATGGCCAGTTCGCTCTGGCCCCCAGCCAGAGCCTGTTGCCTGGCCCACGCCAGGAGGGCTTTGCCGACACCCCGGCCCATGTGCCCTGGATCAACCCACAACGCCTCCAGTTCCCAAGGCTGCGTGTCCATCGCCACCTGCACAAAGCCGGTCGGCCGCCCATTTTCTTCCGCCACCCAGACCGGCTTGGCCGCCAGTGCTTCCGCGGAGACGGTGAGGTCCGCTTTCCAAGCCCGAAGCTGCTCGGCGGAGTAACCCCAGTGCGCCTTGGCCGCGAGAGCGATTTCGTTGAGGGTTTGGATGTCCGCTGGCATGGCACAACGGACGTTCATGTGCGCCACGACGCGACGGCCCGCCCGCTCATGACTTCCCTTCACGCTCCAGGATCGCCTTGTGGTCCTCGAACCCGATCGGTGCGGATGTGTGCTCGTGGACGATACGCAGAACATGGCCCCGGTTCCTGAGGGCCCAGCTGATCCGGTTCTGCATGGCCCGGAGCTCCTGCCCCTGGGCTGAAATGCCGGTGTACGTGACGAAGGCGCTCATGCAGGCGAAGTCTGCCTCGCTGATGATCTTCACGCCCTCGAACGTGACCCGGGGTCTCGTCGCGAAGCGAGGAGAACCAGCCTTCCACGGCGATTCGCCAGGCAGCCGCGCATTCGTACGACCAGATGCCCCAGGTGTCGAAGACCCTGACCTCGGGGTCGTAGAGGTGCATGAGCGTCTCGGCGTTCTTGGCCAGCACCGCCGACTTGTAGGTGTCGAGGGCTCGGAGGACCTGCTTTTCGGAGTCACTCATGATGGGGCCCTTGAGGACTCGGCAACGGCACCATCACCGGCGCCCCCGGCGTGCTGCAGCCCATGTCGCAGCATTTCCCGGGCTGGCGGTTCTTCGTGATCGCGCGATTCGGGTCGTGCAGCACGCCGCGCTCCAGCAACCGCTCGACCAACTCCACCTTTGACCCCACCGGGTAGTGCCGCCAGATCTCCTGCTTCATCGCGGCCGGTGAACCGCCGCCGTGCAGGCTGATCAGGCTGTACCAGCCGCCCTGGTAGCCGGCCGTCAGGTCCTCGATGAAGCGCGCGGTCTCGATGCGCTTCTCGTACGGCACCGCCGGATTCGCGCGCAGCACCTCCGACAGCTTCGCGCCGGTCTCGGGGTTGTGGTCTTCGTCGGGCCCCGGCAGCGTGACGATCAGGCCGCCGCTCACATAGTGCGCGATGCGGTGCATGTCGTAGATCTGCGTGGCCAGCAGCAGCTTGCCGATGTTGGAGAACACCGGGTCGGGCATGAAGGTGCCGCTGTGCTCGTCGGCCTTGCCGTAGACGCTGGCCGCCACGCCGCAAGCGAAGAAGCCTTCGGTGATCTTGATCAGCTCCACCATCTGCTCGCGCAGGTGCGTCTCGTGGCCCGGGTCGAAGCCGTTCGCCTCGCACATCAGTGCGCCGGCGCCGATCAGCAGGTCGCCGAAGCCCGCCCTGGCGGCGATGCAGGTGTGGCGATGGTGGGTGGCATAGCTGTAGGTGAGGTGGCCGCTGTGCTCCCACTCGCCGGCGTAGAACACATGTTCCCACGGTACGAACACGCGATCGAAGATGCACACACCGGTGCTCTGGCCGTACTTGCGCGAGAACAATGCTTCACCATGCTCCACCTTGTCGCCGGGCCGGCCCGCGGGACGCGCGGCGATGGTGAGTCCCGGCGCGTCAATGGGCACCGCGCAGCAGACCGCGAAGTCCGCATCTTCCTTCCCCATGTTTCGGCAGGGCATGACCAGCAGTTCGTGCATGTAGGGCGCACCCGTCACGATGGCCTTGGTCCCCGAAATGACGACGCCCCTCGCGTTGCGCTCGACGATGTGCACGTAGCTGTCGGCACTGGCCTGCTCGTGCGGGCGGCGGCTGCGGTCGCCCTTGGCGTCCGTCATCGCCACGCCCAGCGTCAGGTCCTGGTCCTGCACGCGATGCAGATATTCCAGGAAGCGCGCCGTGTGTTCGCGCGAGCCCCTGGCGTCATCGATGCGCGCGGCCACCTGGCCGATGGCGTTCATCGCGTCGTGCGTGAGATAGCGCTGGGCGCAGCCCGTTTCCTGGCAGACCAGGCGCACGGCCTCCAGCTTGTTCATGAGGTCCGCAACCCCGGTGTTGATGTGCGTGAGCCGGTTCACGCGCTTGCCGCTGGTGTGCTGCACCGCCGTCATCAGCGGCTCGTACTCCGGTTTCAGCGCGTAGTCGTAGGTGAGCGCGATGGCGTTGATGCCGGGCTGCAGCGCCGGCTCGTCAACCACCGATTCGATGGCACGGCCATCGACGAACACGCGAGGTTGGTAGCGGCGCAGCGATTCACGGTAGTCGTCGCCGGTCATCAGCGTGGCGAGGGCGGCGGGAGCGTTCACTGCAGTTCTCCGGTGGTGGCCGGAGCATTGTGGCCGCGCCGCCGCGGAACTGTCTAGGGAGTGCTTTCCTTCTGCTGCACCTGGCCGATCTCCTGTTCGAGCTCGCTGCGGCCGTCCTCCAGCAGGTCGTCCGCCTCCGCCGGCAGCCGGCCGGCAGGCGTGAGCTGATCCACCACCTCGGGCAGGATCTCCGCGAAACCCTGGGCCACCTCGTGCTGCGGCACCCCCAGCTGCTGCGAAAGCTGCGCCATCTCGCGCTGGCCCACCAGCTCGTGGATGGCGTGCTCGTCCAGGCGCTTGTTCTCGCCCGTCGCGACCCACGACTTGGCCTGGGGCCCGTAGCCTTGCTGCTGGAAGCGCTTCAGCACGGCGGCGATGCCACCATTGCGTTGCACCCAGCGCAGCGCCAGCGGCAGCAGCAACATCAGCATGTTGCCGCGCCCGCCCCGGCCGCGCCCGAGCATGCCGGCCAGGATGCCCCCCACGGCGGCGCCGCCGAGGCCACGCCCGGCGCGCGGCGGCATGCCGCGCCGTTGCATGGCATGGCCGAA
Organism: Caenimonas sedimenti; assembly: GCF_007833165.1. Classification (GTDB taxonomy): domain Bacteria; phylum Pseudomonadota; class Gammaproteobacteria; order Burkholderiales; family Burkholderiaceae_C; genus Ramlibacter; species Ramlibacter sedimenti. Next base: position 78,656 of record NZ_VOBQ01000015.1, on the reverse strand, counting down.
CACGCCGCCGAGAATCTGTCCGAGCAGGGGGTGGGCGTTCATGTCTGCGCTCCGCTTTCTTGCATGGCCCCAGCGTACTGTCGCGCAGCGCGCCGCATGTAGGCGCGCAAGCCGTTCACACCGTGCCGAGGACCTTCAGGAGCCATCCCTGCAGGTCGGCGATCTCCTCCATGGACACGGAGTGGCCCATGGGATATTCATGCCACTCTGGCCGGTAACCCAACGCCGCGAGCGCATCGCGGGTCATGCGGCCGCGCGCGGGCACGACGATGTCGTCATGGCTGCCGTGCGCCAGGAAGATCGGCGTGTCCGCATTCGCCGCATGCCGCTCCGCCGCGGTGTGCATGGCCAGCGGAAGGTAGCCCGACAGCCCCGCGATGCCGGCCAGCCGCCGGCCGTGCCGCAACCCCGTCAGCAGCGCCATCGCACAACCCTGCGAGAAACCGGCGAGCACGATGCGCTCGGGCGCGATGCCCAACGCCTCCTCGCGCGCCAGCAGTTCCTCCACGGCGGCGAGCGACTCGCGCAAACCCGCTTCGTCTTCCCGCCCCTGGGCTTCGCTGCCCAGGATGTCGTACCAGGCGCGCATGCGGTAGCCGTTGTTGATGGTCACCGGCCGCACCGGCGCATGCGGGAACACGAACCGCACCGGGCCGATGGACGCCAGGTCCAGCTCCTGCGCGATCGGCACGAAATCGTTGCCGTCCGCGCCGAGCCCGTGCAGGATCAGGATGGTGGAACGCGGCTCGGGGCCGGTCTGCGCTTCGATGATTTCCAGCTCTGCCATGGGGGTCCTCTTTATGGCGGGAAGCATAGCGCGCTGTCCAAGGCTGTCCGACAAGCCAATCGCCCTCGTCCCACTTGCCCGCGGGACGATTCGGCCTCAAGCTGAAGGCAACTCCAAAGAAACCGAAAGGAAGAGCATGCACATCCAGGTCAACACCAGCAACGGGATCGCGAACACGGAAGGACTCGAACGCTGGGCCGCCGACTACCTCAACGAGCACCTGGGCCGCTACCGCCAGGACATCACCAGCATCGAAGTGCAACTCTCCGACCAGAACCATGGCGCCAAGGGCGGCATCGACAAGCGCTGCATGATGGAAGCGCGTATTGCCGGCCGTCCGCCCGTGGCCGTGACGAACGAGGGTGCCGACCAGGACCTGGCGTTCCGCGGCGCTGCCGAGAAGTTGGGGCGGGCCCTGGACCACGCTTTGGGCAAGCTCGACCGCAAGGAGCACCGCGAGCGCGAGACCATCCGCAAGGACGTCGACACGCTCCCTCAATAATCGATGGGGCGGCTGTACCGCGGATCGCGGTGCCACGCCCAGTAGGTCTCCACCAGGCGCCGGGTCACTGCGCCCGGTGCGCCGTTGCCCACCGGTTGCCCGTCCACCCGAGTCACCGGCAGCACGCCGCCGCCGGACGTGCTGAGGAAGGCTTCGTCCGCGGCTCGCAGTTCGTCCGCAGGCAACGCCCGCAGTTCCACCGGGATGCCCAGCGCCTGCGCCATCTCCAGCACCGTGCGCCGCGTCACGCCTTCGAGCACGCCCTCCTTCGGCGTGACGAGCGCGCCACCGCGCACCGCGAACACGTTGAAGCCCGGTCCCTCCACCACGTTGCCCGCGGCATCGGTCAGCAGCACCGTGTCGCCGCCCGCATCGAGCGCCCCCAGCAAGCCCATGGTGAGGTCGTTCCAGTGGTAGTTCTTGGCGGTCGGGTCCACGCTGGCCGCCGGGATGCGCTGCACGTCGCTCACGATCACGTGCAGGCCGCGTTCGCGCTGCGCCTCGTTGGCGATCCAGACGTAGGGCACCGCGAACGCGTAGAACTGGTTGACGGCCTGCCGCGGGTCGCGTGAGCCCCAGGGCGGCTGGCCGCGCGTGCAGAGCATCTCGACATAGGCGCTGCGCAACCCTGCCAGCTTGACGCATTGCGCCAGGATGTCCGTCACCTCCGCCATCGTCTTGCCGGGATCCAGCCGGAAGCGCCGGCAGCTGCGCTCGAAGCGCTCCAGGTGGGCGTCGAGCCGGAAGAACGCGCCGTCCCAGACGGTCACCACGTCGTAGGTGGCATCCGAGCGCAGGAAGCCCCAGTCGGTGAGCGGCACCGAGGCCTGCGCGATGGGAACGTACTCGCCGCGCTGCCACGCGACACCTTTGGAGAAATCGGGACCGTCCATTCGGACCATTCTCGCGCAAGGCCGAGTTCGCTACCATCGCCCGACTCATCCATTTCAACCAACGGAGGTTTTGCCATGGCCATGGACGTGATCGACTACGACATCCGCGGAGCGGAGATGCAGTTCGTGGAGGTGGAACTGGACCCCGGCGAAGCCGCCATCGGCGAAGCCGGCAGCATGATGTTCATGGACGCCGGCATCACCATGGACACGGTGTTCGGTGACGCCAGCGCCCAGCAGGGTGGCTTCTTCGGCAAGCTGATGGGCGCCGGCAAGCGGCTGGTGACCGGCGAGTCGCTGTTCACCACCGTGTACAGCAACCAGGCCCAGGCCAAGCAGCGCGTGGCGTTCGCCGCGCCCTACCCCGGGAAGATCCTGGCGATGGACCTGAGCAAGATGGGTGGAACGCTGATCTGCCAGAAGGACGCTTTCCTGTGTGCCGCGCGGGGCGTCTCGCTGGGGATCGCCTTCCAGCGCAAGATGTCGGTCGGCTTCTTCGGCGGCGAAGGCTTCATCATGCAGAAGCTCGACGGCGACGGCATGGCGTTCGTGCACGCGGGCGGCACGGTGGTCAAGCGCGAGCTGGCGGCCGGGCAATCGCTGCTGGTCGACACCGGCTGCGTGGTGGCGTACACGCCGAGCGTCAACTTCGAGATCCAGTACGTGGGCAAGGTGAAGACCGCATTGTTCGGGGGCGAGGGCCTGTTCTTCGCGAAGCTCACCGGCCCTGGCACCATCTGGCTGCAAAGCCTGCCGTTCTCCCGCCTGGCCTCGCGCGTCTTCGCGGCTGCACCGCAGCGCGGCGGCTCCAAGGAAGAAGGCTCCGTGCTCGGCGGCCTGGTGGGCGGCGGCCTGCTCGGCAGCGTGCTGAGCGGCGACGACGAGTGAGGGCGCGACGGCTGGCCGGCGCAGCACGGCCGGCCTGCCACCGCAACACCGGCCGGAAACACATGTAGGGAAATGTTTCCATGGGGCGAAGTCGGCCCCGCTGAGGACATGGAGTGCGTAAATTGCCTCGTGCCCGGCATGCCGCAGGGCACCAACACTCATTGGAGACCTTGATGACTTCGATCCTGAAGAGAGCGGTTTGCCGCACCCTCGTGGTGTCGCTCATGACCTTGTCGTTCCAGTCGGCGCAAGCCGGGCTGATCGGCGCCGAGCAGGCCGCGGGCGCACCCGCGACGGCCGAGCGCGCGCTGGTGCTGGGCGCGCTGGAACGTGCCGAAGTGGGGGACCAGCTGCGCCTGGCCGGCGTGGACCCCGCCGCCGCGCGTGAGCGCGTGAATGCGATGACCGACCAGGAAGTTCGCACCCTCGCGCAGGACATCCAGGCGGCACCCGCCGGCGCCGCCAGTGGCTGGGGCATCCTGGCGGTAGTTCTAGTCGCCGCGCTGATCTGGTATTACGCCATCCGCAAATAGGAGACGGATCCCGATGGAGGAGGGGCACAAGCACCATTGGCATCGCGCGGGCTTGCTGGCGCTCTGGCTGGCCGCGCTGCTGCTGGGCGGCTGCGCATCCATGGTGCCGCAGACCATGGCCCTGCGTGGCGCCTGGCCGGCCGGCGTGCCGCAGCGGGTGGAACTGGCGGACGTCCCGTTCTTTCCGCAGGACGAATACCAGTGCGGCCCCGCCGCACTGGCCACCGTGTTGGGTCACAGCGGCGTGGTGGCCAGCCCGGAGGCGCTGGTCGAGCAGGTGTGGCTGCCGTCCCGGCGCGGCAGCCTGCAGCTCGAGATGCTGGCCACGCCGCGCCGCCATGGGCGCGTGAGTTTCAAGCTCGCGCCGCAGTTCGCCAACCTGCTGCGCGAAGTGGCCGCCGGGCATCCCGTCGTCGTGCTGCAGGATGTCGGGCCGATCTTCCCGCAGTGGCACTATGCCGTCGTCAACGGTTTCGACTACGCCACCGGCAGCATCTTCCTGCGCTCCGGTACGCAGGCGCGCCAGGAGATGTCGTTCACCGCTTTCGAGCGCACCTGGATGCAGGGCGGCTATTGGGCCATGGCCGTGCTGCCGCCGGAACAAGCGGCGGCGACGGCCACCGAAGACAGCTGGCTCGACGCCCTCGCCGGCCTGGCGCGTGGGGGCGACGTGCAGGCCACCGTGCGTGGCTACGCGGCCGCGCTGCAGCGCTGGCCCGAAAGCCTGCCGGCGGCGGTCGGCCTGGCCAACCACCTGCACGCCAGCGGCTCGCTGGCGCAGGCGGCTGACGTGCTGCGTGGCGCGAAGCAGCGGCATCCGCAATCCATCATCGTGCTGAACAACCTGGCGCAGACCCTGTCGGATCTCGGGCGCCACCACGAAGCGTTGGCGCTGATCGAGCAGGCCAGCGACCCGCAGAGCCCTTTCGCGAGCGACGTGCGCGCGACGCGCCAGGCCATCCAGCAGCGGCTGCGGCAGGGGCAGGCCGGGCGCTAGCGGCTTCGTCTAAGCCGCGCGCAAAGCGCGCGTCACACGGCTCACGAAACCCGGCGCACGCGCGCTGTCCAGCCAGCGCACGACCACCACGGCGTCGTGCTCCGGTTCCATCCACACGTAGTGGCCACCCGCACCGATCATGAAGCTGCTGGCGCGCGACGCATCGGCGAACAACTGCCCCTCGCGGTTCAGCCAGGTCAGCCAGCCGTAGAACGGCGCGATCGAACAAGGCTCACGCATGCGCCGCACCCAATCGGCCGGCAGCAATTGGCGGCCCTCGTGCAGCCCATCGGACAACAGCAGCCGGCCGATGCGCGCCTGGTCGCGCGCACTGATCGATACCCCACCGCCCCAGTGCGTGCCGCCGGGCACGGACTGCATCCGCCGGCCGTCGATCTCCACCCAGGCATCGTCGTAGCCCACCCAGCGCCAGTCCGCGCCACCGCCGATGGGTCCCAGCACCGCCTCCTGGAACACGTCGGGCAGGGGACGGCAGAACAGGTGCAGCAGCGCCAGCGACAGCTGGTTGATGCGCACGTCGTTGTATTCCCAGTAGCTGCCCGGCGGCTGCAATGCGCGCGCTTCACCCTTGCGTCCGGTGGGCGGCTTGGGGTCGTGCGCCACCTTGCGGTGATGCTCCACCTGGTCGGGCATGCCGAAGCAGGTGCCCTGCCATTCGCTCACCTGCTCCAGCAGGTGTGCCCAGGTGATGGCGCGATTGTGCGGATCGTCGAAGCCGATGCCGGGCAGCCGCGAGGCCACCGTCTCATCGGCGCTCGCGATCAGTCCGCGCGCGAGCGCCAGGCCGGCCAGCAGTGCGAGGTAGGTCTTGGCGACGCTGAACGTCAGGTCGGCGCGGTCCGGCTCCCCCCAGGCCGCGACCTCCCGGCCGCCCACGCGGATCACGCCCGAGACGCCGCCGCGCGCATGCACGGGACCGCGCAGGCGGTTGAAGGGCGGCGGATCGTCGTGGTGGACGCCCCAGCGCGCCGGCTCGGCATGGGGGTCGCGCGGCCACGCGACTTCGTGCGCGGTGGCATAGGAGATGGCTTCGGTGAAATCGTGCATGGGATGGACGTTGGTGTGCTACCAAAGCATAGCGTCCCCCAGGTGCTCGGCGGGTCGCATGGTCTCTGCTAACGTCGCCCGCAAGGACACCCATGCAACTCACCACCGAAGCCATCCGCTCGCCCGCCCTGCCCTCGGCGACGGTCGTCCTGCTGCGCGACGGCGCGGACGGGCTGGAGGTGTTCCTGCTGAAGCGCCATGGCCTGTCCGACGTGCTGGGCGGGGCCTACGTGTTCCCGGGCGGCAAGGTGGATGCGGAGGATGCCGAGTGGGCCGACCGCCTGGACACGGCGCCTGCTGCGTTGCACGCGGCGCTCGGCGAACCGGAGCTCGACGGGCTGCAGGCCGCCGCGCTGTACGTCGCGGCGATCCGTGAAGTGTTCGAGGAAACCGGGTTGCTGTTCGCGCCGGTCACGCCCGCCCAGGCGCAGCAAGCCTGGGCGGCGTTGCGCACCGGCCCGCGGTTCAGCGAGTTGCTCGAGCCCTGGGGCCTGGTGCTGCAGGCCGGCGCGCTGCACCCCTGGTCGCGCTGGGTCACGCCGCAGGTCGGCGGCGTGGTGCGCAAGCGTTTCGACACGCGCTTCTTCGTCGCGGCGGTGCCACCGGGCCAGGTGCCCGCGCATGACCAGCATGAGGCCGTCGAAAGCCTGTGGCTGGCGCCGGGGCGGGCGCTCACGCAGTACTGGGAGGGCGGCATCGAGCTGGCGCCGCCGCAGATCATGAGCCTCGCGCACCTGGCGCGCCACCGCAACGTGGCGTCCGTGCTGGAAGCGGCTCGAGCCCGGCAGCCGCCTTGCATCCGGCCCGAGCCGTTCGAGCAGGAGGGCGAGCGGGTGCTGTGCTACCCCGGCGATCCCCGGCACTCGTTGCGCGAGCGGGCACTGCCCGGGCCCACCCGGCTGCACTGGCGCAACGACCGGTTCGAGCCCGAAGGCGGCTTGCGCGTGCTGCTCAGCGACGCCTGAGCGCCTGCCGGCGCGGGACCTCCCACACAGCTCGACGGGCCGCGCCTACAGCCGCAAGGCCTGCCTGCCTGCGCACCCGCCAGGGCCCCACCGCTCCAATCCACTTCGAGAGCCAGCCGGCCCGCGCTACCAAGACAGGCATCGAGCTTTCCGCGACCGCCAGCGAAAAAGCAAGAGCATTGTCCAGTGGGCCGGCGGCTTTCCCGGCGGCTTGCGCCGCGCACCCTCCCCCCATTCACCACGCTCTCATCGCGCCATTGGCACGCTCTGTGGACCTTCCCACGCGCCCCCGCGCTGTCCACCTACAGCTGAACTCCACGCGGCCCACCTACCCTTGGCAGCAAGTTCAACGCCGCCCCGGGAGATGCCGCCATGAGCCCCATGATCCTCCGCTTCTTCACCCTGGTCGGCATCGCGCTGGCGGCGGCCAGCATGCAGCTGAAGGCGCGGGCCGAAACGGTTCCCGACGCCGAGGTGCAGCAGGTGCGCGCCGTGATCCTGCAGCAGCTCAAGGCGTTCTCCGAAGACGACGCGGAAGCCGCTTTCGCCGCGGCGACGCCCGAGGTGCGCAAAGCCATCGGCAATCCCGACCGCTTCCTCGCCATGGTGCGCGGCAACTACCCCATGGTCTACCGCGCCGCCGGCTTCGGCTTCCTGGCGCCCGAGAAAGAACAGGGCACGGTGCTGCAGATCGTCACCATCCGCGACGGCAACGACAAGACCTGGCTGGCGCTGTTCTCCATGGTGCAGCAGCCGGACATGAGCTGGCGCATCGGCGGCTGCATCGTCGCCGAGAACGACTGGCGCACCACCTGACTGGCGGCTGGCGCAGGCCGGCCCTTTGCGGCATCATCGTTGCACCTGCGACTGGAGCACCCCATGCACCCGATCGTTTCGCGCTTGCGCCACCAGCCCGTCACCTGGGCGCTGGCGCTCGCCGGCGCGCTCATCGGCGGTGTGCTCGCCGCCGACTTGCCGAAGGAAGACGTGACCCGCGTCCGCGAGGTCGTGCAGCAGCAACTGCGTGCCTTCGCCACCGACGATGCCGGCAAGGCCTTCGCGCTGGCGGACCCAGCCATCCGCAGCAAGTTCGACAGCGCCGAGCACTTCATGGCGATGGTGCGCGCGCACTACCCCATGGTGCACCGCCCCGCATCGGTGATGTTCCTGAAGCCCGAGTCCGACGGCACCATGGCGTTCCAGCGCGTTCGCATGACCGACAGCGCAGGTTCGGCCTGGCTGGTCACCTACCTGCTGCAGCGCCAGCAGGACAAGGCTTGGCGCATCAGCGCCTGCCTGGTCGTCCCGGATACGCCCCGTCTTTCCACGTAAGCGGTCGAAAACAAGGCCCGCGTCGCGGGCCTTGTCCTTGTGCTTGTGAAGACCGTTTAATTCCGATCCGCGCGGGCGCGGCGCGTGGTGGATGCGCTGGCCGTCGTGTCGGTCGAGCCCATCGTGCTGGAGCCGGCCGTGCTGCCGGAGGTGCTGCCGGAGGTGCCGCTGCTCATGGTGGAGCCGCCCGTGCTGCCCGAGGTGCCGCTGCTCATGGTGCTGCCGGTGGTGCCGCTGGTGCTGCCCGCCGTGCCGCCGCCGGCTTGCGTGCCGGTCGTGCCCATGGGGGTGTTCTGCGAGCTCTGCTGGCCGGCGCCTTGCGCGGGGTTCGCAGCGTTGGGCGTGGGCGGCGTGCTTTGCGCGATGGCGGCGCCCATGGCGGCGGTGGCGAGAACGGCGATCGAGAAATGCGTGAAGCGTGACATGTGGATTGACTCCTTGCGTGGTTGTGGTGCGCCAAATTCGGCGACATGCAAGAGTGAGTCACGGGCGGTTGAGGCATCGTCGGCCCCACGCGCGCCGCAGTGTCAGACAGCGCTTTCGTCGCGAAGCGGCAGACGCAGCGGCCCGGTTTCGGGCAGCACGTACACCACGCTTCGTGAGCGGCCCAGCGTGGGCTCGATGATGTCTTCGTAGAAGCGCACCGACACGATCACGCAGCCGAGCGAGGCGCGGTTGTCGTCGGGCGACGCGGTGGCGAGCCGGATCTGCCGCGCGCGCTGCGCCGCGTCGGGCCGCAGGCGGTGAATGGCGAAGGCACTGGCGTGGTCCACCCAGATGACGGCCTCACCCTTGAGGTTGCGTCCCGGCATGGAATCGAACCGGCCGGCCGGGGTGGTGCGCTCGTCGGGGCGGACGCTGCCGGTCTGGGCCCTTTCGCCGACACCTGGGACCGTGTGGTCGCCCCAGGTCTGGCCCAGCAGGGCGGCGGTCTCGCCGGTCAGGCGGCCTTGGCCGTCGAACACGTAGATGCGCGCCAGCCGCTTGTCGACCACCGCGAAGGGCCGGCCGCCGTGGTCGCCATGCCGCAGGACCCAGTCGACCATGCGCCTGGCTTCGCTGGAGCTTCGAACCTGGGAAAAACTGGGTGGGCTTTCGCGCGGCGCCGACGGCGCCTGGGCGAAAGCGGCGGCAGCTGCCGCCAAAGACAACACGACCACACCGGCCCGGCAACGCCAGACCGCGGTTCTGCCCCGCATCCGAGTCCCCCCGCGCAACTTCGCGCGTCCTCCGGCTGGCGACGGCCAGCTCGGCTGGAGAGGATGCTAGCAAGCGCCGCGGGGGCGGCGCAATGGTTTGTAACTGTAAAGACGAGCTTGGCGGAATTGCTGGGGTCCGCTGGCGCCGAACCTAGGCTAGGTGCGGCGCGGGTTCCGCTGCGCCAACTGGCGCACGTCTTCCACGTCGAAGGAGCCGAACAGCTGCTGCGGTGACTTCGTTTCGGGCAGCACGTAAATGACGGCGCCATGCCGCTTGACGGCCGGCACCAGCACGTTCTCGTAGAAACTCACCGGCAGGTTGATGCAGCCGAACGAGATGCGGTTGTCGTCGACCGTCAGCGAAGCCAGGCGTTCCAGGCGGCGTTCGGCGGCCACCAGCGGGCGGATGCGGTGCATGGACACGGCGGCGTCGTAGTCGACCCACACCACGTCCTCGTTGCCCGCGTTCAGCCCGGGCTCGGCCTTGAAGCGTCCGGCGGGCGTGGTTTTCTCTTCGGCCGTGATGGCGGACAACGGCTTGTCGCCGATTCCCGGCACGCTGTGGTCACCATGGGCCGAGCCGAGCAGCGCCGGTGCGCTCTCGCGCAGCTTGCCGTCCGGGCCGAACACGTAGACGCGCGCATCCTTCTTGTCGACGATCACGAAGGCCTGCTGTTTGTGGTCGCCCACGTGGTGCGCCCAGTTCGCCACATGGCGCACTTCGGGCGATGGGTCTTCGCCATTGAAATCGGCCAGGCGCAGCGGGCTGCGCGGATTGGCGGGGCTCTCGGGTGCAGGCGCCGGGGCTTCCTGGGGCGCCGGTACGGCCTGGGGTGCCGTCGCCACCGCGGTCGGCGGCGCCGGAGCGCGCGGCGACTGGGCCATCCGCAGCGGCGGGAGCACCAGGACCAGCAGGGCGACGCCCAGCAGAAGGCCTTTCTGCAGGGCGTCGACGAATTCGGATTTGTTCTGGTCGGCTTTCTTGTCGTCCATGGCGTTTCTGAAGGATAGCCCCATCGGGCGGTGCCCGATGGGGACTTGAAGTGGCCTGGCTTAGTTGCGGTCCACCTGCGCCACCGGCGCGCTCGCGTCCAGCGAGGTGGTCGAAGAGCTGGAGCCCATCGTCGACGTGTCGGTCGTCGCGCTGTTGTTCGTGGCCGTGCTGCCCAGGTCAGAGCTGCCGCTCGTGCTCGGGGCCGCGCCCGCGCCCATCGTCGAGGTCGCGCTGCTGGCGTCGTTCACGTTGGTGCCGGAATCGGCGCTGGTCTGGGCGACGGCGATGCCGCCGAGGGCCATCGCGGCGGCAACGCCGAGGGTGGTCAGGGTCTTCTTGGTCGATTGCATGAGTCTTCACTCCTTCTGTGGGTAGCCCTGGTGGGCTGTTGAACACTGCCGGCGTGTTTCAGCCGACTGAGACCCAGGTTAGGTAGAAACCCGAATGCACCAAGTGGGGCGATGCCCGCGGCGCCTGTAGGAGCGCCGCTGTCAGCAAGTGCTTCAGCCCAACTCTCCGGCGGAGGGTGGCGCTTCGGCCCAGCGTTCGATCTGCAGACGCGGGTCGGCGCATTCGCAGCCGAGCGCGTAGTCGTCGTCCAGGCAGCGCGACGCGGCATCGAGCGCGGCCAGGGACAGGCTGGCGGAACCCGGTTGGGGTTGTTGCATATCGGGCATGACGGACTCCCTCTCGAAGAGAAGAGCCATTGTTGGAGGAAGAGCCAGCCGGCCATATCCGTCGCCCGCGCGAAGCGCCGTAGGAGGGTGCCTACGGTTCTGCGCGTGGGCCTTCAGGCGTGCGCGGATTTGGCTCCGCGCAGCCGCTGGAACAGCGTCACGACCGCCAGCACGAGCCCGCCCGCGACGATGCCGACCAGCGCATCGAGCAGCATGGTCACGAGCCAGCCCATGGCGCCCGCGGCGTGTGCTGCCGCTTCCATCGCATGGTGCAGCGGCGGGATGCCGTGCGCCAGGATGCTGCCGCCCACCAGGAACATCGCGGCGGTGCCAGCCACGGAAAGGAATTTCATCAGCCACGGCGCGGCCACCAGGATACCCCGGCCCACCGCCTGCGCGCCCGCCGATGCCTTGCGGCTCAGGTAGAGCCCGAAGTCGTCCAGCTTCACGATGCCCGCCACCAGCCCGTAGACGCCCACCGTCATCAGCACCGCGATCCCCACCAGCACCGCGACCCGGGTGGTGAAATTCGATTGCGCCACCGTGCCCAGGCTGATGACGATGATCTCGGCGGACAGGATGAAATCGGTGCGGATCGCCCCCTTGATCTTGTCGCGTTCGAGCGCCACCAGGTCGATGGCCGGGTTGGCCAGCGCTTCGGTCAGCTCCTGGTGGTGCGCTTCGTCCTCGGCTTTGCTGTGCAACAGCCGGTGCGCCACTTTCTCGAACCCTTCGAAGCAGAGAAAGGCGCCGCCGATCATCAGCAGCGGGATGACGGCCCATGGTGCAAGGGCGCTGATGGCCAGCGCCGCCGGCACCAGGATGGCCTTGTTCACCGCCGAGCCCTTGGCGACGGCCCACACCACGGGCAATTCGCGGTCGGCGGCGACGCCGGTGACCTGCTGCGCGTTCAGCGCGAGGTCGTCGCCGAGCACGCCGGCAGTCTTCTTGGCGGCCACTTTGGTGAGGACGGCGACGTCGTCCAGGATCGTGGCGATGTCGTCGAGGAGGGCGAACAGGCTGGAGGCCATCGCGGGAACCCTTGGTCGTTGTTGTGCGCCGATTATCATGGGCCGATGGCCGAATCGGGGAAGTTGCACGCCGCGTCGCTGGCGCCCTCCGGCCGCGGCTTCGCCGCGCCGGCGGAGCAGACACTGCTGCTGTCCGCGCTGGCCGCGGGCATCGCCTTGCCCCACGCGTGCCGCAATGGCACCTGCCGCTCGTGCCTGCGGCCGCTGCATGAGGGCGCGGTCACTTACCGGATCGAATGGCCCGGCCTGCTCCCGGAAGAACGTGCGAGCGGCGCCTGGGTGCTGCCGTGCGTGGCGTACCCGTGCTCGGACGTCGTCCTCGGGGACTGAGGCGCCTCAGTAATTTCCGGTTCGATAGGGGCTGCGCGGCACGTACTTGTGCTCGCCGTCCGGGATCGGCTCGGCCTTGGGGTCGGGCCGGTGCTGCACGCTGTTCGTGCCTTCGCCAGGTTCGGGGCCGGGCGGCGGCCGGCGGCCACGCACGTTGTCGGCCTGCGGCCGCGGCTTGGCGGAGCGTCGATAGAGGTTCATGGCCCCAACATAGGTGGCGGGCAAGGGCTGTTTTGTAGGACGCGGCGCCGCGCCTTGTGAGGATGTGGCGGGCACGTGCGGAGCGCGTTGGCCATCGGTGGCATAGTCCCGCGATGCGAAGGCTTGCTCTCCTTGTGCTCGCCGGCTGGGCTGCGGCCGTGGCCGGCGCGCCCGCGCCCGCTGCGCCGCCGGCATCCACACCGGTGCGCTTCGAGGACAGCATGGCCCAGCGCACCCTGGCCTGCACCAGCTGCCATGGCAAGGAGGGCCGGGCCGGACCCGATGGCTACTACCCCCGCATCGCGGGCAAGCCGGAGGGCTACCTCTACAACCAGCTGCTGAACTTCCGCGATGGGCGCCGCCACTACGGCTTGATGACGATGCTGCTCGATCCGCTCTCGGACGAGTACCTCCTCGACATCGCCCGGCACTTCGCACGGCAGGACGTGCCCTACCCCCAACCCGCGGCTTCCACCGCGCCGGCCGACGTGCTGCAGCGCGGCCGGCAATTGGCTCAGCAAGGCGACAGGGAGCGCCGCCTGCCCGCTTGCGCAAGTTGCCATGGCGCGACGCTCACCGGTGTGGCCCCGAACGTCCCCGGCTTGCTGGGCTTGCCGCGCGACTACCTGAATGCCCAGCTCGGGGCCTGGCGCACCGGGCAGCGGCGCGCGCACGCGCCCGACTGCATGGCCGACATCGCCCGGCGGCTGGCACCCGACGACGTGCTGGCGGTGACGGCCTGGCTCGCCGCCGAGCCGGTCGTCACACCGAAGCCACCGAAACCCACCCGCCGGAAGCCGGCGCGCAAGGCCGCGGCCACCGCGGACGATCCGCCCGTCCTGCGCTGCGGCACTGCCTACGTCGTGCCGGCTCCGAAATGATGAAGCGCCTGCTGCTCGCGCTGCTGTTCGGCCTCGCCGGCCTCGGCCTGCTGGTGTGGATGTTCAACTTCTGGGGCGGCGGCAAGCTGCACGACCTGCCGCCCGGCGCGCCCCCCACGGCGGAACAGGTCGCGCGCGGCGCCTACCTGGCACGGGCCGGCAACTGCATGCTGTGCCACACCGAGCGCGGCGGCACGTCGTATGCGGGTGGCCGGCCCGTCGACACGCCGTTCGGCACCGTCTATTCCAGCAACCTCACGCCCGACACCGCGACCGGCATCGGCGGCTGGTCGGTGGCGCACTTCCGCCGCGCACTGCACGAGGGCCGGTCGCGCGACGGCCGGCTGCTCTACCCCGCCTTCCCCTACACGCACACCACCCGCATCACCGGCGCCGATGCCGACGCCCTGTTCGATTACCTGCGCAGCCTGCCGCCGGCCAACAAGCCGAACCGCGCGCACCGCCTGCGCTGGCCCTACAGCACGCAGGCCGCTCTGGCTGTCTGGCGCGCCATGTACTTCCGGCCGGCGACGCACGTCGATGACCCGGCGCAGACCCGCGAGTGGAACCGCGGTGCCTACCTGGTGCAGGGCCTCGGCCACTGCAGTGCGTGCCATACCTCGCGCAATGCGTTGGGAGCGGGTGGCGAGCTGACGGATCTTTCCGGCGGCCTCATCCCCATGCAGAACTGGTACGCACCGTCGCTGGCCTCGCCCACCGAGGCCGGCCTGGCGGACTGGCCGCTCGCCGAGATCGAGCAGCTGCTGCGGACCGGCATCTCGCCGCGCGCCACCGTGCTCGGACCGATGGCGGAAGTCGTGCTGCACAGCACGCAGCACCTGGACCCGGGCGACATCCGCGCCATGGCGGTGTTCCTCAAGAGCCTGCCGCCCGCGCCGACGGACACCGATCCGCGTGAAGTCGCCTTGCCGGCCGCGCCGGTGCGCGATCGCGGGGCGAAAATCTATACCGACCAGTGCATGAGTTGCCACGGCGAGGGTGGCAAGGGACAGCCGGGCACCTATCCGGCGCTGGCCGGCAACCGGGCGGTGACCATGGCATCCACCGCGAACCTGGTGCAGGTCGTGCTCCATGGCGGCTTCCCCCCCGCCACGCAGGGCAATCCGCGGCCCTACGGCATGCCGCCCTATGCGCTGACGCTGTCGGACGCGGACGTGGCCGCCGTGCTGACCTACGTCCGTACGTCGTGGGGCAATCGCGCCGCGCCGGTGTCGGAGCTCGCGGTGAACCAGCAGCGCTCGAGCGGCCGCTGACGCAGACTCTTGCCATGTCGCTGCGCCCTGTCCGCCTGCCCGAGTCCGTCCCCGGCCAACTCTGGCTGGGTGCGATGCCGGGCCGCTTCGCCAGCTGGCCCGCTTTCGAGTCGCAGGCGGAACGCAGCGAATTGGCGCTCGTGGTGTGCCTGACCCCGCGCGAAGAACTCGCCGAGCTGTCCCCCGACTATCACGCCGCCGTCGTGGCCGGCCGCCTCGGTTTTCGCTGGCTGCACAGCCCGATGCGCAACTTCGGCGTGCCGGAGGACGCCGCCGGCTTCCGGCAAGACGTGGCCCAGGTCGTGGATGCGCTGAAGCGCGGCGACGCCGTGATGCTCCACTGCGCCGCCGGCATCGGCCGCACGGGCACGGCCGCCGCTTGCATCCTGAAGGCGCTGGGCCTGCCGGAAGAAGATGCGTTGCAGCGCGTGCGCGATGCCGGCTCGAATCCGCAGAACGCGGAGCAGTCGGGCCTGGTGGGCTGGTTCTGACGCTACTTCGCGAACGGATTCGCGAACACGAACATCATCGCCACGCCAACGCCGATCAGGAAGTTGGCGTCGATCAGGCCGGCCAGCAGGAACATCTTCACTTGCAGCGGTTCCATCAGTTCCGGCTGCCGCACGGCGCCGTCGATGAAACGGCCGCCCATGTTGCCGATGCCGATGCACGCGCCGATGGCGCCCAGGCCGATGATGAGGCCGCACGCGAGGGCGATGAGTCCGGTGTCTGTCATTTGGGAACCTCCGTTGTTGATGAATCGATGACCCGATGTTCGGGCCATGGGGTCATCGCGGCAATGACGTGGGAGGTAATGGCTCGATGCGCTGGCCGGCGACGGCTTGCAGGTCGCGCGCTGCCACCCGCGCGGGCGCCAGTTCCGCCAGCGGCAGCAGCACGAACGCGCGCTCGCGCATCCTCGGATGGGGGACGGTCAGCACCGGGCTTTCGATGCTGCCGTCGCCATAGAGCAGCAGGTCCAGGTCCAGCGTGCGCGGGGCGTTGCGGTACGGCCGCTCGCGGCCGGCGGCGCTTTCGATGCCTTGCAGCGCGGCCAGCAGGTCGGGAGCCGCGAGCGAAGTCTCCACCTCGGCCACCGCATTGAGGAAGTCGGGTCCGCCGGCATCGACTGGCGCGCTGCGGTAGATCCGGGAGGCCCGCCGCAGGCGCGTGCCGGGCAACTGTCCCAGAGCGGCCAGCGCGGCCTGCAGCGCGGCGGCCGCATCGCCCAGGTTCGCGCCGAGTCCGACGAAGGCAACCACGGGCGGGCGCATTCGCGAGAGCGCTCAGGGTTCGGAGCCGGCACCCGCATCCGCGCCGCCCTGGCCGCCGCCCGGCTTGCGCCGGCGCCGGCGGCGCTTGCGTGGCGCGTCGCCGCCGGTGGGTTCGCGGTCGTCGTCCGGTCGTGACGCGGGGGCGGGGCCGGCGGCGGGTGGTCGCGCGTCGTTCACGTCTTCCGCCTCGGAGGACGCCGGCAGCGGCGGCCGCACCGTGCGCACGCGCCGCTGGTTCTTCTGCTGCTCGTCACGCAGCTGGTCCACCAGATCTTCGCGCACGGCGTCGCTGGCCTGGCTGAACTCCTGCCACCAATCGGCCAGCACCACGTCCACCTCGCCGGCGTCGGCACGCAGGCGCATGAAGTCGAAGGCGGCGCGGAAGCGCGGCTGCTCCACCAGGCTGAACGGCGTGCTGCCGACGCGCTTCTCGAAGCGCGGCTGCATCATCCAGATCTCGCGCATGTCGGCGCCCAGCTTGCCGCGGCCCGACACGTCGCCGATGCGCGCGTTGAAGCAGTCGTCGATGGCGTCCTGCAAGGCGGGGAAGGAATGCTGCTTGCGGGCGAGCCGCTGCGCCCAGCCGTCGCGCACGTCGGACCACAGCACGCAGGCCAGCAGGAAGCTCGGCGCGACCGGCTTGCTTTCGCTGACGCGGCGGTCGGTGTCCTGCAGGGCGGCCCGCACGAACGGGTCGGCCGCGCGCTCCACGATCAGGTCCAGCAGCGGATAGATGCCGCGTGCCATGCCCAGCGCCTGCAATTGCTCGACCGTCGCCAGCGAGTGCCCGGTCTGCAGCAGCTTGAGCATCTCGTCGAACAGGCGGCTTTGCGGGACGTCCGCCAGCAGCGCCATGCTCGGCACCAGCGGTGCCTGTGTCTTGGGTTCGAGCTTGAAGCCCAGGGGTGCCAGCTTCGCCATGAAGCGCACCGCGCGGATGACGCGCACCGGGTCTTCGCGGTAACGGGCCGCCGGGTCGCCGATCATGCGGATCAGGCGCTTCTTGGCGTCGGCGATGCCGCCGTGGTAGTCGACCACGATCCGGCGTTCCGGGTCGTAGTACATGGCGTTGATGGTGAAGTCGCGGCGCGCGGCGTCTTCCTCCTGCGGGCCCCACACGTTGTCGCGCAGCACCCGGCCCGACGCGTCCACCGCGTGCTTCATGCCGGCGAGTTCGCTCTTGCTCGTGCGTTCGTTGCCGCTGACGGCTTCAGCCGCTGCGCTGTCGAGGTAGGCGCGGAAGGTGGAGACCTCGATCACCTCGTGCTCGCGGCCGCGGCCGTACACCACGTGGACGATGCGAAAGCGCCGGCCGATGATGAAGGCGCGGCGGAACAGGCCCTTCACCTGCTCCGGCGTGGCATTGGTGGCCACGTCGAAGTCCTTCGGCCGCAGGCCCACCAGCAGGTCGCGCACGGCGCCACCCACGATGTACGCCTCGTACCCCGCCTCCTTGAGCGTATGCACCACGTTGAGGGCGCGCTCGTCCGCCAGGGCCGGGTCGATCCCGTGCTCCTCGGGCCCGACCTCCTTGCGCTTGCCGAATTTCGGTTTGGGCGAGTTGCCGAGCAGTCTGTCGATGAATTTCTTGATCATGTCTTGGGGAACAGGTCGAGTATGCGCCAGCCCCGCTCCAGCGCCAGCGTGCGCAGGCGCGGGTCGGGGTTGGTGGCGACCGGGTGGTCGACCTGCTCCAGCAGGGGCAGGTCGTTGGTCGAATCGGAATAGAAGGTGGTCTCGACGTCCAGCCAGTCCCAGCCGCGCGCGGCCAGCCATTGCTGGGTGCGCACGACCTTGCCGCCGCGCATGGAGGGGACGCCGGCGATCTCGCCCGTGATCCAGCCGTCGGCGCCGCGCTCGAGTTCGACCGCGATCAGCTCCGCCACGCCGAAGGCCTGGGCGATCGGCCGCGTGACGAATTCGTTGGTGGCCGTGACGATGGCCACCGTGTCGCCGGCCTGCTGGTGCTGGCGCACCAGGGCCGTCGCCGGTTCGCGCAGCGCGGGGAGGATCCACTCCCGCATGAAGCGGGCATGCGCCTCCTCGTACTGCGCCTGGTCGCGCACCCGGATGGCCTCCACCGCGAAGCGCACGTAGTCGTGCACGTCCAGGGTGCCCGCGATGTAGTGCGCGTAGAAAGTGTCATTGCGGCGCTTGAACTCCACCGGATCGGTCCAGCCGATCTGCTGCGTGAACTCGCCCCAGGAATGGTCGGAGTCGATTGGCAGCAGGGTGTGGTCGAGGTCGAACAGCGTGACCTTGGGCCGTAAGCTCATTCATCCTCCAGCATCGACTTCACCATCGGGATCGTGATCGCCCGCTGCGTCTGAAGCGCGTAGGCGTCCAGGTGCTGCAGCAACTGCATCAGGCTGCCCAGGTCGCGCGAGAAACGGGTGAGGATGAAGTCCATCACCTCGTCGCTGAGGAACACGCCGCGGGCGTCCGCGGCCTGCCGCAGCACGGCGCGCCGCTCCGGCTCGCTCATGGTCTGCAACTGGAACACGTGGCCCCAGCCCAGGCGCGTGCGCAGATCCTCGCGCAGCTGCAGGTCGGCCGGCGGCAGGGCGCCGGCGGCGAGCACGCCGCGCTGCAGCGCTTGCGCCTGCACGAACCAGGTGAAGGCCGCATGCTGCTGCACCGCGGTGTAGAGATGGACGTCATCCAGCAGGACCACCGCCCAGTGCTCGTTGAACTCCGGGGGCTCCAGCAGCGAGGCGTCCAGCCAGCCGGTGCTGGCGCCCTGCCCGCGCAGCTCCTGCTGGACGGCCTGCAGCAGGTGCGTCTTGCCGCTGCCCGGGCCACCCCACAGGTAGGTGGGGACTGGCGAGCGGGTCGGGCTGCCGGCCCAGAGCTGCAGATGGCGCCAGGCCGGCTCGTTGATGCCGGGGAAATAGCTCTCCAGCGTCGGCGGGCCAGCCAGGCCGATGTCCAGCGCCAGCTGCTTCATGCGTGGTACAGCTTGCTCGCGAGGTAGCTCGCGCGCATGCGCCGGATGGCGACCAGCAGCACTGCGCTTGCCGGAAGGGCCACCAGCACCCCAACGAAGCCGAGCAGCTGGCCGAAGGCCAGCAACGCGAAGATGACGGCCAGCGGATGCAGCCCGATGCGTTCGCCCACCAGCCGTGGCGTCAGGTACAGGCTTTCGAAGACCTGCCCGAGCCCGTAGACCACCCCCACCATCACCAGCGCCTTGATCGAAGCGAACTGCAGCAGGCCGGCGACGACCGCCAGGATCAGGCCCAGGCCGAAGCCCACGTAAGGCACGAACATGGCCAGACCGGTGAAGGCGCCGATCGGCAGCGCCAGGTCCAGCCCGAACAGCGCCAGGCCCACGCTGTAGAACACCGCCATCGTCAGCATCACCAGCAACTGGCCGCGCAGGTACTGGCCCAGCACCTGGTCGGCCTCGCCGGTGAAGGCGTCCACGCTGGGGCGGGCCCGCGGGGGCACGAGTTCGAGCGCCCGCGCGACGAAAGGCTTCCAGTCCATCAGCAGGTAGAACAGGGCGACCGGGATCAGCACCGCGTTGCCAAGCAGCGCCAGGGCGACGCTGCCCCCCAGCTTCAGCGATGGCCAGAGCGAGGCCAGGCCGTCGCCCCAGTTGGCATTCATGTACTCCAGCATCTGCTCCTTCAGGCTGGCGAGGTCCAGCGAGACCTGGATGCCGTACTGCTGCAGCCACGGGGTGAGCGTGTTGTGCAGGCGTTCGAACAGCGAAGGCAATTGCTGGCGCATCAGCGGGATTTCCTTGGCGACCACCGGCACCACCAGCAGCAGCAGGCAGATCAGCGCCAGCAGGAAGGCCAGCTCCACCAGCACCACGGCCAGCACACGCGGCACGCGGCCGCCCCAGGCCGCGTCGAGCCGGTCGACCACGGGCGTGAGCGCGTACGCCAGCACGCCGGCGACGATGAACGGCGTGAGGACGGGCCCCAGCAGCCACAGGGCGAGCACCACCAGCGCGGCGATGGAGGCCCAGGCGGCGGCTCGTTTCTGGGTGGGGGTGAATTGCATTCCGTGGGGGAGAAGGGGCCGGGCGGGCGGCCCTGGAGATGGCGCAAATTCTACGGGCGTCGGCCGAAAGGCCTGGAAATGGGCCCCGGCCGGCGCAGGCCAGGTGGCGCCCGGGTCCCGGAAGGAAGTCCGCCGTGCGTTGCGCTGCTACAAAACTTCTAGCGACAAATTCCGGTGGGGACTGGACCGGGGCCGGGATTTGCCGGACACTTCGGACAAGAGCGAGGAGACACCATGCCAGTGATCGCCGTCGTCAACCGCAAAGGCGGGAGCGGCAAGAGCACCTTCGCGGCCCACGTGGCCGCGTGGTGCGCGCGCCAGGGCCATGCCGTGATGCTGGGCGACATCGACCGCCAGCAGTCCAGCCGCGGCTGGCTGAAGCGCCGCGACGCCGGCCTGCCCACCATCGCGCCGTGGACCCTGGACCAGAAGAACGTGCTGCGCGTGCCGACCGGCATCACGCACGTGGTGCTGGACACGCCCGGCGGGCTGCACGGGTTCGAACTGGCCCGGGTGGTGATGTTCGCCGATGCCGTCGTGATCCCGGTCTGCCCTTCGGTGTTCGACCGTGAAGCCGCGACCGCCTGCCTGGCCGAAATGCAGTCCCTGCCCCGCGTGGCCAGCGGCCGCTGCAAGGTGGCGGCGGTCGGCATGCGGGTCGATGGCCGCACCAACGCCGCGGCCTCGCTGCGGGCCTGGGCGGAAGGCCAGGGCCTGCCGCTGATCGGCGTGATCCGTGAGACGCAAGGTTACGTGCGCAACCTCGAACGCGGGCTCACTCTGTTCGACCTGCCCGCGGACGAGGCGAAGAAGGACCTCGCGCAATGGGAAGCGATCCTGGACTGGATCCGCCCCGTGCTGCAACCGCAGGCAGCCGCCGAACCGGCGCTGCGCCGCAACCCGGTGGGCCCGCTGGGCGGCTCGCTGGCACCGCAATTGAAGGCGGCGCAGCACACGCTGGCCCAGGGCAGCCGTCTGGCTTCGGTGCTCTCGGGCGGCCGTCCCTTGCATGCGGCGGTGCAACGGTCCGCGCCGGTCATCACCCCGCGCACGCAGGCCGGCGAAGTCCAGCAGCATCAGCAGCTGCTGAAAACCTGATCTCGACCGGGCTTTAGTGCTTCGCGCGGCGCAGGTCGGCCACGCGGTCGGCGATGGCGTCGATGTCCAGGGCGTCCTGGGCGTGCACCAGGTAGGTTTCCAGGTCGTCCACGGCCTGCGCCGGGTGGCCCTGCTCCGCATGGGCAAGACCGCGGTCGCGGTATTCGGCCCAGGCATCCGGCAACAACACCAGCAGCCGGTTCTGCACGGCGATCAGCCGCACCCAGTCTTCCTGGGCGCGATGGATCTCCTTCAGGTTGCGCAGCATGCGCGCCAGGATGTCGCGCGGCGGGGCCGCCTGCAGGTAGAGGCCCAGCGGCACTTCGAATTCATCGACCAGGCCGCTGCGGCGCTTGTACGGTTCGAGGCGCTCCGACAGTTCCTCGCGCGAGAGCGACTGCCCGGTGAACGGGTCGATCACCACCTGGCCCTTGGGCAGGTTGACCTTGACCATGAAATGGCCCGGGAAGCACACGCCGCGCGCATGCAGGCCGATGCCCTGCGCCAGCTCGATCCACAGCACCGCCAGCGAGATCTGGATGCCGCGGCGGGTGCGCAGCACGACGTTCAGGTAGCTGTTGTCGGGGTCGCAGTAGTCGTTGACGTTGCCGCCGAAGCTCAGGTCGCGGAAGAAGAACTGGTTCAGGCTGCGCAGGCGCTGCAGCGCCGCGGCGTCAGCCGGGATGCGGCGCTTCAGCCGCGCGAGCAGCTGGTCGACGTCGCCCAGCACGATCTGCAGGTCCAGGTCGGGGTATTCGTCCTGTGCCAGGCTGGCCGCGGCCTCGAGCAACGGGAAGTGTTCGTCGCTCTGCACCAGGGTCTTGAAGTACTCCAGCGGGGTGGGTGCCGTGAATTGCAGCGACATGCCATTCTTTGTAATGGACGGGCTGGGCCCCGTCAAGCTCCGGTGCCGCAACTTCATCAACGCGTGACAAACTGCCGCAGCTTCAGCCCCGCGGCCCAGAGAGCCACGAAGTAGATGACGCCCGATGCCGCCAGCATCGCCGCCATCGCACCGGCGCGCTTCCAGGCGTCGCTGCGCCATGCGAGCCAGGGGAATTCGTTGGCTCCCCACATGAGGAACACCGCCAGCAGCGCGGTCGCGGCGAAGACCTGCAGGGTGAACATGCCCCAGCCCGGCGAGGGCTTGAAGATGCCCGCGCGAATCAGGCCCACCAGCAACCAGCCGGCGTTGATCAGGGCGCCCATGCCGATGGACAGGGCGAGGCCGGCGTGGCCCGAGCCCCGCGCCAGGAAGAACGGCACCAGCGCGATGTTCAACAGTTGCGTGATGACGAGCACCACGATCGCGATGCGCACCGGCGTGCGCATGTCACGGCTCGCGTAGAAGCCGGGCGCCAGGACCTTGATGGCCACGAGCCCCAGCAAGCCCACGCCATAGCCGCCGAGTGCGAGCGAGACTTGCGCGACATCGCTGTCCTTGAACGCGCCGTAGTGGAACAAGGTGGCGACCAGCGGCTGGGCGAACAGCAGCAAGGCGGCGGCGCTGGGCACGGCCAGCAGCACGACCAGCCGCAGGCCCCAGTCCAGCATCGCGGAATAGCGCTCTGGATCGTTGCTCGCGCGCGCCGAGGCCAGCTGCGGCATCAGCACCACTCCCAGGGCCACGCCCAGCATCGCGGTCGGGAACTCCATCAGCCGATCGGCGTAGCCCAGCCACGTCACGCTGCCGGGCGCCAGCCAGGAGGCAATCTGGGTGTTGATGAGCAAGGAGATCTGCGCGACGCCGACGCCCAGCAGCGCGGGCGCCATCGTCCTGGCGACGCTGCGCATGGCCGGGTCTTGCCAGGCGGCCCGGATGCCGGCCCAGCCCAGCGCGATCCGCGGCAGCAGGCCCAGCCGCCGCAACGCGGGGATCTGCACCAGCAGTTGCAGCAAGCCGCCGGCCATGACCCCGCCCGCCATCGCGTAGATCGGCTCGATCCCCAGCGACGCGAACCAGGGCGCACCCAGCCAGGCGGCCAGGATCATGCAGACGTTCAACAGCACCGGCGTCACCGCCGGCACGGCGAACTGCTTCCAGGTGTTGAGGATGCCGGCGGCGAGCGCCACCATCGACATGAAGCCGATGTAGGGGAACATCCAGCGGGTCATCAGCACGGCCGCCTCGAAGCCCCGGGGGTCTTTCTGGAAGCCGCTCGCCAGCATCCAGACCAGCACCGGCGCCCCGACCACGCCGAGCGCACAGGTGAACAACAGCGTCCAGGCGAGAATCGTCGCCACGCTGTCGATCATGCGTTTGGTGGCCTCCTCGCCATCCTGCTCCCGGCTGTGGGCCAGGGCGGGGACGAAGGCCTGGCTGAAGGCGCCCTCGCCGAACAGCCGGCGGAACAGGTTGGGAATCCGGAAGGCGACGTTGAAGGCGTCCGTCATGGCGGTGGCGCCGAAGGCGGCCGCCATGAGGAGGTCGCGCACCAGCCCGGTCACGCGGGAGGCCAGGGTCAGCAGGGAGACGGTACTAGCGGCTTTGAAAAGGCTCACCGGCGCCAGTGTAAGCGCCTGCTCGCGTCCAGGGTTATAATCGCGGGCTTTGCTGGCAACATCCTCGAACACCTAGGATTAAATTTTATGGCCTCTGGAAAACCCAAGAAAAAGAACCCGCGCCTGGCGTCGGGCCGCAAACGCGCTCGCCAGGATGTGAAGCTGAATGCAGCCAACACCTCCCTGCGCTCCAAATACCGCACCGCGGTGAAGAACGTCGAGAAGGCCGTCGCCGCCGGTGACAAGGCCAAGGCGACCGAACTCTTCGCCAAGGCCCAATCCATCGTGGACACGGTCGCCGACAAGCAGATCTTCCACAAGAACAAGGCCGCTCGCGACAAGAGCCGCCTGGCCGCCAAGGTGAAAGCCCTGGCGACCGCCACCGCCTGACCCTCCACCGGTCAAGCCCAGCCCGCAAGCCCCGCGCTTGCGCCGTTTGAAACGGGTGCGCTGCCAGCAAAAGCAAAAAAGCCGTCTCACGACGGCTTTTTTGCTTTTGCCGGACTACTTTTCCTGCTTTGGCGGAGGGACGAACGAACCTTCACTCACATGCAGGTTGTTGTCCTTGGCGAAGTTGATGACGAAGTCCCAGGCCATGGGATCGTGATCGCGCAGGTCGCGATTGGCGATCACGCATTTGACGCCATCGATCACCGTCGGGACGCACCATGGCGAATAGCTGAGGTGGCTGCCAGGCTGGGCACCTCCCGGGCGGAAAGGGCTCATGACCCCGGCCAACCGCTCCGCCCAGTCGCTCGGACGGAAGGCACGGCCATCCTGGGTGATGCCCTGGATGAACACTTCTTTGGGGTTGCTGGAGGCCATGGGCTGGTGCGGGGCGGCCATGCTGCGCCGCACAAGTATTCTAATCTTCCGGGCAACGGCGGCCTCGCCAGGCTGCGCGGCCCAAGCATTGCTGTGATGCGGAATTCTCAACCAAGGCACACGAGGCGTGTGCCTAAAATCGCGTTCCAACGGCTCACACCGGCAACCCACGAAGCGAAGCTTGTGGGGACCCCGCTTTCGTTGAGCCGCTTTCTTTTGCGTGACAAGGATTGCAGTGATGGCACACCTCGAGGCGTCCTCGCCCCACACCATGAACACCTACGGGCGGCTGCCGATCGCCCTGTCGCACGGTCAGGGCGTGCACGTCTGGGACGTGAACGGCAAGCGCTACCTCGACGCGCTGGCCGGCATCGCCGTGAACACACTGGGGCACAACCACCCCAAACTGGTGCCTGCGCTGCAGGACCAGGTGGCCAAGATCATCCACAGCTGCAACTACTACCACGTGCCCAACCAGGAGAAGCTGGCGGCCAAGCTGGTGGAGTTGTCCGGCATGACCAACGTGTTCTTCGGCTCCACCGGACTCGAGGCCAACGAGGCGGCCATCAAGCTGGCCCGCAAGTTCGGCCACGACCGCGGCATCGAGCGCCCGGAGATCGTCGTCTACGAGAAGGCCTTCCATGGCCGCAGCATCGCCACGCTCTCGGCCACCGGCAACGACAAGGTGCAGAAGGGATTCGGCCCGCTGGTCGAAGGCTTCATCCGCGTGCCGCTGAACGACATCGACGCGCTGCGCGCCGCGACGGACGGCAACAAGAACGTGGTGGCCGTGTTCTTCGAGACCATCCAGGGCGAAGGCGGCATCAACCCGATGCGGGCCGACTACCTGCAGAAGGTGCGCGAGCTGTGCGACATGAAGAACTGGCTGTTGATGATCGACGAGGTGCAGTGCGGCATGGGCCGCACCGGCAAGTGGTTCGCGCACCAGTGGGCCGGCATCGTGCCGGACGTGATGCCGCTGGCCAAGGGCCTGGGCTCGGGCGTGCCGATCGCCGCCGTGGTCGCCGGCCCCAAGGCCGCCCACATCTTCCAGCCAGGCAACCATGGCACCACCTTCGGCGGCAATCCGCTGGCCATGCGGGCCGGCGTGGAGACGCTGCGCATCATGGAAGAGGATGGGCTGCTGGACAACGCATCGCGTGTCGGCGCCCACCTGAAGGGTGCATTGGCGCGCGAACTCGGCGGCCTCAAAGGCGTCGTGGAAATCCGCGGCCAGGGCCTGATGATCGGCATGGAACTCGCCAAGCCCTGCGGCGTGCTGACGCAGCGCGCGGCGGATGCCGGCCTGCTGATCAGCGTGACCGCCGACAACGTCGTGCGCCTGCTGCCGCCGCTGATCATGACCGAGGCTGAGGCCAGCGAAGTGGTCGGCATCCTCGCGCCGCTGGTGCGCGACTTCCTGTCCTCGTGATGACGATGACGAAACCGATCCGCCATTTCCTGCAATTCAGCGACCTGAGCGCCGAGGAGCTCTCCTGGGTGCTGCAGCGCGCCGCCGTCATCAAGAAGAAGTTCAAGAACTACGAGAAGTACCACCCGCTCGCGGACCGCACGCTGGCGATGATCTTCGAAAAGGCCTCGACCCGCACGCGCGTGAGTTTCGAGGCCGGGATGTACCAGATGGGCGGCTCGGTGGTGCACCTGACCACCGGTGACAGCCAGCTCGGGCGCGCCGAGCCGATCGAGGACAGCGCCAAGGTGATCAGCCGCATGGTCGACCTGGTGATGATCCGCACCTACGGCCAGGACAAGATCGAGAAGTTCGCCGAGCATTCGCGCGTGCCGGTGATCAACGGGCTCACGAACGAGTTCCACCCCTGCCAGATCCTGGCGGACATCTTCACCTACATCGAGCACCGCGGTTCGATGTCGGGCCGCGTCGTCGCCTGGGTCGGCGACGGCAACAACATGGCCAACACCTGGCTGCAGGCGGCGGAGCTGCTGGGCTTCACGGTGCACGTGAGCACGCCCAGCGGCTACGAGGTGGACCAGGCGGTCGCCGGCATCCGCAGCAACGACAGCTACCGCGTGTTCAAGGACCCGATGGAAGCCTGCCGCGGCGCCGACCTCGTGACCACGGACGTCTGGACCAGCATGGGCTTCGAGGCCGAGAACGAAGAGCGTCGCAAGGCCTTCGCCGACTGGTGCGTGGACACCGAGATGATGCGCGTGGCCAAGCCCGACGCGCTCTTCATGCACTGCCTGCCCGCGCACCGCGGTGAGGAAGTGGAGGCCGACGTCATCGACGGCCCGCAATCGGTGGTGTGGGACGAGGCCGAGAACCGCCTGCACGCGCAGAAGGCGCTCATGGAGTTCCTTCTGCTAGGGCGCGTCGACTGATTTTCGTCAGCTCGCGTGCGCGGCGCCGTTGCCGAAGCGGCCGCCGCCCGCCGGCGACGGCATCTTGCCCAGCTTGATGAGGCGCTGTTCGACGCCGAAGCGTGTGCGCGCCAGCGTCTCGGCCAGCTGCTTCAGGTCGGTACCGGCGTCGAAACCGGTTTCCAGCACCGCATCGTCTTCCGCCGACCAGGCCTTGCCCGCATTGGCCGGCGCCGCGCGAGTGGTCTTGGCCGGGGCGGGGACCGGGGCGGCCGCGCCGCCCTCCAGCGCCCGCGCGACGGTGTGCAGGGCCCGGATGACCGGCGGCGCGTTGTAGGGGCTGTCTTCCGGCATCGCCTCGCCGGTGACGGGGTGGATGCCTTGCGCCAGCGTGTCGAGAATCTGGCGTGCGATCTGCAGTTCCATGATTTCCTCCTGTGGATGGTGACTGTATTGAAATACAGTGATTCCGCAACGCCCCGCGCCACCACAAGGTTGACGCGCCGTTCCCCCATCCGGGGGATGCCGGGAAACCAGCCGATCGTTGAGGCCTGAACATTTTTCCTGGCCTGTTGGCATTAACCGACACCACGCGTTTTGCGCGCGGCGCAAACTCCGCCGCATGCAGCGCATCTGGGACATTTCACCGCCCGTGGCGGCGGGCTCGCCGGTCTTTCCGGGCGACACGGCCTACCGGCAGGCCTGGGCCGCTTCGATCGGCCCCGGCTGCCCGGTCAACGTCAGCACGCTGACGCTGTCGCCGCACGTCGGCGCGCATGCCGACGCCCCGCTTCACTATGACCCCGCCGGGCAAACCATCGGTCAGCTGGACCTCACCCCCTACCTCGGCCCCTGCCGCGTGATCCACGCGATCGGCGTGCATCCGCTGGTGCAGTGGGAGCACATCGCCCACGCCGCCACCGGGCTGCCGCCGCGCGTGCTGGTGCGCACCTACCAGCACATGCCGGTCGACCGATGGGATCCTGCGCTGGCCGCGTTCGCACCCGAGACCATCGCGCGCCTGGCGGATGCGGGCGTGCAGCTCGTCGGCATCGACACCGCCAGCATCGACCCCGCCGAAAGCAAGACGCTGGACAGCCACCAGGTGATCCGCCAGCGCGGTCTGCGCGTGCTGGAGAACCTCGTGCTCGACGACGTGCCCGAAGGCGACTACGAGCTGATCGCCCTCCCCCTGAAACTGATGACGGCCGACGCCTCCCCGGTGCGCGCCATCCTGCGCAGCCTGCCATGACCACCTTGCAAGAATGCCGCGCGCGCGACGCGCAAGACCCGCTGCGCTCCTTGCGCGACCAGTTCGCGCTGCCCGAAGGCGTGATCTATCTCGACGGCAATTCACTCGGCCCGCTGCCGAAGGCCGCGCCGGAGCGCATCGCGCGCGCTGTGGCCGAGGAATGGGGGCAGGGGCTGATCCGCTCCTGGAACACCGCCGGCTGGTACGAGCTGCCGCGGCGCCTGGGCGATCGCATCGCGGCCTTCATCGGCGCGGGCGCGGGTGAAGTGGTGGCGACCGACAGCACCTCGGTCAACCTGTTCAAGGTGCTGAGCGCCGCGTTGACCATCATGGCCGCGGACGCCCCCAGCCGCCGGGTCGTCATCAGCGAACGCACCAACTTCCCGACCGACCTCTACATCGCCGAGGCGCTCTGCCGCGAGCGCGGCTTCGCGCTGCGCCTGGTCGAAGCCGAGGAGATCCCTTCCGCATTGAACGGCGACAGCGCCGTGCTGATGCTGACCCACGTCAACTACCGCACCGGCGCGATGCATGACATGGCGGCCGTCACCGCGCAGGCGCATGCGGCCGGGGCGCTCACGGTCTGGGACCTGGCGCACAGCGCGGGCGCCGTCCTCGTGGACCTCACGGCCGCCAATGCCGACTTCGCCATCGGCTGCGGCTACAAGTACCTGAACGGCGGCCCCGGCGCGCCGGCCTTCGCCTGGGTCCATCCGCGCCATGCCGACCGCTTCTGGCAGCCACTGGCCGGCTGGTGGTCGCATGCTGCGCCATTCCAGTTCACATCCGACTACCGCCCCGCCGCCGGGATCGCACGTTACCTGTGCGGCACGCAGCCGATCCTGAGCATGACGGCACTGGAATGCGGCCTCGACACGGTAGCGGCCGCCGAACCGTTCGGCGGGATGGCGGCGCTGCGCCACAAGTCGCTGGCCCTGACCGACCTCTTCATCCTGCTCGCGGAAGAGCGTTGCGCTGGGCACGGCCTCGCGCTCGTGACCCCGCGAGAACACCACCGGCGTGGCTCGCAGGTGGGGTTCACGCGGCAGGAAGGGGCCTACGCGATCATGCAGGCGCTCATCGCGCGCGGCGTCATTGGCGACTTCCGCGCCGGGCCGCCGGACATCCTGCGCTTCGGCTTCACCCCGCTCTACATCGGCTACGAGGACGTGTGGCATGCCGTCGAGCACCTGGCCGCGGTGCTGGCGTCCGAAGAATGGCGCCGCCCCGAATTCAGCGCAGCGCAGGCGGTCACATGAGCGAACCCAAGAAACCGCACGACATCGTGCACGAGGAAAAGGCCAAGCTGGACTTCAGCCAGTCCATGAGCTACGGCGACTACCTGCAGCTCGATGCGATCCTGCAGGCCCAGAAACCGCTCTCGCCCGACCACAACGAGATGCTATTCATCATCCAGCACCAGACCAGCGAGCTCTGGATGAAGCTGATGCTGCACGAGCTGTCCGCCGCCATCGCGCACGTGGCCAGCGACGAGCTGCAGCCCGCCTTCAAGATGCTCGCGCGGGTCTCGCGGATCATGGAACAGCTGGTGCACGCCTGGGACGTGCTGGCGACGATGACGCCACCGGAATACAGCGCGATCCGCCCGTACCTCGCCAGTTCGAGCGGCTTCCAGAGCTGGCAGTACCGCTCGATCGAGTTCCGCCTCGGCAACAAGAACGCCGCGATGCTCAAGCCGCACGAGCACAGCGCCGAACGGCTGGCCGCGGTCCGGGCCGCCTACGAAGCGCCGTCGCTCTACGACGAAGCCTTGCGGCTGCTCGCGCGGCGCGGCCTGCCCATGCCCGCCAGCCACACGGCCCGCGACTGGACCCAGCCCTACGAAGCCAGCGACGCGGTGGAACAAGGCTGGCTGGTGGTCTACCGCCAGCCGGAGAAGCACTGGGATCTGTACCAGCTCGGCGAGGAACTGATCGACCTCGAGGACGCTTTCCGGCTCTGGCGCTTCCGTCACGTGACGACGGTGGAACGCGTCATCGGCTTCAAGCGCGGAACGGGTGGAACCGGCGGCGTGAGCTACCTGCGCAAGATGCTGGATGTCGTGCTGTTTCCGGAGATCTGGAAGCTGCGCACCGATCTCTAGCCGCTGGTACGCAGAGATCGTCGTCCCCGCGCAGGCGGGGACCCAGAGCTTCCGTCTTTCTCTTGAACGCCCTGGATTCCCGCCTTCGCGGGAATGACGGGCCATAGCGCTAGCCGCGATAGAGCCAGGGGTTGTCGAGCAGCCGCCCCCCGGCGACCCGCATCGCCGCGTCGCGGGCCACCCGCAACGGCCCGCTCGCATGGAAGATCACGCCGTTGCGCTGCGAGCGCGCCTGCACCTTCGCGCAGCGCTCCCAGCGATGCAGCGCGTAGCGGCGCAAGGCCGTTTCCACGGGCAGGCCGGCGTCCCGCGCCATCGCCAGCATGCGTCCGAGCTCCGCCGCATCCTCCAGCGCCATGCCGGCGCCTTGCGCGAGGTAAGGACGCATGGGATGCGCGGCATCGCCGAGCAGCGCGATGCGGCCACTGGCCATTCCGTCAGCGCCGTGCAGCGGTGCGGTTTCGTGCACGGGCCACATGCGCCAGGCCGGCATCGCGTCCAGCAACGCGCGCAGGGGAGCGCAGGCACCCGCGACGGCTGATCGCATCGCGGTGGCATCCGCCTCGTGGTCCCAGCCGGCCAGGGCCTGCGGCTTGGCACCCGCAGCGACCACGACCACGTTCAACCAGTGCTGGCCGCGTAGCGGATAGGCGACCACGTGCAGTTGGGGCGCGAGCCAGACGCAGACTTCGTCCGAGCGCAGAGGCTGCGCCAAGTCCTGCTGCAAGGCCAGTGCGCGAAAAGCCAGGTCGCCGGTGAAGCGTGGCGCGGCGTCCGGGTGGACCGCCGCGCGGACGGTGCTCCAGAGGCCGTCCGCACCCGCGAGCGCATCGCCTTCCCGCAGCGGGCCCGCGCTGCAATGCAGCCGCACGACGTCGCCCGCGGTCTCCACGCGCTCGATGCGCGTCGCCGGATTCAGCGCAGCGCCTTCGGCCTGTGCCGCCCCCAGCAACACGCCATGCAGGTCCGCGCGATGGACCGTGCGGTACGGTGCGCCATAGCGGGACGCAAAATCGTCCAGCGGCAACGCCGCGAGTTCCGCGCCATCGACACCGGAGCGAACGCGGATGCGCGCCGGCCGGCTCGCCACCCGGTCGAGCGCATCGGCGAGTCCCCAGCCTTGGAGAACCCGGCCGGCATTCGGGCCCAACTGGATGCCGGCGCCCGTCTCGCTGAAGGCCTCCGCCTGCTCGAACAGGCAGGCGGCCCAGCCGGCCCGGCATGCGGCCAGGGCCGCGCCAAGGCCGCCGATGCCGCCACCGGCGATGAGGATCTGCAGGGACAACGGCGGGCTCATCTCCGCCGATTGTGCCCAAGCAAGCCGGCTCTACTTGAGGCCGGTCGCGATCCAGCGGTTGACCGCCGTGAGCGCGTTCGCATCGAACGGCACGAAGCCCTTCTTGTCGATCTGCTCCAGGGTGCGGCGGCCTTTTTCGCTGTGCTCCAGCGAGACGAAGTAGTTCTGCATCGCCGCGACGCTGTCGGCAGGCACGTTCTTCGAAGCCATCATCAGCTTCACCGGCACGGCCTTGCTGGTGAACGCGACGCGACCGCCGCTTTGTGTCCAGGCCTTGGCGACGCTTTCGGATCCGGTCACGCCGGCGTCCACGAGGCCGTGCTCCACCATGAACGGGATCGCGTCCTGATAACGGCTCGGCACGTAGGCCATGGCATCTGCAGCGCCGGGAACGGCTTCACGCACGGAACTGCGGGTGAGGACCGAAGTGATCGAGTCGGGCGACGGCGTGCCGAGCTTCTTGCCTTTCAGGTCCGCCAGGTTCTTCGCCGGGGAATCGGCGCGCACCAGGAAATGCGCGCGGTACTCGGTGAAGCCCTTCGTCAGCGCAACCAGCTGGTAGCCATCCACGGCCAGCCCGTGCAGGGCCACGTGGGTGGGGTGGATGTAGGCGAGGTCGAAGCGGCCGGCCGCCAGGCCTTCGGCGATGGCCTTGTAGTCGGACACGGGCACCACCGTGACCTTCTGGCCGAGCAGCTTGCCCAGGTCGTCCGCGACCTGCTTGTACTTGCTCTGGATCTCGGTGTCGGTCACGCGGTACGTGGCGCCTTCGTTCACGGCGAACACCATGGCGAAGCCGGACAGGGGCGTGGAGAGGGCGGCGGCGCAGGCGAGCGCCAGCACGCATTGGCGAATGTTCATGGTCGGATCCAGGTGAAAGGAAAAAGGGATTCGGTTCAGGTCGCGTTCTCCGGGAACGCCGAGTCCTGTTCGGCGCCGGCGATCAGGCCGAGCACCGCGTCGACCTGCGCGCCGAGGCGCAGGCCGGTGTCCATCTGCGCCAGGCGCAGCCCCGGCACCGCGGCCAGGTGCTGGGCGGCCCAGCGGCAGACCTCCGGCGAAGCGCCGAGCAGGTGCACTTGCGGCGGGGTGGGCGATGCGGCGATCAACGCGGACACCGCTTCCAGCAGGTTTTCGGCCGAGCGGGCCCGCGCGCCCAGCAGCAGCACGATGCGCTGCATCTGCTGCAACGAAAGGCGCACGAGGCTGTTGCCGAGCGCGCGGCGCGACAGCGCCTGCACGCGCGTCGTGTAGCCGTCGCACGGCAGGTCCGCATACGCGGCGCCGGCGTCCCGGCTGCGGAGATCGCCGTTGGCGAAACGCTGGTAGGTCACCGGCACGCGCGCGCGGTCGGCGATGGCCTTGATCAGGTCCATCGACTCCGTGTCCTCCGACGTCAGCGCCAGCACGTCCTGCCGGGCCAGCGCAGCGACTTCGTCCTGCGGCCGCGCCTGCGCCGGCGCGCTCAGCCAGCGCCAGACCTGGGCCGGCTCCTCGCCGATGCCCAGCAGGCGCTCGCTCTCCACCTGGTACAGGCGGCGGGCCATGTCCGTCGGCTTGTCCTTGCCGTGCAGGGTGGCAATGTTGAGCGTTTCGGTGAGCGTCGGGACGCCGATGCTGCGGTGGATGACGCGCGTGTTGCCGTGGCCGGCGTTGGCCTCCGACATGCGCCAGCCCTTGTCCACCGCTTCGGGCGTGCCTTCGTGCCACTGCACGAACCAGCCGGCGTTGTACAGCAGTGCGCTACGCAGGCCCACGCCTTCATTGAACTGGCGGATCGCGGGGCGCAGGGCGAGCAGTTGCTCCACCACCGAGCCGGGAAGGCGGCTCAGGCTGGCGATCATGATGCGGTCGACGGGAGCTTGGCGCACGGAAGTGGTCAGTGAAATATTCACGGCGTGATTGTTTAGGTTTTAAACAAATGCGTCCAATGCATTGTTTGTGTAACATCAATGCACCGAATGCATTGACTGAGTACTATGGACTTCAAACGGATGCAGCATCTGGTGGCCTTGGCCGACGCAGGCAGCTTCGTGCGGGCAGCGGAAGCGGTTCACCTCAGCCAGCCCGCGTTCAGCCGCAGCATCCAGGCGGCCGAGGCCGAGCTCGGCATGAAACTGTTCGGGCGGGGCGGTGGCGTGGAGCTGAAGTGCACGCCCTCGGGTGCCTTCGTGATCGAGCGCGCGCGGCGGGTGCTGCAGGAAAGCCGGCGGATGGAGCGTGACGTGGCACTGTTCCGCGAGGGCATGGTCGGCGGCTTGTCGATGGGCGTGGGCCCCTTCGTGGCGGCCTCCATCCTCCCGGAGCTGCTGACGCAGGTGCACCGCCGCTTTCCGGCCGTCTCGGTCTGCGCCCAGGTCGACAACCCGGTCCAGCTCCTCGAAGGCGTGCGCCGCGAGCAGCATGACTTCTTCGTCGGCGACACGCGTGAAGTGCCGCGGGACGGCATCTTCCACATCCGGAGCGTCGGCCGCAAACGCGGCCGCTTCTATGTCCGTGCCGGGCATCCCCTGTTGCGGCAAGCGGAGATCCGGTTGGCGGACCTGGCGCCCTTCGGCATCGTCTGCAGCCGCATCCCGGCGGCGATCCGCGCCGCGCTGGCCCGGGCGATGGGCCTGCCGGACGGCGACAGCCTGCCGGTGGTGGTGGAGTGCGACGACACGCACGTCCTGCGGCGTGTGGCGCTGGCCACGGACACCGCCATGATCGGCAATGAGGGCATCCTCGCCACGGAATTGTCCACCGGCCAGATGAACGTGCTCGAGGTCTCCGACTTCGGTCCCGCCTATTCCGACTGGGGCATCGTCTCGCTGCAGGGCCGCAGCCATTCGCCGCTGGCCCAGGCGGTCATCGACCTGCTCGCTGCACTGGCCGAAGACGAGCCCGAGCCAGGGGTCTAGGAGAGCAGCTGCCGCAACACGAAGGGAAGGATGCCGCCGTGCAGGTAGTAATCCACCTCGATCGGCGTGTCGATGCGCAGCGTCAAAGGCAGCTCTTCCCGCGTGCCGTCCTTGCGGGTGACGATCAGCAGCGCATCGCTCTGCGGACGCAGCGCCGGATCGGGCACGATGTCGATCGTCTCCTCGCCGTTCAGGCGCAGCGACTGCCAGGTCGCGCTGCCCTGGAACTGCAGCGGCAACACCCCCATGCCCACCAGGTTGCTGCGGTGGATGCGCTCGAAACTGCGCGCCACCACGGCCTTGATGCCCAGCAGCTGCGTGCCCTTGGCAGCCCAGTCACGCGATGAACCCGTGCCGTATTCCTCGCCGGCGAAGATGACCGTCGGGCGGCCCTGGGCCACGTACCGCATCGCGGCGTCGTAGATGAACATCTTCTCCGACGTGCCGTCCTCCGCGCGGTAGATGGTCACTCCGCCCTCTTCGCGCGAGCCGTCCGGGCCGGCCGGGATCATCAGGTTCTTGATGCGCACGTTGGCGAACGTGCCGCGCATCATCACTTCGTGGTTGCCGCGCCGGGCGCCGTAGCTGTTGAAGTCCAGCTTGGTGACGCCGTGCGCCTGCAGCCACTGGCCGGCCGGTGAACTCGCCTTGATGGAGCCGGCCGGCGAGATGTGGTCGGTGGTGATCGAGTCGCCGAACAGCGCCATGATGCGGGCGCCGCGCACGCTCACCGCTTCCGCATCGCGTGCCTCGGGCGGCGCGAGCGCGAAGCCCTCGAAGAACGGGGGCTCAGCGATGTAGGTGCTCTTCGGCCAGCCGTAGATGTCGCCCGTACCGCCCTGGATGCGCTCCCACAGCGGGCCCGGGTCGGACTGGACCTTGCCGTAGTTGGCGTGGAAGGCCTTGCCGTTCATCGCGAACTTCATCAGCTTGTGGATCTCGTCGCTGGTGGGCCAGACGTCGCCGAGCCAGACGTCCTTGCCGTCCGTGCCCTTGCCCAGCGGCTCGGTCATGAGATCGGTCAGCATGGTCCCGGCGATCGCGTAGGCCACCACGAGCGGCGGGCTGGCCAGGAAGTTCGCCTTCAGGTTCGGGTGGATCCGCGCCTCGAAGTTGCGGTTGCCCGAAAGCACCGCGGCACACACCAGGTCGCCCTTGGAGATGGCCTCGTTGATCTGCGGCGTCAGGTCGCCGGCGTTGCCGATGCAGGTGGTGCAGCCGTAACCGGCGAGCGCGAAGCCGAGTTGCTCCAGGTAGGGCATCAGGCCGGCCTGCGTGAGGTACTCCGTGACGATGCGCGAACCGGGCGCCAGCGAAGTCTTGATGTGCGGCTTGACGCGCAAGCCCTTCTCGACCGCCTTCTTCGCCAGCAGTCCGGCGGCCAGCAGCACGCCGGGGTTCGACGTGTTGGTGCAGCTCGTGATGGCGGCGATCAGCACGTCGCCATTGCCGATGGTGATGTCGCCCGTTTCGATCTTCGGCGGCGGGGCCAGCGTTACCGCCGATGGCAGGGTCGGCTTGTTGGCCTCCATCTCCATTTCGAAGCGCGGTGCCGCGAGCGGCGCTGGCGGGTTGTCCGGAATGCGGTCGGGTTCCGTGCCGGTGCGCTGCACGAGGTGGCGCGTCAACAGCAGCTCGGGCGGCTGGTTGAAGCCGTTCTCGGCGATCGGCTGGGAGAACAGCGACTTGAAGGTTCCCGCGACCTTGCCGAGCTCGATGCGGTCCTGCGGCCGCTTCGGCCCCGCCAGGCTGGGCGTGACGGCGCCCAGGTCGAGTTTCACCGTCGCGGAATAGTCGATCTCGCCCGGCATGGGCACGCCGAACATGCCCTGCGCCCTGAAGTAGGCCTCGAAGGTCTTGATCTCTTCCTTGCTGCGGCCCGTGCCCTCGAAATAATCGATCGTCTTCTCGTCCACCGGGAAGAAGCCCATGGTGGCGCCGTACTCCGGCGCCATGTTGGCGATGGTCGCGCGGTCCGGGACCGTCAGGCTGCGCGTGCCCTCGCCGAAGAACTCGACGAACTTGCCCACCACCTTGTGCTTGCGGAGGATCTCCGTGACGGTCAGGACCAGGTCGGTGGCCGTGCAGCCTTCGCGCAGCTTGCCGGTGAGCTCGAAGCCCACCACGTCGGGCGTGAGGAAGTAGACCGGCTGTCCCAGCATGGCGGCCTCGCCTTCGATGCCCCCCACGCCCCAGCCGACCACGCCGATGCCGTTGATCATCGTGGTGTGGCTGTCCGTACCCACCAGGGAATCGAAGTAGCACACGCCGTCCGCGCCGGTGTGGACGCCGCGAGCCAGGTACTCCAGGTTCACTTGGTGGACGATGCCGAAGCCGGGCGGCACCACCTTGAAGGTGTCGAAGGCCTGCATGCCCCACTTCATGAACTCGTAGCGCTCACGGTTGCGCTGGAATTCGAGCTTCATGTTGAGGTCGATGGCGTCCCTGGTGCCGTAGTGGTCGACCATGATCGAATGGTCCACCACCAGGTCCACCGGCACCAGCGGCTCGATCCGGCCGACATCCTTGCCCAACCGTGCCGCGGCGCTGCGCATGGCCGCCAGATCGGCCAACAGCGGCACGCCGGTGAAGTCCTGCAGCACGACCCGGGCCACGACGAATGGGATTTCCGCGTTGCGGTCGGCCTGCGGAAACCAGTTGGCAACCTGCCGGACGTGCTCTTCCGTGACCTTCTTGCCGTCACAGTTGCGCAGCACCGATTCCAGCACGATGCGCATCGAAACGGGCAGGCGCTTGACCTTGGGAAACTGCTCGGCCAATGCCGGCAGGGAGTGGAACTGAAGGGTGCGGCCGGCGCCGGCCTTGAACTTCTTGAGGGTGCTGGCGAACGCGTGGGACATGCGGGCTTGCTCGCTTGTTGTTGCTTTGTCCCATTGTGCAGCGACTTTCATGCCCGCTGTGGTCGCCCAGGATTCAGCTTTGTGCCGGAAGGTAGCGCACCGCCAAGACACCCTCGATCGCTCGTAGCTTCGCCAGAACGCCATCCGCCACCGGACTGTCCACGTCCACCAGCGTATAGGCCATGTCGCCGCGCGACTTGTTGACCATGTTGTGGATGTTGAGCCCGGCGTCCGCCATCGCGGTCGAGATCTGGCCCAGCATGTTGGGCACGTTGGCGTTGGCGATGGCCACGCGCCAGTTCGACTCGCGGCCCATGCTCACCTGCGGGAAATTCACCGCGTTGGCGACGTTGCCGTGCTCCAGGAATTCGCGCAGCTGGTCGGCGACCATCACGGCGCAGTTCTCCTCGGCTTCTCGGGTCGACGCGCCGAGGTGCGGCAGCGCGACCGCGCGCGGGTTCCCGAGGATGGCCGGGTTCGGGAAGTCGCAGATGTACCAGCCCAGCTGCTGCGCGCCCAGCGCCTGCACCACGGCCTTGTCGTCCACCACGCCTTCGCGCGAGAAATTCAGCAGCACGGCGTCGGGCTTCATCAGGCGGATGTTGTCGCTGCCCACGAGATTGCGCGTCGCTTCCAGCAGCGGCACGTGGATGCTGACGAACAGCGAGTTCTTCAGCACGTCCGCCACCGAAGTGGCCTTCTTCACCTGCGCCGGCAGGCTCCAGGCGGCGTCGACCGTGATCTCGGGGTCATAGCCCATCACGTTCATGCCGAGCTTGATGGCCGCGTCGGCCACCAGGCAACCGATCTTGCCGAGGCCGATGACGCCCAGCGTCTGGCCGGCCAGTTCGAAGCCGGCGAAATTCTTCTTGCCGTCCTCGACCGTCTTGTCGAGGTCGGGATGGGCCGCATCGAGCTCCTGCACGAAACGCTGCGCCGGCGCCAGGTTGCGCGCCGCCATCAACATGCCGGCCAGCACCAGTTCCTTCACCGCATTGGCGTTCGCGCCCGGTGCGTTGAACACGGGCACGCCGCGGGCGCTCATCGCCTTGACAGGAATGTTGTTGGTGCCGGCACCGGCGCGGCCGATGGCCTGTACGGAGGCCGGGATCTCCATCGCGTGCATGTCGGCGGAGCGCACCAGCACGGCGTCGGGCTGGGCGATGTCCTTGCCCGTGATGTATGCGCCGGCCGGCAGGCGGTCGAGCCCGCTCTTCGCGATCTGGTTCAGCACCAGAACTTGAAACGGCCGGTCAGCCATTCTTCGCCTCGAATTCCTTCATGTACGCCACCAGGGCCTGCACGCCTTCAATCGACATCGCGTTGTAGATCGAGGCGCGCATGCCGCCCACCGAGCGGTGCCCCTTCAGCTGGATCATGCCCTTGGCCTGCGCACCCTTCAGGAAGGCTTCGTCCAGCGCGTCGTCTTTCAGCTTGAAGGGCACGTTCATCAGCGAACGGTCGGCCGGGTTCACCGGATTCTTGTAGAAGCTGCTGGCGTCCAGGTAGTCGTAGAGCACCTTGGCCTTGGCCTTGTTGTGCGCCTCGATCGCGGCCATGCCGCCCATCGCCTTGAAGTGCTTCAGCACCAGGCCCACGATGTAGATCGCGTACGTGGGCGGCGTGTTGAACATCGAGTCGTTCTCGGCCTGCAGCTGGTAGTTGAAGGCCGAGGGCGTGATCGGCAGCGCATGGCCCATCAGGTCTTCGCGCACGATGACGATGGTGAGGCCCGACGGCCCCATGTTCTTCTGCGCACCGGCGTAGATCAGGCCGTACTTGCTGACGTCGATCGGGCGCGACAGGATGTCCGAGGACATGTCGGCCACCAGCGGCACATTGCCCGTTTCGGGCGTCCAGTGGAACTGCACGCCACCGATCGTCTCGTTGGAACAGATGTGCACGTAGGCCGCCTCGGGGTCCAGCTTCCATTCGGACTGCTTCGGAATGCTGGTGAACTTGCCGGCCTCGCCGGAGGCGGCGACGTTGACGGTGCCGAAGGTCTTGGCCTCCTTCTGCGACTTCTTGGACCAGTCCCCGGTGACCACGTAGTCGGCCTTGCCGCCGCGGCCGATCAGGTTCATCGGCACGATGGCGTTCTCGCCGATCGCGCCGCCCTGCATGAACAGGACCTTGTAGTTGGCGGGGATGCCCATCAGCTCGCGCAAGTCGGCTTCCGCTTCCGCATGGATGGAGATGAACTCCTTGCCACGGTGGCTCATCTCCATCACGGACATGCCGGTGCCGTGCCAGTCGAGCATCTCGGCGGCCGCCTGGCGCAGCACGGGTTCGGGCAGGGTCGCGGGGCCGGGGCTGAAGTTGAAAACGCGCGTCATGGAACTTTCTCTAGAGGTGCTGTGAAACCAAAGTTATGCAGCATACAAGAACAGAAAGTCCCTCTGGACCACAAGCCAAGTCAGGCCCAGCCGGTGACGGGGTAGCGCCGCAGGCCCATCCATTCCAGCTCGGCCAGCACGATCACGGCCACGGCCTGCAGCACCAGGTAGGCCTGACCGAGTGTCGTCGTGGCGGCACCGGTGAACAGCAGCCCGAGGCAGCCAGCCACCCAGAGCCAGTTGCCCGCGATCAGCACCCAGAGCGGCGCGCGCGGCACCGGTTCGCGCGTGGCGAGCCAGCTGGCGAGCAGCACCACGCCGACCAGGAGCCCGCCGCTCGCCAGCAGCAGCTCGCCGGGCAAGCCCAGGACCTGCGCCAGCCAGCCGGCGGCGGCGAGTTGCAGCGCGCCCGTGGCGGCGCAGGAGACCGCATCGGCCCACAGCACGTTGCGCAGGAATCGGGGGGAAGAGAAGACATTCATGGCAGCTCCTTGGTTGAACATGGCCCCGACTTTCCGCCGGCGCCGGCGGCCAGTCCATGACCTCCCAGGTCATGGGCCGTGCGCGCGCGCCGCACTACCATGCGGGCCATGAACAGCATCGCCGCCGCTCCCGCCCATGCCCGCCAGCCGTTCGGCGAGCACCTGCGCTTCTGGCGCCAGCACCGCCGCATGAGCCAGTTGGACCTGGCGCACGAGGCCGAGATTTCGACACGCCACCTGAGCTTCGTCGAGACCGGCCGCTCGGTGCCGAGCCGTGAGATGGTGCTGCGCCTCGCCGAGCGGCTCGAGGTGCCCCTGCGCGAACGGAATTCGCTGCTGGTGTCGGCCGGGTATGCGCCGATGTACCGGGAGCGGCCGCTCGACGACCCCGCGCTCTCGGCCGCTCGCGGAGCCGTGCAATTGATCCTGAAAAGCCACGAGCCCTATCCCGCGCTGGCGGTGGACCGCCATTGGAACCTGCTCGCGATGAACGCCATGGTGCCGCACCTGCTGGCGACGGTCGACCCATCGCTGCTGCAAGGCCAGGTGAACGTCCTGCGCCTGAGCCTGCACCCACAAGGCCTGGCATCGCGCATCGAGAACCTCGCCCAGTGGCGCACCCACCTTTTCGAGCGCCTGCGCCAGCAGATCCACGTCACCAATGACGCGACGCTGGCCGCGCTCTACGAGGAGTTGCGCGCCTATCCCGTGCCGCCGGGAGCGGACACGCATCTCGACGGCGAACTGCTCGGCGTGGCCATGCCGTTCCGCTTCCGCAGCGCCGCCGGGCCGGTGCTGAGTTTCATCAGCACCACCACCGTGTTCGGCACGCCGGTCGACGTGACGCTGCAGGAGCTGGCG
Organism: Caenimonas sedimenti; assembly: GCF_007833165.1. GTDB lineage: Bacteria > Pseudomonadota > Gammaproteobacteria > Burkholderiales > Burkholderiaceae_C > Ramlibacter > Ramlibacter sedimenti. Next base: position 37,958 of record NZ_VOBQ01000015.1, on the reverse strand, counting down.
CTGGAGACGTTCTTCCCGGCGGATGCCGCTACTGCTGCGGCGCTGGGTCAATTGGCGGCAAGCCAGGCGCCGACGGATCGTTGATGCGCTCCTCGAACGCGCGCAAGCGCTTGTGGATGGACAGCAGTTCCACGATCGTGCTCCAGCTGACCACCAGGTACTGGAACGAATCCGTCACCCGGTCGAACGAACGGGCGATCTGCTGGTAGACGCCCAAGGTGATCACGCCGGCGACCACCGTCGGGCCCATCGCCACCAGCGGGACCATGACGCTCGCCTGCAGGTAGGACCACTTCACCACGTCGAAATACAGGTAGTGGAAGAACAGGCGGAAGTAGTTGACCCGCACCGTCTGGAAGAGTGCCTGCGCCACCGGTGGCGACGCGCGCGAGGGGTCGTCCTCGCCGTAGACCAGCTCCTTGCGGTAGGCCGCCTCCACCCGCTGGTTCTGGAATTGCAGTCCCGGCAGCTTGATGCCGGTGACCGCGAGCAGCAGCGTGCCGAACAAGGCCCAGCCGATCGACACCCAGACCAGCGAGTGCGGGATCGCGCCCAGGATGGGAAGTTCGGTGATCTTGTCCGACAGCACCCAGAGGATGGGCAGGAAGGCGATCAGCGTCATCACGCTGCGCATCAGTTCCACGCCCAGCCCTTCGACGATGCTGGCGAACCGCATGGTGTCCTCCTGCACGCGCTGGGCCGCGCCCTCGATGTCGCGCAGCCTGGGCCAGTACTGCATGTAGTAGTCATTCATCGCCTGGCGCCAGCGGAAGACGTAGTGCTTGACGAAGAACTCGGCGACCACGGCCAGGGTGATGTAGACCATCGCGATGCTGAGGAACGTTGCCGCCTGCCCCCAGTATTCGGCGGCGGTGATGCTGCCCGGCTTGCTCAAGGCCTTCTGCAGCAAGTCGTAGAACGTCCCGAACCACTCGTTGATCTGCACGTCGAGCTGCACCCGGTACCAGGTCGCGGCCAGGATCAGGAACGATCCCAGGACAGACCACGGCAGCCAGCGGCGCGACAGGAAAAAGGAACGGAACATGGGGACAAACCTCGTCGATACGGTGGGGCGATGCTAACTGTTGTGCCGTCTTCCCGTGTGCTCTGATTTGAATAGCACAGCAGGCAACAATGGCAGGGCTTGCCGGGCGGCTGTCGGAGAGATCGCACAAACGTGAGCGCGTGGCGCCGACGCCGGCACTGCCCTCGGCCCCCACCATTCGAGGAAGCGCCGGCCCGTCCTGGCGCTCCTCTCCATCCATCGCTTCAGGAGTTCACATGAAATCGAGATCCAGCAAATTGCAGTTGAGCCTGCTCGCATTCACCCTGGCTGGTGCGCTGGGCACCGCCGGAGCCCAGGTCGGCGGCGCGGCCGGTGCCTCCGGCACGGGCGTGGGCGCCGGGGGCGTCGGGGCCAGTGCGGGTGCCAGCGGCGTGGGTGCAAGTGCCGGCACCACCGGCTCCGCGGGTGGCAGTTCTTCCAGCAATGCGGGCACGAGTGGCGGCACCGCGGGCACTGGCACTGGCGCGGCCGGCAGTGGCTCCAGTGGCGGCCTGGGTGTCACCTCCAGCAGCAGTGGCGCCGCCGGCAACACCAATGCAAGTGGCAGCTTGGGCGCGACGAACAGCGTGGGCGCCACCGGCAACGTTGGCACGACGGGCAACGCCAGCACAACGGGCAACGTCGGCGCCATGGGGAACGTCGGCGCGCAAGGCGGCGCGGGCACCCAAGGCGCGGCGAACAGCCTGGCGAATCCCGGCATGTCGAACAGCATGCTGCAGTCGCCGCTCAGCCGCGCGCAGAGCATGGCTCTGCAACGCAACGGCGCACTGCGCTGAGCCAGCGCCTGCCACGACCAAGCGGCCTCCGGGCCGCTTTTTGCATGTCGGCGCGGTCGCACATCGCAGCGCGCGAGGGGACGACGCTCCACACGCGCACACATTCGCACGATGTCGTTACCTCACCGGCCCACTGCTTTCACATCACAGCGGGTCTTCACATCCTCAGACGTTCAAGGGAGCCTTTCATGAAATCGAAGACAAGCAAATTCCAGCTGAGCCTGCTGGCCATGGCGATGGCCGGCGCGCTCGGCGTGACCTGGGCCCAAGGCAGCGGTGACGGCGGCGCGGCCGGCTCCGCCGGCGTGGGTGTCGGCGCCAGCGCCGGCGTGGGCGGCGGCGGGGGCGGTGCCTCCGGCAGTGCGGGCGGCTCCGGCAGCGCCGGCGTGGGCGCCAGCGCGGGCGGGGTCGGCGTGGGCGTCGGCGCAGGTGGCTCCGCGAGCGCTGGTGCCTCCGGCAACGGCGGCGGCAACGGCGGCGGCAACGGCGGCGGCAACGGTGGCGCGAGCGCCAGTGCTGGCGGTAACGCGGGTGGCAACGCCGGCGGCAATGGCGGCGGCAATGGCGGCGGCAGCGGTGCCAGCGCCAGCGCAGGTGGCTCCGGCAGTGCCGGTGGCAGCGGCGTGGGTTCCGGCGGCGCCAGTGCCAGCGCGGGCGGCTCGGGCAGTGCCGGCGGCAGCGGCAGCGCGGGCGTGGGCTCCGGCGGCGCCAGTGCCAGCGCGGGCGGATCGGGCAGTGCCGGCGGCAGCGGCAGCGCGGGCGTGGGTTCCGGTGGCGCGAGCGCCAGTGCAGGCGGGTCCGGCACCGCGGGCGGCAGCGCCGGTGTCGGCGCCGGCGGCTCCAGCGCCAGCGCGGGCGGCTCCGGCAGCGCCGGCGCGAGCGCGGGCACCAGCGCCAGCGCGAACGGTGGCGGCGCGGGCGGCGCGCCCGCAGGCAACGCCGGAGGCAATGGCGGTGCCAACGTCGGCACCGGCAACAGCGGCAACGGCGTGGGCAACACCGGCCTGGGCAACCAGGGTGACGGCCCGAACGCCACCACGGCCGGCAATGCTGCCGGCGGTGTCTCCGGATCCGTGGGCGGCGGCGGCGTGAGCGCGGGTGGCAGCGGCACCGGCGGCGTCTCCGGTTCCGTCGGCGGCGGCGGTGTCGCCGGCGGCGTGAGCGCTGGTGGCAGCGCGAACGGCGGCGCGAACGTCGGCACGGGCAACAGCGGCAACGGCGTCGGCAATACCGGCCCGGGCAACCAGGGCAACGGCCCGAATGCGTCGACGGCTGGCAACGCGGGCGGTTCGGCCACGGTCGGCGGCAGTGGCTCCGTGGGCGTCGGCGGCTCCGTGGGTACGACCGGCTCTGTCGGTACGACCGGCTCTGTCGGCTCGACTGGCTCCGTGGGCACGACCGGCTCGGTGGGCACGACTGGCTCGGTTGGCACGACCGGCACGGTCGGCAGCACCGGTGCCGTCGGAACGGCCGGGACCACTGCTGGCGGCACGACGGGTGTCACGACGGGCGCTGGCACGGCCGGCACGGTGGGCGTCACCACCGGCTCGGGCCTGGCGGCCGGAAGCAGCGGCACGATCGCCGGTGGCAGCGGTGGTTCCACCGCCTTGGGTGCCGGCTCCAGCGGCACGCAGGGCCTGATGGGCAGCAACCTCGGGGGTTCGGGCTCCGGGTCCACCGGCGGCAGCACCGCGATGGGCGGGACCAGCGGCGGCTCCGGCTCCACCGTGGCGAGCGGCCCCTCGGCCATCCGTCCGGCGCGTGCCGACCGCAACTGAGGGTCTGAAAGCCCCAACGAAAAAAGCGGCCCTCACGGGCCGCTTTTTTCATGCGCGAGGCGCTGGCTTCAGGCCGCGACTTCGCTCGCCACCTGAGCGTATTCCTCGATCTGGTCGAAGTTCAGGTAGCGGTAGACCTTGTCACCGTCCTTGTTGATCACGCCCATGTCGGCGTGATACTCGGCCACCGTGGGAATGCGTCCCAGCTTGGACGCGATCGCGGCAAGTTCCGCCGACGCCAGGAACACGTTGGTGTTCTTGCCCAGGCGGTTCGGGAAGTTGCGGGTGGAGGTCGAAACCACCGTCGCGCCCTCCTTCACCTGCGCCTGGTTGCCCATGCACAGGCTGCAGCCGGGCATCTCGGTGCGCGCGCCGGCGCCGCCGAAGTTGGCGTAGTGGCCTTCTTTCGTCAGCTGCTCTGCATCCATGCGGGTCGGCGGGGCCACCCACAGCTTGACCGGGATGTCGCGCTTGCCTTCGAGCAGCGTGGAAGCCGCGCGGAAGTGGCCGATGTTGGTCATGCACGAACCGATGAAGACCTCGTCGATCTTCGTGTCCTGCACCAGCGACAGCGGCTTGACGTCGTCCGGGTCGTTCGGGCAGCACAGCAGCGGCTCGGTGATGCCGGCCAGATCGATGTCGATCACGGCAGCGTATTCGGCATCGGCGTCGCCATCGAGCAGGCGCGGGTTGTCCAGCCAGGCTTGCACAGCCTGGATGCGGCGCTCCAGCGTGCGCTTGTCCTGGTAGCCCTCGGCGATCATGTTCTTCATCAGCACGATGTTGCTGGTGAGGTACTCGCTGATCGGCGCGGGGTTCAGCTTGACCGTGCAGCCGGCGGCGGAGCGTTCGGCGGAGGCGTCGGACAGTTCGAACGCCTGTTCGACCTTCAAGTCCGGCAGGCCCTCGATCTCGAGGATGCGGCCGGAGAACACGTTGACCTTGCCCTGCTTGGCGACCGTCAGCAGGCCCTGCTTCATCGCGTAGTAGGGAATGGCGTGCACCAGGTCGCGCAGGGTGATGCCGGGCTGCATCTCGCCCTTGAAGCGCACCAGCACGGATTCGGGCATGTCCAGCGGCATCACGCCGGTGGCGGCCGCGAAAGCGACCAGGCCGGAACCGGCCGGGAAGCTGATGCCGATCGGGAAGCGCGTGTGGCTGTCGCCACCGGTGCCCACGGTGTCAGGCAGCAGCAGGCGGTTCAGCCAGCTGTGGATCACGCCGTCGCCCGGGCGCAGCGAAACGCCGCCGCGGTTGCTGATGAACGCCGGCAGCTCGCGGTGCGTCTTCACGTCCACCGGCTTCGGATAGGCTGCCGTGTGGCAGAACGATTGCATGACCAGGTCGGACGAGAAGCCCAGGCAGGCCAGGTCCTTCAGTTCGTCGCGGGTCATGGGGCCGGTGGTGTCCTGGCTGCCGACGGTCGTCATCTTCGGCTCGCAATAGGTGCCCGGGCGCACGCCCTTGCCTTCCGGCAGGCCGCAGGCGCGGCCGACCATCTTCTGCGCCAGCGTGAAGCCCTTGCCGGAATCGACGGTCGGCTTCGGCAGGCGGAACACCGTGGAGGCCGGCAGGCCCAGGAACTCGCGGGCCTTGGCGGTGAGCGAGCGGCCGATGATCAGGTTGATGCGGCCACCGGCGCGCACTTCGTCGAACAGGATGTCGTTCTTCAGCTGGAAGCGCTCGATGACCTCGCCGCCCCTCTGCAGCGTGCCTTCGTACGGCAGGATGTCGATGACGTCGCCCATCTCGAGCTTGGCGACATCGACTTCGATCGGCAGCGCGCCCGAGTCTTCCTGCGTGTTGAAGAAGATGGGAGCGATCTTGCCGCCCAGAGTGACGCCGCCGAAGCGCTTGTTCGGCACGAAGGGGATGTCCTGGCCGGTGTGCCAGATGACGCTGTTGGTCGCGGACTTGCGCGACGAACCGGTGCCGACCACGTCACCGACGTAGGCCACCTGGTGGCCCTTGGCCTTCAGTTCCTCCATCAGCTTCAACGGGCCGCGCTTGCCATCTTCGTCGGGCGTGAACGGCGCGCCGGCGCGCGTGTTCTTCAGCATCGCCACCGCGTGCAGCGGGATGTCGGGGCGCGACCAGGCGTCGGGTGCGGGGGACAGGTCGTCGGTGTTGGTCTCTCCGGGCACCTTGAATACCGTGACCGTGATCTTCTGCGGGACTTCGGGGCGGGTGGTGAACCACTCGGCCTCGGCCCAGCTCTGGATCACCTCCTTGGCGAACGCGTTGTTGGCCTTGGCCTTCTCGGCGACGTCGTGGAAGAAGTCGAACATCAGCAGCGTCTTTTTCAGGCCCGCGGCGGCTACCGCGGCGACTTCGGTGTCGTCCAGCAGGTCGATCAGCGGCTTGACGTTGTAGCCGCCGACCATGGTGCCCAGCAGCTCCGTCGCCTTGGCGCGCGACAGCGCCGGCACCGCGAGGTCGCCATGGGCGACGGCGGACAGGAAGCTCGCCTTGACCTTGGCGGCGTCGTCCACGCCGGGCGGCACCCGGTTGGTCAGCAGGTCGAGCAGGAAGCCGTCTTCGCTGGCAGGCGCGGCCTTCAGCAGCTCGATCAGGTCGGCGGTCTGCTTGGCCGTCAGGGGGAGCGGCGGGATGCCGATGGCGGCGCGCTCGGCAACGTGTTCAACGTAGGCTTGCAACATGGTCTTCTCCGTTCAATTCAGGGGGCGATGCATTTATTGGGCCCGGCTGGCCGCCGGCATGGGCGCCGTGGCGGTGCCTGGCGTGGCAGCGGGCGCGGGGGCGACGGGCGTGGTGCCGGCCGGCGTGGGCACCACGGGCGTGTTGCCCGGCGGGGAGGTCGTGCCGGGCACCAGGGATTCGGCCGGTTGGATCGGCGCGGACGCGGGCCGCGCGGCCGGTGTCGCTTCGAGGATGTTGACGGCCGGCCGGCTCTTCATCGCTTCGGTGAAGGTCACCTGGTCCGGGCTCTGGCATTCGTCCGCCAGGCGCTGGCCGAGCTTCTGGCTCATGAGCATCGACTTGTTGCCCAGCTGCAGCCACATGGCGCCACGGACGGGGTCTTCCAGCCGGATCGCTCCGGTGCGGCTTTCCACCGGGTGCATGCGGAAGCGGTTGCGGCCGGTCTGCACCAGGAAGAAGCCCTCGCGCTTGAGCGGCGTGATCTTCACGCTGGCGCCCAGTTCGCAGGGGATCTCGCCGACGTAGACACGGCGGGCGACTTCAAGATCGCCCTCGGTCAGCTTGATGGTGGGGTCGGCTTCCTCAAGCGGCGTGGCTTCTTCCACCGCTTTCTGGGCGGCGGGCGCCAGTTTCGGGGTGGCAGCGGGCTTGGCCGCCGCGGGTCTGGCGGCCGGTTTGCTCGCGGCCGCCTTGGCGGCCGGTTTGGCCGCGGGCTTCGTGGCGGTCTGCGCCAGCGCGAGCGCCGGGGCGGTGATCAGCAACAGCGAAATGGCGAGGGCTTTCAAAGTGTCTTGTCTCCGGTACTTCATGGACGCAGGACGGCGAACCATTCCTGCACTTCGTTGGGCAGCGGCCTCCCGGTCTGGTGCGCCCTCTGCAGCACCTGCCAGTAGTAGCGGTAACTTGCCCGGTCCTCCAGCTTGCCGCCGTGGCTGATGGGTGCCCAGTCGGCCTGCGCGGCCGCCAGCAGGATGCTCGCCGCCGTCTCGATCTCGTGCGCCGTCGGCGCGAAGGCTTGCAGGATGGGCCGGATCTGGTCCGGGTGGATGCTCCACATCCGCGTGTAGCCGTAGTCGTTCGCGGCTTTCGTCGCCGCGGCCAGGAAGGCGGGCCGGTCCTTGAACTCGGTCACCACGCCATGCGAGGGCACCTTGCCGTGCGCGTGGCAGGCCGAAGCGATCTCCAGCTTCGCGCGTACCACCAGCGGGTGCTGGAACTGGCCCTCGACGCCCATGCCGGCCGAGGGGATCGCTCCACCATGCGCGGACACGAAATCCATCAGCCCGAAGCTGAGCGACTGCAACCGCGGATGCGCGGCGATGTCGAAGGCCCGATGCACCGCCGCCGGCGACTCGATGAGCGCGTGCACGGCCAGCTGCGTCGCGCCGGCGGCATCGATGGCGCGCACGGCGCGTTCGATGTCGGCGGGCGACTCCGCCTTGGGGACCATGATGTGCGCGAGCCGGTGGCCGGCCTTGCCGGCGATGGTGGCGATGTCGGCTTCGAAAGCCGGGTGGTCCACCGCATGCACCCGCACCGCCACGCGCGCGCCGGGCTCCGCGTTCAGGGCCAGCTCGGTCACCAGCGCGGCGTGCTCCGCCTCGCCGCCGACCGGGGCGCCGTCTTCGCAATCGAGGCTGACGTCGAACACGCAAGCCCCGAATTCCTGCATCAGCTCGGCCTGCAGCTGCAGGCTCTTGCGCATCCGCGCCTCGACGCCGCTGTAGTGGTCGCAGACGGGCAGGAACCCGGTCTGCGCCTGGGCGCCCAGCAGGATGTCGCGGGGATGGCTGGCCATCAGAGCAGGTGGGAAACCCCGGCCTGTTCGTCGGTCAGTTCCTTCAGCGTCTTGTCGATCCGCTCCTGGCTGAACGCGTCGATCTCGAGGCCCTTCACGACTTCGTACTTGCCGTCCTTGGTGGTGACGGGGAAGCCGAACATCACGTCCTTGGGGATGCCGTAGTCGCCGTTGGACGGGATGCCCATGGTGACCCACTTGCCGTTGGAGCCCAGGGCCCAGTCGCGCATGTGGTCGATGGCCGCATTGGCGGCGGAAGCGGCGGACGAGAGGCCGCGCGCCTCGATGATGGCCGCGCCGCGCTTGCCGACGGTGGGCAGGAAGGTGTCGGCGTTCCAGACCTGGTCGTTGATCATGTCCTTGACGGATTTGCCGTTGACCGTGGCGAAGCGGTAGTCGGCGTACATCGTGGGCGAGTGGTTGCCCCAGACGGTGAGCTTCTCGATGTCGGCCACGGCGGTGCCGGTCTTGGCGGCCACTTGCGACAGCGCGCGGTTGTGGTCGAGGCGCAGCATGGCGGTGAAGTTCTCGCGCGGCAGGCCGGGCGCGCTCTTCATCGCGATGTAGGCATTGGTGTTGGCCGGGTTGCCGACCACCAGCACCTTGACGTTGCGGCTGGCCACGGCGTCAAGCGCCTTGCCCTGGCCGATGAAGATCTTGCCGTTGATGGACAGCAGCTCGGCGCGCTCCATGCCGGCCTTGCGGGGCATGGAACCCACAAGCAGAGCGTAGTCAGTGTCCTTGAAGGCGGTCATCGGGTCGCCATGGGCTTCCATGCCGGCCAGCAGCGGGAACGCGCAGTCCTCGAGTTCCATCATCACGCCCTTGAGCGCTTTCTGCGGGCCTTCGGCCGGCACTTCGAGCAGCTGCAGGATCACGGGCTGGTCCTTGCCCAGCATCTCGCCGGAAGCGATGCGGAACAGCAGGGCGTAACCGATCTGGCCAGCGGCACCGGTGACGGCGACGCGGACGGGCTTCTTGCTCATGGGAATCTCCGAAAAAAGTGGGACGAAAACAGTGTCGCGAGCGGCCGCGTGCGCTGCGGCGGGGGCCCTGCTGGACAGCCCGGAAGTGTACTCGTGAAAACCCGCACCGGTCAACTTGTCTTATGTCTTATATAAGATATGATTGCCCGACTTGCAAGGCCCCCACACCACGGCTCCCGATGGCTACTTCGCCCTCTTCCCACAGCGCTGACGGCGCCGGCACCGCCGACGCGCAGGCCCAGGCCACGCCCGCCTTCAGCCCGCTGTACCAGCAGATCAAGGGGCTGATCCTGCAAAGCCTGCAGGCTGGCGAATGGAAGCCCGGCGAGGTCATCCCCAGCGAGATGGACCTGGCCGCGCGCTTCCGCGTGAGCCAGGGCACCGTGCGCAAGGCCATCGACGAACTCGCCGCCGAAAACCTCGTGGTTCGGCGCCAGGGCAAAGGCACCTTCGTCGCCACCCACGCCGAGCAGCACGTGCGCTACCGCTTCCTGAAGCTGGTGCCCGACAGCGGCGACCGTGACAGCGAAGGCCCGGCCGGACGCGAAGTGCTCGAATGCCGCCGCCTGCGCGCCAGCGCGGACGTCGCGCGCGCGCTGGCCCTGCGCACGGGGGACCCGGTGGTGCAGGTGCGGCGCGTGCTCACTTTCGGCGGCGTGCCGACCATCCTGGAAGACCTCTGGCTGCCGGGCAACGCCTTCAAGGGCCTGAGCGCCGACCAGATGGCGGCGTACCAGGGGCCCACCTACGCGATGTTCGAGCTGGAGTTCGGCGTGCGCATGGTGCGGGCCGAGGAAAAGATCCGCTCCGTCGCCGCCGACGCCGCCCAGGCCGCGCTGCTCGCTGTCGCCGAAGGGTCACCGCTCCTGAGCGTGGAACGGCTTTCCTACACCTACAGCGACGTGCCGATGGAGCTGCGCCGCGGCCTCTACCGCACCGACACGCACCACTACCGCAACGAGCTGAGCTGACGTCTTCCGCGGAGCGAAAAGTTCTCGCTCGCGGGGCATTTTTGAAGGTTCCGTGTCAGGCTGTTGCGTTGCAATAGAATTTTGGGCTGTCCGCACCCTCCCCGCTCGTCCAGGCCTTGCCTTCTTCCAGAAAGAAAACCCAGACATGACAGTCGCCCAGAAGCGGCCGGAATTCCGCAACATCCACGCGTTGTCGGACCTGCCCACCTACCGCCTGCCCGCCGCGGGCTGGGTGTCCATCCTCCACCGAGTGAGCGGCGTGCTGATGTTCGTGCTGCTGCCGTTCATCCTCTGGATGTTCGATCTGTCGGTTTCTTCCGAGATCTCCTTCGCCAAGTTCCGTTCCGCCTTCAACAACGGCGTCGGCTTCGCGCCGGGATGGTTCCTGAAGCTGGTGGCGCTGTCGCTGATCTGGGCTTACCTGCACCACTTCATCGCCGGTCTGCGCCACCTTTGGATGGATGTCAGCCATGCCGCGGTGACGAAGCAGTTCGGCACGACGTCGGCGACCGTCACCCTGGTGTCCAGCGTGCTGCTGACGCTGGTGCTCGGGGCCAAGCTGTTCGGCCTCTACTAAGAACACGAGAAGGACAAAAGAAACATGGCAGTCAATTTCGGCTCCCGGCGCATCGTCGTCGGCGCCCACTACGGCCTGCGCGACTGGCTGGCCCAGCGCGTCACCGCCCTCGTCATGGCCGTCTTCACGCTGGTCATCCTGGTGCGCCTGATCTTCAGCCGCGGCCCGATCGGCTACGACAGCTGGGCCGGCACCTTCGCCCCCCAGTGGATGAAGGTCCTGACCTTCGCCGTGATCGTCAGCCTGCTGTACCACGTGTGGGTGGGCATGCGCGACGTGTACATGGACTACATCAAGCCGCTGGGCCTGCGCCTGGCGCTGCAGATCTTCACCATCGTCTGGCTGGTCGGCTGCGCCGGCTGGGCCATCCAGGTTCTGTGGAGAGTCTGAAGAACATGAGCTACACCAACAAAGACATCACCACCCGCAAGTTCGACGTCGTCATCGTCGGCGCCGGCGGCTCCGGCATGCGGGCTTCGCTGCAACTGTCGCTCGCCGGCCTGAATGTCGCCGTCCTGTCCAAGGTGTTCCCGACGCGCTCGCACACGGTGGCCGCGCAAGGCGGCATCGGCGCGTCGCTCGGCAACATGTCCGAGGACAACTGGCACTACCACTTCTACGACACGGTCAAGGGCTCCGACTGGCTGGGCGACCAGGACGCCATCGAATTCATGTGCCGCGAAGCGCCGAAGGTCGTGTACGAGCTCGAGCACTTCGGCATGCCGTTCGACCGCAACCCGGACGGCACGATCTACCAGCGCCCCTTCGGCGGCCACACGGCCAACTACGGCGAGAAGCCGGTGCAGCGCGCCTGCGCCGCCGCCGACCGCACCGGCCACGCGATGCTGCACACGCTGTACCAGCAGAACGTGCGCGCCAAGACCTCGTTCTTCGTCGAATGGATGGCGCTGGACCTGATCCGCGACGCCGAGGGTGACGTCGTCGGCGTGACCGCGCTGGAGATGGAAACCGGCGACGTGCACATCCTGCACGCGAAGACCGTGCTGCTGGCCACCGGCGGTGCCGGCCGCATCTTCCAGGCTTCCACCAACGCCTTCATCAACACCGGCGACGGCCTGGGCATGGCGGCGCGCGCCGGCATCCCGCTGGAAGACATGGAGTTCTGGCAGTTCCACCCCACCGGCGTCGCCGGCGCTGGCGTGCTGCTCACCGAAGGCTGCCGCGGCGAAGGCGCGATCCTGCTGAACGCCAACGGCGAGCGCTTCATGGAGCGTTACGCGCCCACCCTGAAGGACCTGGCACCGCGCGACTTCGTCTCGCGCTGCATGGGCCAGGAGATCCTGGAAGGCCGCGGCTGCGGCCCGAACAAGGATTACATCCACATGAAGCTGGACCACCTGGGCGCCGACACCATCCACAAGCGGCTGCCCTCGGTGTACGAGATCGGCGTGAACTTCGCCAACGTCGACGTCACGCGCGAGCCGATCCCGGTGGTGCCCACCATCCACTACCAGATGGGCGGCATCCCGACCAACATCAACGGCCAGGTCGTCATCCAGAAGAACGGCGACGACAACGCGGTGGTCAACGGGCTCTACGCCGTCGGCGAATGTTCCTGCGTCAGCGTGCACGGTTCCAACCGGCTCGGCACCAACTCGCTGCTCGACCTGCTGGTGTTCGGCAAGGCCGCCGGCAACCACATCGTCGAGTTCGCAAGCAAGACCAAGTCCCACAAGGACCTGCCGGCCGATGCGGCGGACCGGACGCTGGTCCGCTTGAACCGGCTCGACGAAGCCACCGGCGGCGAATACGCGCAGGACGTCGCGAACGACCTGCGGCTGGCGATGCAGACGCACGCCGGTGTGTTCCGCAGCCAGGAGAACATGGACGAGGGCTGCAAGAAGATTGCCGCGCTGCGCGAACGCGTCAACGCGATCGGCCTGAAGGACAAGTCCAAGGTGTTCAACACCGCCCGCGTGGAAGCGCTGGAAGTCGAGAACTTGATCGAGGCCGCCCAAGCCACCATCGAAGGCGCCGCCGCCCGCAAGGAATGCCGCGGCGCCCACCTGGTGCGCGACTACGAGCATCCGGCCGACCACCCGGACACCCCGCTCGGCCGCAACGACAAGGTCTGGATGAAGCACACGCTCTGGTACAGCGAGGGCAACCGCCTCGACTACAAGGCGGTGAAGATGCAGCCGCTGACGGTGGAAAGCGTTCCGCCCAAAGTGCGTACCTTCTGACGTCAGCCGCGTCTCTACGCTTTCCTACGTACTTCCACGCCGCCCCTAAAGCGCCTAGATTCAAGATACGGGACACCTCATGCAAAAGCGCACCTTCCACATCTACCGCTACGACCCCGACAAGGACGCCAAGCCTTACATGCAGACGGTGGAGATCGAGCTCGAGGGCAACGAGCGCATGCTGCTCGACGCCCTGATGAAGCTCAAGGCGCAGGATCCCACGCTGTCGTTCCGCCGCTCCTGCCGCGAAGGCGTCTGCGGCTCCGACGCGATGAACATCAACGGCAAGAACGGCCTGGCCTGCCTGGCCAACCTGCGTTCGCTGGGGGACAAGCCCATCGTCCTGAAGCCGCTGCCCGGCCTGCCCGTCATCCGCGACCTGATCGTGGACATGACGCAGTTCTTCAAGCAGTACAACTCGATCAAGCCCTACCTCGTCAACGACAACATCCCGCCCGAGAAGGAGCGGCTGCAGTCGCCCGAGGAGCGCGAGGAGCTCGACGGTTTGTACGAGTGCATCCTGTGCGCGAGCTGCTCGACCAGCTGCCCCAGCTTCTGGTGGAACCCCGACAAGTTCGTCGGCCCGGCCGGGCTGCTGCAGGCCTATCGCTTCATCGCCGACAGCCGCGACGAAGCGACAGCGGAGCGCCTCGACAACCTGGAAGACCCGTACCGGCTCTTCCGTTGCCACACCATCATGAACTGCGTCGACGTGTGCCCCAAGGGTCTCAACCCGACCATGGCCATCGGCAAGATCAAGGAGCTGATGGTCCGCAGGACCGTTTAGAACGGCGAGAATGGAAGATGAAGCGCTCCTCGACGAAAGGTCGCTCAGCAAGCTGCGCTGGCGCTGCCGCCGCGGGCTGCTCGAGAACGACCTGCTGATCGAGCGCTTCTTCGAGACGCACGCCGCCAGCCTCACCGTGGGGCAGGCGCGCGGCTTGGGCGAGTTGATGGACCTGGCCGACAACGACCTGCTGGACTTGCTGCTGCGCCGCAAGGACCTCGAAGCGGACGCGGCCCTGGAGACGCGGAAAGTGCTGGAGCTGCTGCGGCTGCCGCAGGCCGTGCTCCCCGGAATTTGAAAACTGTGAGGACCCTGAGATGAAACTCGCCGACAACAAAGCCACCCTGTCGTTCTCGAACGGCAGCCCCAGCGTCGAGCTGCCGGTCTACCACGGCAGCGTCGGCCCGGACGTCATCGACATCCGCAAGCTGTACGCCCAGACGGGCATGTTCACCTACGACCCGGGCTTCCTCTCCACGGCCGCCTGCCAGTCCGCCATCACCTACATCGACGGCGACAAGGGTGAGCTGCTGTACCGCGGCTACCCGATCGAGCAGCTGGCCACGCAGTGCGACTTCATGGAGACCTGCCACCTGCTGCTGTACGGCGAGCTGCCCAACGCCGAAGGCAAGCAGAAGTTCAGCCGCAACGTGACCATGCACACCATGGTGAACGAGCAGATGCAGTTCTTCCTGCGTGGCTTCCGCCGCGATGCGCACCCGATGGCCATCATGACCGGCCTGGTCGGCGCGCTGTCGGCCTTCTATCACGACAGCACGGACATCAACAACCCGGAGCACCGCGAGATCTCTGCGATTCGCCTGATCGCCAAGATGCCGACGCTGGTGGCCATGGCCTACAAGTACAGCGCCGGCCAGCCGTACATGTACCCGAAGAACGACCTTTCGTACGCCGGCAACTTCATGCACATGATGTTCGCCACGCCGTGCGAGCCGTACACCGTGAGCCCGGTGCTCGAGCGCGCGCTGGACCGCATCTTCATCCTGCACGCGGACCACGAACAGAACGCCTCCACCTCCACGGTGCGCTTGTGCGGCAGCTCCGGCACGAACCCGTTCGCCGCCATCGCGGCCGGCGTGGCCTGCCTGTGGGGCCCGGCGCACGGCGGCGCCAACGAGGCGGCGCTGAACATGCTGCACGACATCCAGCGCAACGGCGGCGTCGACAAGATCGGCGAGTTCATCAAGCAGGTGAAGGACAAGAACAGCGGCATCAAGCTGATGGGCTTCGGCCACCGCGTGTACAAGAACTACGACCCGCGCGCCAAGCTGATGCAGGAGACCTGCAAGGAAGTGCTGGGCGAGCTGGGCCTGCAGAACGACCCGCTGTTCAAGCTGGCGATGGCGCTCGAGAAGATCGCCCTGGAAGACGAGTACTTCGTTTCGCGCAAGCTGTACCCGAACGTCGACTTCTATTCCGGCATCGTGCAGCGCGCCATCGGCATCCCCGTGAGCCTGTTCACCGCCATCTTCGCCCTGGCCCGCACGGTCGGCTGGATCGCCCAGCTGAACGAGATGATCGGCGACCCGGAGTACAAGATCGGCCGCCCGCGCCAGCTGTTCACGGGCGCGACGAAGCGCGACGTACAGCCGATCGCGCAGCGCTGAGCTGCTGCGGATTCGGAAACGGCCCGCCTCGGCGGGCTTTTTTCATGGCTGAACCTGCGACGGATGCCGTAGGCTGGCGGTGAGCCCGCAGGCGAACCCCAGCGTGCGACGGGGTGCCGCGCATCGGTGCTGGGGTTCGCCTGCGGGCTCACCCCAGCCTACAGAACCGCGACCGGCCGATTCTTTTCGAATCTTGACCCCGGTCAACCACGCCCGGCGGTGCTGCACCGCACAGTGACTCCTGCAGCAGGAGCACTTCATGGGCGGCATCGATCATCAGCAGCTGATTCAAGCCTTCGGCGACGCCGTCGTCGTGTCCGACCCTGCCGGGCGCATCGTGCTTTGGAACCCGGCCGCCACCCGCCTCTTCGGCTTCTCGCAGGAAGAAGCGATGGGCCAGCCGCTGGACCTGATCATCCCCGAGCGCCTGCGCAAGCGGCACAACGAGGGCTATGACAAGACCATGGCCACCGGCGAGACGCGCTACGGCACTTCGCTGCTGAAGGTGCCCGCGCTGCACAAGGACGGCCGCCCGCTCTCCATCGCCTTCACGGTCGCCATGCTCACCGGTCCCGACGGCAAGGTGACCGGCATCGCCGCCGTCATCCGTGACGAAACCGCCCGCTTCGCGGAAGAGCGCGCGCTCAAGGGCCGCGTCAACGAGCTCGAAGCCGCCGCGAAGGCCGCTTCCTGAGACGCCGCCCACAGATTCCATGACTCCCGAGAACTTCCCATGACCACCAAAGCCCTGGAAGGCGTCCGCATCCTCGACTTCACCCACGTGCAGTCGGGCCCCACCTGCACCCAGCTGCTCGCCTGGTTCGGCGCCGACGTGATCAAGGTCGAGCGGCCCGGCGAGGGCGACGCCACGCGTGGCCAGCTGCGCGACATCCCCGGCGTGGACAGCCTCTACTTCACGATGCTGAACCACAACAAGCGGTCCATCACGCTCAACGCCAAGACGGCGGGCGGCAAGCGGCTGCTCGAATCGCTGATCAAGCACTGCGACGTGCTGGTCGAGAACTTCGCGCCCGGCGCGATGGAGCGCATGGGGCTGACGTGGGAGCGCATCCAGCAGCTCAATCCCCGGATGGTGGTCGGTTCCGTCAAGGGCTTCGGCCCCGGCCGCTACGAGGACTGCAAGGTCTACGAGAACGTCGCCCAGTGTGCGGGGGGCGCGGCGTCCACCACCGGCTTCGACGACGGCCCGCCGGTGGTCACGGGCGCGCAGATCGGTGACAGCGGCACCGGCGTGCACCTGGCGCTGGGCATCGTGACGGCGCTTTACCAACGCACGCACTCCGGCCGCGGCCAGAAGGTGCTGGCGCCAATGCAG
This sequence comes from Caenimonas sedimenti, assembly GCF_007833165.1. Taxonomy (GTDB): domain Bacteria; phylum Pseudomonadota; class Gammaproteobacteria; order Burkholderiales; family Burkholderiaceae_C; genus Ramlibacter; species Ramlibacter sedimenti. Next base: position 21,390 of record NZ_VOBQ01000015.1, on the reverse strand, counting down.
GACGCCGTGCTCAACCTCTGCCGCGTCAAGCTGCGGGACCAGCAGCGGCTGGAGCGCACGCACACGCTGCACGAATACCCGCAGTACCCCGACGGCAAGTTCGGCGATGCGGTGCCGCGTGCCGGCAACGCCTCGGGCGGCGGCCAGCCTGGCTGGATCCTCAAGTGCAAGGGCTGGGAGACCGACCCCAACGCCTACATCTACTTCATCACGCAGGCGGCCGTGTGGCCCGCCGTGTGCCGCGTGATCGGCGAAGAAGGCTGGATCGACGACGAGGCCTATGCCACGCCGCAAGCACGGTTGCTGCACCTGAAGCCGATCTTCAAGCGCATCGAGCAGTGGACCATGAGCAAGACCAAGTTCGAGGCCATGGAGATCCTGAACGAGTTCGACATCCCGTGCGGGCCCATCCTGTCGATGAAGGAGATCGCCGACGACCCGTGGCTGCGCAAGAGCGGCACCGTGGTGGAGGTGGACCACCCAACGCGCGGCAAGCATCTGACCGTGGGCAACCCCGTGAAGCTCTCCGACAGCAGCACGGAAGTCACACGCGCACCGCTGCTCGGCGAGCACACCGAGGAGGTGCTGGCCGAACTGGGCTACGCGGCCAGCGACCTCGCATCGCTGCGCGCCGAAGGCGCCATCTGATGGCGCGATGCATCACTCCGAAGTGATGGTCCGCATAACAACTATTGACTGTCTTTGATCGACCCCTCTCCCTACAGTGAGCGCACCACACCGCAACACGAGAGAACGATCATGAAGAACGACCTGCCCGCCGCCCTGACCCACCCCGACGCGGAGCGTGACGCCTACAACGCCGCGTTCTACGAGCTGGGTCTGCGCTGGCACTGGGACGAAGCGACCTATGCCGCGCTGGTGCGCCAGAGCCCGGAGCCTGAAGTGCGCATCCGCCGCTACCTGGAACAGCACCACCCGCACCTGCTGAGCGTGTACGACCCGTCGTTCCTGGTCGCCGCGGTGCAGGAACGCATGCTGCGCACCAAGCCCGCGCCGCACCGCAACTTCGACTGGGCGCTCGCCACGTCGTCGCACGTGGTCGGTTGAACCCGAAGCCACCGGAGCCCCCGCCATGTCCATCCTCGTCAACCGCGCCACCCGCATCGTCGTGCATGGGCTCGGGGATGAGGCTGGGCGCCGGCATGCCACGGCCTGCCGTGAGTACGGCCAGGGCAAGCGCTGCGTGGTCGCGGGTGTGGTGGCGGGCGGCAGCGTGCACCGCTTCGACGGCATCCCGGTGTTCGAAAGCGTGGCAGAGGCCCGCGCGGCCACCGGCGCCAACGCCTGCATGGTGCATGACGATGCGGAGCGCGCTGGCGCCGCGATCGACGAAGCCGCCGAAGCCGGCATGCCTCTGATCGTCTGCGTGGGCAATGGCGTGCCGGCCGCTTCATTGGCTCGTGCCGCGGACGCGCTGCGGCGCGGCGGCACCCGCCTGCTGGGCCCAGGCTGCGCCGGCGTCATGACGCCCGACGAAGTCCGCATCGGCAACCTGCCGGGCGAGGCTCCTCAGCGCGGGCGCATCGGCGTAATCCTGCGCTCGCCGGCACTGCTGGCCGAAGTGGCGCGCCAGTTCCGCCAGCACGGCCTGGGCGCATCGACCGTGGTGAGCCTGTCGGACCCTTGCCGCGCGGGCCTGTCGCACCTGGAGCTGTTGCAGCTCTTCGAGGCCGACGCCGGCACCGACGCCGTGCTCCTGGCCGGGCCTATCGATGACGAGAGCGAAGCCGCCTGCGCCGCCTGGATCGCCACCCACCTGCGCAAGCCGCTGATCGGCTGGATCGCGGACAGCGGCCCCGCGGCCAGCCAGCGCGCCCGGCTCGCCGCCTGCGGCGCCCACATGACCCACGAGCTCGCCTCGCTGGGCACGCTCACCGCCTCGGTCGTGGAGCCGCAGTGGCTGCCCTTCGACTGACGCGCCAAGACCGGAACACCCCATGATCACCCGCTGGGTCAGCTACCGCCATGCCGGCCAGGAAGCCTTCGGCACGCTGGACGACACCGACCGCGTGCACGAGCACCGCGGCCAGATGTTCGGCGCCAATGCCGCGACCGGCCGCTCGATGCTGCTGGAAGAAGTGCAGCTGCTGATGCCGATGCAGCCGACCAAGGTGATCGCGCTGTGGAACAACTTCGGCCAGCTGCGCGCCAAGCTCAACCTGGCTGTGCCCGAAGAGCCGCTCTACCTTCTCAAGTCGCCGAACTCGTGGAGCGCGCACCGCGAACCCATCCCGGTGCCGCGCGCCGGCGGCAAGGTGGTGTTCGAGGGCGAACTGGGCATCGTGATCGGCCAGCGCTGCGCCGCCGCCACCGAGAGCGACGCCATGGCCTGCGTGTTCGGCTACACCTGCGCCAACGACGTCACGGTGTCCGACATCCTGAACCGCGACCCCTCGTTCCCGCAGTGGGTGCGCGCCAAAGGCCTGGACGGCTTCTGCCCGCTGGGCCCCGTGGTGGCGACCGGCGTCGACCCCACCACGCTCACTGTCCGCACGCTGCTGGATGGCGTGGTGCGGCAGGACTACCCCATCAGCGACATGACCTTCCCGGTGGCGCGGCTCGTGAGCCGCATCTCCGTCGACATGACACTCATGCCCGGCGACGTGATCCTCTGCGGCACCTCCGTCGGCGTCGGCTCCATGAAGCCCGGCAGCCTGGTCGAAGTGGAGATCGCCGGCATCGGCCGCCTCTCCAACCGCTTCGGCTGATCACGGGCACACAGAACATGCAACTCCCTGGATCCCTTCATGAAAATCACCATCATCGGCGCCGGTGCCATCGGCGGCCTGGTCGGCGCACGGCTGGCCCTGGCCGGCGAAGACGTCACGTTCATCGTCCGCGGCCGCAACCTTGAGGCGCTGCGGGCGCGTGGCATGCGCCTGGTCACGGCGGACGGCGTGGAGCACGTCGCCCGCAACATCCAGGCGCCGGACGACATGGCCGCGGTGGGCCCGCAAGACGTGGTGATCCTCGCCATGAAGGCGCACCAGGTCGTGCCCGTGGTCCCGAAGTTGCACCACCTGCTGGGGCCAGAGACGATGGTCGTACCGATGCAGAACGGCATCCCGTACTGGTACTTCCAGCGGCATGGCGGCCCGCATGAAGGCCGGCACATCGAGAGTGTGGACCCGCAGGGGCACATCGCCGCCGCCATCGAATCGCGGCGCGTGATCGGCTGCGTGGTGTACCCGGCGTCGGAACTCGTGGCGCCCGGCGTCGTGCGCCACATCGAGGGCGACCGCTTCCCCTTCGGCGAACTGGACGGCGTGCTCAGCACCCCGCGCATCCAGCAGCTCTCGGCCGCTTTCGTCAATGCCGGTTTCAAGTCACCGGTGCTGGAAGACATCCGCTCCGAGATCTGGCTCAAGCTGTGGGGCAACCTCACCTTCAACCCGATCAGCGCGCTGGCGCACGCGACCCTGGTCGACATCTGCCAGTACCCGCCGAGCCGCGACCTGGCCGCCGCGATGATGCGCGAGGCCCAGGCCGTGGCGGAACAGCTGGGCGTGCACTTCCGCGTCTCGCTCGAGAAGCGCATCGCCGGCGCCGAGAAGGTGGGCAAGCACAAGACCTCGATGCTGCAAGACGTGGAGGCCGGCCGCGAGCCGGAGATCGACGCGCTGGTCGGCTCGGTGGTGGAACTGGCACGGCTGACCGGCACGCCCACGCCGCACATTGATGCCGTGCTCGCGCTGGTGAAGCTGCTGGCGCGCAGCATGCAGGAAGCCAAAGGCCAGGTGAAGCTGGGCGAACAGGGCTTGCGGATGGAAGCGGTGGCGGCGTGAGCAAGGGATGTCATCCCAGCGCAGGCTGGGATCCAGGCGCATGAGCGACTCGCCCCCATGCGCCACGCCACCCTCCGCCAACTCAAAGTCTTCGAAGCCGTCGCCCGCCACCTGAGCTATTCCCGCGCCGCCGAGGAACTGCATCTCACCCAACCCGCCGTCTCCACCCAGGTCGGCAAACTGGAGGAACACGCCGGCCACGCGCTGTTCGAACAGTTCGGCAAGAAGATCTTCCTCACCGCCGCCGGCAGCGAGCTGTTGCCGATCGCGCGCGGCATCCTGCTGGAGTTCGAAAAGGCCGAGGCGGCGATGTCGCGCTTCCGCGGCGTCTCCGGCGGCCGCCTCAACGTCGGCGTGATCAGCGCCGGCGACTACTTCTTCCCCCGCCTGCTGGTCGAATTCATCGGCCGGCACCCCGGCGTGACGCTCGACTTCACGGTGCACAACCGCGAGGAGCTGCTGGCGCGCATCGAGGGCAACCTCACCGACCTGGCGATCATGGTCCGGCCGCCGACGGAGCTGGACACGCTGAACCAGCCGTTCGCGCCGCATCCGTATGTGATCGTCGCGCCGCCGGGGCATCCGATGGTGGCGCGCGAAGGCATCCTGGCGGCGGAGGTGATGCGGGAGCCGTTTGTGGTGCGGGAGGGTGGGTCGGATACGTTCCGGTCGATGGTGGAGGGCTTCGGTGGGGATCTGTCGGGGCTGAATGTGGCGATGGAAATCCGGAGCACCGAGACCATCAAGCAGGCGGTGATGGCGGGCCTGGGTTTGACCTTTCTGTCGGCCCACACCGTGTCCCGCGAATTGCAGTCGGGCGAACTGCGCGTGCTTGATGTGGAGGGCTTCCCGCTGCAACTGCACTGGTATGTGGTGCACCGGCGCACGAAGCGGCTGGCGCCGGTGGCGCAGGCGTTTCGGAATTTTCTGGTGGCGGACGGGGCGGAGTTGATTGGGCGGCTGGTGCCTTGGCAGTTTGCGCCCGACAGCGTTCAGTAAGACCGTTCGGACACAGGAAGTCCTTCCAGATTTGGCCGCCCGCGGCTCGACTCTCCGGTCAACGACCTTCTCATCCAATGTTACACGCCCCTCATGGTCATCGGCAAACTATGGCTCGATTCAGCCGCGAATGAGCTCGGCCCGCAAGACGTTGAGGTCATGTCTGGTTGCCGCCGGCAGTTCTCGTGCATCCAGATGGGCGCCCAACCAAATCACGTCCGCGGCTGCCTGTGCCGTTTGCGGGCCGATCAGTTCGATCGCACGAATCTTCCCCAACTCGGCAATCAGCATGCGCACCTGATGAATGGGAATTCCGGAGGGATTCTCGTACTCCTGCGGAGCCGAGAGCAGACGGACACAGGTTCCATGAACGTAGTCAAAGCACGTTGCGCTTCTTGCCGGATTCGGCAGACGTGGGCCCCGCTTGCCGGGCCGCCGCACAACTGGTTCGATCCACTCTCGAACGCTCTCCCAATTGCCGCCACTCTCGTGAATGACGCGCCGCAGATAGAGCCAATAGATGGGGCTCCAAAGATTGTCCGACCCCGCGGACAGTCTGCTGGCTACCCGATCCGAGACAGTCAGCCATTGGGCCGCTTCGCGCAACCGGTACAACCCAGCAAACAGGCCCTGGTGCTGCAGACAGGTGATCAGGTATGCGTGATTGGCAGCGTAGTTGCCCATTAGCTCGAAGTCGCCGTTCATCATGGTCCGCCGGATGTTCCCAATGCTGCAGTTGTAGGCGTCCATCGCCCACGCCCGGCGATCCAAGATTGGATTGCCGGGATGTTCCGCTGTGAACTCGCAAAGGAGCCGGCGTTTGAGGAGCGTCAGCAGATTCGTGACCTCGCAATCGATATAGAAGCCCAGTACGCTCAGCCTTTCCGCTTGAGGCTTTGCTGTGGCCAGCTTGTCATGGAGCGCCGCGTATTCCGCGAGGTGCTGCTTGGCGCTGGGTCTGATCAGGTTGTAGTGGCGCCATGCGCTGCAGAGGGTCACCAAAGCGCGCAACGACTGCGCGAAACGGCCGTCGATCCTTCCAGTTTGCTCCAATCGCACGAGCTCCGAAAGCTCGGATTCAAAGAGGTCCCACTCGTTCAGTCTGTGAAGCACCCGAAGTTTTCGCGCCTTCGTAACCAGCATCAACTCCGGATCTTTCGGCCCAAGAAGCCCATCGAGCTCACTGATCGCGTCCATCGCTCGCGTCAGAGCGCCTTTGCGGTAGCGTCGTTCCGCGCTCGTCACCAATTCGCACGCCTCGGGCGAAACATGCTCCGCCGCCGGAAGTGAGCCGGGGCCTTGCTCATCGCGCTGAACACCTGCGAACGCCTCCAAATCCTCGAGTGCAATGGCTTCGCCGCGAAGACGCCACGCGGAGAAGGGAACATCGCGAATTCGCCAAGGACCGGCGCTGTATTTCCGATACTCGAGCTTGTCAGTGCCCACTAGTTCTTCGATGTAGCCGTAGATGCGCTTCCATTGGGTGCGTTCGACCTTCACCAAGCCAAGCGCAGCCTCGATCTCGGTGCTGGATATATAGCCTTCATTGCCTCTACTCCTTGCCGCCACGAGGTACGCAAGGATGCGCCCGGCGTCTTTCCCTTTGATTTCAGTCAGATCAAAGGGTCCCGCCGCCGCTTCTGTCACAGGTGTCACTCCGAGGTTCACAGGAGCAGGAGTTTTGTCTTTCATTTGTGCGAGGGTTCTGCTGGAATCGGATAGGCCCCAAAAGGAGCACTGCCGTGGACGATCTTGTGGTTCTTCCTTCGAAGTTGCACCCCTACTGGTACCGCTCGCACCGGCACCTGCCGGGCCGGTTGGTTGGGACGGTCGTCCTGAAATCGGCATGGGAACGGGTCAAAGCCGCTGAAGACTACTTGCGCATTCGCGATCCTAGTATCCGCCTGTTGGCCGTGGACTCCTTCCGGCCCGTCTCGCTTCAAGCGTCGATCTACCTGATGGCCTTCACCGAGGTACATACCCGGTCGCTCGGCCAGATGTCCAACAAGAGTGTGGCTCAAACTGTGGATCGATGGGTACGCAACCCCGTGCGTTCCGATGAAGCACGTCACATGACGGGGGCCGCGATCGATGTGTTGATGATGGATCCGCGGACCGGCTTTCCCTACGCTGCTGACATAGCCCGCTATGACAGTTGGTCTCCCGCGATGGAGCCAAGTGCCTTTGACCGCTACCTGGGTGTCAGTGACGACCATCCAGAGATTCGCGAACTCGCTCGAGCCGCTGCGCGAGAGCTGCATGTCCGAGAGGCATGTGTTCGCGCAGGTGGACTGGTTCCGAGCGAACTGGAGTTCTGCCAGATGGAAGTCCCTGAATCGCATCATCATCCGCTCCAGCCCGTCGACCTCACAGATCTCATGGCGACAAAGTTACCTTATGGCATGGAAGATGACCTGCTGGAGCGGTGTGAGCGCCACGCCTACCGCTCTCCCAGTTCCAAACCGTAAGGCACTAGGTCGTCGAGGTGCCCTTCGGCTTCCAGGAGTTCTGATCGCAGTCCGCGAAGTCCGCAGGCAGATGCCCGCCTTGTACATCGGCTCAAGGCCGCTACTCTGGCTACGCAGCAGCGTTCTCGACTAGCGAAGCGAACCCGATGCGCTGTGCGAAAGCGCTTATCGCGAAAGCTGCCCCTTGGATTCTTGGAACTACGTCAGGGCAGTTAGGGCCTATGCCCGACAGCTCCTCACCAGCATGAGTCCGTGCGAGTGTCACGTGCAGTCTTGTGTCGCTTGCTTCCTTGCGGATCAGCCCGCGTGATCCCAACTCGTCTACATCCTGAATCTTCCTCAGGGGTAGAGCATCGACGGTCTCCACATTCATCACTGGCGTTCGAGCAGAATCGACGACCTTGAGAAAATTGAGCCCGAGCACCGCCATCGCATCGCGCTAGGCTACCTTCTGCACCTGAGCCTGCTCTGGCGGCGTCAGGCGCTCACTGAAGAACATGACTTCCGACCCAGTGTAGCGCTGCTGGGCGGTGTAACGGAGCCCGTAGGTGAACGAGTGTGCATAGCTGTACATCATCCGGATCTCCTGGGCATTGTCATAGGAGACGATCCAAGGGCGCCGGAATCGCCTGCTGCCAAGCAGACGTGCAATTTGCGCGTGATCATCATGCCTGTAGAAGTTCCGATAGAGTCCCGCGCCCTTCACGTAGTACGGCGGATCAAGATAGATCAGGGACGTGCTGGGAAGGAATTGATGACAGCGCAGCAGCAGCTTGTGGGCGTCCTCCTCATAGATGCTGATATCCCCTGCATGTAGTCCGATGCGTTCTAGCCTTAGGCAAAGCTCATCGCGCATGAACCTTGCATCCAGCCTGTACGTGCCACTTTGAGCCTTGCCCCCGATCACACCGCCCTTGAGAATTCCTGACCGATTCGTGCGGTTCATGAAGAGCGTCGCGAATCCACGTTCAAGCTGAGTACCCTCGGTTTCACCGAGCATCATGGAGCGCCAATGGTGCCACGCGTCCATCGTTATAGGTTCGCTCGCCACTAGCTTGATCAGCTCGGCGGTCTCCCGCACAGCGGCGCGCCAAAACACGGCGACAGCCGGGTCGGCATCATTGATGTGGATATGGCGTACAACTCCATCCATAAGCAGCACGAGGGCCACGCCAGCACCACCGGCATAGGGCTCAAGATAGTGGCCTCCGGCCAGCTTGTTGTTGTTGATCACATCGGCGATCAATGGAGCAAAGCTGGCCTTTCCGCCGGGGTAGCGCAACGGGGTGAAGAGCTTGTTGGAGTACATAATTAGCGGGCTTTAGCTTTGAATCGCATCTTGGCGAGAGTTCAGACGATTCGACTCGCCGTCTTAGTTGCCGCCTCTTCGAAGGCTTTGATAAACGCGGCAGCTTCATCAGCGTGGCAAATCGCCCACTCTTGAATCACACCCCAACGCTTTAACTGATCCCAATGTGCGACCCACCATCCCTTGCTTGCTTCACGCTGCGCGCTTGCGCTCGCGTTGTCTGGAAAGAACGTGTTCGACACCTTGTCGGTGCTCGGGTTCACAACTCTGAATCTTCGAAGCGCTTCATGCAGCGGTCCGTTCTGGGCGGCAATCACGGCTCGTAAGAAAATCTTGATGACGTTCTCTGGCGATCGGTCCGTGCCGTGGGCGCCTCGATGGCACGGAAGCTTGATGGTATTTCCGCGTCCGGCGGCTTTCTGCGGAATCGAAGTGTCTGCATCGACTACAAGCAAGCGGTCCTTGAAAAGCGGATCCTTGTCTGGGAGGCCAAGCAGGTTAGATCCCCCGACACCGAGGGGGATGAGCTTGAGCTTTACGCCCAGCTTCCGACCCAGCGCCGCCCGCTTAGCCCTCGGAAGGAGGGCATCGCAAAACTGGGCGCCTTCGGGATCCTCGAAGTAGACGCCAAGCACCGGCTTCCTCGCTTTGGGCAAGTCAGCGTCGTGGCGAAGTGCCATGTCGTCGAGTATCGCTTTCAGAGACTGGTCATCCGCCAAGCGCGGGTGCCGTGTGTCGAGAAGGTAGACGACCTTGTCGGGCGCTTTCAAATTGCCTCCGCCCTCCGGATGGACCGCTTCGATCAGCCGAGGCGAGTGCGTAGTAGCGATGATTTGCAAATCGAGCCGCTTCGCGTGCGTCTTCAACACGGCAACTAGGCGATCGATCGCGTGGGGATGAAATCCCACGTCGAGCTCGTCGATTACCAGTAGGCCGCCGCAGTATTTGTCGCCCAGCTCACGTTTCAGTCTGTTGAACGACGCCAACGCAGTCGCAATGCTTCCCAGGCTGTCTTGGCCCATCGAAATCGCCAGGGCGTTGTGTGCGGAATAGCCTGGTTGAACAGTTTTCTTCCGGGCACCCTTGATGCTCTGGTGGGTCACGTCGGTAGTCACTTGAGTGCCGATGATCACCGAGCTCACGAAGTCCGCCATGAGCTGGCGGTCCTCTTTGTGCATGGCGATCTTCCGACTCGCAACTTCGCCCTCTTCGGCCTCGCCGATCGACGCCAACCGCTTGATGCCCAGGAATATGGTGGGGAGAGGCACCTTTGCGTCTTGCCCGACGGGGTCGTCTTCTCCTTTTTCTATCGTTCTTGGGACAACGCGCGCTCGCTTCCATTCGGTGCGTTGGGTCATCGCGCAACGTTTGCGAACGGTGATCCCGAATACATCCGCCACCACAATTGGAGCGGCTGCAGGGTACTCCTGGGCGATCACGACCTCTTCGAGAGCAAGATAAATAATGCGTTCGATGTTTGCGTAAAAGGGCTCACCGAAGTAGCTCTTAGGACCTTTCGGAATGCCGAACGTGTTGGCAACCAAACCCTGGATAGTGGACTTGCCGATTCCGTTGTGACCGGCGATCAGGGTGAGCCGATCAGCGAACTCGATCGTCAGGTTGCCTAGCTTGCGGAACGGCGGCGCTCCAAACTCAAGAGAACAAACCTTAATGCGGTTCTTGACCGTTGCCATTCCCTCTCCCTCGCGCGCTCTTGCAAACGCTGGCATCTTTAAGATGAGCAAGTATGCCGGAAGGCGGTGTTGAAGGCGAGGTGCCACGGCAGCGTGACTGGGCGGCAGTTTCGCGAGGATTCGGGTGGGAAAGCCGAGGCCGACTCCTGCCACGCCGCGGCACCTGCAACAGCCGACCTCAAGGATCACGACGGTAGGCGATCGACAGAAACTCGGAAGGAGTTTTCGCCCCGCTGCGCGCCCAAGGCCGTCCATCGCAGCGAAGCCGGAGCGAGCCGGAGGCGTAGCGCGGGCCGCCACAGTGTGAGTTGGGGGTGGGTGGGGGATGGTGCGAAGGGGGGCTACAAGAGGTGGCGCGGGATGCAGGTGGCGTGGTGACACGCTGCGATGGATCCTGGGTCAAGCCCGGGATGACAGGCCTTTTCCGGGATGACAGGCCTTTTCCGGGATGACAGGCGTTGTCCGGGATGACGGGGCTGGGGGGATGTCAGCGAAGGGATGGGCCTGGATCCCAGCCTTCGCTGGGATGACAGCCACTTTGGGAGCCCTGGATTCCCGCCTTCGCGGGAATGACGAGGTGAGGCGGGAACGACGGGCGCTAAGACGCCACCTGCCCAATCTCAAAATTCGCCATCCCCTCCAACGCCCGCACCATCGCCGAGTGATCCCACCCCTTGCCGCCCCGGGCTGCACAAGCATTGAACAACTCCTGCGCCATCGCCGTATTCGGCAGCGACACCCCCAGCGCCCGCGCACTCGCCAGCGCCAGGTTCAGATCCTTCTGATGCAGCTCAATCCGAAACCCCGGCTCGAAGGTTCGCTTGACCATCCGCTCCCCATGCACCTCAAGGATCTTCGACGAAGCAAACCCACCCATCAGCGCCTGTCTCACCCGCGCCGGGTCCGCGCCCGCGCGTGAGGCGAACACCAGCGCCTCCCCCACCGCCTCGATGGTCAGTGCCACGATGATCTGATTCGCCACCTTCGCCGTCTGCCCATCGCCATTGCCGCCCACCAGCGTGATGTTCTTCCCCATCTTCTCGAACAGCGGCTTCACGCGTTCGAACACCGCGGGCTCGCCGCCCACCATGATCGACAACGTGGCATTGCGCGCGCCGACTTCGCCGCCGGACACCGGCGCATCCAGGTAGTCGCAGCCCAGCTCGCGGATCCGCTGCGCGAACTCCTTGGTGGCCAGGGGCGAGATCGAGCTCATGTCGACCACGGTCTTGCCCTTGGCCAGGCCCGAGGCCACGCCCTTCTCGCCAAACAGCGCCTGCTCCACGTCGGGCGTGTCGGGCACCATCAGGAAGATGATGTCGGCGCGCTCGGCCACTCCGCGTGCGGTGGTGCACTGCGTGGCGCGGGTGCCGGCGATCGAGGCCGGCATGGGGCCCAGCGTGTGGACGAACAACTGGTGGCCGGCGGCCAGCAGGTGGCCCGCCATCGGCGTGCCCATGATGCCCAGGCCGATGAAGCCGAGCTTGAGCGACGACAGGTCGGTCATGCGGAAATCCTTTCGGGAAGTTGATGGCGGCGCAGCCAACCCAGCCCGGCCTGCGTGCCGGCGGCCGGCTTGTACTCGCAGCCGATCCAGCCGGCGTAGCCGAGTGCGTCGATGTGGCGGAACAGGAAGTCCCAGTTGATCTCGCCGGTGCCCGGCTCGTTGCGGCCCGGGTTGTCGGCCAACTGGATGTGCGCGATGCGCGGCAGGTGGCGCGTGAGCGTGGCCGCCAGCTCGCCTTCGGTGCGTTGCGCGTGGTAGATGTCGTACTGCAGCCAGGTGTTGTCCACGCCCACCTCGTCCAGCAGAGCCAGCGCGTGGTCGGTGCGGTTCACGAAAAAGCCGGGGATGTCGTAGGCATTGATCGGCTCCAGCAGCAATTGCAGGCCCGCGCAACGCAGCTCCAGCGCCGCGTAGCGCAGGTTGTCCACCAGCGTGCCGTGCAGCCGCGCGGGGTCGGCGCCGGACGGCGCCTTGCCGGCCAGGCAGTTCAGCTGGCGCACACCCAGCGCCTGTGCGTACTCGCAGCCCAGCGCCACGCCGGCGCGGAAGTCGGCCACGCGCTCCGGCAGGCAGGCGATGCCGCGCTCGCCCGCGTCCCAGTTGCCGGCGGGCAGGTTGTGCAGCACCAGTTGCAGGCCGTTGGCGTCCAGCCGGTCGCGGATTTCCTTGGCGGGGTGCGCATAGGGGAACAGGAACTCGACGGCCTGGAAGCCCGCATCGGCGGCGGCCTCGAAGCGGTCCAGGAAGGGCAGCTCGGTGAAGAGCATCGTGAGGTTGGCGGCGAAGCGAGGCATGTCTTGGGCTCCGGATGAATCAGTCGAGCAGGCCGGCGAGTTCCAGCCCCTCGGTGCCGCCGGGATGGCGGCAGTCGATGTCCTCGAACTCCTTGATGTTGTCGATCTCGGTGCCCATCGCGATGTTGGTCACCTTCTCCAGCATCACTTCCACGATCACCGGCACGCGGTGCTCGCGCGTCATGGCCAGCGCTTTGCGCAGCGCCCCCTGCAGTTCCTGCGGCTCGGTCACGCGCAACGCCATGCAGCCCAGGCCCTCGGCCACCTTGACGTGGTCCACGCCGTAGCCCCGCAGCGCCGGGTCGTCCACGTTGCGGTTCTCGAAGCCGAGCTGCACGCAATAGTCCATGTCGAAGTTGCGCTGGGCCTGCCGGATCAGCCCGAGGTAGCTGTTGTTCACCACCACCTGCACATAAGGCAGGTGAAACTGCGCGCCGGCGGCCAGCTCCTCGATCAGGAACTGGAAGTCGTAGTCGCCCGACAAGCCCACCACCGTGCGATTGGGGTCGGAGGCCGCCACGCCCAGCGCGGCCGGTACCGTCCAGCCCAGCGGGCCGGCTTGGCCGCAGTTGATCCACTGGCGCGGGCCGTAGACATGCAGGAACTGCGCGCCCGCGATTTGCGACAGGCCGATCGTCGAGACGTAGATGGTGTCGCGCGGGAACACCGCGTTCATCTCCTGGTACACGCGCTGCGGCTTGATCGGCACGTTGTCGTGGTCCGAGCGGCGGTGCATCAGCCGCTTGCGCTCGGCGCAGCGCCCCACCCAATCGCCGTAGTCGGGCAGCAGGCCGGCCATCCTGCGTTCCTTGGCGATCTGCACCAGCAGTTCGAGCGCGGCCTTTGCATCCGAGACGATGCCCAGGTCGGGGTTGAACACGCGGCCGATCTGCGTGGGCTCGATGTCGATGTGGACGAAAGTTCGACCCTTGGTGTAGGTGTCGATCGAACCGGTGTGCCGGTTGGCCCAGCGGTTGCCGATCCCCAGCACGAAGTCGCTGGCCAGCAGCGTCGCGTTGCCGTAGCGGTGCGAGGTCTGCAGCCCGCACATGCCGGCCATGAGCGGGTGGTCGTCGGGGATGGTGCCCCAACCCATCAAGGTCGGGATCACGGGGACCTGCAGCACTTCCGCCAGTTCCACCAGCAGGACCGAAGCATCGGCATTGATGATGCCGCCGCCGGCGACGATCACGGGCTTCTCCGCCGCGCACAGCATCTCGATCGCCTTCGCGCCCTGCAGCCGCGTGGCCGCCGGCTTGTAGGCCGGCAGCGGCTCATAGGTGTCGATGTCGAATTCGATCTCCGCCATCTGCACGTCGAACGGCAGGTCAATCAGCACCGGCCCGGGGCGGCCCGAGCGCATCAGGTGGAAGGCCTGCTGGAACACGCGCGGCACCAGCGCGGGCTCGCGCACGGTCACGGCCCACTTGGTCACCGGCTTGGCGATGGATTCGATGTCCACCGCCTGGAAGTCCTCCTTGTACAGGCGCGCGCGCGGCGCCTGGCCGGTGATGCAGAGGATGGGGATCGAGTCGGCGCCGGCTGAATACAGGCCGGTGATCATGTCGGTGCCCGCGGGTCCGGAGGTGCCGATGCACACGCCGATGTTGCCGGCGCGGGCGCGCGTGTAGCCCTCGGCCATGTGCGACGCGCCTTCCACGTGCCGCGCCAGCACATGCGCGATCGACTGCCGCTCGCGCAGGGCGGCGTAGAGCGGATTGATGGCGGCGCCGGGCACGCCGAAGGCCTGCGACACGCCTTCCTTCTCCATCACCAGCACCGCGGCCATCGCCGCCTTCATCTTTGCCATGTTCTGTCTCCTGCGGCCGTTGGGGCCGAGGAGGCATGGTCCGTGCAGGCGTGCGGCTGCGGGCTTGACGGCGGTCAAGGATCGCGAAAACGGAGCATCAGCGTTCGTTATGGATTCCATATGATCGAAGTGATGAACGTTCTTTCATCGCTGCGCTACCTGGTCGCCCTCAGCGAGCATCGGCACTTCGCGCGCGCGGCCGAGGCCTGCCACATCACGCAGCCGGCACTCTCGAACGCGCTGCGTGCGCTCGAGGCCGAGTACGGAACGCAGATCGTCCGGCGTGGCCGGGTTTACGCCGGCCTCACCGAGGAGGGCGAGCGCATCCTGCTGGCGGCGCGCCGCATGCTGCACGAGCACGAGCTGCTGCAGCAGGAGCTGCGGGCACGTGGCAACGAGCCGCAGGGGCGCTTGCGCATGGGCGTGGTGCCCACCGCCGTGTCGGTGGCGACGCGCTTCGCCGTCGCCCTGCACGAGTTGCACCCGGGCATCTCCGTCACGCTGCGGTCGATGCGCTCCACCGAGATCGAGGCCGGGCTGGAAGACCTCACGCTCGACCTGGGCCTGGGCTTCGCCGAACGCGTGGAACGCCGGCCGCGCTTTCGGCACCTGCCGCAGTACGAGGAGCGCTATTTCCTGTTGATGCTCGGCGATGAAGGCCAGGGCTTGCGTGTGGGCGCAGCGTGCGGCTGGGCCGAGGCCGCGCGCGAGCCGCTGGGCCTGCTGACGCCCGAGAACCATCACCGGCAGGTGGTCGATGCGGCGTTCCGCCAGGCTGGGGTCGAGGCGCATCCGGTGCTGGAAACGGATTCCGTCACGGCGCTGATGCTCGCGGTGACGAGCGGGTCGATCCGCTGCGTCGTTCCCGGCGCCCTGGCCGCAGCCGCACCGCAAGGGCTGCCTCTGCTGGCACTGCCGCTGGTGCGTCCCGCGATCGTCACGCCGGTGGCCTTCTTCACGCTGGCCTCCGAAAGCGACCCGCATGCGCTGGAGGCGGCGCTCGCGTTTGCCCAGGCCGCGCCCTGGCGCAAGGAAGTGTCGGCCCTCGCCGGCCGCCTCTCCTCATTCAAGCAGTGAATCTGCACATGTAGCGATCCCATTTGACCGGGCGCCGCGCGGCCCGGACAGTCGCTGCATGCGCGGCGGCCACACCACCATTTCCCGAATCTTGACGATGGTCAATGGCATGCGCGCGGGCCGGGCGCGATAGTCGTCCGCAACACCTACAAGCGCAGGAGACACGTCAATGCCCACTCCCGATCCCGCACCGACCACCTACGAGGTCGTCGCGCGGGTGCTCGCCGAACGCAAGCACCTGGCCGGGCCCCTGCTGCCCGTGCTGCATGGCGTGCAGGAGGCGCTGGGCTGGGTGCCGTCCGCGGCCGTGCAGCCCATCGCCGAAGGCCTGGACCTGTCGCGCGCCGAAGTGCACGGCGTGCTGAGCTACTACCACCACTTCCGGCAGGAGCCGGCCCGGGGCCCGGTGCTGCAGGTGTGCCGCGCCGAGGCCTGCCGCTCCATGGGCGGCGAGGAACTGCTGGCCCATGCGCGCCAGCACGAAGCGCATCGCTGCACCGTCGAGGCGGTCTACTGCCTCGGTCTGTGCGCGCAGTCGCCGGCGGTGCTGCTCGATGACAAGCTCCATGCGCGCATGACGCCCGAGCGGCTGGCGGCGCTGGTGGACAAGCGGTGCGCGTCATGAGCGGCGCCACCGTCATCTACGTACCGCGCGATGCCGCCGCACTGGCCGCCGGCGCCGATGCCGTGGCCGCGGCGATCGAGGCGCACGCCGTCGCGCACGACCAGCGCGTGCGCATCGTGCGCAACGGCTCGCGCGGCCTGCTCTGGCTGGAACCGCTGGTGGAAGTGGAAACGCCGGCCGGCCGCATCGCCTACGGCCCGGTCACGCCCGAAGACGTGCCCGCGCTGTTCGGCGCCGGCTTGCTCAGGGGCGGCGCGCACGCGTTGCGCCACGGCCCCGTCGACCAGCTACCAGCCTTCGCACGTCAGCAGCGGCTGACCTTCGCCCGCTGCGGCCTGGACGACCCGCTCGCGCCCGTCTACTGGGCCGGGCTGCGCAACGCGCTGGCCCTGCCGCCGGCCGACATCGTGCAGCAGGTGCTGGACTCCGGCCTGCGTGGCCGCGGCGGCGCGGCCTTTCCGGCCGGCATCAAATGGCGCACGGTGGCCGCGGCGCCCGGCCCGCGCAAATACGTGGTGTGCAACGCCGACGAGGGCGACTCCGGCACCTTCGCCGATCGCATGCTGATGGAAGGCGACCCCTACCTGCTCATCGAAGGCATGGCGATCGCGGCTCTGGCCGTCGGCGCGGACAAGGGGTTCGTCTACATCCGCTCCGAATACCCGCACGCCATCGCCACCTTCGAGGCCGCGCTCCAGGCCGCGCGCGAAGCCGGCGTGCTGGGCGCCCGTCTGCTGGGCACCGGCCCGGCCTTCGACATCGAAGTGCGCGTGGGCGGCGGCTCCTACGTGTGCGGCGAAGAGACGGCGATGCTGGAGAGCCTGGAAGGCAGGCGCGGCATCGTGCGCGCCAAGCCGCCGCTGCCTGCGATCAGCGGGCTGTTCGGCCGACCCACGGTCATCAACAACGTGCTGAGCTTCGCGGCCGTGCCGACGATCCTGGAGCACGGGCCCGCGTTCTATCGTGATTTCGGCACCGGCCGCTCGCGCGGCACGCTGCCCTTCCAGCTGGCCGGCAACATCAAGCACGGCGGCCTCTACGAGCTGCCCTTCGGGCTCACGCTGCGCGAACTGGTGTTCGACATCGGCGGCGGCACGGCGAGCGGCCGGCCTGTGAAGGCCGTCCAGGTGGGCGGCCCCCTGGGCGCCTACGTGCCCGAGGCCGAGTGGGATCTGCCGCTCGACTACGACGCCTACACCGCCAAGGGGCTGGTGCTGGGCCACGGTGGCATCGTGGTGCACGACGACACGGCCGACATGTCGCAGCTCGCGCGCTTCGCGATGGAGTTCTGCGCCGTCGAATCCTGCGGCAAGTGCACGCCCTGCCGCATCGGTTCCACCCGCGGTGTCGAAGTGATCGACAAGATCACCCTCAACCACAACCGGCCGCAGCAGGTGCGCCTGTTGCGCGAGCTGTGCGACACGATGCTGCACGGCAGCCTCTGCGCGATGGGCGGCATGACGCCCTACCCCGTGCTCTCCGCCCTGAACCACTACCCGCAAGACTTCGGCCTCCTGGACGAAGAAGAACGCGCCGCCTGAGGAAACAACAAGATGCCTTGCAATTGCGACACCGACTGCGGCACCCCGGCCCGCTTGAGCGCCTCGGGCGAGACCGTCTCGCTGCAGATCGACGGCCAGGCCGTCACCGTCCCGGCCGGCACCTCGCTGATGCGCGCCGCCATCGAGGCCGGCATCTCCGTGCCCAAGCTGTGCGCCACCGACAGCCTGGAGCCGTTCGGCAGCTGCCGCATGTGCCTGGTCGAGATCGAAGGCCGGCGCGGCTACCCGGCGTCGTGCACCACGCCGGCCGAAGCCGGCATGAACGTCCGCACGCAAACCGACAAGCTGGCCAAGCTGCGGCACGACGTGATGGAGCTCTACATCTCGGACCACCCGCTGGACTGCCTGACCTGCAGCGCCAACGGCGATTGCGAGCTGCAGGACATGGCCGGCGCCGTGGGCCTGCGCAACGTGCGCTACGGCTTCGACGGCGCCAACCACCTGCAGGCCAAGAAGGACGAATCGAACCCGTACTTCACCTACGAACCCAGCAAGTGCATCGTCTGCAACCGCTGCGTGCGGGCCTGCGAGGAAACGCAGGGCACGTTCGCGCTCACGATCAGTGGCCGCGGCTTCGAGTCACGCGTGTCGCCCGGCCAGGACCAGGCTTTCATGGACAGCGAATGCGTCAGCTGCGGCGCCTGCGTGCAGGCCTGCCCCACGGCGACGCTGCAGGACAAGAGCGTGATTTCGCTGGGCATGCCGACCAAAAGTATCATCACCACCTGCGCCTACTGCGGCGTGGGCTGCGGCTTCAAGGCCGAGGTGAAGGGCGAGCAGGTGGTGCGCATGACGCCCTGGAAGGACGGCAAGGCGAACGAAGGCCACTCGTGCGTGAAGGGCCGCTTCGCCTGGGGCTACGCCACGCACAAGGACCGCATCACCAAGCCGATGATCCGCGAGCGCATCACCGACCCGTGGCGCGAAGTCAGCTGGGACGAGGCCATCGGGTACGCCGCCAACCAGTTCCGCCAGATCCAGCTGCGCCATGGCAAGGATTCGATCGGCGGCATCACCTCCTCGCGCTGCACCAACGAAGAGACCTACCTGGTGCAGAAGCTGGTGCGGGCCGCTTTCGGCAACAACAACGTCGACACCTGCGCGCGCGTCTGCCATTCGCCCACCGGCTACGGCTTGAAGCAGACCTTCGGTGAATCGGCCGGCACCCAGACCTTCAAGTCGGTCGAGCAGTCCGACGTGATCCTGGTGATCGGCGCCAACCCGACCGATGCCCACCCGGTGTTCGCCTCGCGCATGAAGAAGCGCATCCGCGCGGGCGCGCGGCTGATCGTGGCCGACCCGCGCCGGATCGACTTGGTGGCTTCGCCGCATGTGCGCGCCGACTTCCACCTGCAGCTGAAGCCCGGCACCAACGTCGCCTTGATCACGGCACTGGCCCACGTGGTGGTGACCGAAGGCCTGGTGGCGGCGGACTACATCGGTGAACGCTGCGACGAGAAGTCGTTCCGCGAATGGCAGGAGTTCGTGGCGCGCGAGGAGAACTCGCCCGAGGCCACAGCCATCATCACCGGCGTGCCGGCCGACCAGGTGCGCGGCGCCGCCCGGCTCTACGCGACCGGCGGGAACGCAGCGATCTACTACGGCCTCGGCGTCACCGAGCACGCCCAGGGCTCGACCATGGTGATGGGCATCGCCAACCTGGCCATGGCCACCGGCAACGTCGGCCGCGAAGGCGTGGGCGTGAACCCGCTGCGCGGCCAGAACAACGTGCAGGGTGCGTGCGACATGGGCTCGTTCCCGCACGAGCTGCCCGGCTACCGCCACGTGTCGGACACCACGGTGCGCATGCAGTTCGAGGACGCCTGGGGCGTGCCCCTGCCGTCGGAGCCCGGCCTGCGCATCCCCAACATGTTCGACGCCGCCAGCGAGGGCACATTCCGCGCGCTCTACGTGCAGGGCGAGGACATCGTGCAATCCGACCCCAACACGCAGCACGTCACAGGCGCGCTGGCCCAGCTGGAGTGCCTGGTGGTGCAGGACCTGTTCCTGAACGAGACCGCCAAGTACGCCCACGTGTTCCTGCCGGGCTCCTCGTTCGTCGAGAAGGACGGAACCTTCACCAACGCCGAGCGCCGCATCTCGCGCGTGCGCAAGGTGATGAAACCGCTGGGCGGGCTGGCCGACTGGGAAGTGACGGTCAAGCTGTCGAACGCGCTGGGCTACGCGATGAAGTACACGCACCCGTCGCAGATCATGGACGAGATCGCCGCCTTGACGCCCACGTTCCACGGCGTCAGCTACGCGAAGCTCGACAAGCTGGGCAGCGTGCAGTGGCCCTGCAACGACGACACGGCGGAAGCCGGCACGCCGATCATGCACGTCGATGGGTTCTCGCGCGGCAAGGGCCGCTTCGTGATCACGCAGTACGTCCCCTCGTCCGAGAAGGTGACCAAGCGCTTCCCGCTGGTGCTCACCACCGGACGCATCCTGAGCCAGTACAACGTGGGCGCGCAGACCCGCCGCACGCCCAACAACGAGTGGCACGACGAGGACCGGCTGGAGATCCACCCGCACGACGCCGAGGAGCGCGGCGTGAACGACGGCGACTGGGTGGGCATCGCCAGCCGTGCCGGCGAAACCGTGCTGCGCGCCGTTGTGAGCGAGCGCATGCAGCCGGGCGTGGTCTACACCACCTTCCACTTTCCCGAGTCGGGCGCGAACGTGATCACCACCGAGAACTCGGACTGGGCGACCAACTGCCCCGAGTACAAGGTGACGGCGGTGCAGATCAGCAAGGTGGCGCAACCGTCCGAATGGCAGCGCGGCTACCAGCGCTTCAACGACCGGCAGCTGGAACTGCTGGCGCAACGGCACGACTCCGTGCCTGCGAAGTGATGTCGGCGCGGCAACCGCATGCGCTTCCCGGCGCGGTGCCGGTGCAGGCGCTCGCCTGCCGCGGCGGCGTCGCGCGGACCGTGGCCGACTGGGTGGCCGACGAGGTGCCCATTGCGCTGCAATACAACGGCATCTCGCATGCCGTGATGCTGGCGACGCCACTGGACCTGGAGGACTTCGCGCTCGGCTTCTCGCTATCGGAAGGGATCGTGGACCGGGCGGGCGACATGCACGACATCATGCCTGAGAGCACGTCGGACGGCATCGTGCTGCACATCGACGTGGCGGCGCGGTGCCTGGTTCGGTTGAAGGAGCGCCGCCGGACGCTGGCCGGCCGCACGGGTTGCGGCCTGTGCGGCGTGGAGAGCCTGGCGCAGGCCCTGCCGCGGATCGAGCAGCGCGTGCGGCCCTTCGCGCTGGCCCGTGAAGCATTGACGCGCGCCCTGCGCGAGATGCGCCAGCAGCAGGCGCTGCAGTCGGCCACCGGCGCCACCCACGCCGCCGCCTGGTGCGATGCGGACGGCAGCGTCGAACTCGTGCGCGAAGACGTCGGCCGGCACAACGCACTCGACAAGCTCATCGGCGCGCTCGCGCGCTCGCGGCGCGACCCGGCGACCGGTTTCATCGCCGTCACCAGCCGGGCCAGCTACGAGATGGTGCAGAAGACCGTGCGCGCCGGCGTCGGCGCCCTGGCGGCAGTCTCGGCGCCCACAGCACTGGCCGTCCGCACCGCCGAAGCCGCCGGCCTGGTGCTGGTGGGTTTCGCGCGCGGCGACGACTGGGTGGCTTACTGCGGTGATGTCGGAACCCCGCGTAGGCTGGTGGTGAGCCCGCAGGCGAACCCCAGCAATGGCAGCGGTGGCAGCTGGGGTTCGCCTGCGGG